>JAOADV010000002.1 GCA_026417135.1 Ignavibacteria bacterium
GCGTAGAAGGTGGCAGTGCTCTTGCTGGTAGATTCACGATACAAGGGCTTACGGTTGATGATGTAAACGGGGAGATGACGTTGCGATTAGTAGCAACTGGGACGAACATATTGAACCAAAGTGGACAGATATTGAGGTTCAGTTTCGATTCGTATTTACCGACGGAGGCAGTAGGTACGGACTATTCGAAGTTAGAATTAGACGTCGAGGCACAAGGAACGCAGTGCTTATTGGTTAGCGATATAGGCAGCGAAGTGAAGTTGGAGCCGGTCTGTGTTTACGATTTAAGGTGGATAGCGACATTAGGGAAGGAGTATTACTTAAAGGAGATAAGGCCTAATCCCACGAGCAGTAGCATACTTGAAGTAGAGTTTGGAGTAGCATTTGATGGGTGGACGGAGATAGCGATAATCAATGCACAAGGTGAGATAGTCAAGCGAGTAGTAACGGGCGAGATGAAAGCTGGGGATTATGTAGTGCGAGTCGATGTTAGCGATTTATCGAACGGAATGTATATCATAACAATGCAAAGCCAAAGCTACCGAACAAAACAAGAATTTGTATTGACGAAGTAACTAAATCTCATCCCCTTGAATGTTTGAGTTTCCGAGGGGAGGGGGCGTTAACAAGTAGAGAATAAACTAAAAGTAAAGAAGAACCTACTTTTCATTTCAATTGAGATAATTGAAATTTTAAAAAGTCGATTTAAATTTAGATTTATTAATTAGTATTTTAATTTCACCTCGAAAATATAGGGCCAATATTTGCCTGTTAAAAATATTCTTTTGTTTTGCTTATCGTAAGCAATACCATTGATGACGTCGACATCGTCATTAGGCTTCAAAAAATTGCGAAGAGAAGAAACATCTATCCAAAATTTTACTTTGCCGTTTAGCAGGTCAATTACTGCAATTAAGTCCTTCATCCATATGTTTGCCCAAATATCACCTTCGATATTTTCGAGTTCATTTAGGTTTGCAACGGGTGCAGATTTGTCGGTAACCATTAATTTGCCCTCGATTTGAAAAGTCTCTGGGTTTACGATTTTAAGTATATTTGTTCCGTCGCTTTGAACAAGAAATTTTTCATCTAAATTTGTTAGACCCCACCCTTCTCCAAGAAAGTCAACTCTTTTAATGTAGTTAAAAGTCTGGGGGTCGAGTATTAATATTTGATTGTTCTGCCAAGTTAGTAAAAATATTTTGTTATCGTGTATAGCCATACCTTCGGCGAACAAGTGATTTTCGAGCTGAATTTTTTTTTCAACTTTTCCAGTCGCTGGGTTGATTTTTCTTAAGGAAGATTTTCCATACTCTCCAGTGGACTCATACAGAAAACCGTTGTGAAATACTAAACCTTGTGTGAATGCATCGTTGTCGTGTGGAATTTTTCGAATTACTTCAATTTGATAAATCTTGGTGTTTTCGACACTCTCGACTTTTGGCTTTTCGGTTATTTTTATGTTTTCTCTTTTTTCATAGGGAATTTCTTCTTTTTTTGTGCAACTGAAGAAAAAAAGAATTATACAGAATAAAGCAAAGGAATGTAAAATTTTGGCCAATTCTAATTTATCTTTCGCCGATGAATATGGTTGAACCATAAGTAGTTTTAATAATTTTTATGTCGGAAAACCAAGCTTCTTTTAAAAGTAGAACAATTTCGGTTTGTGTAAGTAAGTCACCTTCGGATGTTAGAAGTAGTAAATTCATCGATTCGATAGCTGCAATTTTGGGATTTACTCTGTCGTTGTCAAACAAGGTTTCTTGGACAACGATTTTGCCTTTTCTCTTTAATGCGTCGAAAACTTTATTCAATAGATTCAAGCATTGTTTAAATGAAAGCAAGCGAAGTACATTCGATACAATAACAAGGTCGTAATCTTTTCCTATATCGTCGGTCATAAAATTTCCAGCTTTTATGTTGACCAATCCGGTAAAACCTTTTCTTTCGACGTAGCTTTGAGTGAATGGAATAATTTCTTCGAAGTCGAATAATGTCAAGTCAATATTAATGTTCTTTTTCAAGAGTTCAAGTCCGAAAGTTCCCGGTCCGCAACCTAAATCCAGTGCTTTAATTACTTTCGATAAATCGAGATAACTAACAAGTTCTGGAGCTTGATAGTTTGCGCGCCAATTTATTATAAACATTAAGCCTTCTATGACTTCTGGTGGTATTTTGGATAAAGAATGTTCGTTTTTATTGAATCCTTCTTTAATTACTCTTGGGAGTTGGAGCCAACTATTGATTAAAAACCAAAACAGTTTGAAGTTCCCAAGATATTTTTCGTTACCTTTGACAAGATACATTTTCCCTTCTTTGGTATTTGAATACTTTGTCCCCGATTTTTGCAACACTCCCAAAGAGACTAAGAAATTAAGCAATCGTGTGGTTCCACGAACAGGTGCATTGATTATTTCGGCAATTTCATCGGCTGATTTAAAGTCTTCCCCAAGGGCATTGAATATTTCTAATTCAATGGCAGCGAGAAATGCAATGCTTTGCTGAAACTGGGAAGCAAGGTCTAAAAACTTTTCTGCTGTCGTATCGACAAAGTAGCTAACTTCTACTTTTTTCATATAACTATATAAATAAGTTTAGTAATTTCGAACTAACGTTCAAGTATGTTTTTAAGTTCCTTAACTACGATAACAATGTCTGGCGGGTTTTCTCCGACTATTTCTTGCAAGTCACCGACAGTATAATCCTTTTCAAGAAAAATTCTGTCTTTCCAGCGAGATAATTTGTTGACGACTTTTTCTAAGGAAGGGAATCGCAAGTCGACAAGCTCAAGTATTTTGTCGGTTGGTGGTTCAATAATCTGCACAATTTCTTCTTGAACAATTTTTTTCTTCTTTTTCTCTCTAATTTCTTTCTTTACAGTTTGAGTTTTCTTTGTCTTGTAGTAAGTGTCGTGGGCGTTGACAAGGATTGAAAATTTTACATTTCTGTTGAATTTTAAAACTTCTTCTAATTCGAGAATCTTACTTTCAATTTCAGAATTAAGATTAGCAGAGTTCTTCTCGAATCCATCGTATTTAAAGGCTTGTAATCCTTCTTTAAGATGTCTGACTGTGAAATTTCTTTCAAATTCTGCATACTTGTTGGTATCGGGAATCGAAAATTTTTCTGTTTTTCTTATCACGTCCCATTCGTATAATATTACTTCGATAGTCTCGCCACTATTAAACACTTGTTGATAAAAACCAGTCAGTGGGTTCGACTTTATTTTGAACTTTTTCCCACTACTCGTTCTAAATTCAATAGTTACTGGAACTGGATTACCAGTATATTCGTCTGTTACCTTTCCTTGTAAAATTACTTGCACGTTCTGATTGTTTAGGAACTGAGAAATTAAAATATTGGGGTTGATTGTAAATGTCATTAAAAGAAAAATAAAAAGTGGCTTCATAATCGAAATTATTCTTTTGAAGAAATATAGGAATAACAAATTAAAAAAGATTTTGAAAAAGATAAAACAAAAACACACAAATTTCTCGGTGGATTTAAAAAGCCTTGTTGTTTTTTGTTAATTTAGAACTTTTTAGATACGAAATGATGCGAATTATTTTAGCTTTAGTTTTTTTGCTTTTTCTGGACTTTGAACCCTCTTTGACAAGAGGTGGAATAGATATTATATATTCAAATTTGAAAAGAATATACAACCACGGAATCAAGAATGAAACTTCTTGGAGAAAATTAGTATCACTATGCGATGATTTTGGACCAAGGCTCAGCGGTAGCGAGAATCTTGAAAACGCTTTGGATTGGATAGAAAGCGTTCTGAAAACGGAAGGTTTCGATAGTGTTTGGAGCGAAGAAGTTTTAGTGCCAAAATGGGTGAGAATTTATGAGGATTGCGAGCTTATTTATCCTCGGCGAAAGGTTCTACCAGTTATGGCTTTTGGTGGCAGCGTTTCAACTCCATCGAATGGTATCTTCGCAGAAGTCCTTGTAGTTAAGAGCTTTGATGAACTTCTGCAAAAAAAGGAATTAGCAAAGGGTAAAATTGTTGTCTATAATCCTCCGTATGAAGGATATGGAAAAACCGTTCAATATCGTTGGCTCGGAGCTATCCGTGCAGCAGAAGTTGGCGCAATTGCAGCGCTTTGTCGACCAATTTCACCACTTTCGTTAAACAATCCACATACAGGGGTAATGAGTTACAATGATACAGTCCCCAAAATTCCTTTTGCTTCATTGACCGAAGAAGATGTTCTACTTTTACAACGTTTTCAAGATAGAGGTATAACTCCAAAAATTTATTTGAAGATTGAAACACGTCACGATGGACTTTTCCCTTCGAGAAATCTTATTGCCCAAATAAACGGTAGTGTTTTACCTAATGAAATAATTGCTTTTGGTGGACACCTTGACTCATGGGATGTTGGTTCGGGTGCCCACGACGATGCTGGCGGCTGTATCATTACTTGGGAGTCTCTTCGTTTGATTAAAGAGCTCAATATTAAACCAAAGCGAACATTAAGGTTAGTGTTTTGGGTTAATGAGGAAAATGGATTAGCGGGTGGAGAAAAATATGCAGAGCTCCACAAATCGGAACCTCACACATTGCTTTTGGAATTCGATGTAGGGGTTTTCCCGCCTAAAGGAATTGGTTTTACTGGACCGGACACTACTTGGACGAAAGTTAAGTCCTTCGAAAAGTATATCCAGGATTTTTATCCTAATGTCGTGGTTTTTAAAGGTGGTGGTGGGGTAGATATTTCACCGATGATGAGGGAAGGATACCCAGGTGCATCTATTAGTACTGATGATGGTGGAAAATACTTTTGGTTTCATCATTCCCATAAAGATACCCCCGACAAAATCGACTTGAAAAATCTGAATGATTGTATAAATCTTACTGTTATGTTTATTTATTTGTGTTCGGAACTTTTATAAGGAAATAGTTTATGGAAAAATATGTTGTAAGATTCGAGGGAAAATCTTTTGAAGTTTTACTCGACCCTAAAGACCCAAAGAAATTCAAAGCCAATGGAGTCGATGTTCAAATCGAATTGTTAAAGAAAATCCCACCAAATATTTATTTCTTCTTAGTTAATAACAAAGTTGTTCTTGTAACTGCTAAAAATCAAGATAATGGTTCAATAAAGGCAACTATTGATGGTTTTGAGCTTGAAGTCGAAGTAACTTCCGAAGCAAGTGAAATATTGAGAAACTTTATCAAAGAAAGTGGCGACGAAAAGTTGAAATATGCAAAGATTAAAGCTCCAATGCCCGGTTTAGTTGTAAAAGTGCTTTTTCAAGAAGGTTCTTTTGTTAACAAAGGAGACAAAGTTGTAATTATCGAGGCTATGAAAATGGAGAATGCACTATCTTCTCCGATTTCGGGTAAAATACAAAAGGTTTTGGTCAAAGAAGGCGATGCTGTTGAAAAGGATGCTTTGCTTATGGAAGTAACAGCGGATTAAATTTTTATTTACCTTCTACGTCAGATTACGTGTAAATTTCTTTTGCTGATGAATGTTGTTTGGTTTCAAATTTTATTGATATTTCTTTTTGCATTATCTTGTTCCAGTCCAAAAAGGGTCAAAGACTTTGAACTTCAAAAAGAGGTTTGGGATACCCCCGATACGAATGTATTTAAAAGTTATTTAAAAGGAACGGTAACCATTGATTCTGTCGACCCTGCCAATCTTCATTATGATATTTGGAGAATAGACATCGATAAGTATCCCGATACAGTTAAACTCTACACAAGAGTTTTCGATGGAAAAGGGAATTTTGTTTCGCAAATGGCAAAGCCATATTGTAAAAGTGAGCATATATACTTTAATTTTTTGGAGGAATATCTCGGCAAAGTTTACAATATTAGAAGGGTCGTTATCGATACCTTTTTTGTAAGGGAATACGGGGCTAATGATTCTATCCCTTATAATATTGCTTTAACAATTGATTATAGCGGTTCGATGAGCGGGGTTATGAATGCCATATTTGATGGTGCAGAGATGTTTATTTCTATGAAATATCCTTTCGATAGAATCGCGTTTGCTTCGTTCAACAAAAATTTTACCTTAAAAATTCCTTTCGAAACAGATAAGAATAAACTATTGAACGAGTTCCGAGCAAAGAAATTAGAAGGCTTTGGGCTATATTCGGGTGTTTTCGATGCAATTTATAAAAGTATTTTGCTTTTCAACGAATTGCCTAATGATGGAAATCCTCGGCTTGTTGTTGTTTTTTCGGATGGTGATGACAACTATTCAAAGGCAAAAATCGGCGAGATAATACAATTAGCTAAAGAAAAAAAAGTTCACATTTTTACCGTCGCCTTTGGTTATTCGTTGGATGATAATTTAAAGGATTTAGCTTTCAATACTGGTGGAAAGTTTTATAAAGCCTATTCCAAAGACGATTTGAAGTTGATTTTCCTCGATATTTATATGAGCCTTAGAAATTATTATCTAATATCCTATAAACCTCCAAAGTTTTGGGGTTTTCATCGTGTTGTTTCTTATCTGGATATACCAGGCCGGAAAGATACTCTTTGGGCAGAAGGATTTTACGATACATCTGAAATGTGGAAAGATGAAGGGGAAAGTTTTGTTCGCCCTATTTTCTTTGATTTTGATAAATGGGAGATTAAACCCGAGTCGTATCCGATAATCGAGGAAATTGTGGACCAAATGTTTGCTCGACCCAAATTAAGATTAGAAATACAAGGACATACCGATAACATTGGTACCGTTGAATATAACCAAGCACTATCGGAGCGTCGTGCAAAAGCAGTTTATGATGCTTTAGTTTCGAGAGGTGTCGAGCCGAAAAGGCTCCGCTGGCGTGGTTTTGGAATGTCGCAACCAATTGCTACTAACGAAACCGAAGAGGGACGAGCAAAAAACCGCCGTACGCAATTTGTTATACTTGCTAAGTAGGTGAATTATTATGAAGTTTTTCTATTACTTTATACTTTTTCTAATTGCGATATCGGGACAATTTTGTGTGAAAAAAGATATAGAAAAAACTTTCGACCAGAAGTTCGAACCAAAGCTTAAGATTTTAATGAATAATCCAGAATATTTGGGTGGTAATAAAAAGATACGTTGTATTTTGGAGATGTATAGAAACTTGGATTTCATCATTAAAGATAAGTTAGAGGCTGTTGGCTTAAAAGTGATTACCGAAGCAGGAAACATAATTGTTGTCGAAGGTGATGTTGTTGCCTTGCGGAAGGCTTCAAGATATGATTTTATTCACCGTATTGGTTTATCACAAGAATATAAGTTTGAATAATTATTTTCATTGAAGTTATGTATAAAGTAAAATTTTATTTAACAGTTTTTTTCATTTTTTTCTACTTCTTTTCAGCCTTTGCGTTCGATAAACTTGACGCTTTTAGTATTTACAAGCTTAATTATTTTAAATCTTTAAAGGATATAAAAGACAAGGAGTTAGTATTTAAGTCCTTAAATTATCCATATCTTGCTAAACAAGATAAAATATATCTCGCTGCTTTACTACAGATAAGTGGTCCGTCCAAGTTTCTCGAAAATTATGGTTGTGAAATATTGGTCGAAGTTGGTGATATCGTTGCTGTGAATATTCCCATTGACCGTTTGGAAGATTTAATCGATGACCCAAAAGTTTTACGCTTGTCTGCTTCGAAAATGTATAAGCCTAATTTAGATTCTGTAAGAAAAAAAGTTAACATCGAAAAAGTTCATTTAGGGGAGAATTTACCAAAGAAATATCTTGGCGAGAATGTAATTATCGGAATATTTGATACTGGTATCGACCTATACCATCCCGATTTCAGTGATGAAAATGGAACTCGTGTCTTGTATTTGTGGGATATGTCCGACGATTTTTCTGGTGGCAGTCCACCACGAGGTTATACTTGGGGAAGAGAATATACAAAGGCTCAAATCGATAGTAATATTTCTTCTGTTGTGCAGAAAGACTTTTTTGGGCACGGGACGAGTGTTGCGTCTGTCGCCAGCGGAAATGGAAGAGGAAAGATTAATTATTTGGGCATAGCTCCAAAAGCTAGCTTGATAATTGTCAAGGGGACAACAGAACCACACGAATTGGATTTTACTGACCAAAATCTTATTGCTGGTTGTAAATACATTTTCGAGAAAGCAAAGGAACTTGGCAAACCTTGTGTTATCAACCTAAGTTTAGGTTTCGTATTAGGTTCACACGATGGAGAAGACCTTGTATCGAAGGCTATAGATAATTTGATTTCTGAAGAAAAGGGACGAGCAGTTGTTGCTTCTGCTGGTAACTTGGGTGATTTTAACATACATAGTGGTGGCATTCTCAAAATTGGCCAAAGGAAAGAATTACTATTTGTGCCTGTTAATCTTTGCGACATTTTACCTTGGCTTTGCCCAGATATCCCTAACTATTTTCTTATTGGTGCAGAAGTCTGGACAGAAACTGGAGTAGTAGATTCTGTTTATGTTGGTATTTATCGAGACAACCGATTTATTGCCGAAAAAGCCTTTGCTTTTAGCGACCTTGCAACTAATGTCCAACTTTTTGATGATAAAGACTCGGTTGCTGGGTTGATTTCTTTTGCAGCTACTCAAAATTACAATGGAGATAACATTACAGTATTCATTAACAATGGTGGTTTCGAAGAGATTGACCTTACAAAATATTACTGGTCAATTGTATTTGTTCCTAAAAAGAGTGGGCGTCTCGATTCTTGGTGTGCTTTTCCAATTGGCGAACAGCATCCTTTTAAGACTCGTTTTTCTCGTTTCGTTAGCGATAGTCTTATGACAATTGCTGCGCCAGCGACTGCGAAACTGGTTGTAAGTGTTGGAGCATTTGTATCGAAAAATCGATTTATCGATATTTGGGGAAATATTAATGACCAATCAGATAATCTTCCAATGAACTCTTTGGCTGGATATAGTAGTCTTGGCCCTTCACGCGATGGTCGTGTCCTTCCAACAATTGTTGCACCCGGCTCAATTGTATTTTCGGCTTTAGCTAGTTCGGTAGAAGAATTTATTGATTCAACAAGTCTCGACCCAAGTGGCATATATTTTGGAGTTGAAGGAACAAGTTTCGCTGCGCCTGTTGTTTCTGGTGCAATTGCTTTGCTTTTGGAGCAAAGACCCAATATATCAGTAAGTGAAATTATTGAGCTTGTAAAGCGTGCTGGTCGTTCGGATATTCATACCGGACCTACTCCAAACTATAAAGCTGGATGGGGAAAATTAGATGTTTACCAATTACTCGGCTTTATAAACTCTGTTAATGAGCTTACGGAGCACAAAAAGGTCGCAGTTTTCCCAAATCCTACGAGTGATTATGCAACAATTTTCTCCGATGAAGAACTTGTTGAGTTTGTAGTGTTAAATTCACTTGGTCAAAAGATTTGCTCTGGTTATAATCATAAAATAGATTTGGCTATTTATCCTTCTGGTGTGTATTTTGTTCAGGTTCAAACTAAAAATGGTTCATATCTAACTACATTAATTAAACTTTAAATAAAGTGAAGCCGTATTATACTAATTAAGTTAGTTTAAGTTAATTCTTAATAAACCAGTAAATTAAATTTTCGGTAAAAAGGTTTAGTTAGAATTTGAATTTGCAATTGAAATTCTTGTGTAAAATTAAGGTTTAGTTAAAAGTGGAAATAGAAACTTTTTTAAATCCGAATCCAGAAAGGGAGTATGTAATAATACATCGTAACCCAGAGTTTACATCAGTTTGCCCAAAAACTGGGTTGCCCGATTTTGGAACAGTAACCATAAAATATATTCCAGATAAAGTTTGCTTAGAATTAAAATCTTTAAAGATGTACTTTCTTCAATATAGAAATATGGGTATTTTTTACGAAGCTGTAACAAACAAGATTCTTGATGACCTTGTATCTGCTTGTAATCCACTCGAAATGGAAGTTAAAACTGATTGGTCCACTCGTGGTGGTATGAATTCGACTGTAGTTGCAAAATATGTTAGGGAAGGTAGAGAAAGCAAATTATGAAACTAAGAATTGCGAAAGAATTTACTTGGCAAATGAGTCATCGACTTCCTTTTCATAAAGGTTTATGTAGTAATATTCACGGTCACACATACCGAATTAGAGTTTCTTTGGTTGGTGTTCCAGATGATTTTGGAATGCTTATTGATTTTTATGAGTTGGAAAGAATCGTTAAACCATTGATTGAACAACTGGAACATTCTTTTGTTGTTGACAAGAATGATGAAGTAATGATTGATTTTTTGAAAAAAAATAATTTCCGTTTTGTTATTGTTCCAGAAACTACAACCTCCGAAAATCTTGCAATTTGGATTTCCAACCAGATAGCCGAAAAGCTTAAGGAATATAAAAATATTGAGCTTTTAAGTGTTCGCTTTTACGAAACCCCAGATTCATTTGCAGAATATGAATTAGCCTTACGCAAGAATGAAGTCAAATAGGCTTGTATTTTATTCATTGCTAACTTTATCATTCCTTTTCCCTTTTTTAATTTATTTTCTGACAACTAATCGGTCGCTTGATTTTACCGACAATGGCGAATTAATGGCAGTTTGCTGTACCCTTGGAATACCACACCCAACTGGTTACCCCTTGTTTACTATACTTGGTTACCTTTGGTCCTTGCTACCTATTTTCCATTCCAAAATTTTTCAGATGAATCTTTTATCCGCTTTTTGGACTGCTTCGGCATCCCTTGTTTTTTTCTTAGCGGTAGTCTCTTTTTTACAAATTCTTGGAACTCATAATTCTAGTAAAAAAGTCAGTAAAAATATCGGAATTGTACCCTCAGCCAAAGAGATACAGATTTATCTGCTTTCTTTCTTATCGACTTTATCGTTTGCTTTTGCTCGAACAATTTGGGGCGAAGCAACCTCGCTTGAAGTTTACTCCTTGCAGATACTTTTGTTCAACTTAATTTTTTTAACCTCGTTCAAAGCTATTCAAAATCAATTTCAAGCTAAGTGGGTTTTCTTGCTTGCTTTCCTATTGGGATTAGGATTTTCAAATCATTTAACTACTGTTTTGATTCTTCCAAGCCTTTTGTTTTTAGTATTCTTTCGCAAAGATGATAATAAAATTTATTTTAATATACCAAAGATAAAATCTTTGTTACTTCTTTTAATCCCTTTTGTCGTTGGATTAAGTTTTTATCTGTACTTACCGATTAGAAGTAGCGCATTTCCTCTTTTCAATTGGGGTTGGGTTTCGAGGTCTTTCGAAAAGTTTTTATATCACGTTTCTGGGAAGCAATATAGGGTCTGGATGTTCAGCTCCGCCGAGACAATAGGTGAAAATTTTCAGAAATTCTTATCGAGCTTGCCTTATGAATTTGCTTACGTTGGGTTAATTGTTGTGTTTATTGGCTTTGTGTTTTTGACTATTCGTAACAGATATTTGCTCTATTTATTTCTATTGGCCTTGTTGTTTTGTTTAGTTTACTCCCTCAATTATCAAATTCACGATATACAAACTTATTTTTCCCTTGCTTTTATTTCGCTGTTTTTTGTCTTTTCTGCCGGACTATTTTTTATCTGGGAACGATTTAAAAAATATGCTTTTACGGGATTTATCGTACCAATTTTACTTCTCATAATGAATTTTAACGAGAATGATGAATCCAAAAACAATCTTGTTGTTACATATACCAAAAATATTGTAGATAATCTTGAACCAAAAGCGATAATTATTTCTGCTCAATGGGATTACTTTTGTTCAGCTTTTTGGTACTTACAGCAAGTCGAAGCATATAGAAAAGATATTGTACTTATTGAAAAAGAATTGTTGCGTCGAACTTGGTATCTTGAACAATTAAAAAGATGGTATCCCGATGTTGTTAAAAAATCAGAAAAAGAAATGGAACTGTTTTTGGAGCAGTTGGAGCTTTTTGAATCAGAAAAACCATACAATGTCCAACTTATTCAGTCGAGATTTGAAGACTTACTAAGTAGTTTCGTCGAAAAAAACATCGACGAAAGGCCAGTATATATAACTTTCGATATCCTACAGAATGAATACGACAGAAGACCATTTTTAAAATACGAACAAATTCCACAAGGCTTTGCATTAAGGCTCTTGGGGGAATACAAGGAGATTCCCTCGGAGATAAAAGGAATTGAAATTGAGGCTTTCGAAAAGCACTTATTGAATGATAATTATTTAATAAAAGGTATTATCCAATCTGCATTAAACAATTTAGTTTACCTTGAAAGCTATTACAGAACAAGAAACCTCGTTGAAAAAAGTGAGAGAATAAGAAAATATATTGAGAAACTGAGCAAGGTTAGGTGAAATAGAATTATTTCAAGTTCCCACTTAGAGTTGCCAAATTTTCTTTTGCAATCTGATTTTCTGGGTCAATTGAAAGAATTTTGTTGAATAGTTGAATTGCTTCATCTGTTTCTCCACCTAAGGATTTTATGATGGCAAGATCATTTAGTGCATCGATATTATTTTCATCGATTACTAAATAATTTTCGATAATGTTTTTAGCTTCTTCGATTCTGTTGTTTTCAAATAAGTCTTGAATTTTTAATTTTGGGTATTCACAAAATGAATCGGCTTCGAGACTTATATTGGACTTTGTTTTATTGTCCGAAAGAATTTTTTTACTATGTAAATTTTCAGGATAACCAATAAAATTTATGAATGGGGATTTAAGAACTACTTTATTTTGTAAAAGTAAAACAAGTTCTTTGATTTTTCTTGCTTGAGAAATTTTTCCTATAGTTAGAAAATGACAATATTTTAGGCTCAAATATTCTTGGATAATTTGTAAGGTTTCGTAAGGAACTTTCAAGATTAATTGCCACGCAATTGCTTCAAGGTTTGATTTTAAAAATGTATCAAGATTGCTTTCAACTGCTATGCATATTTCGTTGATAACTTTTTCGTTCTGGTTGTGAAATTTTGCTATGAATTTTGTAAAGTTTTCAAGGTTGATTGTATTTATATTAAAGTTAGATATAAGATTAGTCAACAAAATTGCAAGCGAGAACTCTGATATTGTTTTGTTTTGAAATTTTAATAAATTCTCGACATAAGCCGGCTCAAGATTTATCAGCGTAATTGGTTTTTCGGATGTCCTACTTTCTCGAATTTGGGGATTATTAGATTCACAATTAAAATTAAAATTTTCAATCGAATCATATTGTAAAGGGAAATGGTATAAAACAAATGGGATAGGGAAAAGTCTTTGGTCGGGAAAACCAGCTTGGGGGTTGGTTGAATAATTAAAATCAAAATTTAATGATTTTTTCCATCCTTTTAATAATAAAAAATTAAATATTTGGTTACTATCGGTTTTATTATCCAAGTAGTAAGCATATTCTTTGCTTAAGTCATAGTCGGGCAATTCTGAGAATATTGTATTGTATCCTAAAGAGTCGACTAAGAAAATGGATTCTTTCAAAGAGACCCATGAAAATGGAGATTCTAAAAATTCATTTAGGTCGAGACTAATAAACCAATCATAATCAAGTTCACGAGCCAAATCTATTTTTTTCTTCAAAATCAGCTCTAGTTGATTTTTTGTTGTTGTAGAATTTTTAATTTGTTCGTCGAATTGTTCAATTTGAACTAATCCTTTGTTCAAGAATTTCGATATATTTTGAATTTTTACTTCATCGTATTTGCTATAAAGTAAATAAGTATCAATACCTTGTTCAATTAAATTTGTTATCGAGTACTCAGAGAAATTTTCTAAATCTGAGGTAGAAATCAATGCCAAAACTCGGAAGTTTTTAAGTTCGACTTTTTGGTCTAAATTGACAAATTCGGGTATGTAATTAGTTAAATTTTTGAATGGTGTATTAAAGTTCTTGTTTGAATTTACAGATTTAGCCCATTCAAATTGCTTCTCGGTAAATAAGAGTGGATGGTATTGAATAATTTGAGATTTATTTATGATATCTTTCTCTAAATCTTCTTGAAACCTGCTTCCTTTTCTCACTCTGTGAAAAAATAAAGGCTCGGGGATTCTCTTTCCAGTAAAACCTTTTTCTATTGCGGAAATCCAAAATTCCCAGTCTTCGTAACCAATGCCTTTTTTATATCCACCAACTGTTTCCCAAACAACTTTTCTATACAAAGTTGAATTTCCAATGTAATTGAATTTAGTTTCTATTAGCGGATCCCAATCTAAAGATGGGACATACTGCTCAGAAAAACCAAAATGTTTTTGGTCTGTGTAAGCAATGTGAACTTCCAGATTTTTCTCAAGTAGATTGACTGTTTTTTCTAGAAACTGGGAATGGAGTAAATCGTCGGCGTCGAGAGGTAAAATGTATTCACCAAGAGAATGAGTAATTCCATAGTTTCGAGCAATAGATACTCCTTCGTTAGTCTTTTCCAAATATTTGATGTTTTTGTTTGAATACTTTTGGATTAAATTAAATGCAACTTCGCGTGTATTGTCAGTGCTTCCGTCATTGACTATTATACATTCCCAATTTTGAAAAGTTTGATTAATAATACTTTCAACAGCTTCGGAAAGGTATGGAGCTAAATTATAACAAGGGATAATAATCGAGACCTTGGGTTTTTCATCTGTAATTTTCTCCTTTGAATATTTTATCTTTTCATAGTTTTCTTTGGTAGAGTAAATTTCTATCAATGGAGTAGAAATTTCAACGCTGTTGATTGAGTTTAGAAAAGATAATGGGCTTTCGACTAGAGATTTGATTGTAACTGTGGTTAAAAAAGCTTTCTTTGCGAGCAATGGGAAAAACTCATTTCTTGGGAATTTAGGTATAATTTGAAGATAATCTTTAAATGAATATTTGTGTCTTTCGAGCTCCCGTTGATTAAGAGTTTCGTCCTCAAATTTGACTTCGTAAAAATTGAAAAAAGCTACGACCACATTAGAGTTTTGATTAAAACTATCTATACCATATTGGGTAAAACTAGGAAATAGGCGATTGTGGTCAAATAGTATTGAAATAATTTTCCCACTCGATTTTTGCACTCCTAAAGTTATTTTTTCGTGAGTAGTTAACTCTTGGTCTATCTCAATAAATTTTACTCTTTTATCAAATCGAAAGTAGTCGTTTAAAAACGATAAATCTTTTTTGGGAGTAATAATTAGTATCTCCAAATTCAAAAAAGTTTGGTTCAAAATTGTGTTCGTTGTAAGAATTGTCTTTTGAGGTGAAGAGTTGTGTATAACAATAAAGGACACATCTGGATTTTTTGGTTCAATCGAGTAGAAATCAAAATGTCGATTTAAATAATAATTTGTTCTGTAAAAATTTTCGAGAGCAATTTTGTTAGCTCTAATTTGATAAAATGTTCTAACTTCACTTGTTTCGACTCGGCAAGCTTCTGAATTTTCACGTTCGAGGCCCATTTGATTATAAAAATATAATCCTAAAAGAAGGGGAATGTGTTTGAAAGTATATTTTTCTGAAATTCGTAGCCACCATTCGTAATCTCCAGCTATTTTTAAGTCTTGGCGAAAAAATCCAAACTCGTTGTGTAATGTCCTTCGCCACATTGGTTGATGTCCAACGTAAGTAACATAGAGTAAGTGTTGTCGGTCGAAATGTGGATAGGAAGTGTATCCGGTTGGAGTGCAATTTTGGAAGGTTTGGTTTTCGATATTTGTAATTATTTGGTTAGGATAAACTAATGCCACATTGGGAAATTTTTCGAGTTCATCAGAAAGTATTTCTAATGCTTGTGGGTGATGACGGTCGTCTGTATTGGCATTAGTTAAGTATTTCCCCTTGGCTGTTTCGATTCCTCTATTCCAAGCAGAATAAAGAGGTTCTCGCTTTTCAGTTCGGATATATTTTATGTTGGGGAAATTCTTGATATATGTTCTAACAATTTCTGCTTCGTTTTGTTGGGATGCAGAATCGATAACTATTATTTCTAACAGATTTTTTTTGTAAAGAGTTTGGCTTATTAAATCATCTAAGCAACCTTTGATGAACTTTTCGGAATTGTATGTTGAAACCAACGCCGAAACTAAGAAATCATCCATATTTTTTGTCCGAACCTTTAAAAAACTTTTCAATTTCTTCTAATTCTTCAATCCAACTTTCAAATTCAATTTCATCAAATGGTAAATTTTTTTGATAATTTAGATTTTTATATTCATTTGTTACTTTAGAAATGATTGGTGCTAAGAAATCACCTCCGCCTTTTTCAAATAATTCAACCAACGATATTGGTATCGATTGGTGTTTGGTATTAATTTTATACATCGAGGCAAAATTATTCTCCCTCTCGACAATTAACTTTGCTTCTTGATTGTATTTATCCATCCATTTACCCGTTTTAGAATTTGGCTGGAATCTGAAAACAGCAAGAGGAACTGAAATAGTATAGAGATTAGTAAATCTAAAAAATCTACACCATAGCTCGAGGTCACTTGCCATAGAGTAATTAGTCTCAACATAAGAACCGGACATTTCCCAAAGACTTCTTCTCCAAAAGGTACCTTCTTGTTGAATAAATGGGGAATCATATTTGCCTGAAAGAATTTTTTCATATGAATAAAATTTTTCTCCCCAATTTGTTTGGAGAAAGTTTTCTACGGATAGACTTGTTATTTTTGAATTTGTTAACCAAAGACAATTGTTAAATGTTGCAAATACCTCTGCAACAAAAAAAAGTGAACCTGGAAGATAAAAATCGTCTGCATTTAACCAGGCCAATATTTCACCAGTTGCTCTGCTAAATCCTTTATTTATAGCATCGTATTGTCCATTGTCTTTTTCCGAGACCCAACCAGAAAGATATTTGCTATACTTTTTTATGATTTGTACACTCTTGTCCGTGCTCCCACCATCAATAATGAAATATTCCAAGTTTGGATAATTTTGAGATAGGATGCTCTCGATACATTCCTGGATAAAATCTCCTTGGTTTAGATTAGGGGTAATGATTGATATTTTGGGGTAGTTCGGATTGTTTTTCTTTTTTAAATAGTTGATTTTAGAATATTTCGATACATAAGTTGATTTTGTAACTTGAAATGCAAGGAAAGTTATTTCTTTATCATTGTTGATTTCCTTTATTAAAAAAGTTTTTTTATTTGTGAAATAATTTTCAAAATAACTTTCAAAAGATTGGTCTAAAAATTTCCCCAAAAATTTTTTTAAATAATCTATATTAACTTCATTTATTTCAAATTCAATGAAAAACCAAATTTTTTGATGCTTTTTTAATGATTTGGACAATATCTCGACTAATTTTTCTAAGTTGTTATGTTCCTTAGAAGAATCTGTTAATTTAAAATAGGCAAAACCTAAGTAAAAATGATATTCTGAAACTTGAATTTCAAGTTGGTCTGGTGAAATACAAATCGATTCAACATTTTCAAATAGATTACTTTTTTCTCTAATATTTTTATTTTCAAAATCGACCAAAAAAATATTTTGATTAATCAGTTTACTCAAATCTGGTAAGTTTGGAGAACCTATTTCGCTCAAAATTATAATGTTAGATGGAAAATAACTATTAGCGAAAATTATATGTGTTACAATTAGATTGAAATATTCATTTAAAGGCAATTTGTTGTGTATGACCGTCTTATTTAAGATTTTTTCATCTAAACCACTTAAAAAAGGAATTAGCTCTTTAGAAAGTAGGAAAAGTTTTTTGTTTAAGAGTCCAGTATCGATTTCATTTTTGATGTTATTTCTAATAAAATTAAAATAATTCTCAAAATTATCTTGTTCATTGCGAACAATTAGTTTTGTATAAAGTTCTAAATAATTGTATGCTTGAATAATATCGCAGTAGTTAGACTGAGCAAATTTGGAAATTTGATGGTTGTTCTTATTCTTCTCTTCTTTGAAGAAAAGAATGCCTTCAATTAAATTCTTAAGATCGAATGGCTTTGCTAACCAGCCATTTTTCTTATTTTCAATTATATCCCCAACACCTCCTATGTCGAAAGCTACGACTGGCGTACCACACAAAATAGATTCAATAACTGTATTTGGTAAATTGTCTTCTGTTGACATAAAAAGAAACATGTCTACGGCTGAATATACCATTGCCATTAATAAAGGTTCGTTTATATAACCTAAATAAATAATACGATTTTGATTATTATTCTTAATATAATTTACATTTCCAAAAATGGCAAATACAATGTCTTCTCCGAAAGAGTGTTTTGGAAATTCATTTAATAATTCCTCAAATAAGTGAAAGCCTTTTCTTTTCGTTTGATACTCTGCCCCAAAAAGTATGATATATGCATCGTTGGGTAGATTTAAGTTTCTTCGGAAAAAAGACCTGTCGTATGTTTGGTATATACCAATTGGGAATCCATTTGGAATCACAAAAACATTTTTATCGGACAAAAGTTTACTTTCTTTTACTCTTCGAGCTAACCATCTACTTGGAGTTACAATTGTCAAGTCGAGCTTTTTATAAAATTCCTTCTTGATTTTGAATTGTTGATTGCTTAAATCGTTTTCAAGATTTGAAGCAAGTTGTGGACACTTTTTGCATTCGCTTTTAAAAAGTTCGCACCCTGAAGTGTAGTGACAACCGCCTGTATAAGGATTTTCATCGTGTAATGTCCATACTATTTTTTTGTTTCGAAAAATATCTACATCAAAATTAAAATCTACAAGAGTCGAAACCCAATGAAAGTTAATAATGTCGGCATTTTCAATATGTTCGTTATTTGTTAGGTCGGAAAGACTGGATATAGGTGTAAAGATTTCTAAGTCTTTTGGTCGGTTAGGGTAGAGTTGCTTTAAAGTTGTATGCCAGTTTTTTTCAAAGTCAGCCCACTTCCAATTTTCAGCAAACTCTTTTCTTTTAACTCGGTAAACAGATTTTAAACTGGTATCTTTATGTAAGGTCAAAAATTTGGAATCGACTCCCAACCGTAGTAATGCTAAGTGGAGCCGAAGTGCAGCAATACCAGCACCTCCTCGGTCCCAAAATGATAAATGCACAACTTTTGGGAAATTTGCTTCAAAATTCTCTTTAATCATTATTGGTAATTTTTCAACATCTTTGTTGATTGGTTCAACGAGAGCGAAAATTTGTTGCGGTTTAACGGCTTCCATAAATAATGAATCAGGTTTTCTTGTAGTTCCATCAGGGTTAATGTCTAAATAGTAAGAATTGAAATTTGGTATTCTGGATTTTGTTGCTGTAACTACTTCAATTTCAATAAATCCTGCATCTTTCAAAAGAAGGCCTAATGAATATCTATCGTACATCCATTGATGAACTTCACCAGAAAGACGAAATTTTCCTATTTCTGAAGGATTTTCCTTTTTCTGGAATTTCCTTTTTCGATATTCCTCTGGGGTTATAGTTTCACCTCTTTCTCTTATTTGGTAAATGTTTATTTTAGCTTCGTTACCTACTCTTTGGTATATAAATTCTTCGCCTGGGAGAGGATATTGTTTCCAGTATTCGAGCATTTCGCCACCGGACTTGTTACGGACCATTTGGTCAAAAAGCTCTAACAAAATCCAATGGTATTTTATACTTGCCTCGACATCGCCTTCTAAAGCTTTATTAAGATTTTCAAGATAAAGTTTTACAATTTCTTCGAGATTTGGAACAACTACTCTAATTATTCCACCAGGTTTAAGTACACGATAACATTCTTTAATGAATATAGGAGCATAAGCCTTAGGAAAGTGTTCTAATAAATGTGAATGATAAATTACATCAGCTGTATTATCTTCAAACGGTATTCCGTTCAATAGGTCGTATTGAATAACATTTTCACCAGTTTTGTTAAAGTCGATATTAATCCAATCTTTGTGAAAGTGGTTACCGCAACCTAAATTCACTAGCTTTGGTTTCGATTTTAATGTATCGGTTATTGTCTGAAGATTTAGAATTAACTCCAAGGTGATAGCATCTTGGTCGGATGGATTGTTTATCAAGTATTTGTTGAATTCAACCTTAGGGTCGAAATTAATTCTTTGTTCAATCTTTTTCAAAATTTCAATAATTGAACTCATTTTTACAATTTTTGAAAAATTCCCAAAATCGTGTGTCCTTTGATAAAATTAGGTGATTCGTTGGCAAATTTAATTAAATATTCAATAATTTCGCTGCTATTAAATGTTTTGGTAATTAAATTTTTGAACCATTCGAAATGATAAGCTTGAAGTGGTTCTGTCTGAATGTCGACGCATTTAATTGGTAAAATTATTTCGAGGTTTTTTAACGACAATTCTGTCCAGCGAGTCATATGATGAGGGGGTAAATCTAATAGGTTAAATTTGTCCAACGAAATGAAAGAATTCTGGTTTGGGACACTTATTAATAAGTAGCCATTTTCTTTCAAAATTTTCAGAGCATTTAAAATAAATTCTTTGACATTTGATATGTGTTCGAGAGTTTGAAACAAACAGATATAATCGTATTTAAATTTTGTCTGGTTTGAATGTTCTTCTATTGTTTGATTGTAAATTTTCAAATTTGCGTCTATCAAGTTTTTCTGACTTTCTGGATTAATTTCAAGTCCAAAAACATTACAGTTTTTTTGAAGCAGTTTTTTTAAGAATTCACCTTTACCACAACCGATTTCAAGAACATCAGATTTTTCTTTAATCATTTGAAAGGCTCTTTGATGTTCCCATTTAAAATCCATATAATACCAAGGCAATTTGCTTAGTTGGGAGTAAAAATTTTCATCCCCGAATATAGTGTTTGGATGAAAGAATTGTATCTTTGTGGTTGGACATTCGTAAAGTTCTACTTTTTCGCAGTTTATGAAAATTTTACTTACATCAACTCCGAGTAATAATTGGTAACCCTTAATAATTTCTGAAACTTGGAATGTGTTTAGTAATCTTGCCATTTCCCCTGTAAATGGGCTAGTAACAATTGATTTTGTAGATGTATCTTTTGTTTTGAATCCCTCTACATATGGAGAAGAAACCAAGTCGGCAGTTTGGTTGAGATTATTAAATTTTTTTCTAAGGTGTCTTTCTATTAATTCTACAAATTCTTTGGCACGAACTTCCATCGAATGTTTCTCAAGAAATTTGAGATAGCCATTTTGTGCGATTTCTTCCCTCTTATGTTCATTTTTGAGATAGTAAATTATTTTCTCAAAAAGTTCCTCTTCGTCTTTAAATGTTTCTATTTCTTTTCCAGGTAAATAATATTTAGAAGTTTCTACATTTTCATTGGTAAGTAGAAAACTACCTACGCTGGTTATTTCAATAGTTCTGAAATTGCCGCCTTTGCCAAAATCGACATCAACATTTAAACAAATTTTAGATTGTTTTAAAATTTTAAACATATCGAGACCATAAACTGGTCCTTTATTGAAAATTGCAATACCTGTGGGAAGTTCAAATGTAGGAACTCCGGAAAGAAAAAATGAAAAATTTATCGAGTCATATTCTTCGTAAAAAGAATGAAACTTTTTTACCAAAGAATTAAGTGTGTGCAACCTTTTTTTATGTTCCCTAGAAATTTGTCCAACAAAAGTGAAATCATAGATTTTTGCTTCATCTTTTAAAATTGTGTAGAAAAAACTTGGTGCTGCAGGATGAAAAAGTTCGATATTTTTTGCCCCAATTTTTTTTGCTTGAACTAAATTGTCTGGATTATTTGAAATAATCAGATCATAATTGGACCAATCAATATTTTTGGGGATGCTTGCTGACCTCCATCCTACTAATAGTTTGGGAATGAAATTTAAGTTATTAAAAAAAGGTTTATGAAAATTGATTGTGTCAGCAAAAAATAGTATATCGGGTTTAGCTAGTAAAATCTGGTTTTGAACTAATTTAAAGTCGATACCTTCGAAATTAAAAGTTGGTATTGGTTGAAAGTAACTTGATAAGCCATTTTCGTTTGTCCAAGCTTTTTGAAGATAGTAATTATTTGCGATTATTATTTGAATTTCAAACCCATAATTTTTCAAATAAGGTGCAAATAAGACACTGCAGCCAAATCCATCTTTTATTAAATAATCAAGTTGGCTTTCGTAATCTAAGTTTGCAACAAATGGAAATTTTTCGTAGAAATATCTTAGATACTCAGGATAGAAAGTCAGTATTTGAACTAATTTAGTCATAAAAATTGTATCTGTCTTTTTCTATAAACATTTTATACCAAATAATAAAATTCATTTTTGACCAAATATCGAGACTCAATTCCCAATCTTTTGCTGTCCAAGACTTATTTTGAAATTTAGAAAAAGTAAGTTCTCTTAAGGCTTTCCCATCCCAAAAAGGATTTGAGTTCCAAAGGCTATGATTAAAAATTTTAAAAATTAGAGGTTGCAGTATAGAGTTGAACCATTCTATCATTGGAGCATTAAAGCCAATTTTTGAGCGACGCATTCTTATCTTTTCAGGCAATATTCCTTTCATACTATCTCGTAATATTCTTTTCGTAAAACCAAAACCTACTTTTGAGCTTAATGGAAGAGAAAAAGTGTAGCATACCAATCTCCAGTCCATAAAAGGCATTCTTACTTCAACTCCATTTGCCATTGATAATCTATCGAAGTTTCGTAAAATGGATGGTAAAATGTCGAAATGAAAATCATTGTATAGTCTTTCGTTGAGAAGTTGATAACTTACGTCGAAGTATGAAGTGGTGTAACCTCCCAATAACTCATCCCCTCCGTGACCATCCAGAGTAACGATAATTTGATTTTCTCTCATATTTTTATACACTAAGTATACTGGATATCCAATACCATTATAAACCTCTTCCATAATCCAAACGCTATCGAGAATGTCATTTAATGTGGAATTTAAGTCTACCTTTGAATAATGATATTTTAAATTTAAATTTTTAATTACTTCCTTAATATAACTTTCTTCGTTCAAGAGCGAATTTGGAAAGATAGCTGAAAAAACAATGTGATTTTCAGTATTTGTTCTTTCTAAATTTAATCTCGGGGTGGATTTTATAATTTCTTGGATGCTACAAACAATGGAGGAAGAATCTAAGCCTCCACTTAATGTGCTTCCTAATTTTACGTCGCTTCTAAGCCTAATTCTTATGGCATCGAAAAATAGCTCTTTATAAAATTCAACTTGTTCTTCATATTTATTTGGAACGGAGGTTAAGTGATTTAATGTATTCCACCATCTTTCTTGAACTAATCTACCCTTTTTATCAACGAGTAATTTGCATCCAGGGAGCAGTTTTTTAACGTCCTTTATCATAGTCTCTTCGGTTCTACCTTCGTAATTTTGTGGATTTTGTATAAGAAATTTGGCGGCTTGTTCATTGAATGAAATGTTAAAATCTTTCAAAGATAAAAATGCTTTTATTTCTGATGCGAAATAGAACTTGTTGCCTTGTTTTGCATAATACAATGGCTTGACGCCAAATCTATCGCGAGCAAGGAATAAGGTTTTTTTCGTTCTGTCCCAAATAGCGAATGCCCACATTCCATTGAACTGGAAAAGACAATCCTCTCCCCAAAAGTCGTAAGAAGCAAGTATAACTTCTGTATCGGTTTCAGTTTTGAATTGGTAACCTTTGGAAATCAAGAATTTTCGTATTTCTAAAAAATTAAAAATCTCGCCATTATAAGTTATAAGATATCTGTCTGTTTCATTAGTTTTTAAACTTCCGTAGAACATAGGACATTTACCCCTTTCTGTGGGGTCAAAGATTGAAAGCCTTCGATGACCAAATCCAATGTTTTGTTCAATCCAAATCCCGTATCCGTCGGGGCCCCTATGAGTAAGCGAGTTAGTGAATTCAATTAGACACGAATAGTTTACAGATTCGCCGTCAAAATTTATAATTCCAACGATTCCACACATAAAATCTTCACAAATAAAAACTTCTTTTCTTGTAAAATTTTTTTATAGTTCCAACAATGTATTTTATTTGGTTTTCTTTCAATTCAGGATACATTGGCAGCGAAAGAATTTCATTTTGAAGTTTAAATGCAACGGGAAAATCTTCTTTTTTGTGACCCATATATGAATAAGCTTTAAGAAATGGCAAAGCTATAGGATAGTGGATTCCCGTTGTAATTCCACACTCACTTAAAAAATTAGTCAATTCTTTACGTCTACTTGACCTTATGACATAAAGGTGATAAACATGAAAAGATTCTTGTTGTTCTGTTGGAGTAACAACTTCGCTCACTTCTTCAAAAAGTTTGTTATATAAGTATGCGTTATTTCTTCTCTTATCATTCCATTCCTCAAGATATTTCAATTTTACGTTTAAAATTGCTCCTTGCAATCCATCCATCCGTGAATTTGTACCTTCGAATAGATGGTCGTATTTATCTAAACGCCCGTGATTCCTGAACATTTTACATTTTGTGGCAAGTTCTTCGTCATTTGTTACTATTGCTCCTGCGTCGCCAAAGGCACCAAGATTTTTACCAGGGAAAAAACTATAACAACAAACGTCGCCAAATTCAACAAGATGTTGATTGTTAAACTTTGCGCCATGCGACTGAGCACAATCTTGAATAATTTTTAGGTTGTGTGCTTTAGCGAAGTTGACAATCTTTTGCATATTTGCAGGTTGTCCATATAAATGCACTACAATGATTGCCTTTGTCCTTTTGGTGATTTTTCGAGATGCATCGTCGAGATTAATAAGATAAAAATTTGGGTCGACGTCGACGAAAATTGGTTTAGCCCCACATAGTGTAACTGCTTCTGAAGTAGCTATGAATGTATTTGCTGGAACAATTACTTCGTCATTTTTTCCAATTCCACAACATTTCAAAGCAATGGTTAGTGCATCTGTTCCGTTGCCAACAGCTACGCAATATTTACTGTTACAAAATTTTGCAAAATTTTGCTCGAACTCTTCGACGTATTTCCCCAAAATAAACGAAGAATCATTAATCACACTCTGTATTACTATGTTAATTTCATTTTTAAGGTATTTAAACTGAGCTTTTAAATCGACAAGGGGTATATTAAGTTTTCTCATACACTACTTTTACTTAATTGATAAAAAATTTTTTATTTAAATTGGATAATAACATTGGAATTATCCGATATTTCAAAATTGAGGCTATTAAAGAATTTATTAAAAATAGATTCATTAACATAGGAATTAAGCCATTCCTTTTGAAGTAATTTTTTAATATCAGAAAATAAATATAAGATTTTGGGTATTGAAAACAAAAAACAGGTTCTTTTGAGTTTGGTTGCTTACACAGAGCCCATAAATTAATAATTAAATAATAGGGTAAAAAGTGGACTTTTTGGGGGATATAGATAGTTATACCATCGGTTTCAAATGAGCTATTGGTCGATAGTATTTGAATTGCTTTAACTTTGATAAAATGGGAGAAAAAATTTAAGAATTTTTCGTTTGTCTCTTTCCGAAAGATAGTCATATCTTAAAAAGTTTAATACATACCACACAACGAAAGCTTTTTGAGCAAATATTATTTATTTCTTGTGATTTACTTTTAAAATTTCATTCCAGCGATGTAGATTTTTCTTAGCCCATAAATATTCTTTTTCAATTCCTTCTTCGAAACTTATTTTTGGCTTCCAATTTAATTCATCTTGAGCTTTTTTATTATCCAGCCACATCATCTTTAAGTCGTTAGGATTTCTTTGCTTTCCTTCAATGTATTGTGAAAAGCCACCCTCTTCGAGTTCTTCATTTACGACAGAACCATCGAAAAATGTTCGACTTATATAATGGGCTACTTCCGAGATTGTTCTGGGAATACCACTTGAAACGTTGTATACAGTTGATTTGAGGTCAGATTTAGTCACGACAATGTTGTGAAGTTCAACTAAATCTTTAACATACAAAAAGTCCCTTATTGTCTTTCCACCAGCAAAAATTACTGGAGGCTTTCTTTCGATTACTCTTTTTAAAAAAATTGGTATAGACCTTCGATACCATTCTTTTTCTCCGTAAATAATGGAATAGCGAAGTGAAATAGTTGAAATAGCGTACAATTCAGAGTAAAGTCTACAATATTCTTCTGCGGCTAATTTACTGATTCCATAAGCCCAATTGGGATTTCTTGGTGAGTTTTCACTAGTAAGTGTATCCTTGTGCCCATAGACACAAGCGGAAGATGCAAAAATAAATTTTGGAACATTATTTTTGACACAAGCATTGAGAAGATTTAAAGTTGCTACGGTGTTGATTTCTAAATCTAAAAAAGGGTCGGAAGTTGAAAGTGAAATTTCAAGTTGCGCAGCGTGGTGGGATACTACGTCGATTCCTCGAGTAATTTTGTAAATAAGGTCAATATTTCTGATATCTCCTTC
The DNA here is from genome assembly GCA_026417135.1 of Ignavibacteria bacterium. Lineage (GTDB taxonomy): Bacteria > Bacteroidota > Ignavibacteria > Kapaibacteriales > UBA2268 > Naka2016. The sequence continues at coordinate 26,149 of JAOADV010000002.1, forward strand.
AATGAATTCGATATCATCAGCAATTTCTTGTAAGTTGTCAAAACTTCCGCTGGACAGATTATCCAAGACTTTAACCTTTGCGCCATTAAAAACTAATGATTCGACAATGTGTGAACCAATAAAGCCAGCACCACCAGTAACTAATATTTTTAATCCTTGAATTTTCATATTCACAATTGTAGATTTTGAATATATTCAAAATTTAAATGGATAAAACTTGCCGCTAATTCATCCTTCGACGAATCACCAATAAAAATGACTTTATCTTTATTTAATGAAAATTTTTGTAAAGCTAAGTTCAAACCTATAGGATTTGGTTTGGGATAATTTGTTTTTTCTAAACTAAATATTAAATCCGGGTCAAAAGGCATATTTAATTTTTCTAATGAATAGACAATAGTAGGGTAAAGATTGTTAGAAACAATTGAAACTTTTTTAAAGTGGTATAGTGAATTGTAAAGTGCTATGCCTTTAGGATTTGGTTCTATTTTAGCTTTATCTTCAAATTCTGCAAGCACTTCCAAGTATAAATTCCAACTTTCCCAGTTATTATTTTTATCGCGTTTTAGGATTAGGTTTTCCAAAGAAGTTTCGCTTAAGGAATTGAAGGTTTTGGGGAACTTTTCTAACAAAGTCTCTTTAAAGTATGACCAGTTGAGGTTAACGAAAAAAAGAGTTCCATCAAAGTCAAATATAATTCCCTCGAAATTATCAAGTATGTGGTTTAGATTCATAAAATCTAGCTTTTAAATTTTAATTTGTTTCTAGAAAAATGTCTGAAAAATAACGTATCATAATAAGTTCATCTTCAAAATCTTTGATTGGTTCGAGTTTTTCACCCATAAAATATTCAACTATCATTTCTGGTATATTTGCACCAGATTTTACTGAAAGGGTTAATCCACCAGCTGCGAACCTTGGGTTCATCTCAATTATATATATGTTTTTATTTGCATCTTCAATCATTTGAATGTTGCATGGGCCGTTGAAATTTATTTTTTTTATCAATTCTCTTGCAATTTCCATTAGGTTATTTTTTTTGACTGTTTTCCCAACTATACTTTTACCATCTTTAACGAGGATTCGAATTCTTGGAATTGCAACTATTGTTTCTCCTTTGATAGCAAGACAATCGACTGTGTATTCGGTCCCAGAGATAAATTTTTGGATAATAGAGTTTTTATATTTTTGTGTATAATAATTTAGGTCTAAATAATCCTCAATTTTATAAACATTTTTTGTGGAGCTTCCAGAAATAGGTTTGATTAAAAGGGGAAATGTGAAATTTTCGTCTAAAGTTTTTGTATCGATAATTTCAGGGAATAGGAAGTTATTATTTTTTAGAAACTTATAAAAATTTAATTTATTATCGCATATATCAATAATGTCTGGTGAAGGGATTAAAATATTTATTTTTTCATCTTCAAACAGTTTTAAATTTTTGGAGAAGATAATTATTTCTTTTGAAAAAAGAGGAAATAAAATATAAATATTATGTTTTTTACAAAGCTCTAAAATTTTGGGGATGTAATTAGGGTCGTTGATTTGTGGTACTAAATACCATTTATCAGAAAGATAAAGACCTGCAGAGTACTGGTTCATATCGACAGCAACAATAGTGAACTGGTATTTTTTAGAGCTCCTTAGTGCATAGATTAAATTTACTGCTGTCGCAACTCCAGCAGAGGTAATTAAGACATTAACCTTTTCCATTCTTTAGTAATTTATCAACCTTACATAGGATTTTTACAATTTTTAGGGCATTTTCACCATTGGTAATAGGTTCTTTATTGTTTTTTAAGCAATCTACAAAATGATTAGCCATTACTTTTAAAGGTTCTCTAAATTCAAAATATGGGATTACTACGTCTCCATTCCTTTGTAAGAGTTGAAAATGCCCAAAATTTTCTATTGGTGGTAGCTCTTTTGGAAATAATTTTTCGAAACCTTTATTAAATATCATAATTTTTGCGTCGGTGGATACATCATCGTAAATCAACATTTTTTTTGTTCCAACAATTGTTAACCTTCTTACCTTTAAAGGATGAAGCCAGCTGACGAAAATTGTGGCAAAAATTTTATCAGGATAAAGTAGGTTACTAATAACAATATCTTCAATTCCATCTTGCAAGTAAAACATACCTTGCGCTTTTACAACAGTCGGGTTACTTTCTAATAGAAACTGCAAAACTGATAAATCGTGAGGGGCAAGATTCCACCAAACGTTAACATCGTTGCGCACTATTCCCAAATTTAATCGTTCAGAAAACAAATACAAAAGGTCTCCTAATTCACCGTTCGATATTATTTCTTTAATTTTTCTGACAGCATCGTTGTATACAAAGGTATGGTCAACCATTAATTTTACATTGTTTTCTTTGGAAATTGCAATTAGTGATTTTGCATCTTCTACATTAAGAGCTAATGGCTTTTCTACCAAAACATTAATTTTTTTTTCTAAGAAATACTTAGTTAATTCAAAATGTGTAGATGGGGGAGTAGAAATTACAACTGCATCGACACCTCTGTCTACAATTTCTTGTAATGAGCTGACCTTTTCATTATTAGGATTTGTTCTTAAATGCTTATAGATTTTATTTTCGTCTATATCGTAGAGAAAAGTTTTGTTTACATCAGCTAATTGATTAAATATTCTTACGATGTTACTTCCCCAATAACCTAGACCAATAATTGCAATTTTCATTCTCTTAAAAGTAAAATATTAGGAAAAGAAAAGAAAAAAAATTTGTGCCAAATTTATTTGGTAGGTATGGATGTTAAATTTTGTTAAAAATTTTTTCAGCTGTTTTTTGGATAATTTCTAAATTATTGTAAAAACCACTTTCAATTTTGCTTTTAATTTGTTGCAATCTACGAGCTTCTTCGGATATCTCGAGTTTGTCACCTATTTCATTAGTTTTTTCAAAATCTTTTTCTTTGGTTCTTGGTTTATGTGATGGTGGGTTTGAAGATAATTTTGGTATTATCTTTTCGATGTTAACGTTAAGTTCTACATTGTTAGTGTTCATACTTCCCTCTGAATGTACAAAAGTAGTTTTTTCTGTTTATTTATGTCTTTTATTTTCTCGGTTTGAAGTTTAAAATTTTCTTCGATTATGTCGAGATTTTCCTTTTCCTTTACAAGAATTTTTCTTAATCTATCGCTAAAATGGTTAGTATTATTACGGAAATAAAGTTGGACATTGTCGTCTTTGGACATTTCGGTAAATTTTTCAAAAAGTTTATCCCGTTCGTTTAGGACTTCAATTATCTTATCGGCTCTTTGAGAGATTTTATCCTTTTCAACGAGTAGCTCACTTATTTGGAGTGTAGAAGCTTCAATCATTTTCAAAAGCGATTCTACACTTTTAGAGTCAAACCTTTGCGTTTGCAACATTTTTGTCCTCCAAGATAGCAGCAACATATCGTGCAATTTGAAGAGCAACATCAGGCGGTATTTGTTGGACAACTTCTTTTGTTTCTTGGTTAATTAACTTGAAAATCAATTTTTTTGTTTCCTTATCTCTTGTAAATTCTACCATTAAATTTTCCTCCCCGATAATCTCTTCTAATTTACGGGCTATTTTGTCGAAATCAACTGGCTTTTTGGATTGTTGATTAGTATCAACTTGGCTAATAGTCTTCACGAATTTATTAAGATTATCCAGGCCCTTTTCAATGGACTTGGCATTATTCAAATCTTTTTCATTCCTTGATTCCAAAACGCGGGAGGTAGTTTTAAATTCTGGCAAACTGGTTTGAAGCTCGTTGATTGGTGTTCCTTCAATTGGAGTAATCATAAATACCTCCCAAACTTATCTAATAAAATTAGTAAGCAATGTATTTGCTGTACTATAAAAAGACGAAAATTGAGATTGAGCTTTTAAATATGCTTCGAGACTTCGGAAATAGTCGTTTTTATAGTTTTCAGCTTGAATTTCAAGTTTGGCTTCGAATTCGGCAATTTTCCTTTGCACCTCTTGAACCTGAGTTTGAGCGTTTGTGGCTTTACTTGTTATGAAATTTGTGTCCGTTAATATTGGGGATAAGACATTTTTTAATTTTTTGACAAAGCTATCGCTCGAAACGAAAATATCCGAAACCTTAATTGAATTTGATTTTAAATTTTCTTCAAGTTTGGAAATATTCGACAAAGTTAAGGTGCCATCGGGGTTGGTTCTAATTCCTATCTCGCTTAAGAAACGTGGATTTCCTGGTTCAGCACTTGTTATTTCTTGCGATGGGATAACCCTTAATGATGTTATTAAATTCCTTAAGAATGGTTCATCTTTTAATAGGTTTTTGTTTGCATTCAAAAATTGTAAAGTTTCATTAAAAGCATTTAGTAATGAATTGATATGGGATTGCACTGCAGAAATGTCAACTTCAGTTGTAAGTGTAATGGGTTGGGCATTACTATCTTGAACTTTATTTAGATTAATTGTAAGTCCAGAAATTACATCGGATAATGAATTTGAACCACGGATAATTGGAATACCGTTAATTTCCGCTTCAGAATCGAGCTGAGAAATATCGGAGATTTTAAAATGTGCATATTGATTTCCCGATTGCGTTGGGGTTCGAATGTTAGCATTTGGGTCAACATTATCGAAACCAAGTGCATTTAATACTCCACTACCATTATCGTTAAAAGTAATTCTATTTTCAGAACCAGTATTTTTTGCTGTAATTGTGAGTCTAACAGTTGTGTTAGTGTCTTTAACAACAGAAGCATAAGCGTTTATATCATTTGTGTTGTTTATTGCAGAGGCAATTATTGAAAGAGCCTGTTCGTTTGTAGTGCCTACATTGATAGTAACGTTAACCGTTTTTCCATTAATAATAAAATTCAAGTTCGAGCCATTGACAGAGAATTGTGCAGAGGAGGAAAGTTTTGCAGAAATTAACAAGTCATTACTTGCTAATCGGTTAACCTTAACCGAATTTGTTCCTAGATTTGCTTCAGTTGTTGCACTTGCAGTAACATAAGATGAGTCGGAAGAGGTTACTTTTCTTGTAACAAAGTAATCGGATGAACTAGATAGAGAGAATTTATCGATTTGTGTTTGCAAAACGTTCAATTTTGAGCGGAGTGAGTTTAAGAAGGAACTTTTTCTTTCTAATGTTGATTTTCTATTTTTTAGTTGGTCTAATTTTCCAGATTGAGTTCGTTTATAAGCTTCGATAAGCAAATCGGCTTGGGTTCGAGCGCTACTCGAAGATGGAACAAGGGAGTTAAGAGCGTTTGTTAGTGCATTTAATCCCGATGTTAAATCAGCCATTCTTTATTCCTTTATTTTTCAATATTGAATGCCTGATTCCAAGCATTTCTAAGTTCTTGAACAATTTGAATAGCTTCATCGTATCTTTTATGGAAAACGAGCCTTTGAATATATTCATAAAGACGATAAAGGCGAGTTGCAGTTTCTTCGTAATCAAAATTCAAAGCCCCGATAAGTTCAGCGAGGACACGATTCATCTTGTGTAAATCACCTTTTTTAGCACTGATTATGAAAAGGTCATACATTTTTAGAATAACCTTTTCCTTTGGCCAGGAAAGTACCTCTTGTTCAAGATATTGTGGGATGTGGCCATCTTTTTTAATACCATAAGCTTTCGAAACAGGTTCTTTAACGTTTTGGTTTATCATAAATTGCTCATTTAAAGATTAAAATTACAAAAAACAAAATTTATACCAAAATAGAAGCAAAGGGATTCCCTTCCTGGGAACCCCTTTTATTTTTAAATATTTGTGGCCACAAGGTAACATAGTAGCTAGCCTAGGCTATTACCTAAAAAGCTGCAAGAACGCTTGCGGTTGCTGATTAGCTTGCGTCAAAGATATAAGCGAAGCTTGCAGCAAGAATTGTTGTTTGATTAATTCGAGCTGTTCAAGAGCGACGTCGGCATCTTCGATTCGTGAGATTGCAGCGTTGTAATTGGTAATCTGCGATTTTAATAAGTCTTCGTGTGAACCAATTCTGTTTTGAATGGCACCAAGATATGATGCGACTTTGTTAACGTTGTCGATAGCTGTTGCAAGACTTGTTAAGGTAGTAGCTATTTCCGATGCTGCAAAAATTCCTAAATTAGTTTCGGAAACATCATTAAGACTTTGTAGGCTTAAACCGGGAACCCCAGCAAAGCTTGTTGTAAATCCAGCGGGAGAAACTGCAGCGTTCGTTGCATTTAGGTTGAAATCGTTCGAGGCAATGTTGAAATCAGTATTCGAGGTTGTTAAGTCAACGCCTATTGAAAGAATTGAGTTATCGGCGTAAAATCCAATAGCCCAAGTTCCAGAGTAGTTACCCCATAGGAGCTGCTTCCCACCGAACACTGTTGAATCGACTACGAATTGAATTTGTTGTGCCAAACGATAGGATGCTTTTGCAAGAGCAACTTTTTCTGCTGTGCCCAAAGCACCAGTAGATGCTTGCGAAGCTGCGTCTTTAATTTGGGTTAACAGATTTGTAATGTTGTCAAGAGCATCTTGTGCTATAGCTGTGACATTCATTGCTTCTCCCGCGGCAAGTAGTGCTTTTTTCAACGCACCGTTACGGGCTTGCAAAGCACGGGACGTAATGTAGCCTGCTACATCATCGGCAGCAGTGTTGATTCGTTTACCAGTCGAAAGTCGCAACTGGCGCAGAGCGATGTTGTTGCTTGCAGCCTGCAACGCGTTATATGCGTTTTCTGCAGGTGTGTTGGTTCGTATCCTCGAACCTTGTGCAATTGCTGTTGGCATAATGTACCTCCCTGTTTGTTGTTAAACATTTGGGCATCCTGCCAGATTTCGTCCTTATAATCAATTTAATTATCGACATTTTTCGTAAAAAATTTAATTTAGGTTACCAACTTCTTTTTGCGCAAAGTTTCTAATAGTAATTAAAAATAAATCAATTTCAAATAAAAAAATTTTTTGAAAATAATATTTGGAAATTTTGTTTATTTCTGTTAATTTTGTAATCTGTTCAAAGGGCAGGTACCGAAGCGGTCAAACGGGGCAGACTGTAAATCTGCTGGGGTATCCCTTCGGAGGTTCGAATCCTTCCCTGCCCACTTGGAGGTGCGGGAGTAGCTCAGTTGGTAGAGCATCAGCCTTCCAAGCTGAGGGTCGCGGGTTCGAATCCCGTTTCCCGCTCTTGTTTATTATTATGCGGGAGTAGCTCAGTTGGTAGAGCATCAGCTTCCCAAGCTGAGGGTCGCGGGTTCGAATCCCGTTTCCCGCTCTGTAAATTTTGCTGATGTAGCTCAGTTGGTAGAGCACTTCCTTGGTAAGGAAGAGGTCACCGGTTCAATCCCGGTCATCAGCTCGGAAAGGGGTGTAGCTCAATTGGCAGAGCGGCGGTCTCCAAAACCGTAGGCTGAGGGTTCGAGTCCTTCCACCCCTGCTACTTGTTGAGGTATTTATGTTTGGAAAGATAAGAAAATATCTGAACGAAGTTGCCAAAGAGATGAAGAAAGTCTCGTGGCCAACTCGCGCTCAACTTCGTGAGTCGACGTATGTTGTAATTATCGCTATGTTAATATTTACATTGTTTATTTACTTGATTGATTTAATAATGGTTAAAATTTTAGAGTTTATCTTTTAGAAAAGTTATGGCAGAACCGCAGAATCAAAAATTTGACGAAGAAGGTAATCCCTTAGAATTTCGTTGGTATGCACTTAGAACATACACTGGACACGAAAATAAAGTTAAGCTTACTTTGGAAGCCGAAATTAAACGCTTGGGCCTGGGTAATAGAATAACAGAGATAATTATTCCCCAAGAAACTGTTTTCGAAGTTAAACACGGGAAAAGGAAGACCAAGATAAAAAACTTTCTTCCCGGCTACATAATTATGCATGTTGCACTTGACAAAAAATTGAAAGATTACATAAATTCCCTGCCTTCTGTTGTTAGTTTTGTTGGGACGAAAACTTTTCCTGTTCCACTAACTGATGCCGAGGTTAGGAGGATTAAGGGGAGAGTGGAGGAAAGAAAAAACGTTGAAACCATCGGAACGGAATTTCAAGTTGGAGACCCAGTAAAAGTTATCGATGGACCATTCACAGGCTTTCAGGGAACTGTAAAAGAGGTTAATTACGAAAAACAAAAATTAAAAGTAGAAGTTGGAATTTTGGGGCGAAAAACCCCTGTCGAATTGGACTTTAAACAAGTTGAAATTGGTGGAATTTAGATTGTAAAACATTTTTTGAATAAAATATTTTAAGTTTATGGCAAAGAAAGTTGTAGGCTCGTTCAAACTTCAATTAAAGGGTGGCGAAGCAACAATGTCGCCACCAGTAGGTCCGGCTTTTGGGCAACGCGGTCTCAATGGAGTTGAGTTTGTTAAACAATTTAATGCAAGAACCGCTAAGCAAAGTGGTGTACTGCTACCTGTTGTTGTTACTTATTATTCCGATAAGAGTTTTACTTTTGTCGTTAAATCACCGCCTGCTTCAGTTCTTATTATGAATGCTTTGGGCATCTCGAAAGGGTCTGCCCAACCACATAAAGACAAGGTTGGACAACTTAGTCGCGAGGAACTCGAAAAAATTGCTAAAATTAAAATGGATGATTTGAATTGCGATACTTTAGAATCAGCAGTGTCGATGATAAAAGGAACTGCAAGAAGTATGGGTGTTACTGTTATTGATTAATTTTAGGTGGATTATGAAGAAAAAAGGTAAAAGATACAATCAAATAATTAAAACATACAATCCGAAAGCAGTTTATCCATTTCACGAGGCAATAGATATAGTCAAAAAAAACGCAATTGCTAAATTTGATGAAACTTTTGAAGTTGCTATGCAATTGGGTGTTGACCCAAGGAAAGCTGACCAATTGGTAAGAGGAACTGTAACGCTTCCGCACGGAACTGGACGGAAGGTTCGTGTTCTCGTTCTTTGTAAGTCACCAAAAGACCAAGAAGCACTTGATGCTGGTGCCGATTATGCTGGATTTGATGAATACATTGAAAAAATAAAAGGAGGTTGGACGGAAGTTGATGTTATCATCGCCACACCAGATGTAATGGGTGAAGTAGGTAAACTTGGCAAAATTCTCGGTCCAAGAGGTTTGATGCCCAATCCTAAAAGTGGGACTGTTACAACTGATATTGAAAAAGCAGTCAAGGAAGTCAAGGCTGGAAAAATTGAGTATAGAGTCGATAAAACTGGAAATATACACGCATCGGTTGGAAAATGTTCGTTTACAAAGGAACAATTAGCCGAAAATATTGTGTCTCTTTTTCAAAGTGTTGTGAAAGCACGTCCAGCAACTGCAAAAGGGAAATACATTAAAAGCATACATTTCTGTTCAACAATGGGACCTAGTGTAAAGGTCTCCGAGGCGTCGTTTCAAAATGTTTAATATTTTCAAGGAGAGCTATTACGCACTTATAAACATAAGCGGCTTGCTTCTCGATTTTTTATCGAAGTCGCTTTATACTAAAAGAGGTTAGGAGTATGATTACGAAACAACAAAAGAAAGAAAGGGTGTCTGAACTCGTCGATAAGTTTAAAAAAGCTACATCTTATTACTTTATTGATTTTACTGGAATGAATGTAGAGAACACTCTTCAGTTTAGGCGTGAACTGAAGAAAAATAAGATGGAGTTTAAAGTTTCGAAGAACACTCTTATTCGACGAGCTCTCGAAGAATTTGCAAATTTGAAGTCCGTTGGAGAGCAATTACGAGGACCAACGGGTATAGTATTTGCTTTTCAGGACCCTATCGAACCTGCAAGATTATTGAAGGAGCGAATCGAAAAGTTTCAACAACCAGTTTTTAAGAAGGCTGTTGTTGAAGGTGCAGTATACGAAGCTGACCAATTAAAACTACTGGCGTCTTTACCTTCGAAAGGTGATGTCGTCGCAGGAATTATGGGAAGTATAAGTTCCCCAATTTCTGGAATCATTAATTCAATTGCATTTACTATTTCTGGACTTGCCTCTGTAATTGAGGAAGTTGCAAAAAAAAGAACAAGTTAATAATCAACAATTAGGGAGCATAACTATGTCAACAATTATTGAAGAATTAGTCGAAAAAATTTCAAATTTGACCCTTGTTCAAGCTGCGGAATTGAAAAAAGCTTTAGAGGAAAAATTTGGTGTTACCGCTTCTGCTCCAGTTATGGTTGCAGGTGGTCCCCTCCCAGGAGCTGCACCTGCAGAAACCCCAAAGGAGGAGGAAAAAACCGAATTTAATGTCGAGCTAACAGAAATGGGTCCGAATAAGATTAATGTGATAAAGGTTATTCGGGAGTTAACGGGGCTTGGTCTTAAAGAAGCTAAAGAATTAGTCGAGGGTGCACCTAAAATGGTAAAAGAAGGTGTTAACAAAGAGGAAGCAGAAGATATTAAGAAAAAGCTCGAAGCACAAGGTGCAAAAGTTACTCTTAAATAACATAAATAGTGGAGCTGGGTTTTTCGAAATCCAGCTCCTAATTTTTAAATATTTAAGATTTGGAGAAGTTTTCTTTTAAAGAAAATGAAGGTTTGAATTTAATAAGAAAAAACCGCACTTGGTTTTTTCTTAACTTTTTCTTTTTTGTTTATAAACAGTGGAGGTGTCGTGGTAAAAATTAATAATTTGGATAACATTGCTAAGGAATTCAATCTGTCGGTTTTAAAAGGTAAAGATAAAGATGGAACTATAAGACTTTTGGAGAGGATAAATTTTGGTAAAACACATCGTTTTTGCGAATTTCCCGACTTACTTGATGTTCAATTAAAGTCCTACGAAGAATTTTTGCAAGAAAACGTTCCACCCGAGGAACGTAAAAATGTTGGGTTACAGTTTGCATTTAACTCGAACTTTCCTATTGAAGATACCTCTGGGGTTTATCAACTTGAATTTATAAGCTATTCAATTGAAAAACCAAAGTACACAGAAGAAGAATGTAGAGAAAGGGAGTTAACTTACTCGAAGGTATTGAAAGTGAAATTGCGTCTTTCGAGTAAGGCTGCTCCAGATTCTGAAGATTACATCGAAGCGGTCGAACAGGAAGTTTACCTTGGCAACATTCCAGCAATGACACCTCGTGGTACTTTTATTATTAACGGAACTGAAAGAGTAATTGTTTCGCAGCTGCATCGTTCTCCCGGTGTTTTCTTCGATGATACTATGCACCCAAATGGTACAAGAATATATTCTGCAAGAATCATCCCCTTCAAAGGTTCTTGGTTGGAATTTATTACTGATATTCACGAAGTAATGACAACTTACGTTGATAGAAAGAAAAAGTTCTTGACGACTACCTTTTTGCGTGCTTTGGGTTTTTCGTCGGACCAAGAAATAATACAATTGTTTGGTTTAGACGAAATAGTTACAAAAGAAACTTTGTCTGAATCGCATATTGGCAGAAAGCTTTCAACTGATGTTGTGGATTTGATGACTGGCGAAATTATCGCAACACGCGATATGATTTTAACCAAAGAACTGATTGAGAAAATTAAATCTACTCAAGTCTTGGATGTTCGGTTATATAAACCATACGACCCGAGCGAAGAGCCTGTAATTGCTAGAACATTATCGAAAGACCCAACCCGAAATCGCGAAGAAGCTTTATTTCATATATTTCGCCAACTGAGAACCACCGAACCTCCCGATGTTGAAACTGCTGCTGCACTCATAGATAAGCTTTTCTTCAATCCAAAACGGTACGACCTTGGTTTCGTTGGTCGATTCAAAATAAACAAAAAGCTGGGCTTAGACATTGACCCAGAATTAACCGTACTGACTAAAGAAGATATAATAGCAACTATTAAACATTTATTGTATTTGCACGACAATAAACTGAGTGGCGACGATATTGACCATCTTGGTAATCGAAGGGTTCGAACTGTCGGCGAACAATTGACTACACAAGTGAATCTTGGTTTGGCTCGTATGTCCCGCACAATTCGAGAGCGGTTAAGTGTCCGTGATTCTGAAAATCTTACCCCCCAAGACCTAGTTAATGCTAGGACGATGAATTCAGTATTGAACCAATTTTTCGGTACCAATCAATTGTCGCAATTTATGGACCAAACCAACCCCCTTGCTGAATTAACTCATAAGCGTAGGACTTCGGCACTTGGTCCGGGTGGTCTGAGTCGAGAAAGAGCTGGGTTCGAAGTACGTGACGTTCATTATACGCATTATGGACGACTTTGTCCCATCGAAACGCCAGAAGGTCCAAATATTGGATTAATCTCTTCCCTTTCTTTGTTTGCAAGAATTAATGATAACGGCTTTATTGAAACTCCTTATAGAAAGGTTGTAGATGGAGTTGTTACTGAGGAAATAGAATATTTAACCGCTGAAGATGAAGATGAAAAAGTTATAGCAACAGTTCACACTCAAATCGACGAGGATAGTCGAATAGTTGAAGAAAAAATCAATGCCCGACACTCTGGTGATTTCGTCGTTGTTTCTCCTGAAGAAATTAATTATTTGGATGTTGCCACGGAACAAATTGCAAGCGCAGCTGCCGCTTTGATTCCTTTCCTTGAACACGACGACGCTAACCGTGCATTAATGGGTTCGAATATGCAAAGGCAAGCTGTTCCTCTTTTACGCCCCGAGGCACCAATTGTCGGTACTGGTATCGAGGCAAAAGTTGCAAAAGACTCACGGACGCTTGTTTTTGCCGAAGGTGATGGTGTGGTAACCTATGTCGATGCAACTAAGATTAGAATAAGATATAACGACACTCGAACGGAGGAAGAAAAGCTTTATGACTTCTCTTTCGAGGAAGAAAAAGAATATAATCTTGTAAAATTCTTCCGAACGAACCAAGACACTTGTATTAATCAAAAACCAATTGTTAAAGTAGGGGATAAAGTTTCCAAAGGAACACCAATTGCTGATGGAGCAGCTACTAACTTCGGGGAGCTTGCTCTTGGAAGAAATGTATTAGTTGCGTTTATGCCTTGGCGAGGATATAATTTCGAGGATGCAATAGTTGTTTCTGAACGACTTGTTGCTCAAGATGTTTTTACATCTGTACACCTCGAAGAATTTTCTCTCCAAGTTAGAGATACTAAAAGAGGGGTCGAAGAATTTACACGCGACATTCCCAATGTTTCGGAGGAAGCTACGAAAGACCTTGATGAAGACGGTATTGTGCGGGTTGGTGCTAAAGTAAGGGAAGGCGACATTCTTATTGGGAAAATTACTCCAAAAGGTGAAACAGACCCAACTCCCGAAGAGAAGCTGCTTCGTGCAATATTTGGCGACAAAGCAGGAGATGTAAAAGATGCTTCTCTTAAAGCACCTCCGGGATTAAAAGGAGTTGTTATCAATACTAAGTTATTTTCCCGAAGACAGGTAAGATTCGACGGCGACCAAGAAAACAAGAAAAAAATGGAAAAGTTGAATAAACTTGAAGGTGAAAAATACTACGAATTAGCTAAAGAAGCAGTCGAGCGACTTGCGAAAATACTCGATGGTTATAAAGTTTACGGATTAAAACTTGTAAGTGGAGAAATTGTTTTTCGAAGTGGGCAAAAAGTTACAGCACAAGAAGTACTCGATTATTTTGCTCATCAACCAATAAAAATCGAAACGATTGCTACCGATAACCCCATCATCGCCAATAAACCACGGGAAGAAATTCTTAGGAAGATGTTAGAAAATTATAAAGAGAAAAAAAATCAAATAGCACAAACTTTTAGAGCCTTAAAAAATAAACTTGCAACTGGGGATGAACTCCAGCCCGGAATTGTCAAGATGGCAAAGGTGTACATTGCTAAAAAGCGTAAGCTTATGGTCGGGGACAAAATGGCAGGCCGCCACGGCAACAAAGGAATTGTTTCGATTATAGTACCTATCGAGGATATGCCTTTTCTTCCCGATGGAACACCAGTTGACATTGTACTCAATCCTTTGGGCGTCCCATCTCGTATGAATCTTGGTCAATTACTTGAAACGGCTCTTGGTTGGGCTGGCCAAAAACTTGGGGTAAGGTTCGCTTCTCCAATTTTTGATGGTGCAAAATGGGAACAAGTAAGTGAATTGCTTAAGCTGGCTGGATTGCCTCCAGATGGTAAGACAATTCTTTATGATGGTAGAACAGGCGAGCCTTTCAACGAAAAGGTTACCGTTGGGGTTATTTATATGATGAAGTTAGTTCATATGGTTGAAGATAAAATTCACGCACGTTCGACTGGTCCCTATTCTTTGATAACACAGCAACCATTAGGTGGTAAAGCTCAGTTTGGTGGCCAACGACTTGGAGAAATGGAAGTCTGGGCACTCGAAGCGTATGGTGCTGCACATACTCTTCAAGAAATGCTTACAATTAAATCTGACGACGTTGCTGGTAGGACCAAAGCTTATGAAGCTATTGTTAAAGGGGATAATTTCCCCGACCCAAATGTTCCTGAATCTTTTAATGTCTTAATTCGTGAACTTCAAGGTCTTTGTCTTGATGTAATTATTGATTAAAATTCTTAAAATTTATATACGGAGGTGTGGTAAGCTATGCAACCAAGACCAATTCCAAAAAAGGGTTTTCGGAAAGTTATGATTAAGCTTTCCTCGCCAGACGCAATTTTAGAGCGATCGCGAGGAGAAGTTACTAAACCCGAAACTATCAATTATAGGTCTTATCGACCAGAAAAGGATGGATTGTTTTGTGAAAAGATTTTTGGTCCAGTTAAGGATTGGGAATGTGCTTGCGGAAAATATAAGAGAATAAGATACAAAGGGATTGTTTGTGACCGGTGTGGTGTAGAAATTACGCAAAAGACAGTGCGAAGAGAACGGATGGGACATATTATGCTCGCAAGCCCCGTAGTTCATATATGGTTTTTAAGGAGCCTCCCAAGCAAAATTTCTGCCGTTTTGGGCATTCCTACAAAGGATATTGAAAAAATCGCATATTATGAAACTAATATTGTTATCAATCCTGGGAAGTTCGATTTCCAGAAATGCGACTTTATGGGTGAATATTCCTTGATTTCCGAGTTAGAGTATCAGAATATTATCGACGGTTTGTCCGATGAGGAAAAGAACTTGGACGACGAAGACCCAAATAAGTTTGTAGCAAAGATGGGTGGCGAAGCTATCAAAGAGTTGCTTAAAAGAGTAGATGTAGAGGAAATTTACTATAAGCTTCGTGAAAAGATGCGCGAAGAAACGAATCCTCAGAAAAAACACGATATTCTAAAAAGGTTAAAGATACTCGAGGCGTTTTTACCAGATGAAAAAACGGGAGAAGTATTGAACAAACCCGAATGGATGGTTTTGGACGTTATTCCAGTTATTCCCCCAGATTTGCGTCCATTAATTCCTCTTGAAGGTGGTCGATTTGCTGCTTCCGATTTAAACGATTTATATAGGAGAGTTATCATTCGGAATAATCGACTCAAGAGACTGCTGGATATAAAAGCTCCGGGAGTAATTGTACGCAATGAGCAAAGGATGCTACAAGAAAGTGTCGATGCACTTTTCGACAGCACCCGTAAAGTATCTAAGACCGAAACAAGTAGGCCTTTGAAATCCCTTGCAGATGCTTTGAAAGGTAAGCAAGGGAGATTCCGTCAAAATCTGCTTGGTAAAAGAGTAGACTATTCTGGAAGGTCGGTTATTGTAGTCGGACCCGAACTAAAAATGCACGAATGCGGTTTGCCAAAGGATATGGCAGTCGAGTTATTCAAACCCTTTATCATACGGAAGTTGATAGAACGTGGACACGTAAAGACTGTCAAAGCAGCTAAGAAAATGGTTGAAAGAAAAACAACCGAGGTTTGGGACATTTTAGAAAATGTCATCGAAAATCATCCAGTTCTTTTGAATAGAGCTCCAACCTTGCATCGTGTGGGAATTCAAGCTTTTCAGCCTCGCTTAATCGAAGGTAAAGCAATACAATTACATCCTTTAGTATGTACAGCTTTCAACGCTGACTTCGATGGCGACCAAATGGCTGTCCATGTTCCTTTAAGCTTTGAGGCACAACTCGAAGCACTTCTTCTTATGCTTGCTCCACATAATATTATGCATACCCAAAATGGCGACCCAATAGCAGTTCCTTCGCAGGATATGGTTTTAGGCATTTATTATATTACCAAGACCAAGTCTGGTGGGAAAGGCGAAGGTAAAATTTTTGCTTCTCCCGACGATGTAATTGTTGCTTACAATAGTGGCATTGTTGACCTACATTCAAAAATAAAAGTCCGTATCGATGGAAAATTTATCGAAACAACAACTGGGCGGATTATATT
The DNA here is from genome assembly GCA_026417135.1 of Ignavibacteria bacterium. Lineage (GTDB taxonomy): Bacteria > Bacteroidota > Ignavibacteria > Kapaibacteriales > UBA2268 > Naka2016. The sequence continues at coordinate 42,344 of JAOADV010000002.1, forward strand.
TAACAAAATAGTTCCAAAAGAGCTTGGATTTATTAATGAATTATTAACCAAGAAAAGGTTAAGACAAATTATTGGTCAATGCTTCCGAGTAGCAGGTCTGGCAACAACTGTCGAATTTCTCGATAACCTAAAACAAATAGGCTTCGAGTATGCTACACGCGGAGGGCTTTCTGTAAGTATTTCCGACGTTATCATACCGAAGGAAAAGTACGAAATTATAGAATCGGCAAAGAAGCGGGTCGAAGAAATTGAGTCCGCATATCAAAGTGGTGTTATAAGTTTCGGGGAACGTTACAACAAGATTATCGATACATGGTCGAATGCTACAAATCGGGTTGCCGATAAACTTTACAGTGAAATTTCTAAGGTATCGCAAGGGTTCAATACATTTTGGATGATGCTCGATTCCCAAGCTCGTGGTTCGAAGGAACAAATCCGACAACTTGCTGGAATGCGTGGTTTAATGGCTAAACCGAGGAAATCTCTTTCTGGTTCAACTGGTGAGTTAATAGAGAATCCTATACTTTCAAATTTTAAAGAAGGCTTAACAATTCTTGAATATTTTATATCGACACACGGTGCTCGCAAAGGTTTAGCTGATACTGCTTTGAAAACTGCTGACGCTGGTTATCTTACTCGACGACTCCACGATGTTGCGCAAGATATTATTATTACCGAGCAAGATTGCGGGACTATCCGTGGTGTTTTGATGACCGCTTTAAAGGAAGGTGAAGAGGTAAAGGAGACACTCTACGAGCGAATTTTAGGACGGGTAGCTCTGTGGGATGTTGTCGACCCAATTTCCGAACAAGTTCTTGTAAAAGCTGGAGAAATGATTGACGAAGATATTGCACAGAAGATAGAAGAATCCGCTGTCGACGAAGTTATGATTAGAAGTGTACTAACTTGTGAATCTCGTCACGGGGTTTGTGCTAAATGTTATGGAAGAAATCTTGCAACATCGAAACTTGTCGACGTTGGCGAAGCTGTTGGTACTATTGCATCGCAGTCAATTGGGGAACCTGGAACTCAGTTGACATTACGGACTTTCCACACTGGAGGAACAGCTTTGTTAATTGCAAGCCAGTCCACCGTTACAGCTAAATTCGATGGAGTTTTGAAATTCGAAAATGTTCGAACTGTTTCTTACGAGGGTGATGAAGGAAAAGTTGATGTTGTTGTTTCTCGAAGTGGTGTAATAAATATTATAGACCCAGAAAGCAATCGAGTTCTTACAAAATACGATGCAATGTATGGTGCTTTATTAAAAGTTAAAGACGGCGAACAAGTTCAAAAAGGGCAACTTATTTATGAATGGGACCCATACAACGCTACAATAATCACAGAGGTGAGTGGAAGAGTTAGGTTCAAAGATATGATACATAATGTAACCTTCCGAGAATTAAGTGATGAGCAAACTGGGCATATTACAAAAGTGGTTATCGAAAGTAGAGATAAAACAAAGCAACCTACAATAGAAATTTTAGACGAAGATGGTAAAGTTCTGCGAGCCTATTCAATACCAGTTAAAGCACAACTCCGTGTCGAAGAAGACGAATATGTCGGAGTTGGTACTGCATTAGTCAAAATTCCAAGAGATTTAGGGCGAATGCGTGATATAACTGGTGGATTACCTCGTGTAACAGAGTTGTTCGAAGCAAGGGCACCTCAGAATCCGGCTTTTGTTTCGGATATTGATGGGATTGTAACTTTTGAAAAGGTTAAACGTGGCCAAAGAACAATAATTGTTCAATCTCTTGATGGAAAGACACGGATGGAATACAATATTCCTTTTGGGAAATACATTTTGGTTCAAGATGGAGATTTTGTCCGAGCTGGGGACAGATTGACAGATGGAGATATTAATCCTCACGATATTCTCCGAATTAAAGGACCAAATGCTGTACAAGAATATTTGGTTAACGAAATTCAAGAAGTTTATCGTATGCAAGGAGTCAAAATTAATGATAAACACATTGAAATAATAGTTCGACAAATGTTGCAAAAAAATAGAATAATCGACCCAGGTGATTCTCGGTTTATTGAAAATGATTATGTTGACCGTATCAAGGTGCTCGACGAAAATGAAAAGTTGAAGAAGCAAGTTGTTATAACCGATAAAGGCGATTCAAAATTCAAAGTTGGCCAAATAGTTAACAAAGATAGGTTTCGCGAAGTTAACCAAGAGTTGCGTAAGAAAGGCAAGAAGGTTGCTCAGTCTCGTCCAGCAGAACCTGCCATTGCTGAGCCAGTTCTTCTTGGGATCACTCAAGCTTCTCTAACTACAGAAAGTTGGTTATCAGCAGCATCTTTCCAAGAAACAACACGCGTTCTTTCCGAAGCAGCTGTCGAAGCAAAAGTAGATTTTCTTTATGGTCTTAAGGAAAATATAATTCTTGGACAGTTGATACCCGCTGGGACTGGGTTACGCCACTATCAAGATATGAATGTGAAAAGTGAAGTTGGTAATTTGTTTTCAGATGAACTTGGAATTACACCATTAGTTACTCAAAAACCAACTCCGATTGTTACGAAGAAGGAAAGAATTTCTGAATCGATGAATTAATAGCTTGTTTCTATTTTTTTTCAGACAAGAGGGTTTTACCTCTTGTCTTTTTTTAAACTATTGATTTTGTTTTATTGTATCACAGCATTTGTTTATAAAAATGTTTGATGTAAGCAAAGTTAGGAATATTGGAATTGTTGCACATATTGATTCGGGAAAAACAACACTAAGTGAAAGAATTTTATACTATACTGGAAAAATTCACGAGATTGTCGAAGTAAAAGACAAAAGTGGAGACGGTCCAACTCTTGATGCAATGGAATTGGAGCGTGAAAAAGGCATTACTATCCAGTCCGCAGCAACTTTTTTTGAATGGAAAAATTACTCGATGAACCTAATAGATACACCCGGACACATCGATTTCACTGTCGAAGTTGAACGAGCTTTAAGAGTGCTCGATGGGGCAATTTTGGTTCTTTGTGGGGTTGCGGGTGTCCAAAGTCAGACAATTACCGTCGACCGACAAATTCGTAGATATGGAGTTTCCAGAATATCTTTTATCAATAAAGTTGATAGGTCTGGTGCAAATCCCGATAAAGTCATTCAACAGATGAAAGAGAAACTTGGATTGAGACCAGTGTTAGTAACTATGCCTATTGGTTTGGAAGAGGATTTTTTAGGTGTAGTTGATTTAATCCGTATGAAGGCGGTGTATTTCGAAGGGTTAAATGGGGAATTTATAGTCGAAAAGGAAATTCCTTCGGACTTGTTGGACGAAGCAGAATTACGAAGGATTCAGATGCTTGAAGTTTTAGGAGATTTCGATGATAACATAGCCGAAAAATATCTCAACGACGAACCAATATATGAAGAGGAAATTGTTGGTTCACTTCGCCGAGCTACTATATTGAATTTGGTAACCCCGGTTTACGTCGGTTCTGCCAAGAAAAACAAGGGGATACAACCTTTGCTCGACGGTGTGGGCTTTTTTCTTCCAAGCCCAGCCGAGAAATCTAACGAGGCTTACGATTTAGATAATAATGAACAAAAGGTATTTTTGGACTGTGTCCCCGATAAACCGTTTGTAGGCTTAGCTTTTAAACTCGAGGATGGACCTTATGGTCAACTAACTTATTTGAGAATTTATCAAGGGAAAGTAAAAAAAGGCGACTTTATTTATAACACAAGAACTGGAAAAAAGGTTAAAATTCCTAAGATTGTGAAAATGCACTCCCAAGAAATGCATAATCTTGACGAAGCGGAAGCTGGCGACATCATTGCTATGTTTGGAGTAGAATGTTCGAGTGGCGACACTTTCACAGATTCAACCGTAAATTATTCTTTAAGTCCAATTTTTATCCCAAACCCTGTAATCGAACTTTCGGTTTCACCAAAAGAGAAATCTATGTTGACAAATTTTTCGAAGGCATTAAATAGATTTCAAAAGGAAGACCCTACTTTCTTTGTTTCGAGGGACGAGGATAGTGGAGAAACTGTGATAAAGGGTATGGGAGAATTACATTTGGAAATTTATCTTGAAAGAATTCGTAGAGAATACAATTGTGAAGTTGTTACTGGAAAACCTAAAGTTGCATACCGAGAAACAATAACAAAGCGAGCCGATTTTAACTATCTCCACAAAAAACAAAGTGGCGGTGCTGGTCAATTTGCAAGAGTTGCTGGGTTTGTCGAACCTATCGATAACAGTGAATTCGAATTTGTTAATCAAATTGTTGGTGGAGTAATACCTCGTGAGTATATTCCCGCGTGCGAAAATGGTTTCAAAGAGCAGTTGAAAGAGGGAGTTCTTATCAAACAACCTGTAATAAACGTAAGAGTTGTATTAAACGACGGCCAAACACATCCAGTCGATTCTTCGGAGCTTGCTTTTAAACTTGCATCGAAATATGCAATAAAGGAAGCATTAACCAAGGCTGGGATTGTTATTCTCGAACCAATTATGAAGTTGAGTGTTACGGTCCCTGCTGAATTTCAAGGTATTGTCGTTGGCCAAATAAGCCAACGAAGAGGAGTTGTTACCAATACGAATGTGGAAGGTAGTCTTGCCAATGTTGAAGCCGAAGTTCCATTGCGAGAAATGTTTGGATATTCATCGGATTTGCGTGGAGCTACCCAAGGAAAAGGAGAATTTACAATGGAATTTCTAAAATATTCGCCAGTGCCTCATTCTGTGCAAAAAGAAATTGTCGATGAATACACTAAAATGAAAGTTTAACTATTGTAGAAGCTTTTGCAAAAAAAATTAAGATTTTATAAAAAAAGAAAAATTTTTTCGCTTATTTTTTGAATTAAATTTTTTTGTAATTTTGTAGTCTCTTTTTTTGTCATTTTATAATACATATTGGGGTATAATTGTGCCAACTATAAGTCAATTAGTAAGGAAGCCGAGGGCAAAAGTTAAGAAAAAGAGCAAGAGTCCAGCTCTTTCGAGTTCGCCGCAAAGACGGGGTGTTTGCACTCGTGTTTACACAACTACACCCAAGAAACCTAATTCTGCATTAAGAAAAGTAGCAAGGGTTAGATTAAGTTCAGGCTACGAGGTAACAGCATACATTCCCGGCGAAGGGCATAATTTGCAAGAACATTCCATTGTTTTTGTGCGTGGCGGCCGTGTCAAAGATTTGCCCGGGGTTCGTTATCACATTATTCGTGGTGCAGCAGATACGCAAGGAGTTCAGAATAGAAAACAGGGTCGTTCCAAGTATGGTACAAAACGACCAAAGCAAACAATTTCTAAGTAGTAAAAGAAAGATTTGAATAATATATGAGAAAGAAAAGAGCAGAAAGGAGAAAAGTTGACCCCGACCCAAAATATCACGATGTTTTGGTTGCACAATTTGTAAATACTGTTTTGAGGAGGGGAAAGAAAAGTTTAGCGCGCCGCATAGTTTATGGGGCTTTCGATATTTTAGCTAAGAAAACTAAACAGGAACCTTTGGATGTTTTTAGAAAAGCTGTTTCGAATGTAGCACCTCTTGTAGAAGTTCGTTCAAGACGAATTGGTGGTGCAAATTACCAAGTTCCAGTAGAAGTTAGAGAAGAAAGAAGAATATCGCTTGCTTTACGATGGCTAAGGATGTTTGCAAAGCAGAGAAAAGAAAAATCTATGAGTGCCAGACTTGCTGCAGAAATCATTGCCGCTTCGAATGGGGAGGGAGCATCAGTAAAAAAACGGGACGATACTCATAGAATGGCCGAGGCTAATAAAGCTTTTGCTCATTTTAAATGGTAAATATTTATGTTCGTTCTTTGTCAATTGTTGTGCTGTTAGTGTGTTATGCCCCGCAAGGTTGAAATAGAAAAAATTCGAAACATAGGAATTATGGCACATATTGATGCGGGGAAAACCACTACAACAGAAAGATTTTTGTTCTACACAGGCTTTTTACATCGACCTGGCGAAGTTGATGAAGGAACTGCCTTTATGGATTATATGGAACAGGAGAAAGAACGAGGAATTACTATAACATCGGCTGCGACAACTTTCTTTTGGCGTGAACATCAAATAAATTTAATTGATACTCCAGGCCACGTGGATTTTACAGCTGAAGTTCAGCGCTCCTTGCGAGTACTCGATGGTGCAATTGCGATTTTTTGTGGTGTTGGCGGGGTCGAACCTCAATCGGAAACAGTGTGGCACCAAGCAGAAATGTATAACGTTCCTCGTATTGCTTATATAAATAAAATGGACCGCCTTGGGGCAGATTTCTTTAGAGTAGTCGAAATGATGAAAGAAAAGTTAAATGCGAAACCGATAATCATAGAAATTCCAATTGGCGCCGAAGACTCTTTTATTGGGGTTATAGATTTAATTGGTGAAAGGGCAATATATTTTGATGAAGAAACCAAGGGGTTCAAGTATGAGTATAAAGAAATACCACAAGAATATTACGAGTCAGCTAAATTTTGGCGTGAAGTAATGATTGAATCCGTAGCTGAGCTAGACGACCAACTTTTGAGTTATTATTTGGAATATGGAACACTTTCGAAGGAACAAATAATTTCTGCTTTAAGGGTTGGAACTCTTTCTAACAAAATTGTTCCAGTTTTGTGTGGCTCATCGAAGAAATATATTGGGGTTCAACCATTGTTGGACGCTGTGATTGATTTTTTGCCTTCACCCAAAGACATTGGAGTTTTTTGGGGTTACGACCCAGATAAGGACAATAAGAGAATTTCGAGAAGTGCCAGTGACGATGACTATTTTTCCGCCCTTGCTTTTAAGATATTATCCGACCAATATCTGAAAAAATTGACTTTTGTGCGAATATATTCTGGAAAGCTAACCGTTGGACAAAGTGTTTTGAATTCTAATGTTGGGAAAAGAGAAAGGATACAAAAAATTTTAAGATTGTATGCAAACCGAAAAGAAGAAATTAGCGAAGTATATAGCGGAGAAATTGTAGCTTTCCCGGACTTGCGACTCACTAAAACGGGTGATACTCTTTGCGATGAAAAACATAAAATACTTTTTGAAAAAATTCAATTTGCTGAAACCGTTATTAACCAAAGAATCGAGGCAAGGACACAGCAGGAGCGCGAACGTCTATTGGAGTGTTTACAAAAATTTGCCGACGAAGACCCTACGTTCCAGTTTAAAAGCGATGACGAAAGTGGTGAAATAATAATATATGGCGTCGGAGAACTTCAGCTCGAAATTATCGTTGATAGATTAAGAAGAGAACATAATCTTGAAGTTAGGACTGGTAAACCACAAGTTGCTTATCGCGAGACTATTACCAGAAGTGTCGAACAAGAGTACCATTTTGAAAAGCAAGTGGCAAGCAAAAATAATTTTGGTTATGTTAAAATTTTAGCTAAATCTTCGCCGAGGGGAAAAGGTATCAACATTCAATTTCAAATCGATGAAAATATCTTGCCTAAAATCTTTTGGAAAGCAATCGATGAGGGAATAAGGGAAGGTTTGCAAATTGGATTTCTTGGCTATCCTGTTACTGACGTGGAAATAAATGTTATCGATTCGAAATATGACGGTGAATTTTACACAGAGTTAGGTTATAAAATTGCTTCTTCTTTGGCTATTCGAGAAGCCTTGCGAAAGGCAAATCCGATATTACTCGAGCCTATAGTTAATATCGAGATAGTTTCTCCCGAAGAGTATGTCGGTGATATTATTGCTGATTTAAATTCCAGAGGTGGAAGAGTCGAAGATGTTGGACATCGTGGAAATTATCAAGTTATTAAAGGTAAAGTTCCTTTGTCCCGAATGTTTGGTTATGTTACCCAATTACGCTCTTTAAGTCAAGGACGTGCATCTTATTCGATAGAATTTTCTCACTATGACAGTGTTGTAGAACAAAAATCTTTCTAAATAATTTGATTTTTGAATGAAAATAGATATAAAATTTTTTTATGAACTAATTTAAGGAGTAAAAGATGGCAAAAGAAAAATTCGACAGAACAAAGCCTCACGTTAATGTTGGAACAATCGGACACGTTGACCATGGAAAAACTACTTTAACCGCAGCGATAACTATGGCACTTGCAAAAAAGGGAACCAAAACTCAACCACGCCCTTTCGACTCGATTGATAATGCCCCAGAAGAAAGAGCACGTGGGGTTACAATTAATGCATCGCATGTTGAGTATGAGACAGAAAAAAGACATTACGCCCATGTTGACTGCCCCGGGCATGCCGACTACATTAAGAATATGATTACTGGCGCAGCTCAAATGGATGGTTCTATTCTTGTAGTTGCTTGCGACGATGGGCCAATGCCTCAGACACGCGAACACGTTCTTCTCGCACGACAAGTGAATGTTCCGAGTATTGTTGTTTTTATGAACAAAATTGATATTGCAGACCCAGAGCTTGTTGATTTAATTGAGATGGAAATTCGCGAGCTGTTAAGTAAGTATGATTTTCCGGGAGACGAAATACCAGTGATTCGTGGTTCAGCCCTCTTAGCGATGCAAGCTGGAATGGATCCCAACGTTACTGCTGATGATGAGCGATTAAAATGCATTTATGAATTGATGGATGCTGTCGATTCTTATATTCCAACTCCACAAAGAGATGTAGATAAGCCTTTCCTTATGCCAGTGGAAGATGTTTTTTCTATTACTGGCAGGGGTACAGTAGGGACTGGACGTATTGAACGAGGTGTAATTCGTTTGAACGAAGAAGTTGAAATCGTAGGTTTTGGTTTGCAAAAGAAGACAACTGTTACTGGAATTGAAATGTTTCGAAAGATACTCGAAGAAGGTGTTGCCGGCGATAATGTTGGCTTGCTTCTTCGTGGAATAGATAAAGATGAGTTAGAACGAGGTATGGTCATTGCAAAGCCGGGGACTATTACTCCTCATCGAAAGTTTTTGGCCCAGGTTTATGTGTTAAAGAAGGAAGAAGGTGGCCGTCATACCCCATTTTTCTCTGGTTATCGACCTCAATTCTATTTCCGTACAACCGATGTTACTGGGGTTATTCAATTACCAGCTGGTGTCGATATGGTTATGCCCGGCGATAATTTGGATAACATAACAATCGAGTTGATAACAACAATTGCAATGGAAGAAGGTCTTCGTTTTGCTATTCGAGAAGGTGGTAGAACTGTTGGAGCTGGAGTTGTTACAAAGATTTTGGAATAATTCCTTTTCCATATTATGCGAGGTATAATTAGGTGATTAGATGGCGGTAACACAGAAAATACGAATTAAGTTAAAATCTTACGACCACTATTTGATTGACAAATCTGCAGAAAGAATTGTTCGTACGGTTAAACAAACTGGTGCTGCTGTTTCTGGACCGGTTCCACTGCCTACTCGTCGAACGATTTTCACTGTAAATCGCTCGCCACACGTCGATAAAAAATCACGCGAGCAGTTCGAAATGAGAGTTCACAAGCGTTTAATTGATATTTATAGTTCCTCGCAAAGAACAATTGATGCACTTATGAAATTGGAGTTGCCTGCGGGCGTTGATGTTGAAATAAAAGTATGATGAAAGATGGGAGCTGCAATTTTAGGTAGAAAGTTGGGAATGACGAGCTTCTTCAATGAAAAGGGGGAACAAGTGCCTGTAACTGTTATTGAAGCTGGTCCTTGTCCTGTTGTTAAGATTAATACAAAAGAGCGGGACGGATATGATTCTGTTCAAATTGGTTTTGGGTTTAAGTCTAAAAAGCGCGTAAACAAACCAGAGAGCGGTCATTTCAAAAAGGCTGGTATTGACCCAGTGCGTTGGTTACGCGAGTTCAGAGTATTGGACACAAGTCTCAAACCTGGTGATATTCTCTTTGTTGGAGATTTATTTAAGAAAGGAGATAAAGTTAAGATTTCTGGGACAAGCAAAGGACGCGGTTTTCAAGGGGTTGTTAAAAGACATCACTTCGGTGGGGTAGGAATGACTTCGCATGGTCAATCCGATAGAGTTCGGGCACCCGGTTCAATTGGCGGTTCTTCTTTTCCTTCTCGAGTGTTCAAAGGAATGAGAATGGCTGGTAGAATGGGGGGTAAGCGAGCAACAATTAGGAACCTCGAAGTAGTAGAAATTATACCCGAAGAAAATTTAATTTTTGTAAAAGGTGGAGTTCCCGGGCCAATTAATGGATTAGTAGAAATTGTAAAATTGTAGGAGAAATATGTTTGTCGACGTATATTCAAAAGATGGTGAGATTATAGAACAAATCGAAGTACGCGACGATATTTTTGCAATCGAACCACACGAGCACGCTATGCATATGGCTGTTGTTGCGTTTTTAGCAAATCAACGACAAGGCACTCATAAAACAAAGATTCGCTCGGAAGTAAGTGGAGGTGGTCGAAAACCTTGGAGACAAAAAGGTAGAGGAACTGCACGTGCTGGTTCGATTCGTTCGCCCCTTTGGGTTCACGGCGGAACCATTCACGGACCTAAACCTCGAGATTACTCGATGAAATTGAATAGAAAACTGAAAGTATTAGCTCGTAAAAGTGCATTGACCTTGAGATTGCGGGAAGGAAATATTTTATTTGTCCAAGATTTTGCAATGGAAACACCCAAAACAAAAGTGTTTTACGATGTTATGAAGAATTTGAAAATTTCTGGTGAAAAAACACTTGTTCTTTTACCGGAAAATTTCAGAGTGCATTATTTATCCGCGAGGAACATCGAGAATGTTTCTGTAATGTATGCTGATAAAGTCTCAACTTATCATATTTTATCACACAAAAAGATTATGATTTTTAAAAGTGCATTAGATGAACTTCAATCTACTTTTAGCAATTAGAGGATGGTTGCTGGTATGTTAGAAATTATTAAAAAGCCGATTATTACCGAAAAGGCTATGCGTTTGGGCGACAAAAGACAATATGTTTTCGAGGTTGACCCGAATGCAAATAAGTTGCAAATAAAAAAGGCAATCGAAGAGTTATTCGAGGTCAATGTTGTTTCTATAAGAACCGTTAGAGTTAAGGGAAAAATTCGACTTCGATGGACAAGGCGAGGGGTTCATCGTGGAAAAACTCCTTTACGCAAGAAAGCTTATGTTACTTTGAAAGAAGGACAATCTATTGAACTTGTAACGGGTGCGGGAACTTAAATTAGAGGTAAACAATGGGAATAAGAGTTTTAAAGCCAATTACTCCGGGAACGAGGCACTATTCGATAGATACATTCGCTGATGTTACTTCGGAAAAGCCATACGAACCTTTACTAAGACCACTTAAGAGCACAGGTGGGAGGAACAATACTGGACGCATTACTTCGCGCCATCGCGGCGGAGGTCATAAACGGCGATATAGAATTATTGACTTTAAACGCGACAAAAGGGATATGTATGCAGTTGTCGAAACAATTGAATACGACCCAAATAGGAATGCTCGAATAGCGTTGGTTAAATACGAAGATGGAGAGCACCGCTATATTTTAGCTCCCGATGGACTCAAAGTCGGCGATAAAGTTATTTCGTCCCCAGACGCCGACTATAAAGATGGTAATGCACTACCATTGAAAAAGATTCCAGTTGGCTTGTTTATTCATAATATTGAATTGAAGCCTGGGAAGGGCGGACAAATTGCTCGATCCGCTGGTGTTTTTGCCCAACTTGTTGGTGTCGATGAAAAGTATGCTCAAGTAAAATTACCATCAGGGGAAATTAGAAATATCCTTAACAATTGCTATGCTACAATTGGGAAAGTCAGCAATGCTGACCACATAAATATTATGCTTGGGAAAGCTGGGCGCTCGCGTTGGTTAGGAATTAGGCCACAGACAAGGGGAATGGCAATGAATCCTATAGACCATCCAAATGGTGGAGGCGAAGGTCGTTCCAAGTCTGGTGGCGGTCGTCAACACCCACGTTCGCCCTGGGGGCAACTTGCAAAAGGTTTGAAAACGCGAAAGAAAAAGAAACTTTCGAATAAATTTATCATTCGTTCAAGAAAAGCTAAATAAGAAGGTTTGAATATGGCAAGGTCTTTAAAGAAAGGGGTTTATGTTTTTTATAAATTGTTAAAAAAGGTCGAAGCTCTTAATCGTACGCGGAAAAAACAAGTTATCAAAACTTGGGCTCGTGCTTCGACGATTGTCCCCGAATTTGTTGGGCATACTTTTGCTATTCACAATGGAAACAAGTTTATCCCTGTGTACATAACAGAAAATATGGTTGGGCATAAGTTGGGCGAGTTTGCACCAACAAGAACTTATCGAGGACATTCTGGTCATAGAAAAGAACAGAAAGTGGCTGCTAAAAAGAAATAGGAGGAATTCGTGGAAGCAAAAGCAATAAAAAGACATATAAGGATTTCGCCAAGGAAAATTAGATTAGTTGTAGATTTGATTCGCGGTAAACGAGCAAGCGAAGCTCTCGCAATTTTAAAATATACTCCTAAAGGTGCAACGAAAGAGGTAGAAAATGTTCTTCGCTCAGCAATTTCAAACTTGCAAAACATAAAAGACCGTGGAAATGTTAACCCCGAGAATGTGATTGTAAAAAAAGCTTTTGTCGACCAAAGCGTTACACTGAAACGAATTCTTCCAGCACCTATGGGTAGAGCTTATCGATTGCGAAAGCGTTCTGGACATATTACTATTGTTGTCGAGGAGTTACCTGAAGTAATTAAACAGCCAAAACAAAAGAAAGGAGAGAAAAGTGGGGCAGAAAACTAATCCAATTGGGTTACGTTTGGGTATAATCCGAGGTTGGGACGCTAATTGGTTCGAGGAAAAGTCTTTTTCCGAAAAATTGTTGGAGGATTTTAAAGTTCGCAATTATATTAAAAATCGTTTACGCAAGGCTGGGATTTCGAGAATTGTAATCGAAAGAACGACTAAGCTTTTGCGCATTACTATACATTCTTCGCGTCCAGGTTTAATCATTGGCCGCTCTGGTCAAGAAATAACTAAACTTGAAGAAGAAATTAGACGACTAACAAACAAGGAAGTCAAAATACTCATTTCTGAAATAAAAAAACCCGAGCTCGATGCGATTCTTCTTGCGGAAAATATAGCAGTTCAAATTGAAGGGAGGGTTTCCTTTCGCAGAGCTATGAAAATGGCTGTAAGTAGTGCTATGAAGATGGGAGCAGTTGGAATTAAGGTGCAATGTTCGGGTCGGCTTGGTGGTGCCGAAATGGCACGTTCGGAAATGTATAAAGATGGAAGAATACCTTTACATACCCTTCGTGCTGATATTGATTATGGGTTTGCAGTTGCTCAAACTATATATGGAAGCATTGGAGTAAAAGTTTGGGTCTGTCGGGGGGAGATTCTTGGTAGACCTCAACTTGCTTAATAGGAGGAGATGATTTATGTTATTACCAAAAAGAGTTAAACATAGAAAAACGCAAAGGGGACGCGTTCGTGGAGTTGCAAATAGGGGAACAACCGTTGCCTTTGGGTCTTATGGACTTAAGGCTTTGGATGGAGCTTGGATTACTAATCGTCAAATCGAGGCAGCAAGAATTGCAATTAACCGGTATCTTAAACGAGAAGGTAAGCTTTGGATAAGAATTTTTCCGGATAAGCCCGTTACTAAAAAACCTCTCGAAACAAGAATGGGTAGCGGAAAAGGTTCTCCTGAATTTTGGGTAGCTGTTGTAAAGCGAGGCAAAATTTTATTCGAAGTTGAAGGTGTTACCAAAGACCGTGCCCAAGAAGCCTTAAGATTGGCAGCACAAAAACTACCTATTAAAACGAAATTTGTTCAACGTATTGATTTAGAGCAATGAAACCGAGAAAAGCGAAAGATTTACGAGAGCTTACCGAAAGCGAGCTTTTGCAAATGTTGAGGGATACAACCGAAACACTTGCCCGATTACGTATTCAACATTCGCTTAGTCAATTGCAAGATACTGCTTCGCTTAAAGTATTGAAAAAAGATTTAGCAAGAATTAAAACCATTCTTTCAGAAAAGCAAAGGGCGAGAAAAAATGGATGAGCAAGAGAAAAATCTGAGTGCTGAAAATGAGGCAACGATAGTCGGTGAACAAGAAAAAATGGAAGTCGAAACAACTATTCCTGAAACTTCTACGACTGTTGGTAAAGGTGGAACTGCAATCAAAGCGGAAACAAAGCGAGAAAAAATTAAGACTGGACATCGAAGAATTCTCGAAGGGCGTGTAGTTTCTAATAAATCAGATAAAACAATTTTGGTTTTGGTTGAAAGATATGTAAAGCATCCATTGTACAAAAAGTATTTTAAGCGTTCGAAAAAGTTTATGGCACACGACGAAAAGAACGAATGTCTAGTTGGAGATTTAGTTCGAATTATGGAATGGAGACCTCTAAGTAAAAGAAAGAGATGGTTGCTTGTCGAAATATTAGAGCGAGCTAAATAGGAGGTTCTATGATACAGGAAGAAACAAATTTGGTGGTTGCGGATAATTCAGGTGCAAAAAAGATAAGGTGTATAAGGGTACTTGGTGGACACGAAAAACGATATGCAACAGTGGGTGATATAATTGTTGTTTCCGTTAAATCTGCTCTTCCTAATTCTTCTGTTAAAAAAGGCGAAGTTTGTAGAGCTGTTATTGTCAGAACAAAAAAAGAGATAAAACGGAAAGATGGGTCCTTCATTCGTTTCGACGATAATGCTGCAGTTATTTTGAACAATCAAGGTGAGCCACGTGGCACTCGGGTCTTTGGACCTGTTGCTCGTGAGCTACGAGAAAAAAATTTTATGAAAATCGTTTCTCTTGCCCCAGAAGTTTTGTAATGGTGGAAAAATGAAATTGAAATTAAAAAAAGGTGACTTAGTTCAAGTTATATCGGGCAACGACAAAGGTGCTGTCGGTCGAATTTTGGAGATATATCCCGATAAGATGAGAGTGCTTGTCGAAGGCGTTAATGTTAGAAAGAAGCATCAACGACCTACCCAGCAAAATACTCGTGGAGGTATTGTAAGTAAGGAAATGCCTATTCATTACTCTAATGTGATGATTTTGGACTCCGATAAAAATCCAACGAGGATAGGCATCCGAATCGAGGAACGTGATGGGAAAAAGATTAAAATTCGTTACTCAAAGAAAAATGGAAAAGATTTATAGACACTTTTAGGTATAAAATATGGCAAAAGTTACAAAAAAGAAACCAGCACAGCAAGCTCCAAGTTCGAAAAAGATTGAGTTTAAGCCAGAAGGTAGAAGACTGGAAGAAGTAAAAGATAAAGAAGTGCCAGTCCCACGACTTTATGAATATTACAAGCAAACGATTATACCTAATTTAATGAAAAAATTTAATTACAGATCTCCAATGCAAGTGCCTCGGCTAGAGAAAATTGTCTTGAATATGGGTATAGGTGGTGCCACCCAAGACCAGAGATTGCTTTTAAATGCATTGAACGAGTTAGAAATTATTGCTGGTCAAAGGCCTGTCATTTCAAAAGCAAAAAAGTCCATTTCGAATTTTAAGCTTCGCTCTGGAGTGCCAATTGGTTGTTTCGTCACACTTCGAAGAGCAAGGATGTATGAATTTTTGGACCGTTTTATCAATATCGCTGCCCCACGAATACGAGACTTCCGTGGCTTTTCGGATAAAAGTTTCGATGGTCACGGTAATTATTCTGTTGGAATTCGTGAACAAATAATTTTCCCAGAGATAGATGTTGATAAAGTGACGAGAATATCGGGATTAGATATTACCTTCGTTATTCGTTCCAAGTCCGACGAAGAATCTTATGCACTTTTGAACGAATTCGGTTTTCCATTTCAACGAAAGGATTGATAATGGCAACTAAAGCTATAACAGCAAGAAATCTAAAACGAATAAGAATGGTTGAAAAGTTTCGCTCGAAGCGCGAAGCTTTGAAAGCTTCTGGCGATTATGTAGCTCTACAAAAGTTACCCAAAAACAGTTCAAGTGTACGAGTAAGAAATAGATGTGGGGTTACTGGTCGTGGGCGTGGCGTTTACCGAAAATTTATGCTATGTCGGAATGTGTTGCGGCAGATGGCACTCGAAGGTAAGATACCCGGTCTTCGTAAAGCAAGTTGGTAATAATATCTTGAGGTAATATATGCCAGTTACTGATGTAATTGCGGATTTTTTGACAAGAATTAGAAATGCAGAAAATGCAAGGAAGAAATTTGTCGATGTACCTTATTCTAAGATGAAGTGGGCAATTTGTGAAATTTTGAAAGACCAAGGATATATCGATGATTTTGATAGGATTGAACAAGGAGTTCAAGGAGCGATAAGGATTATTCTTCGCTACTATAATAAACAGCCAACCATTCGGCAATTGAAACGTATTAGTAAACCGGGACGCCGAATTTATGTTGGGGCAAGTGAAATTCCGCGAGTAAAGAATGGTCTTGGAATTGCTGTGATTTCGACTTCCCGCGGTTTAATGACAGATAAAATGGCTCGCAAACTAAATTTGGGCGGGGAACTACTTTTTACGGTATGGTAAATTTTTTCGAGGTTGTAAAGTGTCGAGAATAGGAAAAAAGCCAATAGTGATACCCGGAAATGTCAAAGTGGAAGTTAACAATGGCTTGATTTTGGTTAAAGGACCAAAAGGCGAGCTTTCATTTCCGTTGTCTGAAAATATTGAATACCAATTCGAAGGTAATACTTTAACTTTTATTCGTAAGAGTGATGATAAAAAGGTTCGGGCTGTGCACGGATTAACAAGAGCAGTTGTTTCTAATATGATTACTGGAGTTGTCGAAGGGTTCACTAAAACTTTGCAGATCGAAGGGATTGGCTATAAAGCCGAGATGAAAGGAAGGAACTTGTTGTTATCGTTGGGTTATTCACACCCCATTTTGTTGATTCCACCTGATGGTGTGCAAATAGAAACCCCTTCTGTTAATACAATCTTAGTCAAAGGAATTGATAAACAACGGGTGGGCGAAGTTTCTGCTAAAATTAAAAAATTGCGACCTGTAGAACCATATAAAGGTAAAGGAATACGTTATCTCGGTGAATATGTTAGGAGAAAGGCGGGTAAGCTCGCTTCAAGATAGTTTAGTCCAATAAAGTGGTTAAAAAAGATGGAAAGATTAAAATTAAAGAAAGTGCGTAGGTTAAGACGAAAGATGAGAGTTCGTAAGAAAATATTTGGTACAGCCGAACGACCTCGACTAACGGTATATAGAAGTTTGAAGCATTTTTATGGTCAAATAATCGACGACAATTTAGGAAGGACGCTTGTATCTTGTTCGACTTTGGAAAAAGAGCTTAAACAGAAATTGGCAGAAAGTATGAAAAAAGTTGAACAGGCAAAAATGGTCGGCAAGATTTTAGGCGAGAAAGCACTTAGGCTTGGTATAGATAAAGTTTGTTTCGATAGAAACGGATATCTTTATCACGGACGTGTGCGGGCATTTGCCGAAGGTGCAAGGGAAGCAGGATTGAATTTTTAAAATATTTTTAGGAAGTTAAGTATGGGGAAAATAAAAGCTTCGGAACTTGAATTAAAAGAAAAGTTAGTTTATGTAGGGCGAACTGCCAAAGTTGTAAAGGGCGGACGACGTTTCGGATTTACTGCTATTGTTGTAGTAGGTGATTATAATGGTCACGTTGGTGTTGGGATGGGAAAGGCTGCCGAGGTTATTGATGCAGTAAATAAAGCAACAGAAGCTGCGAAAAAGAATATTGTAAAAATAAGTTTAAACGAAAATACTGTTCCACATGAAGTTCTCAGTAAATATGGTGCTTCGAAGGTTCTAATCAAGCCAGCCACTCCCGGGACTGGTGTTATTGCTTCTGGTGGCGTTCGCGCTGTATTGGAGCTGGCTGGGGTACGCGATGTTTTGACAAAAAGTTTAGGTTCTTCAAATCCGCATAATACAACTAAAGCTACTTTAAAAGCCCTTTTGATGATGGAAGACATTGGTCAAGTTGCTGCACGAAGAAAGATTACCCCACAAAAAGTTCTTTTTGGTTAAGTCGGGATTTATATGAAAAAAGTAAAAGTTACGCAAATAAAAAGCATAATTAAAACTAATAAGAGACAAAAAAGAACAATAGAAGCTTTGGGTTTGGGCAGGCCAAATTATTGGAATATTTTGCCTGATAATCCTCAAACCAGAGGAATGATAAGAGTGGTACATCATTTAGTGAAAGTTGAAGAAATCGAAACAAAAGATTAGGTGGTAAATGAAACACATAGGGAATATTCAACCTGCTCCATTTTCAACGCATAAAAAGAAGCGTGTTGGGCGAGGAGCTGGCTCGGGGCACGGTAGTACTGCTACACGGGGAACAAAAGGGCAACAGTCGAGGACTGGTTACCGAAGAAAACTTGCTTTTGAAGGTGGTCAAATGCCACTTGTACGAAGAGTACCAAAATTCGGTTTTACTTCCAGAAATAGAATTGAATATCAAATAGTAAATTTGTCGAAAATCGAGGATTTTTTTCAACGTGGAAAGTTGGAAACTTTGGAACTTGACCCAAAGATTATGTTTGAGTCTGGATTAATTTCCCGTAGTAAACAACCAGTTAAAGTCCTCGGTGTTGGAGAAATTACAAAGCCATTTTCGATTGTAGCACATAAATTTTCTAAATCAGCTGTAAAAAAAATTGAGTCTGTTGGTGGTAAGGTAACTATATATGGCTAGTTTTTTACAAACAATACAAAATATTTGGAAGATAGAAGAGCTCCGTCAAAGGTTGATTTTCACTCTTCTGGCTATTGTAGTAGCAAGAATTGGTGCACATATCACATTGCCCGGTGTCGATACTCAACTTCTTGAAGTTTTTAATCAAACTGCTACTCGCGATTTGTTTGGTCTTTTCGATTTTTTCGTTGGTGGGGCTTTTTCTAATGCTGCTATTTTTGCCCTTGGCGTAATGCCATACATTACTGCTTCTATTATTATGCAACTTGCTGGAATTGTGATTCCCGAAATTCAAAAAATGCAGAAGGAAGGCGAAGAAGGTCGAAGGAAAATCAACCAATATACACGGATATTAACAGTTCCAATTTGTTTGTTTCAAAGTTGGGGAATGAGTATTCGCCTTATTAACCTTCAAGCTAATGGTTTACCGGTTGTTCCGAACCCAAGTGTTTTCTTCATTTTTACCACTATGATTTTGTTGACTGCTGGGACGATGTTTTTGATGTGGCTGGGCGAAAGAATAACTGAACGAGGAATTGGGAATGGAATTTCTATTATTATATTCATAGGAATTATAGCTGGTTTACCCGGGGCACTGTATCAAGAATTCTCCCAAGTTTTCGTTCTCGGCGAAAGACCTTGGCCCGTTGAAATAATTATTTTAACATTTTGGGTGGCAATTATCGTTTCCATTATTTTTATTTCTCAAGGTGCACGACGAATACCCGTTCAATATGCAAAACGGCAGGTTGGACGGAAATTAGTCGGAGGAGTTACACAATACATCCCTTTGCGGGTTATCACTGCTGGTGTTATGCCGATAATTTTTGCACAGTCTATAATTTTTATACCGCAAACCTTTTTTAACTTTTTCCCAACAAGTGAATGGCTCCACAGCCTTGTAGTTGCTTTTAGCGAAAGGTCTTTTATTTATGCAATTGTTTATGCGACCCTGGTCGTGCTTTTCACTTACTTTTACACTGCTGTAATTTTCAACCCAAAGGATATTGCAAACAATATGAAAAAGCAAGGAGGTTTTGTTCCCGGTATTAGGCCCGGACAACAAACGGCTGAGTATATTGATTCTGTTCTTACTAGGATTACACTTCCAGGTTCTATCTTTTTGGCGATAATTGCTGTTATACCTACTTTTACAATGAATGTGCTGGGAGTAACAACTGCCTTTGCATCCTTTTTTGGTGGAACCTCGATTTTAATTGTTGTTGGGGTTTTGCTCGATACACTTCAACAGATAGAATCGTTCTTGTTGATGCGTCACTACGATGGATTTATGAAGAGTGGTCGTATACGCGGTCGTGCTGCAAGCGTAGGAGGAATATAGTATATGAGAAATGTCGAGGAAAAAGGACCTTCTCCCAAGAACTTTGGTCATTTTATAAAGACTGATGATGAAATTCACCTTATAGAGAAGGCTTCGAGAATTGTTGCCGAAACATTAAGTCTTTTGGAAAAATATATAAAGCCTGGAATTGAAACAATAGAATTAGATAAAATTGCCGAGGATTACATTTTGTCGAAAAATGCACTGCCTGCGTTTAAAGGTTATCGTGCGGATAATAGGGAATACAACTTTACACTTTGTATATCAATTGATGAAGAAGTTGTTCATGGAATTCCAAGCAATAGAAAATTGAAAGAGGGAGAAATTGTTTCGATAGATTGTGGTGTTCAAAAAGATGGATTTTATGGTGACTCTGCAGTAACCTATCCAGTTGGGAAAATACATTCTGAAAAAAAACGTCTCTTAGAAGTTACCCAAAAAGCATTGGATTTAGCTATTGAAGTAGCTATCGAAGGCAACAAAGTATATGACATTTCGCGCACTATCCAAAGTTATGTTGAAAAGAATGGGTTTTCGGTCAACCGTGAACTTGTTGGGCATGGAATTGGAAAGAATTTGCACGAAGAGCCACCAGTTCCAAACTTTGTGCCGCCATTACTTGCAAGGAAGAAATTTCCCAACTTGAAGCTTTACAAGAATATGACATTAGCTATCGAGCCGATGGTCAATATGGGAGATTACAAGGTGAAAACACTCGAAGATGGATGGACAGTCGTTACTGCCGACGGTTCACCATCGGCACATTTTGAACATACCGTAGTTGTCGATAATGGCAAGGCAATTGTATTAACATATAGATAACTAAAAACCTATGGCAAGGAAAGGAATGATAGAAATGGACGGTATAATCGAGGAGGCGTTACCAAACACTCAGTTTATCGTTCGTTTCGAAAATGGTCATAAGGTGCTTGCTCATATTGCTGGGAAGATGCGAATGAACTATATCAAAATCCTGCAAGGGGATAAAGTCCGTGTCGAAATTTCACCATACGACCTTACACGCGGAAGAATTATTTATAGATATAAGTAAATTTAGGTGTTTTATGAAAGTTAGAGCTTCTATAAAGAAGAGGTCGCCAGAAGATAAAATCGTTCGCCGAAAGGGTAGGATTTATATTATCAACAAAAAAAATCCAAGATATAAGCAAAGACAAGGTTAAAAGGGGTTTGCAAAATGGCTAGAATTGCTGGTGTCGATTTACCAAAATCAAAAAGAGGCTTTGTGGGGTTAACCTACATCTATGGTGTGGGGAGAACTACTGCAAGGGAAATTTTACAAAAAGCTGGGGTCGATGAGTTCAAAAAAGTTGGGGAATGGACCGATGAGGAAATTGCTCGCGTTCGCCAAATAATTCAAGATTATAAGGTTGAAGGTCAGCTTCGAAGCGAAGTTCAAATGAATATTAAACGCTTGGTTGATATTGGTTGTTATCGTGGGTTACGTCATCGACGTGGGCTTCCCGTTCGAGGGCAAAGAACAAGAACTAATGCTCGAACAAGAAAAGGAAGAAGAAAGACTATTGCTGGGAAGAAGAAAGCAACTGGTAAGAAGTAATTTTGTCTTAATGTTAAAGGAATAAATATGGCAGCACCTAAAAAAAGAGCAAAGAAGAAGCAAGTTAGCGAAATACACGGACGAGCATTTATTCTTGCTTCTTTTAATAATACAATTATAACTATTACAGATATGTATGGAAATACGCTTTGTTGGTCGAGTGCGGGAAAGGTTGGTTTTAAAGGCTCAAAGAAGAGTACTCCTTATGCGGCACAAGTCGCATCGGAAAGGGCTGGGCGTGAAGCATACGAGATGGGATTGCGTAGAGTTGATGTAGTTGTCAAAGGTCCAGGAAGCGGACGCGAACCAGCTATTCGCGCACTTGCAACTGCTGGTTTGGAAATTCATAGCATTATTGATAAAACACCGATTCCGCATAACGGTTGTAGACCACCTAAACGACGTCGGGTTTAATAGGATTTTATGTAGGTTAAATAGATGAATTAAAATGTTAGATATTGAACTTTCTTCTATATTACAGATGCCTGAGAAGGTCACGGTCGAAGAAACCAATGAACCTAATCGAGTGCGTTATATTTTTCAACCGCTTGAAAAGGGCTATGGTGTTACAATTGGAAACTCATTAAGAAGGGTATTGCTTTCTTCAATTCCTGGTTATGCAATAATTGGGGTTAAGTTCACAGATGTTCTGCACGAGTTTCAAAATATTCCCGGCGTTATCGATGATGTAATTGATATTATTTTAAATTTGAAACAAGTTAGAATTAAATCTTCCGAAAAAAATCCTTTCAAAGTAAATTTGCATCTTAAAGGTCCCTATGTTTGGACGGCAAAGGATATTCAACGTGCCTCTGCTTTGATGGAAGTTACTAATCCGGACCAATACATCGCTATGTTAGCCGAAGATGCTGAGTTCGATGTAGAGTTGAGAATAGGATATGGTAAAGGTTATGTAGCTGCCGAAGAGCACCCTTTAATTGACTATCCTATTGGAATGATACCCATCGATGCAATATATACACCGATTAAGAATGTTGTGTATACTGTTGAACCTCAACGTGTTGGACAGAAAACCGATTACGATAAATTGATACTTGAAATTCTGACAGACGGAACAATTCATCCGTCCGAAGCTTTGAAGTTCGCAGCTAAGATATTGAATGAGCATATTAAGTATTTCTTGTCGTTCGAAACTGTCGAAGCCCCATCTTTTGTTTTTGTAACCTCTGATTTTTCTGAAGAAAGCGAAAATCAAAAACTTCGAAAAATTCTCTCTACTCCTATTGAAGAACTTGAAATTAGCGTTCGGGCTTATAATTGTTTGAAATCGAATAATATTAAAACATTTGGTCAAATTGTTTCTCTTACTGAGCAAGAGCTTTTAAAATTGAAAAATTTCGGTAAAAAGTCGCTTAAAGAGCTTGAAGAAATTGTTCACCAATATGGTCTTGAATTTGGGATGAATGTTGATAAATATTTGAGATAAGAAGTGTTAATCAAATTTTGTTCTTGGTAATGTAAGTATTTAGTAGAGAGCTTTATGAGACATCTAAAATCTGGATGGAAATTAAAGAGAACGAGTAGTCATCGGCTTGCTTTGCTAAGGAACTTGGCTACCGCGCTTTTAGAGCATAAAAGGATACAAACCACTTTAGCAAAGGCAAAAGCTCTACGGCCTTTTGTTGAAAAATTAATAACTCGGGCTAAAAATGCACTGTATAAAGAAAAAAACAATTTACTCCCTGCTGGTCAGAAGGTAGATATTCATTCAAGAAGGTTGGTTGCTAAGCATATCAAGAGCAAAGCAGTAGTTCAGGAGCTTTTCGACACAATTGCACCAGTTGTTTCTGAAAGGCCAGGTGGTTATACTCGAATTGTAAAGCTTGGTGTTCGACGAGGAGATTCTGCCGAAGTTGCTTTGATTGAATTAGTTGATTGGGGTGCTCCACAAGACGGGGCAATTTCTAAGAAAGGAAAGAAAACCACTGCCACTAAGTCGAAAGGTAAGGTTCGTTCGAAAGTTGCGAAGAAAAAGACAGAAGCCAAAGTCGAGACTGCATTGAGCCACGAAACTTTGCAAACAGAACCCGGGGAGAAGCAGCAAGAAGTGGTAAGTTCTACTAAGGATGTATCGAATGTAGTTATTTCCGAAGCTTTGGCAGAAGCTCAGCAAACTAATGTTGAAGAGGGTAAAGTTGAAAGTCTTCCTGAAAGTGAACAAATTGGAACTTCGAATTCGACTGATGATAAACTTCAAAAAGATGCTGGTAGCGAAAGTTCTTCAAACTTAGAAGAATCAAAATCAATTTAAACAGATTTACAATATACTTTTCAAAGCGTCTCTCGAACGGAGACGCTTTTTTATTTTAATTCTATTTATTTTTGTGCATTATGAAGTTTATTAAAGACTTCGTGTTGGATGAATTGAGGCAAGAAATTTTAAGATTTGGGGTCGATGCATATCGGGCTAATCAGATTTTTCATTATATTTATAAAATAAGAGTTAGCAATTTTGATGAAATAAATGTTTTACCTAAAAAATTGCGAGATTTATTAAAAGAGTTTTTTTATTTAGAAGGCCTTGAATTCATAACCCAGGAAAAATCAAATGATGGAACAATAAAGTATCTTTTTAGGTTAAAAGATGGTTCAGCTATCGAAAGTGTATTTATTCCCGCTGATAATGGATTAAAAGAAAGAAAAACACTTTGTGTATCGTCGCAAGTTGGTTGTGCTTTAAATTGTACATTTTGTGCTACTGGAAAAATTGGTTTAAAGCGAAATCTTACGGCTGGTGAAATTATCGACCAAATTCTTTTTGTTGAGCGTTTGATAGGGTATAGACTTACTAACATCGTTTTTATGGGAATGGGGGAACCTTTGCAAAATTTTGGAAATGTAGTCAAAGCTATTCAAGTTCTGACCGATTCAAGATGGAATATGTTCAGTCGGCATAATATTACTGTATCGACTTCTGGAATTGTCCCGAAGATTTACGAATTAGCAGAAATAAAGAATCCAGTAAAACTTGCAATTTCTCTTCATACAACCGACAATAATTTGAGAAAAAAATTAATGCCCAACGTTGCAAATAAATGGAATTTAGAAGAGTTACGGGATTCAGCGGTATTTTATTATCGAAAAACCCGAATTCCAATAACTTACGAATATATTTTATTTGATGGATTGAACGATAACGATTTGGAAATTGCTCGGTTGGCAAGGCTCGCACGAGCTGTTCCTTCGAAAGTAAATTTAATTCCCTTTCATCCCATTGATTTTGTTGAACTTGAAGGTTTGGCTAAGGAATTAACACCTCCAAGTTATCAAGCTTTAGAAACTTTTAAAAATAAACTTGCTAAACTTGGAGTTCGTTCCTTTATTCGTTCGTCCGCGGGTATCGATATCAAAGGTGCTTGCGGACAGTTAGCTTTAGTAAGTCTGAGAAAATTGAATGCTGGATGAAAAAAAATGCATTAATTTACTTATTCACGTTACTACTTTTAAGTAACCCTATAATTGCAAAAATTACCGAAGATAAGTTTCGAGTTGGTGAGTGTTACACAATTCGTTTGAATAATGGGGATGTTGTTGAAGGGGAATTATTAGGTACTCTTAAAGATTCTATCGAAGGAGTGGGAATACGCGTGGAGCTTGACTTTGGAATTGCAAAATTTTTCGAAAATCAAATTGCTGAGATTGAAACTTGTAGCAAATTTTATAGACATTCACATAAATACTTTCTTTTACCAACTGCTATTGGCATTGGAAAAAATCATTTTCTTGGGTTAAAAGAGTTGTTTTTACTTTATGGTGGCTTTGGAATTTGGGACTATTTTTCGATTATTGCTGGCCACTCGATGTTGCCTTTTATAAGCGGATATCAACAGATAAGCCTTCTGAACATTAAAGCTAGTATTCCCAAATTTGAGTTCGAAGATGTTCTGCGTGAACTTCATATTGCTTTTGGTAGCAATTTGGGTTTTGCTAATCATAACAATAGATTCATCCATTTTTATGGGGTTGCAACAGTCTTGTTTTACAAAACAAGCCTTTCTACTTGTTTGTTTTACAAATTCGGCTCTGGCGATTACTATTTAATTAGGTATGGGGTTAATGAAATTGATGTTTCTTATCCAGATGGTGCTTTTGGCTTATCGGCTGGATTTGATACGCGTTTGCCCGGTTTCAAAGACCTTAGAATTATTGGAGAAATTTGGAACATCAACATAACGAGACCAACACATAGCGGTATATTTTTTGGAATTAGGCTTACTAATTCAAAAATTGCTACTGACTTCGGTTTAAGTTGGTTTACACAGCCTTTTCTTATACCTTTTGTTAATTTTGTTTGGACGCCATTCTAGTGGAAGAGAGAGTTGACAACTCAATAGGGATTATCCCTGCAAGGCTTGGTTCTACAAGATTGAAAAGAAAATTACTATTGGATTTATGTGGAAAGCCTGTTTTGCAATGGACTTGGGAGGGAGCAAGCAAATCCAGTTTATTAAAAAAAATAATTGTTGCAACTGATTCCAATGAAATAGCTGAACTTTGTTTATCAATAGGGGCAGAGTATATTTTGACCAAGGGGAATTTCCAAAGTGGAACTGATAGAGTTTTGTGGGCTTTCAAAGAACTTAATGATAGTTCGGATTTTATTGTAAATATACAAGGTGATGAACCTTTCGTTAATGGACCATTGTTGGATTCATTGGTATTAAGCTTATATAGTAGCAGAGCAGATGTCTCGACTCCAATTTCGAGAATTAATAGTATTGAAGAATTGCTCGATACCTCTGTTGTTAAAGTTGTTTTTGCTAATGATAAATTAGCTTTATTTTTTTCCAGACAACCGATTCCTTTCGTTCGGGACTTGCCTATGGATATGTGGATGACCAACTTTGAATTTTATAAGCATATTGGATTGTATTGTTTTCGTAGGCAAACATTGCTTGAATATTCTCAATTATTACCATCTAAATTGGAAATTGCAGAGAAGTTGGAACAGAATCGTTTGCTCGAAAACGGACGAAAAATACTTTGTGTCCCAACAGACGCAAAGCTCATTAGTATAGACACACCTAACGATTTGCAAAAGGCACGAGACTTTATTATTTCCCGAATTTCAAGTTAATTTGTTTCACAAGCTCATTAAAGACTTGTTCGGATGGAATCAAATCCATATTGTCGAAGTCCAACTTATCAGTTCTTGGTGGGCTTAGAGTCGAAGAGAATGGTCCGATTGGTCCCCATCTTTTAGCTGATAGGTGAGCTGTGTTTGGATAAACGCCAACTGTTGGAATCTCTAAAACAGAAGCAATGTGTAAAATACCAGTCGAGTTTGCTACAAGTCCCCGTGCTAATGATATAAGTGCGATAGTTTCATATAAGTTCAACCGGCCTATTAAGTTAATTACATTAGGATTAAAATTTTGAATTATCTTCCCAAGTTGCATTTCGTTGTTAGTTCCGGTTAGTATAATCGGTAATTGATTTTGAGAGATTATCTGTGATAGCTCAATAAATTTTTCTATAGGCCAATTCAACGAGGAACCGTAAGTTCCCGGATGTAATATAACGAAATAATTTTTTCTTAATCCAAGCGCTTCGATAAGATTGTTCATTCTTTCTAAAGATTCTGGTTCGACTTTGATGGGGACGTATTCAAGTTTAAGTTTTGTATTTGTGAAAGATTCAATCAATCGAATATTATATTCAGCTTCGTTGTACAATGCAATTTTTCTATGGTCGCGTACTTTGTGCGTTAGAAGGAAGGAGTACCAACGATAGCTTGTTCCGACGCGGTTTTCGATTTTTGCTCGGAAAGAGTAGTAAATTTCGGAAAATCGTGGACGAGGAAAGAAAATTGTTCTGGGTTTTATTTGTTTGTAAATTTTCATCAAATCGTTTTGAAATTGTTCAAGATAAATTATTTCGTCGACAACTTCGCATTCGTATAGAATAGGTTTTACATAAGTCTTTGTAATTAAAGTAATTTTAGCATTTGAAGCAACTTTTCTAATTGCTTTACACATTGGCAATGTAAGTATCATATCGCCCAGTCTGTCGGTTCGAATTATGGCAGTTGCTTCAAGTAGATGTTCATTTGATTCTCTTTTCATAATTTGGTATTCAAACTTTAGAACACAAAATTAATGAATAACCGACACCTTAGTAGAAGGCTCTTTAAATTTCTTTTTCCGATTGTCATTGCATTACAGATTTCGTCAGCGTTAATTGTCGATAATCCAAATCATAGTATAAATAGAAGTTATATTAAAGAAGATAATTTCAGATGTTTTTTTGAATATATTCCCCAAAAAGATAGTCTGTTTTATCTTGGAGATGAGTTTTTAGAGATTAATCTGGGTCGACAGATTGGATACTTTATTCAGCGAAGTGGTTACGTAGATACATTTAGTATTTCGTCTGGCAACAAGTATTTACCTCGTGGTTTAGAAACACCAACTGGTCTATTCTCAGTTCAAAATAAAGCACCAGTCCAAATCTCCCGACAGTTTGAAAATGCTGAGATGTTAAATTGGATTGGATTTCACGGAAATTTTGGTTTCCACGGTTTAAAGAAACGTGGGTATTATAACCACTTGGGACGTCGCCCTTCATCGCACGGATGCGTTAGAATGTCGGTTGAAGATGGGGAAAGACTTTATCCAAAGATAAAAATTGGCATACCCGTGTTAATTTATAACAATGAACCATCGAGAATTATTGTTTTTGGGAAACTCTCCGATTTCGACCCAAATTTCGATATTTTGATAACAAATGGGTCGAAATCGATTTATAAAATTTTAAATAAAAGATTAAAAAACTTGCATAAAAGAAAATATCTTTTGTATGATATAAGGAAGGTATTTTTAGATAAGAAACTAAATCTAGTTAATTCAAATATAGTTTCCGAAAGCAACTACGAAATTTCTTTTTTCCCCCGAAAAAGATTTGTCTATTTCGATTTGAGCAAGGAGAAACCTTTGACCACTAATATTGCAATGTTCCATTATTTTCTAACCGACACTTGTAAAATCGAGAAAAGATAGTTAGATATTTATAAATGGGATGAATTTATTGTTATTAAACTTTAAAATATACAAGCCTTTTGGTAGATTTTCGATGTTTCTGTGAAATGCAATTATTTCATTTGGTGAAAGCTCTGGGAAATTTAAAACCTCTTGCCCAAACAAGTTCAGAATTTTGATTTCTTTTGTTTCAGTTGGGTTCGAATTAAACTCTTCGATAATGGTTTGAAACAAGTTGGAAAAATTAATCTTGTGATTATTTCCAGGTGGAACTGTTGAATAGTTAAGGTTGATGGTTTTAAGTTGCGCATCTTTTGGTGTGAAATTCAAATTCGTTGCTTGAATTTCTTGTATTTCTTTGACTTCAATGAAAGATGTTCGAGAACTTATTTCGACGAGCGAATTTTCTGGTCTTGGGTTATAAGAGCCAATTAAGACACTACCACTTGGCAATTCTCCTTGCGAGGTAGTTTTTAATAAAAGTATATCTGAATTCCCAGTTCCAAAGGAAAAAGAGTATCCTCCCAGCAATAAGTCTCCATTGGGAAATAAAGCAATTGCTGTTAAATTCTCTGTTTCTAATCCGCCGTATGTTTTACCCGTCCGAAATTCTCCATTTAGTTCGAGAAACTGAAGTAGAAAATCGTAATCAAAAGTGTTCATTTTGTTCGTTGCTCCAGCACATATGAATTGATTATCCGTTTTCAAAATGCTATTGATACTTGTTATTTGATTATCAAAATGATTCCTTGCCCAAAGGACGTTACCATTAGCGTCAATTTCGAAAAGGAAGACGTCTGGACTGATTTTGTTAAATGAGGTTGAAGTCCCAGCGATAAGATAGCCATTCGCACTTTTAATTATTTTTATGAATTTTTCATTTTCGGGTCCTCCGTAGGCTTTTTGCCATTCAATATTTCCGTCGGAGTTAATGCGTACAAGCCAAACATCATCATTAGTAGAATCTGAATACAATGTTCCCCCAACTATGTATCCTCCATCATCAGTTTCAACGAGCGACCTAAAAGAATTATAGTTCTCGCTGGTATAGTATAATAATGTTTTATTTAGGTTTCCATTATTATCTAACATCAACAGTATTCCATCGAAGACCCCAGTTCCGAAGGAATGGCTACCTCCGACAACTATGAAATCTCCATCTTTTGTTTCAATAACATCGCGTGCAACTTCGTCATCTTCGCCACCAATAATAATATTCCAGAGTATGTTCCCAAGTGTGTCGAATTTGATTAGCCAGATGTCTGTGCTTCCAGCTCCAAATGATTGAGTTCCAGCAATGGACAAATAACAATTGTCGCTTGTTGGAATAATTTTATTTATAAAATCAAGTTTATCGCCACCGAAGTATTTTTGCCAAATAATATTGCCGTCCTTGTCGCAACGTATAATTAATGCATCTTCGTAAGTAATATCGAACGAAGTTGTCCAGCCTCCTAAAACGAAGCCACCGCCTTTCTTTTCTATCACAATAGACTCTATAATTTCGCTTTTAGGTGCCTCCAAAAGTTTAGCCCAGTAGTTTTGGGCTTTGGAAAGTTGGAAAAATGAAAAAGAAAAAAGGATAAGTAGTAAAATTGATTTTGCACATTTAATCATTTCACACCTTTTGAATTCATTTACTTCTATGCAATTTATTAATTTATTTAATAAAAACAAAAAATTGATAATTTTAAAAGAAATTAGGTATTTTTGTTTATTATTTTATAAAGATTGGTTTATGACTAATTTTGATTTTGGTACACTAGCTTCAAGATATTTAAATCTTCTCCCGCCGAAAAGATTTTACTCTCTCGATGATATATCCCAAAATAGTTTGTTGCCCAATTTTATAATAAATTTTGTGAAATGTGAGATAAACCGCTATGTTCGAGAGCTTTGGCGGTTCTTAACTTCACTCGATTTTCTTGATTTTAAAAAGTTCAAGGATTTTGAAAATCTTGAGAAATTTCATAATGTTTGTTCCAGCTTAGTTCAGATTCCCCACTCTGAATTAAATTTGTTTTTCATCAATGCTTTAAAATTACATTATAACTTCGTTCTTCGACCGAATTATACCTTAACGTTTACTGTCTTCGGAGAAAGCAACTCGAAGTCCATTCCCGAAGTCTTGTATTATTTGGATTATTTCCCAGAGCAAAATTATTTAATAGAAAATTTAAAAAATAAGGTTCAGAATTACGAATACCCCGAATTAAGTTTTTTCGAGTTTACAAATCTTATTAAAAAAGTTGACCGAGAATTCTTTTCAGAAAATTTTCTGGAAAACATTCTGCAATTGACAGACCAAATTTTTGAACTATTTGATACCTTCGAAGAAAAGCCAACAATTCCTTTTTCGGTGGTAAGTATCTTGCTGAAAGACAAAGGGTTTGTTCAATTAGCCAAGTTTTTGGATTCTTTTAAAGACCATTA
The DNA here is from genome assembly GCA_026417135.1 of Ignavibacteria bacterium. GTDB lineage: Bacteria > Bacteroidota > Ignavibacteria > Kapaibacteriales > UBA2268 > Naka2016. Next base: position 73,225 of record JAOADV010000002.1, read on the forward strand.
TTCTAAAATTGGAATAAGCAAGGAGAATTTAGGAGAGATTTTCAAAACCGCTCTAAATTCCGATTTTAGTTTTATTGACGATAGCTTCTTGTCGAAGCAAGTTGGAAGTTCGCAAGTTGATTCAATAAATTTTTCGGATTTGCAAAGCTTCATCTTTAAACTCCCGGAAAATGTGTTACCTTTACCAATAGATTTTGAAATCAATTTGGAAAAAGGAAAGTCTGGAATAATTGTTGCAAAAGAGCAGGAAATCGAAACCATAAAAGAGCTAATCTCGAAGTTTGATGCAAAAAATGTAGAACCTTCGCAAACTCATTTCATAGATTATGCTGACGCTAACGCGGATGCAAATACCACCAACGAACGCGATGATTTGACACAAAGTAGTTCAGAAGAGGAAACCACTTGTTCACAAGCAGTTTCCGAATCAGCTGTTGAAATTTTAGAAACGAACGGTGTTGAATCGGTTGAAACTGGTGAATTTAAAATTAACCAAAGCGATTCCTTTTATGTCTCGGGTGAAAATAGTAAGCCAATTGAGAACTTTGAGACCAAATCGAGCGAAAATGTTGATTTTTCTACTTCCTTTCGCGAAATGTTAGGAAATAATAAGAAACAATTCATAGATGAACTCTTTTATGGTTTTGAAGAGGCTTTCAATGGTTTAGTTGCACAAATTGACCGTTCAGCAACACTCGACGAAGCTCTAACCTATGTTAACAAGTATTTCCAAGATTACGATATATATACGGAATATCAAATTGCAAAAGAATTTGTAAACTTAGTTAAAAGAAAATTTGGTATAGATAGTTAATCTAAAATAATTGAATGGAGCGTTTCGATAACTTCTTTACCAACTCCACTGGGCAAGACAATCAGAATTGAATAATTCGAGGCACGGAAAATTATTTGGTGAACCAAAAAGTTGTAAAGTTCTTGAATTATTGTTTGTATTTGATTATAAATTTTACTACTTGGTTCGTTGATTCTATATCCACATAAGGCTATCAAGTCCACTTCTAAATTGTCTATTTCTTTTTCATCAAGTAAATTTTTGTAAAAAGATTTGTTAGAATCGATTTTAACAATTGATTTAAAGAAGATTTTGTTCCCATTGAAATGAATAATGTTAAAGTTGTTTTCTATTAAAAAGTTGTAGTAATAAGTGAAATCCCTTGTTTCGGTCGATAATCTTTTTTCTATCAATAAACAAGAAGGTAAAAGAATTATTGAATGAAGTGAAGGCTCTTGGATATTTTGTTCTACTTTAGCATAAATTGTGGTGCCTTCATTATCTGGATTGAATGTATTTAAGACCTTTACTGGTATCCCTTTTAGCATTGCTGGTTTTATTGTTTCTGGATGGAGAACTTTCGCTCCAAAGAAAGACATCTCGAATACTTCTTCAAAATGGAGGGAGGGAATGCTGATAGGTGCGGTTACGTATTTTGGGTCTGCCGAAAGTATGCCATTTACGTCTGTCCAAATTTGAACTTCATTTGCATTAACAGCATAAGCGAATAAAGATGCTGAAAGGTCGCTTCCGTTTCGTCCAAGTGTGGTTGTTTCTTTTGCCCAACTACCAATAAATCCTTGAGTAATTACCACGTCCGAAATTTTAAAGAATGAAAGTAACCTTTCTTTGTTGGCTTCAATTTTAATTAGGTCTGGTTTAGCGTTCAAATGAAAACCATCGGTAGCAATCAGTTCTCTTGCATCGAAGAAGCTAGAATTTAACCCTTGCGAGACAGCATAATTGTAGAAAATTGTTGATGAAAGTACTTCGCCGTAGGATAGAATTTCGGCTTGGACTTTTGGTGTTATTTCTTGTAAAATTCTAACGCCTTCGATTAAATTTTTTAAACTATGGAAAAGGAAATCTACTGCTTGGATACATTTTGCTCCTTGTTCGCTGTTTTCAAAGAGCTCGACAATTAGCTGAAGGTGGTGAGATTCAATTTTATTTGTAATTTGCTTTGATTCCTCTTCGGAGTTAAGTCTGGGGCAAATTTCGCATAAATGAATTAGCAAGTCCGTTATTCCAGAACTTGCTGAAAGGACAATTATTAATTTGTTATTCGTTTCCTTTTTGAGGATTTCCATTACCTTTCGAATTGAAGTAGCATCTGCAAGGGAAGTTCCTCCAAATTTTAGAACTTTAACATTCATTTTTATATTCTCTATTTAAAATTCCTTGCTGTGTATGAATTTTTCATCTTTTTAAATTAAGAAAAATAAGCGTCAAATTTACTACATAAATCAAATTTTTTAAGTGATTATTAATGTAAATTTTACTATTTTTTATTTTTGAAAATTTATTTTTTATAAATTGAAATTTCTTTTTTTAGCAGTGGTGTTAATGGAGAATTTATGGAGCGAGCGAAAGTTCAACTAAATGAGTTGTTAAAAAAACCGTTAGATGTTTTGAAGCTTGATTTGCATTTGCGTGGCTACGACGAGTTTCCTTCGGAAGTTTTGATGTTTAGTAATTTACGAGAGCTTAACTTAAAAAACAATTATTTGAAAAAAGTCCCATGGGAGATATCTAAATTAGAATTTCTTGAAAAACTTGAACTTGGGGGCAATTTTTTTGAGAACTTCCCGGAGGAAATAACCAATTTGCCGAATTTAAGATATTTAGATTTGAGTTGGAATTTACTTACTTCGATTTCTTCGGCAATTGAGAAATTAGCAAATCTTGAGGTTTTGATTTTGAATAATAACAAAATAAAATTTCTGCCCGAAAGTTTGGGAAAGTTGGGCAAATTGAAAGTTCTTTCATTGAGCAACAATGAAATTGTTTCTTTACCTAACTCGCTCGGTGAGCTTATTAATCTCGAAGAGTTTTATTGTTCGAACAACCAAATTCAGTTTTTGCCTAACACTATTGGTGATTGTATCAATTTGAAGAAATTAGAACTTCAGGAAAATCTTCTAACTAAGCTCCCCGAAACTATTGGGAACTTGAAAAATCTCGAAAAGCTTCGTCTCTATAAAAATTTGCTTTCGGAACTTCCGGATACAATTGGGAATTTGCACAATCTTGAAAAGTTATTTTTGTATGAAAATCAATTAACTTTTTTGCCCGAAAGTATTGGAAATCTTGTAAATCTCGAAGAAATCGATATTAGCGGAAATGAATTGTGCAATCTTCCCGATGGTATATTTAATTTGAAAAAACTTACAAAAGTATCCTTTGCAAACAATAATTTTCCGTCGGACTTTATCTACATATTAAAAGAAAAATTCCCAAAAGCCTTATTTGAAAGCGACCTATAGTTTCTATATCTTTGTTAAGATTAGTCTCTATTAGCTAAATATTTTCGGCGACCTTTGAACTTTTAATGCATTCCGAAAATCTAATAAAACCTAAATATGACAAGCACATTTTAGATTTCAATTTTAACAAAACTATAGTTTTGGTGAGAATATATATTAATAACGCTAATATCGAAACTTTTAAAATTGTATTGAGTCGCTCGGGTTATTAAACAATTCCATCAAGTTTTGTTCAGCACGTTCAGCAAGTTTTTGGATAAATGAATCTTTACTTTGTTTATATGTAGAAATTAGAGTGTCTGCAAGTTTGCGTGCCTCGTCGAATTTCTTCGCTTTGATAAGTGGTTCGATTTGTTGCCGGTCAATGTATAGTAGATTTCCGAAGATGTCCAAAAGATTATTTTGCACTGATTGCTGGTCTAAGCCCCATTTCTCAATTTGTCCAGATTGGATTGAAGTGGTAATAAGGTCGTAAAAAGAAAGTAAAGTGTTTCGTGCAGATTGGTAATCTTCCAATATTGCGTATGCTGCAGAAAGAATTTTGTATGGACCAGTTCTACCTCGGATTTCTTCCCGTAAATCGTCGTATCGATATCTTCTAAGTTTAGGATTATTAATGATTTCGTTGCAGGTTTTGACTGCTAAACTTGCCCATTGCTTTGCTTTTTCGATTTCCCCAGATTCTTTATAAATAGTCGAAATTTGGTATTCCTCGTCGTAATATGTAGGGAAAAGTTTTGGAGAAATATATTTGTTTAAGGTATCTAAAACTGCTGCTGCTTTTGCCTTGTTTTGAGAATTTTCTGCTAAAAAGGTAGCATAGTTCATATAAATTTGCCGATAGCTTTGTATCATTCTTCTGTGTACTTCATCGTAATAAACATATTCACCTTCCCCAGATAAATTACGCAGTTTAAAACCATAGTGAGGCTCCTTATGGAAATTATTTGAGTTATCAATGTTGAGTAAGCATTTATCCATTATTTCTTCGTTTACCATTCCACCTTTCATAGCATTTTGGGGAACTGGACAAATTCGCCAAGCCATACCTTCGAGTCGAAGGTGTCTACCTAAACCCGAAAATACGTCGGAGCCACAAGTTGTCGAGAAGTACACAGGTCGTTCGAATTTTGTTTGTTGAAGAATATCGAGAATCAACTTGTTGTTTACAAGGAATAAGTAGATGGGCTTCCCTTGTCGCTCTGTGAATTGGCGCCCTACGAAAGTAAACTCCATGTAGCCCTTGTTAATATACGAGGTATCGTCGGTGTATTGAGCAAGTATTTCTTTTCGAACGGGAATTCGAATCTGACGAGCTTCGCCAAATTCATAACTTAATGCAGTTGGGCTGTCTTCTTCTACTTGTAGTTGTTGGTCGCCGAAACTAAGTGGAATTTTTTTTGCTCCCCAAGGTTCTCTATTTTTCAATTGGTCTATGTACCAAAGTGTTTGACCTAAAGAAAGATTCACGACCCTGACATCGCGCCGTACACCAGCCACATCTTGAATAAACCAAACTGGGAAAGTATCGTTATCCCCATTTGTGAATACTATTGCGTCCTTTTCCAAACTTTGAAGAATATTATATGCATAATCGAATGGGAAATAATTGTTCGCACGAGTTGTTACCTTCCAATTCCCATAAAGCATATTTGCAGGGACAAGTAAGATAGAGACAATGAATGTAAGATAAACAAGTGTCTCGTGCAATTTTTTTCTTTTGATAAATTCAGTGAATGAATATGTTCCAAGTCCTATCCACAAAGCCCAAACCATATAAGAGCCAGTGTAAAAGTAGTCGCGTTCCCTTGGTTGTGGGTTCTGCTGATTTTGAGCAATTGCGGCTATTACACCCATTAATAAGAACATTGTAAGGAAAACTAAAGCCATTTTTGGGTCTCTGTTGAAATGGAAGAATAACCCTATTAGCCCAAATATTAATGGCAAAGCATAGAATTTGACTGGAAATTGTTCGGCGTATCCACTTTTGTAATTTGTAATTTTCGCATCAGCGTCGCTAAACCAGGCTTCATTTGCATCTTGGACATCACTTTCTCGCCCGACAAAATTCCAAAGAAAGTATCGTAGATACATATGTTTAATTTGGTATTTCCAAAGATATGCTAATTCACCTTCGGTGTTTACTCTGTCCCAGACTGGAACACTTATGAAAGAGCCGTCTTTTCTCATTACTTCTTTGGTACCGGGTGGGTACCAGTGACCATAAATGTAGTTTCCATATTCATCTTGTTGATTATAGTAATGGATTTTCAGTTCATCGTTGTAATCGGTTCTCCTTGGCCAAAGTACTTGTTCCCCATATTGTTCTCGACCGAGATAAGAAACCAAGCGTTTAAAATTTTTTGGTTCATTTTCGTTCATCGGTGGATTTGCATTTGCTCGAATTAAAATGTGGGCATAAGTAGTAAAACCTAAAAGTATCAAAATATATGAACCAAAAATTAGTTGCAGTAACTTAATTTTGTGTTGAGTAGCCCAGATGAAAATGAAAATCCCTAAGAAAATAAATAGTAAACCAATGGTAGTCATAATAAAATTGTCTTCGATTAAATATTCTCTCGCTTCTGTTCTAAAGGGATAATAGCCTGCCAAAAAACCTGGTAACCACTTTAAAATTACACTATAAATGATAAAGAAGCTTACAATAGAAACAAAGACCATTACTAAAAACGAGGAGACATTTAGTTCGTATTTTTTGAAATAAATCACAAGGTAAATTGAAAAAATAGTTAGAAGAGCTAATAGATGAACTCCTATTGATAATCCTATTAAGTAGAAAATAACTAAAAGGTACTTTTCGCTTCCAGGATTATCTGCTTTTTCATTCCAAACAAGTAGTAAATAAACGACTAAATTGGCAAAGAGTTGGGAAAGTGCATAAACCTCGGATTCAACCCCGTTGAACCAAACGGTACCACAAAAGGCAAAAGCCATAGAACCAACAAAAGCAGAACCATAAACTGAAATTGCATCGGCAAAACTCTCGATTGGCATTGTGCGAAAATTCATTATTACCTTTATGATAATTAGGTACAATAGAAGTACAAAAAAGGCAGTAGAAACAACGCTTAACATATTTATCTTCCAACCCGGGTCGCCAAAAGGAATAATCATCTCGAAAACTTTAGCTATCATTAAAAAGAGTGGGGCGCCCGGTGGATGTGGAACTTGTTGCCAGATAGCAGCGGCGGAAAATTCCCCACAATCCCAAAGTGGTACCGAAGGTTGAACAGTTAAAGTGTAAACAACAAAAGTAATTAGAAAAGATAGACTTCCAAAAAGTGTTTTTACGGTCTTGAAAGAGCTCATTTTGTACCCAAAAAAAATGCAATTTAAAAAGAATTGGCAATATAAAACATTTCAAGCAGAAGAGTCTGGATTTCGAAAACAACAAGAATTATACAAAGAATTATTCAAGGCATAAACCGAACTCCTTTTATTTTAATTGCAATAAAACATAAGTCTAAACTTTGGTTTGGTTTTTAATAGATTTAGAGCTGAATGAGTAACAAATATTAAATGAATTCTTTCTAAATTTGTATTATTTTTTATTTTTCTAAGGTTATAGGATGGGAAAGAAAATGTATGCTGTAATGGATGGCAACGAGGCTGCTGCGTATGTTGCCTTTCGTGTGAACGAAGTTATTGCAATTTATCCAATAACACCATCTTCTAATATGGGAGAATGGTGCGACGAATGGGCGGCAAAAGGATATAAAAATATTTGGGGTATAACTCCTACTGTGGTAGAAATGCAAAGCGAAGCAGGTGCAGCTGGAACCGTCCACGGAGCATTGCAAGCGGGGGCATTAACTACCACTTTCACCGCTGCACAAGGTTTGTTATTGAAAATTCCCAATATGTTCAAAATTGCTGGTGAACTTACACCTACCGTTTTCAACATAAGTGCAAGGGCACTTGCAACCCACGCCTTATCTATTTTCGGGGACCACAGTGATGTAATGGCAGCCCGAATGACTGGCTTCGGGATGATGGCATCTTCGTCCGTTCAAGAAGTTATGGATTTGGAACTAATTGCCTATGCATCTTCTCTTGAATCTCGAATTCCAATGATACAATTCTTCGATGGATTTCGGACTTCTCACGAGGAAAATAAAATTGTAGTTGTTCCCGATGATGTTATGCGAGAAATGATGCCCGATGAATTAATAAAAGCACACAGGCTTCGTGCTTTAAATCCAGAACGACCAGTAATTCGCGGAACTGCCCAAAACCCAGATGTTTTCTTCCAAAATCGAGAAACCGTAAATAGATTTTACGCTGCTTGCCCAGAGATTGTCCAAAAAACTATGGATAAATTTGCTACCTTTACTGGAAGGCAATATCATCTTTTCGACTATTTTGGGCATCCCGAAGCTGAAAGAGTAATTGTAATTATGGCAAGTGGGGGCGAAACTGCCGAAGAAACTGTTAAGTATCTTGTAAAAAATTACGATGAGAGGGTTGGTGTTATTCGTGTTCGTCTTTATAGACCTTTCAGCATTAAACATTTTATTGATGCTATTCCATCGAGTGTTAAAGCGATTGCAGTTCTTGACAGAACAAAAGAACCAGGGGCTCCGGGCGAACCTCTTTATCTTGATGTGGTTGATGCATTTTATGAATATTTTAGTAACGGTAACACGAAATTTGCACAATTTCCTAAAATTGTGGGTGGACGATATGGTCTTGCATCAAAAGAATTCACCCCCGCAATGGTAAAAGCTGTTTTTGATAATTTGAAGTTGGATAAGCCTAAAAATCATTTTACTATTGGGATTATCGACGATGTTACTTTCACTAGCCTTGAATACGACCCAAACTTCTCGATTGAACCCGAAAATGTTGTCCGTGCAATGTTCTATGGTCTTGCAGCCGATGGAACTGTCGGAGCTAACAAAAATTCGGTCAAGATTATTGGGGAAAATACCGATTTGTATGCACAGGGTTATTATGTTTATGATTCAAGGAAGGCGGGGACACTAACTGTTTCACACTTGCGTTTTGGTCCAGAACCCATACGTGCTCCATATTTAATTTCGAAAGCAAACTTCTTAGCCTGTCATCAAACAGTCTTTATCGAAAAGTATCATATGCTACATAATCTTGTACCTGAGGGAACATTTTTGATAAATGCTCCATTTGAAGGTGAAGAGCTTTGGAACTTTTTCCCACTATCTGTCCAAAAACAAATTTTAGATAAAAATCTCAAAGTCTATTATGTTGATGCTCAAAAAGTAGCCGAAGAAAGTGGTATGGGCAGGAGAATTAATACAATTATGCAAGTGTGTTTCTTTGCCCTTTCTGGTATATTACCCCGAGAGCAAGCAATCGAGGCGATAAAAGAATCTATTGTTAGAACTTATGGTAAGAAAGGTGATGAAATCGTTAGGATGAATATCCAAGCTGTTGAAAGCACTTTGGAAAATCTGAAAGAACTTTATGTTCCACAGAAAATTACTGCTACACGAGATGTCTGGCCCCCAGTACCAGACAATGCACCGGAATTTGTAAAAAAGGTCGAAGGGGAAATCATTGCTGGACGCGGCGATTATTTACCAGTAAGTGTATTTCCTGTGGATGGAACTTGGCCCACTGCTACAACACAGTACGAGAAAAGAAACATTGCTTTGGAAATTCCAGTCTGGGACGAAAAGATATGTATCCAATGTGGCAAGTGCGCCTTTGTTTGTCCGCACGCTACGATAAGAATCAAAGTTTTCGACCCCAAATATCTTGAAAATGCTCCTTCGACATTTAAATATACAGATGCCCGAGACAAAGAATTTGCTGGGATGAAATATTCGATTCAAGTTGCTCCAGAAGATTGTACTGGCTGTGCAGTTTGTGTTGAAGTTTGCCCAGCTCGCGATAAGACAAATCCAAAACATAAAGCATTAGATATGTATCCTCAATTGCCATTGCGGGAGCAAGAAAAGATAAATTGGGACTTCTTTTTGAGTTTGCCAGATATCGATAGGCGTAGGATAAAGGTTACAAACATTCGACAGCAACAGATTCAACGTCCGTTGTTCGAATTTTCTGGTGCTTGCACCGGTTGTGGCGAAACTCCCTATGTAAAACTTCTTTCTCAGCTTTTTGGCGATAGACTACTTATTGCCAATGCAACAGGTTGCTCTTCAATTTATGGTGGTAATTTACCCACTACTCCGTTCGCAGTTGACGAAAATGGTAGGGGACCAACTTGGTCAAATTCACTTTTCGAAGACAATGCTGAATTTGGTTTCGGGTTCCGCTTAGCTATCGATAAGCAAAAAGAAATTGCTGTGAATTTGCTAAAAGGTTTGGCCTCCCAAGTTGGGGAAGTTCTCGTTGAAGAAATAATTAACGCAAGACAAAAAACCGAGCCCGAAATTTACGAACAAAGAGAAAGAGTCGCTGCTTTAATTGAAAAACTGAAAGAAATTGATACACCAGAAGCTAAGAAGCTTTCAACAATTGCAGATTATCTTGTAAAGAAAAGTGTTTGGGTCGTAGGTGGAGATGGCTGGGCATACGATATAGGCTATGGTGGGCTCGACCACGTGGTCGCAATGGGTAAAGATGTCAACTTGCTTGTCCTCGATACCGAAGTATATTCGAACACTGGTGGTCAATCGTCGAAGGCAACCCCGCTCGGTGCTGTTGCTAAGTTTGCAGCAAATGGAAAGCCAGCATTTAAAAAAGACCTTGGCTGGATGGTTATGAGTTATAAAAATGTTTACGTTGCCACTGTCGCTTTTGGTGCAAAGGATGAACACACTTTGAAAGCTTTCCTCGAAGCCGAAGCTTACGAAGGTCCTTCTGTCATTATTGCTTATTCGCATTGTATTGCTCACGGAATTGATATGACACAACCTTTAAAGCAGCATAAACTGGCTGTCGATTCTGGACAATGGATTTTGTATCGATACAATCCCGAACTTGCAGCCGAAGGGAAAAATCCTCTTATCATAGATTCTAAAGAACCAAACGTTGATGTAGCACAATATATGGATTCAGAAATTCGATTTAGAATGCTCGCCCATAGTAACTATGAACTTGCCAACTACTTGAAGGAAATGGAACGAAAATATGTTGTCGAACGCTATAAACTTTACAAGCATTTAAGCGAAATGAGTTACGATGAGTTTTCTATTGCTGGGAAAAAGTAATCTCGTAGATTTGTTAATAAATTAGTCTTAATTAAGGGAAAAGTTTATGGATTTGAAAACAAAGTATTTAGGCTTAACTTTAAAATCTCCACTTGTTGCTTCTGCTTCTCCGCTAACAGAAGATTTAAAAGGGATTCAAAAATTGGAAGATGCTGGGGCTTCGGCCGTTGTTCTTCCTTCGATTTTCGAAGAACAAATTCGGGCTGAACAATTAAATTTATTCTATCATACGACGCAAGGTACCTATGCTTATGCCGAATCTCTAACATACTTTCCAGAAATGAAAGAATATAGATTTGCCTCGGAGCAATATCTTGAATTGATTCGAAAGGCAAAAGAAAAAGTAAATATACCGATAATAGCAAGTTTGAATGGAGCTACCCTTGGTGGTTGGATTGAATTTGCAAAAAAGATTGAACAAGCTGGCGCCGACGCACTGGAAATGAACATTTATTTCATTCCCACTGATTTGGATTTGTCTGGGAATGACATAGAAAACACTTACATTGAAATTGTTAAATCGGTTAAAAGTAATGTAAATATTCCGATTGCTGTTAAGTTGAGCCCTTTCTTTTCCAATTTCGCAAATATGGCTAAACGAATTGTCGAAGCCGGAGCTAATGCATTAGTACTTTTTAATCGATTTTATCAACCAGATGTAGATTTGGAAAATTTGGAAGTCAAACCCAGCATTACTTTAAGTACTTCGCACGCAAATCGGTTGCCAATGAGGTGGATTGCTATTTTAAAACACAAGTTGAATTGCGACTTTGCTGCAACAAGTGGAATTCATACTTCCGACGATGTTGTGAAGATGCTACTTGTCGGAGCTAATGTAACAATGCTTTGTTCGGCTTTATTGAAAAATGGGGTGTTTTATTTGCTGCAACTCGAACGTGAATTGATTGAGTGGATGGTCGAACACGAATATAGTAGCGTTCAAGAAATGATTGGTGTTATGTCGCGAGAAAAGGCAAGTAATCCAAACGTTTACGAACGAGCACAATACGTTCGCGCAATTACATCGTATAAATTTTAAACTTTGTTGTATCTTCACAGCTGCTAAATATTCTGATAGAACTTTTTCATTCTTTATTTTAAATGTTTAAAGTAATCGACTTTAATCTAATACCCGGTTTCTCTCGCCTTTTCTTGGACTTCATTTCGAAAGATTCTTTTTTTAAGAACCGTTTTCGGTACGCCGATGATTTGTTTCAAGATGAAAATCACATCGAAGAAATCTTAAATAAAACTTTCAATAGAGATTTTCTTTTTCGTTTGTTTTCAGATTCGAACAGACACCATTTACACTCTAAGCAAAAAGAAAATATTGAACTTACAACAAAAGATAATACTCTTTTTGTTGTAACTGGTCAACAGCCGGGAATTTTTGGTGGACCCTTGTATGCTTTTTATAAATCTTTGACAGCTATATCACTTGCTGAAATACTTTCATACAAGTTCAAAAACTACAATTTTGTTCCTATTTTTTGGATAGAGGATAACGACCACGATTGCCGAGAAGCTTTCGAAGTCGCCCTTTTCGACCTAAATTATCATTTGTTTGATTGCAAGAAGCTGGTTAATATTTGCGAAACTTATACCAGCAAGGTCGTTTCAAGTATAGAATTTGGGAGCGAATTTGACGGTCTTAAAGAAAATTTATTAAACTTTTTTAAACTTGATTCTAAACAAAGCTCCTTCGAGATTATCGACAAGTGTATATCATCTGGTATTTCTTTAACTGATTCCTTTTATTTGTTGCTAAATTATTTGCTTGGCAATTTAGGTTTGCTTTTTCTCCGTGCTTCTGTTTGTAGGTCTTATGGTGCGTTTACGAATGTGGTTGTTAGCGAAATAGAAAATGTTGGTTATTCCTTTACTTTAATCGAGTCTGCAAATCGTTCAATTACCGAAAAAGGATATACACTTCAAGCTAAGGCCTCTTACGTGAATCTTTTTTTTCACGAAGGAGATGAAAGATACAAAATTGAGTATGATTCCAACGAGAAAGTTTTTGTAATCAAGGGTAGAAAGTACGAAAAAGCCGAGTTGTTTGAACTTGCAAACGCAAATCCAGAAAGGTTTTCGCCGAATGTCCTTTTAAGACCAATTTGTCAGGACAGTTTCCTTCCTTCTGTTGCTGTTGTATTAGGACCAAGCGAGATTGGATATTACACCCAACTAAGGGAACTTTTTAGCTGGCATCGAATTACAATGCCAGCTGTAATTCCAAGACATTCAATTACTTTGATTCCAAGGGATTTCGAAAAAATTTTGCATTCAAAAGACTTGTATTATTTTTTCCAAAAGAAGGAAGATTTTGAAAATTCCATATTCAACGCTTTTCGCAACAAAGGTTTAATCGAAAAATTTGAAGCATTGGAGGCGCAATTAAAAGATATTTTTCACGAAATGAAAATTATGGGTTGTGAATTAGATAAAAGTCTCGAATTAAGCGCCGAAGCTCATTTAAAAAAATCCCTAAATTCGTTTGATTCTTTTCGTTCGAAAATACTTTCTGCCGAGCGACGAAATATTTTGAAAAATTTCGCTAATGAATTGAAGCTTAACCAAATAATTTTTCCTAAAAACTCATTGCAAGAAAGAATTATTGGTAGCCTTTTTATCCTTTTAGTGAATGAAAAAGGTAAAATTTTTGAAAATCTCCAACAGATTGTCAACAACCCTTCGGATTCCCATTATATTTTACTCTTTTAAATATTTTTTTTACATCTTCGTTATCATTTATTAACAATTAGTTTATAAAATGTTAAACGCCTTCCTCATAGATTTTGCCGATGGCAAAAGCCAATTTGTAACTAAACTAATAGAAAGTTTCGTCGACGGGTTGAAAAAAGGTGGTGCTAATGTCGAAATTCTAAAAGTAGGTAAAGTTCAGATTTCGAAATGTCGTAGCTGCACCGAAGATTTATTTTTCGTTTCCAATGGCGATTGCAAATGCTTAGATGAATTCAGCAGTTTCTACGGTGAATTTAAAAAGAGTAATCTGTGGGTTTTTGCCTTAGATATTACAAATAAGCTATTCCTCGAAGATTTTAATAACGTGTTGAATCGAATGGAGCCATTATTTAGGTTAAAATCTAACCCCAAGAAAAAAAAGTTACTTGCATCGCTGATTTTTTCTAAGGGTCGAGCTTCTATTGCAAATAATATTTCTAAATTAATCGAAGACTTTGCAATTCTGTATGATTATCAATATCTGGGGTCAGTCGTACGAAACGATTATGGAGTAATTGAACTTTTACCTCAAAAAACGCTTAATGAATTCGCTTTTGAAACTGATTTCTTAAATTTAGGATATGATTTGACCAGGTTGAATGCACTAAGTCCTACAATTACCGAGCGAGTAGCAAGGAATATTAGACCAGAAAACTCTTTTATTAATGAAATTTCCAAACTTTTGGGCGAAATTTAATACGAAAAATTTCGACTTCCAATCTTATGTTTTTTCACTGATGGGCAAAGTGAAATAAAAGGTTGAACCTACCCCTACTTCACTTTCTACCCAAATCTTGCCTTTGTTTCTTTCGATGTATTCTTTGCATAAAAGAAGTCCTAACCCAGTGCTTTTTTCGCCTTCCGTCCCAGGTCGAAAAGTTTTTGCCCCAACTTTAAACAAATCGCTTAACATTTCTTTTGGTATTCCAATCCCAGTATCTTTAATAGAAACTAGAACTGATTCTTCATCTCTTTGAGCTTTTATTTCAATTCTACCACCACGCGGGGTAAACTTTATGGCATTAGAAATCAAATTCCTTAGTATTGTGTTGGTGGTATTTAAGTCTGCGAAAACTATAATATGTTCTGGAATATTTACTTCAAAATTCAATTCTTTTTGTTCTATTTTAATCTTTTGTATCTCTATGTTTTCTGTTACCAATTTTTGCAAGTTGAAGTAGTCTGGCGTGAGTTCAATCAATCCGCGTTGCACTCTTGACCATTCAAGTAAGTTTTCAATTAATTTATAAAGACTTTCGGAAGATTCCTTCAAAAGTTTAACTAATTCGGCAATCTCTTCGTAACTTAAGGACATAGTATTCGTTGCTAATAAGTTAATCACTCCTAATATACCAGAGAAAGGGCTTCGCAAGTCGTGTGCTATGATGGAGAAAAGCTTGTCCTTTTCAGAATTTAGTTCTTCGAGCTTTTCTTTCATTATTGATATATCGTAAAGGAGTTTGTTTTTCTCAAAAAGAATTTCTTCAAGAGTGCTTTGCGATAAAGCTAAATCTTCGTTAAGTTTCTTTGCAGACTCATACAATCTTTCTATAGTCTCTTCTTTTTCCTGTAATTGTTTTATCCGAGTGTATTCGTCGGTAACATCGACGAATAGGGTTGCGAAATGTAAAGGTTCGGTGGAAAATGCGAAAACTCTGTACCATCTGTTTAAAGATTGAGACTTTTGGATAAAATTGGATTCACCCCCTTTGAGCGCTAATTGCCCATAATGAGCAATCCAATTGAACGAATCATTTACAATATCGGGGATAACTTCTCGAACAGTTCTGTTAATAACAGTATTGGAAGGTAAGCCAGTAAGTTCTTCGAAGCTTTTGTTTACCTCTAAAAATATGTAATCAATAGGGTTTTGATTCTCATCCAGGATGACCCTGTGATATGCATAACCAACTGGTGAATTCATTATCAATTTTTTATACAAATCTTCCATATTCAAAAAAAAAACAAAATTATGAATTTTATAACTTTGTCAGCAAACTTTAAAAAAATCACTTAGGGGAAATATTGCTTAGTTTTTTTTTCAAAATAATAATATATTTGTTAATTACGTTAAAATATTTTATAACCAAAAATATCTTGTAAAACGTAATAGGGGGAAATATGAAAAAGTACATTCTTCCTTTAACCTTTTTATTAGCTTCTATTTTAGCTCTTAATCTTTTTGCAAGAAATTCTGTTTTTCATTACTTACAGCAAGTTAAAGAGAACCGACTTAAGAGATTAGAACTAGCTAAAGATTGGAAAAATTCACTATCAAACATTACAAACTTCTTTAAGAATCATTTACGTACTTATTCCTCGAAAAGTTTGGACTCTGCTGATAAAATTATCACTGTAAAACCTTTTGAATTAGCCAAGTTAGATACAAATAGTTCCTTGTATGAAGTAAATTTAGATTATCGAGTAATTTACGACCCAGCGAACAATATACCAAGATATATTTTCCCTGAACTCGGTAATAACTTAGTTTTTTCGAAATATCATAACTTTTTGTTATCTAATGCTTTTTTTATCTTCATCGAAACTAACAAGGATTTGTTCCCTTTGCAAGAACCGAAAAATGAGCTCCGTGAAGTTGAAGTTATCAAAGATATAGATAAGGAATTTGTGGTGCGTTATCAACAAGTGTATAAAGGTGTTCCTATATGGGGTAAAGAAATTCTTGCATACTTTTCTAAGTCAGGCGAATTGGAATTCATTGCTTTGAATATTGTTCCCACGCCAGTCGATAGAGAAATTGAGAGAAAAGAAATCGATAAAGAAAAGGCAATAGAAATTGCTACTAAAGATTTGGAACTGAAAACACATTTTGTAACACTACCATCCGAGATAAAGGGTTTTTTTGAAAGGAATTACCCTAAAGCTGAAGAATACTACTTTTATGATTCTTTCAGTAAAAAACTTTTTCTTTCGTGGATGGTAGAGCTTATGCCGAATTTTTGGGAAGTTTATAGGTATTTCATTTCGCAGTCTGTGGGAGAAGTATTAGAATATTATCGTGCTAACCCAAGCGAAGGGCCAACAACTGGCTTTGGTATTGATTTATTTAATGTAAATCGAACATTAAATATTTTCGAGTCAAAAGGCAGGTACTATTTGGTTGATGCATCTAAGCCGATGTATAATCGAGATGTAAATAATCCAAATGGTGTAATTGTAGTTTATACAAATCAAAACAATGACCTAACTCAAACAAGTAAGCCGATTGTTGTTTCGTCGACCACAAAGCAGTTTAATAATCCGACAGCAGTCAGTTTGCATTATGGATTAGGATTAGTCTATGATTATTATTTGAACACTCATTCATTCAACTCAATAAATGGAAATAAGAAAAATATTATCGGGGTTGTAAATGTAACTCAAAATGGAATGCCAATGATTAATGCTTATTGGAATGGCGAATTTATGGTTTTTGGAGATGGTGGGGATATTTTTCTACCGTTTACAAGGGCTTTGGATATAATAGCTCACGAATTTACCCATGGTGTTGTTCAATTTACGGTAGATTTGGAATACAAGTTCCAATCGGGAGCTTTACACGAAGCGTTTGCTGACTGGGGTGGGTCAATGGTAGATCGCGAAGATTGGATTATTGGTGAAGATGCTGTTTATCCCCAGTTTTATCCAAAGGGGACAAGAAATATGGCAAATCCTAATAATAATTTACCTCCCAACGACCAATGGTGGCTTCCAGCTCATATGAATGAGTATCGCAATCTGCCTTTAAACGTTGATAACGGAGGAGTTCATATCAATGTCGGTATTATTAATAAAGTTACTTATTTAATTGGCGATAGAATTGGTAGAGATAAGCTCGAAAAAATTTATTTTCGAGTTTTGAGTAAGCGTTTTTTAACAAAGCAAGCAAATTTTGTTGATTTTCGCATTGCTTGCGAGAAAAGTGCCGAGGAGCTTTATGGAAAAAACTCCCCTGAACAAAATGCTGTGAAAATGGCTTTCGACGCTGTTGGTATAACCTCTATTGGAGGTTCTTCTCCATCGCCTGATTTACCGCCTATTGTAGGTAACCGTTATATTCTTGCAGTCGATGCACAAGCAAATTATTTATATCGGCTTAAAGAGATTCTTCAATCTCAATCAGATATTGTTCGGATAAGCTCTTTACCCTTGTTTACTGCTTCTGGTTCGACCTATACGATTACCGAAGATGGTTCTATAATTGCTTATATAGATTTTCAGAATAAGCTTAGAGTAATTACTACATCAAACTGGGTTGACCAAGAAGTTAATCAATACCCAGTTTTTCGTTCGATTGCAGTTTCTGGTGGTAAAAAACCAACACTTGCTATAGCGACTATTGAATTTAAACCTGAAATAATTTTAGTTGATGTTGAAACTGACGAGGTTAGAACGATAAATCTGTATACTCCTACTACAACTCACGGAAATGAAAGAATCCAACCCTTGTTCCCAGTTAATTTGACTTGGTCCCCAGACGGCAAGATTTTAGTTTATGATGCAATTAATATGAGGCTAGGTTCATTTGGAGATACGACTTATTTTGCTGATATTAATGCTTTAGACGTAGAAAGTGGAATAATTTATCGTTTAATGTCGAATCCCCCCGAAGGAATTAACATTGCGTCGCCTATGTTCTCCCAGACAAATAATCAAAAACTTGCATTTGTTGTTTACGACGAGAACTCCCAAATGGGTGGAATTTTTATTGGTGATATGTATTCTGGGAAGGTTTCACAAATTTTAGTTAAATATTTATTAAGTGAGCAAGTTGCAACACCAGTATTTGCTCCCGACGACCGTGCACTTGTTTTTCAGTCGTTTTTACCATCCGATTTGAGATATGTTTTGTATAAGCAAGCACTTAACCCAGACAAATTCACTCCTTATGGTCAAGCAAACCTTTATGTTGCAAACGTAGGTATGCCTCGGTGGGTAGCATTGGGTGGTACAAGAAGCTCGGTAGAAACATCTTCTGATGAAAAACCAGTTTTTATTTCACCAAATCCATTTTCAGACATAGCCGAAATTTACGGAACTTTTTATTCCGACGAAATATCTGTTGTGGTATATTCTCATAAAGGCGAGAAATTATTTAGCCAATTGGTATATCCACTGAATGGAAGACTGAGTATTGATTTTCCAAAAACATTACCTACAGGGATATACATATTTGAAATTAAGGATGGTAATAACTTTCTTGTAGCGAAAGCAATAAGAATTAGAGATTAGATCCAACTTAAGCTTAAATTCGAAACAATATGTTAGTTTTAGATTTTAGCCGAAACTCTAAACCGAAGTTTGATGTTTAATTTTGAATGTTAGGAATTTAGAAATTCTAACAATTCGTTAATATTATCTTTACTTCCTATGAACAACGGTGTGCGTTGATGTATATCCGTTGGTTCAACATCTAATATATTATCTTTACCGTTTGTTGCCAATCCACCAGCTTGTTCGATTACGAAAGCAAGTGGATTTGCTTCATAAAGTAGGCGAAGCTTTCCGTTGGGATTGGAGGAATCTGATGGATACATAAAAATACCACCATAATGAAGTACTCTGTGGACGTCGGCGACTGCTGTACCAACATAACGGAGAGCATAAGGACGCTTTTTGTCGGGCGAAGGCGTTTTAATAAAATCAATGTATTTGCGAAATTTTGGGTCCCACTTGTGATAATAACCTTCGTTTACGGAGTATTGGTTATTCCAAGATGGAATCTTCAATTGCCTTTTTGTAAGCAAGAATTCTCCAACTGTTGGGTCGTAAGTGAAGACATTGACTCCGTGTCCAGTAGTGTAAACCATTACGGTGCTGCTCCCGTAGAGTATATAACCAGCAGCGACAAGTTTTCGCCCCGGTTGGAGTACATCTGCTTCTGTACCGTCGGTTCTAAGAGACGGGTCTAATCGTTTGTAAAAGCCAAAAATTGTGCCCAAAGTTATATTCACGTCAATATTAGAAGAACCATCCAGGGGGTCGAATACCAATACATATTTGCCTTTCGGATATCGTTCTGGGATTTTCATTATGCCGTTCGATTCTTCGCAGGCCATAACACAAAGATTACCATTATGGTCCATTGCCCGATAAATTACTTCGTATGCATATTGGTCTAATTTTTTAATTGCCTCGCCGTGAATGTTTGTGCTTTCTGTTAAGCCAAGAATGTCGGTTAAACCAGCGCGTCGTATTTCACGCTCGATAAGCCGAATAGCAAACGTGAAATCGTGAAGTAAAAAAGTGAACTCGCCAGTTGCTTCTGGATGTAAGTCCTGCTCTTCGTTAATATGTCTATCGATAGTTATTAATTTTGGAGGTGACAACTGTGCCATTTTATACCAAATTTATTGAGAATGATTTAGCTTCCTTATCATTATCAACAACATCTTAAAATTACTTAGTGCTTTAAGAGAATGAGGAATGTTGGCTGGCATTATAATAGAGTCATCTTCATTTAAAAGATACTCGTTTGGTCCTATTGTTATTTTTGCCGTACCTTCTAAACAAATAATCAAGGCATCGAATGGTGCAGTATGTTCACTTAAACCTTGCCCTTCCCAAAAAGAAAAAAGAGTAACATTTCCACCTTCGTTCTTTAATAAGGTACGACTTACAACAGATTCTGGCTGGAACTGAATGATTTCTTTTATATTATTAACATTGCCAAATAATTCATTAGTCATTGATTGGCTACCCCTTCGTTTATTCTTTCAAGCAATTTTCGATTGATATCTATTTGTTTTTCGAGAAACTTAATTTTTTCTTTAAGTTTAATTTTATGTGTTTCAATCCAGGTCTTATCGCTCAGAAGTTTTTCGTAAATGAAAGGCTCTTGGTTTAACATTCGATTTATAGCTCTTCGCTCAATTCCAATTAAAAGTTTTAACTCTTTGAGTTCTCTTTCCAACTTGTCTAAAATATATTCTTCGACAATTGGTGGCAAGGAATTTTCCATCAAGATTTTATAGAAGACTTTAATTTTTTGGTAGTTTTTTTCTTTGTATGCATCTTGTAAAGAAATCCAAAACTTGTTGTTGAACTCACTTTCTCCGACTACGTCGGGATGAAGTTTTTTCACAAGAGCACGGTACATCTGTGAAATCTCTTTTTGCTTACTTGCAGTATTGTCTTCAAGTCCTTGAATGAAGTAGGGGTTACCATTTGTAGGTTTTGCATATTCTCTTGTTCTTGTAAAAGCTGCTTTTGAAACAACTTTTTCTATGATGTCGGCAATCTCTTTGGTAATTTGTATGCCACGATTTATTTTGGCAAGAAAAAGGTCTAATTTATGTTCCAATGTAATACATAGCTCTACCTTTTGTTCGTATTCTTTTTCTAATTCACCGAAAATCATCTCGTATTCAAATTCCAGCATTGGTTTAACAACATAACGAAGGTGGTACCACTCTTCGATTAATTGTATAAGGATTTGTTTGGCTTCTTCGATTTTCTCTTGTAGCAACTTTACTTTAAGAGAAAGAACAATGTCGTTCGTGTTCAACATTTTTTTTGAAAATTTTCAAATCAAATTTACAATATTTTAGATTAATAATTAACTAATTCTTTTTTTCTTGTTCGAGCTATTATCATTTCGGCAATTGCACATAGAATGGCAAGAAAGATAAACAATTTCCATAGCTCTGTTCCTGCGAAGGAGCGAAAATCGGCTTCCGTTATTTCTTTGGTCTTTTCAATAAACCTGACTTGTGCTTTATGATTTATGCTATTTTTGAAATATTTAATAATTGAATTTTTATCTGCAAGTTCAAGTTTCGACTCATTTGGGTCAACATTAACAGAAATTGCTCCGACTGGTTTCCCTTTTGAATCTTCAAGTATATAAGGTCCGATTAGAACTAAGTCGCTGACTTCAATTTGTTTAGCAAAAGGTAGAGTAATTACTTGGATGTTTGTTCGGTTCCCGAGTGGGTCTTCTAATATGAACTGGTTCGTAAATGTTAAAGATTTAGGTAGATTTATGCTAAGTTTAGTTCCACAACGAACCGAAAAATTTACTTCGCCTACTGCAGTAAGGTAGAATATTGAACGATAAACAAAAACTGGGAATAGGGAAGTTACTGCAAAATTGCTCCAATCCATCGTCGGAGGGACACTGCAGTATAATATATTTGCCTCGTTGAATTTTAATTCAGAAATTAACGAACCAGCATTAGTTTGAACTATCGGAATTCCACCGTTCATTGTTAAAAATGAATTAATATTAGGTCGTTCTATCGTTTCTAAGCTAGTATTTTCAGTAGGGCGAAAAACACCCCAAAAGAGCGGATGGTTCTTATCGAAGAAGGTAATTATTGGCCTATTCTCTGTGGCGAAGGATTTATATTCGAAAGTAACTGGGAAATTAAGTTGTTTAAGTGAGCGGATTGTGGAGACAACATCGAGTTTTGGGTCGGGGAAAAGCAACATTCCTTTGCCTTGACTTATTGAATTAAGTATTTTTGCCCAGCCTAAATCGTTAAGGTTAAGTGATTCAATTATCAATGCTTGATATTTTGTAAAATCGAAAGAAGATAATTGATTTGGGTCAATCAAATCAAGATTGATTTTTTTGCCATTCAAAGAATTTAGAAAAGATGATAAAAAACCCTTTGGATTTTGGCTGATAAGTGCTATGTTCGGAAGTGGGGGGACAACGAAGGAGTACCACTTTCTGTTGTCATAGTCCAATGCATCGCTTTCAATTTCGAACAAACATTTATAAATTCCCGTTTGCTTGGGAGTTACAAAAATATTAACACTTTGATAAGAATTAGGTTGAAGATTTACGGTTCTCTGAGCAGTTCTTTCACCGTTAACTAATAAGCTGAGAACTAAATTTTCGACAGTGCTTTTCGAAGAGTTGTGCAATCTAACTTCAAATTCAACTGGCTTTTCGGGTTCGAAAATTCTGGTCAGTGGTATAATTGTATCGATGGAAACATTTTTGATATCAATTTTGGAAGTATATCCAATTTGTATGAGATTTACGTTGGTGTTCTCGTCGAAAAACTTGGTTGAGTCGGAAAACGTTAATAGTGAAGACTTTTGAAAATCGGAAACGATAAAAACTTCTTTTGCAAAATTTTTAGATTGGTCGAGAATTTTCTGTGTCTTTCTCAAAGCCTTTTCGAAGGATGAAGGTATAACCGAGATACTTGTTTTAGCAAGCTTGTCGTTTATTATCGATGGATTCGAAGTGAAATTTTCATCTTGGGACAAATCTGAGGTAAAAATTATTTCGGCTTGGTCTCCCTCTTTCAAGTTTTCTATTATGGAACGGGCGAAGTTTTTTGCCTGTCGAAATCGATTTCCATATTCGTCGGAAATGTCCATCGATATTGAATTATCAATAATTATTACACTCGAAATATTTGAATAGTTCCTTAAAAAAGGTATTTCACTTTGAATTACGGGACGCGAAAAAGCTAATATCAAAAAAACAATCACTAAGGTTCTTAATATCAAAAGCAAAATTTGCTTTAGTTTTAGACGACGAACTTCTGACTTTTGAAGTTCTTTGAGAAATCGAAGTGTAGAGAATTCTATTAATTTGTTTTTTCTGATGATTAGTAGATGAATTATAATTGGGATTGCAGCAGCAATCAGCCCAAATAAATATAAAGGATTAAGAAAATGCATTCTTTCCTTAGAAAATAAAAAGGTAGAGACGAATAGAAGATAAATTATGATAATTTAGTCTTCTTTGAAAAAGAATTCGCTTAGGTCATCAAATCGAATATTTACAACAATCCACCCAAGTTTTGGGGATTGGTAGAATGTGAAGACCCAGCGCATTGGAAAATCGGTATGGTATGCCAAGTAACGAACTCGTATAAATGATTCAGAAACTATGTCTGAGTTTATGGGCTCATAGGATTTGATTGGACCATAGATTAAATTTGCTCTTTTGGTTTCGTTCATAAGTTTTTGGAGTTCCTCTGTTTTCTTTTTTAAAGGACTTTTATCAATTAAATTATCGAAGGCTTGTTCGACTTTGTTCGCAATGATTGTGTCGAAGAAAGCTGAAATTTTATCTAAAACTTGTTTAGGAACACCTAATATAGCAACTTTACCTGCGTTAGCATTGTTATCCGAAAGTGGGAGTTTCCCTTCTTGGGCAAATATTTTAAAATGGCAAAATACAAAAATAAAAACAAGAAGCTTAGAAAATTTTAACATAATAGGGAATATATTTTTTGAAAAAAACAATTTAACATTTTTTTTATTTCCAAATAACATCTGCAACTCCTTTAATATAGTTTATATACCTTGCAAGAACAAAAAGGAAGTCGGAAAGACGATTTAGAACGACGATTATGTTTTCGTTTATTTCAGATTTGTTAAAAAGTTCTACAATCTTTCTTTCTGAACGACGACAAACAGTACGAGCTATGTGAATATATGCGGATTCGAAAGAACCACCGGGCAAAATAAAATTGCTCAGTTCGGGAACATGGTCCGAATATTTGTCTATTAGCTTTTCTAAGTATAGTATATCATCCTTATCTACTCGCTTAAAGTTTTTTGGGATTTTACTGGTTAATGGTGTTGCTAAATCAGTTCCAATTCTAAATAATAAGTAAGAAATGTCTGTTAGAACTTTTTTTTCATTGTCTGGTATGTTTAAAGTTGTCAATAATCCAATGTATGAATTTAATTCATCGATTGTTCCGTAAGATTCTACTCTTGGGTCACTTTTAAGCACTTTCGTGCCATCGAACAAACTTGTTTCGCCCTTATCGCCTGTTTTTGTATAAATTTTCATATGAACCTCAAAAAAACTTAATTCATAAAATTGTATTTTTGAACTTTTTACAATTTCAATTTACAATTGGAGAAGGAATTTGTGAAAGTTTTATTTATTGGAGATATATTTGGAGATTCGGGTTTACTTGCGGTAGAAAACTATTTTCCTATTTATCTCGAAAGGTATAAACCTAATTTTGTCATTGGGAATGCGGAAAATGCTGCTGGTGGTAAAGGTGTAACCGAAGATATTGCTGAAAAATTATTCGAGCTTGGATTTGATGTGTTAACCACTGGTAATCATATTTGGGATAATTGGAAATCGAGACCGCTAATAGCAAAGGAGAAAAGAATTCTTCGTCCATTAAACTATCCGCCAGGCAATCCGGGGCTTGGATACTCGGTTTTTGATGTTCCGGATACCAGTTATAAAATCGGGGTGATTAATATTCAAGGTCGTACTTTTATGGAAGCCATTGATTGCCCTTTCCGTGCGGCAGAAAAGGCTCTTACCGACATCTCCACGAAAACAAATCTTGTGGTAATTGATTTTCATGCTGATGCTACTGCCGAAAAAATTGCTCTGGCAAATTATTTCGATGGAAAAGTCAGCGCAATCATTGGAACACACACGCATATACAAACTTCCGATGAAAGGATATTACCCAAAGGGACTGGATATATTACCGATGTTGGAATGACGGGTCCGTATGCTTCTGTTGTTGGTTTAAAAGTAGACATTGCTATTAAAAGATTTATTCTTCAAACCCCTCATAAGTTTGAACAAGCTTACGGGGATGAACATTTGGCTGGTTTATATCTTGAATTGGATGTCGAAACGGGTTTATGTCGAAAAGTTGAAAGATTTTTCCATCCAGAGTTTCCAAAATACTTTGTGTAAAAATATGAAAAGGACTCGCGACTTTTTACGAATTGGTATTGTTGGGGCAACTGGACTTGTCGGAAGAACCTTACTCAAAGTACTCGAAGAGAGAGAGTTACCGATTTCATCGATAAAACTTTTTGCAACGCAAAGAAGCCAAGGAGTAAAGTTGAAATTTAAAGGGAGTGAACAAGTAGTAGAATCTGTTGATAAAGCTAATTTTAGGGATTTTGATGTAGTTTTTTTCTCGGCTGGAAAAGACGCAAGTAGTAAGCTTGTTCCTCTTGCTATCGGTAAAGGTTGCTTAGTAATTGATAATGGTAGCTTTTGGCGTTTACGATATGATGTACCTCTTGTTGTTCCAGAAGTTAATTTCGAAGATGCGTTGAAACACAAAGGATTGATTGCAAATCCAAATTGCTCAACTATACAGCTGGTTGTTGCATTAAAACCTATTTTAGATAACTTTGGAATTAAGAAAGTAGAAGTCTCTACTTATCAAGCAATTAGTGGAGCTGGGTATAAAGGACTTGAAAAATTGCTATATGAAATTAGAACAAACGAAGTAAATCCTATTATCTCAAATCATCCGATTGCTTTTAATATTTTGTTTCACAGCATCCCCTCGAAGTACGAATTTTCGGAGGAGGAAGTGAAAATAGTAAATGAAACCCGTAAGATTCTACACAAAAAAGATTTTAGAATTTGTGCTACTTGTGTTAGAATTCCAGTTACTTATGGTCATTGTGAATCGGTTTCAGTTGTTACTCGATTTCCTTTTGAACTTGATAAATTAGTCGAAACTATGGTGAAAGCTCCCGGAATAAAAGTAGTTGATGAACCAGAGAAAGAGCTTTATCCAACTCCGAGATTAGCCGAAGGGACTGATTTTGTTTATGTTGGCAGAATTAGAAAAAATCCAGTCGAAAAAAATGGGTTTTTAATGTGGGTTGTTGCCGACAATGTCCGAAAAGGGGCAGCTTCGAATGCAGTACAAATTCTTGAAAATCTATGGAACAGATCTCCCGATAAGATATTCAAATTTAAAGGAATGTTTCGATAGTTAAGGACGGTTTAATACCGTTTCCCAAGTAATTTCGCACCCAGCTGCTTTAAACATTGCCGAGGCAGAGCAGTATTTTGTTTGCGAGAGTTCAACAGCTCGATTTAGGTCACTTAATTCTGCATCTGGACTTACAAGTTCATATATTAAATGGGCTTTCGAAAAAACCATTGGATGTTCTTTTTTTCTCTCTGCTTCGATTTTTATTTTAAATTGTTCTATGGTTTTCCTTTTTTTGCGTAGAATACTAATTGTATCCATAAAAGTGCAAGCTCCCATTGCCATTAGGAAGACTTCCATAGGCTTGGGGGCGCTATTTTCACCGCCAAGTTCTTCGCTAGTATCAAAATAAACTTCCATTTCTTGCTTATTTTTCCCGATTATTCGCATATTTCTTTCAAGTTCAAGTGTTACTTTCATTGTTCTCCTCGTTTTTTGAAACATAAATTTCTATTGGTTGCAAGGAGTTTGTTTCGAGTTCCTTTTCGATTATTTCACGCAAGCGTGGTTTGATGTAGATTTTATTCAAATAGTCTCGGGCCACATTTGCGAGAACTTTAAAATGAATTTCAGTGGGCATATTCTTATTTAAAACAATCAGTTTTTCACTGAACAGAATACAAGCGCCACCTTCGAAATTTCCACTATCTTTTCGGATTTTGAATCCTAAGCTTTTTAGCAATTCAACTAATTCTTCAAGAATTTTCTTCTTTTGCATCGGAAATCCTTTTTAAAGGTCTGAATATTGACAGAAAAATTATTGTTATTATTGCGAACCAATTATATACAAAAAGAAAACTATAATCTTTGAAACGTTTGAAAAAAAACAATTGAATTTCTTTCGATTGAAAGCTAAGTTGATTTGAGAAAAAAACATAGGTCGCTAACTTTATGTCGAAATAAGTTAAAATTGATTCGGAAATCGATGCAAGAAAGAATAAAATATACGACATAAGTAGCCAGCCTTCTTTTCTAAAATGAGATTTTGCTGTTGGCAGTAAAATTATTGATGAAATAAACGCAATAAGAAAGCCAATTTGAGTGTAAAGTGCACCTGCCGTAAAATATCGAACGTTTAACAATGCATCTCTTTCAGTTAATCCTTCGATAAGCTTTAATTCAACATCTGTTTTGAAAATGTCGTATGCAACCGCAGCACGAACTAATGAACCTCCGAGCCAAAGTGCCAAACCAATTTTCAAAAGGCTTAACAACAACTTTTGGTAAAACTTCAATTGCATAAATAAACCAATTAATCGAATAAAGTTTTATCCTCGAAGCTCTTTTTATCAAAGGAATTTGAACTTTTTTCAAGCTTTAATAGTTTTATAAACTTATCTTCATCAATTATATTAACCCCGAGTTCTTTTGCATTTTGCAATTTCGTACCGGGATTTTCCCCAACTACTAAGTAGTTTGTTTTTTTAGAAACGCTACTCGCAACTTTTCCTCCGTAACGTTCAATGAGCGATTTTGCTTCGCTACGGGTAAATCTTTGTAATTCACCGGTCAACACAAAAGTCAAACCAGCAAGAAATTTGTTTTCAATTGTATCAGTTTCTCTCTCCTCGAAAAAAAGACCGAAATTGCGGAGTTTTTCGATAATATCAATTTCTTTGGGATTCGAGAAAAAGTCGACAACTGACTGAGCCATCTTTTCGCCAATTTCGTAAATTGAAAGAAGTTCTTCCTTTTTGGCATTCATTAGCCGGTCTAGCGACTTAAAATGATTGGCAAGTATTTTTGCTGCACCTTCGCCGATGAATCTAATTCCTAATCCGAATATAAGTCTGTGAAGAGGTCTATTTTTACTTTTTTCTATTGAACTAAGTAAATTATCGACTTTTTTTTCGCCCCATCGTTCTAATTCTATCAATTCATTTCGGAACCTTTTTAATTCATAGATAGAGGCGATATTTTTTAAGTATCCCAAAGAAACTAATTGATTGATTATTTTTTCACCCATTCCTTCGATATCCATCGCATTTCTCGATACGAAATGTTCTATCCTCCGGACTAATTGACTGGGACATTCTGGGTGGGTACAAAAATATGCAACTTCACCTGGATATCGGACTAGCTTACCTTTTAAATCGCACCCGCAAACATCGGGAAATTGAAATTTTACAGCCCAAGTGGGCCTTTTAGAAAGCACAACCGAAGATACTTTTGGAATTACTTCCCCAGCTTTTTCGACGATTACGGTGTCGCCAATTCGAATATCGAGCTGTTCGATGTAATCCGCATTGTGTAGTGTTGCTCGACTTACTGTAGTTCCAGCAAGAAAAACTGGTTCGAGTTCTGCAACTGGCGTTACTATCCCAGTCCGACCAACTTGTAGCTTGATGTCTTTAAGTATGGTTTCTGCCTTTTCTGGTTCATACTTATATGCAATTGCCCAACGAGGAGAGCGCGCAATCATTCCAAGCCGTTCCTGCTGGTCGAGCCTATCTACCTTAATCACAATTCCATCTATTTGAAATGGTAAAGTAAAGCGTTTATGTTCCCAGTAGTGAATAAATTCAAAAACCTCGTTCAAATCTTTGCAAAGGCGTGAATGTGGAGAAACTGGTAATCCAAGTTTCTTCATTATTTCGATACATTGACTCTGGCGAGACAATTTTACATTTTCTGTGTCCAAATAATAAACTACTAAACGCAAAGGTCTTTTAGAAACTTGCTGTGGGTCAAGTAGTTTTAAGGTGCCCGAAGCTAAATTCCTTGGATTAGCGTAGGTCTTTTCGCCAAGTGTTGCTTTTTCTTCGTTTATCCTTTCGAAGTCCGAAAAATTCATAAATACTTCTCCGCGGACTTCGAAATCTTTCAATAAAGTTCCTTCGATATATACATCGTTTACCTTTAAAGGTAAATTTCTTATTGTTTTTACATTCAACGTAACATCGTCCCCGACGTATCCATTACCTCGTGTTACAGCAAGAGAATATACGGAGTTCAAGTAGTGTATACTGATGGCAACTCCATCGAATTTGAGTTCTACGAAAAATTGGACTTCTTCACCTTCGAGCAGTTCCAACACTCTTTTGTGAAAATCTTTTATTTCTTCGAATGTATAAGTATTGGAAAGAGAAAGCATCGGTTTTTTGTGGGAAACGTTTGCAAATTCTTTTAGTGGTTCGCCAGAAACCCTTTGAGTAGGAGAATCAGGAGTTATTAAATGTGGGTTTTCTTGTTCTAATTTAATAAGCTCCAAAAATAGTTGGTCATACAACCGGTCGCTTATTAAGCTTTCGTCTTTTGTATAGTAGTAATAGTCGCAAGTATTAATAACTTCCCGTAAGATTGATATTTTCTTCGATATATCAGTTTCTTGGTTATATTGTTGAATAAGTTTGTCGATATCCATATAGCGATATACTTTATTGCATACCTAATTGATTCATTAACCACTGCCATTCAATTTCAATATTTTTTATTTGCTGTTCGACTGATTGACCAGACCCGTGGCCACTTTCGAAATCGACTAAAAGAAGTACTGGATTCTTTTGCCATTGACAATTTTGCAGCAGTGCAACGAACTTTTTTGCATGTGATGGGTCGACTCGGGTATCGTTTTCTCCAGCACGCACAAGCATTGTTGGTAAGCTTATACCCACGCGAACATTATGATATGGTGAGTAAGAAATTAGGTATTTAAAATCTGATTCTATGTCCGGGTCTCCATATTCTGGTACCCAATATCTTGCTATTAAAAATTTGTGATATCGTATCATATCCAAAAGAGGAACAGAAGATATTGCAGCCTTGAACAAGTCGGGCCTTTGTGTAACTACTGCTCCGATTAGGAGCCCACCATTGCTAACTCCTTTGATAGCTAGCTTTGATGGATTTGTGTAGCCTTGTTGAATTAAATATTCACCTGCATAAATGAAATCATCAAAAACATTTTGCTTATTATGTAGCATTCCAGCTTTGTGCCAATTTTCACCATATTCATTACCTCCTCGAAGACAAGCCACCGCATATACTCCACCTCGATTTATAAAAGATGCAGTAACTCCCAAGTAATGTGGTTGCATACCTATGTTGAAACCACCATATCCATACAAGAGTGTTGGATTATTTCCGTCAAGTTTAGTTCCTTTGCGGGATACAATAAACATTGGTATTTGGGTTCCATCTTTGCTTTTGTAAAATACTTGTTTTGCTTCGATGTTTTTGGTATCGATTATAGAAGTATCTTGAAAAATAAGCTTCCAATCCAATGTTTTTCCATCAATAGAATAAAGTTTTGATGGTGATGTAAATGAAATCAATGAGACAAAAACTTGGTTTTTATCGGGGACGAAATAAAAATTGCCTATCTGAGCCAATTCGGGTAAATTAACCTCTCCAAGGAACTTGCCATTTAAGTCGTAAGAAAATAGTCGTGTGATTACGTCTTTCCTTTCGACAACAAGAATGAAGTCCGAAGTAACCACAAATCCAAGTTTGGGATTTTCGTTTTCTGGAATTAATACTTTCCAATTAGGGAATTCGGGGTTTTCGATGTCGGCTACCATAATTTTGTTGTTGGGGGACTCGTGATTAGTCTCTAAAAATATTTTTCCATCTTTGACGAAAATTGGATTTGAACGAAACTCGCTACTTGAAAAAATTGTTATGGTATCAGTGGACTTTTTGGAATTAAC
Source organism: Ignavibacteria bacterium (assembly GCA_026417135.1). Taxonomy (GTDB): domain Bacteria; phylum Bacteroidota; class Ignavibacteria; order Kapaibacteriales; family UBA2268; genus Naka2016. The sequence goes on from JAOADV010000002.1 coordinate 103,768, forward strand.
CAGTTTTAAGGTATTGGTAAAGAAATCACCTTCGGATATGAAGGTTAATTCGCTATTTTCATCGTCCCATATCCGCGCAAAGTATTTTGCTTCTTTAGGTGCGAAAAGGAAAACATCGTCTTTGGTATTGCTACCTAATCTGTGTTTGAAAGTTTTAAGAGCTCGTTGTTGCCTAATATCCTCCATTGAACGATATGTAACGTATAAGTAGGTATCGTCTCTACACCAGCTTATATAAAAGACACCTTCCAGAGGTGGTGCAATTTCTTTTCCAGTCCTTGTATCAATAAAATAATACTTAGCAATTTCATTACCTTTCGTTTGAACTCCAATTGCAGCTTTATCTGCTTTTTTATTCAGAACAACGCCAACTATAGCAGTTAAACCCGTGTTATCTACTTTTAAAGGGTCGAAAAGTAAAATAGTTTTATTTTTGTATCGGGTGTATAGTTTGTTTTGTTGTTCTCCTTTTTTTCGAGCATAGAAGAATTCTCTGTTAGCCTTGAAAAAAGGAGGTGAGATGTAATCTCGGTCGAGATATTGTCTAATTTCTTCACTCAAACCAGTTATCTTTTTTGTTGTTTTATTGATATAGTCTAATGAATATTCTGTTTGGGCTTTTGACCATTCTTTTACTTCGGGGTCGTCTTTGTTTTCGAGCCATCGATAATGGTCTGTGATGATATGTCCAAAGATTGTATCGACAGCTTGGATGCTTTTGGTTTTTGGGGGAGTGAACTCGATTTGCGAAAGTACATAGTAATTCAGAAAAGTGAGTAAGATTATCGAAGCAAGATTTAGTTTCATAAATGTAATTAATAAGTAAAACCCAAATTAACAAAATTGCAAAATCCTTTTATAATTACTTAATTTTGAATTTTAGAACTAAAAATGGTTTATGAAAACTTTAAGTTGGAATGTAATGCTTTTCCTTATTTGTTTCTCAATCATATTGCAATTTTCTTCTGTTTTTACGCAAATTAAGGTTTCGAGTTACAAAGCTGATTTAAATACGAAATTGGATGAATTTCCTCTTCAAATTGTTAACGATGGTCTTTTAATATTACATTATAACGAGAAAAAAAAGGCAAAACCTTATGTTTACTCAACTAAGCAAAAGAAAAAAGTAAAATACACATTGCCCAAGGGGTTATCAACAGTCGAACTTGGCTTTTTTTCACAATTTGTCGATTCAATTAGAGAACAAGTTCATTTTGTTGTTGCCGGAAAAAAAAGAAATTCTTTGAATTATAGATTGCATTTTCTGTCGACTAATTTGAAAGGAAAGACATTATCTATTAGCGAACTTGGGTTTGCCGACACTTCTTTTATGTCGCATCCAAAGTTTTCTCCCGATGGCTCATTTTTGGTTTATTCGACAGACCAAATGGGGTCAAAGGGTGGAACAGATATAGTATTTTCAAAAAAAATTGAAATTGATGGAAAAATTGGTTGGTCTGAACCAATTTTTGCCGAGGGTATCAATTCGGAGGCTAACGAAATTACACCTTTCATCGACAGCTACGGTAACATATTTTTTTCTCGTTACGAGGATGGGAATTATAATATTTTCAAGGCAGAAAGGAAAGGAGATTTTATTTGGGGACCGCCTCGGCGATTGTTAAACGATATTAATACTAATTACAATGAAATTTCTCCAGTTGTTGTCAATGGGAAAATTTATTTCTCATCCGATAGACCTAATGGCTTAGGTGGTTTCGATATTTACGAGGCTGAGTTTTGTTTGCCAATTTTTTTCGAAATTAATTTTACAGAAAGCACTTCTCTTTTTACTTCGTACGACTTTTTGATGATTAAGGAAAACGACAGTATTTTTTTCGAATCATACTTGGGTTCGCAAAGTCGCTATATGCTTCCAATTAATCCTCGTAAAGAGTATGAAATTACGATTTATAACACTTGTAATAAAAAACTTCGTTATCGCAACAAGATACATACTGATTGTATAGATACTTCGTATTTAAAGTATGTTATTAACTTAAATATTACAAATGATATTTCAAAAGAATATCAAATCCCATTTTTCATAACTGGTTACTATAGACCGATTTCGTGGGCTGTTGTTGAACAAATTAGAAAAATGCATAATTTCAATTTAATTGGATTAGATGATTCAACTCGTTACATAGAATATCCCGGCTCGATTTACGATAAATTTATTCAGCAAGTTGAAAATTCAATGCAAATAATTATTGAAAATGTTAAGGATTATCTCGCTTTGTTTGAATTGGATTGCATCCCAAAAAACAAATTGTTACTTGTTAAGGTAATAGGGTATTCGGACCCAAGACCTTTACCACCTTATTCCAAATATTTTGAAGAAGATATTTCTGACTATAATCTTAATTTTTATGTTAAACGAGGCAGTTTTATCGATAACTTCTTGCTTTCGAAACTCCGTGCTTACTTTACTGCTAAAGCTATTCTTAATGAATTAGAGAAGGATTTTAGTTTTAAAAATTATTTACATCGATTGAAGTTCGAGATTGTTGGAGGTGGAATTGCAAGCGATTCAACCGATGATTATCTTTCCCTACGAAAAGTTCAGATGACACTCCAACTTGTAGAAGAATAGATTACTTGCTTTCTTCATTTGCAGTTTTAAAAAGTCTGCTTGTTTCTTTGAATTTCTTCTTGAATTAAATTTACGTTGAATAGTCTAAATTTTTTTGAAAAGGTACTGAAGCTTGAATACAATTATGATTCATATTGTAAAATCAGAAACTATTACCTTAATAATTTTAAGATGTTTGTTTGGAAAAAAATAGTATTGATTACTTTGGTTTTATAATTGCAAATATTTGAGAATGTTTTGAAGGGATTTTAGAAATTGGTATAGAAATATAACCGCCATTCAGCCAAAGGCGAAATTGGTCGGAAAAATTTCTACTCAAGTTTTGACCAGAATTTCCTCCCGACAGTATTGTCTTGACTAACGTATCGCCTAAATCTGCAATAAAACGAGCAGAAGAGGCTATTTCAACAAGATTTTGGTCGAACAATTTTCCGCCAGCATAATTAATGGTAGAATTATTACCACCATAGGGATATTCGCCTAAAGAGAAAGTTGGTTCAAGAAATTTATTCTTAGCAAGAATATGTTCAAGTCGAACCTTGTGGAGATTTCCGTAAGTCCATTTTTCAACGTTTTCTGTCTTTGTTTTGTTTTTTAGCTCATTTATTGTGGACCTAAAGCTTTTGAAAATTAATTCTTCTTTAGTTAATGTGTCATTTTGGATTTTATCGAAAAAGAAGACGGAATTAGAATCGCTCATCACTTTTAGTAAAGTTCTTGTTGCAATGAAATCCAAGTAGAGATATTGCTTGAAAAGTTCCTCGCCTAGTTCATCTAATAATAGGTTTTCAAGAAATTTCAACACAAAAGTTTGATATATTGAAGGTGCAACGTAATTAGGGGACAAAATAAAATTCCAGATTTTTAATTTTTCGAAAGCTTGTAGTTCAATGTCATTTAAATCCTTTTTTCTAAGTTCCAAAATAGGTAATACTTCCGATAGTATTTTTTGGGCTTGTAAGGATTTTAAATCGTTCTGCATAACTTGAATATCGAGTATGTCCGAAGGTTGAGTGTTTTGTAGAATATCATAAATTCTTTCGGCACGAGTGGGGTCGGGCCAATAGTTCGAAATAAATAAATTTGATTGGTAAGATTTGTTATTAGCATTATAAACAAATCCTTCCGGTGGATTGAAAATATTGAATTTTTCGTCGAAACGCCTTTGTCCAACCCAGTAGGAAAATTTTAAACTTGAATTGTTTGGTAGGTTTGGGTCAACATTTACTCTTTCGGGGTAGAAACCAGCTAACATTAAACCAATATTACCATTTTTATCGGCAAATGAAAAGTTAGAAGCAGGGGCACCCCAGTAGTTTTTGGCTTTCACGAAGTCGTTCCATCCTTTTGCTTGGGAAATAAGGTATAGCGATTTGATTTCGTCGCTGACAAATTTCCCCGTCCATTTAAAAGTCAAAGCAAAATTCAATTTTGGGGAGTCTGTAATAGAGAAAACTTTTGCCGAGACTTCGTTATCTTTCAGCAAAAGGAAGTCCGAGATAATAATGTCGTCGCCTAAGTATCTTTGATAATAAACGAAGTTAGGTTTACCACGAATCTTAATAGTATCTGTTTTAAATCGTAGTCTTGTTTTTTCACCCAGGTGATTTATTACAAACTTTCCAGTGGAATCGAGTTGGTGCGAAAAAAAGTCGCAGTCGTCAACCATTCCGTTTGTTATGCCCCAAGCTATGAAGTCATTCCGACCTACAAGTGGAAGTGGTATCCCCGGAATGGTTAATCCTACGAGATTGAATTGGGGCGATGAAATATGTATTTGATACCAAATCGGTGGTAAAGTAATAGTCAAGTGTGGGTCGCAAGCTAGAATTGAAGTGTAGCCGTTGCGAGTTTTAACCCGAATTGCCCAAGTATTGCTTCCGCCAATTGAATATAGAAAAGGATAGAATTCTTTAAAGTATTTTAAAGATGCAGATAACATTAACTCTTTAAAGTTGAAATCTTTGCCGTATTTTTGCTGAGGAGATATTTGATTAAACGAAGGGAAGATGGTAGTTGAATCTGGGATAAGCGATCTAGCTTGTTGGTGTCCAATCCTTTGCTCTATATCTCCAAATGTCAAGTCTAGCCAGAAAGAAAAGTTTAAAGTGAAAGCAAGCAATCGACCAATCATAATACAGTCCTCGAGGGTCCACGGCTCGGGTTTATAGTTTAATGCATTGAATTCTAATGGGAGTTTATTTTGAAAATTTTCTAAGAAGAAGTTTATACCATTACAATATGCCAGCAAGATTTTATAAGATGTTGTGTCGAGATTTGGGACAATACTCAAAGCGATATCTTTGAGTTGTAAAGCACGAAAAAATTGGTCAAATTTAAGGGCCTCAACGCCGAATATTTCCGATAATCTGCCTTGAGAAACTCTTCGTAGAAAGTCCATTTGCCAAAGTCGGTCTATTGCATGGGAAAACCCAACTCCAAAAAAAGTATCTTCGAGATTACTCGAAATTATGTGGGGAATACCATACTTATCTTTGTAGATTGATACTTCCGATTTTAATTGTGCTGTTTGCCCTTCGAATTTACTTTCGAGAAGTGAGACTTTTGCGAATTCGAGGGAAAAAAATACAAAGCAAGCAAAGAATAGGAAAAAAGATAAAATGAGAAGTAGAGTTTGATTTTTTTTTATGGGTAGTTTCATCAAAGAATCTTAGCTAATCCATCCATTCTCGATATACCAAAGGTATGTTTTTTTCATACCTTCTGGTAATTGAACCTTTTGCCGGAAACCTAAAGTCGAAAATGCTTTTTTTGAAGAGCAAATCCAGTATTTTTGGGTGAAATCCTTTGCTTTTTCGACATTAAAAACCGAAACCTTTCCATTCAAATTACTTATGAGCTCCGAAATATAAGCGGCGCCAAAAACTATAAAGTGTGGAATTTTAATTGTTATTGTCTTTTTACCTATTGCTATTTTCATCGAATCCATCATTTCGTTCCAAGTGTAGAAACGTTCGGATGAAATGAAAAAAATCTCATTTCGTGAATTGTCTGATAAGGTAGCTAAATAAATACCTTCTACCGCATCATCGACATAAAGTAAGCTAACATATTTCTCTTTGAAACCAATCAAAGGGGTTAAGCCTATCTTAGCAAGTCTAAACATATCCACAAGAGCTGTGTCTCTGGGTCCATAGATTGCTGGCAATCGAACAATAGTAATTGGGAAAATTTCACGATAATTTAACACTTCTTTTTCTGCTTCGAGTTTGCTTTGTCCATAGTTTGTTATTGGGCGACATATTGTTGTTTCATCAACTGGATTCTCGAGTGAACTGGCAGGACCAGCAGCAGTTAGGCTGCTAACAAAGGTAAATTTTTTTATAGTAGGGTTGAAAAGCTCGACAGCCCGTAAAAGGTTTGATGTAGCATCTCTATTTCCTTTTAAGTATTCGTTATAATTTTTTGCAGCTATTGTTCCAGCGACGTGAACGACATAATCTACGCCAATAACTGCATTTTTTAGCTCTTCTGGATTTTCGAAATTAGTTTTTACAATTTCATAATTTTTTCCTTCCAACCAACGTAAGTTACTTTTCCCTCTAATTGTACATCGGACATCAAATCCTTTTGCAAGGAAAAATTCGGCAACAAAACTACCAATAAACCCAGTTGCTCCCGTAACTAAGACTTTCATATTATTTTTTTAAAAAGTTACCATACAAAATTTTATTTTCTACACTAATTTTTACAATATACATCCCACTTCTTAAATTGCTTACATTCAAGAAAATACGGTAAGAAGAAAGTTCTATGTCTTTTTCGGATAAAACCTCGTTCCCTAACAAATCAAAAATTTTTATATGTACCGATTTATTGATACTGCTATGAGTATATATTGTTAGAAAGTTTTCTACTGGGTTAGGGGAAATAATCAATCCGAATTTTTCGAGAGATTCAGGTTCTGTCGTAGAAATTATATTTCTACCAAAACCTTGAAGTTCAATTTCAATTCTCTGTGGATTTCCATCAGTTTCAATTATCAATTTTGCTCTTCGTTGTCCTTCTTGCTTTGGAATAAATCTTACTCTAATTTGTACTTCTTCGCCTGGGGCGATGCTATCTTGTAAGTTTCCAAAAAATTTAAATTCTTCGGTGGTAGAACCTAAAGTTGTGTCTATTTTGGCTTTCAATGCAACAGGTGAGTTACCGATATTTTTTATCGTAACACTCCTTAGTTTGTTTGAACCAATATTGACTGTATCGTATTTTAAAAGGTTTTCAGATAGAAGTTGAACTTCTTTAATAATTTTTTGTGGAACTAAGCCAAAGTCAAGATAACTTACGCTAAGACCGAGTTGCCAAAGTCTTACAAGAGTGTTTTGCAAGACAATTTCTGCACCAGTTTGAATGCCACCCGTGAACTCATTTAAAATTGGAGTCCAATTATCACCTAAATCTGAAGTGCCAAAGATTTCACCTCCAGAACAAAGGACATACATAAATTTTGAATTTTCTGGGGTAAACAAATAAACAGGAACTAAACCGTATTGAGTAAAGTTGAACTGTTTGGGTTTCCAAGTTTTTCCGCCATCAGAAGTTGTAGCTAAATATCTTGGTGCAGTAGTTTCCGTTGTTTCTGTATAAACAGCCATACCGTTAAGATTATCGCGAAATGTTATGTAAAGTACAATTGCAGCATTTGGTATAGTTCCAAAACCCCAATTTTGACCTCTGTTTGTGGAAAAGAAAATTCTTCCTTGATTTGTTCCAAACCACAGATGGTCGTTCCATCGGCAAGTAGAATTTACTAAAGCTGTTTCGTTCTGATTAGGTGGGGGCAAGTTTACAACTGGAAGCCAAGTAGTTCCTCCGTCCGTTGACCTACCGACGCCCCAAACACCGTTTTTCGGGTCGCCTAAAAATATACCTTCTTTTTGTTCAAAGAAATAAATTGCATTAATAAATCCAGTGATACTTGATACGTTAATTGATGACCAGTTGTTCCCTCCATTTGTTGTGAAAAACACATATGCAGAGGTTTGATTTTGTGAGCCACTTCCCGCATAAGCCACCATCGAGTTGAGAGCAGTAATACAATAAACTCTGGCAGAGCTCGAAATATAATTCATTCTGTATGAACCAGAAGAAACTCTTAGAAAACCACTTAAAGAGCCAAAAAGCCCCCCTTGGCCTACAGCCCAAACACAATCGTGTTGAGGCGAGGATGCTCCATACCACTGTGGTTGGTACATATCGGGGAAAGTGAAAAGTTTGGTTAATTTATTGTTGGAAGTTATTCTAACTGGAAGTGAAACAACTTGATAATCGGTATAGTTACTCGCTTCGAACGAGCATTGCAGATAAGCATTTCCAAGATACCAAGGATTGTTTTCCAAAAGTGTGACCGTCAAGGTTATGTCCTTTTGGCCGCCAGTAGCAAAATTTCCCAAGGAAAAAGTGGTTTGGTCCACGGAGATAAAATTGTTTAAGGGTTTAATTTTCAAAGTTACGTTGGAAGCAGGTCCCAAATGGTTTTTTATTTTTAAAGAAAGTACATTGGGATTAAAATCGAAAAGTGAATTACCACGAGAGAAAGAAACATCGAAAATTTGTAATCCAGGAATGGAGGGATTCGACAAATGGTTAAAATACAAAGCTCGATATGCGTTGACTTTACCGTAATAATATGGTCGCTTTGCCGGGTCGGAAGTCAAAACATTATCTGAAGTTGAACGGATTTGATGAAGGATTTGACGTGGCGACCAATCGGTATGGAGACTTGCTACTAATCCAGCAACTCCAGCAACTATTGGCGAAGCCATCGATGTACCATCCTGATTAGAGTAATTGTTATTTGGCATTGTTGAGTAAATTCTTTGACCAGGGGCATAGACAGTTACTTTCATTCCCCAATTAGAAAAATTTGCAACTGCGTTGGAAGAGTTAGTTGCACCAACACAAAGGACGTTATCGTATCCAGCAGGGAATTGCCCACCGTAATCAATTAATCCTCCATCATTTCCTGAAGCAACAACCACAAGGCTACCTTTGTTTAAGGCATAGTTAATTATTTCCTGCTCTGCTAAACTAAAACCGGGTCCTCCCCAACTACAATTTATAACTTTAGCACCGAGATTAGCTGCATAGACTATAGCTTCGTAGCCTCGGTATATTCCCATTCCTCCTTGGTCGGGAGAGCATTTTATTGGTAAAATTGAGCAACTAAAACCCGGAGATGCAATTCCAACACCATTGTTTGTTACTGCAGAAGCTGCGCCAGCAACGTGAGTCCCGTGAAAACCAGTGATATTTATTGGGTCATTGTCTTCGCGAAAAGTACCAGCTTGAATATCAGCCGCTGTTACATTTCCCACGAAGTCCCAACCACTTACATCATCCACCTTCCCATTTCCATCGTCATCGACCTTATTATCTGGTATTTCTTTGGGGTTTTTCCATATATTGTCTTTTAAATCGCTATGTTTCCAATCGACCCCCGAATCAATAATCGCAATTACTACTTTTTTATCACCCTTGGAAATATCCCAAGCCTTTGGCAATTGAATATTGTTGATATACCATTGCGAACCAATACTTGGGTCGTTGGGTGTGAAATCATATAAATATCTTTTATAGATTGGTACAGCATATTCTATATCTGGGGATTGCAACAACTCCTTGCAAACTTCATAGGGGTCAATTTCGTCGGCAAAATAAATTTCGTAAATTCTTTCAATCCCAATTTCTTTTGTCGAAAGTGGACTTGCAGAGGTTTCGTCGAAAAAAGGCATTCGGATTAGATTGACTTTATGTTTGTTCAAGATTGTCGATAGACTTGAGGAATGTAGTTGAAAATAAGTTTTATCGTAATTGATTAAGTGTTTTGTTTTAATGTGGATTGCATTTTTAATTAGATGTTCTGAATCTACCCGGTATATTGGATAGATTTTGTCAACTTGATTTCCAGTACCGTTAATAACGATGGTATATTCTGGGTTTGGTAGTGAGTTGGTACTTTTTAAATTATATTGTAGTGGTGGTGCAGAAAAAGGACAATTATATGCTAAGAAGAAGATAAAAAGATAAAATATGATTTTCATCCTAAAGCCTTCCTTTTATGTAAAATGTTCAAAGTTATCACATTAAAAACTAATATTCTTGAACAACTATCAAGGCGAAACCTTTTGTTTCGTTGCCCGAAAAAACAAGAGTGTAATTTTTTCCAAAAGTCAAATGAATGTCGTTAAATTGAGATAAAAGCTTCGACCTATTTTCATCGAAGACAAAAAGTGAAAATTTTCGTTCCAGGAATACCTTTTGAATTGCGGTAGCTTGTCCGTATGCAAGTCCACTAACTTCTATGTATCCAGTTTCACTGCCCGAGCGAAAAGAAATTGTTGTATTCGATTTATAAGCATTAAGGAAACGTCGTCTGTAAGAACCAAATTCTTGTCCCATTTGCTTATGTGAAATATCAAAGATGTCTAAATTTTGTTTGTCGCCAGCTATAACAAGCAGCCCTCGCTCCTCGACTTCAGGGTGGAAAGATAAGATGACAGAGTTTACAGATATGTTAGTTAGTTCCATAGGGATGACAGTTGCAAATGTCTCTTTGTAAAGGATTTTTCCCGATTCAATTATCTTTGGTATTTCAATCCTAATTTCATTAAACTCGGGGTTGGCATTTAGTATTTGTAAAAAGTATCCATTTTGAAGATTGGATATTTTCGATTCTTCTTGATTTTCAGAAATTAGTGCAAATTTTATTTCGTTATTTTGGTTTTTGTATATCACCAAGAAATATAAGCCACCTTCGGTAATATTTCCAAAAGCTGTTTCTAAAAGAACATTTGGTTCTCTGGAAAGGAATAATGTGAGTGGGAGCGGTCCTTTTTCAATGATTGCAGGTTCTGAGACTTTACCAAAGGGTAGATTTGAAGCAAGAATTTCACCAGCAACATACCCCCTTGAATTATTGCGATGTCTTCCTCCTAATGACAAAGTTATGGTAGTTTGAGAATCCAATGCATTTACTACTTGAATAGCTACTTTGTTGCCAAGTTGAGCCCGAAGTTGGAGCGAAGGCAAAAGAAACAACTTTTTATTTTTTCCACTTTCGTTTACTATTATAAGAGAATACCTTTTATTAACTTCAAAAGAATATCCAATGAAAAGATTTTCGTTTGCTGTGGTAATGCTGAGAGTATCTAAGAGACTCGACTCGCAAGCATTGATTGGATAATATTTCCCAATTTGGTTTGGTTCAAAGTTCGATGTAATTTCAATTGATGGATGTTTATAAATATCAATATAATCATCTGTTAGATTGATTGGTCGAACAAATGACTTTCTTTCCGCTAATGGTGGCAGTATTTGTAATTCGTTTGCGACCGTATCGTAATCGTCGTAAATGAACATATTAATGGAGTTGTCTTTGTTTTTTGCAAGAAGTAATGTATATTCTTTATCTTCCTCGAAATTCATTTCGTAAGTATTAAATAAAGAAGACTTTCCATCTTTTTGAAAAATTACTGAAAAAGTTAGTTTACCATTGTTTACGGTTTTCAAAAATGGGAACGAAAAATATGGTACATTCTGAAGAAGAGGTGTCCCATTTGGACAACCTTCGACTATCGAAACATTTAAAGTGGAATCTTTTAACAAGTTGACAAATTTAAAATAGGATTTCCCTTGTTTTTTGGGTAACCCGTAAGTAGTTGTAATCGTAAGAAATGTATCGACGAATCCATTTGAACGAAAGCTTTCCCCAGCAATTATCAAATACTTGGTTTCTCGAATAATACGGATTTTTCGAAAAGGCTGGTAAACATTTGTTTGGTCTTGAAAAAATTTGATGGAAATTGAATCGAAAGGTGGTGGGGTAATTCCTTGACTTAACTTTAGATATCCAATGGATTCAGTTTTTATTGGTCCGTCTATTTCTAAAGAGATGCTCTGGCTTGAAGGTACAGCATTTAAGAGACGGATTTTAACATTTTGATTTGTTAAAGGTGGATTTATTAATAAAGGGTTCTCTTTGGCACAGCCAAACAAGTATATTAGAACTAATACGAACAGATTTATTCTTTTCATCTAAATTTTCGAAAAAGCAAAATTAAAAACAAAATCTGTTTAGATTCGACAACCAAAAGCAAAGTATTTAAAATGAAAATCATCAATTTCTAATAATAAAGCTTCTTGTTATTGCTATTGTACCAGAACTCATTCGTATGAAATAAAGTCCATTTGGAAATTCCATTGTATTGATAGGGAATTTGTAATTACCTTTCCGAGTCTCACCATCGAAAATTTCTGCAATTGGTTGACCAAGATAATTATAAATTTCAAGCTTAAGGTTACCGTCGAATGCTAATTCTACTTCGATTTCAAGATTACCAGATGCTGGGTTGGGAACAATTTCATAAAGTTTGTAGTTCTTGTCGGAAACTTCTACTAATCTTCCTTCTGTAAAGCAAGTAACCAAATTGACGACTTGGGATTTTGGTTCAGGGACAAGGCATTGTCTTGCTTCTGGAAATTCAGCGGTCAAGATAATTTCTGGGTTATGTATGTCTGAAAGATATGTTTCGAATGTCATAGAGGAGGTAAAGTTTAATGGAGTTGTAATATTAGGTCCATTTCCATTGATGACATAGCCAAAGTTTGTCTTTTGCGTTGTCCAATTCCAACCGGGTAGTTCGCTTGTAAAGGAAATTAATTTTAGGTTTTTGAAAGGCACTTGCAAATTCAGCTGAATTGAACTTAAATTCACTGAATGATTCTTTTGAACTTTCGTTATAAATGAAATTGTTAAATTTTTTGATACTTGGAACTTAGATTGGTTCATTTGATATGTTATTTGAACTTTTTCGCTAAATGCCTTGCCTATTAAAGTAATCTGTTTTTCGCCAAACGTGGTTTTTATCGAAATAATCGCGTTTAGAGCTTGATTAACGTTTGCAGGAGCAAGTCGCACAACGACGTTGCCTTTTTCGCCGGGTTTAATTTTTTGTGGGTAATTCAAAATTTGAAAGTCAGCTGCATTGCTCCCAAGAACATTAACTTCAAGAACTTGTTGTTCGATGTTCATTTGAGAATTGTCAATTTCGATTATTAAGTCCTTTAATTGGCATATAGACACCTCTCCAAAATCTAAGGTGTCTGGATACGCAAGGACCCCTAACCCCAACCCGTGAATGATAACTGTGTCGTTTACTATTGGCTTGTTATTCGGGCCTGGTGCAGCATCGTTTTTTATTATAGCGGAAACTCTTCTAATGCCAGGTACATTAGGGGTAAATTCAATTGGAATTGCAACTGAGCCGTGATTTTTGGGGACAATAAAGTTCGAAGTGATTGCTCCACCTGCGAATTTAAATTCTGAAGTCGGTCCTAAAAGAACTTCCGTTATATATAAGTCCATTGACGTGCTTGGGTTAATAATGATTAAGTTTAATGTGGATTTTGTACCAACTTGGACTGGTCCAAAGTCTACGTCTTCAGCTTGGATTTTTGGTAGCCCGCCTATTCCAGAAACTTGGAAACTTGGTTGGGTTGGAAAGTTTTGAATGCCAACTTGTATTTGGTTTTCTAAATATCCTTCAATTTGGGGATTAAATCTTATTCTAACTTGAATTGATTCATTTTGATTTAAAGTTGTAGGTAATGAAGTTTGTGGAGTAACTGAAAAATTGTCATCAGGAATATTTTGTAGACTAATGCTTTGTATTGTTAATGGAGCAGGTGTCGAATTGGTTATTGAAATCAAAGTATCTGTAACAGTAAGAATTCTTCTTACATTAAATTCAACAGGTGGCAAAGGTAAGGCAGAAGGTATTCCTTCGCCCTTCAAATTTGTAGAAAATGTTCCACAATAACTTGGTATATTAAATTTCAAGATTGCTGTTTTATTACCGATAGAATGTGGTTTGAATTGAACTCTAAGACTTAGACATTCACCCGGATTTAGGAGGAAAGGACCTGTTCCATCGACCAAAGAGAATTCTGTTGGATCTGAACCTTCAATAGATAAAGTGAATTCGAGCGGTACTGCTGTAGTGTTTTTAAAGATGCAAGTTTCCGTTTGTGTCTTCACATTTTGTACTGGAACTTTGCTAAAGTTGATTTCCTTTACAACTTCTCCACCACAAGGAGCAACTAAAGTGATTGGGTCGGGTTGGCAAGGTGATGAGTTAATTTGAAAAATTGTTTGTTCCGATGCTGCTGGGGTGGTTTCGGTATAACGAATGTTGATTGTATGGGTTTGGTCTTTCGAAAGTATAAAAGGTAATGTCTTACCGTTCCAATCTATTGAAAATTTAGTGGAAGGTAAGGAAAATGAATTGATGGTAAAATCAGTATTTTGGGCTGTTAAAGATAAACTTCGAATGGTAGTTCCAATTCCCGGAGCTCCAAATAACAGAAGTGAGTCGGAAAAGATAAGCTTTGCAATGCTCGTGGTCGGTGCAGTATAATCTGTAATAACTGAATCGGGAATTCTCTTGAAAATTGCTTTAATATTCCTTTTCCTACTTGATTGGTCGCACCCAAAAGGAGCAACCCACTGCAAATAACATATATTTCGACTTTGGATTTCTCCGACGATTTGTTTAAAAGCACTTATAAGAGCAGATTTCGAATTTATTTCGAAACTCCTTCCGCCAGTGTTTTGGCAAACTCTATCTATATCGGGATTTGTCGGTGTCGTAATAAAAAGCGAATAAACCTGAGCTTTTGCTCTTTTTGCTCTGGCAATAACGGTATCAACTTTTGCACGTGTAAAAGGTCTTTCTGGGTAGCCGTCTGTTAAGAAAATAATAACACGACGCAAGTCCTTAGGTGCAGATTCCAAAAGTGGTATTGCTCCTAAAGGTGGCCATTCTTTGACAAATGGGGGATAAAAGTCTGTGGCGCCAGATGCCACTAATAGGTTAATGTTTAGCCAATCATACAAATCTTGTTTTTTTTCATATAAGGGGCTTGTTTTGTAAACGTCCCCGGCAAAAAGGACTATTCCAATAACCGACGGAGGGTCAAGTTTTATCGAGTCAAGGAATGCAAAAGCTCCTTGTTTAACCCAATCGATTCTTCGTTCGCCATTACCAGCGTCGGCATTCATAGATGTTGAAACATCGAGTACCAAGGCAACCGCAAGTTGTGGGAAAAAGTTTACCTTTTTACAGTCAACAACAAGAGTGTGGTTCAAACGCACGCCATTTTCGAAAAAGTCAAAGTCGTTTGGTTGTGGATTGGGATAATCAATTCCAGCTTGAGTTTTTGCATAAAAAAGTGCCGACATTAAAGGAAAATTAGTAGTGTCAATCGAATATAGATTAAATTGCTGAGCAAATGCTATTTGGGAATAAAAAGTAAAAATTAACAATAATAGAAAACTGATTTTTCTTTTCATTTTTGCCTCATATATATTAGCATACTAATATCATTGACGATTTATTTATAATGATGATTGATTTTTACCAGCTCAAAATTAAATATAAAAAAAATTTTGGAAAATAAATATTGTAGTTAAACGAATGTAAAAAATAAAAGATAAACAATGTAGTTTTAATTATTACATTCAAAAATAACAATCTATGAGAGTTTTGGCTGGTATTATTTGCCTTTTCATAGGTCCGATAAATCTTTTTCCACAAAAATGTGTTGATTTTCTAATTTACGATGGTTTGGAAAAAGTTTTAAAGTATTCAATCGACACTACAAGTAATTGGTACATTTTAACACAACCATACAGTGGAGAGCTTCGCTATATTATTTCTGGAGAAGAGACCGCAACATTCAAGGAGGTAACACCAATTGTTTTTTCACCCGATGGGACACGCTGGGCTTTTGCAGGGCGCGATAATACAAGTTGGCATATAGTTACTTCCGATACTTCTTTTCCGGTCTTTGCAGAAAAAATCATAGAACTTGGTTTTAGCAATAATTCTGAAATATTTTATTATCTCATCCGAAATGGAATGGAAACTAAAATAAATTTCAATGGTCAAAATATTGACATTTTGAACTTTTATGGCAAAGTATTTATTAGTTACAACGGACGCAAAGTTGCATTCGTTTTGCAAAAGGGTCGTTCGCAAAGCTTGGTTATACCAAATGAATTTATTTCTGAGGATTTCGACCAAGTTGCTCCTTTGGGATTTTGGAATGATGAAAACTTTATCTACGCTGGTAGGAGAGGGCATTTTTGGCAGATTTACAAAAACTCTGAACCATTAGCTGAACAGTTCGTTGAACTAATTGATATGAAAATCAATAGAGAAGGAAGTTCGGCGGTTTTTTTAATTCGCCGCAATGCATACGATGAACTCGCTGTTTTGTATTCGGATAAATATTCTGAACCTATTTTTACTAAATCCTATCATTCTGTAAGTAATTTGTGTTTGCATCCAAGCGAACCATTGTTTGCATTTACTGCAACAAAGGATATAGATAGATTTATTGTATATGGTGGAGCAGAATATCCACTTGGCCAATTCGAAGCTATGCCGTTTTTTACACACGATGGTAGTGAACTTTTTTATTGTTTTTGCCACATCGAATGCTATTTTTATGTTAATGGAAAAAGATTCACTTTACCAGGTGGTGTCAAATGCTTAAGTCAAATTGCACGAAAACCAAACACCAGCACTATTGCATATACAAATAGTACTCACTTGGTTATGCTGAATTACTTTTCGAAAGTTCAATTTTCTGGTATTATGGTTGACGAAACATCACCAGTAATTTTCAACTATCGAACCCAAAGGTACGAGGCACTTGGAAGAATTGGAAATAAAATTTATTTGTTAACCTGTAAACCTTAGTTATTGAGGTTTTTACCTTTCCACTCACGCATTTGTAATGCGTACCTTAATTCTAAGCTTATTGTCCAAGAGTTTAGTTTGTAATCGATACCTCGATTAGTGTAATTTGTTAAAGGATGATAAAACGATAAATTAACTCCACCGAAAAAATTCTGGTAGATATGGAAATTACCGACAATTGAGTATATTAAACCAATTAAGAAGTTCTCTTGCAGTGGCACTTTGCCATTTTCTATGACTGCTTGGTTTGAATTTTCTAGAGAAAGCTCGACAAGCTCTCCGTTTTCTAATCGGACTGTTTTTTGCAATAACTCTTTAGAGTGTACTAATTTTGTTGTTAGTGGAATGGAAACAGCTGGACCTAAGCGAAAGTGTAAGAACTCTAATGGGGCAAAATTTATAAAAGGGGAAAAAATCAAAAAGTTGAAGTTTATCTCGAGTTTTTGTCTAAAGAGTACAGGGACATTAGAAAATTTTTCGCCAGTTTGACTTGTAAAGCTCAAAAGCTCCCTTTGTTTATAAGATGCAGTATTATTAAGAAGAGTTGTTTGTAGAGTGCCTCCAATTTGAAAGTATCTATTAAGGTCTCTTTGAAAAATTATTCCAAATGAAGTTATATTGCCTATTCCTTTCCTGAAATTGGGACATTCGCAGGATGCAATAAATTCACCAGTTTGCCAATTTGTTCCAAAGCCAAAGGTAATACCTAACTCTGTTTGTTTTGGTCCTTTTCCCGGCCCTAAGGGCGAAGGAATATCTTCAATCTGAGAGTAAGTATTAACTGAAGATAAAATAAAGCATAAAAAAATAATTAATTTTGACATTTTATATTTTGTTTTATGCAAAAGTAATATAATGGATACTGCCCTCGAAAACGAAAACAAAAATAGTAATAATTCGACTGAAAACAAAAATTGTTTCGAACAGGTCAAAACAGTAAGAGAAACAGCAATTCAAATTCTTAATCGATTTGAAAGGAGCGATTCTTATATAGAAAAACTAATTGACAAAGCAATTCGAGAGAGCAATTTTAATGAACTTGACCGGGCATTATTGACAGAATTGGTTTATGGGGTTGTAAGATGGAAAGCAAAGCTCGATTATGTTTTAGTTGGGTTCTATTTTGGGGATTACTTGAAGTGTTTGAATGTCGTAAAAAATGCGATGAGAGTAGCTCTATACCAAATAATGTTTCTCGATAAAATACCTTTGTACGCAGCAGTTAACGAATCTGTTGAATATGTTAAGAGGATTCAAGGAGAAAAGACAGCTGGAATTGTAAATGCTGTTTTGAGAAACATCGCCCGGAATATCGACAATATTCGATATCCAACAAGAGAAGAAGACCTTGTTTATCACCTTGCTGTTATGTATTCTTATCCACGATGGATTGTCAAACGTTGGCTTGAGTACTTCGGTGAAATAGAAGCAGAGAAAATGCTTTTTGCGAGCAATAGGCGACCTTATTTAACAATTCGCACGAATACCTTAAAAACGACATCAGAAGAAATTGTAGGAAGACTAAATAGTTTAAAGCTACATTATTTCGTTTCTCCATACAACCCAGATTCTTTTGTTTTACGCAACCCTAAGTTTAATATTCTTAAAACCGACCTTGTTACCGATGGTCTTGTAGTGGTCCAAGATACGAGTGCAACCCTTGCTGCCTTACTCGCCTCCCCAGAGCCAAATAGTTTGGTCTATGACCTTTGCGCCGCACCGGGTGGAAAAAGCTTTCTTTTAGCTGAATTGATGAAAAACACTGGGAAAGTGATTGCTATGGATAAATATTCTTCGAAGCTGCAAATGATTGTCGAAGGAGTAAAGCGGTTGGGGTTGCAAAATATTGAAACAAGGACAGGTGATGCAATAAATGTAAAATTCAATGAGCTTGCGGATATTGTTTTTTTAGATGTTCCTTGCTCTGGGTTAGGAACAATTGCTAAAAATCCAGATATTAAATGGAAAAAGGAAAGAGAAGATATATACAGATTAGCCGAGACGCAAAAGAAAATACTTGCCAATGCTGTTAATTTTGTTAAGCCCGGTGGGGTAATAATATATTCCACTTGTACAACTGAACCAGAAGAGAACGAATTAAATATCGAATGGTTCCTATCGAACTATCCTAATTTCGAGCTCGAACCAGCAGAAAACTTTCTCCCACCAGCGGTTTGCGATGGAGGATTTTTAAGGACATTGCCCTCAAGACATCACATTGATGGGGCTTTCGCAGCTAGATTGAAAAGGACAAGTTAACTTATTTTGATTTTCCTTTTAATGTTCAAATAATTTTTTAGCGCGGTCTTGTTGCTTGTCGTTGTGTAACAGTAAACACAATTGAAGATACAAGAATTGTAGAAGCCGATGTCTATGCTTTCGTAACAAGTACATTCATTTCGAGAAGGCTTTATTTTATAATCTTCTAAGTTGATGTTATAAAAGTGTGTAGGTTTAACACAACTTGCGTTAGAGATTCCTAATTGCTTTGAAATTTTACTTTCGCAACATAGTTCTAATTTTATTCCAAAACTTTTGGCAATTTTATCCAATTGGGTTATTATTTCTATTTGCTTGTGATTGGAAATATTCGAAAGTTTTAAGTTATCATAAGTTTTTAACTTCTTGATAACTTTTGGATAAAGGTCAACAAAACTTGTAATACAACTATCAGTTTTCTCAGATAACTTTTCGCAAAGAAAATGGAAGTTTTCGATAATAAAACTTTCGGGCGTAATGTTTGTTATGATAATAGGGTCGAACCGCCATCGAATGTATTTCTTCCCATATCGTTCAGCGAAAAAATCTGTTAAATTTAAAACTCTCGACAAATTAGGTTTGAAATTTTCAAGCGGAGATGGATAATTTGTAATTGTTAAATTCAAGTAATGATTTTTTTCGACGATATCTTCAATTAAGTTAATATATTTAATCAAGCCAATAGGATATCTGCTCCAAAAGACGAAACCAGCAACATCATTTGGTTTTAGGCTAATTCTTTCGATTTTCCGAATAAAAGGATGAACAACATCGACATAGCCTTTTTTCAATTGTATTGCAAGCCAATCGCAAAAAAAAGCGGGTATATCTGTTCTTCGACTAATTGAAATTATTTGCTTTTTTGTGTAGGGCGAAAGGTCTAAGTTATCAGACATTCGTTACAATTAGGTATAAACACTTTTTGATTTAATTTGGTTAATTTTCTTGGCTAAAAAAACAAAGAGCATACAAACCGAACCACGAAAAAGAATTTGATTCAGAGATTTTTAAATTATTCTTTACATCCGCAAGTATGCTGATTATTTGGATTCGAAAAAACAAAGCCACGACCATAAGATTCATCAACAAAGTCGAGCGTAACGCCCATAAGATAAAAAAGGCTTCTTCTATCAATTACTATTCTTTGGTTTCTTACGAAAAATTCCCTATCGTCTTCTTCGTCGAATTCCGTATCGAACCCGAGAGAATAATTGAAACCAGAGCAGCCCCCACCTTGAACGCCCATCCTTAAAAAGTAATTTTCTGGAACATTGTTAATTTTTCGAATTTGTTCGACCATATCTAAAGCACGGATGGAAATAAGTATGTCGTCGGATTCAGTGGCACCATCTATGCCAGTCGAAATTCTTTCGCAAATTATTTCTGGATGGTTATTTCTTTCGTTCATATAATCTCCATAGAATGTAACACAAAGTTAAAAATCATAATCAACATAACAGTCATTAGTTAATGGTTTTGCTTGACAAGTTAAAATCAAGCCGTTTGCAATTTCTTCATCAGTTAAAGCATCGCGTATTTCCATTTCAACTTCCCCGTTATGTAATTTGGCTGCACAAGAACTACATATTCCAACTTGGCAACTGAATGGAACATCAATATTCGCTCGTAGTGCAGCATCTAATATCGATTCGCCGGGTTCAACCCTAATTGAGTATTCTTCTCCGAACAATTTTATTTTTACATCCTTTCTATTATCTAAACTCATTTTTAATTCGTAGTATTTGTTACAAATAAATTGTTCTTGTGAAAAAGGAAATTTATAGTTCTGAATACCTTTTTTTGGTAACCGAAATGATTCATTCCTTTTCATAAATTCTAAAAGAGTCCTAGTTCGAATCTTGCGATGTCGCTCATACGACTTCTGTCCCAAGGAGGGTCGAATGTAATAAAAACCTTGGCGTCTTTGACATCTGGTATAGATTTAATCGCATTTTCTACTTCGACTGGCAAACCTTCTGCTTCAGGACAATTTGGGGCAGTTAAAGTCATTAGAACTACGACTTCATTCTGTTCGGTAATTTGTATATCATAAATTAAACCTAATTCCCAGATATCGACTGGTATTTCTGGGTCGTATACAGTTTTGATTGCTTTTACAATTCTTTCGTATAGCTCGTTTTTAGTTTGACTTTCGGAAAGAGCTTCGTTCGAATTTTCTACGTTTTCAAAGTTTTTTTCTTCCATATCCTTTTAAGATTTGTTCTCAAGAATTCTTTTCAATAGCATCGATAAATGTATGCCAAGGTAATGTAACACATTTTACACGAACTGGAAATTCCCGTACTCCAAGGAAAACTTCCAGCTTCCCTAAGTTTTGGGTGTCGATTTTTTTATCGATTTCCGATGTTATTGCTGTATGGAAGTCATTGAAAATTTGCTTTGCTTCTTCTATCGTCTTCCCTTTTAGTATTGTAGTCATAATTGATGCGGAAGATTTCGAAATTGCACACCCAACGCCGCTAAATTTAACATCGACAATGACATTGTCTTTGACAATTAAATAAAGCTCAATGTAGTCCCCGCACAATGGATTATGGCCCACAGCTTTGTGTGTTGCATTGCTCAATTCCCCGAAATTTCTTGGGTTTCTGTTGTGGTCGAGTATTATTTCTTGATAAAGTAAATCAGAACTTTCCATATTTAGTTAAATTTTTTTATAATTTTCTTTAAGGAATTTATAAGAATATCGATTTCTTCTTTAGTGTTGTAAAAAGCAAAGGATACGCGCGATGTTGCAGGGACTTTAAAAAATTGCATAACTGGTTGAGTGCAATGGTGGCCAGTTCGTATAGCGATACCATCCAAATCCAACAAAGTACCTATATCGTGGGGATGAATATTGTCGATTACGAAAGAAATCAAGCAAGATTTATTTTTGGCATTTCCAATTATTTTCAATTGTGGAATTTCTTGCATTCGTTCCGTGCAATAATCGAGTAGTTCCAACTCGTAATTAAGAATATTGTCTAATCCTAGATTTTGAACATATCTTATAGCCGATGCTAATCCGATGGCACCTTCGATATGTTGAGTTCCAGCTTCGAATTTATGTGGAAGTGAATTGTAAACAATTTTATCGAAAGATACTGAGAGTATCATATCGCCGCCCCCTTGATATGGTGGCATCGATTCAAGAAGATGTTTTTTCCCGTAGAGGATGCCAATCCCAGTGGGTCCGTAAATTTTGTGTCCAGAAAATACAAAAAAATCGCAATCAAGTTCTTGAACGTCAATAGGCAAATGTGGTACCGATTGGGCGCCATCAATAAGAACGACTGCACCATACTGTTTAGCCTTATCTATAATCTCTTTGATTGGATTTATTGTCCCCAAAGAGTTTGATATATGCACGAAGGCAACCAATTTTGTCCTTTCGCTCAAAAGCTTTTCGTATTCCTCGAAGATAATTTCTCCATTCTCATTTATTGGTACTACTTTAAGTTTCAGACCAAATTGTTCAGAAATCATATACCAAGGAACTATGTTTGAATGATGCTCCATATAAGAAATAACGATTTCATCACCTTCCCGAAGAAACGAGCTGGCAAAAGATTTGGCAACAAGATTTATAGATTCGGTTGCTCCGCGAGTGAAAATAATTTCATCTTCGAATTTTGCATTAATAAACGATTTGACTATGCGCCGAGCACATTCAAATTCGGTCGTTGATGCTTGACTTAAATAATGAACTCCGCGGTGAATGTTGCTATTAAGATGCGAGTAAAAGTGTGTTATTGTTTCAATAACTTGTTTTGGTTTTTGTGTAGTCGCAGCATTGTCAAAATAGATTAATGGCTTATTATGAACGGTTCGGGAAAGGATGGGAAAGTCTTTCCGAATGTTGTAAACATCGAAGGTTTTTTTCTTTTCAACACGAAACTCTAATTTATCCACATTCACCTCGAACTAAGAATCTTTCGATACATTCAGAATAGAATCGCAGAAAAAGATATCTTGAAGGTTTAACTTTTCTGCCAATTTTTGCTTAATGAAGTCCCGTAACTCGTTGAATTTAATTTTTTCAATATTTTCAGAAACAAAGGAATTAAGTAGTAAGGATTTTGCCTTGATATGTGATACTCCACGAGATTTTAGATAGAATAGCATATCTTGGTCGAGATAACCTGCGGTAGCACCGTGTGTGCATTTCACGTCGTCGGCATAAATTTCGAGTTGTGGCCTTGTATGGATTCGAGCCTCGTCGGATAGCAATATGTTTTTATTCGATTGATATGCGTTGGTTTTTTGGGCATCTCTTTCAACATATATTTTGCCGGTGAACACAGCTTTACCACGTCCTTCGAGAATACCGCGAAAATTTTCGTCAGAGATACAATTTGGATTATCGTGCATAATTAAAGTATGATTATCTACAAAGTTTCCGGTATCGACAAAATAAATACCATTTAGTTTTACCGAGCCATACTGCCCTTCGAAAGCAATGTTTAAATTATTTCGAACAAATTCACTATGTAAAGTAATAGTATTCGAATCGAAAGATGAGTTTTGGCTAAGTTGAACATTGACATTATTAACTGTTATCAAATTTTTTAAATCAGTTTGCAATATGTTGAGTTCTAAATTCGAATTTTTGCCAACATTAATATTCAAAGTTTCGTTGCCTAAAACTTTAGAATTTGATTCATTGACAAATATAACGGTGATATTCGCCGATGAATTTTCTTCTAATTTAATAAAATTAAAAGAACTTGAAATGAAAGGGGTTTCGGAAGAATAGCCCAAAATTATGATAATTGGTTGGACGAAATTAGTGTTCGAAGGTACAGTTATGTATAAACCTTCTGTAAACATTGCAAAATTCAAATAGATGAAAGGGTTACTATTGTTGTAGAATTTGTTATAATCGTCGATAGCTTCTTTGCTAAGACCGTTTTCGAAGGCAGAGTTAATAGTTGTAACTAAAAGGTTGTCGCTGGCTAACACCGCAGAACCTTCGATGAATTTACCATTAAAAATAGGAAGAATTGTTGAGGGAGACCCATTAAGGAAAGAAAGAACCGAGTCCGCAACTATTTGAGTTAATTGAGGTCTTTCGAATGAAAAGGAAAATGGGATGTCATTTAAAAAAGTCATATTGGTATACTTCCAATCTTCGTTTTTAAATGTGGGAATTCCTAATTTTAAGAATTTTTCGAGATTGTTTCTTCGAAATTCAATTATTTCTTTATTGGAAAAGGAGGAAGACAATATATTAAATTCTGAATGTAATAATTCATCTATTTTATTTATCAAGCTCATAACTCACCCTTAGTTTTTATTGCTGTTTCCATTTTTCAACCAATCGTAACCTTTTGCTTCCAGTTCATAAGCAAGACTTTTGTCGCCGGTGGTAACTATTTGTCCATCATACATTATGTGAACAAAATCGGGAACAATGTAATTTAAAATTCTTTGATAATGTGTGATAATCAAGAAGGAGCGATTTTCGGTACGCAAGGCATTTACTCCATTAGCAACGACTTTGATAGCATCGATGTCTAAGCCAGAGTCAGTTTCGTCCAAGATGGCAAGTTTTGGGTCGAGTAGGGCGAGCTGGAATATTTCGTTTCGTTTTTTTTCACCGCCAGAAAAACCTTCGTTTACATTTCGATTTAGGAAAGAAGGGTCTAATCCAACTAATTGTGCTTTTTCTCGCATTAATTGCAAAAAGTCGTAAGCATCGAGAGGTTCTAATCCTCTAAACTTTCGAATTTCGTTGACAGCCGTTTTCATAAAGTTTGCATTAGTTACACCGGGAATTTCTATAGGATATTGAAATGCCATAAATAAACCTTCCCGCGCACGCTCTTCTGGTTCCATCTCCAAAAGATTTTTTCCATCGAACTCGATTGACCCGTCTATAATTTCGTATCCCGGTTTTCCAGCTAGGACATTTGCAAGAGTACTTTTACCAGTTCCGTTCGGACCCATAATAGCGTGTATTTCGCCTAAATTTACAGACAGATTTAAGCCTTTGAGAATCAAATTCCCATTAACTTTAACTTTCAGATTTTCAATTTTTAGCACATTCATAATTACACCTTAATTTTATCCAACACTTCCTTCCAGACTTACAGCGAGCAACTTTTGTGCTTCGACTGCAAATTCCATTGGCAAATTGTTTAAAACCTCTCGTGTGAAGCCATTAACAATTAATTCAATTGCATCTTCTTTGGAGATCCCCCTTTGGTTACAATAAAACATAATTTCTTCACTTATTTTCGAGGTTGTGGCTTCGTGTTCGACAATCGAATTATTATTTTGAACATCTATATATGGAAAAGTATGAGCACCACATTTATCTCCTAAAAGGAGTGAATCACATTGGGAAAAGTTTCTTGCGTTTGCTGCTTTCTTAGAAATTTGGACTAATCCACGATAGCTATTATTGCTGTAACCTGCGGCAATACCCTTTGACACTATTCTGCTTTTTGTATTCTTTCCGATATGTATCATTTTTGTTCCAGTGTCAGCTTGTTGATAGTTATTAGTAACGGCGATTGAGTAAAATTCACCAGTTGAATTATCGCCTTTTAATATACAGGATGGATACTTCCAAGTAATAGCCGAACCAGTTTCGACTTGAGTCCAAGAAATTTTAGAATTTTCACCTAAACAGATTCCTCGTTTGGTTACGAAGTTGTAGATACCACCTTTTCCTTGTTTGTCGCCGGGAAACCAATTTTGTACTGTTGAATATTTAATCTCGGCATTTTTTAGTGCAATAAGTTCGACGACAGCTGCATGAAGTTGGTTTTCGTCTCTGATTGGTGCGGTACAACCTTCGAGGTAACTAACGTAACTTCCTTCGTCGGCAATAATCAAAGTACGTTCGAATTGACCAGTTTCTGATGCATTAATCCGAAAATAGGTAGAAAGTTCCATCGGGCAACGCACTCCTTTTGGTATATAAACAAATGAACCATCACTAAAAACAGCAGAGTTTAAAGCTGCAAAGAAGTTGTCGGTATATGGTACAACGGTACCAAGATACTTTTGAACCAAATCGGGATAATTTCTTATTGCTTCATTTATCGAACAAAATATAATTCCCAACTCTTCAAGTTTTTCTTTAAATGTAGTTGCAACAGAAACACTATCAAGAACAGCATCGACCGCTACACCAGCTAAACGTTCACGTTCCCGCAAAGGTATTCCAAGCTTTTCAAAGGTTTTTAAAATTTCTGGGTCTACTTCTTCTAAGGATTTAGGTTTTTCTTGGTGTTTTTTTGGAGCGGCGTAGTAATGAATATCTTGATAATCGATTGGTGGATATTGGACTTTTGCCCAATGAGGTTCTTGCATCGATTGCCAATGGCGAAATGCTCGAAGTCGCCATTCTAACATAAATGGTGGTTCTTTTTTCTTTTCCCAAATGAACCGAATGATATCTTCATTTAAACCTTTTGGAGCATATTCTTGTTCAATTTGGGTAATAAAACCATATTTATACTCACTTTCGGTAACTTCCTTTAAAATTTCATTTTCCATAAATATACCCTTTCAGTTAAATTATTAAATTCATTAACAATCTAAATTTGCGACATCGAATTTTGTGCTCTTGAAGTCTTTTAATAAGTCTTCCAAAGTTGTGGACCTAATAAGTTCGAAGATTTTTGATTGAAGCTCTAACAATGGATTTTTGATGTTACAGTAGTTATATCTTTCGCAAGATGCTTCAAGACCATCGACGCAATCGACAACAGAGGCATTTTCGTCAAGGGCATCAATTATATCGGAAAAATGAATTTCAGATGGTTTTTTTGCCAAATGATATCCACCTTTTATGCCATAATTTGCAATTACGATTCCAGACCTTGCAAGTTGTTGTAATGTTTTCGAAAGAAATTCGTAAGGAATTTTCAACTTTATAGAAAGTTCCCTTGCAGAAATTGGAGTATTTTGGTGTAAACCTAAAAATTGTAGAGTTCCCAAAGCATACTCAATTTTTTTCGAAAATCTTATCATAAATACAAAATATTTCAAAATGAACTTAACGAAATTAAAATACGATTATTTTAATCGTATATTTAAAATTTATAACTCTTTTCGGTTGTCTTCGCATTAATGTTTAAAGAAAAGGTATGCTTTAAATTTGTCTTGCTAATTATCTTGTAAAAAATTTAATTGGATTTAATTCGTGTCATAGTTTTTTCGATGTTTATGATCGAATATGTAACTGTTTTTTGTGCCTCAAGTAGTCGTATCGATAAGTATTATCTCGATTCGGCTTATGAATTGGGAAATCTACTTGCAAAGAAAGGAAAAACAATTGTATATGGGGGTGGTAAGATAGGGTTGATGGGGAGACTTGCCGATGGAGTTTTGGATTCGGGTGGCACAATAATTGGCGTAATACCGAAATTTATGCAGAAGTATGAACTTGGAAATAACAATATTTCCAAGTTAATCCAAGTGAATACTTTGCACGAAAGGGAAGAGTTAATGATAAAAAAGGCTGATGCTATTGTTGCTTTACCTGGTGGTTGTGGGACAATCGAGGAATTGTTGCAATCTATTACTTGGAAAAGGCTAAAGCTTATACCAACTCCGATTATCATTGCAAATTTAAAAAATTACTTTAGTCCACTTATCCAGCAATTGAATCGGGCTGTCGATGAAAATTTTATGAGAGAAGAACATAGAAAATTGTGGGATGTTGCCGAAAATATTCCTGAAGTTTTGGATTTAATTGACTATTACGACAAGAACTTTAACAAAATTAGAATGATAGATGTCCTTCCTAACGTAACTTAATTTTCTACATTGAATTTTAACTTGAAATGCCCGATAATAGTTATCCAAAAAACGAAAAACAATTTGATTTTTTCGAAAAGGTTTTCGAGGTGGTCCGGCAAATTCCAAAAGGTAAGGTAACAACATACGGTCATATTGCACGAGCCTTGGGAATAAAAGGCTCGGCATTAATGGTGGGCTGGGCGCTAAACTCTTTAGCAAATCAAGTAACAGATGTTCCTTGTCATAGAGTAGTTAATAGGCGAGGGGAACTTACCGGTTGGCGGTATTTCCCAACGCCAAACTTTATGAAGGAGATGCTAATTTCAGAAGGAGTTTCTTTTATCGGTGATTGTGTTAATCTCGAAAAACACCTTTGGGTACCGCAAATTGAAGATTTCATTTAACAAACCAAGAGCAGAAAATCAATTGAACGGAATATTCAAGCTTAGTTGTGATAATTTTTTCCTTTCAATACTTTAATATTCAAATATTTTATTCGTTTTAAACATTTTAAATTTTGAGTAAAATGAAAAAACGAACAATTATATCATTATGGCTCATTGTTTATTCATTCTTAATTTTAAACATATTAAAAGCTGAGGTCTCGAATCAACATTTCGCGTGGAAGGCTACTTCCTCTCGGACATTTGTAAATCGGGGTGATACTTTTAACATACGCTTGGACTTCGAGTTCGAAAAAGGGTGGTACACTTATGATTTGGTCGAACAAGTTGGTCCAGAGGGTTTAGGTCCACAGAAAACGGAAATTGCTTTTTCCCCGCAAAAAATTTTCAAATTGAATGGGAAAATAAAAACTCCGAAGCCAGTTATTAAATATGATAGTGCCTTTCAGATGAAAGTTCGCTCATTTTCTGGTAAATTTAGTTTCACAATCCCATTGCTAAGCCAACAAGATATAGACTTTTCGAAGGAAAAAGTATATGTCGAAGTTTATTTACAGCAGTGCAGGGAGGAACTTTGTTTGCCTGCTCTTGAATTCAAAACAGTTGTTGTTCCACCTTTAACACAAAACGGCAATTTGCTAACTACGAAAAATGAAGATTCTGTTAGTGTTGATATTGTAAGGCAAGAAACAGAAGTACCTTCTGAAACAATTTCAAATGATATAAATACAGAAATCGAGACTGCAAAAAAGCAGGGACTTCTTGCTTACTTGTTATTTGCAATGGGTGCTGGGGCATTAGCATTGCTGACACCTTGTGTTTTTCCTATGATACCAATAACTGTATCCTTTTTTACTAAGAGGGCGGAAAGAAATCCGGGCAAAAGTCTTCGTGATTCCATAATTTATGGGCTTGGGATTATTTTAACTTTTACTACTCTTGGTCTTCTTCTTGCAATTCTCTTTGGTGCAACTGGGATACAAGATTTTGCTACAAGTCCTATACTCAACATTGGACTTGCACTGCTCTTTATTGTCTTTGCCTTTAATCTTTTTGGTGCATTTGAGTTCCAACTGCCCACTTCTTGGGTGAACGCTTTGAATGTTAAAAGCCAGTCTGGTAGTGGTATTTTTAGTGTTTTACTAATGGGTTTAACCTTTTCTTTGACAACATTTACTTGTACGGTACCGTTTGTTGGATTGGCTTTAGTTTCTGCTGCAAGTGGGGAATGGTTCTATCCGATTGTTGGTATGCTCGGTTTTTCGTTTGTATTTGCAATTCCCTTCTTTTTATTGGCACTTTTTCCCGGGTTTATATCGAAACTCCCTCGCTCTGGTGTATGGATGAACAATATCAAAGGAGTAATGGGATTCCTTGTTATTGCTGTTTCCTTGAAATTTATTAGCAATGCCAGTGTGATTTGGGATGTTAATATTTTACCACGAGAATTGTTTCTGAGTATTTGGATAGGAATAGGAATTCTTATTACTCTATATATACTTGGGGTTTTTAGACTTAAACACGACACTCCAATCGAAAGTATTGGGACGATGCGCATTCTTTTTGCAATTGCTTTTATTTCAATTAGTGTTTATTTGCTTGCAGGTTTGTTTGGGATGAGGTTAGGTGAACTCGAGGCATTTCTTCCTGCATCAAAATCTGAAAGTGTTGTCCCGAGCGGACAAAGTACTCTTCAAACTTCAAATACAGCAAATCTATCGGCAAAGGCTGGGTGGTTTGATAATTATGAAGAAGCTTTAAAAGTTGCATCTTCTGAAAATAAGCCTATCTTTATTGATTTTAGTGGATTTACTTGTACAAATTGTAAGTGGATGGAAACTAATATGTTTACAGAACCAGAGGTTCGTAACCTTTTGAAGGATATGGTAAAAGTTCGCTTATTCACCGATAAGAAGGAAGAACCTTATATTTCCAATCGTGAAATGCAAATGAAGAGATTTAAAACAATTTCAATACCTTTGTATGTAATTCAGACTCACGATGAAAAAGTTATTGCCACAAGCTCTTTTACGCGTGATAAGAAGCAATTTCTTGATTTTCTTAAAAAAGCATATAGCTTTTGAATTAACAAATTCTTTTAGAAAATGATTAAAATTTTAGTTGTTGTAGCTAATGGAACAGAAGAGATTGAAGCTGTAGTGCCGGTTGATTTGTTTCGCCGTGCTGGTTTTGATGTTGTTCTTGCAGGAACCGAAGAATTTGTTATGTGTTCCCGCGGGGTTGTTCTAAAACCAGATTATTTAATTGTAGATATTCCAAGCGATTGTGAATTCGACCTCTTGTTTTTACCCGGCGGTCGGCAAGGAGTGGAGACTTTAGTTAAGAATGCTCATTTTAAAAAAATTGTAATGACTCATTTTGAAAAAGGGAAAAAGATAGCTGCGATTTGCGCTGCCCCTTTGATTTTGATTGAATATGGAATTTATCCCGAAAGACGACCCATAACAAGCCACCCTTCAATCAGCTCCCAATTTGAGAAATACGAATATAAGAATGAACCGATTGTCATCGAAGAGCCTTTTTTTACAAGTCGTGGAGCTGGAACTTCAATTGAATTTGCACTAACTTTAATCGAATCGTTTGCTGGAAAGGAAATAGCAAAAAGAGTTGCCCAAGAAATTGTTTATCCGCATTTTTAAGCAAAATATGGCTATAAAAAGAGCTGAATTTGTTGTTTATGGTAATGTTCAAGGTGTTGGATTTCGGTATTTCGTTTACCGTAAGGCAAATAGTTTAAATTTGTGCGGTTTTGTAAAAAATATGTATGATGGGACGGTTTTGGTTGTAGCCGAAGGTCCAGAGGAAAATATTGCTTTACTTTTCGAACAACTCAGAATTGGACCTCCACACGCTTATGTTTTTAAAGTTGAAGTGGAATATTTTCCACCAACTAATGAGTTCAAAAAATTCGAAATTCGTTAAAGAATTCCTTATTTCAAATGTTTAAAAAACTTTACTGTGTTCTTACAATTTTAGTTGTTCATATATCTCATTCTTTGTCGAAGGAATTGATTATTAAACCTGAACAATTGGAACCACGAATTGGGCTGGTTTTGAGCGGAGGTGGCGCTCGGGGTATCGCTCAAATTGGGGTTTTAAAGGTGCTCGAAAAAAATGGAGTAAAGATATCATATATTGTTGGTACAAGTATTGGAGCCTTCGTTGGAGGTTTGTATGCTATTGGCTACACGCCCGACGAGTTGGAACAAATTGCTAAAACAACTGATTGGTCAGAAATTTTGACATTAACTAAGAATCAGGAAAGGACGGATTTTTTTCTTGACCAGAAAATTCTTCACGATAAAACTTTTGCTACTTTACGATTTAAAAATTTCAAGTTTGTCTAT
Organism: Ignavibacteria bacterium; assembly: GCA_026417135.1. Lineage (GTDB taxonomy): Bacteria > Bacteroidota > Ignavibacteria > Kapaibacteriales > UBA2268 > Naka2016. The sequence goes on from JAOADV010000002.1 coordinate 134,942, forward strand.
CCCCAAGCAATTTCATTGGGTTGGCGTTTTAATTCTTTCATTCAAAATTTGGTTTGGAAAGGAGCTTATTATTCGTCCGATTTTAATGCCTTGAAAGTTCCTTTTCGTGCTATTGCAACAGATGTTATTTCTGGTAACACAATTTCAATTAGTAACGGTAATCTTGTTATGGCTCTCCGAGCTAGCTCGACAGTACCTTTGATAAATACCCCAATTACTCTCGATACTATGCTACTTGTCGACGGCGGACTTTTTGCTAATGTACCAGTTGAAAGCATTTGGGAATTCTCTCCAGATTTGACAATTGCAATTAATACAATTTCCCCGATTTATCAGAAACAGCAATTGAATACACCTTGGTCAATTGCCAACCAGATTGTCTCAATTTTTATGAAGAAATTTTCGGACAATGCCAAGACTCAGGTAGATTTTTTGATTGAGCCAGAAATAGGACATTACTCGAACGATAACTTCTTTGGATTGGATACTTTGATACAAAAAGGTGAAGAAGCAGGGGAGAAAGCTTTGGATAATTTAAAAACCATAATTTCAAACAAAAAGGATTCAATTATAGATGTTTTTTTGGAAAATATTCGTAAAGAATTTAGTTTAAATGAGCAAGTAAATCTTGAATTAACCAGAGATAGCGAAGAGATGTCAATTTATAGAATTACTCCAAATAAAACTTCTAATTCGATTGAACTTAGAAACTTGTTGAAAAGTCTTAACCATAAAACAGTAGATTCCATAGTTTTCACAAATACATTTGTCGAAGGAAGCTATGTATCTCCGATAGTTTCAAATTTCGAGGTAAGAATTTATAAAACTTCAAAAGTTGAACATATTGTGTGCGAATGCGATGTTCCAAGGTTAAAATTAATTTGCGACTCTATTGCTTCTCTTTACGTTGGTTCCTACAATAACAATTCGACAAAAAATGAAATAGTTGAAAAACTAAAAAAATCTTTTGCAAGAAACGGATTCTCCTTTTCGCTTGTTAATGTTGTTTCAAGAGATAAATTTTTAATATTATACATCAAGCCAACAAAGATTTCCAAAATTAACATAGACAAAAGTGTAGAGACCAGCGAAGTCCTTATACGTCGTGAACTTGCCTTGAAAGAAGGTGATTTCGCGAACGCTGAAAACATAACAAAGACTTGGGCCAATCTTCTGAGCACAGAATTGTTTAATGACTTGATAATCGATTTTGATTTGGATACTTCCTTGGCAACTTGCTCAATTAATATTAATGCATTGGAACGAGGAACTCAGACATTAAATCTGTTACTTAGATTTGATAACGAAAGGAATTTCCAAGCAGGCGCCGACTTTGTTCAAGAAAACTTGTTTAATAGTGGTTTTAGGTCGATTTTTTCGATTGGAGGGACAAAAAATGATTTCTTTTCAAAATTCTTGCTTACTCAGACAAGAGTTTTAAATACTGATTTTACTTTTTCCGGGGAAGCTTTTTATGAAAATTACCTTATTCGAAACTATGCGCGTAAGCTACCTACTCCTATCAATCGTTACGAAAGCTTTTTGCAAAGTGAAACGACCGCAGAATGCTTTGGTTCATTTCTTAAAGTTGGCATTCAACTTGAACGACTTGGCAATCTTTATTTAGGGCTACGTCGAGAATGGCAAAGGTTTTATCAACAAAATGAACCAAAGCCAGATTTCTACAATTTTACAAATCTCAGTGTTGGCTTGATTTTCGACTCACGAAATGATGTTGACTTTTCTGTGGACGGGAAGTATATCGAACTTTTTCTGGAAGTACCATTTATTAAAACTTCCAAAGGAATAAACTTTACCAAAGCCACTTTTCATTATTTAAATAACTTTCGGGTTAATAATTTTGTCTTCAGGCCCAATGTTATGTTTGGTTTCGCCGATATTAATCTGCCTTACCCAGAATTTTTTAGTTTAGGAGGTGAAAAAAATTTCTATGGCTTTTACGAAGAAGAGTTTCGTGGAAGGCAAAGGTTTTCGTCTGGTTTTGATATTCAGTATAAATTGCCTTTTAAGTTCTTTTTCGATACCTTTATTTCTTTCTCCTATAATATTGGCTCTACTTGGCCTCAATTTGAATCAATAAAAATTAGCCAGTTGAAGCACGGTGTTGCTATTCAAGTTGGATGGGATACTCCAATCGGTCCAGTTAGCTTTGCTTTGGGAAAAGGTTTTTATTTTTTAAAGACTCCACAAATCACTGTTTGGACACCAGTGAAGACCTACTTTTCAATTGGCAAAAAAATCTTTTAAGACTTAATTTTTTTATCTTAGTTGTTGGTCAAATTTCGCTTTTACTTTATTTCTATTTCACCAAGTATTTTCTAAAGTTGTAATTAATGATTTAACTCGATTAGTTCTGCGTTTTCAAAAGCACAATAATTTAAGCTTGTTAAATTAGATAGTAGGTGAGAGTGCCACTGGAAGGATATACAATTGTCCCAAGTTCAGTTTCGAGTTCTATAAGAAATTCAATGGAAGATTCCTCGAATTTAATATTTTCGCCAATTAAAAATTCGATATCTATTCCTATTACATAATTTCTTTTGAAAGAGAAGAAAATTTTTCTTAAATCCCTATTCGAAAATGTAGATTCCAAACTGAAGTCCTCACAATTAATCTTAAAGACCAATCCGCTTGGATTAGTAAAAATAACTTTGATGGAGTCGTTTAATTTTAATTCTTTGGATAGAACAATTCCAAGAAGGAACAAGTTTGATGTATTCCCAAAATAAATCTCATTCACCAACTCTTTTTCTGAGTGCATTGTACCAATCGAGGCAGAAGGTTTGAATCGGCCCCAGCCGAACTCTGTGTTTAAATTTTTTAAGTTACTCTCCGAAATTCTTTGTGTAGCTGGAACAAAAGGAAAATCAGCAAAATCAATTTGAAGTGGTTGAAAAAGTTCTTTTGGGACTTCCTCCTCTAAGCATTCGTAAATTTTTCTTAGATAATACCGATATAGAACGTCAAAATCTTCCTTGTTCGGAGCTATATTGTCGTCCCCATACCACCAAAACCAATCTGAGCCTTCGGCTATTAACATCAATTCCATTGCATTATTAAATTTGGTTTCATTTGATTTGTATTTTTCGACAAGTTTGCGGGTTCGCGAAAGCCAAAACCAAGCCTTTTGTTTTGGTTTTTGACCAATCCAAGTGTAGAAGTTGGCATCAATCCAAGAACCGGGAAAAATTTCTTTTAAAACATAGGAATAGTCGCTTGGCATTTGCGAAACAACATCGGTGAAAAAGGTTGTTTTAAATTCATCTAATTCTTGCAGTCTGCTGTAAAGAGATTTGAGGAAGGGAAGTCCATTTTCAGGGTAGAATTCCCAACAATTTTCACCGTCTAATATTATCGGCACACAAGCAATTTCGAGATGCTCTTCTCCGAAACTATTGATAATTTGTTGTCGAATGTAGAAAAGTCTATTAATAAAATCATCGACTGCTTTTTCTGTGTTCCAGTGGTGATAGGTAAAACCAATTGCATCGGATAATCCACGGTCCCGGAAGAAAACGAACAACTTTTTCCCATTTTCTTCGTAAAGGAAAGGAAAGTATTGTATTTCGGGTTTTTCAATATTTATTGTTTTGAACAACAACTTGGGGTCGGTTGCTGTCCAAAGGAAACCTTCCGAAAGAATTATTTGCAAAGCCTCGGTTGAAAGTGCTCCTTCGGACGGCCAAATTCCAAGTGGAGTAAAGCCAAAATGAGAGTAGAAAAAACTTTTGCCTTTTTGTATATGTAGAAGTGCGTCTCCAGGATAACGGAACTCTTCTTCGCCGAGTTCGATATCTGGCAAGCCAAGTTTAGCGATACCATTGTCAATCAACAATGGCAAAATTGGATGGTAAAAAGGCGAAATACTCAAATCTATTTGTTGCAAGACTTTTAGCCTTTTTAGGGTAGGGACAATTTCCTCTAATGTTTTAAGATGTAAATTCAAAAGTAATTCTTTTTCTGTTTGGGTGAAATTCTTTCCTTTTTGAAAAAATCTTTGAAAATATGACCTTTGCCTTGTAATTGGTCCTACCCAAGCAAGATTGTACCAAACTTGAAGGTCGAGCAGCTCTTCTTCGTTCAATTCGAAACCATTTTTTACCTTCTCGTAAAGTTGAAGATACCTTGGATATGGTGCAATAAGGTTTTGATAATTACACACAAAGAATTGCTTTAAAATTTCGTTCTTTTCTTCTTTAGTTAATTCACTTGGATGTTTAAAGCTAAGCACTTGAATTTTGTCTTTCACCTGGTTGGACAAATACTCTTCAATTTGAAGAAGGAGAGAAGGGACGATGTTGAATGTCTGCTTTATATTTGGAAATTCATCGAGGAGTAGCGCTAAATCTAAATAGTCTTTAACACTATGGAACCTAACCCAGGGAAGAATAAAAATTTCTTCACTGCGGTAATATGGTTGATGTTGGTGCCAAAGGAAACAAATCCGTAAAGGTTTCATACTTTATGATGAAGTAATAAAAAGATAAAATTAATATATTTTAGAAAACCAAACGTACAACTAAAAAAGAGAAACCAAATTTGTAAGTTATTCAAAATATCAAAATTGGTTTTAATTCTAAGTGCCAGCAAGATAATCTCTTAAATACATTTCTTGTTCGGGAGTAAGCTTATCAATTTCTATTCCCATAGATTTTAGTTTCAAGGAGGCAATGTATTCATCTTGTTCGGGAGGCAAATCCATTACTTCATTTGGAAAACGAATGCCTTGTTTATGTGCTTCGACAAATCGAAGAAGTGCCATAAATTGGTTTGCAAAACTCATATCCATTACTTCCGAAGGATGTCCTTCCGCCGCAGCAAGATTAATCAATCTACCTTGCGCAAGAAGATATATTCTTTTACCATTTTTTAGGGTATATTCTTCGCAATTGGGACGAATTGTCCTTTTCGAAATAGCAATTTCTTCGAGCTCTTTAATATTAATTTCGACATCATAATGTCCAGTATTACAAACTATAGCACCATCTTTCATCTTTTCAAGATGCCATTTGCGTATGACATCTTTACAACCAGTTGCAGTTATAAATATATCGCCGATTTCAGCAGCTTCGTCCATCGTCATTACTTGATGGCCTTCGAGTAAGCCTTTTATCGCTGCTGTTGGTTTGACTTCAGTAATTATAGTTGTTGCCCCGAGTCCTTTCGCTCGTTTTGCAACGCCAGAGCCGCAATGACCATGCCCGGCGACAACGACAGTTTTTCCAGCAATGAGAACAGACGTTGCGCGCATAATTCCATCGAGGGTCGATTGTCCCGTTCCATAGACATTGTCAAAATCCCACTTGGTTTCAGTATCATTAACTGCGTAAACGGGGTAGAAGAGCTGGCCAGCTTGTTGTCTTGCGCGAAGTCTATGAACTCCGGTTGTTGTTTCTTCGGTACCACCAATTACAAAGTTGCGTGCGATTTCGGGAAATTTCTCGTGGACAGTGTTGATAAGGTCGCACCCGTCATCTAAAGTTAAATGAGGTGGTTTGTCGATTGTGCGCTCTATACACCAATAGAAATCATCTTTGTTGTCGTACCAAGCAAAAATAGACACGCCTTCTTTTGCCAAAGCAGCAGCGACCGCATCGTTAGTTGATAAAGGGTTACATCCGCTCCAAGCAACTTCAGCTCCGGTTTCCACAAGTGTTCTGATTAAAACTGCAGTTTCTTTTGTAACATGAAGACACCCTGCAATCTTGTAACCTGCAAATGGCTTTGTTTTTTTATAAATTTCACGTAGATGCATTAGAACTGGCATCCGAGATTCTGCCCAATCGATTAATTTGAAGCCTTCATCTGCAAGTGAAAGGTCTCGAACGCAATAAAGTCCAACTACTTCGTCGAAACTCCCCTTAGATTTTTTTGGTGGATATTGCATAACCTCATTTGAATAATTAATATCGAACTTTTCCATAGGTAACCTAAATTTTTAGTTTTATAAAAGAGTTTTGAAAGTATCGACTAAATCGAGTTGTTCCCAAGGGAACTCATCACGACCAAAGTGCCCAAAGACAGCAGTAGGTCGATAAATTGGTCTTCGGAGCCCAAAACGATTTATTATTCCCGATGGTGTTAAATCGATATTTTCTTTAATAAAATCTTCAATAACTTGTTCGGGGATTAAAGAGTTTTCAGGTAAATGCACAGTAATTGAAACGGGTTGAGCAATACCAATTGCATAGGACAATTGAATCGTACATTTATCTGCCAGACCAGCTGCAACTATATTCTTTGCAAGGTGGCGGGCGGCATAAGCTGCGGAGCGGTCAACCTTCGTAGGGTCTTTGCCGGAAAATGCACCTCCTCCGTGTGGAGCACGTCCGCCGTAGGTATCGACAATGATTTTCCTTCCAGTTAAGCCAGTGTCGCCGTGTGGACCGCCTATTACAAATTTTCCAGTTGGGTTAACATAGTATTTAGTTCGATTATCTAATAGCGATTCGGGTATAACTTTTTTTACAACATATTCCAGAACATCTTCTTTAATCTTGCTTTGGTGAACGTCGGGGTCGTGTTGTGTCGAAACAACAACTGTATCGACACGTAAAATTTCATCTCTATCGGAATATTCAATAGTTACTTGGGATTTGCAGTCTGGCCTCAAATAAGGCATTAAATGTGGTTCTTTTTTTCGAATATCTGAAAGTCTTTTAACTAATTTATGTGCGTACATAATAGGAGCGGGCATTAGTTCGGGTGTTTCACGGACTGCGAAACCGAACATCATACCTTGGTCCCCAGCTCCTCCTGTATCGACACCAAGTGCGATATCTTCACTTTGGTGATTAATAACATTTATTACAGCGACCGAATTAGCGTCGAAACGATATCCATCTTTGTCGTATCCTATTTGTTTTATCACACTACGAACGAGTTGTTGCAAGTCGATGTAGGTACTTGTGGTAATTTCTCCACCGACTATGATAAGTCCAGTAGTTGCGAAACATTCGCAAGCCACTCTGCTTTGAGGGTCGTCTGTAAGCATAGCATCTAAAACGGCATCAGAAACTTGGTCACATATTTTGTCTGGATGGCCTTCCCCGACAGATTCAGATGTAAATAAATAGGTTCTTCGTTTTTCCATATCTAAACTATATTTTTTTAAATAATAATTTCACTTGCATTACCAACGTTTATTTGATAAAAACTACCTTGCACGATTGCATCATTTCCAATAATTGAAGAGTCAAGTAAATATGATTCAACGCTTGCTCCATCACTAATTATAGAATTTTTGATGACGCTATCGATTACCTTTGCTCCAGATGCAATGGTTGTGAAAGGACCTATTACAGAGCGTTTAACTATTGCATCTTCAGCAATGTAAACTGGTGGAATTATAACACAATCTGGTAAGTTCCCATAAAATGTGTTCCGAGTTAACAGATGCTTGTTTGTTAGGAGCAAAGTTTCTGGTTTACCACAATCGTACCATCCTTCGACTGGAAATGTTAGAAATTTCTCGCCTTTGTCTATCATCAATTGTAAAGCATCGGTGAGTTGGAATTCACCACGGGTTTTGATTTGCTTTTCTAGTAGTTCATCCAAGCAAATTGAAAGCAAGTCGGAGTTATTTATGTAATAGACACCTACAATTGCAAGATTCGAAATAAAATTTTCGGGCTTTTCGACGAGTTTCGTGATTTCTCCTTTTTCATTTGTAACTACTACACCAAAGCGAGATGGGTCGTCGACTTCCTTAACTCCTAATGAGGAGCACTCTTTGTTTTTGAGGAAATTGTTAAAGTCAATCTCGAAAATTGTATCTCCAAGGATAATTATTAAAGGTTGACCATCGAAATATTCAGATGCACACCAAATTGCATGACCTAAACCTAATGGTTCTTCTTGGGAAACAAATCTGAAATTAGCAGTAAAATTAGAACGGACATATTTCTCAATATCGTCTCCAAGGTGACCAGTAACAAGAATTATCTCTTCCAAATCAAGAGTTAATAAATCATCGAGAATGTGTTTCAAGATTGGTTTGCCTGCAACATTCAAAAGCACTTTTGGCAAAAAGTAAGTGTGGGGCTTTAAACGACTTCCTATTCCTGCTACTGGGATAACAGCTTTCATATCAAGATAAAAAAACAAAATTACTAAATAAACCAGATTTGTTAATGCTACTTTTCTCGATTGTTTTAAGAAAGTTAAAGATGTAATTACCCCTTGGTTTCACCTTTGAAATAGTTTACGTTGATGTATCTTGCAGCTCTTGCATCGTCCACCCTTCGCACTGGCGTATTGTGCGGTGCGGTAAGAAGAATTTCTGGGTTTGTTTCTGCTTCTTCTGCAATTTTGAGCATCACTTCTGCAAATTGGTCGATTCTTTCCTTTGCTTCCGTATCGGTTGGTTCTATAAGCATAGCTTCGTGAATAATCAATGGGAAATAAATTGTTGGGGCATAAAATCCGTAATCAAGGATTCGTTTAGCTATATCTTTAGTTGTTACACCAAATTGTTTTTGGTTTTCGCCAGTTAAAAGAAATTCGTGCATACAATGTTCGTTAAACGGGTCGTGGAACTTACTTTTGAGTTTGGAGTAAAGGTAATTTGCATTAATAATTGCCGAGCGAGAAACTTCTTTTAAGCCCTCGGTCCCGTTGATAAGAATGTAGGTGTATGCTCTTACTAGAACGAGAAAATTTCCAAAAAATGTATGAATTTTGCCGATACTCTTTTCTAAATTGTACTCAAAGTGGTATTTTGCCCCGTCGAATGTTATTTGAGGAATAGGTAAGTATGGCACGAGTTTTTCACTCACACAAAGAGGTCCGGAACCTGGTCCACCGCCACCGTGTGGGGTCGAAAATGTTTTATGAAGGTTCAAGTGGACACAATCGAAGCCCATATCTATAGGTTTTACAATTCCAAGAAGGGCATTTAAATTTGCCCCATCCATATACATAAGTCCACCACAATCGTGTATTATCTTTTCTATTTGTAGTATATCCTTTTCGAAAAGCCCTACTGTGTTTGGATTTGTCAACATAAAACCAGCAGTCGTTGCATCAGCAAGCTTTTTCAATTCTTCGAGATTGACTCTACCATCGGAATTTGTCTTAATTGTAACAGTTTGGAAACCAGCGATGACTGCAGAAGCGGGATTAGTGCCATGAGCGGAATCTGGTATTAATATTTTTGTACGATTAGTGTCATTTCTATCTAAATGATAGGCTCGGATAAGAAGTAAGCCAGTAAGCTCTCCTTGGGCTCCAGACGCAGGTTGAAGAGTAACACCGTGAAAACCAGTAATTTTTTTAAGGGCTTCTCCAAGTTCGTACATTAGCTGTAAAGCACCTTGTATCGAATCTTCATTCAAATGAGGATGCAAATTTGCAAAGCCATCGAAAGATGCGACTTTGTCGTTTACTTTTGGATTATATTTCATCGTGCAAGAGCCAAGTGGATAAACGTTGTCTTCGATGCAGTAATTCATTTTAGAAAGATGATGAAAATGACGAGCAACCTCGTTCTCGCTCAATTCAGGTAAGTTTAGCTCTACCTTTCTTTTAAACTTCTCGGGAAGAAGTTTTTCGTAGCTAAATTCATCCAAATTACATTTTGGTAGAGTATAGGCTTTTCTACCTTTAACGCTTTTTTCGAAAATCAACTTTTCCACGTAACTACTCCTTATTTTTTACTAAAAGTTTTTCAATTGCCTTTTTTGCTGCGTTTTGTTCTGCTTGCTTTTTGCTGAAACCACTGCTTGTTGCAATTAACAAGTTATCTATGTAAACACCAACGTAAAAAATCCTTTCGTGGGGTGGACCTGATTCTTCCAAAACCTTGTAAACGGGTGGGGCTTTTCCAACAGCTTGAACCTTTTCCATCAAAATACTTTTATAGTTTTTGTCTTGGAAAATATCTTCGGATTCAAGAATTGGTATTAATTTGGCAATAATGAATTTTCTTGCAGTCTCAATTCCACTGTCGAGGTAAATTGCTCCGATTAAAGCTTCGAGGGCGTTTGATAAAATCGTTCCAGCAGAACGTTCTAACGCTCGCAATGTTCCAAAGCTCATTTGCACAAACTTTTCGAGTTCTAACTTTTTTGCTGCAAAAGCAAGCGATTGTTTGTTTACAAGCCAAGAACGCATCTTGGTCAATTCACCTTCTGGTTTATTAGGATATTGTGAGAAAAGGAACTCGGAAATAATTAAATTTAGTACCGAGTCGCCAAGAAATTCAAGTCTTTCGTTGGATTGAAATTGGTCTTTAGGCAATAAGTGAAGATATGAGCGATGTATTAAGGCTTGGTGAAAAAGTTCAGCATTGTGAATTTCAATTCCTAAAATATTTTCTAAATCTTTTTGCTTTTCGAATGGGAAAAAATCAAGATTGTTCGACTCACTTTTAACCGAAGTGGTTTCTGTTATCGAATGAAAGTTAAATACTTTTTCGAACAAACAATTTATAATTTTTTTCAATGCGTTCAAAGAAATGAGTTTAATATTGTAATTCTTTAAAAGCCAAAGTAATGTTGTGCCCACCGAAACCGAAAGCATTGTTCAGCGCAGCACGAACCTTGCGTTGTACTGGTTTGTTCACAGTGTAGTTAAGGTCGCAATCGGGGTCTGGTGTAAAGTAGTTTATTGTGGGTGGAATAAATCCTTCTTTAATAGCGAGCAGGGTAGCAATAGTTTCGATAGCACCAGCGGCTCCAAGCAAGTGTCCGTGCATTGATTTTGTTGAACTAATGTTTAGGTTATAAGCCCATTCCCCAAACACAGCTTTTATAGCCTCGGTTTCGTTTTTGTCGTTGTAAGGTGTTGATGTGCCGTGAGCATTAATATAGTCAACATCTTCGGGTTGCAACCCAGCATCAGCCAAAGCAAGTTTCATCGACCTTTGTGCTCCTTCCCCTTGCGGAGCAGGTTGGGTGATGTGGAAAGCATCGTCGGACATACCAAAGCCTGCGAATTCAGCGTAGATTTTGGCTCCCCGATTTAATGCATGTTCTAACGTTTCAAGGATAAGAACAGCTGCACCTTCGCCCATCACAAATCCATCTCGGTCTTTATCGAAAGGTCGGGATGCTGTCTTTGGGTCATCATTTCTTGTCGATAATGCTTTCATTGCATTGAAACCACCAACTCCCATTGGGCAGATGGAAGCTTCTGTTCCACCAGCCACCATTACATCGGCATCCCCACGTTGAATCAACATCAAAGCATCGGCTAATGAATGCGAAGAGGTAGCACAAGCAGAAGTAGTTGCGTAATTGGGTCCTTTGAATCCCCATCTAATGGCAATTTGTCCAGCAGCAATATCCGATATCATCATAGGAATAAAAAAAGGAGAAATGCGGTCGGGCCGTCCATTATTTTGGTAAACGATTTCTTGCTGATAATGATAAGTCCACATTCCGCCAATACCAGAGCCAATTATGACTCCAATTCTTTCTTTATCGACACTATTTAAGTTGAGACCAGAATCTTCCAACGCTTGTGATGTCGCTGCGATTGCATATTGGGTGAACAAATCCATTCGTTGAACTTCTTTTCGAGAAAGATAAAGTAGTGGGTCGAAGTTTTTTACTTCGCACGCGAATTTTGTTTCGAAATAAGTTGTATCGAAACGAGTTATAAAGTCTGCACCACTTCGACCTTCTAAAAGTGAAGCACGAAATTCTTCCAAATTATTACCAATGGGAGATATTACTCCCATTCCAGTAACAACAACTTTAGGATAATTGTACTTAGGCATAAAACCACGAAATTTGTTTTACTACTCACTTCCAACTTTTTCTTTTAGGAAGTTGATTGCATCACCGACCGTTTGGATTTTTTCGGCTTCCGTATCTTCAATTGTTATTCCAAATTCTTTTTCAAATTCCATAATGAGTTCGACAGTGTCAAGAGAATCAGCCCCAAGGTCTTTAATGAAATTTGCTGATTCAGTAACTTGAGATTCTTCGACTCCAAGCTTGCGAACAACAATTTCAGTAATCTTTTCTTTAATATCTGCCATTTTGTACCTCAAATAATTTGTTAAACATAAGATTTACATTACTAAACCACCATCGACATTAATAACTTGCCCAGTTATGTAGCTTGATTCTTCGGATGCAAGAAATAGCACAACTTTTGCAACATCGTCTGGTTCGCCAATTTTTCGTAAAGGTATATTTTTTAGGAAATTTTCCTTTTGTTCTTCAGTTAATTTATCTGTCATAGGAGTTCGAATGTAACCTGGTGCAACCGCATTTACAAGAATATTTCTCGAAGCAACTTCTTTTGCCAAAGATTTGGTAAAGCCAATTATTCCAGCTTTCGATGCAGAATAGTTCGCTTGACCAGCGTTTCCAATTTCACCGACAATTGAACTAATATTTATTATTCGTCCCCACCTTTGTTTTATCATTGCAGAAATCACTGCTTTAGTGCATAAGTATGTTCCTTTTAGGTTTGTTGAAAGTACAGAATCCCACTCCTCTTCGCTCATTCTTATAAGTAAATTATCTCGGGTAATACCAGCGTTGTTTACAAGTATATCGATTTTACCTCCCTTTCGAATTGTCTCTTCGTATGCAGAATTTACAGAGTCGATATTACTAACATCGACTTGCTGAAAAAAGACATTTTCTTTTAGATTGGAATCAGTCTCGAAAAAATCGTTTTCATCTGGTAAGATATAATCCCAAACGAAAACAGTTCCACCAGACTTAGCAAAGTTCTTTGCTATTGCCTTTCCGATACCTCTTGAACCACCAGTAACGATTATTGTCTTATCTTTGAAATTATAACACATTCAAAATGCATTTAATTAAAACTACAAAAATACAAATTTCAAATATAATTGAGTTTCGAGAAAGCCATTATGTCTTTGTAATTATCTAAACCTACAATCTCGCAATCTTGGACCGTTCTTTTTATTAAGCCTTGCAAAACATTACCCGCTCCGCACTCAATAAATTTTCTAACTCCATTTTCATACATAGCTTGAACACTTTGCTGCCATTTAACAGGAGAGGTGAGTTGTTTAATAAGAGCATCTTTTAGGTCTATTCGATTAGTTAAAGGTTCAGCAGAAAAGTTAACATAAACGGATGCATTTGCATCATTAAAATTTGTGGCTTCAATAGCTTTTGCAAGTTCTTCTTTTGCTGGTTCCATCAAAGGAGAATGGAATGCTCCACTTACCGTTAACTCTTTAACAATTTTTGCTCCTATTCCTTTAAAACTCGAGGCTTTGCTTCGTAGGTAATCTGCTGAGCCAGAGACAACAAGCTGTCCGGGACAATTGTAGTTAGCTGGCGTTATTACATTTCCATTTCCTTCGTCGGTAAGTTCCTTACAAAGCTTTTCTACATCGGAGTCGCTTGCACCTATGATTGCAAACATTGTTCCGGGAGCATATTCCCCAGCTTTGAACATAAGTTCGCCCCGCAGTGCTACAAGACGCAAAGCATCTTCGAAAGATAGAACGCCAGCAAAATAAAGAGCTGCATATTCACCAACAGAATGCCCAGCAACACAATCGAAATGTAAGTTGCTTTTGACAATTTCGTAAACAGCTACAGAATGAAGGAAAAGAGCAGGTTGAGTATGTTTAGTTTTAGTGAGCTCTTCGAGAGGACCATTGAAACAGATTTCACTAAGTTTGTAACCTAAAATTTCATCGGCAAGGTGAACTAACGACTTAGCAATTTCGAAGTTTTCATACAAGTCTTTAATCATACCAACGTATTGAGAACCTTGGCCTGGAGCGACAAGAGCAGTTTTCATTTTCCCATACTCCAACGCATATAAACAGCACCCCAAGTAAAGCCAGCACCAAAACTTGCCAGAATTAATTTGTCGCCTCTTTTAAGTTTGCCTTCTTCCCACCATTGAGAAAGACAAGTCGGAATTGTTGCCGCAGTAGTATTAGCAAACTTATCTATATTGACCATAACTTTCTCGAGTGGCAATCCCATTCTTTCAGCTGTTGCGGAAATTATTCTCATATTAGCTTGGTGGGGTACAAGATATGCAATGTCATCTTTTGTTAGGTTGTTTCTTTGCAAAATTTCCAAAGAAACGTCGGCCATACCTTTTACTGCAGCTTTGAAAACAGCTTGTCCTTCTTGATGGATGTAATGTTCACGATTTTGGACTGTTTCTAACGAAGCTGGTTTGGCACTACCTCCAGCAGCTTGATAGAGATATTTGCCACCTTCTCCGTCTATGTAGAGAACTTGGTCGAGTATGCCAAGTTCTTCGTCGTCGGACATTTCAATTAATGCAACACCGGCGCCGTCGCCAAAAAGCACAGCTTGTGCTCTATCTTGGAAATCAACTATTGCGCTCATCTTGTCGGCACCACAAAGAAGGACATTCCGAGCGGTTCCAGCTTCCACAATGTTTGCAGCGGTAACTAAAGCAAAAAGAAAACCAGAACAAGCAGCCGATAGGTCGAATCCCCAAGCCCTTGGAATTCCCAACTTGTGTTGAACAATAGCTGCGGTTGCTGGGAACATGTGGTCGGGAGTCACCGTTGCAACGATTATACAGTCAATATCGGAAGGTTTCAATCCTCTTTGTTCAATACAGGCTTTTGCAGCTGGGACAATCAAATCGGATGTTGCCCCATTGTTTGCAAAACGGCGTTCCAAAATTCCAGTTCTTTCGACTATCCATTCGTTCGAGGTTTCCAAATACTGTTCAAAGTATGAATTTGGATAAACATCAGGAGGAAAATAATGGGCGATTGAAGTTATTGTAGCTGGCATAAAGTCCTACTATTTCTTTTCAACATAATTCGGATTCAATGCTCGTTCAATGTTTTTATTTATTCCTTTTTTCAATTGCTCGCAAGCAGTCAAAATCATATTCTGTATTGCAAGGGGGGAAGACTTTCCGTGGCCAATTATTACAACACCATTTACACCTAAAAGAGGAACACCACCATAGTGTTGATAATCCATATCCTTTAAGATGTTTTTTAATGCTGGTTTGATTAATAAAACTTTCAAGGCATTCAATAAACTTTTTTTTGCATAATTTCGCACCCTAGTTTTTAAAAGACCGAGGACACTTTCGGCAAACTTCAATATTATATTTCCCACAAAGCCGTCGCAAATTATTATATTGGCTGTTCCCAATAAGACATCGCGACCTTCAACGTTGCCAATGAAGTTTAAAGAGGAGTCTTTTAAAATTTTATGTGTTTTAAGCATAATTTCCGACCCTTTCGTTTCTTCTTCCCCGATATTCAACAAGCCAATCTTTGGGTTTTCAATACCAAACATACTCCTATAATAGATTGACCCCATAACAGCAAATTCATATAGATATTGGGGTTTAACTTCGATATTTGCACCTACATCGAGCACGAGGGAAGGAAATTTACTAACAGTTGGAAAGAAAGAACCAATGGTTGGACGGCTCACTCCTTCGATTCTTCCAAGTAGAACAGTTGCTGTCGAAAGCACAGCCCCAGTGTTACCAGCAGAAACGAATGCGTCGACATAATTTTCCGCAAGTAACTTTATTCCCTTGTATAATGAAGAATTTTTTTTCCTTTTCAAGATAGCGGTAGGTTCGTCATCCATAGTTACAACATCTTCGGCATGCACAATTGAATAATTAAAATCTTTACGCATATAATTCTTTATAGCTTCTTGAATTCGCTTTTCATCGCCAACGAAGACAATTTCAAAGTCTAAGAAGCGCTCCTTTTTTTCATAAGCGAGGATTGCCCCTTGAACTTCGTTCAATGGTGCAAAATCGCCGCCCATAGCGTCGATGCAAATCCGATAGAATTTCTTTTTCAACAATTCCATAATGCTTTGATTTTAATTTTCTAAATTTTGGAAATAACCTTTCGCCCGTTGTAATATCCGCATTCGGGGCAGGCTCTATGAGGCAACTTTGTAGCACCACATTGCGGGCAAGTTGAAATTGTTATGTTTTGTGGCTTGTAGTGTGCCCTCCGATTATCACGACGAGACTTAGACATTCTTCTTTTTGGATTAGGCATTTTTTTACTCCTTAATTACTTTTAAATTTCAATTTTTTTAGTTCGTTCCATCGTTCATCGACATCATCTTCGCTGTTTTGTTCGGTAGTTTTTTCCGAAAAGTTTGCAGAATATTGAGGATATATGTCTTCGAAAGTTTTATCCCTATACTTAGGGGCTATTCTTTTCATAGGTAAATTTATTGCGAGTTCTTGACGAACATCTTCTGTTATATCAATGAATTTATCGTCTTCGTGGATGATGTGTTCATCTGTTTCTCTAAGTTCCTCGCTAATACCTTTCATTTTATAATATAATTCATTATTAGCGTAAAAGGAACTTGAAATTTCGACGCTTATTGTTTCGGTATACTCCTCTAAAGTTAAATCGCAAAGAAGGTGAGCTTGGCATTCAGCTGTTCCAATAACAGTATAACGTTTTCCTAAGATTCTAAGTTTTCCTTGGAAACGCACTTCACCAAAAAATTCGGGGAAAAACCCGTTTAGCTCTTCGACTGGGCTACTTAAATTTATATCGTAAACTCCGTCTTTGATTCCTTTGACTAAAATGCGTAACATAATACAAATTTTAAGGTAAAGAAATACAAAATTAAGGAAAAATTAAAAAAACTCCCAAAACGAAAGCCTCGATTTTTTGTTTTGCAATGAAGGAATTTAAAAGTTGAAAAAGAATTTGAACTTTTCCCTTATATGCAAAAGATTGTAACAAAAAGGGTTATATCCGAAAAATTATTCATTTCCATTCTTTTTCGTAAATTTGTTTTTTTGGTCCCGTAGTTCAGCTGGATAGAACAGCAGTTTCCTAAACTGCGTGTCGGAGGTTCGAGTCCTCTCGGGACCACAAGGAATCTGTAATTTTCTCTAATATTTGTTTCGATTTCAAAATTCAATTTTTTCAATTTAAGCCTGTTGGAATTTTGTCTAAGTTGCTCGTGATGTGTGGGTTATTTTTTTGACTTTTTTCTAAAGTAACTTCGCAACGATAGTGATGGCAACTTTATCTTAATCTTACAAATGAGAACTTATTTGATTGTGTTATTGAGGTTTAGTTGCAGAATAAAACACTTTATTTACAGAATGAATAACAAGAATTTTCGGTTGTAGAAATTTAAATTTGAAATAAACGAAATTTGTAAATTTGTAGTTTCAAATAAAATAATACTATGAACAAAATAATAGAAGCTCGATTTATTGCACCAGATATTAAACTTTTTCGCATCGAAGCTCCTAAAATAGCGGAGAAGCGGAAACCCGGCCAATTTGTTGTTGTTCGTGTAGATGAACTTGGGGAGAGGATTCCTTTGACTATTGCCGATTCTAATGCAAAAGAAGGAAGTGTTACAATCATAGTTCAAGGTGTTGGAAAAACGACTAAACATTTGAATATGCTCGAAGCAGGGGACTACATTCAAGATATTGTTGGTCCGCTTGGGAAACCTTCTGAAATTGAAAATTATGGGGTTGCTGTAAGTATTGGTGGGGGTGTTGGAACTGCTATTGCATATCCTACTGCAAAGGCACTCAAAGAGGCTGGGAATTATGTGATTGGAATTATTGGTGGGAGAACAAAGGAGTTTGTTATTCTCGAAGAGGAAATGAAACAATTCTGCGACGAGCTTTACCCGACAACCGACGATGGCTCTTACGGTTATCACGGTTTTGTTACTCACAAATTGCAAGAACTTCTCGACCAAGGCCGTAAAGTTGATTTTGTGCTAGCTATTGGACCAATTCCTATGATGAAGGCTGTTGCTGATGTTACAAGACCGTATGGTATAAAAACTGTCGTCAGTTTAAATCCAATTATGGTTGATGCAACTGGTATGTGTGGAGGTTGTAGGGTAACAGTCGATGGAAAAACATTTTTTGCTTGTGTCGATGGACCTGAATTCGACGCACATAAGGTTGATTTCGAGAATTTGACCAAACGGAATAGAATGTATCTTCCTCACGAGCGACAAGCATTAGACGAGTTTATCTGTAAAATTGAGCTAATTTCAAAAAAATTGGAGAAACAAGATGCCTGAGTTGACAAATAAAGATAGGATGAAGATACCTCGGCATCATATGCCCGAACAAGAGCCGGAAGTACGGATTAAAAATTTTAATGAGGTAAATTATGGATATACTATACAATTGGCTCAGGAAGAAGCCGAGCGTTGCATCCGCTGTAAGAAACCAGTTTGTATTGATGGATGTCCAGTTGCAGTTAAAATTCCCGATTTCATAAAATTAATAGCAGAGGGGAAATTTAAAGAAGCTGCGGATTTGTTGAAAGAAGATAATGCATTACCTGCAATTTGCGGTCGGGTTTGCCCGCAAGAAGACCAATGCGAGAAAGTTTGTGTCCTTGCAAAGAAAGGAGAACCTGTTGCTATTGGACATCTGGAGCGTTTCGTCGCTGATTGGGAAAGAGAAACCATAGGTTATAGAGTTCCAGAAATGAAGCCTAAAACGGGCAAAAAGGTAGCCATTGTTGGAGGTGGTCCAGCTGGGTTGAGCTGTGCAAAAGACCTTATTGTTATGGGGCACGATGTAACTGTCTTCGAGGCTTTACACGAAATTGGTGGCGTTTTAATATATGGAATTCCAGAATTTCGTTTGCCAAAAGAAATTGTTCGCTCCGAAGTGGATTATTTGAGAATGCTTGGTGTTGAATTTCGTACCAATTATGTCATAGGACTAACCGAAACGGTAGACGAGCTTATGCAAAGATACGATGCAGTTTTTATTGGAGTCGGTGCTGGATTGCCATACTTTTTGAATATTCCTGGGGAAAATTTGATGGGTGTATATTCTGCAAATGAATTTCTCACAAGGGTAAATTTGATGAAAGCATATAAATTTCCGGAAGCCGATACCCCAATAATGGATTTGCGAGGCAAGGATGTTGCTGTGTTTGGCGGTGGCAATACTGCAATGGATGCTGTTAGAACTGCTATTCGTTTGGGTGCAAAGCGAGGAATGATTATTTATCGGAGAACCGAAGCAGAAATGCCAGCTCGAATCGAAGAAATCAAGCACGCAAAGGAAGAAGGAGTCGAATTCATTTTTCTTTGTGCTCCACTTGAATTTTTCGGTGACGACGATGGTTGGGTTCGTGCTGTAAAAGTTCAGAAAATGGAACTAGGCGAACCTGATGCCTCTGGTAGAAGAAAACCGATTCCCATTGAAGGGGCGGTCGATGTTATACCTATCGACGCTGCTGTGATTGCAATCGGAAATGGTTCTAATCCAATTATTAGCAAAACCACTCCGGATTTGAAAGTGAATAAGTGGGGAAATATCATTGTTGACCCTGAAACTATGAAGACAAGTAAAAAAGGAGTATTTGCTGGTGGCGATATTGTAACTGGTGGTGCTACGGTTATTCTCGCTATGGGTGCTGGAAGAAAAGCTGCAAAAGCTATCGATGAATACTTGAAAAATACAGATGTTTGGTGAAAATTTGGGAAATTTGTTATAAAAGTTTATTTAGAATTTATATTTAATTATTCATAAGAATTTTAAATTTTTTCTTCTCACAAATCCTTTTTTTTTCAATTTTCTCAATAAAATCTATAAGTACTTTCCGTTGGACTTCGTGAAGTATTTAGTCTACTTTTTTAAGTTCCTTTGTCATTTTTAAAGCTAAGAGTTTCAATTCTATTGTCGTTCGAATTTATTTTGTTTCTTTCACAACTTTACAAAGTAGTGCTTTTGCAAAATTGCTCTTAAAAGGAAAAAGTATTTATTAAAAGATGAAAGGAAAATAAATAATAATAAAACGATAAAATCTTATGCTAAATGCTTAGTTCCAACAAATTTATTCGATAGTTAAAGTTTATTGTTCTTCAAGGGATGTTCGTCGTATTCGACGAAGAGCTTTTAATCTTGCCATTCTCTTTTCGACGGATGGTTTTACGTATGCTGTTCTTTTCTTGTATTCTCGTAAAATGCCACTTTTTTCGTATTTCTTTTTGAAACGGCGTAAAGCTCTGTCGATATTCTCGTTTTGCTGAATAGTTACACCAACCAAAACAACCTCTTAATTTTTATACATAATTATTTTTTTAAGCTTTCAATCAATCTCTTTTCGTTGTTTTTTTGAAACTGAACTACAATTGCGTTCATCCCATTGCTTATTGTAACTTTGTCGCGCACGATACCAACATCTTCCCATATTGGGTGATAAATGATATCGCCAATCTGATAATCTTCGTGAATATCGTATTTTTTTGCATCTTCGATCGAAATGTTCAACACGGCACGGGATTTATCTAATTCTGATTCAATAATATCGAGATTTAGCAATTGCATTTGACGGCTCCGAGTACAACGAGCCCATTGCATTCGTCCATTTGGTGTTTCGACTGGCTCGCCTACAAGTTCGTGTTTAGTTTCTTTCATTACGAAAGGAGAATAAATTACAACATATTTGGCGCGTCGAACCTTTTTTGTTCTTGGCATTTTTTGGCTAATTTGTTAAAAATACAGATACAAAATTATTAAATTTTTTTAAAATAATCAAATTATTCGTAACAAGTGGTTTGAATTATTATTTTTATGTTAATTTTTTTAAGAATTGAGTTGCTGGGATTGGGGTAGGGTCGGTTTCATTCAATATGGCAAGATAAAAACTTATCCAATCCAGTAAATAAAGGAGCTCGAACATTCGGATTAAAAAGGAAGACTTTTCGCTTCGCAACAAAACTACATTTGTGTTTTTTGTAAGGATTTTTTCTAAGGCAATGATTTTCCGCTTGTTGCCTTCGAAATCATTATCATCGGCAAGTATTATGATTTGCAAAAAATTTAGCAAATCTGATGGGAATTCAAAAGAGTTAATTTCGTTGTGAGACATTTCTGGAATTGGACTTGCAAATGCAAGGTTTTTTGCATTTTCTTGGACTTGCGCCTTGAACCGCATTGCAATTGGATACAATGTTTCTTCGCAAGCAAAAGTTACAAGTATTTTATTAAAGAATTTTTCAGCGAAATTTAGGGCACGATTACCTTCGGTAATGGAAGAGAATTCGGTTGCTAAATCTTTGATATTACTTTTTAGTTTATCAAATTCGGAAATCAAAATTTCGTGTTTTCTTATAGACCTAAGAATCAATAATAAAATAGAAAAAAAAGAAAAGGCTAATGCACAGCGTGGTTGGTACCCCGAAGGAATAGAGATTATTGGAAAACCATCACCTTGTAGTTCTTGTTTTATTTGCCCACCACTTGTAATACCAATAATATTTTTGGTATTTCTTTTTGCTAAATGGTAAGAAGAAATTGTTTCTTCTGTATTCCCCGAGTAAGTACTTACAATCAAATTTGTAGCGTCGCATATTGGAACGAGAGGATAAAAATTTCGGTTTACAATTATTTCCAAATCCATAAGGTTGTAATTCATTAGCAACGCTTTTACAATGTCGCCAGCAATGGCGGAGCCCCCGATACCCAAAATAACAAATCGTGTATTGTTATTATTGAAGCAGGGTGCTTTCAACCCAATTTCAATTGCCGTTTCGACTTGTTTAGGGAAGTCCCGAAGTACTCCGAACATATTTGACTTATCGTGCTCAGAAATTTTTTCTTGTGTCATCATAAACCTTCTTTAAATAAATTTGTATTTAAACTTTGATTAAGTTAGCAAAAATTTTTATAATGGTTACGAAGTTAGATTGGAGTTTACTTTTAGCGGTCGTCGTACTTTTGCTTTTCAGTGTTGCTGCTGTTTATAGTGCGAGTGCTTCGCTTGCTGAGTTCAAGTTTGGGGCGTACGATTTATTTCTTAAAAATCACATTCGTAATTTAATTGTAACCTTTATAACTGTTGTTGTCGTAACTTTTATTAATTATCAATTTTGGAAAAAATTCGCAAATATAATACTTACAATTTCTATTTTCTTTTTAATCCTTGTGCTATTTTTCGGGGTCGATACAAAAGGTGCGGCCCGCTGGTTGGATTTTGGTTGGTTTAATTTTCAACCTTCGGAATTAGCTAAATTTGCCATAGTCTTATACATTGCAAAAATTCTTGACGAGCGGAAAGAAATTAAAGACGATTTTTGGTTTGTTCCTTTTCCAATTTTTTTCAATCTTTTTTTGATAATCTTACTAATTGCGGTTCAGCCTAATTTTTCATCTTCATTTATTATTTTCTTGATTGTTATAGGTTTATTGGTTATCGCAAATATTAAATTCAAATATTTAGCCACTTTTTCACTTTTAACTGCTCTAATCAGTATCGTTTACGCTGTTTCTGCAGAATATAGGTTAAACAGACTTCTTGCTTTTTTCAATGAGTCTACCTTGAACGAAATCACAAATACAAATTATCAATCTATCCAATCTCTTGTTGCGTTAGGTAATGGTGGACTTTTTGGATTGGGTCCGGGAGGTAGCCGACAAAGTTTACTTTTCCTTCCCGAAGCATACAGCGATTTTATATTTGCAATTATTGGCGAAGAATATGGTTTTATTGGTTTGTCTATTTTTACCTTGCTTTTTGTATTTGTTTTATTCCGAGTTTACCTAATTTGCAAGAATGCACCAGACTTTTTTTCATTTTTTATTTCAAGCGGTTTCCTTTTAACCTTGTCAATTTACTTTTTCATTAATGCATTAGTGAATCTTGGCTTATTGCCAACGACGGGTGTCCCAATGCCTTTTATTAGTTATGGTGGGAGTGCGATGCTTACTTATGGGCTTATTATTGGAGTACTTTTAAATATTTCGATTAATATAAATTTAAAGAAAAGTTAAAAATTGGAATTTTAAGTGCTTTTTTTGTAGATTACCATTTTTATTTTATTTTTGAGTTAGGTTAATTCGGGTTTTTTAATGGTTTGGTTTTTACGTTCGAAAGAGAACATCGAAAGTGAAAAATCCAAAGAGATGCCAGATGGACTTTGGACAAAATGTCCATCTTGCAACGAAATTATCTTCAAGAAACAATTAGAAGAAAATTTTTTCACTTGCATTAAATGTGGACATCATTATCGAATTGGGGTCAAGGAATACATTGGTATTTTGCTCGACGAAGGTTCCTTTGTTGAAATAAATAGTAATTTAACTTCTGCCGACCCGTTAAATTTCTACGATTCTAAAGCATACACTGAGAGAATTGCTCAAGCAATTGCAAGCACAAATTTAAACGAAGCCTTAGTTACTGGTATGGGTTCTATTGATAAAATTCCTGTTGGGATTGGTTTTATGAGCTTCAACTTTATTGGTGGAAGTATGGGCTCTACTGTAGGTGAAAAATTCTTTCGGCTAACTCGCCTTTGTATCGAAAAATCTTTGCCCCTAATAATTGTATGTGCTTCGGGAGGGGCAAGAATGCAAGAGGCTGCTCTTTCACTTATGCAAATGGCAAAAACATCTGCTGTGTTGACTGAATTAGCCGAAGCAAGGTTGCCATACATTAGTGTTTTGACAGACCCAACAACAGGAGGAGTTACTGCGTCTTATGGTATGCTCGGCGATGTCATTCTCGCCGAACCCGGTGCATTAATTGGTTTTGCTGGACCAAGAGTTATCGAGCAAACCATTAAAAGAAAATTGCCACCGAATTTTCAGAGGGCTGAATTTCTTCTCGAAAAAGGTTTTGTCGATTCTGTAGTGCCTCGAAAGGATTTAAAGAAAACAATTGCAACTATCCTTCGATGGTTTCAAAATTAGTCTCTTATTTTATCATAACCTTAACTTCATTACTTGCATTTTTGAATGCAAAGGAAAAGTATAATATTTTCAAAGTCGAAGGAATTGAAATTTGTTATAATTTTCCTATTAATCAGATATCAAAGGATTTTTTCGATACCTACAACAAATTTTCAAAATCGGGGGCATACGAGTTTAACTTCAAGAATTTTCCTTCAATTAAAGTCGATTTCAAGCTTCCTTGGAATTTTAATATAACTTTGGGATTCGAGCGGATGTATTTAGGTTTTTTTTCATCTTTTGGTCGCGTAGATAATTTCTCATATCAGTCAATCTTTAGGTCTTATAGTGAAAATTTTGAGTTTGTATTTTTCCCAGTAGCTTTTTCGTTCCATTTCGCACCTTATCCAGCGGATTTTTACAGTGTATTCCATTTCCAACTTGGTGCATCGTTCGATAAAGTAAAATGGGTCGAAACAGTTGACTCTGAATTCGATTCTGACCCCTTGCAAGGAACAAAAACCGTTAATATTCGTCAAGTTTCACCTTTCCTCGGCGTTGGCTTTAAGGTGGTCTATCCGTTTGACATAATTACGGCGGACCAAGTTCTCGATTATTTTTTTTTCGAAGCAAAAGTCAACCTTGCTTATCGAAGAATGAAACTTTTCACATCTATTACCGATAGAGAAAAAATTGATGGATTTGTAATGGTCCTACCATTTTCAATAACCTTTGTTGTTGGTGTTCGTTTTGATACTCGTTCTCTTTTGGTGATTTAATTAATCAATTTTGTTTAATTAACAAGGTGATATTATGCATACAAAAGTAACATTTAGGCACCTCAAAGCAAAACCAGAATTACAAGAAGCTGCGATTGACGCTATCAAAAAAATGGAGAAGTTTTCGGGTCAAATAACAAGTGCAAGTGTAGAATTCACTTCCGATAGCGAACAAAAGGTCCAATTCACTTTAAACGTTCAAGGGAATACACTTGTTGTTTGCGAAAGTTCAGAGGATTTGATGAAAGCATTACGAGTTGCCACCGATAAGATGATTCGTCAGTTGAAAAAATATAAAGGTAAACAAATTGATAAAAACTGAAAGTATGTGTTGGAATTTTTTTAAAAGGCTGTCGAAACGACAGCCTTTTTTGTTTTCAGAATTTGGATTTCTCATTTAAGTTATTAATTTTGAGTCCGTCCAATGCGTAGGAAAATGATTAGAAGTGGTTATAGTTTTTCAATCCTGCTTTTCGAGATTCTTTTTGTGTTTTCCCTTGTTCTTTTTTACAGTTGCGAAAAGCCGGCGGCCACTTCCAATCTTTCAGAAGAGAAAGATTTCTCCGTACCACCAAAGGGTTTCCCACCTATACCTTTCCCAAAAGAAAATCCTTATTCAAGGGCAAAATTTGAACTTGGGCGCCGATTGTTTTACGAGAAACTTTTGGTTCGCGATAGTTCTTTCAAATCTTGTTCACATTGTTTAAAGCAAGAATACAACTTCGACAACAATATTCCAAATACTCTTGGATATAACAGGATTGCTGAATTTCGCACAACTATGACCTTGACTAATGTTGCTTACTATCCGCGACTTTTTTGGGATGGTCGCTTAGAAGGAGCACAGATTGAGCGTGTAGCCTATAGAAGTATGTTCTTACCATATATATTTGGGAACGACACCAATGTGATTAATTCAAGACTTACAAACCATCCAATATATCCCAAATTATTTCGAGAGACTTTTGGAGAAAATGCCAAACCTTCGGCTTGGTTAGCTGCACAAGCAATAGCAACATTCGTGCGATGTTTAGTAAGTGGAAATTCAGCTTACGACAGATATATTCGCGGCGATTCCAATGCTTTGACAGCATCTCAAAAAAGGGGTATGGTTCTCTTTTTTAGTGAACGAACTAATTGCTCGGTGTGTCATTCAGGATTTCTGTTCTCTGACTTTAAATTTCATAATACTGGAAACACTTTACATTACTTCGATTTAGGCAGATTTTACGTTACTGGTCGTTACGAAGATAGATATAAATTTATGACGCCTTCCTTAAGAAATGTTGAAGTTTCCGCTCCTTATATGCATCACGGAATGTTTAAAACATTAGAAGAAGTTTTGGAAAGTTACAATCGTGGCGGCTTCCCTTCCATAAATAAAGATAGTATTGTTAAACCATTGAATTTAAACGAACAAGAAAAGCAAGACTTAATAAATTTTCTAAAGTCTTTAACAGATTGGAATTTCTTAAGAAATCCAGACTTTTCTGAACCAAAGTGGTAAATGAAATCACCTAATTTCAAATTAAATAAAGCAATTAACTAAATTTCTTTGGAAATTTTAAATGGGCGACAATATTAGAAACCTTCGATTTCTAATTAATATTGGTTCAAGTTGATAGTTTTTTTAAATTTGTTAGTGTAATTTTTGAAGATTAATGTTATGAATAAAACAGTTATATTAAAAATACTTTTGTTTTTTTTGATTCTCTTTCTTTTCATTTGTTGCGAAAATTCAATAAAAGAGCCAAAGGATTACGAGTTCAATTATTCATCTCCTCCGCCAGGTTTCCCTCCAATTCCTTTTCCAGTTGATAACCCTTTCTCGAGTTCGAAGGAAAAGCTCGGACGATATCTGTTCTTCGAAAAAATACTTTCGCGAGATTCATCATTCAGCTGTGCAAGTTGTCATAATCCAAAATATGCCTTTGCTGGAAATGTTCCAAATCCATTAACTATCAATAAATTTCCATTATTTAGAAATACTCTCTCTTTAGTTAATGTTGCTTATCGAAGGACATTAGGATGGAGTGGGGAAGATATTACATTAGAGCATGCTATATATAATGATTTTTTCAGCCCACTTTTTTTCGATAACGATACAAATGTAATATTTCAAAGACTGAGCAGTCATCCATTTTACCCGAAGATGTTCGAGGAAGCATTTGGAAAAGGAGTCAAACCTTATCCATACCTAGCTGCCAAAGCGATTGCAACATTTGTTCGAACACTCGTCTCTGGAAATTCTCAATACGATAAATATCTACGCGGCGACTCGAATGCTTTAACAACTAAGCAAAAGTTGGGGATGAGTCTATTTTTTAGCGAAAGAACAAAATGTTCGTTTTGTCACAGCGGCTTTTTATTTACTAATGAAAAATTCCACAATACCGGTACAACACCACACTATTTTGACTTTGGAAGGTACTACGTTACTGGAAAATTGGAAGACCGAAGTAAACTCAAGACTCCTTCGTTAAGAAATGTGGCTTTGACGGCTCCATACATTCACGATGGAACAATGAGAACCCTTTGGGATGTAATTGAAAATTATAGCCGTGGAGGTTTTCCTTTTTTCAATAAGGATACAATAATTAAACCTTTAAACTTGACATACGAAGAAAAGGAAGCTCTTGTCGAATTTCTTAAAGCATTAACAGATATGGAATTTATCAACTCTCCACGCTTTAAAAGTTTTGGCTATTGAAATATTAATTATTCCTCTTCGTTTTTTTAGTAGAGATGTTGCCAAATTAAGCAGATGATAGATAGGAGAGATATATTAAAGCTCCTCTTTACCGCTATTGTAACGACACCATTTTTTCCTCATAAAATTCTTGGGAAAATTACACCAGACCTTAAACAAAAGGGTGACTCTTTGTTG
This sequence comes from Ignavibacteria bacterium, assembly GCA_026417135.1. Taxonomy (GTDB): domain Bacteria; phylum Bacteroidota; class Ignavibacteria; order Kapaibacteriales; family UBA2268; genus Naka2016. The sequence goes on from JAOADV010000002.1 coordinate 162,248, forward strand.
GGAATATATGGAATAAGTTTAATAGACTATCCCGATTTGCAAAAAATTTGGGGCTCTGTTCGTATTAAAATTCAAGGAACTCTAATGTTTTATCCTAAAGTAATTATTGTTCGAGTACCAAAGGAAGAATATAATGTGGAGTTTATTGCAATTTCTGAACGATGTCCCCACGAAGGTTTCATCGTAAAAGATTTCGACCCCGAGTTGAAAATATTTGAATGTCCTGGCCACGGGACTCTGTTCGACGTTACTGGAAAATATGTTTGGGGGCCAGCAGCCCGCGACCTCGAGAGAATACAGGTCGAATACAATGGAACTGACACAATTTATCTTGAAATTCCACTTTATCCACATAATGTCGAAGACCTAAATCCAAAAGAGAATTTGAACATAAATTTAATACGCGATATAGTCTCTCAAGAAAAACCTACTATCGAATTTCAAATGACATTGGAAACTGTCTCGAATATAAAGATAAGCCTTTATGACTCTTTGGGCCGCTTAGTCTCTACATTATTCGAAGGAAATACCGATAGTAGATATTTTTCTTTCCCAGTCAGCTACTTAAAAGATGGAATATATTTCTTGAGATTATTCTTGAATAATCAACCAAAGATTACCAAAAAAATTATTATTGCAAGGTGAAGATTAAAATAACGCGTAGGTTGTTTTTAAAGGAACTATCTGATTTAATAAAGGGTGTCGGTGTTAGTGTAGTTATTTTACCTTTGATATCTTGTGAAAATGATTGGATAGTTCCACCAAAAATTTCAGGGAAGAGCATAGAATTAGATTTGACAAACGAAAGAAGCGATATTTTAAACTTGCCAGTGCTTAATTTTCTTGGCGCTGGCTTGACAAAGCAATTTGAGGAAGTTAACTATGGTATTCCAGTTATTATTGTTCGTTTTAAGCGAGAAAATAAAGAGGATGATTTCCTATGTTTTTCAGGGATGTGTACTCACGACCAATGCTTTGGAAAGAATAAGGTTCGCGCTCCCTTAAAAATAGAAACTTTAAGTAATGGAGAAAAAGTTTGCCGTGTTATATGCACTTGTCACGGGTCTGAATTCGATTTACTTAGTGGTGGAAAAGTTCTAAAAGGACCTGCAGAAAAACCTTTACGAAAATTCGAATGCTCTTTTAATCCTTCAAAAAACATATTAACGATTTACTACTGATGAAAAAGGCTTGTGGTCTTGTTTTCATAGCAATTGCATTGCTAACAAGTTGTAATGAAACCTCGATTCATAATCCCGAAGAAATAATTATTCCAGATTCTAATGTTAGTTTTCAAAATCACGTTTTACCGGTATTGCGTTACTCTTGTGGATTGTCGTATTGCCACGGAGAAATAGCACCTCAAGCAAACGTAATGATATACGATTATTATACTCTGATGTTTTCTTATGGAGGTGCTCTTGTGATACCAAGGCAACCCGATGGAAGTGTTCTTGTGCAAATTATCGAATACAGATTGCCACATAAACCCACAATTGTTTGGAAAATTACCGAGAATCAAAGGAAGGGAATACGCCGCTGGATTTTAGAAGGTGCGTTTAATAATTAATTTTATTATTTTGTAATTCTTAGTGTAATAATATTTGAAAAAAATAAAGGAGCTTTTTATGAAAAAGAATCTTACTTTGTATTTGGCAGTTGTTTTTATTCTTCTTTTGTTTGCTTGCGAAGAAAAGAAAAAAATTGCAGAAATCAAGGAAATAGAAACCTACAGCGACCCCGCTATGGGATTTAGTATCGAATATCCGTCGAATTGGGAAATACAAAAATATCCCGGCGACCGTTTTCTGGCTTTTACCACGAAAACGGTAATTAAACGCTTTCGCACTTTTGATTCAGACGGTGAATCTGGAGCTAAAATCGAACTATTGGTTATTAGACTAAAGGAAGGTCAAACGCTTGATTCAGTAATGGCAATAAAACAGTTTACACCAGATACTTATTCCCCGCCAACCAAATTGACAATAGATGGGGTGGAAGCATTTAAGCAAGAATATCGTTTCCAACTTAATGATGGTGAATTCCAAGGCGAAATTTATTATGCCCAAAAAGACCCAAGAGTTGCGACCGTAATTTCTTTCGAAGCATTTGGAGGTACTTTTGGTTCTTATAAACCGTTTTTCGAACGTGTTTTGAGCTCGGTCAAGTTGGCATACCAACCAGAAGTTGCACCCGATACCGTGAAGAAGATTGTAGAAGCTCCACCGCCATCTCAAAACTTAATAAAATACGATGGCGATGGTTTTTCTATAAAAATTCCCGATAACTTCGATGTTCGAAATCCAAAAGTCGGAGGTGCTTTAAAATCTTATCAATATATAGGTGAAAGACGGCTTGATTGCGATATTCGGGTAGATATCTTCGACGCATCCAAGCAACAAAATCTTGAAAAGATAGTCGAAGATAATAAAGCTAAGCATAAAAATGCTGAACCCAGACCTACCACAATCGGTGGTGCAAAAGCATATTACTTTGAATACTCGCCGATAGCTAACGTTAAAAGTCGCGTTTATTATGCAATTCACAATAATAAGCTTTATCGAGTAACATTGAATTGGTTTACTGGTGAAGAGCAATTATACAAACCAGTATTTGAAAATTCGATTAGCTCGTTCAAATTTCAATGAACTAATTTAATCGAAGGGCAAGGATTTAAGAAAAATTCGGTACAATAATCCAAAAGAAATTCTTAGGATGAAATTTTTGGTAAGCGTTCTTGTTATCCTTTTTCTCGTGATTGGTGAATTTACTATCCTTTTATCAAAGGAGAATCATTTCGAAAAAGGCTTGTCTGCTTTTTTTAGAAAAAAATATATCGACGCTGTCAAACATTTCGATAAGGCACTTACCAAAGGAGATACAACTTTCGAAATACTTTACTACAGAGGTCTTGCTAATTTGTATGCACAAAGGTTCGAAGATGCACTAAACGATTTCGATATTTGTATTAGGTTAGGTTATGAAACACCAGATTTATTTCAAAATAGAGCCTTAGCATATTTTTATCTGGGAGATTTAAAACTTGCCTTTGACGATTTCACCCGAGCAATTTCATTGGATTCCAATTTTGCCGAAGCTTTTGTGGGTCGTGCCTCCGTCAACATAGAAACTGGGGAATATTCAGATGCTATTGATGATTTAAACAAAGCAATTAAAAAAAATCCGAAAAATCCACTTGCATATTACGAAAGGGGAAGAGCTTATTACAAATTAAAAAATTACGAAAAAGCTATACACGATTTCGATAAATGCGAAAAATTAAAGTTCAAAAACCCCAAATTATACTATAATAGAGGTAATGCATATTACAAGCTTGAAAAGTACGAGCTTGCGATTAGGGATTACTCTAAATGCTTGGAATTGGACTCGAACGAAGTTGATGCTTTGAACAACCGTGCTGTTTCGTACGACAAAATTGGCAAAAAAGAGCTTGCTAATGCTGATAGGCGACGTTTAGCAAGAATTTTGGGAAATGAAAATCTCTTTGTTCCAATCGATGAGATATCATTTGTAGAGTTTACCGATACTTTAAATGCTTTTAAAATAATGATTCCAAGAAATTGGTATATTTTTCAAAAATACAATTCAGATTTCGACGAAGTTATTATCTCCCCCGAACGAATAGTATCCGATACAGATTCTTACTCGGTTGGCGTTAAGCTCTCGTTCAATAGGAATATGGGACAAAACTATAATGTAAAGACCCAAAGCGAAATAATGGATTTTTGGAGAGGTAGTTTAGAAAAAAATGCAAATGAATATCATCATTATCGATATCTACAACAGAAAATTTTTATGAAACAAGAATATACTGGCAATATTTTCGAGACATTGGTTCAATTTCGTGAAAATGGGCCACTTTATCAATTTTACGAGTTGGCTCTAACAAAGGAAGATACACTTTTTTATGGTTTTTTCCAATCGCCAGCCAACCAATTTAGTTATTTTAGAGAAATTTTCGATAGAATTATTAAAAGCTTAGAATTTCTTAAGTAGTTTCGAAAACCTGTCCTTTCCAATGAACTTTGCTTTCCCAGACGATGAAAGGAATAATCAGCTCGACAAAAAGGAAAAATGGTATTGCGATTGGCAGGTAACGAAAATATTCTTCCTTTTTTAAAATTTTCAGTGGATAAGCAAGTAACAAGAAATCACAGAAAAAGCGAATAAAAAGCAGAAGAAAGAAAAAAGGGAAAAGAAGATTGGTTAAAAAATACAACATTCCACCCCATAAGCTGAAACTGGAAAGGACAAAAAAAACTGCTCTCCAACCTAAAGTGAGTCCTCCGCGTGCCCAGCGATGATGCTGGGAAATATATTCTTTAAAATTTGAGCAAGGCTTCGTGTTAACAAGGGCGTTTGGTCCAATGTAGTAGCGGACTTTATAATTGTTTTTAAACATTGCTTGTTGAAGGGAAAGGTCTTCGGTTACAGAAAATGGTATGTTTTTGTACCCGCCTATACTTTCGTAAGCAGACTTTAAAAAGGTTAAGTTGTTCCCATAGCAACCCATAGGTTGATTCATACCAACGCCACCCATACCCATTGTATTCATATAAATCCATTCGATGGATTGAATTTTATCGAAGAGCCTATTTCCCGTTACGCTGGTATAGGAAGTAAGAAAACCAACTCCCGGCTCGTTATATATACCTACAAGAGATAGTAGCCACTTTTGGGGGACGGTGCAATCGGCATCTGTATTGAAAATTATCTTGCCTTTCGAGTTTTTAACACCAATGTGAATAGTGCCGGCTTTGCCCGGAATTCCGTCTTTTTGTTCGTCGTTTTCGAGATTCACAATTTTTAAATTCGGTGTATCTTTTTGAAGAGATTCAAGTATGGACCTTGTATTGTCTGTAGAGCGGTCGTTGACAGCGATAATTTCAAATTTGTTACTTGGATAGTCGAGTTCTTTTAGCGAACGGATGCATTGCTCAATATTTGCTTCTTCGTTGCGCGCTGGGACGATGACCGAAACAAAAGGTAGCTCCACCGGTGGCTCTGGATTTTTTGTCCTTTTATTTTCGCGAAAAAAACCGATTAAAAAAAAACCAATTCTAAGGAACAAAATACTCGTGCTTAATATAATTATGAGTATTTCTGTATTCATATTCCAGAACAGAAAAACTACAAAATTACAACAACAAAAGGGAAATTTGATATTGAAACGGCTAAGATTTTATAAATTTGATATTCGTTATTGGCATAGATTGAGAAAATGAAATTGAAAAAACTTTATTCTGCTATAACACTCGATTTTTTTTCCCCAAGTTTCGATTCGAAAGTCGATATTCCGATTGCTGGATTTTCTGTCCCGGCGGGTTTCCCATCGCCCGCTGATGAGTATTTGGAGCCGAAACTTGATTTAAATCAATACTTGATTAAACATCCTACTGCAACATTTTTTGTAAGAGTTAAGGGCAACTCTATGATTGGCGCTGGAATTTGCGACGGCGATATTCTGATTGTCGATAGAGCAATTGAGCCGAAGTCTGGCGACATTGCTGTGTGCGTAATAGACGGCGAGTTTACTGTCAAAAGATTGCAGATTGAAAACGATGAGTTGTATCTCGCTCCCGAAAACGGTAGCTTCGATTTAATCAAGGTTTCTGAGTTTCAAGATTTTAAAGTTTGGGGTGTTGTAACCTATGTAATTCATAAAACTATGTGAAAAAATGATTGCTTTAGTAGATTGCAATAACTTTTATGTATCTTGCGAACGTGTTTTCAATCCCAAATTGGTAGGATGCCCAGTTGTGGTCCTTTCAAACAATGATGGCTGTATTGTTGCTCGTTCGGAAGAAGCAAAGGAATTGGGAATTCCTATGGGAGCACCGTTGTTCCAGTGGAAAGATTTTTTACAAAGAAATAAGGTTTTCGTGCTTTCGTCGAACTATACTCTCTACGGAGATATGTCGGAGCGCGTAATGAATACATTGGCTATGTTTAGCCCAGATGTAGAAATATATTCTATCGACGAAGCTTTCGTTGGCCTGTCTCATCTTGCTGGGATTAGTAGTTCACCTCGAAGTTTACTTGAATATGCAAAAGAGATTCGCTCTACAATTTTGAAGTGGACAGGTATTCCAGTTTCTATAGGTATTGCACAGACTAAAGTGCTTGCCAAGGTGGCGGGGAAGAAAGCGAAGAAGGCTGGTGGGGTTTATGGCTTGTTCACAAAGGAGGAGATAGAGAATACACTTGCTACTTTTGATGTAGAGGATATTTGGGGAATCGGAAGAGCCTATACAAAGTTTCTTCGTAAACATAATATAAATACAGCCTTAGAGCTTGCTCGGGCAAAAGATTCTTGGGTAAAAAAGAACCTCACTGTTGTAGGATTAAGAATTGTCGAAGAACTTCGTGGGAAAAAATGCATTGGGTTGGAGTTGCTTCCGGCTCCAAGAAAATCTGTTGGCTCGCAGAAATCTTTTGGCGAACCTCAAACAGAATTTGCTCCGATGTTCAACGCACTCGCTTGCTATATCGATGAATGTGCAATAAAACTCCGTCGCGAAAGGAATGTTGCAAGTGTTATGGGCGTGTATGTTGCAACCAATCCATTTAATCCAAAAGAGCCACAGTATTTCCAAAGCAAGTTTGTTCGACTTCCCGTCCCGTCTAATTTTACTGGCGAATTAATCAAATATGGCTATAATTTGTTAAGAGATATTTTTCGTGAAGGTTATCGATATAAACGAGTAGGAGTGATTTTTTCTGGCTTAGTTCGCGAAGAAAAGTTTCAATATAATCTTTTCGACGGTCTCGACCGCCCAAAAGTTTTTAAACTAATGGAAGTTTACGACCAGCTAAATAAAAAGTACGGAAAAGGTATTATTAAATTCTCTGCCCAAGGGGTTGAAAGAGAATGGAAAATGAAGCAAGAAAACTTGACGGAGCATTTCACCACCTCTTGGAATGAACTTTTGACTATAAACATAGACAAATAAGTTACCAGGTTAAAAGAGTAAAGCAATGTATAAAATACTTATTCTATGTACGGGAAATTCTTGTCGGAGCCAGATGGCAGAAGGATTTCTCAAATCTTTGGATTCGACACTCGAGGTATTTTCGGCGGGAACAAGTCCAGCTTCCAAAGTTAACCCTTATGCTATAAAAGTGATGAATGAAATCGGAATCGATATAAGCAATAATAGACCTAAACATCTGGATGAATTTCTCGATAATTCCTTCGATTATGTTATCACCGTATGTGACAATGCTAAGCAAACTTGTGTCGTTCCACCTAAAAATGCGGATAAGATATTACATATTGGCTTCGAAGACCCAGCAGATGCAACTGGTACCGAAGAAGAGATACTAAGAACTTTCCGAAAAGTTAGAGATGAAATCAGAGAAGCTTTCTCTGATTTCTATTTCCGAAATCTGCGAAAAAACCGAGACTAACTACCTTTGTTAAAGTTCCCTTCTGTTTTTCTTTAATCCTAAAGTTGAACACACCTTTATAGCTTCTAAGGGACTTCGTCAAAAAGAATATTAGAAAGAAAAATTTACGAAGATATAATGGTTGCTTAATGAGTTTAAGGGCATATTCGAATATTTAGAATAAACTAAATTTTTTTAATTTCGTTATTTAAAAGTTAAAGGTTTTCGTTAAATCGGTATGAAAGGTCTGATTTTAGGGCTAAGCGTTCTTATAGGCATCGTTCTTGGATTATATCCTTCGATAGACAAACCTAAACCATTGTGGTGGAAGCTGGTAGTAATTATAACGCTATTTTTGACGATTTTTTTAACCTTTGCACCACATATTGGGTCGAACTTTGCAACATTCAGATATATAGCCCAAAATGTCGAAAATTTTTCGGGTCCTCTATATTTCCAAATCGCTGAAAATTCAAAGGTAAATGTTGGAACTGATGAAAATCCAATTTACAAGATGGAAATCTTTAACCCCAAATTACCTGTGGTAAAAGACACCCTAATAGTATTCGGTAATATTCCTTATGAAATCAATTCAAAAACACCCCTAATAGCAGAAGTTCGATACGATAGTACAGAAGACAATTTTATTTTTGTAAAACTTGTTTCGATAAATCCTTTATTTGTTTTACCGTTAGTCCCTCAACTTGGTGAACAAATCAGAATTATGAATTTCCACGTTCCTTGTGCTTGGGTTGCTGTCGTTGCATATCTTTTTTCTTTATTTTATTCAGTTAAATACTTAAAGCATAGAAACTTTGAATACGACCAAAAAGCATATTCTTCGATATATTTAGGGACTATTTTCGCTTTTTTAGCAACTGTTACTGGGATGATTTGGGCTAAGTTCAACTGGGGTTCTTTTTGGAATTGGGACCCTCGGCAAACAACTATGTTTGTCTTATTATTAATATACCTTGCATATTTTGTGTTAAGACAAAGTTTGAACAACCCCGATATTAGAGCAAGATTAAGTTCTTCTTACTCCATTGTTGCATTTCTAACTGTTCCCTTTTTAGTTTTTGTTTTACCGCGACTTTTGGAAAGTAATCATCCCGGTTCGATTAATAGTCCAAATATTGGTCCTATTATTAGTACGCAAGAAGAGACTCTTAATCCTCTTCAAACATTAGGTTTTGGCTTCGGTTTTACTTCTTTTACCCTAATTTTCTTTTGGTTACTTAATATTAAAGTAAGGTTCCATAGAATTGAAAATCTTTTCAAGAGGAGTTTATGATTAGTTTTCTCGTGCAAAATCAATTATTTGTCGTCTTGATTGTTGTATTCATAATCTGGATTGTCTTCATATTTTGGCTATTTAAAATCGACAAAGCTTTGTTTGAAATTGAAAAGAAAGTCAGAAATTTCGAAAACTTTAAGCAATAGATGGTTAAATTATGAAAAAATATATTTTAATAGCTTTTGCAACTATTATCTTTCTAATTCTTATCCTTGTTTCGTTCAATAAAAGTGCGATTGTATATACAGATTTTCAAAATGCTAAGAAACTTGGGAAACGAGTGCAAGTGGTTGGTTCTTGGATTAAGGAGATGCCAATAAGATACGACATAAATTCGAGCAAATTTGAATTTTATATGAAAGATAAAAAAGGCGAGGTTATGTTCGTTTCCCATAATGGTGCTCAACCAAATAATTTCACCATTGCACCAGAAATTGTTGTGCAAGGTTTTGTTAAAGATACAACTTTTGTTGCCTCGCAAATTATCACAAAGTGTCCCTCGAAATATGAAGGTGAAGTTGAACATTTAAAGTATGGAGGCGAAATTGTTAGGTAAAATCATTTTATATTTATCAGCTTTAAGTTGGTTACAATCTTTTTTGCTCCTTCTTTTTGGTTCTAAAAAAAACGAGATTTCCGATAATCTGAATAAATACGGACTTTGGGCTTTTTACTCTGGTATTTTAACTATTGTTCTTGCATCAATTTATTTGCTATTCAATATACTTTCCTACAATTTTACTTTAAGTTATGTTTGGAGCTACTCTTCTCGGAAATTACCTTTCCTTCTTCTAATTTCTTCTTTCTATGCTGGGCAAGAAGGCTCTTTTCTCCTTTGGGCATTATTTCTTTCACTTGTTGGATTTTTCTTATATCTATATTTAAAAAAATATTCTTTCGAGTTTTTGCCTCTTTCGTTTCTTTCGCTCGTAGTTTTTTTTATTACAATTATTCTAATTTTCAAAAGTCCATTTGCCGATATTTGGGAAACATTTCCCGATGGAAACATTCCTAAGGATTTTGTGCCCCAAGACGGTAGAGGTTTAAACCCAGTCTTAGAAAATTACTGGATTGCAATACACCCACCAATCTTATTTTTGGGGTATTCGCTATTAACGGTTCCATTTGTGCTTTTACTCTCTTCCTTTGTTAAAAAAGACTTTTATGGATTTCAAAAAGCAAGTTCTTTTTGGGCACTACTTGCTGCTGGTGTTTTAGGATTAGGAATTATGCTTGGAGGTTTCTGGGCTTACGAAACATTAGGTTGGGGTGGGTATTGGGGTTGGGACCCCGTAGAAAATTCATCTCTTGTACCTTGGATTTTTGTAACTGCGCTTGTCCATACATTAATACTCCAAAGAGTAAATGGTGGCTTCATTCGAACAAATTATATTTTGAGTTGGTTAAGTTTTGTTGGCGTACTTTACGCTACTTATCTTACAAGGAGTGGGGTATTAAGTGATACCTCAGTTCATTCATTTGTCGACCCCGGTAAAGTTGTAAATGCCTTGTTACTCACTGGCCTCGGAATTTTCATCCTTTTTCCTATTGTCATTTTTTTCTTTGCGACCAAAAGTATCCCTAAAGAAAATCGCCGCATAGGCTCTTTTTCAAGAGAATCTTTTACAATTTTTGGGACCATTGTTCTAATCCTTGCTGCTTTGGTGATTATTGTCGGAACTAGTCTCCCCATCATACAAGATGTAATTGGCGCTCCAAAAGTTGCACTTGAACCTTCTTTCTACAATCAATGGATGCTACCCATCGCAATATTGATTCTAATTTTAAATGCCCTTTCTTTGTATTTTAAATGGAAAGATGCACAGTTGAATTTTATAACAAAGCAGATTATTCTAAATTTCAGTCTTTCCCTTGCTTTTGCAATAATATTCTTTCTTTTTATAAATAAAAGTATTCCATTTGCGATTTTGGTTTTTAGCATTGTGTTTGCTATTACAATAAATTTAAAGAAATCTGTTGAAAAGATTCTTAGTGGTAACTTAAAGCTTGGCGCCTTTCTTTCTCATTTAGGAATAGCTTTGCTTTTTCTTGGCTCTTTACTTTCTGGTGGTCTTGAAGAAACTAAAACTATCAATTTGATTGAAGGCAAACAAGCGTCCGCTTTCGGTTATGACTTTATCCTTTTTAAAAAGGAACAAATAGAGTTAGATAAACCAGATAGAGAAAAGTATAAATTCCACATAAAGGTAAACTCTTCCGGAGTCTCGACAGTTGTTAAACCAATAGTATATTGGAGCGAATTTAATAATTTCGAGCAACCATTTTTCGAGCCAGACATAAAAACTTTTGTAACTAAGGATTTGTATTTTTCTCCAAAATCACTTGCCTTTACCGACCTTTTTAGCCCCATCACGCTGAAAAAAGGGCAAAAGGTGCCTGCACCTTGGTCTTCTAATGATAGTATTCATTTTGTAAGTTATGATATGAGCTCAATGCATCGTAATCCAAATCAGAATTTCTTCAATTTTGGGCTGGTAATTAATTACTTTATCGATGGCAAAGAGTTTGTTGATACAGTTTATTCACTTTTGAACTTAAATATGAACTCTTTTAATCCTGTATGGAGTATCGTCCCAACGAAGGACTTTTCAATCGGTTTTATAAAATTTTCGCCCGAGGAGAATCTCGAAAATTCAACTGTCGAATTGGCTTTCGGACAAGAAGTTTTCATCGCTGATGTTTCAATTAAACCTTTTATTTTATTAGTCTGGATTGGTGTGATTTTTACGGTTGCTGGGTTTATTATTGCGGTATTCAAATATAGACATCAAATAAACAATACTAATTTCACAACCTAGTCGTTAATATATTCTTTAATAGCAATATTAGGAGGAATTATGTTTTCCAAGGTTCTTGTAACATCGTCAATGTTGTTTTTATTTTTGCTACATATTTCTTCTTGCAAATCCGAAACGAGAGAAATCGAACAGACTAAAGTTCAAAAAGAAGAACTTACAGTTTTCGAAGAGATAGCTCAGAATGAGATTTTATCTGATAACACACAAAGCAAAACGCCTGAATTCATTCCCCTCGTATTTGTGGCTTCGTCGGTATCGACTGGCAAACCCGGCACTTTGGTTAATTTCACTTGGAAGCAAAATGGAAAAGAAGTAAATTTTAGCGATTTTGCAAAAAACAAAATTGTTCTCCTAAACTTTTGGGGAACTTGGTGTCCACCTTGTCGAAAAGAATTACCCGATTTAATCGAAATTCATAACGAAAGCGAAGGCCAAGATTACGTCGTTGTCGGAGTTACTTTGGAACGTGACCCTGCAAATGCTGAAACTATCGTGAAAGATTTTGCTAAGAAACAAGGTATAAAGTATCTAAATATTGTCGACAAAGACCATTCTATTGCGCGTGCCTATGGAGGTATTTCGGCGGTTCCAACCACATTCATTATCGACAAAAAGGGGAAAATTGTCGAAACACTTGTGGGAGCAAGACCAAAGCGAGACTTTATTGATGCAATTAGCAGGGCAAGGAAATAGTTTTTTCGCTGTTTTTTGTTTTTTAATTAAATTGTATTTAATTTTGCAATTGTAGGAAGGAGAGGTGGCCGAGTGGCTGAAGGCAACGGTTTGCTAAACCGTCGTAGGGGCTAAACTCCTACCGCGAGTTCGAATCTCGCCCTCTCCGCAAAATTTACATTTGAACTAACCTTTGATTACAGCAATGGGTTTCATTTTTGCTAATGGTTTCGCTATTTCTAATTGCTGTACTACATTTACAACAACTTCCACATCTTTGTAAGCTTCGGGAGCTTCTTCTGCTAAGGAAGAAAGACTTGGTGTTTTAATGTATATCCCTTTCGATTCTAATTCTTCTTTTAACGCATTTCCACTTATAGATTTTTTTGCTTGCGACCGACTCATTGTTCGCCCAGCACCGTGACAAGAACTTCCAAAAGACAAATCCAACGAGCGTTCTTGTGCTACCAAAAGATAAGAAGAAGTTCCCATTGAGCCCGGGACAAGAACTGGCTGACCAATTCCTTTAAACCTGTCAGTTAGTTTTGTTGAGGGATATGCTCTTGTAGCACCTTTTCGGTGTACAACAACCTTGCGTTCTTTACCATTTATATTATGTTTTTCAAGTTTTGCAATGTTGTGTGCAAGGTCGTAAAGCAAATAAAATTCGAGTGGTTTTATTTTTTTTAAATGCTTTTCGAAAATTTTTTTAATTGTATTAGCAATTAGTTGCCTGTTTACGAAAGCGAAGTTAGCGGCGGAATTCATCGCAGCGTAATATTTTTGTCCCTCTTCTGAACTAAATGGGGCACAAGCAAGGCCACGGTCGACAAGTTCAATTCCGTATTTCTTTGAAACAGCTTGATAATCCCTTGCAAAGTCTGAACAAATTTGGTGACCGTAGCCACGAGAACCAGTGTGAATCCAAATGACGACCTGATTCAAAAATAATCCAAGCTTTTGAGCAAGTTCGTTGTCGTAAATTTTATTTACGTAAGCAATTTCAATAAAATGATTTCCAGAGCCTAAGCTTCCTATCTCAGTTATGCCTCGTTCAAATGCTTTCTGGGAAACTCCAGATAAACTTTGAACGGGAAGTTCACCTTTATCCTCTACTGCATCTTTATCTGAGCTTGTAGCAAAATTATTTTCAACAGCCCATTTCATTCCACTTTGAACAAGAATTTCAAATTCTTTCTTCGAAATGGAAACTAAAGCTCCTTTTCCAGCGCCAAGGGGAACGGTTGAGTAAACTTCATCGACAATTTTTTTCAGCTCTTTCTGAATTTCTGATTTAGAAAAATTTGTAATGTTAAGACGAATTCCGCAATTGATATCGTAACCTACGCCACCGGGAGAGATAATTCCATCGTTGGCATCGAAGGCGGCAACCCCACCAATAGGAAAGCCGTAACCTTGATGAATGTCTGGCATAGCTAAAGAATAATTCACAATACCCGGAAGTGTTGCAACGTTAATTAATTGTTGGAGTGAGCCATCCTTTTGTAAAATTTCTAGTTGATTTTTATCTGCGAAAAAACGTGCTGGAACTTTCATTAATCGATGTGAATCGGAAGGAATTTCATAAACAAATTCATCTATTTTATTGATTTTTAGATTCATAGTTTCCCCCATTAAATATCAAAAACGACAGTACAGAAATAAAGTTCTCCTTTTTTTTCTATATTAAAATTATGATAAGTAGCCGATTTAATTAATAAATTTAATTTATTAAATGTGTTGAACCAAGCTTTTGCTTTTACAGAATTTTCATTTATTTCTATTATAGCATTTATTAAATAAAAATTGTTATTTAACTTAAAGATTATATAGTTAAGCCATTCAATGAATAAAACATTTATATCGTCATTGCTATCATAATAGATTTCGTTAGTTATATTAGAACAATTGATAAACTCAACATCAGCTAACTGGGTTAATCCAATTGCCGCATCATAAAATAAATAATTTAAATCGATTGCTTCAATGTAAAGAGCTTTGTCTGCTGTGTGATGTAATTCCTTAAACATTTTTACTTTTTAACAAATTCTTTTATTGCTGTTATAAAGAAATCTAAGTCGCTTTTTAGGGTGTAAATATTTGGAGTTATTCGTATTCCAGAAATACTTTCCCAATTTATTGGAGTTACAAATATTTTATATTTGTTGAATAAAAAGTCAGAAATTTCTTCTGGTTTTTTACCTTCTATTGAAAAGAGACCAAGACCACAAGAAAATTCTTTCGACAGTGGAGTTAAAATCTTACAATTTTCCAACTTCATCAACTCGTTTGTCCAATATTGCTTTAATTCGTATAGTCTGTTTTCTTTTCGCTTTATTCCTATGATTTGGTGGAAGTTGATTGCCTCCGAAATTGCAATTTCGGCGGGAAAAGACCGCGTCCCAAGCGATTCAAATTTTCTTATGTCCTCGCTGTAAGGTTTTTCGGTTGGATGAAGAGGCGGTATTTCTTTTATATGTTCTTTTTTAATATACAACATTCCAGTGCCAAACGGGGCACAAAGCCATTTGTGTAAACTTGTAGCTAAAAAATTACAATTTAAATCGGTTATTTTGAAATCAATATGAGCAAAAGTGTGGGCTGCATCGACCAGGACATAAATATTTCTTTTCTGCGCCTCTTTTGCGATTTCTTGTACTGGTAAAATTTGGCCGTTCCAATTCAACATATGTGTTAGATTTACGACTTTGGTGCGTGGCGAAAACTTGGAAACATATGCATCGATAAGGTAATTTTTATCTTCCGATGGCAAATTTAAATCGACCCAAACCAATTTTATTTTATCGCGCAATTCACGAAATTTCCAGGCATTAATTACATTTGGATAATCTTGTTTAGAAAGGACGACTTCATCCAATGGTTTAAGGTTTAAACCGAAAATAATCGTATTAATACCCTCAGTAGTATTTCTGTTTATTGCAATTTCCTCTGGCGAGACAGCTCCAAGCTCAGCAAGGTATCTTCGAACAGTTTCTCTCCCTTGGTCTAAAATTCGCCACATAAAATAAGTTGGACCTTCATTTGATAGTTGATAGTATCTTATGAATGCATCTTGAACGGGTTTGGGTTGAGGCGAAACCCCACCGTTGTTTAAATTTAATATGTTTTTAGACACGGTAAAAGTTTGCCGAACCCAATGCCAAAATTCTTCAGTTTTGGTGTTCTTTTCTTCAAAATCCTCGAGACGTAATGTCAAATTCTTTTCTTTCGAATGTGTAAAGAATTTAGAACCAGAAAATAAACCAAGGGTAAATAAAGTGTTTATCAAAGCCCTGCGATTAATTCCCATTGCTTTACAAAATGAACAACATCATATACAAATTTAAAAATTTTATTAGTTTTGTTTTTCGTTCTCCTCTCGATAGGATATGTTTGACTTAGTAATAATCTCTTATAATAATAAAACACTCACATCTTCAACTATTGAAAGTGCGTTAAACAATACAGTTATACCAGAGAATATTATAATTGTTGACAATGCATCAACTGACGGAACAGTTCCTTTTATCAAAGAGCGTTTTCCGCAGGTTAAAATAATTGAGAACACGCATAACTTAGGATATTCAAGGGCAGTCAATATTGGAGTTGAACAATCAAAAAATAATTACGTTGTAATATCAAACAATGACGTTATCTTTGCGAAGACATCTTTCGAAAAAATGCTTGAAGCAATAAGTCTTATTAAAAGTAATTTTGGAGTAATTGGATTTTTACAATATTACCCAAATGGCAAACCCCAGTTTTCTTATTCTTTATTTTCGGGCATCGGGGATGCTGTTTTACATTTATTTTTTCTGCATACCCTTTTCTTAAAATTCTTTTTTCTATTACGCAAATTTAATCTATCTCCCAGGTTGATTCCAGTCGGTTATGTTGACGGGGCAGCGATGTGTGTAAATAGAGAGGCATTTAAAAGAATTGATGGCTTCGATGCAAGTTTTTTTTTTATTCCGAAGATGCCGACTTTTGTTGGCGACTAAGAAAAAATGGTTATAAAGTCCTTGCCGACTTAAAAAATCCTATCATTCATTTCAGGGGCCAAGGTCAAAATAACAAGCTCGGGTTAAGCGAAAAAAATTTAAAATATTTCGTTTCTGCAAAAGCTCAGCTATGTCGTAAGAACTTATCAAAGATTGAAACAATAATTTATTTCGCCATAGTTGCTCTAAATTATTTAGTTTTGTCGTTCATTTATAATATAATTTCCAAACTTACTGGGAAACAAAAGGCGAATGAACTTTCCAGAATTTACACTATGCTGGGAAAGGAATTTTTAAAAGTTTCAAAAAAGATTACAACAGGCAATATACAAAATGACCTATTATGAGTAAATTTTTGAAATGAAAATTCTTAATTTTGTTTGCCTTCGGGCTAAGTTTTTTTAACATTATTACGAGGTAAAGATGGCACTCAGAATAACCGAGGAATGTATTAACTGTGGGGCCTGCGAGCCTGAATGCCCAACAAATGCAATTTCTCAAGGAACAGACATTTACGTCATCGACCCCAACTTGTGTGTTGAATGCAAGGGACATTACGACGAACCACAGTGCGTTGCTGTTTGTCCAATTGATAATTGCATAGTCCCTGCTTAGATTTACCATATACTTTAATTTTGGCAAATAAGTTTTTACGCGGAAAACTGCGTTTCGATTTATATAGATTAGACTTTTTTCTATTTTTTAAGTTATTAATTTTTTTCTGAAGCAATTTTTACTTGTTTTTTTCTATTCTTCAAATAGTTATCTTCTTAAATTATTTCCACTGAAATAAAATTTTTATATATTCTAACGTCTAAACAAAAAAGTAACAAATTTTAGGTAGCCTATGAATATTAAAGGATTAATTTTTTTACTCATTACATCCTTTGTATTAAATTCTTTTTACTTATTAGCCCAGTTTGGTAAAAATAAAGTACAATATCAAAAGTTTGAATGGAGATATATTCAATCAAAGCATTTCGATATATACTTTCACGACAAAAACAAAGTCTTAGCAACATTTACTGCTTTGATTGCAGAAAAATCAATAGAGTCTATTCAAAAAACATTGAAGTACAAGATAACTCGTCGAATACCAATCATTGTTTATAATAGTCACAATCAGTTCCAACAAACTAATGTTGTGGATTTATATCTTCCAGAAGGAGTTGGTGGGTTTACCGAATTATTTAAAAATAGGGTAGTTTTACCTTTCGAAGGTAACTACAGCCAGTTTCGTCATGTAATTCATCACGAATTAGTCCACGCTGTTCTGAACGATATGTTTTATGGCGGAACAATTCAATCTGCTATTTCGAGAGGTAACACAGTCGAAATACCTATTTGGATGAACGAAGGTTTATGCGAGTGGGAAAGTATTGGTGGACTCGATGTGAATACTGACGTTTACATTCGTGATTTAACATTAAACGAAAGCCTCCCAAATCTTTCCCAATTGGATGGTTACAATGCATATAGGGGTGGACAAGTTTTTTGGTGGTATGTCTCCGAAAGGTATGGAACACATAAAATCCCAGAATTGCTAAGTAAACTTAAAAGTACTGGTAGTGTCGAAAGTGCATTTCGGAATACATTTAATTTGAAACTCGACGATTTTTCCGAAGAATGGAAAAGATTTTTGAAGAAATTCTATTTCCCTGACATCGAAAAATTTTCATATCCAGATGACTTTTCTTTAAGATTAACCGACCATAAGAAAAAAGGGAATTTCTATAATACTTCGCCATCTTTGTCCCCGCAAGGAAATAAAATAGCTTTTATCGCCGATAAGAATGGTTTGTTCTCACTTTATATTATGGACTTAGACAACAAAAATCAAGTTACCGAAATTGTTTCTAGTTTTAGGCAACAAGACTTTGAAGAGCTAAATGTACTAACCCCGGGGATATCTTGGAGTCCTGACGGCAAACAATTGGCAATATCCGCTAAGTTTGAAGGAGAAGACATTATTTATTTGGTAAATGTTGAAACTAAAAAATATGAAAGACTTAGATTAGGCTTCCATCAAATTTCTTCTGTTGCATGGTCGCCAAAGGGCAACTTTCTTGCCTTTTCGGGAACAATTTTGGATAGGAGAGATATTTTTATCTACAATCTTAACTCAAAGACTCTAACCAGACTGACAAACGATATTTTTTATGATGATTTTCCCATTTGGTCGAAAGATGGTAAACATATTTATTTCATTTCTGAACGAGAAGGATTTCTTAACACCGATGAGAATGAATTGAGTGTTAAACCTTGGAATATTAACTTCGGTACGCGAGACATTTACTCGCTAAATTTAGAGTCGAAACAGATTTCACGCATAACCGAAACGCCTCAATTCAACAAAACCAGTTTAGCCTTAAGTTCAGATAATAAATTTTTATATTTCGTTGCCAATGATAATGGAATAGGAAATATTTATCGTCTAAACCTTAGCACTAAGAAATATGTTCCAATTACTAACTCACTATCAAATATAATGCAAGTTACACATTCTGAAGTTGGAGACAATTTGGTTTTTTCGGCCTTAACTCAAGGTGGTTTCAATTTATTTTTACTGAAGAACCCATCTTTGGTGGATTTGAAAAGAGATACACTACCATTGACGAAGCTTAGATTTGGTGAACTCGAAGCAAAAAAGAAAGCGGAAAGTGAACAAGCCATCGTTGAAGAACCGTCAGATACAATGCAAATTGATGTTTCATATGGCAATTTTGTTGTTGACTTTTCTCGTCAATCTCATATTAAACCAAACAGAGACTTATCGGCAAATCAATTTCAATCTACTTTTCAAATGCCAAATGATACAAATTTTGTAGATTATGAGTATAAATTAACATTAACCCCCGACATCATATTGGGAAACCCTTATTATAGTTCATTCTGGGGATTTCAAGGGTTGGCTCAAATGCTTTTTAGCGATATTCTTGGTGACCATCAAATCTATGTAGCTGCAAATTTGTGGCTTGACTTGAAAAACAGCAATTTTTATGTTCAGTACTCATACCTTCCGAATATTATTGATTATAGGTTTTTGCTCTATCAGAGTACCTTGTTTTATTCTACCAGTTTCGGTAGTCAATTTTCCAGTATTTATAGACTCAGAAATTACGGTGCCGGGGTTTCAGCTTCGTATCCTTTAAGTTTATTCAACCGTTTCGAGTTTAACCTTTTGTTCTTTAACGTTTCACGCGAAAATACAACTGACCTTAATGACCCAACTATTTCAAGAACTTTGCTTTTCCCAGAAATTCGATATGTATATGATGATGTAATTTATGGTTCATTTGCACCAGTGAACGGTACAAGATGGTATGCGTCTTTTCAAGCAGTTCCTAAAATTTTCGCCAATTCTCTAAATTTCTACACTGTAAAGTTCGACTACCGCAGATATTGGGATTTCGGATACTTTTTGAAGTTAGCGTTTCGCACCGCTGGCGGAGCAAGCTTTGGCACTAACTCGCAAAGATTTTTCTTAGGCGGTTTAGACAATTGGATAAACTATTCAATTAATAATAGAAATTTCTTGTTCGAAAATCCCGAAGATTTTGCTTTTATGGAGCTTATAACTCCGCTTCGTGGATGGAATTATTCCGAGCAAGTTGGAACTCGCTTTTTTATTACAAATATCGAGCTTCGTTTCCCTTTATTCACTGCTTTGCTACCCGGACCTATTCCAATTGTATTCAATGATATACTTGGTGTAATCTTTATGGACTTGGCTGGTGCTTGGTCTGGAGCACCTTCGAATTTCAAATTTTCCCCCCCAAAAGTTTCGAACGAAGGGTTTGTCCTGGAAAACGGAAGGATTTTATTGAGCCTTGGTGTTGGAGCTCGCGCTTGGATTTTAGGTTTGCCATTTAAGTTTGATGTTGCTTGGAAAAAATATTACGAAAATTGGTCGAAACCAACATATCTTTTTTCAATCGATTATGATTTTTAGTTTTATTTCTAAATTAGTATTAATTTTGATTTTTTTTATTAACAACCTTTATGCCAGGACAACCACATAGGCTAATATTCATTTATAAAAAATTACTTCAAGGAGAAGTTCTTACTTCGAACCAAATTCAAGATATGATATCTGAAGAAATCGAAATTGTTAGTATTCGAACTATTCAGCGGGACCTTCGTTTGCTACAAAAGATAGACCCTTCGATAATCGGCAAAGTCAAAGGGAAAGAAATATATTGGATGATACCAAGCGAGACAAGATATCCAAAACAAATCTTTCGTTTCGAAACGAATGAGCTATTGGCTCTACATTTTTTAAAAGCACACCTTAAAACTTTTAAAGGGACTAAAATAGAAAAGGATGCTGAAAAATTATTCAAAAAAATAGAAAAGTTAGCACCCGAAGATGTTGTTTTGGACGAGACTATATACTGGGACCAAAATGTTGGCTATTATGATTATTCACAGCACAACGAGCTGATTGAAAATGTAATCCAAGCTACCGCAAAAAAAAATTGGTACCAGATTTCTTATACTGCTGCAAAAACAGGAACAACTAAAGATATAATTGTCAGATTCGAAACAATTTTCTCTTATCTTGGATTGCTTTATGTTGTTGCCTATGTGCCGAAACATAAGGCACATGTAAGTCTTGCTATACACAACATATCTGAAATCAAAGAACTTAAAGACTATGTCAATGTTGCTCCACCATTTAGTTTTAGAGAATGGGCAAATTATCGCTTTGGAGTATTTTCGGGCGAATTACACGATGTCAAACTTTTGATTAAGAATGAATTTAAGCATTTCTTCTTGAATAGAACTTGGCACGTTTCCCAAGTGGAAAAATTGGATAAAGATGGAAATTTGATTTTGGAAATGAGAGTACCTATTGGTGTTGACCTAATTAATTGGATTTCTAGTTGGAGCGATGCAATTATAGTTCTCGAACCTCAAGAGTTAATTAAAAAAATAATTAATCGTTTGACACAAGCTTTGTCCAATTACCATATTGCTCAACAATCAATTCTGAAGGCAGTTGACCCACAGAAATCGGTTCTTTTTTCTAATGAGGATAGAATGTATGAAGCCTTAAAGAAATCTGTTGAAAGTGAACCAGCTAAATATAAATTATCCTTGAAAAACAGAAGAAAGAAGGATACCTAAGTATCTATAATTATTGTTACTGGACCATCGTTGATTAATTCTACATCCATCATTTCGCCAAATTCGCCAGTCGAGATATTTACTTTGCTAATAGTTTTAATATGTTCTACAAAGGTTTCATATAATCGCTTTGCAGTGGTTGGGTCAGCTGAATCTGTGAAGCTTGGTCTGAACCCTCGATTTACATCACCATAAAGTGTGAAGTTCGATACAATTAAAATTTCGCCACCATAATCTTGAACTGAAATGTTCATTTTGTCATTAGAATCTGGAAAAATCCTAAGGTTCAAGATTTTATTGGTAAGCCATTTAACATCCTCGAAAGAATCTCCGTTTTTGATAGCCAGAAGAACCAGAAGTCCTTTTCCAATGCTTCTTTCGAGTGCCTTTTCGGGAATTTTTACGCTTGCTTTCTTTACTCTTTGTATTACTGCTCGCATAAATTTTAAGGATTATTGCAAAATTAAAGAAATGTAATAAAAAAAATTGCTTTTCGTTTAATTGTCATTCATAACAATCAAGTGGTGGCTTATGCCAATTTACGAGTATAAATGCAAAACTTGTGGAAAAAATTTTGAATATTACCAAAAAATGAGTGATGAGCCTTTGAAAAATTGCTTGCCCGAAATTTGCGATTCCATCGAGCACAAAGGGAAAGGTGAAGTTTATCGTGTTTTTAGTAAAGGAGTTGGTTTGATATTCAAAGGTAATGGTTTTTATATAACCGACTATTCAAGAAAGAATAGCTCGATTGCCGAAGGTGATAAAGAAAGTAATCCTAAAAACGGAACTAAAGAAGTATCCACCCCAAAAGAAACTGTTTAACCAACAAAATCTATAACTTGGAAGGGGAGGTTTATGTTTGCCTTCCCTTTTTTATTTTTGTATTTTAATGTCGTTCCAGAGGTTCCTATTTGTATTCAAGTATAGAAGATAGTGCTGTTCTAAGTAATTTAAATCCAGCTCAGCTCGAAGCTGTTTGTTCTGTCGAAGGTCCAAATTTAATAATTGCTGGTGCTGGTAGTGGAAAAACAAGGGTTCTCACTCATAAAATTGCATATCTAATTGAGATTGGAATTCCACCGCAAAATATACTTGCTTTGACATTTACAAACAAGGCAGCCTATGTGATGAAAGAAAGGATTGCTTCGCTTGTTAATCCCGAGGCATCCAAAAGAATTTGGGCTGGGACATTCCATTCAATTTTTGCTCGCATCCTACGTTTCGAGGCTAATTCATTAGGTTTCACACCAAACTTCTCTATTTACGATGCCGAAGATTCTTTAAACATTATCAAAAAACTTTTAAGCGAGAACAATATCTCGAACAATCGAATTTCAGCAGAATCTGTCCAACACATTATTTCTAAGGCAAAAAACTCTGTTCTTTCACCCGAGGAGTTTGCAAAAGAAGCAAAGAATTCAATCGAGCGACAAGTTGCATATTTTTATAAGGAGTATCAAGAGTATGTTAGAAAAAACAACGCAATGGATTTCGATGATTTATTAGTTAACACTTTTGAACTATTCCAACTGTATCCTGAGATACTTGAAAAGTACCAGAACCGCTTTACATTTATACTTGTCGATGAATACCAAGATACAAACAGAGTTCAATACTTTATTATCAAGCAACTTTCTTCGAAACACCAAAACATAACTGTCGTAGGGGATGATGCACAAAGTATCTATCGTTGGAGAGGAGCAGACATTCGCAATATTTTGGATTTTCAAAAAGATTTTCCAAATGCTAAAATATTTAGACTTGAGCAAAATTATCGCTCGACAAAAAATATACTTGGAGCTGCCGATAGTTTGATTAGACATAATCGAAAACAAATCGAAAAGAAGCTTTGGACCGAAAATGAAGAAGGCGATTTAATTGAGCTCATTACTTGCCAAGATGAAAAGGACGAGGCATCGAAAGTTGTTCAAAAAATAAAAGAGTTGGTCAAGGTTGATAAATTTACTTACAAAGACATTGCTATCTTTTATAGAACTAATGCTCAATCTTTGGAGTTCGAAAATGCTTTGCGTAAAGAAAACATATCCTACGTCGTTGTTGGGGGGATGTCATTTTACAAGCGAAAGGAAATAAAAGATGTTCTTGCTTATTTGCGAGTGATGGTGAATCCATACGACGACGAAGCCTTAATCCGAATTATTAACGAGCCAAATCGGGGCATTGGGAAAGCAACTCTAAATCATTTGTTGACATATGCAAATGAAAAAAGAATCTCGTTATTCGAAAGCTTTAATTTTCTCGATGAAATAGTGAATTTACAGCAAAAGGCAAAAGTTGTTATTTCAAATTTTCAGAATTGGATTAAAAGTTTCCAAGAAAAGTTGGAAACGAGATTTAATCTTTTCGATGTAATTTTAGAATATATAAACCAATCTGGGTTGATTCAGATGTATGAAGAAATAAATACGGAAGATTCGTACGATAGAATTGATAATATCAAAACATTATTGGGTGATATATACAACTTCTTGAAATTGAATCCGGAGCTTGGCTTGGAGGATTATTTACAACAAATTAGCTTGATATCTGATGTGGATGATAAAAATTTTTCGACTGAACAAATAAAATTGATGACATTACATTCTGCAAAAGGGCTTGAATTTCCTGTTGTGTTTATTGTTGGTTTGGAACAAGGACTTTTCCCACTTGTTCGTTATAAGACAACTAACGAAGATGAAGAAGAAGAACGCAGATTGTTTTACGTAGGTTTGACAAGAGCAATGAATAAGCTTTTTCTTACATATGCCAAGGTTAGATATAGATTTGGAACGGAAAATTACCAGATTCCATCGAAATTCTTAAATGAAATTGACCCAAAATACATTCGAGAAATTAAACCAGAAAAGGTTTCCTCTTGGACATATCAAAAGTCATCCGAATACGAAGACTTACATAGTTATCATGAAAGTTATGACCAAACTGTCGAAGAAACTCTCCGAGTCGGCGATAAAGTACTTCATCCATTTTTTGGTCTTGGCCGAGTCGAAAAATTAGAAGGAAGTGGAAACTATGCCCAAGCGTTGGTGAACTTCGAAAACGTTGGAAGAAAGAAGCTTATGCTACAATATGCAAGGTTAAAAAAGGTATAACAGCTACTCGTTAACTTTGATTAAAAGAAACAATGTACTTAGTGAAACAATCCACAAATTTTCCACATTTTATCCACAATTTTTCCACATTTTTTTCCCAATTAATTTTTAATGAATTTTCTGTTAATAAAAAATGGACATAGAAAGATTTAAAGAAATTGTTGCAGAAGGGGAGAATTCTAAAGTCGAGTTTAAAAGAAAATTAACATCTCCCGAAAAAATTGCTCGTGAGATATGCGCCTTTGCAAATACAAAAGGAGGTGTAATCATTATTGGTATTGACGACGACCGTAAAGTTGTTGGTATTGATTCAGAAAAAAGTGAAATTGGTATTATCGAAACTGCTTGTCAATTCAATATCGACCCCCCAATTACACCTCGGTCTATCGAAATATTTAATTATAACAAGAAGGACGTGTTAATTATTGAAATAGAAGAAAGTAAAAACAAACCCCATACTATAGAAGGATTCGATGATAAAGGTAGAAAACATAGATATGCATACATTAGAATAGGAGAAAAATCTGTATTAGCCAGTAAGGAAATGAAGAGATTACTTTCTGGCTTGCGACCCAATTCTAAACCTGATAAGATATACATAGGTGAACAAGAAAAAAGACTTTTCGAATACCTCCAAAAATATGAAAAAATCACAGTAAGCGAATTTGCTCGACTAGCAAATATTTCACGCCGAAGGGCATCGGCAATTTTGGTAAAACTTGTCAAATTTGGGGTATTGCAAATTTATACCGATATGAATACCGATTATTTTGCTTTGCTATAATTACTAAGTTTCGAAAGTAATGTCTCTCGAAAACCGTTTTCTTCGACAATTTTAATGTCCAATCTTGCAACGAAAACATTAATTTCACTTCCCGAAAAAACATTTTGAAATTCTTCTAACTTGACCCAATCTTTTTCTGTGGTTATTAAGTTATTGACTCGGTATTTTTTCAGATCTTCAATTACCCTAATTAGGTCGGAGGTTCGATAAAGAAAGTGGTCGGAAAATTTATGATGTTTTATAATATTAAGTCCCAAATTCCTAAGGCTTTCATAAAATTTGTTATTATTTGCAATTCCACTTAAAGCAATTAAAGGAATAGTTTTCAAATAACTTAATTCAACTTTTATTGTATTGTTAAGAAAAACGGAGCTTATTTCTTTGAAATAGTAGAACTTGTTTTGGGCTTTCAAATTTTCAAATATGTAGTCAATGCCCTTTTCAATTAATATAATATCCGCCCTTCTGTAATTGCCAAATGGCTCTCTTAAAAAACCTTTTGGAGCAACAAATGGACGTTCGACAGTTCTTTTATCGATTAATAAAATATCAATATTTCTAAACAATTTTCTGTGCTGAAAACCATCGTCAACAATAACAACATCGAAATCAAACTTTTTTTCGATAAACTCAATGGACTTATGCTTGTTTGAACATACAACGATTGGAACATCAAGCTTGGTTGCAATTAAAAACATTTCGTCGCCAGCAAGATTCCAAGTTGTTAAAATTTCAGTTTCAGTTCGAACAATTCCCAATCCTTTACCTTTGCGTCTATATCCCCGCGAAATAATAATTGGTCGCCAATTATTTTCCTTCAAAAAATTAGAAATGTAAATTGTCAAAGGGGTTTTTCCAGTACCGCCGAACGACAAATTTCCTATGCTTACAACTGGAAATTTTGATTGAACTTGCTTGATTAATTTTGTGTCGAAAAGTTTGTTTCTTAATTGGACACCAACAGTGATAATAGAAGATAAAAAAGATTGAAACATTTTTTACGATTTAATAATTAACGCCTCGAAGGAATAAATTTCCGCCTCTGGGTCGAGATAGGTGTTTTTCGCAAGGCCAGCTTTAAGACATAAATTTTCGAGGAATGTAGTTAAATTCCAATTCCTTGTGCTTGCTACTTGTGGAAGTAAAAGACCAGTATGGTTTTTATATCTAATGTATAGCCCATTTTTTCCAACGTTAATTTGTTTGAAGTCGAAGACTTTCTTAAATCTCGAAATTATTGTTATTTCATAAGTTAAGTAGGGTAGTTCATTTGGATGAATTGGACCAAATCTCCAATCACCCGTGGCGCTTAAACGTGCAACATCTTGTATTTCGAGGATTAAAGGCTTCGTTGGGACAATATGTCCCATACAAGCTCTCAACTCGTCGTTTTTGTTTATTGTTACAAATCCAGTAAGTGAAAGGGTTAAAAGAGGCGAAGAATCTTTAATTTCAATCGGTTTGATTTCAGTTCTGTTCGCGGTCGCTTCGACAGTTTGCTTTACAATCTCGAGTAATTTCTTCTTTTCCTCATCTGGTAGAGAAGGGATTTCAGTTCGAGAGTAGTTGGGGTCCGAAATCAAAGCCCCAGAAAAGTATCCTACAACTGATTGATGTTCTGAGCGAGCAAAAGGGGAATCACCACTTGTAGCATAGTA
This sequence comes from Ignavibacteria bacterium, assembly GCA_026417135.1. Classification (GTDB taxonomy): domain Bacteria; phylum Bacteroidota; class Ignavibacteria; order Kapaibacteriales; family UBA2268; genus Naka2016. Next base: position 189,132 of record JAOADV010000002.1, read on the forward strand.
CAAATTAATTGCACGGTTTGCTCCGAAAGATTCAGAAACAGCCATTACCACTGCAATAGGACCAGCTCCACAAGCTTCGACTTCTCTGTTTTGCAATTCATTAATGAGCTTAAAATAATCGAACATCGAAAAGGTAGAGAGGAATTCCTCGTCTATTGCATATGCTGTTTTATAGGAATGATAATGGGAAAGGTCTGAACTTGCTATAAGTAAGATGTTGTTAGAAGTTTCACTTTTTTTTATCGCATTGTATATTGCCATACTTAGTTGATGAATGACATTTTGTTCTTGGGACCCCATAACTATAGGTACAATTTTAGAATCTGGGAAAATCGTTTGAACAAAGGGTATTTGGACTTCCAAAGAATGTTCTGCATCACCTTTGTGTCCACTATGCCCTTCGAGCCCGAATTTTACTAGAGGTAATTCAGAAGAAATTAATTTTGCCAATTGTTTATCGACGAAGGCTGGGCCCAACGGAGTAAGATATGCATCTCCCGGAAAAACCGATGCAAAAGGAAAGTAAGCCCTATGTGAAGGTGAAATGATTATTACTGTCGAATAACTTCCATTTCTCAACTCTCTATAAACTTTACCAGCAACGAAGCCACTATAGACATATCCTGCGTGAGGAGAAACAATGCCTATTATTTTTTCACCTTTTGAAAAAAAATTAGGTTTGTCGATTTCCAAAAATTTTTCAATGTCTTCTCGAAGTTTCTCTTTATTTGAAGGATAAAATGAACCTGAAACTACGGGTTCCCTCAAAAAAATGTTCGAATCGGAGGTAACTCCATTATAACTCATTTTAAAGAAGTTTGTGAACTTAGTGGAAGTAATTTAATAAAAAAAAATTGATTAGCAAAGGATTAAAGTAGTTCATCAGAAAAAGAAACAATTTCATTTATCTTACGGTAGATGTGATTGCTACCGCTTTTATAATCTCTCCTTTCAATTACTTTCAAAGCCGAAGAATATATTTGGCGCCAAGTTAACCCAAAGTATTCAAGCAACTCCTCTGGTTCGCCACTTAGCCCAAATCGGTCAGGCATACCAACAAACTCGATTGGAACTGGATAATTTTTAGCCAGAACTTCAGCAATGGCACTACCTAAACCACCGTGAACTTGATGTTCTTCTGCTGTAACTACTGCACCACATTCCCGTGCCGATTCGACAATCGTTTTGATATCTATTGGTTTGATGGTGTGGTTATTTATTACTTTTGCGGATATGCCTTTACGTTTTTGAAGTTCTTCGGCAGCTATTAACGCTTCCCAGACCATTGTTCCACAGGCAATAATAGCAACATCTTTTCCTTCGCGAAAAATTTCAGCTCGCCCTAAGGTGAATGGGGTATCTTCGGTTGTGAAATAGGGTAGAGGAGCGCGACCAAATCGAATAAATGCTGGTCCATATATTTCTGCTATGGAATGAGTTGCTTTCTTTGTTTCAAGATAGTCGCAAGGCACTACAACAGTCATATTGGGTAATGTTCTCAATAGCGCAAGTTCTTCGAGTGATTGATGGGTAGCTCCATCTGCCCCGACAGTTATACCAGAATGACCACCTCCGATTTTGACATTGGCATTATTGTAGCAAACCGATATTCTAAGTTGGTCTGCATTCCGGAAAGCTGAAAATGCGCTATAAGATGCAAAAAAAGGGATTTTTCCAGAAAGAGCGAGTCCGACAGCAATTGTTGTGGCGTTTTGTTCGGCTATTCCAATGGAAAAAAACCTTTCTGGAAAACGGTCTCGAAAAAATGAAGTGAGAACGGAAGTTGTTACATCGGCACCTAAGACAACAATCTTGTCATTTTTTTCACCTAATTCTACAAGAGCTTCCCCGAAGCCGAAACGGGTTGCCTTTTTCCCAAGCAATTTAAACACCTTCATTACCTCGTCTTTTTAATAAATTTTCAAGATGTTCAAGATTTAGAGAATTCAATATCTCGAAAATTACGTCTTGGAAATTGTCATAGTTAATCGCTTCAATTTTTATGTGAAATCTTTGAAGATAGACAAAGTCGCAATGGCCGCTTCCTAAGTAAACATCTTTCGATAATCTACCAATCCCATTCTTGAATTGAAAAATCTCCTTGTTTCCGGACAACTCGAAAAGATTTTTAAGGTGATATGGAAGATATTTATATGTAATGTAATCGTAAATATAAATTACTATTAAGCCATTCGAAGAAACATACTCTGCTGAAACTGTATTGACATTTATCCCACTTAACCAAGTAGTTCCTTTATTTACTTTATCAAGTCTTATGTCAAGAATTGTTTTAGGGACGATTTCGGCTAACTGGTCTAATTTAAGTGGACTTGCCTTTGTCTCGGAATAGAATTCTTTATTGATAGATTCTTTAGTTGATTGTTTTTCTACTTGACTCTTAGAATCGATATTTTGGGATAGTTTCTCATTTCGTTCCTTCGAACAAGAGGACGAAAATAAGACCATTAAAAATATGGGTATTAGAAACCTCATAGTAGTTCCGATAATGCTTGAATCATTTGTTGTTCATTTGGTGGTATTCCGTGCCATTCATAACTATCGTTCATAAAAGAAATAGGGAAACCCATTTTAGTTTTGGCGATTATTACGGTAGGTTTACCGATTTTATTTTTATGATTTTGGTGAAATGTTTGGAAAGCCGATAGTATCTCCGAAAAGTTATGCCCATCTATTTCAATAACAAAAAAATTAAAAGCTTCGAATTTTTTGTCGAGAGGGTAAATGCTCATCACATCGTGAACACGGCCATCAATTTGGCAATCGTTATTGTCAACAATCCAGCATAAATTGTCAAGTTTATAATGTGCAGCTGCCATTGCAGCTTCCCAAACCGAGCCTTCTTGAAGTTCGCCATCTCCGGTGAGAGCGAAAACCCGCCTTTCATTTTTATCTAAGTATTTGTCGTTTATTGCCATACCAACAGCAATTGAAATACCTTGCCCAAGGGATGCAACAGAAGTTTCCAGACCGGGTAGCTCCATATCTATTCCAGGATGCCCTTGCAATCGTGAGCCTAATTTACGAAGAGTTCTAAGTTCTTCGACTGGGAAAAAACCAGCTCTTGCAAGCGAAGCGTAAAGTATAGGGCAAATATGCCCAGCACTAAGTACAAATCTATCGCGCTCGTTCCAATTAGGATTGGTAGGGTCGTATCGCATCACTGCGCCAAAGAACAAAACTGCAAAAATATCGGCAGTTCCAAGCGACCCACCACTATGTCCCGACCTTGCTAAGTAAAGACTCTTAATAACATCTCGCCGGAGCTCTTTCGCAATATCAGCAAATTCTTCGGGGGTTCTAGCCCGATTCTCGAAGGTAAATTGCTCGAATTCTATTTTTGTAGTCATAATTGAAAAAAGAAAAAACAAAATTAATAAATATAAAAATTGTAATTTAATTTTTTTCGAAATCTTTTTCTATGTTTGGCACAATATTTTCATTTTAACAATTTTTATCGATGACGATGAAAATAAGGAAATTTATCGCAAGGACAATCCAAGAAGGGAGAGAAAAAATATTAGCGGAGCTTGGTAACGAAGCTATCATCTTATCCACAAGAGTTCTTCCTCCGGCGCCCCCAGAAATGGAGGAATTAATCGAGTTTGTGGCTGCTGTGGATAAACCAGATGAAGAAATTAATCGAAAAAAAATCGAAAAAGACTCTCTTGGGAAAGATATTAACAAAGAAGATTTTTTAGCGATTACTTCACAAGTTATCAAAGAAATAACAACACTCAAAGAAATGGTTTGGAAGTTGTCCGAAAAAATTTCTTATAAATTTCTTGCAAATTTAGAGACAGAATATTCTGAGCTTGCAACTTTAATGGTTTCTAATGGTTATACAAGCGATTTTATATTAAACTTTATCCAGAATTTTAAAAATGTGAACTACTCGGATTTCGAGGATTTAAGACAAAAAGCCGTTGTGTCGCTGGCAAAAAAAATTGTTTACGAAAAACCTTTGAAAAAAAACTCGAAATGTCAATCTTATTTATTTATAGGTCCGACTGGGGTAGGGAAAACATTAACGATTATCAAACTTGGAATATTATATAAAATCTTGCTCGAAAGTAGGGTAGCAATTATTTCTTGCGACACCAGAAAAGTCGGTGGGTGGGAGCAAATGCAAGTTATTTCAGCAATCTCGAGTATCCCAGCAATTTTTTGCCAAACAAAATCCGAATTCTTTTTGAATTACGAAAGCTTTCGAAACTATGATTTTATACTTGTAGATACCAGCGGAGGTAGCCAAAAAGATAAAGAATATCTCGAAGAACTAACAGCTAATGTCGAAATGCATAATTGGGATAGAATATTTCTTACATTGTCAGTTACTTCGGATAAATTGAATTTTAAAGATAACGTTTCTGTATTTAAAGAATTCAAACCAACAAATCTGATATTGACAAAGTTCGACGAAGTTGCTACAATTGGTCATATTTACGAGACTTTATGTGAAATATCGCAAGAAATTCCCCTTGCATATTTATCTTTAGGAGTCGAGATACCAAATTCTATAGAACCAGCAAAAGAAGAAATTCTTGGGAAGTTCTTAATTAATTATTTACCCCAATGACACAAAACATTGACAACAGAATTATTTTTTCATTCATAAGTGGAAAGGGTGGTGTAGGTAAAAGTATAATTCTTTCTAATCTTGCGAAACTCTTTGCAAAGGACTTTTCTCCCATATTGATTTGGGATAACGATTTCTTTACGCCGATTCAACATTTGCTTGCTGGAGTTGAACCAAACATTCGCTTAATCGATGTATTAGAAAGAAAGATTTCCATCGACAAGGCCATTTGTAAGATTTCAAATGAAATTTATTTGTTGGGCGGTCCAACTAACCTTGATTGGGATATAGAAACTGATTATACAGATATTTTATTACCTTCCTTCCTTCAGCTATTAAAAGTAAAAAATTTCAATATTATCTTTTTCGATTTTCACTCTGGGGTTTATAAGAGTTTGATAGATTTTGCGCGAATATCATCATTAAATCTACTTTTTATAACAGATGACCCTACATCTGTTTTCGATGCATACGGGCTTGCCAAAATTCTATTTAAGATTTATGGTCTCACAAATATTGGAATTGTCGTAAATAATGTTGTCGACAAGGAAGATGCTTATGATATTTTCGATAAATTCAATAGTGCAACAAAAAATTTCTTAAAAATTGAATTTCCTCTTCTCGGTTTTATTCCTTACAACAAGGATGTAAAAAAGCAATTTTTTCATCATACTAATTTTTTAAAAAACTCGAACGAAGATGAATTTTACAATTCATTAGTAAACTTGAAAGAACGGATTCTGGAACATACATTAGTCAAACATAAAACATAAATGTATTATTTTTGTAGATAACTAACTATCGACTAAAATGGCAAAGACAAAAGTTCAAAGTAAAGACATAAAGCCTAAAGAACAGAGTAAATCTCCAAAGGAGAAAGAAAAGCTCAAGCAACAACAAGAAGCAACATTCAAAAAAAGGATAAAAAAAGAAAAGAAAAGGCTGGACAAACTCGTGTCGTTCCCATTTAGGGCACTTTTTATTATTGGTAGTGTAATTGGAATAGTTTACTTTTTGTATAACTTCTATTTCGAGATGAATTCTTTAATCGTATCAATTCTAAAAGGTTTTCTACTCTTTGTTTTCATTTATGTTGGGCTTGGCTTGTTGTTTTTTATTTGGTTCTTGATTGTGGCAAATGCGCGACGACGCGAAGAAATTGAAAAAAGTAAGGAAGAGGACTTCAACAATGAAAAGGGCAAGCCTCATCTTGAAGGAATATACGAGCGCGAACTTTTACTCAAACAAGCAGAAGAAAAACGCGAACAAGAGGTTCGTCGGTTGCGTGAACAATTGAGCCAAAGTAAAGCTCAAAGCTCGCCCCCAACGAGTTCCTCCGAAAATTTTGAAGTGATGTAATAATGTATACTATGGAACAAAAGGATGAATTGACTAAAGATAAGCTATGGTTAGAGTTTTCCAGAAATCCTTCTAAAGAACTTAGAAATAAATTGGTTTTAAGATATATTTCATTAGTCAAAACCGTTTTAAGAACCATCAAAATACCCCAAACTTCTATACTTACGAAACAAGACCTAATCAACTTTGGAATAATTGGATTAATCGAGGCGATAGAAAGGTTCGACCTTCGGAAAGAAGTTAAATTCGAAACATTTGCATATCAAAGAATTCGTGGTTCTATGCTCGATGAAATTCGACGAGTGGATTGGCTTTCCCGTTCTGCAAGACAAAAAGCTCAAGAAGTTCTTAACTCAGCTGAACAAAAGTCGTCGTCAGATAACCTTGATTTTCCAAAAAGTATTGACAAAGCCCAACTTAACGAAAAGGAGCTAGCACAATTTGCCCTTGCACTCCAATCATCGCAAGAAGCATTTTTCATTGGGGAAGTTTCGCCTACTGAGAATGAAAACAACGATATTAACTTCTTGGAAAATTTACCATATCCGGACGACAAATCTCCTTTGGAGAAAATGGTCGATAACGAAAAAATTCAATTAATTGTAGATATATTAAAATCACTTCCCGAAAGGGACCGACTGATAATAACATTACATTATTACGAAAATCTTAAATTCAGAGAAATTTCTGCTTTCTTGGGAATTTCGGAAAGTAGAATTTCACAAATACACTCGGCGGTAATTAAAAGAATTAGAGAAAAGTTTAGAAAATTGGAGGAGTAACTAAAAGTAAGTCTCATCTCTCCAATAAGAAATTTGCCAGATAGAGTCGAATGGATTAAAAATTAACTTAAAATTAGCTTTACCTTGTAATCTTACAATGTCGTTAGCCGAAAAAACAATAGTTAAGTAAAATCCTCGCTGGACAACCTTTTCGAGAGAGTCCCCAAATGTTAAATATGCGTCGTTCCAAACTAAGTCTATATTAGTAGAGGATTGAAAAAGCCCAAAAGTTGCACGAACGTCTTCTTCTTTGCCCCAACTTTTATCGACCCCAAGTTCAAAGTCTCTATAAACGAAGACAAAATTGTTGGAAAGAAGTCGACTATAAACCAAAGTGTCTTTAAAGTTATATGCATATTGGAAATTTTTGAACACACCTTCGATTGTCTTTTGGTCGGTAATAATTGTCCCTTTATCTAAAGGTTCGACAAGCCTCGGTGCAAATGGATTAATACACGAGGCTAAAAGAAGAAAACCTATAATTATTTTAAATATTCTCACAGTTAATTAACGAGTTTTGCTTTAAGATGGCTTATTGTTGGAAAATCGTCCAATTTTGAATTAAAGTCATTCCATCGCCCTATTTTCCAAATCCCACTTTTATCGAGGAATAGAACTATCTGGAGAACACCTTTGTATGTATTATTAATAGCATTATCTTTTGAGAAAATACCAACTTCGTAATTAGCAAAGAAAGTGCTCGAATCTGGTCCAAAAGAATTAAATTCCTGATTGGTGAATAGCAAGGTAGGGGAATCCTCCGATGGGAATTTGCTAAAAAGATTTTTTGCAAAAGTTAATTCTGAATTTATATCCCAGTTGTCGAATACCTCCTTGTATAAAGAAAAAGCATCCGAGCTTGGTATAAAAAGATACTTCCTTTCTGAATTTGTAAAAAAACAAGATTGATAAGCCGAAAGGTTTTTGTTTTTGAAAGCAAGTTGAAAGTTTTCTATTAGAATTAAAGGGCTTGTAGCAAGTGGATAGTTCAAATTACCAGAATCAGGTTCTTCTGGGCTTCGCGTTTGAAAAATGTTGCAAGATGAAATAAAAAGAAATAGCAAAATCAAAACCAGTAGGTAGCACAACTTCATCACTTTATTTCAGTTCTGTTTTCAATAGCATTCAATAAGGTTGCATCATCGACAAATTGGATTTCGCTTCCGATAGGTAAACCACGTGCAATACGAGTTAGCTTAATTGGATAATTCCTTAATAGATTTACAATGTAATGGATTGTTACTTCGCCTTCGACGCTTGGGTTCAATGCGAAAATTATCTCTTTTGCTGATTTAGCGCGTTCGACTAATTCGGGTATTTTCAAGTTATTAATTGAATTACCTTCGAAATGGTCTATTGTTCCGTGAAGAATATGATAAACTCCTTTGTATTCGTTGGTTTTTTCAATTATTGGGACATCATCTGGTTGTTCTACAACACAGATTAAGTCTCTTAGGCGCCGAGAATTAGAGCAGATAGGACAAGGGTCTTGTTCAGTAAAATTATAACAAATACTGCAAAGTTTAATTTTCTTTTTTAAATCGTAAAGAGTATCGGCGAATTTTTGTATGAATTCTTCTGGTTGCTTAAGAAGAAAAAATGTTAAACGTTGTGCAGATTTTTTGCCTATTGTAGGTAAAGATGACAAAATTTCTATCATCTTTTCTATTGTTAACGATGTTGGTTGCATATAAGTTCTAATTATTTGATATCGATACCAAAAGACCCAGCAAGAGGATTTAAAAACTTTTGAAAATTCAATGCACCTTCGCTCTTTGCTTTGTCGAGAGCTTGGTTGATTGCTCCGATAATCAGATTTTCGAGAAGTGCCTTGTCGTTCATAGAAAGTACTTCATCTGAAATTTTTAATTCAAGCAATTCCAAGTTACCATTAACTTTTGCAATTACCATACCAGCACCACTTGTGCCTTCGAAAGTTAAATGTTGTAAATCTTTACGAATCTTTTCGAATTGAGATTGAAAATTTTTAAATAAATCCATAATTTGTTCAAAATTCATATTGGTTTTCAATTCTAAATTCACATTTTGCAAATTAAAAATTTTTATTTTTGTAATTATTAAATTTTGTTTCAATTTTCGTTAGGTGAAATATGGGTATCTTTAGTCGTATTGCTGATATTTTTAAAGCAAATATTAATGATGTTCTCGACAAGGCCGAAGACCCCGAAAAGATGATAAAGCAAATGGTTTTGGAAATGGAGGAAAGCGTAAACAAAGCTACACTTGCAGTAGCGAATGCTATTGCAAACGAAAAGATGCTCGAAAGGAAAATAGAAAAAGCAAGAAAAGAATCGGAAGAGTGGGAATTTAAGGCTCGGCAAGCTCTTCAAGCAGGCCGAGAAGACTTAGCCAAAGCTGCACTTGAAAGGAAGTTGATAAGCGAGAAAAATTTCCAAGACTTACAACCTATTTATTTGCAAGCCAAAGAGACTACTAACAAGTTAAGAACCCAATTGAACAGTCTGAAAGCAAAACTTGATGAGGCAAGAGCTCGACAAAGCACATTAATTGCTCGTTCCCAAGCCGCGAAAGCTCAGAAAGAAATTGCTAAGAACTTGAGTGGAGTAGGGTCGGATGCCTTTGCAAAATTTGATAAATACGAGCAGAAAATTGCAAAACTTGAAGCCGAAGCTGTAGCCTTCGAAGAGCTTGGGAATGAAACTCGAAGCATCGACGACGAATTTAAAAAGTTAACTTCCTCGTCCGATGTCGAACAAAAGCTTCTCGAGCTTAAGTCGAAAATGGGATTATTACCTTCAAATCAAACATCTGGAAGTTAAAAATTAATGGTGGAAAAATGGAAGAACAATTAGCATTGTCTGCAAATGAAAAAGAAAATTTAATTGAAACACCTCAAGAATTGTTAGATAAAGTAACTCAGCAACTTGAAAAAATACTTGACGAACACTTCCCAGAACATCTAAAATTTGGCGATGGAAGATTTACAATTCAAAAAGGTTCTTCGCAAATAATGGTAGTCGTACGACCGTACTTAGCTGATGAAGCAGTTGTTGAATTTATTTCCAATGTTGTAACGGGAGCACAAATTTCTTCTGAACTTATGCATTTCTTACTCAGGAAAAACGCTGAACTGCATTTTGGTTCGTTTGGTATAATTTTCGACAACACAATTACTTTTTCACATTCAATTTTAGGTAGTAGTCTAAACGATAGGTCTGTCAAGTTGATTTTAACTACATTAGGAGTTATTTGCGACCATTATGATGACATCATCGTCAGCATTGCTGGAGGAAAACGAGCCACTGACCTTACAAGTGACCTTCAAAATGAATAATTAAGTGTTTTGAAACTTGACTTTTCTTTCTGCAATTTTATAGACACCAAAAAGAATAAAGGTATAGGAAATATCCCCAAGATAAGATAGAGCGAAAAGTTCAAGGGTGGTTGTCCTGTAAAAAGGCAATCCAAATGTATAGCATTGGAGAAGGCCAGCCAAAGTATGAGGATAAAGCCCGCTAAGCAACCATACAGCAAAGTTCGTAATTAGATAGAAGAGAAAAGACGAGGCAGAAGTAATCACGAATAATCGGCTAAAGCTAAATGCTTTCCTAAGATTAAATCCTAAAAGGACAATCAACGCGAAGGATAAATAAACTGCCCAAATCGTTGTATGGAAACCGATAAATACATCCGAAATCAGCATTGCGATTAGCGGGATAAAAAAGCTTTTAAATTTATTAGAGAATGAATAAGCTCCTAAAAGTGCAATTGCAGTGATTGGGGCAAAATTTGGCGGATGAGGAATAATTCTCGAGACCACTGCTATAATAATTAACGAAACTGAAAAAAGTTCGAGGCGTAAATTCTGCGATAGTTTCATTTTATGTTATCCTTTTAATGAGAACAAATTACAAAATTAAAAAAATAATTATTTACACAACATTGCTCCAAATTACACAAAAGGAGAGCTACCATAAATTTTAACTTTTTTTGTTTACATAATATAGATTATATTACATTTTATCGATCTTGTATTTTTTTATTTAATTTAGAGTTTTAAGTCTGAATATAATTTAATAAATGAGAACAATATCAAAAAAATTAAAAGTTGAAATTCTTTTTATTTTCGTATTACTTTGCTTTTCTTGTGAAAATAATATTCAAGTTAATAAATATCCCAACAATCATCCACCTGTTATTGATAGCATCACTGTTACGTTTGATTTAATTTCACTTGTTCCCGCTGCGACAATAATTTGTTTTGCTAAAGACCCCGATGGCGATTCCTTATCTTACAAATGGAAAGCCAGCGCTGGTGAATTCTATGGTTCCGGCCACTCTGTTTACTTTATTATTCCACCGTGTTGCGAAACTTTTAGCCATAAAGTTACAGTCGAAGTTTACGACCCTTACGATGGTAATGCTTCTCGAACAATTTCCATCCGACCGCCTAAAATAGGTTTCTAATGAGAACATTTTTTTTTATTTTTTCGCTTTTGTGTTTCCATTTTTATGTTACTTTTTCACAAAGCTGTTGTAATATTTCTGTTGTCTCGGTCGGTAGCACCGAAAATAATGCAATTAAAACTCATAACTTGCAAGTTGGGTTAAGCTACTCTTACATAAATAGCTCTGCTGCCTATCAATTTGATAAAAAAGTTCAAGACCCTTTGCAACGCACAGCATTTGGACGTAATCTTATTTTTGATTTAGAATATGGAATTCTTGATAAGTTTAGTTTATATTTTCTCATACCATATAGCTCTTATCATCGTTCTCAAAGAATTTCGGAGCAATTACCAATAATTGAATACAAAAATTCGGGTTTTGGAGATTTACTTTTTCTTTTAAAATACGATATTTTAAGCCCAAGATTTTCTCTCCCAATCTCTATTTCAGCAGGTTTTGGTATAAAGTTTCCAACTGGAAGTTTCGATGCAAGTATTAATGGGACTATGTTACCATTTGATGTTCAAACTGGAACAGGTAGCTTCGATTTCCCTTTTTGGGCTCTAATAAAATTTACCCCTTACGAAAAAATTTCTCTCACCCAAAGTCTAATGTTCAAACTCAACGGCACCAATCCCCAAGGAAATATTTTAGGGAATGAGCTTAACTCCCAAACAACCCTTGTTTGGAATTTGACTGAAATATTTGCACCAGTTGTTACAATTCGAGTTCAAAAGCGATGGAAAGACAGAATCGAAAATCAAATTTTACCAAATTCGGGTCGGTTGCTCGTAGAAGTGATTCCAAATGTAATTGTAAATTATCAAAGCTTTTCAGTACGCCTAATTTTTGGAATTCCAGCGTATACGAGAGTGGAAGGTTTGCAACTTTCCACTATTTTAAGACTTGGCTTGGAAATGAAGTATTTTATTGACTTCCAACAATTACTCTTCTGAACTTTTTAATAATAGTCGTAATGCTTTGATAAATGCAGGATTGTTAGATAATATGTTTTGTCGGATTCTTTCCCTTATAGCTTTTCGCAGCTCTTGATTGATTTTAGATTCTTCCGCAATTTGGGAAGTATGCTTATCGATTTTCCTTTCGTTGGACTTATCTTCTTCTTTTTGGATGTCTCCGAATTTCATTGTTTATAAATTGCAAACAAAAAACTTCTGATTATTTATTACATACTTCGGTTTACCTTTTAACTTAAAACCTTCGAAAGGCGTATTTTTTGATTTACTTTTAAAATATTGTTTATCAACAACCCATTCTTCATTTAGGGAAAAAATTGTCATATTAGCTTTTTCCCCTACTTTAAAGTAAATCAATGGTAAATTTAAAATTTTTCTTGGATTAATCGACATCTTTTCCACAATTTGAGATAAAGCTAAAAATCCTTGATGAAATAAATATGTCAAGGTTACACCAAGTGCAGTCTCTAAACCAATTGCTCCATTTGGTGCTTTTTCGAATTCAACATCCTTTTCGAAAGAAGTGTGAGGAGCGTGGTCGGAAGCTATACAATCAATAGTACCGTCTTGCAATCCACAAATAATCGATTCAATATCAGTATTTGTCCTAAGAGGAGGATTCATCTTAAAGTTAGTGTCGTAGTTTTGTAAGTAATCTTCAGTTAACGAAAAATGTTGAGGTGTTACTTCCGAAGTTACGCGCAAACCGTTTTCCTTTGCCCATCGAATTAACTTAACAGAGCCGTTTGTGCTGATATGTTGCGCGTGGTACCTTCGGTTACCACAATATTTAGCAAGCGAAATGTCACGAAAAAGAATAATTTCTTCGGCAACAGAAGGATATCCCTTTAATCCAAGTTTACTGGACATTTCCCCTTCGTTTGCAGAAAAGTCTTGTGTAAGGCTTTTATCTTCGCAATGTTGCCCAATAAGAAAATCGAAATTCGATGAATACTCAAAAGCACGTCTCATAACCTCGCTATCGACAACACAGTTTCCGTCGTCGGTAAACATTAAAGCACCAGCCTTTGCCAAGCTTATAAATGGAGTTAGATTTTTACCTTGCAAGCCCTGTGTAATTGCAGCTGAAGGGTAAACTTCGACGACTTCACCTTTTGCTTTGTTTATAATGTACTCTATTATAGGAACTGAATCAATTGGTGGATTTGTATTGGGCATACATAGAACCCCAGTGAATCCACCATTTGCAGCAGCTTGTATTCCGGATAACAAATCTTCTTTATTTGTGGAGCCCGGGTCTCGAAAATGAACGTGCATATCAAAAAGTCCGGGTGTGCATACCAGATCTTCTCCTTCAATAACTTTTAAATTTTCAATTTCGGTGATATCGTCTTGTGATAAAAATTCTATAATTCCGTCTCTAATAATTATATTAAAGTATCCATCGATATTTTGAAGTGGGTTAACAACTCTGATTTTTTTCAAATAAATATCCATACACACTCGAATTATTCAAAATTAATCTCTTTCAATTCTTCATCACTATCTCCCGGGGGAAAGTCCTGGTTTTGTTCAGAAGGAACAACCGTGATATCCGAGATAAAATCGCCGGGCTCGAGCCTAATTAAACGAACCCCTTGGGTATTTCGCCCATAAATGCTAATCTTATTTGTGGACAAACGGATAATTATCCCTTTTGCTGTAATAACGAATAAATCATCGTTTTCGTCGACTTTTACAATGCCAATAACTTTTCCAGTTTTGCTTGTTACTTTCATTGCAATTACCCCTTTTGCTCCTCTGTGTGTTAGTCGGAACTCGCTTAGAAAAGTTCTCTTACCATAGCCATTAGCACCAACAATTAGTAATTGAGTGCTTTGAGGAGCATTTGTAGAAATCATCGAAACAACTTCGTCATCTTTATCCAAAGCTATCGCTCGAACCCCAGAAGCAGTTCGCCCCATCGGACGAACTTCATCTTCTTTAAATCGGCAAGCAAGCCCATTTTTTGTTCCGACCAACAACTCGGAGTTACCATCGGTTAATCTTGTAACCACAAGCTTATCGTTCTCAGTAAGGTTTATTGCTATAATTCCATTACTTCGGACATTAGCGAAATTTATTAATTCTGTCTTCTTTATCGTACCATATTTTGTAATCATCACAACATACTTATCGGATTCGAAAGTCTCGATTGGCAGGAATGCAGTTACTTTCTCGTCAGCTTCTTTTGTTATGATGTTCGAAAGGGACCTCCCCTTTGCAACTCTTGAACCTTCTGGTATGTCGTAAACTTTAACTTTATAACATTTTCCCTTGTCAGTAAAGAATAATAAATCGTGATGAGTTTGTGCCTTGAAAACATATTCGATGAAATCATCTTCGGAAGTTTTAGCGCCACTAATTCCTTTGCCTCCTTTACCTTGCCGTTTATAAAGGCTAATTGGCATTCTTTTGATATAGCCGTTATGACTTAAAGTAACAATGACTTCCTCGTTTGCTATTATATCCTCGACTGTTAAATCTTTTGCGTCATATACAATCTGAGTCCTTCGCGAATCATTAAACTTTTCCTTTATTTCGAGTAGTTCGTCCGCAATAAGTTGCAGTTGCTTTTCTTTACTTTCGAGTATTGCTTGTAGATTTGCAATCTTTTGCTTGACTTCTTCAAACTCCTTTTTTATCTTTATCTGTTCGAGGTTTGTCAATCTTTGTAAGCGGAGGTCGAGTATTGCCTTTGCTTGTATTTCGGTCAATCCGAAGCGAACCTGTAATCTATCCGAGGCAGATTTAGGGTCTGGCGAGCTTTTGATTAATTCAATTATTTCATCTAAATACTTTAGTGCAATCAAAAACCCTTCTAAGATGTGTATTCTTTTTTCGGCTTCTTCTAATTCGAATTTAGTTCTACGGACAACAACTTCATTGCGGAACTCGATGAAATTTTTCATTAATTCCAGCAAATTCAATACTTTGGGTTTTCCATCCACCAAAGCAAGGAGTATAGCACCGAAAGTTACTTGTAATTGAGTATGTTTGAAAAGATTGTTTAAAACAACCTCTGGATTGGAATCGCGTTTAAGTTCTATAACAACACGAATACCATCGCGCCCACTTTCATCACGGAGGTCGACAATTTCATCAATTACTTTATTTCTAACGAGCTCAGCAATTCTTTCAATTACATTCGCTTTACTTACTTGAAAAGGAATTTCAGTTACAATAATAAAGTTTTTATCTATGATTGCTTTAGAACGAACAACAATTTTACCTTTTCCAGTTAAATAAGCTTCTTTGACTCCATCATAACCGTAGATAATTCCACCAGTTGGAAAATCTGGTGCAGAAACATATTTGAGAATCTCTTCACAAGTAATATCTGGATTGTTGATTATTGCTAAAAGACCATCGACAATTTCACCTAAATTGTGTGGAGGAATATTTGTGGCCATTCCAACAGCAATTCCGCTCGAACCATTTACCAGCAGTGTTGGAAAGACAGTCGGTAAAACAACGGGTTCTTTTAGTGATTCATCAAAATTTGGGCGAAAATCGACGGTGTTCTTGTCTATATCGCGCAAAGTTTCGACAGCTATCCACGAGAGTCGAGCCTCGGTGTATCGCATCGCTGCGGGTGAATCCCCATCAATGGAACCAAAATTACCTTGACCATCAACCAGTGGATACCGCATTGACCAAGTCTGTGCCATACGGACCATAGATTCGTACACAGCAGCATCGCCGTGGGGATGGTATTTACCGAGAACTTCACCAACAATTCTAGCCGACTTTCGGTAAGGACGGTTTGGCGTTAATCCTAACTCGTTCATTGCATACAATATTCTTCTATGTACTGGTTTCAAACCATCCCTCACATCGGGAAGGGCTCGCGAAACAATTACCGACATCGAGTAATCGAGGTAAGAACTTTTTATTTCATCTTCGAAAATTGTCTCTACTACCCTATCAGAGAAAATCGGTTCCATTCTAAAAACAAATAAATATTATTTTGCAAAGTTACGAATATTTTCCCGTTATTAAAGGCAACTAAACTTACTATTGAAACGATAAAAGATTAGCAAAAAGCAATTTTGAAAAATATAGTTATACGCGAATCTTCGGTTTATCCTCTGTAATTATGAACTACTTTTTCAATTATTTCCAACATTTTTTCTGCGGAATTTTCCCAAGAGAATTTCCTTGCCCAAGAAATTGCACCAAGACAAAGTTTGTGAAACAAATCTCTATCTTCCAAAATTTTTAAAATTTTGCTTGTTAAGTCGTCTATGTCGCCATATTTAAAAAGAAGGCCCGAGACGCCATCGTTTACTGAATCTCTTAAGCCTGGAACATTTGCTGAAATAACTGGAGTTCCACAAGCGTTACTCTCTAAATTGGTTATTCCCCATCCTTCTTTTATCGATGTATTAACAACACAATGAGAGATAGATAGGAGCTCGATTTTTTTGTTCTCATTGACAAAACCCCAAAATTTAGTGTTCTCGTGTATCTTTAATTGTACTGCAAGTCTTTTCAATTCGTTTTCGTAGTCTCCACCACCAACTATGTAAAGGTTAGCATCTGGATAAATTTTTAGAACTTTTTGAAAGGCGAGAAGCAGATGTTCAATGCTTTTATACCTTTTTAATCTACCAAAGTATGTTATTGTTGGTGTTTTCGCCTTTTCCCCTATTTCAAATGGAAATTTGTTAAAGTCAAGTGCATTATAAACAATGTCGAAATTTCTGATATCATAACCACGACTTTTAAATTCAGCTAATGTGCTTTCCGAAACAACAACAAAAGGATAATTTTTATAGATAAAATCCATAAGATACTCGGAAACATAAACATAAAGCCCCCTAATTATATCTACCTGCTTGAAGATAGTTTTTCCGAAGAAGTGGTGGGCAATACAGAGAATGGGTTTATCCACATATAAAGGTGTAAAAAAAGGGATTTTGTTTATATCGTCGATGACTATGTCGAAATTTTCTTTCTTTAAATGTTTTATATAATATCTCGGGACAAAAAAATTAAAAAAGTCTCTATTGCCAATTCGTATTATTTTGATGTTATCAATCTCTTCGTAAGATGGGAGTTCAGGGAGTTTGCAACAAAGAAGGGTAACATTATGACCTTTCGTAGCTATTCTTTTGAAAATCTCAAAAAGATGAACTTCCGCACCTCCCGAAAATCTGTTCCTAATATCTTGCCAGTTTATTATTAGTATTTTCATAAAATCACAAAATTATCCAATATATTTAGATATGGCATAAACTTTGCGTTTTTTGATTATTAAAATTTTAGGGAATTGTGTTAAACAAAGCAAATGCAAATATATGAGAAGAGGTTGGTATCTTAATCATAGAATTATATTAGCCATTTGTTTTATAATCTTCACATCTTTGGCTAATTTTTCGTGTAGCTCGATTCAAAGCGTTCGTTCGGGTAATTTCAATGTAGGAAATAGATACAAGGAAAAAGATGAAAAAATATCAATTTTAAAAGAACCAACTTCTTTTTCGGTTGTTCCGGGTTTGCAAGAAACTAAATTTGAACATCAATCCTTACAATATACTCATTTTAATGATTTTCATCCAAATAATAATACTTCTTCTGGAGAGGATGAACTAAAAAAACAGAGAACTCAAGAGCATACAAACCGTGAATATGAAGATTTAGAGCGAAAGATTCAGAACTTAGAGGAAGAAATTGAATTACTTCGGAATGAAATTAAAGAGCTTGTCTCTGTTTTATTGGCGAAGGAGCTAAATCAAGAAAACAAAGGTTATCCAAGCCAAGAAAATCAAAAAAATGATTACGAAAAGAAAAAAGAAGATAAAATTTCGAAAAAACACCAGTCAAAAAAGAATGAGAATAATCGACATTTCCAAAGTTCGAAGCAAGCAAAACTCCCTTCAACAGGGACTGAAAAAAGTAAAGTAGAGGAAAAAACAAAACAACTTGAAGTTACCGAAAGAATACTTTCATTGTTTAAAGAAAAGAGGTATGAAGAGGCAATAAATTACCTAAATGCATTAATTAACGAGGAAACTTCGGATTCACAATTATCTTTGTTTTATTATTGGCGAGGGGAAGCTCGATTTCAAAAGCGAAATTATCAAGAAGCCCTCGAAGACTTCATAAAGTCACGTAGTTTCAAAGAATCACCAAAAAAAATAGAATCCCATATTATGATTGCTGAATGCTATGCTAAAATTGGAAAATCGAGTGAAGCAAAAAAGGAGTACAAAAAATTTATCGAAGAATACCCTTTCAGCGAATTTACCCCACGAGCAAAGAGAATGATACAACAATTATGATAATTCCTTTTCAATCCGTGTGAAATAAATATCCATAACCTCTTTGATTTCAAAGGTAAACGCACCATCAATTTCAATACATTCTTTTTGTGTTTTTCCTAATAATTTGAAAGGAACTTTCAAATCTTTACAAATTGTTTCGAAAATCCCTTTTTTCTCTTTAGAAATTGTAACAACTACCCTACCTTGTGACTCTCCAAAAAGTATCCCAGCGGAAGGCTTGCTATCTAAATTAATTTTAAAGCCAATTCCGTCCGAGTAAATAGATTTTTCAGCCAGGCAAATTGCTAACCCTCCTTCACTACAATCGTGTGCAGAATTTAAAATACCTTGTTGAATTGACTCATACAAAAACTTGTGTAATTTCTTTTCTTCTTCTAAATCGACAAAAGGAGCATCGCCAGCAACTAATCCAAAAACTTGTTTAAGAAATTCAGAACCGCCAAGTTCGACTCTGTTTGCTCCTACTAAATATATTAAGTCATCGACTTCTTTAAATTCTAAACTGCATATTTTGGAGACATCATCAATAACGCCCAACATTCCAATAATTGGCGTTGGGTATATTGCGTATGCAGAGGATTCATTATGGAAACTAACATTTCCACCAGTAACTGGTGTTTCAAAGTACCTACAAGCATCGCCAATTCCTATCACAGCTTGCTTGAAAGTCCAATATACTTCTGGATTATTTGGATTACCAAAGTTCAAACAGTTTGTTATTGCCAGAGGTCGAGCTCCAACACAAGCTACATTCCGCGCTGATTCAGCAACAGCAATAACAGCACCACGATATGGATTTAAATAAACATATCTCGAATTGCAATCTGTCGAAAGAGCAATACCTTTATTAGGAATTTCCTTTAAACGAAGGACCGCTGCGTCACCAATGTTTTTGATTGTGTTAGTTCGGACTTGAAAATCGTATTGTTCATAGACCCACCGCTTTGAAACAATGTTTGGAGAACTAATTAATTTTAGGAAAGCTTCTTTTAAATCAATATCATCGATATTTAAAGTAGACATATCGAAATTTTGCTTTTCGTGAATGTATTGGGGTTCTTTTGCTAATGGGTCGTACTGTGGTGCATCGCCCCCCAGAACTAAGTTGTCTGCGCGTATTTCGCAAACTTTCCGATTATTCTTCCATATATGCAAAAAACCACAATCAGTTACTTCTCCAATTTTCGTGATAGGAACATCCCATTTTTTACAAATATCTATTGCTTCGTTCAATCTGTTTTTATCGAAAACAAAAAGCATTCTTTCCTGTGATTCGGACAGCATTATCTCGTATGGAGTCATATTTGGCTCGCGTAATGGAACAAGGTCTAAGTTGATACTCATACCCACCCTACCACGGCTACTCATCTCGGAGGTGGAACAGCTAATACCAGCAGCACCCATATCTTGTATACCCACTACAATCCCAGCTCGAATTAGTTCGAGTGTGGCTTCCAAAAGTAACTTTTCGGCAAATGGGTCTCCAACTTGCACAGTAGGTCTCATATCCATCATCTCTTCGCAAAATTCTTTAGAAGCAAGTAGTGATGCTCCGTGTATCCCATCTCTTCCAGTGCTACTACCAACAATACAGACTGGATTTCCAAAACCTTTTGCTCTTGCAAATGCAATTCTATCAGTCCTTACTATTCCAACAGCCATAACATTAACAAGTGGGTTGTCTGTATAGCATTCCTCAAAATAGACCTCGCCTCCTACCGTTGGAACTCCGAAACAGTTTCCATAGTGCGATATACCAGAGACAACACCTTTGAAAAGGAATTTTGTTTTTTCGTCTCTTAAATTCCCAAACCGGAGCGAATTTAAAACAGCAATAGGTCTTGCCCCCATAGAAAAAATATCGCGAAGAATTCCGCCGACGCCAGTTGCGGCACCTTGAAATGGTTCAACAGCAGAAGGATGGTTATGACTTTCGATTTTAAAACAAATAGCGTAACCGTTTCCAATATCGACAGCACCAGCATTTTCTTCGCCAGCCGATACCAATAATTGGGGTCCACTTCGGGGTAAAGTCTTAAGCATTTTAATTGAGTTTTTATACGAGCAATGTTCGCTCCACATGACAGAAAATATACCTAGTTCGGTATATGTTGGTTTTCGACCGAGCAATTTTAATATCATATAATATTCATCGGAAGAAAGCCCAAGCTGTAGGGCTAATTCTTCGTTGGTTTCAATTTCTGTGAAAAGGTTTTCCATAACTATAAAAATTTAAAAAACAAAATTATTATTTCGAAATGATTTTTATATATAAATTTCATTTTGTAATTTTGAACTTTTAAAACGAAAAAAGTTTATTTTATATATGAAAAAACAAAACATACGAAGTGCCATACTTCAATTGGCAATGACAAGTTTGCTCGAGAATGGATTTAAAAACTTTAATGTCGATGTTTTGGTCGAAAACTTAGGAATAAGCAAAGCTACTTTTTATAAATATTATCCATCGAAAGCAATTCTCTTTGAATTGTGCGTAAAGGAAAAATTAGAAGCTTTTAGAAAAAGTATTAAAGCCCAAGTCAGCAAAATTTTAAACAGCACAAAGGCTTCATTCTTTAATCTTTTTATGCAGTTGATGACAATTTCTTCTGATTTTTTCTATGATATCACCAAATTAGTTGATATACAAGTTTCTCGGAGGTTTCCACATATAGCACTACGGTTGAAAAAGTTTACAAAAAATCAAATAGAGCAAAATTTTTATTCAATGCTCGAAAAAGGTAAGGAATTAGGTTTAATTCGTAAAGATTTAAATGACCAAGTTTTATACTTAATCGTCTTTTCAACCTTAACAAATTTGAGAGAAATTGACGAAAAAATCAGAGACGAAATCACTATAAGTCAGTTTCTAATTGAATACTTTACTATTCTCTTCAATGGGATTTTATTAAATGAAAATAAAGAATTATTTTATAAACAAAGGGATAGTTTTATTTATGAAAAATAGAAAAATAAGTCTTTTATTATTAGCTCTTATTTTTAAAATATTTGTATCAGATTATTTAATTTCTGAGGTAAAACAATTTAATTTGCAACAAATCATAGAAATAAGCATTTCTAATAATAAAGAACTAATTTACAAGAAATTGGAAATAGAAAAAGCCGAAGCGACTGTTTGGGAAGCACGAGGGAATGCACTTCCTTCGCTCAACATATCCTCGTCTTTTAACCATTACATTCAGAAACCAGTTTTTTTCTTCCCCGACTTTCGAGCAATGTTAAACAATTCAACTTATAGCATTCTTTTTAAAGAGCAAATTATACCCGAAGATAGAACAAAATTTGTCGATATGGGTTTAATCAAACAATCCTTCCTACTGGCTAATCAATTTGAAACAAAGATACAACTTAATCAAATTATTTTCAACTCTGCTGTTTTTCGGGGCATTGGTGCATCTAAAATCTATCTTGAGATTTCAAAAAATGATTACCTTGCAACTAAACTGAATTTAATTTCAAACGTGAAAAAAGCCTTCTTTGCTTGTCTTCTTATGAAGAATCTGTATGAAATTTATCTCGAAAGCTTAAACAATGCGCTTGCAAACTTTAATAACATAAAAAGTTTACTAAATCAAGGTATTGTTTCTGAATTCGACTACCTTCAAGCAGAAGTTCATATTGAAAATTTAAAACCAATTGTCGAAAATTTTAGAAATCTTTATAAAAGTTCTATCTCAAATTTAAAGGTGCTTGCTAATATACCTCTTGAACAGGAAATTGAACTTGTTGGTACACTTGAGTATAAAGATTTCACTTTGCCAGATATTAACCAACTTAAAAAGATAGCTTTCGAAAAGAATGCAAATCTAATAACTCTAGAATACAAGAAAAAAGTTGACAAGGAAATGATTGAATTATATCGCTCCGAAAACTACCCCACTATTGTTGCATTTGGAAATTATAGCTTTGCAGGACAGTCGGATAAGCTTAATTTCAGCACATATCACCAATCGCTTGTAGGAATTCAATTCTCAATAAATATTTTCAACGGATTTCAAACTAAAAGTCGAATCGAACAAGCCACAATTGCATCGAAACAAACAGAAGAACAAATTAATCTCTATAAGCTTTTTATAGAAAAGACTCTTGAGGAAAAACTTTTGGCATTCGAAAAGGCAAAGAAGCAAGTTCTTGCTCAAAAAAAGAATATCGAGTTAGCAGAAAAATCTTATGCAATTGCAAAAACAAAATATAACGAAGGTACTGCTATTCAGTTAGAAGTCAAAAATGCTGAACTTGAACTTCGGCAAGCAAAGCTCAACCTACAACAAGCAATTTTTGAATATATAACAGCAAAAATAGATATTGATAACATATTAGGTAGTGTTGATTATGACTAATAAAATCAAAAAACCAGAGTTGTTTTTCAAATACCTTTTATTTGTATTTGGAATAATCATTTTATCTTGCTCGAATAATAATAACGACGAAACTAAGAAAAATAATTCCAACGCAACAAAGCCAATACCCGTGCGTGTAAAGGTGATTGAACCTCGTGAATTCAAAAAGGAAATAGTTTTTTATTCAAAATTATCTGGTATTGTTGAGAATACTAAAACAAGTCCTGTTTCTGGTCACATTGAGAAAATCTTGGTTAAACCGGGACAATACGTCAAAGAAAGGCAAATCGTTTTGCAATTTCCTTCGGACAACCCTTCCCTTCAATATCAGCAAGCTAAGGTTGCATACGAAAACCTAACTAAAACTTACAATCGCTTCAAGGAACTTTTAAAAGCTGGGGAAACTTCCCAACAAAACTTCGATAATATTGAGTCACAATACCTCGTTGCTAAAAGAAATTACGAGGCTATTAAACAGCTCATTTACGTCGAGGCTCCAATTTCTGGTATAGTTTCAAATATTGCAGTTACCGAAGGTCAACAAATTGACGCTGGTAAACCTTTATTTACCATTAGTGTTTTAAACAAAGTCCGTGCTGTTGGTTATGCTAACGAAAAAGAGATTCAAGAGCTAAAAGTTGGAATGACTGGGACAATACTTTGGAACGACAAAACGTATGCCTGTAAAATAGTTTCGATTGCTCTTAAAATGGATGACGCTTCAAAAGGGTTTAGAGTCGAATTCGAGGCTAATAACCCTCACCTGGAGCTAAAAAGCGGCGTTACCGTAGAAATTAGAGTTCCCTATTATAGTAATCCCAAGGCTATTGTTGTCCCAAAAAGCCTTTTGCTTGAAGATTCAGACGGGAAATATTTTGTTTTTGTAGAAGAAGAAGGATTGGCAAAAAAAAGGATTGTTAAAGTTGGGAAGACAAGCGGTGTCGATGTCGAGGTCTTATCGGGTCTGAATTTTGGAGAAAAACTGATTATTGAAGGATATCATCTACTTTCTGAAAACTCTAAAGTCTATATTGTTGAAAATTAATTGGATTTTAAAATGTTTCTTGCAAAATTAGCTACAAAAAGGCCGGTTTTGACAACTACAATAATACTTGTATTTATTGTTTTTGGGCTTTTTGCATACTTTACCCTAAAGCTCGATATAATGCCCGAAGTGAAAATTCCTTTTGTTACAATAACCACGGTTTACCCTGGAGCTGGACCAAAGGAAGTCGAAAATTTAGTAACAAAACCAATTGAAGATGCCATCTCGACCATTTCTGGAATTGAAAGAATAGAGTCTTTTGCCTTAGAAAGCGTATCCATTACTATTATAGAATTCTCTTTGGGAAAAGATATTGATGTTGCTAACCGAGAAGTTAAGGACCAAATAGATATTATTTTAAACAAATTGCCCCGAGATGTTGAAAAACCTTTAATTCAAAAAGTCGACATTCAGGCATTTCCAATTATCGACTTAATTGTAACCGGAAACCTTTCTCCTATTGAATTATACGATATAGTTGATAGGGATGTTAGAGATAAATTAGCTCGAGTATCTGGCGTTGCAAATGTTGAAGTAGTTGGTGGACAAGAGCGTGCTATTCAAGTAAAATTCGACAATCGTACTATTTATGAAAATATGATTTCTTTACCTCAAATGGTTCAAATTCTTAAAGCATACAACATAGATTTACCCGGCGGAAGCTTTCAAACCAGTGGAGACGAATTTACCGTTAGGGTTAAAGGTGAATATCCAACATTAGCTGTACTTCAAAAGGTAAGGGTACCAACGGCTTATGGTATTAAAACACTTGACCAGCTCGCAAGAATTATTGACACTGGGAAAAGCGTAAGCGAAAGAGCAATTTACTTCGACGTGGCACAAGACCTTCGCAGCGAAAACGTTGTTAGAATTTCCATCATTAAATCTGCCGATGCCAATGCAGTTCAAGTTTCTGAGGCAATCACCGAAGTTCTCCCAGAAATTCAAAAAATATTGCCTTCTGGGGTTCAGATAATAAAGATTTACGACCGCTCTACTTTTATTCGTAGCACCTTCGACGATACAATGAGCAATATCTACTTAGGTGTAATTTTCACTGGTTTAGTTCTGTTCCTTTTTTTGTTTAGTCTTCGTAGCACACTTGTTCTTGCCATTACAATGCCAGTTTCGATAATATCTTCTTTTCTACTTTTTCGAACCTTTGGTGTTACTCTTAATATGTTGTCCTTGATGGGTATTTCTGTTTCTTTGGGGGTTTTGGTCGCAAATTCTGTCGTAGTCTTGGAAAATATTTTTAGATACAAAAGCTTAGGTTATTCGATTAAAGATTCAGCATATCTTGGCACTAAGGAAGTTACCGTAGCTGTTCTTGCAGCTACAATGACCAATCTTATTGTATTCCTACCCATAGCAAATATGACTTCGATTGTAGGACAATTTTTAAAAGATTTGGCTCTTGCTGCAACTTTTGCAACGATATTTTCGCTCCTCTACTCCTTTACTCTGACACCTATGCTTGCTTCTTTTTTCTTAAAACAAAATGAAAAAGGAAATGCAGGTTTTTTTACTCAATTATATCATAAAATTGACAATTTCCTAAAAAATTCTTACCAGTTTCTTTTGGAAAAGGTTCTTAAAACAAAATTAATCAGTGCGATAACAATAATATTTGTCTTCATTGGTTTTTTAGCAAGTTTAGTTCTGATTGCTCCGAAGATTGGGTTCGAGTTTATGCCCAAAATTGATGAAGGAATCATTCAAATACAAATAGAATTACCCGAAAATACCAATTTAGAGATGACCACTCAAAAGGTAAATGAAATAATAAACAAAATAAAACATAACAAAGAGATTTCGAGTATTATTTGTAATATTGGAAAGAAAGATAACCTAAACACTGGGTCGAATCTCGCTAATATTACCATACAATTGGTCAATGCAAAAGAAAGGGATATTTCATCATCCCAGATGGTGGACATTTTAAGAAAGAATATTGAAAATGTTACAAATATTCTCGCAACAGTTCAGCAAACGGACCAAACTGCAGGTGGAAGAGAAAAGCCAATTCAATTTTATCTTTTAGGCGATGATATTGATTCTTTAGAAGTTTTTAAAGAAAAGATAGTTGAAGCAGTAAAAGATACCCCTGGTTTACTTAATTTCGACAATAGCTCTCGCAAAGGGAAGCCCGAAATATCAATCTACCCCAAGCGAGAATTATTAGTCGAAACGGGTCTAACAATTGTCGACTTAGCATACACTGTTCGCTCTGCAATCGAAGGTATTCAATCCACCACTTTTCGCGAAGGGGCTAACGAATACGATATTATTGTAACGTTAGAAGAAGATGACGTTGATTTGCCAGAGAAGATTGGCAATATTACTGTTGTTTCGCAAAATGGAACATATAGATTGAGCCAACTTGCTGAAATTGATTATTCACTTAGCACTTCTCGTGTGCTTCATAGGGATAAGTATAAAGCAATTCAATTTACTGGGACTAATGCTCCTAATTATCCATTAGGGAATTTGACGCAAGAAATTCAAAAGCGAATCGATTCTGTTATTTTACCGGCTGGATATACTATTAAATGGGGCGGAAATGTAAAGATGATGCAAGAAATGTTCAAAGATATGCTTATAGCTTTCTTCGTTGCAACATTTTTAACATATATGCTTTTGTCTGCAATCCTTGAAAGTTTCATTCAGCCTATCTATATAATGACAACTCTTCCATTAGGTTTAATTGGTGCATTTTGGGGGTTGTACTTAACAAACACGACTTACAACCTCCCGTCTTTAATGGGTTTCATTATGCTAATCGGAATTGTTGTCAATAATGCAATATTAATACTGGACGCTACCAATCAATATGTTCGAGAGAGTGGTTACGAAGTAAAGAGAGCCTTGGTCGAAGCAGCAGTCGTAAAGCTAAAACCACAAATAATGTCGGCATTTGCATTAATTCTTGGAATGTTACCAATGGCTTTGCAAATCGGGGAAACGGGGAAAGAGTTCCGTTCTCCTCTGGGAATTGTTGCGATAGGCGGATTGATAACGGCTACATTATTGACGATATTTATAATTCCAGCATTTTATTATATCTTCCACAAAGAGAAAAAGGTAAAAAAATCAGAAGTATAGGTCTCTTTCTCCTTTTTCTATTCGTTGAAGGTATTGTATCGTTTTCTGCCTGACTTTCAGATTAGGGATTTTTTCGAGTTCTATTTCAATTAATTTTTCTCCTACCTTACGAGTTTCCTCGTCTGCGTAATCGACAAGATATTCTTTTAAGGTTGTAAGTCCATTTGGATGGCAATGCAATTTGATTAACCCGGGTTTTGCCAAATCCATAAAATCTTCGCCTACTCTACCTACCCTATAGCAAGCAGTGCAAAAAGATGGAACAAAACCCATTTTTATGATGTCTTGTATCACTTCTCCCGAAGAACGACAGTCGTTTAAAGTGAACTGACCAATTTCTTCGGTATTTTCGGTTCCATTAAATGCTTGTTTATATCCACCTACTGTTGTTTTCGAACCAGCACTAATTTGCGAAACTCCAAGATTAAAAAGCTCATTCCGTAAT
The DNA here is from genome assembly GCA_026417135.1 of Ignavibacteria bacterium. GTDB lineage: Bacteria > Bacteroidota > Ignavibacteria > Kapaibacteriales > UBA2268 > Naka2016. The sequence continues at coordinate 216,524 of JAOADV010000002.1, forward strand.
GAAGCTGGTTCACGAGTAGATAGAATTATTCCCGTATATGGCACTGAGATTCTTAATACAGCAACAAGCTTCTTAAAACTAAGGTCGTCGACAGCGTATTGAAGATTGTAAGAAGCAGGAGCATTTTTAGCTGGTTTTACTCTTGGAATTGAGATGGTGTGGGGTCCAATTCCATAAACGCTATCAAGATATTTCGAGTGCTGTATTAGTGAAAGTACTTCGTATCTATAATCGTACAATCCGAATAACGCACCAATTCCAACATCGTGCATTCCATTCGATAAAGCTCTATCCATCGTATATAAACGCCAGAAATAATCCGATTTTTTCCCTTTTGGGTGCATCTTCTTATAAGTTTCGTAATGGTAAGTTTCTTGAAAAACAGTATATGTCCCAATTGGAACTTCGCTAAGAACTTTGAACTCTTCATCGCTGAGAGGAGCTATTTCGACATTTATCCGTCGAATGGAACTACCTTTTGAATCTTTAACTGAATAAATTGCATAAATAGCATCGATAAAATAATCAAGTGTATTGAATTTGTGGTCCTCCCCCATCAGTAGAAGAACTCTTTTGTGGCCCTGTTCTAAAATGTGTAAGGTTTCTTCTTTTATTTCATCGATTTTCAAAATTCTTCTATGTATTTCTTTATTATCGTTCCGAAAGCCACAATACAAGCAATTATTTGAGCAAAAATTAGAAATATATAATGGTGCAAAAAGGACCAACCTATTTCCATAAATTTCATCTTTAATTTTATTGGCTGTATCGAAGATTTTCTCTAAGTCGGAGTTTTGGGTTACATTTAGCAATAAAGCCGATTCGTGAAAATCGATTCCGTTTAACTCCAAAGCTTTTGCCAATATTTCATCGACCACGGAGCTCTCGGGATTAGTCGTAGATTGAATAGTACTATGAATAGCATTTTCATCTATGAAACAGGTTTGAGTTTTCATATAATACACGACTTGAAAAAATACAGAAACGAAAAAGAATTCTCTTTATTAATAAAAAAGCCCAGCCGTAATGTTTGGCTGAGCTTTTTCAAATATTTGTATATTCTTACTTGGCAATGCTAATTGTAATAAATCCAGTAAATGAACCCGATTCGAGTTTACAGTAGTACACACCCGAAGGTAGCCCTAATTGATTAGCGTCGAAACGCAAATCATAAATACCAGGTTTCAAATTACCTTCGAAGAGCGTCGTAACTTTCTCGCCAAATGGGTTCCACAATGTAATACTTGTGTTGCCTTCGAAAGCAATGCCATAAGTAATCGTAGCACTGTTTTGAATTGGGTTAGGTGCAACATCAGCAATAAAGTATTGATAGGTCGATATTTCGATTAAGCGTGCTGTATTAACACAAACAGGATTAATTCTTATGTCACCTGGTTGATTCTCAACAATAACATAATTTGCTGCTGGGAAATTAGCAACTTGGAATTCTACCGGTAGAGGAATTAAGTCCAAATCACTTAGGAAAGTATTCATCCTAAATCGCATTAAAGTACCGAAATTGCCGAGGACCTTATCGTTGGATTTAAGAAGAACTTGCAATAGTCGGTTTTCCATAATTTCAGCATATTCGCATTTAAACCCATCTGAAATTGTTCCAACAGTTTGAATATCGTTGCAACCACTAACTGCAGGATAAACTTCTTGAACTTTTAGGTTAACATCTGAATCAAATGTTACCTTTACTTTAAACTCGGAAATTGCTGGGTCGTTCAACGGTTTAGTTTCGTCGGGATGTTTTTCTAAAATAACCGAAACCTCCACTGGGTCGCCTGGATTGGCAACATATACTCCTTTGGGAATTTTACAAATTAGTTTGTAAACCATACCTTCTCCGACGAGATTAGAGTAAACCGTTCCTTTTTCGCCAGATTCAGTTTCGAATTCATAGGCAATACGCATCTGGTACTTTTTATCTTCGGGTGGATTAAATCGAGCTAATACCCACAAAGTGTCTTTCGGTCGGAGCAAAATTGGAGGTTCATCGGAGATTTGAGCATCGTTTAGCATCAAGTTTTGGACAGAAATTTCGTTATAATCTCCACTTACACTTAAAGCAATCGACTTAGTAATAGTAACATTATTACTGCCTATGTTTGTAATGAAAACTTTACCGTCTTTCGAAGTGGTTTTATAAATTTTTCCAAAGTCGTAATCCGAAGTTCTTACACCAATTTGATATGCTTCTCCAATAAGTTCGCCACGGACATTGTCGGGAGCATCGCTTTCGGGCACCAAATATGCAATATGATTACCCGGACGAGTTGGCTTAAAGGTTACGGGAATCTGCCAACTTCCACCAACAGGTATCACAACTGGCGTAGATGGATTAAGATATTCATTAGAAATAATGAATGCGTCCCTGTCAGGTCCTTCTAATCGTAAGCTGAACACAGTCAAGTCCATTGCAGTGATTGGATTAATTGTAACGTGCAAGACGTTGGCATTTCCGTCAATTTGATTGCCAACCATTATTGGTGGGAAAGTGTAGCCTTGTATATCGATATGTGGTAAAATACCGATTCCTTGCAATTTACCCCGCACCTCTAATTGCTTATCGGAAAAGCGACCAAGTAGAACAATATCGGCTTCGTAAACTTTTTCGGCTTTTGGTGCGAACCAAACTTTTAAAGGAACTGGACTATTCGGAGTTAATTGTAATGGAGCATTTTTGGTGTCGAAGGAAAAAACACCGTCGACATCACCTTCAATTGTTAAACTCATTACATCTACTTTGGCATTTCCAATTGCATCGATAATAACTTCTCCTTCATATTTATCGGTTCCAGCAAACTTGTCAATAACACGACGTCTCTTCCAATCATAACCAGTAATAGTTGGCCCAGCATCTAACCCACTACCATCCCAATCGGAATAGGTTTTAATCTTCGTTGCATTAAGTTGGAATTCACAACGAGTCGAGTGCTTCACACCGGGAACATCTGCTTTGTAGTAAACTATAAAGGTATGCGTGTTGTTTGGTTTTAACGTAAGTGGTATTGGAAGGGTTTCTTCATCAACTCTGAAATGGACTTTATCGGGGAAGTCGTATCCAGTTATAACAATATCTACATTTCCAAGGTTCCTAATTTCGACGTTCCTTGGGGTTTCTTTTCCAATTGGCTGAGGCTCCCAATGTGCATCAGTTATATAAACAATCGGGTCGCCAGTTCGAAGTTCAAGCCCAACTATTGTTTCTTCGTAACAGGTGAGCACGGCAATAACACTATCGCGGACTGGAACATTCGACAAAACAAGAGCAGTAGCCGTTACTTCAAATTCTCTTGTTTCATTTGGTTCCAATGTTGCGGGAAGTTGGTTGGAGCTTAAATCAAATTCCTTTTTCCCAAATTTTAATTTAAATTCTTTGATTGTTGCTGGAACAACGCCTTTATTTGTTACTTTGAATTTAAGAGTATTCTTGTCCCCAACTTGCATTAACCCAAAATCGAGGAAAGTTGGGTCAGCTGCTATCAATTCTGGTTCGTAGACAAATTCCCGAGTAATAGTTTGACCGGAACGAGTAATCACTGAAACTACCGCTTTTCCGGATTGTTTTCTATCGGCTAAGAAGACTTTGAATTTTACAGTTTTATCGCCTGGTTTAAAATCGGGGTTAAGTTGAACATTAGAATAGTTGTAAGATTTGGCTTTATCGAGCAAAACATCGTGTATTCCAGCGCAATCAGCATTTGGTGGTAGAGCGATACCTTCGCCAGTAATATCGCCACAAAGCATTTCAGCGTTTACAACCAAAGAATCTTCGCATTCAATACGATAGTTAACACCAATTGGATAACCATATGCAAATCCATCCTTGCTACGGTCCCAATTTCCATAAACATAGCCAGCAAAAACAGCTTTTTCTTTTCCGCCGGGCAATGTGTCCCCCATAATCCAGTGGTCACCAGCGGCAACTTGCTCAACAATATATGCAAACTCGGTCCCTTCAATATAATTTATAGCATTCCCAAAGCGAGCTGTAAATGTTTTTCCATCAAATTTCAGATAAGGCAAATCTTTTGCACGGAAGGTAATAGCAACAAAATTGTCGATGTTTTGAGGGGAGCGGAAAGATGCATAACTAGTCCATTGTTTGAAAGGAGCAAGAATCAGCATCATTCCCTGTCCGTTTCGTGGCGGATTTTGTATATCATCACCACCAGAAGTTCTGGGACTTACAGCATTCAACCACCAAGTCTTTCCATACATAGCAGCAAGCACTGGCTTCGTAGATTCATAATATGCTGCTTCCTCTTGATTTGTAATTTCGTGATATTCACCTCTTTTTAATGGTTTACTTATTTGTTTCAAACCAGAACCATCTTTACGCATTTGGTAAACAATCGTATTGTCGTAGGCTGCAATAAAACGAAGCATATCCCCTTTGTCGTCGGCAATTTTTCCGCGAGGTCTATCAGCATATTTTATTGGACAAGATACATATTGGTTCCCAAGCATCTCAATTGGCCAAATCATCTCAATCATCATATTTCGCATAAAACTACCGTTTCGGCCCAAAAAAGTATATTGGTAACGCGGAAAAGCACCCTTGGTATGGCCAGAGATAACAGCAATAGGTTTGTTAGCTTCGATATAAGTTCCGGTTAAGTCGGATTGGTCTGTTTGGACCCACCCATCTTGCATACGGCCCAAGATGAAAAATGTCTGACCTTTGTTAAGTCTAATTGGTTGAGAAAGTTGACCAGCATCGAGTAAAGGCGTCGGAGCAGATGGTCGATAACGGATGGTTGTATTATTTTCAGTCGCTACAATAAGTATCTGAGGGGGTCTAAGTTGGGCAGAACCAACTTTATCCAAGTAAAGGTTAGCGGTTACATAACGCTTACCAAGCCATTCAACAGGTATAACACGATAAGCTTCCCCAGTCCAAGCATAGGAAATATAAACTGCTACTGAAACGGGGTCTTCAGCTTTAATGTAAATCCCCTTATTAGCAACCATTTCGTTGTCATCTGGCTTATGCATAAGAACATCGCCGAAAACAATTTGTGTAATTTGATTTGCACGAACGACAAAGTTCCTGCGTGAGCCGGTTAAAACATCTTCAAGATAACCTTTTGTATCGGTTCGCGAAGAAATCCAAACACAAATCGGACCTTCGCCTCGTAAACCTTCCGAGTATTGTTGGTCGAGCCAACAAAGAGGCACACCAAACCAAAATTCCCGCCCTTCGATAATCTCCTGGCGGTACATATTTTGGGAGTGTAAAAAGTTGATCCCAACAAAACAAAAAAAGATTGAAAGAATAAGAGATTTGAGTAATTGCTTCATATTCATATATTCCTCCTAAAATTTAAATCACTTAACTTTAACATAGCAATTTAATAATTTTTTTTTTATTTTCCAAATATTTTGAAAATTTTTTAAAAATATCTTTAACTTTAAAATACTATCTTTCAAAATCAACAGATAATTAACTATTTCTAAACAAATTACCTTTAAATTTCATACAAATTTATAACAATTTAAAGAAAAATTTGTTACGACATTTAAATAATTTTGAATTTTAGAATATTAAATTTTTCCACTAATTGAAAACATTTATTAACAAAAAAATTCTAATTCTCGCATTAATAAGTTTCTTTACCGATGTTGCCAGCGAAATGCTTTATCCTATCCTACCTTTGTTTCTTAAATCCATTGGCTTTTCAATTTTAGTGATTGGTATTCTTGAAAGTATTGCCGAAGCAATTTCTGGTCTAAGCAAAGGTTACTTCGGAGCACTTTCAGACAAACTGGGTAGCCGAGTTCTTTTCGTCCGATTGGGTTATTTCTTAAGTTCAATTGCTAAACCGCTGATAGGGTTGTTTCCACTCCCAATGTTTGTTTTCTTTTTCCGAACGATAGATAGATTTGGAAAAGGCATACGAACAGCCCCACGTGATGCTTTACTTTCAGACGAAAGCCAATATGAACATAAAGGCAAAGTATTTGGTTTTCACCGAGCTTTCGATACATTAGGGGCTGTAGTTGGACCTTCATTAACCATTCTACTACTTACATATTTTATTGCCGATTATCGAACTATTTTCCTACTTTCCGTTGTTCCGGGAGTAATTGTTTTACTTCTTTGTTTTACACTTAAAGAGCAAAAAAAAGAGAAAAAAGCATATTCAACCAGCACCATAAGAACAAATGTTTCTGCCTTTTTAAAGTATTATCAAAGCTCTTCTAAAAAATACAAGGAAATAACTTTTCCACTTTTATTTTTTACTTTGTTTAAGTCATCGGAATTTTTTTTGTTACTCAAACTTGATGAATATGGAATATCAAGTGCAAATATTGTATTTTTCTACATCCTTCTAAATGTCTCTTACGCCATTTTTTCTTTTCCCGCTGGAAGACTTGCCGATAAAGTTGGCTTTAAGAAAGTAATTTCATTCGGTCTTTTATCATTTTCTTGTGCTTATCTTTCGATAAATCTATCTAATGATACTTATTGGTTGGCAATTGTTTTTATTATATATGGAATTTTTTCTGCATCTTACGAAGGTATGGTAAAGGCATATATAACAAACCGCGTGCCTCATTCAGAAACTGCCACAGCACTCGGAACATTCAGTGCTTTTACTAGTGTCATTTCGCTTTTATCTAGTTCGTTGACAGGGACACTTTGGAGTATTTTGGGCTCAACTTGTGCACTTTTATTTTCGGCTTTTGCTGGTTTGATAACTTTCGTTTACTTTGCTATTTTCTTAAAGGATTAATTTTATAAACTTTTAGCTTAATTCGACATAAAGTTAGTGATTATAAATGCATCAACTTCAAGTAAACTTTGATAACTTTTGGAGTAGCTGAATTGAAAGATAAATTAGTTTACCAATGCACAAATTGCAAAGCTATTCACCTTCGTTGGGCTGGAAAATGTTCCTCTTGCGAAAGTTGGAACACACTTGTTCCAGTTTACCACAAGGAAGTAGTCAGAGAACCAAAGAAATCTTTAAATGAAAATCCCCTCCTACAGAACTTAGAAGAAATTTCAATATCTGAACATTTTCGTATTCCCTCCACTATTTTCGAAGTCGACAGAGTTCTCGGCGGAGGCTTTGTACCTTCTTCGGTCGTTCTAATTGCAGGAGAACCGGGGATTGGTAAATCAACTTTAATTTTACAATTGCTTCATAAAATTGATGAAAAGGTAATTTATATTTCTGGCGAAGAATCCCCAGAACAAGTTAAACTTCGTTCCAAAAGATTGGGTTTGCACCCGACAAATATTTTCGTTGCTAGTGAGACAAACATAGACTACATCTCTGCAATAATCGAGAACGAAGATGCAAGGATTATCGCGATAGATTCTATTCAAACAGTATATGCCGAAGAGATTAATTCCCCAGCGGGCTCGATTATTCAACTACGCGAAACAACGCAACAGCTACTCAGATTAGCGAAACGAAATAACAAAATATTAATTCTTATCGGACACGTTAATAAGGAAGGAAACATTGCTGGTCCGAAAGCCTTGGAACATATTGTCGATGCAGTCCTTGTTCTTGAAGGAGATAAAATATCAAACTTAAGAATTCTAAGAGCCTTAAAGAATCGATTTGGCTCTACGCAAGAAATCGGTCTTTTGGAAATGACTGAAAGCGGACTGGTTGAGATGTTAGATACAAGTAAAATTTTTATACAACATTTAACCACAGAAACCTCGGGAATTGTTTTCACACCAGTTGTCGAAGGAGGAAGATGTTTTATTATGGAAATTCAATCTCTTGTATCTGGCACTTCCTACAATTTTCCACAAAGGAATATAAATGGCTATGATTTTAAGCGACTTCAAATGATTTTAGCTGTATTAGATAAAAAAATGGGGCTTAATTTCAAGCAAAGCGATGTTTTTGTCAATCTTACTGGTGGAATTAGTATTTACGATACTGGTGTGGATTTTGCCATAGCTGGGTCGCTTGTTAGTTCTTTTTACGACCTTCCGATTCCAAAAAATGTTATTCTAATTGGTGAAATAGGGCTTGCTGGCGAAATACGCAACGTTCCATTCCTTGAAAAAAGGATAATCGAAGCAGAAAAATTAGGCTTTACAAAAGCTTTCATTCCCAAAACTGGAATTTCACACATAGAAAAGAACCACCAAATCAAATTAATATTGGCAGAAAGAATAAACGAGGTCTTCAAAAATATCTTTGGTTAAGTCTGAACTAATCGTTAAATTTGTTTATACGGGGTGTAGCTCAGTTGGCTAGAGCACTACGTTCGGGACGTAGGGGCCGCTGGTTCAAGTCCAGTCACCCCGACAGTTTCTGTCGGTAAATTTTAATGTTCCACTTAAATTTCAAAAATAATTTTTAAATTGAAACGACAATAGAATTTCGAAAATATAAATATTTTAACTTAATGTTTTACAAGACTTAATTTTGAGGTGAAAATGAAAGGAAATGAAAAGTTAATTGAGGTTCTGAACGACCTTTTAGCCGACGAGTTAACGGCTATTAATCAGTATATGGTACACGCAGAAATTTGTGAAAATTGGGGCTACGAAAAACTTCACAAAGCAATTGAAAAGCAAGCCTTCGACGAAATGCATCACGCAGAATGGTTAATCAAAAGAATCCTTTTCCTCGATGGAATTCCAATTGTATCCAATTTGAAACAAATAACAATTGGAAAAACTGTGCCCGATATTATTGGGAACGATATGGAAGCCGAACAATCTGCTGTTAGAGCCTACAATAATGCAATTAAATTAGCACAAGAAGTAGGCGACCAAGCCACAGCGGACCTTCTTACTGATATTTTGAAGATGGAAGAAAATCACATCGACTGGGCTGAACAGCAAAAAGCTCAAATTGAACAAATGGGATTACAAAATTATTTGGTTAACCAACGCTAATTTTAAGCGAAAAGTATAGATTTTATTTAGATAGAACAAATATTTACAACTTACCCGAAGGGAGCAACATCATCTCGATTGATGTTGGTGCAATCAACAATTTATCAAGCGGAGTTTACATCTTACAAGTTAGTAATGGTAGCGAAGTACTCCGTCGGCAATTTGCCGTAGTTCGGTAGAAACTTGTAAAAACAAATTTCATTCTCTTTAATAAAGTTGAAAAATTGGAGACGGGTCTTTGGCCCGTCTCTTCATTTTCTTTGTCTCCCTTCTCTGCTGAATTTATTAAACTACACAATATATACAAAATTAAATTTTATTTAAATAAGTGTGGTTGATATTTTTTGAAAAATAAATTTTATTAATAAGTTTCCTTTTTACTAAAGTGATTAAAATTTACAAGACTTGAGAATGCCCTTGGTTTTCACCTCTTAGTAAGTTTTAATACTTCAGTAAAAGTTTATTTTCAATAATAATTAAGGGGTAATTTTATGAGCCTATCTACTACCAAAAGGTTACTCCAAATTTTTTCAAGCCTTGCAATAGTTTTTTCTCTTTCCTTTTCATTATCCTATTCCCAAGAAGGATTTAAACACTCGCAGAATATTAAGAGCATTATCGACAACGGGTCAGCAAAAAATTCTTTGTTTGAAGCGAGCAAATTCAACTCCAATTTAAAACCAGAAGGACAAACATTGAATCGGCAATTCTTTAT
>JAOADV010000030.1 GCA_026417135.1 Ignavibacteria bacterium
CCGTGGTCCCCTCTATAAGAGGGGAATTTTTCTTTTTTCCCCTCTCGTAAAGGTGCGTAGGGGTGTTGAATGAATTTATATACACACAAGCAAGATGCTTGTGCTACCATTTGCGCGGGCAAGATGCCCGCCCTACCATTTGGAGAAGCAAGGATGCTTCTCCTACTTCGGACACCAGCCTGTGTTACTGAATTTCCTAAAACAAGGGGGTTTTGTTGTTGGGGGAAATGTTATTAGACTTTTGAATTACTTAACCATACCTTCATATAAATTTACTTTTTATAAATTAATTTTGCTTTTTGTAGAACAAGTGGGTTTTTAAGATGAAAAAATTTATTAATCTTTTTTTGATTCTTTTTCTTATAGTTTATATTCAATCGTTTGCACAACTAACATTTCCATCACCTTTTGACCTTTCATCGGGAAATTATTCTCTTTCGGAGTGGGCAGCAACCAACCCAGCTGGAAGTTATCCAACTTCTATGATTTTCCACCGAACAAGCACACAAGACCCTGTTCTGGCAACCGAAATGACAACAAACTATACAGGCTCGTATTCGGCAACAAGTGGCACAAGAATTAACGGCTTAGGAGCCGACGGATTTTCTTTTGTAAACACGTCGACCGCTGGTAATCTCGGAGCTGCTGTTCTTGCAATAAACACCACTAATCGAACGAACATTCGAGTTTCTTGGACTGGGGGCTTCGTTCGAATAACTGGAACTACCTCCCGTGAATATCGTATTCGATTGCAATTCCGAATTGGCGATTCTGGCTCGTTTCAAGATTTAACTGATGCTAATGGTAACCCTATCGAATATATTTACACTGAATATGTTAATCATCCCAATCCGACCATTTTACCCCCACATTCGCAAACTTTTACTGCTACCCTTCCAGTTGCTGCGGAGGACCAGCCCGTTGTTTACTTGCGATGGAAATATTATTTTGTCTTTGTAAGTGGAGCATCTGGAGCTCGTCCCGAGTTGCGAGTTGACAATATTTTTGTTCAAAGTGAATCTTCCATAGGAGGTGGAACTAAACTTTCTATCTCTAATTTGACTCCTGCTTTGCCGCTTACTAATGTGCCATTTTCCTTTATCGTTAATTGTGTTGATAACGACGGAGTTCCAAAGAAGGTCTCGCAAGCAACAACAGTAAGAATTTCCTTAGTTTCTGGAACAGGAACACTATTAGGAACATTAACAAAAGTGATACCATTCCGTTCTACAAATGTTTTGTTCGACGATTTAAGATATAATATCGCTCAAAATGTAAGAATTAGGGCAGAAGTAATTTCTGGCGAAGGTTTAAGTCCAAGTGAATTAGATATTCAATTTATTTTAGGCCCCTCTCGAATTGTAATAGAAGAATTGTATACGAAGGGACACGTTGGTGCAACTCATCCTAATTTTATTGTGCGGGCAGTTAATTCTGACGGTTCAACTAATACAAATTATTTAAATTATATTGCCACAGTTCAATTTACAGGTCCAACAAACTTTACCCTTACTGGTACTTTTTCGAACGGAATAGCTCCAATTTCTGGTCCTGTTTTTACAACAGCTGGTATTTATAATGTTGTAGCGTCTTCGCCTGGGTTTTCGGCTTCGAATACAGAACAAGTCGATGTTAGGCAAACCCCTGTAATGCGAGAAGTTTTTATCCCAAAATTTTTAAAAGGAGTGGGAAATTTTGGCACTCGAATTCCTACCTTTGCTTTAGTCCGACTGGAAAATTTGCATCCGAATACCGACTATAGGTTCTTTACTGGTGGTCGAAACGTTGGTTTCACTGGTGGTGTCGAAACAGATAACGGTGCTGGGAACAATCTCCATTACGACTATAAGACGATGAATTTCTGGTATAACTCCAATAGGAATCTTGCCCAAGATTCTGCCTATTCGACTTTTAAATCTCGTGCCGATGGAACGCAATTTGTTTGGATGACACTTGTTCCAACAACGAACATATCTTTTAACGAAGGTAGGCAAGTCTATTGGATTTTGGTTCTCGGAACTGAACGAGGCACAGTAATAAGAAGATACCAAACAAGTAATGTAACTAATGCACTCGATTTTGGAACTACTTCTACAAAAGCAAGTGGAATTTTCGACAGGGATAGCTGGCTACCACCAAAAACTTTTGTTTGCCTTTTCGACAGTTTAAATTCATTACATCCAGTAACTATTGCAGTAGTTCAAGATGAATCGGCAATCTTACAAGAAGGTAGGGATGCCCAAGGCAACCTTTTCCCACCCCAGGGCCCATCCTATTACAATAATTTAGATGGAACAAATGGAGCTTGGGCAACAATAATACCTAACAACCTTTCAGGGGGTATTAGACGAATAGAAGTATATAACCTTGACGGCACAATTTTCCGTCGGATATACGATGAAGATGGCAATTGGGCTGGGGTTCGAACTGCTAATGTTTCTGCTGGAATGGATAATCCTATTGATTTTAAAACTCCAAACCTTCGATTGCTTTCACCAGCAGAAAGCTCGGTTGCTGATTTTTGCAATACTGGTAACAACGAAATCGTTTGGATTTCTCGTGGAGTCGATAAAATCGACATCGAACTCTCTCTCGATAATGGACGAACCTACATAAACTTGTTCGAAGGAGTTAAAGCAGACAAAGGTTCAGTTCAATGGAGAATTCCTCGCGGAGTTTATTCCGATATTTTAAATAGGATTAGAATTCTCGACCGAGAGCATCCAACAACATTAGATAACCCCAGACGTTTCGTTTCCTCTGAAACTGGTGATTTTTACATCTTCGATTCACCAATGATACATTTCCACACTCGTTCGGCAATCGCTTGCCAAGGCGAAAATATTACACTAACAACAAATGCAACTGGCTCTCGCTTAAAGTATCAATGGTACAAAGATGGAGTTAGAATTCAGGGTGCAACATCCCAACAGCTAACATTAAGTCGAGTCGATTTCCAAACCTCGGGAGTTTACCATTGCGAAGTTGGAGGTGCAAGCGTTTGCCCAAGTGTAAATACAGATAAAATCCTCGTTTATATCTTAACCCCAACCAAGATTTCCCGTAAACCGCAAGATTACTACGGTTATCCAGGTTCTACCGCCGAATTTAAGTTCGATGTGCACTTCTATGAACACGTTGACCCCAATGTCGTTTCAATTCAATGGTACAAAAATGGCGTGGCCTTGCGTGATGATTGGAAATATTCTGGAACGAATTCAAACCACTTCACAGTTAGGAACATAAGCCCGAGCGATACACTCGATAGGTTCTATGCCATTGTTAACGGACGATGCGGAAGAGATACAACAAACACCGTCAGAATATATGTCGTTCCAAATATCAATCTGCGTCCCGATACACTCTTTATTTGCGATAAAGATAATACAGTCGAAATTTCCGTCGAAGTCCCATCTGTTATAGGTCGAAAAAAATACATAGTTGAACTTTATCGTGGAAATATTTTGATTGGAACATATTCTCCGGGTGTTGCTGGAATGAGAATATCTCTTCCCGAAGTTTCAATCTTACCAGGCAACTATAACGCAATCGTACGCTTAACCGAGACTAATTCCTCGTTTAAAACAAATGAAATCAAAGTTGTAAAGATAACCGAACCTCCACGCATTACCAAGAATCTACCACGAGGTATTTCATTACGTAAGGACGAAGACCTTGTACTTTCGATTGAAGCCGCAGGGTTAAACTTACACTACCAGTGGTTTAAAAATAACGAACCACTTAGGGGTGCTGTCGAACCCATCCTAAAGATTAGCAAAGTTACAACAGAAGATGCAGGCAATTACCATTGCATCGTTTGGAATTGCGACACAGTCACTTCGACAGTTTGCAATGTTTCGGTTACTCAATTTATTATCTCTGGTATCGAGGAGCCCGAAGAAACCGACTTTCGGGTAGAAGTTTCCCCCAATCCAGTTACAGATAACGCAACTCTGAGCATTGAAAGCGCCGAAACAAACAATGGTCGAATACAAATTTATGATGCGACTGGGACAGAAATCCACACAATTACTAACATTTTGTTTGAAAAAGGTCTAACTCGGTTAGAATTAAACCTTAAGTCTCTAAACTTATCAACTGGCCTTTATTACATCCGAACCGAAACAAGCATAACATCAAAATCAAAATCATTTATTTACATAAAATAAAAAAAATACTTAAAAAAACAATTTTTCCACCAATGCTTCAGGTGCACAGGCTTTCCAGCCTGTGCAATGAAGTAACGACGGCGTCCTTACCGTTGTCCCAAAAACAAGGATGCTTTTGGTACTTCGGAAGTATCGAAAGCATCTCTGCTTACGGGATTATGTTTTTTTGTACACCCCTTTATCCCCTCTATAAGAGGGGAATTTGATTTTCTTTTTCCCCTTTCGTAGAGGGGCGTCGGGATGTTGAATGAAATTATATGCGCACAAGCAAGATGCTTGTGCTACCATTTGGAGAAGCTGGGATGCTTCTCCTACTTCGGGGAGTACAAACACCAAAGATTGTGGAATTATTCTTTTATTGGCGAAGCTTGCGATATAGTGTGAGTTTTTATTTGTCTGCTTTATTTGAAAATGAATAGAGTCTCGTGCAAGAATTTGTCGCATTAATCAGTTATCCTTGTAAAAAATTTATTCAGAAGTATTTGACAATTCATCTTTTCTACTGCCTCGAATTTGATATTTAAAAAGATTTTCTGGTTAATTTTTCTACTCTTTAAAATCTGGCTTTCAAATCATTTCAAAAGTATTTGATTGCGTGGTGTTAATCATTTTTATGTTTTTTGTCTGGTCGATACATTAAGGAATGATGGTTTTTAACGGGAAATTAAGATTAACGACAAAATCGGACAAATTTTTTGTAATTTTGTATTTTAGAAAAAATTTTTAATTTGAAAATGGGAAAATCTATATCTGTTTTATTTGTTTCCAGCGAAATCTTTCCATATATCAAGTTTGGTGGAGTTGCCGATTTTTCCTACTCCTTTTCGCTTGCTTTAAAAGCTTTAGGACACGATGTTAGAGTAATGATGCCTCGCTATGGTAATATCTCCGAGCGCAAATATCAAATTCATTTCATAAGGAGATTAGAAAACATACCAGTTAAAATTGCTGGAAAAGACGAAATAATAACAGTTAAATCTTCCTCTTTTTGTAATCCTCGCTACAAGGTTCAATCATATATAACTACAAACTCATTTTATTTCGACCAGAGAAAAGGAATTTATAGCGACCCTACGAATGGTAAACCTTATTCGGACAATGATGAACGCTTTATCCTTTTTAGTCAATCCATTATTATCTCTTGCCTACAGCTCAATTGGTTCCCAGAAATTATTCATTGCAATGATTGGCAAACTGCGCTTGTTCCAGTCCTTGCAAAAGTCCTTTATCCAAATAAATTTAAAAAAACTAAGTTTGTTCTGACGGTTCACAATTTTGTAAATCAAGGTGTATTCCCTCCAGAAACATTCAATAAAACTGGACTTCCAGAAGAAGTCAGAGATAGCTTGATACATAATGGTAGTTTCAACTTTTTGAAAGGAGGCTTAATTTATTCTGATTACATAACAACTGTATCCCCAACTTATGCACAAGAAGTTCTTCAAAGTAACGAGCATACTAATGGTTTGAACCAAATTCTTTTGTCTAAGACTAACTCTTTCAAAGGAATTTTAAATGGTATCGACCCTTGGCAATGGAATCCTCGTTTCGACACCGATATCGCTTGTAAGTTGGAGGATTCGAATTTCGACCAGTATAAAAAGTGCAATAAAGAAGATTTGATGAGAATACTTGGAATTAAAGCTGACCCAAATACCCCACTCATTGGGATGATTTCCCATATTGAACCTCAGAAAGGCATAAAGTTGCTGCTCGAAAGTCTCGACGGGATAATGAAAGAAAATCTTGTCTTTGTACTTTTAGGCACTGGTGCCAAAGATTTAACAACAAGATTGGAAAAGGCTGCACAGAAATATCCCGAAAAATTTATTTTCAAAAATGTTTACGATGAAGTTTTGGCACATAAGTTGGAAGCTGGGAGCGATATGTTCCTTATTCCTTCAATTTACGAGCCTTGTGGTTTTAATGCAATGTATTCAGTGGTTTATGGGACTGTTCCGATTGTTCGTGCAACTGGTGGCTTAATTGATAGTATTGAAGAATATAATTCTAAAACTGGGGAAGGGATTGGTTTTGTTTTTACTGAACCTACCCCAAGTTCGCTTTTGAAAAAAATCAAAGAAGCGTTAAATGCTTACAAGGATACCGAAGTTTGGAAAACTATTGTAAATAATTGCCTTGCTAAACATTTTGATTGGAAAGAACACGCAGAGCAATACGTGGAAATTTATAGAAGTCTTATTAAAACATAAATTTGCTTGTCTTCGTCTTTCTTTTTTCTTTATTCTAATATTATGAAGAATTTTTATAAGACTTCAAACATTTGGCTTTTTTTCGCTTTTGTTCTATACCTTTCGGTTTTATTTGGGTGCAACGAAAGACCAACCGAAATTTCCTACCATTTACTGCTCGATACGACAAACGTAGTCCCTTTATCTTCCGACTCAGTTAATTTTTTTCACGGGGCTTCGACAAAGTTTGTGTTTACTAAAATATTTAATACTGGAGCAATTTTCATCGGTAGATTTGGGGACTACCGCTCTGCATCTTTGATTCGGTTTAAAGAAATAAATTTGCCCGACACTCTTCTTTGGTTAACAGAAGAACATATCGATAGTGTCCGACTTGTTTTACCTTTTTCGAGATATACTTTCGGAGATAGTTTGAACCCCAACTTTGGTTTTAAAGTTTATTTAATCAACGAATATTGGACTAATGCGATAACTTGGGATTCAATTTTTTCTGATTGGACGCCAAATTCAAAGGTTCACCCCGTTCCCATTGGAAATTTTTATGGGAAAATACCTATTCAAGACACAAACAGAAACATAAGTATCGAACTTTCGAAGTCATTCATTTTGGATTGGTTAAGAAAAAATAAGGATTCTATTCCAATTTGGGGTATTCTCCTCGCACCTGAACCATCCTGTAATGTGATTCATCAAATTTCAGCTCAATATGTTACCGATAAGGAAATCAAGCATCCGGAAATTGTTGTAAAGTATCGAAACATACAAGGGCAAAATAGAATTTGGTATATAAGTTCCGCTATAGACGCGTCTGTTGTACAGGTCCCACCAGTCGATACTTCGAGTAGTTTAGTAATTCAAAGTGGATACTCGTATCGAACCTCGATTAAATTCGACTTAACCTCTCTTCCATACTTTTCAGCTATTCATTTAGCCAAGTTGGAACTGACAATCGACCGAAGCAAGTCTGTTTTCGGCAACTTTGGGCTCGATTCGGTCTTCTCTGGTGGGTATTTTGCAACAGCACCACTCGATAGCGTTCCACTAATTTCATTTTATGGCAGACGC
Organism: Ignavibacteria bacterium; assembly: GCA_026417135.1. GTDB lineage: Bacteria > Bacteroidota > Ignavibacteria > Kapaibacteriales > UBA2268 > Naka2016. The sequence goes on from JAOADV010000030.1 coordinate 7,448, forward strand.
GAAGGCGATAAAGTGGTTTTCTACAAGGTTTCTTCCCCGCTCGAAATTTGGTTAAAGGAAACACGCTCTGGCGAGTTAATTTTCTATTCTTACTTTTGGAACGAAGTTCGTTCGCTCGATAGAATTGTATTTTATGGTTTCGACACTCCCGAACTCGACAAAAGGCCAAAGCTTAAGTTAATCTATTCAAAACGGTTTGAAAAATGAGCTTTTCAAAGATTTTTACAATATTAGTAAGCATTGCTATTTTCTCTAGTTATCCTGGTTTTTCGCAAGGCGGTTCCAATTACTCTATCTATGGTATTGGAGATATTATTGCAAATAGCAATGCAGTTTTCGATGCATTGGGGTCAACTTCTATTGCTTTACCGATAGAAAACTCAATAAATGTTATCAATCCAGCATCTTGGGGGTTCCTTACTCAAACCAGAATTCGCGGAGGTTATCGGTTTAATCAACATCTTATAAAAAGCGGGAATTCGCAATTGCTTCAAAACAATGGAAAAGTGGACGGGCTAACCTATGCTCTTTCAATAGACACCGCTTATGGTGCAAGCATAGTCTTTGGTTTCTATCCCTTTAGTTCAGTAAACTATTTCATCTCGAAAAGAGATATTGTTTATATTGATAATCTTTCCCTTTCAATTGAAAATCAATATCAAGGTAGCGGGGGCCTTTCTCAAGCAATCCTTGGATTTTCTTTAAAACCTTTTTATTCACTTTATTTTGGAGCTTCTTTACTTGTAGATTTTGGCACTATTAACTCTTCCATTAGAACTCTTGTTTATGGTAGCAATGCTTCTTCGGCAATAACCGAAAAACACGATTATTTTCTTGGAACTGGCTTCCGAGGAGGTCTAATTTATAAACCTTACGAAAATTTACTTTTCGGGATGTTCTTCGAAACTCACGGCCAAACAAGATTGGTTAGTGAAGTACAAAACATATACGAACTAACATTGGACACTACTTTCATCAGTGAGCATAAAATACAATTGCCAAACGCGTTTGGTTTTGGCGTATCGTATCGGATTGGACGATACCTCGTTGCAGCTGATTATTCAAATCGAAATTTCTCTGTTTTAGAATACAATCGGGGCCCGAAAACTTCGTTTCATCCCGAAAACAAGTTCTCACTTGGGTTTTCAATTTTAGGTAAAAAATCTCTTTTTGTTCCCTACACCGAACAAATAACATACAATTTCGGTTCTTATTTCAAGCATTTATATCCAGCAATCGAAAAAAATTTCATTAAAGAATTTGCTTTTTCCTTTGGTATGGAGTTTCCCTTAGTTGGCTCTGCTACTTTAAATTCGGGGGTTGTTTTGGGGGGGCGTATTCCAAAAACTTCGCTCCTACCAAACGAGTATTTCGGGCGTTTGATATTTGAAATAACACTTGGAGAAACCTGGTTTGTTCCTTTCCGCCGAGAATAAATTTCAGATAATTAAGAATTGTTTCAACCCTTGTTCTCGAATGTATATTTTCATTTTTAATACCCGTAAGATACTTTGCCATAACAAGATATCAAGAGCAACTCTTAGGAAATGAGACGAAATTTTGGACATAAACTTTCTAAATTCAATTTCTTAGGTTAATATAAATTAATATTTTATTTAAGTAAAAGATGAATATTCATCAAGTTTAGTTCGTAAAAAATTAATTCGTGCATCTAAACGCTTATCCTACCATTCAAAAAGGAAGAATGAAAAAAGCATAGCATCGCTACCAGCTCCCTCTTTACAATGC
>JAOADV010000031.1 GCA_026417135.1 Ignavibacteria bacterium
GATATGAATTTTAGCCTCTGTTATTAGGAAATAAAATTCGTTTTCAGATTGATTCTTTTCTAAAAGTTCAATTTTTGTGTTTTCTGTTAGTGTAATTGAAACTGGTATAAGAATTTCGCTAAATTTTTGTTCTCTTCGGTAATTTATAGCTTGTTGAATTCCAACTCTAAGAATAGGGTAGTTGTTGTAGTATTCAGGGAAAAACCAGAAAAGAGCTTTATCGCGACCATCGATTTCAATTTTCTCTATTTCTTTCAGAATTTCCTTGGACATTTTTATTGCCCTTTCCCATCCAGCCATAGAGTAAACATTTACAGTGGTGAAAATAATTATGATTGGAAAAGAAAAAATTAAAAGAGTTCGCTCTTCGATGCTTTTAATTATCTCTTGTGTTATCAATAACAAACCAAAGGAGGGAAGAAGGACGTACCAACGCATAAACAATGTGGAAATAGGTATTGCAAAGGAAATATACCAAATAGCAGAAAGTAGAATAATGTTTGTATCGATTTTTTTACCGTCTCTTTTAAGTTTAATAAATGCTGTTGCTAAAGAGATTAGTATTAAAAACATTAAAAAAATACTGAGGGGGTTCTCTTTGGAATATGCAAAAGTCGGGATAAAAGAAGCAAAAGAATAATAGGAAAAGTTTAATAGGATACTCCCAAACGATAAATTTTCAAAATTTGTCGATTGAAATAGATTGATATTAAGAATAAAGTGTCGATAAATTAATATTAGAGTTAAAGCGAAGGATGAGCCGATAAAGTGGCTTAAAAATTTTTTTCTTTTAAGAGGTAAGAAAATTGCTATTGCTAAAAATAGGAGGGGAGCAGTGTAAGAACTTTCTTTGGTAAGAAATGCTAACGAGACGAATAAAAGACTAAGTGCAAAACTTTTTGGAGTATTGTGAAAAAAAGAATAGTAAAAGGCAAGTAGAATAAAAATCATAGTTAGTAGGTCCCCAAGCATAGGCATCCATACAAGGTAGATGTCGTGCGAAGGAAGTAAGGAAAAAAATAATGCCGAAATTATTGAACTTACTTTATTGTTCGAAATATTCAGAATTATTTTATAAATCAGAAAAATTAATAAGTTATAAAGAAAGAAGTTAATTATTCGAAATGGTAAAGGATTAGTTCCAAATATTTTTAAAATGATTGCCAGGGCTGAATCGCGAATTGGGCGGAAATAATAACCAGCGAGGTCCTCTTTCGAAAATACTGCAAATGGATTGCTTACAGCAAATTGTTCGAGATATTCGATAAGTTGGAATTCATCATTGTAAAAATCTAAGGTGAAACTTCGTAGCCAAATAACACAATTGAAAACTAAGAACAAGATAAAAATAAGAGAGTTCGAGCGCCAATTGTTCATCGTCGGATTACTGCTATCTTTCTAACGGAAGATTCGTTTGTGGTTAATGAATTTGCCAAAAGTAAATAAATGCCGGAAGCGACGAAATTTCCATTGTCATCTTTGCCGTCCCAAAGGACCTTTTTACTTCCAGTGTTTAAAGTTCTAACAATTTCCCCGTTTATTGTCAGAATTTTTATTTCCGTATCGGGTGCTAAGCCTTCGATAATAAGATAATTGTCAAATTTAGGGTCGAATGGCTGTGGAGATAGTGAAATATTGTATGTTGGGTCTGGTTGAACAATTAAGGTTGATGCTGTTATTAAACCTTTGTTTGTTCCGAAGTAAAAAGTTCCAGATTTAGGATTAGCTTTTATATGTAGGACTTCATCGGAAAGTAATGGTGCATTCTCCGAAGTTATTTTCGATAGGATTTCAGTTCCATCTGGCGAGATAACGAATATTCCAGAGTTTGTTGCAATCCATTTGTTGTTTAAAGGGTCAATATATATTGAGTTGATTGAGTAGTCGGTTAGAATTTTTAATTTTTTGATAACTGGGACATTACCTTTAAGCACTGCATTAGGGTTCAAAATAATAAATAAGCCAAATGGAGTTCCACACCAAATATAACCAAGTTGGTCGTATGCCATTGTTCTAACTTGTGCAGAAGGTAGTGAAGTTAATTTTGCTAAGTTCCCAGAAATGTCGTCGGAAGTGTCTTCGAGCGTGTTCTGTTCGTTGAAAAAATAAAAACCCGTGCCATTGGAAGAAGAAATCCACTTAGTTCCATATTCGTCGATTAAGATATTTTGATATTCACGGTCTTTAGTTTCGAGGAAGCCGTAAAAGGTATCGTTTTTATCTTTCGCAATTAAAAGATAACCGGTTTTTTGGACGGAAAAGTTTACTATCCACAACAATGATTTGTTCTTTTGGTATGCGGTTTGTTGGACTACGACCCAATTTGGGTCGTTCACTATTCCAGTTAAAGGAGAATTGTTTTGATTGTAAATTTTAAAAGAGAAGGTATCTTTATCGGGAAAAACTGCAAGTAGGCCTCTTCCAGCACTGCTAACATAGGTTGTTTCGTCTGCACAAGTTAGTTTCATAAAGAAGTTAGTAGGTAGGGCAGGGAAACTATTAGTATTAAAATTTATCCATTTACCATTGTAAAAATACATAAAGCCTTCGCCTCGGGGGTCGGTATTGGTTGCAACCCACAACCCGCCTTTGCCATCGATATCGAAATAAGTGAATTGATTAGAATATGGGGCATTTGGGTAAAATCTTGTATAACTTATCTTTTCATCAAAATTCTTTATGTAAATTCCCCCTTTTCGAGGGAAAATAATCAATTGTTTCTTGTTGAATATGAATGTGTTAATTAATTCGTTAAAAGGTGACTCACTAATGTGATAGTATTTTTTGAGTTTGAGGTCGGCGATGTAGTAATTCGTCGAAAAATAAATTTTGTTTTCGACGGTTTGAACGTTAGTAATTATTTCATCGTTTACTCTGAATAATTTAACAAACTTCGAACCATCGAATTTGTATATATTCTTTTTAGTGAATGCAAACAAGGTATCATTTTCTATAGCAAGAAAATGAATGTCTTGGTCGTCTAACCCTTCGATATTAGCATACGTTTTCCAATTTTCGGGGAAAGAAAGGTTTTGCCCTAAACTAATTCTTGCGATGCCATTTTCTGTTGCGACCCAGAGCCATTCTTTAAAAATTATTGCATACCGAACTGGTGTACCAGATGGAAAGTCGCCTAATCGTGGTGGAGTTTTAAGAAAAATGCGTCGGTTTATGTCGAATGTTGTTAAACCAAATGATGCAGAGATAATTGCAATTGTATCGACAAAGTAAATATGATTTATTTCTTTCCTTTCGTAACGCGATTTCTTTATGTCGAGTATATTCTCCCACTTACCATTTGCATTAAAAATACTTAAAGTACCATCGTAAGCTCCAACGTAAATCTCTTTGTTCCGTGCATTGTATTGTATGTATTTAATTTCTGTGCTGTAAGGTCCATTCAAAAAATTGAAATCCTTGAATGAATTATTAGAAGGATTGTAATAAAAAACGCCACCTGTTGTAGCACACCAAATATTTCCTTCTCCATCAATAGTCCCCGAGATTATGTCTACGAGCGATGTATGAATGTTCCAATTGAATAAATCTAAATAGTTTTGCGAAGTAGCGAAAGCAAAGTTTAAAAGCAACAAAAGGGAAACTGTAATTCTATTCATCAATAAGGTTATATTTTCTCCATCAAAGAAACAAGTTCAATAGCCGCCATCGCAGCATCGAATCCTTTGTTACCGGTTTTACTTCCGGCTCGTTCAATCGCTTGTTCTATGGTGTCGGTTGTTAAAACGCCAAAAACAACTGGAACACCAGTTTCGAGATTGACTTGGGCAATTCCTTTTGCAACTTCATTAGCAATAAAATCGAAGTGTGGAGTTGCACCACGGATTACAACGCCGAGCGCTATAACTGCATCGAACTGCTTCGAAATTGCCAATCGCTTGCAAACAAGTGGGATTTCGAAAGAGCCGGGACAGTACACAATCGTAATATTATCGTCGCTTGCTTTGTGTCGGTATAATGCATCGAGAGCTCCATCGAGCATTTTGTGGACAATGAAATTATTCCAACGCGAAACAACAATTGCAAACTTCTTCCCACTTGCATCGTAAATACCTTCGATAATTTTTGCCATTTTCTCCTCTAATTGAAAAAGAGATTAACGAGATTTTGCAAAAAAAATTGAAAAACAAATATACAAACGAAAGCTTTGTTGAAGAAATATGTAAAAGAAAGAATAATTTTTTATCGGTTTAAAAATGTTCCTTATGACTTTCCTGTTAGCTTTACTTAATTCATAAATTGTTTGACAAAACGAAGTAAAGTTAGTAGAGATTAAAATTCGATTGCGACGGATACCCATTTGCCTCAAGTTTTTCAATTTCTATATTTACTTTTTGCAGATTAGTAAACAAATGAGCTAAGGAATAGGAATAAAATAAATGGGAGGATGAGAATTAATGAATTTTATCCAAAATCAAACTGTTAGGTAAAGTTGTAATATAAAACCCTCTTTTGTAGAAAGTTGGCGGATATTCGTTTAAAATAGATAAAATAAATTACCTTGGGCTATCCCAGATTGTTCTGGGATAGCCTTAGGTTTAGAATATGATAATGAATATTATCGTTTGAGATTATTCGTTTCGGCAAGCATAATGTCTGTTACGGTAATAGTTCGAGCTGCCGCTTCATAAGCTCTTTGCGTCGAAATGATTTGAGTGAATTGTTCGGCTAAATCGACGTTGGATTGTTCGAGAGCACCCGAAAAGATTTGTGTCGAGGGAAAGGTTTCGCCAGCAGTTCCAATTATTGGTAAACCACTATTAGGTGATGGACTAAAGAAGTTGTTCCCTTCGCGAATTAGTGCATCTTGGTTGGGGAAACGGGCAATAGCAATTTGTGCGAGCAATTCTGTTTTCCCATTTGTAAAAGCTCCCCATACTTTGCCTGTATCGTCGACATTAAGTTCAGATAAGTCTCCAGATGTATATCCGTCCTGATAAGAGAAGTTTGCAGTGTTCAATCCAGCAAATTGTGTTAAGCCTTGTAGTAGATTCCCAGTTGGAGCAATTTCCACAGTAATATTTTTAGGAGTCGTGTTGTCGAAGACTGCTTGGTTCAAAGCAGTGTTCAAATCTGCAGCAGTAATTGTCAAAGTTGTTGGACTTGCCAAAGTTCCGTCGTTATTGAAAGTCAGTGTTGTTGCAGAAATTGTGAGAGGATTTCCGTCAATTTCTGCCGACAAACTCCATTCATTAAGGTTAGCAGTCTTTGTAAATGTGAATTTAAGGGTATGAGCTGCACCTTTGTTATCGTAGATAATGATGCTTGTTGCAGATGTGAAGTTTGTTGGAGCACTTGCATTCAGGTTGCCGTTAAGTTTGATATTTTGAGTTTGTTTGGGTGCCGAAATTAAATTGCTTGGAATTCTAATATTTGATGTTAATTTTTCTAATGAACTAAGTCCTTGTGCATCACGAACTATCAAACCATTTGCATCACGGACTATATTGTAGCCTTGAAGAATAGCGCCAGTTGTTGGGTCGACAAGGTAACCTTCGCTATCACGAGTAAGAGGAGCGGAGCGAGAATAAAATTGGCGTCCGTAGTGGTTATATACAAAGAAGCCTTCACCTTGTATAGCCAAATCGAGTGGTTTGCCTGTCGTTTCGATTACGCCTTGCGACATATCGGGCGAGATAGAACCAACTCGCACACCAAGTCCATATTGCAGTGGTCCATAGCCTCCAATGGTCCTGGTTGCAAGAGTTTCGGGACTTTTACCTCGTTTGTAAACTTGGTTAAAGTGTTCGACGAAATTAGTTCTCGAAGCTTTGAAGCCAGTTGTGTTGATATTTGCGACGTTATTTGCAATAACGTCAAACTTTCGTTGATGGCTCCTTAAAGAGCTTGTTCCGATTGCTAATGTTCTTGATATTGCCATAGTAAAACCTATTTTAGTTGAACATATTGTTTAGATTTTTACTCCTCGGTCGTTCGGAGCAAAATAAGGAGCCTCCTGCCAAATGGCAAGGTCCAGCTCCATTATAAGAAAGCGACACTGTCAATGTTCGTGATTATTTTTTCCTTATTCGAATGATTCGAAAAAGCAGTGATAATTGTACGATTTGGAATTGAAATTAATAGTGACTTATCTTCGAAAATCACTAAAGTTTCTCGGCAACCCTTGTTTTCGATTTCTTCCAGTGCTCGATTAAGTTTTACAAAATCTTGTGGCTCGATTTCAATTTCTCTGCTTTGGATTCGTGCTTTGGCGTGAGCGGAGAGCTTGACCAATTCGATTTCTTGCTGAAAGATTTGCCGAAAGTCGGAAATAGTCGCTTTGTGTCGTCGTAATTGAGTTGATTCACGAAGATTATTTTCGCTACGAATTGGGTCGAAAGTTAGTTGCGATACCCCAGTTTTCATAGTTCTAAATCCCTTTCGAATTAATTGCAATTAGATTTTTGATAGGAATTTCAATTTTGTTAATATACATTACAGTTCCATTAGGTTTAAAGCGAATAGATTCGACTTTCCCAAGAGTAAATGTTTGTAAATTGTAAGTGCTTCCATTTGGGTTTGTAACGACAACTTGGAAAACATATTCACCTTCTGGGACCGCGTTTCCTGAATTGTCTTTTCCATCCCAATTGATGTAATGTTCACCGACGCGAAGTTGGGCTGAACTTAGTTGAATATTTCTGATAACCTTTCCAGTTGTGTCTTTAATATAGATTTCTCCTTGCGAAGCTGGGTTATCGAGGATGAATCCTATTTTCGATGCAGTTTCGCCGTCGAAATAGACTTTGTTAGTATAGGCTGTGGCGTGTTCTCCAAGTACTGACCCAAACGTAACATTTTGTAAAGAATGTGCCAGCGATTCGAAAAGTGAGTTTTGTTCGGCGAGAAGCTTTTTGATATTTGTGAGTTGCTCTAATTGAGAAAATTGGGCTAGTTGAGTTGCAAATTCCATATTGTCGATGGGCTTCATCGGATTTTGCGTTTTAAGTTGAATAGTAAGAAGTTTCAGGAAATCATCTTTTTCCAAGTTTTGCTCTTTAATTTTAGGCTTTTCAATAGAGTTTGTTGAAAAGTTCGATAAATTAATGTTGTTAATCATTTTTCACCATATATTTTTCGAAATTTTCTTTTAATTCGTCATTTTTGAACATACCGAAGGAACGAATGAACTCTTTAAGAAGAGTTCTTTCTTCGTGTGAGTGGTGTTTGCTGTTTGAGTATCCAGTAAATTCTGGTTCTTTTTCGTTATTTAATGTAAATGCAAAGTTTTGTTTTTCGAAGCCTAAACTTGTTAGTTTTTCTCGAAGTAATACAACTTGACTTTCTAAAATCTGTAATGTATCCTTATTTTCTGCTTTAAACATTATGTCCAATTTTTCATTGATTATGTTTATTTCGACGAAAATTGAACCTAAGGACTTAGGCGAAAGATGTATCTCTGCTCGCAGAGGAAATTCCTTTGCAGTTTGTATTAAGTTTACAACTTTACTGGGTAAAGTTGCATTTTTTACAAAGAGCTTTTTCTCGTTTATGAAATCAAACCCTTTAATATTTGAGCTGTTAGGATTTTCTTTAAATTGTTGATTTTCCAATAGAAATGCTTTTCCGAAAGGACTTTGAGAGTTTACCGCGAATGAATAAATTTTTAAATAATTATCCGTACCCCTGTTCTCGTGGGATATATCCTGTTTCAAATTGATTAGCGAGTTTTCCTTTTTCAAAGAATTTGTGTTAAGAGATTTGTTTTGGTAGTCAGGTATATTCAAATCTTGGATATTATTAGTTAGGTTATAGGTTGTTTGCAAAGATTGATTTTTTATCCAAATTGGTTTCATTTTATCATAAGTTAGTATGGACCTGTTTCTTGTGTCGTTTTTGCTCGAATGTGTCAATCTTTCTAATAAATTTGAGTTTGCTATTGAAGGATAAGTTTGTCGGTTAAAATTAATTTGTGTGTTGGCATTAGGTAGTTGACTTTCAATAAATTGTGCATCTATTGGTTTAATTTTAAAATGAATAATATTCAAACTCTTATTTTGTATCTTTATGTTTTGATTAGGTATTTCATCGAGTTTATTCATATCAAGATATAATGGCCTTGAATAAGTGTTATGTTCTTTTTGTAAAGAAATTATGCTGTAAAGCTCTGTTCGTTTTGTGTTGTTATTTTCAATCTCTTCTTTAAGCGGAAAGTGTTTTTGAACAAGAAATTCAAGTTCATTTATTAAATTTTGTTTTTTTCGAGAAATCCTTCTTTGGGTTGGTTCAGACTCTAATTCACAGATTTCGGTAGGATTTTTATGATGGTGACCTAAAATGTTTGAAAGACTAGCAAAGAATTTAACTCGATTTTTATTTTGCAAAATTTTAGTAGTATTGTAAATATTTTGCCCTAAGGTAGTTTCATTGTCAAATTGACTTCCATTTTCAGGCGAATTTTCTTTTGGAGTATTCTTTGTTAAATTTTCATCTCTTGTTTGTTTGGTTAAATTTTCAATGTGATTCAGTAGATGGCAGTTAAACTCATCTGAATTTATGGATTGAGTTTGTTCAATAATATCTTCGTTGTTTGTATTTGAACAAGGTGTGTGTTGAATTTTGTTATATTCGCTTTTTTGTATCCC
>JAOADV010000032.1 GCA_026417135.1 Ignavibacteria bacterium
AGATGCTTGTGCTACCGTTGGTAGCACAGGCTTCCCAGCCAGTGCAATGAAGTAGCGACGGCATCCTTGCCGGCGTCCCAAAAGCGGGGATGCTTCTGGTACTTCGTAGGTAGCGAAAGCATCTTTGCTTTCGGAAAGTATTAGCACAAGTCCAGGAAAACTGCTTTTCTAACTGCGATTTTCCTTAGCAATCCGAAAAATAGTGTGCCTCGAAAGTTCAGTAAATTATTGAAACTTCACTCAAAATTGTATCTTTAAATTGGATATTTGAACAAAATCTTTAAGGTTTTCGGAAATAATTTTATGTTTTTGAGCAAATTTCGGACAAAAATTAATTTTTTTCAATAGGTTCGATTCTATCAATACCATCCTCTGGACACTTTTTGTGAATTTTATACGAGGCGGAAAGAGTTGTAATTGGAACAGCAAGTAATCGCTCCTTTGCAATAAGAATACCACATACGCGACAAATCCCATAAGTCTTATCATCTATTCGCTTTAACGCTTCGTCAAGTTTTTTAAGATATTCATTTATCCTTTGAATTTGAGCATAAACTTTTTCTTTTTCAAAAATTTCGGAGCCTTGTTCTGCCATATGCATTGAATAAATTGAACCTTCCTCTGCAAGGTCGTATGCATTTAAGTCTTCGAGTCTTTCTTTCAACATATTAAGTTCTTCTAATGTCTCTTTTTTAACTTCAAGAATACGCTGGCGAAAAATTTCAAGGTCTTCATCAGAATAACGGACCTTCGGTACAGATTTACTTTTTTCCGTTGACAATTGAGCAGTTCCGCTTCCATCAATTTCTACTGCTTCATCTTCGCTAGCAAATTCTTCGACTTTTTCCCTCGGCATCCCTTTTGTCCGAACACTCCGTTGCTTCACTTCCTTAACTTTTTTAACAGATTCGACTTCCTTACTTTTGGCGACTGAAGTCGGCGAAGCAGGTAGCAACTTGGATTTGGCTTTCCCTTTCTTTTTATCTATTAACTCATTCTCCGAAGGCATTTTTTCTTCACTATGAGTTACAGTCTTTTCTGTTAAAATGTTCTTTTCTTTCTTCTTTTTTGGACTACTTGCTTCAAGAATTTCTTCTGCTTTGTTTCCATATTTTGAATTTGAATTGGCAGAAAGCACTTCCTTCGCTTTGCGGGAAGTTTTTCGACTAGCTTGATTAGTGGAAATCTCTTCTATTTGGAAATCTTTTTCTTCTTTACTATTTTTTACTTGGATTTTTTGTATTTCCTCTTTCTTACGTGATTTACAAACTCGTTTCGGCTTTAAATCGGTTTCGATTGCAGTTTCTTTCTTGACTTTTTTTGGGCTTGAATCTTGCTTTTTCAATGGCATATATAACCCCTTTTGAAAATTTAATTTACAAAAATCACAATTAAAAATGCCTATACTTTTTTAATAAAAACATACAAAACCTTATCGTCGACTTCGACTACTTTCGAGTTTTCAATTTGCTCGACAAGTTCAAAAACTTCGGCAAGAGTCTCGCTTTGCACAAAATTTTTTGTGGCTAACAATGGTTGGCGAAATTCTTCGGGAACCACTGCTTTTATCTCGATTCTATCAGTAACATCCAAACCTAAATCTTTCCGTAACTTCTGAATTCTATTGATAAATTCACGAGCAATTCCTTCCGAACGAAGTTCATCGGTTATTTGAGTATCGAGCGCCACGGTAATATTATCTTCTGTTCCGACCAACCAACCTTCAATCGAATCGCTATAAATTTCTACATCCTCTAAGATTATTGTAACAGCATTGTCGTTGAAAGTTAATTCGAACTCCCCATTCATTTCAAGCTTTGCCACTTCTTCGCTCGTCAATTCTTTTATTTTCTCTGCTACTGGTTGAGTAAGTTTCCCGAACTTCTTACCTAAAACTTTGAAATTAGGCTTTGCCTTCTTTTTGACAAATTCCGTATCTGCCGAAACATATTCAATTTCTTTTACATTCACTTCTTCCTTAATGATATTTTCGAAATATTGTATATTTCTTCGTTGTTGGGAACTCAACACGGGAATAAGAATTTTCGACAAAGGTTGACGTGTTCGAATTTTGGCTCTCTCTCTTAAATTTCTAACTATTTTGACAATTGTTTGTGCCAAGCTCATTTTCTCTTCCAAATCAATATCTATATGCTCGGACCGAACCTCTGGTAGGTCTAGAAGATGCACCGATTCCGGTTCGTTTGGTCTCCGAAGCCTTTGAAATAACACTTCCGAAAGGAACGGAGCTGCTGGTGCCATAAGAGCAACAATATTTAACAAGACAAAGTGTAACGTTTGATAAGCAGACAACTTTTCTGTATCATTTTCACCTTTCCAGAACCGGCGTCGATTTCGGCGAATATACCAATTAGACAATTCATCGATAACAAAAGCTTGAACAATACGAAATGCTCGAGTCAATTCGTATTCATCCATATATTTGCGATAGTTGCGAATTAAAGTGTTCAACCTTGATATAATCCAACGGTCGATTTCTAATCGCTGTTCTATGGGAACTAAAGGCTCGTTTCCAGTGTAATTATCAATATTTGCATACAACGCGAAAAATTGATAGGAATTAACAAGCGAACGGAAGAAGTCTGCAAGGATACTGTTTTCTATATCCTCTTCGTTAAACAAGGTAGCTTTCCAAGGTGGATTATTTACAAGAAGATACCAACGTACTGCATCTGCGCTATGTTTTTCCATAACTTCGAAAGGCTCGACTACGTTGCCTTTCGACTTGGACATTTTCTCGCCTTTTTTGTCGAGAATTAGTTCATTCACAACAATATTTTTAAAAGCGGGTTTACCAAAAATTGCAGTCGCAATGTTATGAAGAGTATAGAACCACCCTCTGGTTTGGTCAACTCCTTCGGCAATAAAATCGCCAGGGAAACTCTTTTCGAAAAGCTCTTGATTTTCAAAAGGATAATGGAATTGAGCAAAAGGCATCGCACCAGAATCGAACCATACATCTATTACTTCGGGAACTCTTCGGTAAGTTTTACCATCACGTTCGTAGAAAACTTTGTCAACAAATGGTCTATGTAAGTCAATCTCAAGGTTTGCATCTTTTAATTTAACTTTTTCGCCCTTTTCGTTGTAAACAAAACCTTCCATTAGTTCTTTAATAGAACCAATTGCAAAAGCATCTTTTCCATCTTCCGAAACCCAAATCGGTAAAGGAGTACCCCAATATCTGTCGCGTGAAAGTGCCCAATCTTTAACCTCTTCGAGCCAATTACCAAATCGACCAGAACCAATTTCAGGTGGATGCCAATTAATTTGTTTATTCAATTCAATCATCTTCTCTTTGTAAGCTGTCGATTTTATGAACCAAGATTCTCTCGCATAATACATTATCGGATTGCCAGTTCTCCAACAATGTGGATAACTATGAACATAATCGAAACTCGCACGATAAACTTTACCCAATTCCTTCAATTTTTTGATAATATCTCGGTCGGCACCTTTTTCTATTCTGTCAGCATAAAAGAAATCTTTGATGGCTCGACCAGCAAATTCTCCCATATCATCAGTAAAATGACCATTCGGGGTAACTGGTTGAAGGAAAGGTATCCTAAATCGGAGCGACATCTCGTAATCGTCTTCTCCAAAGGCTGGGGCAATATGGACAATACCGCTACCTTCTTCGGTCGAAACAAAGTCGCCCGGGAGAATCGATAAAGCATCGGGGTATTGCAATTCATCAATCTTAGCATAGGGCAGAATTTGTTCGTATTTTGTTCCTATAATTTCTTTTCCACTAAACTTTTCTTTAACTACAACCTCTCCATCTAAAACAGATAAACGACTTTCGGCAAGAACTAAATGGTACGTTTGCTCAAAATCATTTACTTTTCTTCTGTTTTCAACCAACACATAATCAATTTCGGGACCGACAGCCATCGCAACATTTGCAAGCAAAGTCCAAGGAGTTGTTGTCCAAACTAAAAGATATGCTCCAATAATTTCTTTCAAAGGAGAATCAATAATTTTAGGAATAATAAATAGATTTGGGTCGCGGACTTCTTTATACCCAAGCGACAATTCGTGGCTACTCAAAGGCGTTTCGATTGTGGGAGATTGTGGAACAACTTTAAAACCTTTGTATATCAATCCTTTATCGAAAAATTGTTTCAAAGCCCACCAAAGAGATTCAATATATTCGTTAGTACAAGTTACATAAGCTTTATCAAGGTCAAGCCAATATCCCATACGAAGGGTAAAGTCCCGCCAACCTTGGTTAGCCTCGATATTGTAATAAACAAACTCTTTCGATTTTTTGTTAAAGTTTTCTACTCCGAATTTCTCGATATCCGATTTACTTGTGAAATTAAGTTCCTTTTCGACAGCCAGTTCAACGGGTAAACCGTGGGTGTCCCACCCAGCTTGGCGACGAACATAATACCCTTGCATCGTTTTGTATCTACAAACAGTATCTTTAATTGTTCGTGCCATCAAATGATGCAATCCCGGTTTACCATTAACCGTCGGGGGACCTTCGTAAAAGCTAAAATAAGGTGCATTTTTGCGATTTTCGAGTGATTTTTCAAATATTTTGGATTTTTCCCAAAACTCGAGAATTTTACGTTCAAGTTCTGCAAAATTGTACTTCTCCGGTAGTTGCTCAAACATAATTCATAATAAATAAAGATTGCAAATTTAATAAAAATTCAGAATTTATAAAAACAAATTCAACTACGAACTTATTAATCGGCATCTTCCAAATTTTTGTATTACAAAACTAAACCGGGCTTATTTTGAAATAATTAATCTCCTATGCAAATAAAGCAAAAGGAAAATTATCGCTAACGCTAAGTATAAACTTACAAAAGCTTACAGCATTTTTTCGTAGTCCAACGATACAATTGGACCAAGGGAATTCCTTTCACTGCTAATAAAACACTAGTCTTCAGAGAAATGGGTAAAAACTCAAAATTAGGATTATGAAAAACTTTTTACTTAAAACCAATTAAGTGTAGGAACTATTCATTCAAAACGACATTCACTTTTCGTTCGACATAATAAGACTTAACAAAAGAAGCTTTTAAAGATTATAAATTTTGTAAATTAATCTTTTTTCTCTTTTTCAAGTTCCAAATGTACGAGCTGTGCTTTGACGCTTTTTAAAAGGTTCAACTTTCGAGCGAGTTCCTCGTGCTTTTCTTTCTCGCCAACTAATTCACAAATAATAAGACCATCTTCGGCACAATTTTCCAAGACCCCGTTATGAATTCCAAGACGTGTCTTTATAAAACAGCCCCACCCAGTTAAGAGTTTTTGAACATTTGGAGCATCCTCGCTCCTATTTCCAACCAAAATAATTAGGATTGATTTTCCCATTTCTCCTCCAAATTACTTAATTAAATTATCAGAAATTTCAAGAACTACTGGACAATGGTCGGAACCCATCTCATTTGGTAACATATAACAATTTGTTACGAAAGGAACCATTGGTCTATTTACAAAATGGTAATCGACACGCCAGCCTACATTATTTTCACGTGCACGCCCTCTTTGACTCCACCAAGAGTAATGTCCACCTTCTTTTGTAAAAAGTCGAAAAGCATCGACAAAACCCATATCTATAAGTTCATCAAGTTTTTTTCGCTCAATTGGCAAAAAGCCAGAAGTATTTATGTTTTCTTTAGGTCGGGCAAGGTCAATTTCTGTATGTGCAGTATTAAAATCTCCAGAAATTATAATATTTTCCAGCGATTTCTCAATTCTTCTTATGTAATTGTAAATAGCTTCGTAAAACTCCATTTTGAAATCCAATCTTTCATGGTCGGTATAGCCTTTCGGAAAGTAAATGTTGAAAAGTATAAATTTTTCAAAATCGAGCTGAATAAATCGACCTTCTTGGTCGAATTCTGGAATACCAATTTCAAATTTTACATCATTTGGCTGTATTTTTGTAAAAGTTGCAACTCCACTATATCCTTTCTTACTCTTGCAAGTGTTGTAAAATGGGATATAACCCAAAGGAGATTGAAGTTCATTGTCAATCTGTTCTAAATCGGCTTTAATTTCTTGAAGGCAGATAATTTCTGGCTCAAACCTTTGTATAAAATTGAATAATTTATTTTCACGTGTAACTTTGTCATATCGCTTCGAAGGATTTTGCCCTACAATCGAGCGATATCCATTAACATTCCAAGTTACAATCTTCACAAACTCAACCAATTAGTAAAACAAAAAAACAAATTAGCAAAGATACTAATAATACACAAGTCAACTATAAATCCAACAGCGAATTTTTTAAAACAAACCCCCTTGCATTTATTTTGCAAGGGGGAATTTCACCAGATAATTGTGCTTGAAATTAACGATTAATAAGTAATGGCTTTGAAATCGCAGAACCATTCGGCATTCGAAATACTACATTATAA
>JAOADV010000033.1 GCA_026417135.1 Ignavibacteria bacterium
GAAAAAGTTTACAAAATGGTGCGACAAAAGAAGTCATATACTTTGCAGTATTTCAAAAAGGATTATGAGCGAAAAAGAGTTACAGCGTAAAATAATCGAATTCTTTAAACAGCGTGGAATATACGCAGTAAAAATCATCACATCAAATCGAAACGGCGTTCCAGACATAATTGCGTGTCTAAACGGGCGTTTTGTTGCATTCGAAGTGAAATCAGAAAACTACAAAGCGACGCCGTTACAGATTTACAATATCGAGGCTATACAAAAAAGTGGAGGCAAAGCCTACATTGTCAACAATTACGAGAAATTTTTACAAATCATAGGAGGCATAAATGACAGATGATTTAGAAAAACTTAAAAGTCTTATTGGAGAAGAGAATTTACAGAAAATAATCGAGCATTTTGGAGGGTCGAGTATTTATTTTCCACAAGTGAAGAAATTCAGATTAGCAGAGTTAAAAAAGAAAATTGTAGAGGAATTCCAAAAAGGAAAAACAGTCAAGCAAATAGCCCGAGAGAGTAAAGTATCAATAAACACAGTATATCGATTAATAGACCAATTGAGGAGGAGTTAAATGAGGGCTATTTCGTGGTTGTTAAAAGAGATAAACAAAGGGAATAAAGAAGGTTTCTGTGTGTTGTGTGGAATTGAGACAGTGGAAGGAGTGGAATTTGAGCCATCATCTACGTTTACTGGGTTTTCGAGTTTACAATACGGTGATGTTTTATGTCCATATTGTTGTGCTTTTTTTGTGAGACAAGATTTTCGAAGGCGAAACTGGATAATTCAAGATGGAGAAGTGAAATATTTTTCGAGGGGTGAGTTATTAGATATACTGCGAAATGAGAAAAAAGTGCCATTTGCTATTTATGTTACCCAGACTGGGCAAAGACAAGGATGGCTTACTGGGTTTCGTTTAGTTAGCAGTTCAAATAATCGTTTTTTTGTACATACCGATTTTGTTGGATGTGTGGAGGTTGAAAAAAGACTTTTAGAAGAGATGATAGAGGACGGTAGATTTTTACGGGATAATAAAATTTCAAAAACGGAATTATTAATTGGATTTTCTATTACTACTTATAAGAAGGCTCTATTAGGAAATTTTGAGAATATTTTAGAAAAAGTTAAACATTATGTATCACAACCTTTATGGGAGGTAGTAGTATATGGTTTATGAAGAAGAGCAAAAGCTAATCGAGTTGCTTGCCGTGATATACAGCAAGGTGCCTTGGGGAAAGATGCGAACTTCTAAGAATCCGCACGATATATTTAATCACAGAGTTCGAGCAGCTGCAAGACGTGAAGGAATTTATGCTTTTGCGTCTAAATTATGTAACTATTTTGGTTTACAAAGCTTACCAGAAGAAGTAATTCCAATTTTAGAATACTTACGAGGCAATGAGACAGAGGTTTTGAATCGGTTATCTTCTGAGCATATTCCATATTGTGTTCGAGCGATTGTATTAGCAAAATCTCGAAAATCTGAAAAACAAAAAGAAATTAATATGTTAAACTTTAATGAGGTTAGCAATGATTGAAAAATATGAAGGTTGGATGCTTGCAAAATCTACCATTCATCACGGGGGTAACGAGAAGACTGGGAGTTCCCCAATTCTGAGGACAATTTATATGTATGTAGATGGAATCGGGGAAGTTCAAATGCCTTATGTGAATGGTAATGCGATAAGGGGAAAACTAAGAAGAATAGTAATGAAGGATTTTTTTGATGTATTAGGAATTAATTGCGAAGAATTGAGTCCAAAATTATACCACGTATTTTTCAGTGGGGGAGCATTAGAATCAAACGAAGGAACTACGGGTATTATTAACTTAGAACTTAGAAGAAAGATTAGGAATTTAGTTCCAGTTTTATCTTTGTTTGGTTGCGCTATCGGAAATCAAATGATACAAGGGAAACTAAAAGTAGGGCACGCATTCCCGGTATGTAAAGAATACAAAGACTTCTTACCAGATTTTTTAAAAGATGACCCTCGATGTTTGAAAAGTGTTCGAAGTTTTTGTGATGAAAGTTTTCAAACCCGTCGAGACGACTTAAAAGCAGACCGTGAAGAAGATGAACAAGCGGTGCAGATGAAGGTGGATTATGAATGTTTTATCCCGGGAACAAAGTTTTACCATTGGTTTGCCATTGAATATGTGAACGAGTTAGAAAAGAGTGTGTTTGGGCATATGATTGATTTGTTCAAGAGGGCTCCTTACATAGGTGCTATGGCAGCGGTTGGAAACGGCGAAGTGATTTTTGAATACAGACAAACGATTCCAACTTCTGGTATATATCTTGATTATATAAAACAAAATATAAATTCAATAACAGATGTAATTAGAGAAATAAGTGAAGTAGTATGAAAGAAGAAATATATTTTCTGGATAGAATATTATTGTATGCTAATCAGCAAGAGAAAAGATGGAAATATGAGCCATTAAAGATTGTTTTCTATTTAGGAGCGCCAATTGCTTTGTCGCATCCTTGGTTACATTTTGATGGGATAATTTCTCATTTATCATTGAGGCGATTACTAAAAGAAGATTATTATTTGCTTCCCGCAAAGTTTCCAATGAGCAGATTAACAAAAGATATAAAATTACCCAATTTACCGATAAGGTTTGCTGGTGCAATCCCGCAAGCTTCTATTTCTTTTTTTCCCCATCAAAGGAAAGCTATGGAGGTGATATACAAAAAATTAGAAGACCGTTGGTTAGGACAAATCAAGAAAATATACCACGGCAGTGGATATTTCAAAGATTATGCAATTAAGCATATATATTTTTCTGCAACTTCTGTTGAGTTTTATGTAGTTGGGGATTATGAGGGGTTACAAGACATTATGTCCGATTTGATTGCGTTGGGTGATAATACACGATTAGGGTGGGGGAAAATTAGAGAGTATCATATTGAGCGAATTCCAGAAGATTACAGTATAATTAAAGATGGAATTGCCCAGCGACCAATTCCAGTAAAATATTGCGAATATTATGAAGATGCATATTACTTATCGTGGCGACCTCCATATTGGAGTGCGGATATGATTGAACTTTGTGTTCCACCAGGTTCAAAAGTTAGGTTATCATCGAGCACTATTGAGAAAATGCGTTATGAATGAAGTTTGGAAAGAAGTTTTTTTAGGTTGGAGTCAAACCGAAGAATTTCAAAATAAGGTTGAAGAAGCCAAAGCAATAATACGAGATGCTATAAAAAAGTGCAACCCATATACTACATTTTCTGGTGGAAAAGATAGTTTAGTAGTTTCACATATAGCAAGAAGTATTGAACCCGATATTTTAGTTATACATCTTGATTACGGAGAAGAGTTAATACCCAGAGATTTTTATAGGGAAATACTACAAATTATGGAAAAGAACGATTTTAATTATCAAATTATTAAGCATTGGATTTTTGAGGAAAAGGGAAAAGGTGCGATTGGAGTTATGGATATAGTTTTAAGGGATATAGCGAACGAGATGTTGAAAAGAGGATATGATGGGGTTTTCGTGGGGTTAAGAAGTGAAGAAGCAGTTCGGAGAAAACAAAGAATAAAATATAATATTTCTATTACAAGCATCCAAGAATTTTACCCGATAGGCAACTGGAAGTGGATTGACGTATGGAGTTACATTGTAAGCAGGGAGTTAGAGTATTTGTCTTATTACGACAAATTAGTTGAAGTAGTAGGATATGAAAACGCACGATTTACGACTATTTTCGACCCTGAGTTTGATAAATTTGGAAATAGCAACATTGAAGGAGTAATAATACCTCAGTATAGATACCTCAAAAAATAAAGTGTGTAAATTTTTACACACTGTCAGGATTTTTACACACTTTTTTTAAAAAAAATAAAAAATTTTTAAAAATTTTTTATTTTTTTTGTAATAAAATTGTAATATATTTGTAATCTTTTCGTATTTTTGTAGTGGATGGTATTTGAAAATTAAGGAGAAAAAAATGAAAAAGAAAATGACTTTGAAATTGCAAAACGAAAGCGGAAAAATTTACAACAATGTTTTTTATTCGAAAGATGGGGTGTTCTTCAACATTTCGAAGTATGAGAAAAATGACCTTATTAATGCAGTCGAGTGCTTTATATTTCCAAAAAACGGAAAATACATTTTCCGCAGAAGCAGTTATGATAGACCAGGCCAGTTTCTCGAAGTAGGAAAAGAATTTTGGTATTTGAAATTCAAGTATGTTGTTGTTGAGCTTTTAGTAGAGGAAATGTAAAATGGAAATTAGGGATATTATTAAAAATTTTGAACTTCCCGAGAGATACAGCGAACTCGGGGAGTTCATTGACATCGACCGATGGCGTGTGTTTACGAAACACGTCTATCGGTCGGACGGGCGAGTTTATATGCTTGCCCAAAAATTTCCAAATCTCTACTTCAAATGGTTTGAAGTAGAGGAAGCCCGATATCCAAAAGAATTGGGTATCGGTGTAAAAGAAGTAAAAATACCGACAAAGATTGCTATGAACTTTCTTTTCCAACAATATGTAGATGGAAAGAAGGTTCATATTTTTGATTATCGTGGTCACGGGAAAGATTTTTACAATTGGCAAAAATTTCAATTTCCAGATGAATATAAAAGTGTTTATATTCCTTATGATGTGTTTTTGGTTTTTACCAAGGACTGGGATGGTTCTTTTGATAGAGAATTAGACCCAGCATTAGAGAGGAAAATTATAAGAAACAGAGAAAGAATTTTTGAAGTATTAAAGAAAAAGGTTTATTTCAAATTTAAATAGAGGAGGTAAAATGAAACAAGTAAATTTTCGAATACCCAACAAATGGTATGAAGAATTACAACAAATATCTCAAAAACAAAATGAGCCTTTATCGAATATTTTTCGTGAATGCATTGAGAAATATTTAAAATCAATCCCACGCAAGTGGGAGTTGATTGCCCGTCCATATTACTTGGAGGACGGGCGTGCTTCATTAAACGCAGAAGAAATTTGGTTGGTTTCTACTGACCAATTATTCGAAATTTTCATTAAAGTTTCTCCAAATTGGCCTTCTGACCAAACTCTTTTTGAGTTTGGTTTTGATGAAAATCAATATTGGGAAGGAAACTATTGGCAGGCTGAAAGGCTTGTCAGGAATTTGTCAAACTATTATTAGGAGAGGTTATGAATTTTCCAATTCAAATTGATTTAGACAATGAACAAACCTTTATAGTTCGCAATTTAGAGGATTTAGAATCGTTGAAAGTTCACAATGAATATTTGTTTTCGATTCGTGGTGTTTTTCTAAGAAATGCTCAAAGCGAACCAATGGAAACAGAAATGTATGTTAGAACAGAA
>JAOADV010000034.1 GCA_026417135.1 Ignavibacteria bacterium
CTGCCTTAATTGCAATCATTTTGGGGTACTTTTTGTATAAACTTCAAAAAAACATCGATTTTAAAGAAAGTAAAAAAGGAGAATATATTACCCTTCTTAATAAATTGATAAACAAAATTTTTTTTGCTGATTCAATCATTGAAAGAGGTATTAATACACTAAAACTTGCAAAAAATAACGAACAATTATCTGAAATAGTAGACATATTGACAAAGTCCGAATTACCTAGACTATCGGTTGTTTTGAATGAAGAAATCCCTATGCTAATTAGAGATATTTCATTTATTCATAAAAATTATTTTTCTAAAAAGAAAATCTTAAACAAAGCATATAATGACTTTAATAATCAAATTGTCCAATGGTTAAATTTTTATATTGCGAGTTATTCAGACTGGTTAACGACTTTTTTAACAGAGAAAGCAAAACATCCTCAAATTGACATAAAACTTATCGAAAACATAATTAATGAATTAATAGTACTTATCCAAAAAAAAGGTTAAAATTTTCAAAAATCATTTCATTTCCAATTCGCGTAAAAACAACCTTACCCGCTTCACACTTAGCCCTGTTTTTCGAGCCAACTGAATGGGGCTCATCTTGTCTTTATTCGCTCGTATCACCTCCAACATTAATTCTCGGTTTCGCTGCAACGTTGGCACATACAGTACTCGCATCGATGGGTATTCGCGCAACAATTCTTTAACAAATTCCATTCCGCTATGTTCTGCTATTTCTGTTAGCTCGCTGTTTCCCCGTAAATGCTCAAGCTTTAAGTATTGCAAAATAAAATCTCTATCCATTAGTCCCCCTTAGTTTTTGAATCATATTTTCTACGTCTTGTAAGGAATGTGCAACCATAGCAAAGCCTCCAGCTTGTTGAATTTTTCTAAAGTTCCAAGATTGCAATTCACTTAGATGTCCTTTTGTTTTCACTTCGATGGCGACAAAGGTTCCGTTAATACAACATAGTAAATCGGGCACTCCACTCCGTGTTGCAAGATTGATTTTGGCCACATAGGCGCCTATTGAATGAAGATATTTGATTATTTTAGTCTGTAATATTTGTTCTTTCATTGGGTATATCACATTGTCTAAAATTTTCATACAACCAATATGGGGGTCTTATTGCAAACAAATACTCTCCGCTTTGTTTGGGTATTGCTCGCAATAATCTGCCATCTTTTTCAACACAAAACTCATGAGGTTGAATTTCCCATTTCAAAACGCTTCCCCATCCTTGGGATGTTTTTTTTCCTATGAAAAATATATGCTTGATTATTTTTCTAATTTCAGTTACATCCCCTTTAACTAACCAATCTACCCATAATGTGGCTCGGTAATATACATTCATAAACAAACTTCGATACCTACCTCCTCTAATGTTTACTTTTTTATTTGTGGCCACAAAATCCCCCCTATGCAGAGCAAACCTTTTAGCATAAAATTGTTTAAATTCTTTTGCGTGGTCTGGGAAAATTGCAAATGTTGCAGCATAAAACCAGTCTTCGCCAGTACCAAGTTTCTCTAAAGGCAAATCTATGATAGGCACTTTTCCAAGACACCCTGGAATCGTGATTATTTCTTCCCCGTACTTTTCTCTCATAAAAAAGCTTAACAATATCCCGTCTATTGGCAAAAATTGATCGCAAATTATAGGGGTTTGCAAATAAGCTCGAATTCTAATCTCATCCATATCCTTTTATTTCTGGTTTCATTAAACAAACTTTATTAAAATTAGCCAAACTTACTTTCTTTATTCTTTGAACACCTTCTTGTACGGCTCTAGTGCATATACCTGCTGTTGTCCGCGTATCGTCTCCCAATCGTTTATATGTTTCTAACACTGGAATTTTGTTAGTAATTATGTACGCCCAAACGTCAAACAAATTCCAATCAGATAGTGGTGCTAATCTCCATTTTTGAAATGTTTTCATATAATGAACTTTTCCGTATTTGTTCAAGGATATTCTTCTTTGACTGCTTTCTTCTTTCCTAATCCCAACGAAAAAGGCATCGTACTCACAGTTATTTAATGACCATTGCAGTTTTTTTCGTGTCTTGAACCCCTTGACTTCCCCATACTTTTCATTGTATTTTTCCCCTGTCACATATTCAATTCTCACGTCATACTTTTGCTTCCACCATTCAAGAATTTCTTCATAGTTATCAATTATAAACGTATATCGAGTTGTAAAGAACCGCACAGGGACATCGTTTTTTGCCCTCAAGACCAAATCTAACAATACCGATGAATCTTTGCCAAAAGAACAAGCAACGTAACAGTTAGGGAACCTTTTCAAATTGTCTTCAATAAACTCTTCGGTTTCTCTGAGCAATTTAATATAACTAGATAACTGTGCGTGCAAAATATATTGTTCTATATTCATTGCATTTTCTCCAATTCTTTAATAATTTCTTCTTTGTTTTTCTCTAAAAATTGCAAGTATTTTTCACCTAATCTAAAATCCAGTTCTTTACCGTCTAAATATAGACAGGAATTGATTTCTATCCACTTTTCAAACTTTATGCCTACTCTTCCTAACCCAATGTTACTTTTTCCTCCTATTTTCCCAGTTTTTGAAAACTCAACAAGTGTAATCAAGAAAGATTCAAACTCTATATCGTTTACATCCTCCAATGTGATTTTCCAATAAAACTTTGTCCCAGCTGCAAGAGTTTCCACATAATACATCATTTGTTGTGGGCCAGACTTTGTTATATCTGTCTTTCGAACCCCCTCGTCAAGCAACATTAATGTCTTGTTCTCTATCATTCCCCGTAAATCATCTCTTTTTTCGTCATCTGTTCTGGTATACATTTCTTGTTGACAATATTCCCAAATGCTTTCGCAATTTATTTGGTATTTTTCTGGCATCAAATGTATTGTTTCTTTGCAAATTGGGATGAGTTTCCCCACCTTTAATTTTCCAGGCATTATTACATTTCCAATAGCCCCCCCAAAAATGCTTATTAATGGTATTAACTGCCGCAGTCTTCGAAAATATTCAATATCAATTCCCACGTCTCCCGAAGACGTTAAACTCCCACCCGAAAAAAGGAAATAAAATGCTGGCAATGGTAAACCCTGTATAATTCCTTTTTCGTCTGGAGTTCCGTATCCCAAACTTTGTAACATATGATACATTCCTAAGTCTCGCAAAACACCTCGCACACTATTTCCACTAATTACAGGTACCTCTTCAATGTTACCATCTGGTTGCACTATCTTTTCTCGTCTTAATTGAGATACTGTTGAATTTATCTCTCCACCTCCGTGTGAAATACTGGTAAGAGCCGTTACAATTCCTTCAAACAAATAAGTTCTCATTTGAATCCTCCTGTTTATCAGTTTTTTGAATTTTTTCTTTTTCTTTTTGCACCTTTGACCTAACCAATAGAACATAGTATGCGGTTTTTTCCCGAATTTCTTTAAGTATTTCTCTATCATATCCAAGCTCTGAAATAGTTTTCAATTTTTCCACATATTCAGAAGATATCATACAAGGCAAATATCGTACAAATTTTTCCATAAATCTTTGCAAAGAAGCGACATAAGTAGAAGAACGCAACACGCTTTCAAATTGAGCCCAAATGTTTCGCTTATATCGAATCTTATATTCTTTTTCAATGCTAACCCATAAAGGGTATATTAGGTTCTCCATTATTAAACTTGGACTTAATTCGATTTTTTCCATATATTCTCCTTATATATAAACAAACCATAATGCTATTTGAAATAACTTTGAACCTCTATATGGTTTTATTAGGGTTTCATTTGTTTGAAACATTTCGGTTTCATCTTTAGTTAACCTCTTTTCACCACTATATCTTCCATATTCAATATCAGTTTTTGAAAAGCCTAATGCAACAATTCCTTTCATTTTTTCGACCAACCATTTTAATTTCTCGGGGTTAGGTCGAATAAACTCCAGTTCAAATTGCCAGAATCCATATCGATATCTAAACAGCAGATGTTTTTGCCCGGAATCGCTAACCACCGCAATCATTGGGGTTTCTTTTACTAGTATTTCGAATATTTCTTTTTTTTGTGACTTTGTAAAAACTTTCCATTCTCCGTTTACCACGAAATGTGAATAGTTTCTAAATCTTGTTCTTTCTGTACGCCCTAATTTTCGCCGTAGACAATCATTCGTGTCATCGAAGCAAAATAAAGCTGCGTTTGATATGATTGTTCCTGGTTTAAGTTTGTCCCAATCGGTAAAGTTTTCTCCCACCCACTTTTCAAAAGGAACACCAAGTGATTCTTTTCCTAAAATTTTACAAATTCCCTTTTCTTGACCATAGACAGGCCGATCCGAGAGCTCATAAATTACCTCACAGGGATGCTTCTTCATATTTCCACCTAAAATCCTTCTTGAAATAATAAGTCGTGTAGTCTTGCTTTCGCCTTACTACATTAAGTATCTTCTCTTCAATTCCTCCTTCTATGAAAATCCAAACTACTCGTGGTCTCTTGCTTTGGTTTTTATTTTGAATTCTATTTCGAGCTTGCCAATAGTTTGTAAAGGAATAGTCGATGTTGTAAAAAATAATCGATTGCGCCATAGACAAATCGATGCCCATTGACCCTGATTGGATTTGAGATAAAAAAACCTTATCGGGACACCTTGCAAACTCCATTGGGTCAAAAGTATGATTGGGAAAGACACGACGCAATATTTCCCCTTCGGCTTGAAATTTATAATATATTGCTATTTGCCTAGAACCAAATTTGTTTCTAATGTAATGTGCTTTGCCCCAATCTAAAAACAAAGACTTTCCATTCTCTGTTATTACGGTGCCGGAGCATATTTGGTGTATTTTTGTTAGCAGTT
>JAOADV010000035.1 GCA_026417135.1 Ignavibacteria bacterium
ATTGGATAGAGCATCTGACTACGGATCAGAAGGTTGGGGGTTCGAGTCCCTCCGGGTGGACGATTTCTTTTAAACAGGCAATACAATTCCATTGTTATGAAAACCTTTCACAAGGTTATCATTGGCGATGCTAGATGGATGAAGGAGCTTCCCGACGAATCAGTTCATCTTGTTGTAACTTCGCCCCCATATTGGCAATTGAAAGATTACGGAAACGACTCGCAAATAGGATATAACGATAGTTACGAAGAATATATTAATAATTTGAATTTAGTTTGGAAAGAATGTCATAGGGTCTTGCACAAAGGTTGTCGAATGTGTATAAACATTGGAGACCAGTTTTGCCGTAGCGTCTATTATGGAAGATATAAAGTGATACCAATAAGAACAGAAATCATCAAATTTTGCGAAAGTTACGGTTTTGACTACTTGGGTGCAATTATTTGGCAAAAAGTCTCGACTTGCAACACAACTGGTGGGGCAACAGTTATGGGTTCGTATCCTTACCCTAGGAACGGGATAATAAAGTTAGATTACGAGTTCATACTTATTTTCAAAAAATATGGCACTCCACCAAAGGTAAGTAAAGAAATAAAAGAAAATTCGAAATTGACAGACGAAGAATGGAACCAGTATTTCAATGGGCATTGGAATTTTCCCGGAGTCAAACAGGATAAACACTTAGCTATGTTCCCAGAAGAATTACCAAAGCGTCTGATTAAAATGTTTACATTTTTAGGAGAAACAGTTCTAGACCCTTTCCTTGGTAGCGGGACAACATCTCTTGCTGCAAAAAAGCTTGCAAGAAATTCTGTGGGATATGAAATTAACGAAGCTTTTTTGCCAATAATTAAAGAAAAGTTAGGCTTTAATGCAGATTCATTTTTCCAAGAAGTAGATTTTGAAATTATAAAACAAAATCTTCCCAAAAATGTTGATTTTAAAGCAGAAATAAAAAAGTTGCCTTATGTGTTTATAGATACGGTGAAAATTGAAAGGAAAGTTGACCCCAAAAAATTGAGATTTAATTCGAAAATAGATAATTCAATTGTTCCAAAAGAGCATTACTTAAAAGTGATTGAAATTGTTTCTCCTGAAATCCTTGTTTTAAACAACGGATTGAAAGTTAGATTAATCGGAGTCAAAGAGAAAAAAGATAGGTCCGAAGAAGCAATAAAATTTATTTACAACAAAACTAATGGGCAAAAGGTAGTTATTAAATACGATAGTCTAATGTACGACAAGGAAAATAATTTATTTTGTTATTTGTACTTAATGAATAAAACATTTTTAAATGCACAATTAATAAAATCTGGCTTGGTCGAGGTTGACGTTGAAAATACATACAAATATAAAAGTAAGTTTTTGAGTTTGTCGCTGGGTAATCGAAATAGTTAAATGAAAGTAATATTAACTTTTAAAGAAATTAATTCTTATTTTAATATCGAGTCTCCCGAATTTCCAAAGTATTTTACTCCTTTAATTAATTTGGCAAATCAGTATGCACAAGGGACAAGACCAAGAGTGGTCGGTCAAATGAGCAATCTCATAAAAGAGTTTAAAGGTAATACTATTAGTGAATGGGAGGATTGGTATCTTAAACGCAATCCAGACTCCATTAAAAAAGCAACAGAGAAGATATTACAAATGCTGAAAGAATTTAAAGATACGATAGATAAAATTGATGAAAAAACAGTAGAACTTTGGGTGAAAGACTTAGTTATTGTTAAAACTTATATTGGTTTGCGTTTTCAAGAGGCTATTCTTATCAAGGGGGCAGAAATTATGAAAACAAATTATCGACTTTCTACATCCGATGAGGAGGCTAAAGGGATAGATGGTTATATCGGAGATAGTCCCGTCTCTATCAAGCCTGTTTCTTACGAGTCGAAACAATTTTTACCCGAGGAATTAAATGTTTCTATTATAACCTACAAAAAATCATCCAATGGTTTAGAAGTCGATTACAGCTCGCTAATTAAATCTACCTAAATCGGGAGTTAAGGTATAGTGTCTTTAGTTTATTCAAGATATTAGGTGTGTTTAATCGTATTTTTGCTTTTTTAATAAATTTATTAGTTTTGTTTTTTAAACTACTTTTGTTTATATGTGCACCCGTAGCTCAGCTGGATAGAGCATCAGATTCCGGGTCTGAGGGTCGTGGGTTCGAATCCCTCCGG
>JAOADV010000036.1 GCA_026417135.1 Ignavibacteria bacterium
GATAATTTTTTTTAACTTTGTATTTTTGTAGTTCAAAATATGACAAAAACCATCTGGTATAGTACTACATCAATTCCTTTGGAGAATGTACCTTGCCCAGTGGTAATATTGGAAGGCAATAAAATTGTCGGTTATAACAATTCTTTTGAACAAATTTTAAACCCAGAATGTGCTAATCCCCTATCCCAAAACATATTCGAGATTGGTTTTTTTTGTAAAAATGAGTTTCTCGACAGATTCCGTAACCAACTTGATAAAGGAGATGAAGTAATAGATTTTCAACTTATTTTGTGGAATCAAAAAAATGTCGGTGTAACAACAAAAAATATAGTTGCCGATACGCAAAACCTAACATATCTGTTTTTCAATATTCCTCAAATATCGGGATTGACAGACAGCTTATTTGGCTTAGCCTTCAAGGATTTGAAGGATCTTTTGGATAAGTTTGATTTTTGGGTTGTTATTTTCGACCACGAAGGTAAAATAGTCCTTTGTAATAATAAATTCGAGAAATTTACAGCAAAACCTTGCGAAGATATTTTAAACAAAACTTTGTTAGAAATATTCCCCGACGAGGAGTTCTACAGAATTCACTTGGAGACAAATAAAAAGCTTTTCGATAAGGTAGAGCAAAGGGTACATCTACATCAAAAGGTTAGAGGAAAAGAAGGAAAGGAGCATTATTTAGAAACGACGAAAATTCTTGTAAAAATAAAAAACAAGGAATATATTTTCTGCATTTGCATCGATACAAACGAACTCGATTTTATTCGTCAGTTATTCGAAGAAAGCTCAACTCTTTACCGAACTTTAATAGAAAATGCTTTCGATGCAATTTACTTGATGAAAGGACGACGCTACGTTTACGTTAATCCGAGATTTTGCGAACTTACTGGGTATTCCGAAGCAGAGCTTACCTCCGAAAACTTTGATTTCGAGGTTCTTATCCCAGAAGAAAGCCGAAAGTATCTTGAATGGCGTTATAAGATGCGTTTGGAAGGGAAAGAAATCCCAAGTCAATATGAACTACAGCTATTGCATAAATCTGGAAATAAGGTTTATGTTGAAGTCAGCACAGTTTCTGTTGGAAAGCCGGGCGAAGTTGTGGTTATGGGAATAATGCGAGATATTACAGATAGAAAAAAATTCGAGCTGGAGCTGAAAAAATCGGAACAGAGGTTAAAGGAACTCAATGCCGCAAAAGACAAATTCTTCAATATTTTAGCCCATGACCTTCGAGCTCCTCTGTCTGGGCTGATTTCAATTACTAAGACGCTACTCGAAGATTACGAAAATTTAACACAAGATGATATAAAAGGTCTCTTAACGAATTTGTTGAATCATACTCAACAAACTTATAACTTACTTGAGAATTTATTGCAATGGGCAAAAACACAGACTGGAACGATACATTTTAATCCTGAAGTTACAGACCTTTACGAAATAGCTCTCGCAGCTAAATTTGTTAACGAAACAAATGCGAAACAAAAAAATATTCAGATTAAAAATAACATTCCCCCAAATTCGCTTAGTTATATCGACCAAAATATGATTTCGACTGCATTAAGGAATTTGATTTCGAATGCTGTTAAATTTACATATCCCGGAGGGGAAATTATTATTGATTTAATTGATAAAGATAATTGTTATGAACTAACTGTTTCTGACACTGGTGTCGGAATGTCTGAAGAACAAATAAATAGGCTTTTCGATATTGGAGAAAGTGTTTCGACCGAAGGAACTATGCAAGAAAAAGGTAGTGGTTTAGGATTAATACTTGCAAAGGAATTCATTGAAAAAAACAATGGCTCTATCAGAGTCGAAAGTACATTAGGCAAAGGTTCTAAATTTATTCTTACTCTACCCAAATA
>JAOADV010000037.1 GCA_026417135.1 Ignavibacteria bacterium
TATTTGGGTAGAGTAAGAATAAATTTAGAACCTTTGCCTAATGTACTTTCGACTCTGATAGAGCCATTGTTTTTTTCGATGAATTCCTTTGCAAGTATTAATCCTAATCCACTACCTTTTTCTTGCATAGTTCCATCGGTCGAAACATTTTCCCCCATATCGAAGAGCTTATTCAATTGCTCCTCTGTCATTCCAACCCCAGTATCTGTAACTATTAACTCGTATGAATCGACTTTGTCAACTAAGTCGATAGAAATTTCGCCACCCGGATGTGTAAATTTAATTGCATTCGAAAGCAAATTTCGAACAGCAGTGGAAATCATATTCAAGTCGATATAGCTGAATGAATTTGCTGGAACGTTATTTTTAATTTGTATATTTTTTTGTTTTGCATTCTGTTCGTGGACTAACTTCGCTGCAAGAGCAATTTCGTAAAGGTCTATAATTTCTGGGTGAAAATATATAGTTCCAGTTTGAGTTTTTGCCCACTGCAGTAAATTTTCTAACAAATTATAGGTTTGTTGAGTATGAGTAAGCAAGTTGCTAAGAAACACTTTAATATCTTCTTGGGCTAAGGTTTCGTAACTTTCGAGCAAAGCTTTAGTGATAGAAATTAACCCAGAAATAGGAGCTCGAAGGTCGTGGGCTAAGATATTGAAGAATTTATCCTTTGCTGCATTTAATTCTTTTAATCTTTCTTCGGATTTTTGTAATTCAATCTCGAATTTTTTTCTATCTGTAATATCTCGCATTATACCCATAACGACAACTTCGCCAGGCATACCAACTGAAACTGTGCTTACTTCGACATAAACCCTACTTCCAGATTTATGTAACAGTTCTAGTTCATATTGACTTGGGATATTTTTCCCCTCTAATCGCATTTTATAACGCCATTCAAGGTACTTTCGGCTTTCTTCTGGGATAAGAACCTCGAAATCAAAGTTTTCGGAGGTAAGCTCTGCTTCGGAATACCCAGT
>JAOADV010000038.1 GCA_026417135.1 Ignavibacteria bacterium
ACCTAAAAGTTTGTGAGCTTTCGGAACAGTTAGTATTAATGGATATATAGTTTCTTTACTCATAATCTTTTTTCAAAAACTCAAAAACCAACTTCATAACTGCTTTTCGGCGTGATTTAACCTTTAATTTTTCAACAACTTCATCAATTAAAATCAACTCGGCGGGTGTAACTTTAAAAGGAGAAATAAAAAAATTTGCAATTATTTTCGTATTTTTCCGTTTTGAATTTTGTGAATTTTTTGAATTTTTTATGGAAAGTTTTATTTCAGAGCCGTTTGTAATTTCAATTCCTTTTGTTTCGTATTTTTCTACCCCATCCATACAATCTCAATTTTTGTTACACTACAAAATTATGGAAAATTTTGGAAAATTTACAAGAGTTAATAAAAATTTACCAAAAATTTTTAACAAAAAACAAAAATTTTTTAAAAAAGTGTGTAATTTTTTACACACTGTCAGGATTTTTACACACTTTTTTATTATAAAATATGAAATTTGAACCAGAAAGATTAGATATTGTAATAAGGAAGTTAGGGAAAGGTCAACAGAAATTATTTGCGAAATTGTTAAATGTAACACCTTCTGCAATTTCAAGATGGAAAGCGGAGAAAGAAATACCAGAAAAATATTGTTCAGTATTAGAACTTTTAGGTGTAAATATTAATTGGCTTGAAACTGGCGAAGGCGAGCCTTTTTTCGAGCCGTCGAATGTAAAGCCGATTGATATTGATATTGAAAGTGTTATCAAAAAAGCGACTCGGTTAGTTGGAATTAAAAGGGTTTTGGTACCCGCTAACGCTGGACGGGGCTATAATTTTGATACAATAGAAGAAGAAGTAGTTATGTACGACCCGTTTGATTGGTTACTTAATTCTAAGGAATGGTTAATGTTTACCATTTCTGGCGATTCTATGATACCTATGATTTGCCCAGATGCTACTGTATAT
>JAOADV010000039.1 GCA_026417135.1 Ignavibacteria bacterium
TATTTCGAATCTTATGATATTAATAGCCTTTATCAGATTTCTGTAGAATTAGATACTAAAAGCAAAACGAGAGATGGGATAGCTCTTGAAACTGATGATGCAAAATTAACCTTTCCACCTTTTGTAGTCAATGTGCTATCCGCTAAAAATCCCGGACAATACTATATAGAACTTAATTTGCAAAGCAATGGTAGTTACGCCGTCTCGAATATCAGTAAATATGTTGGAATATCTGGGCTTCGTGAAGCACTGATAATTGACAGATATTTTGGTGGAAACGATGATGACCAATTGTGGAAAATCAAAAAAGATAAGTTTGAAAGAGTAATAGGAATTGGAAGTACGAGAAGCAAATTATTCGACCCTTATACAATAAATAATGGGAAGATTGTTGCTGGAGCCGACGTATTTATAGTAGCATATAATAATGCTCTTGGAGCTAATTGGGTAACCATTTATGGTGGTAACAATGACGATCTTGCTAATGACTTAGATATTAACAACAATACCCGAGAAATTGTATTTATTGGCAATACCAATAGTCCTGATTTACCTGTATAAAGTAATGCATATAAAAGAAATTTGAGTTATACTGGGAGACAAGATGCTTTTGTAGCTAAGTTATCCTTGGATGATGGCAAGATAAAATGGGGAACTTACTATGGTGGAACCCAAAATGACGGTGCATTTTCAGTTACATTTGCTAAAGACGATTACATTAATTTCGGAGGCGCAACTTACAGTATTGATTTAGATGTTACTCCCGATGCCTTTCAAAGAAAT
>JAOADV010000003.1:0-52154 GCA_026417135.1 Ignavibacteria bacterium
CCTTCCACTTCGGGTCGGGGGGAACTGTGTCTGGCTTCTCAAGGTCCGCTAACGCCGCACTCGTAGGATAGCCGTACGAGTCGCACCAATCATAGCCAAAAGAATAACAAGCAAACGGATTTTTTGCGCGAATCTTGAAAACGCCAGTACTCGGCAAATCTAAAATCTTCATAGCGTACTGCTTTTCGTTTACTTTGTAAGCAAACAACTCATCGACGCCAGGGAACCTGTTCTTAATTTTAGTCCATACATACCGACCACTTCTAACTTCTGCAAATTCCAAGTCATCTGGTATCATTCCATTTTCATCAGTTTGGTAGACAAGTGCAACATAATTCGCAGTTCTAAATTGTTTCCCTCCAAAAGTTCCAGGTAAACAAAATGTAACTTCCTTCTGAAATTGTTCCATTGGGGTAATTACCATAACGAAGGGGTCTGAAATGCAAGGCTGCCCATCCTCTTGAGAGCCAGTGTTATAAAGAGTAACCCCAATAGGTTTATCTCCCGAGATTATCGCAGACCTTGGTGAGCCCGGAGACAAACGAGTTTCTAAAAAGCGATTACCTTCGGTAAAATCTGTGGCTTTTAAAAAACCAAACTCTTTGCCATCTCGATAAATAGTTGTATTTCGTTCTTTCGCATAAACTCGAATTATAGGTGGTTTTACTCTGCCTGGAATTTTAGGGACAAGATAATCTTTTCCCCATGTATAAGTTGGCAAATCCATTTCGACAGTGTAATCACACCATTGGTTTCCATTAGGAATATTCGTACATT
Organism: Ignavibacteria bacterium; assembly: GCA_026417135.1. Taxonomy (GTDB): domain Bacteria; phylum Bacteroidota; class Ignavibacteria; order Kapaibacteriales; family UBA2268; genus Naka2016. The sequence goes on from JAOADV010000003.1 coordinate 778, forward strand.
GATTTCCAGTAACCACAGCAACAGGCTTATTTGCAACAACCCTACTGCCAGAAAGGTCTCCACCGTCTCCTTTTGTGGAAAGAGCAAAAACATCACCTCTATTAAGAGTTACCTCACGAGTTTGTCCCGGTTTTAGACCGCCAGCAGTTACAGTCATTGAATTTCCACCAAGTGTAAACCGAACCTTAGTTTGGTCGTAAGGAGCAACAATCAAGCAAACATTAGGTAGAGGCAAATTCCAAACTGCTCGAAACATAGGGTCGACAGGATATCCCGCAATTATGTATTCCTTACCTAACGAAGAAACAGGAACAGCGAGGAAACCATCACTTGTTGCATAGTATCGCACCACAACGTAAACAACAATTGGATGTTCAGAAACAATATTAACCCCACGCCCGAAAAACACATTGTCTGGTACTTCGGGGTCTGGTGGATACTTCATATACGGTTGCCCCATTGTAGGAGTAAGTTCGAGCATAGTTACATCATTTGGAACTGTCATAACTGTCCTTTGCCAACCTTCCCCCGGAACTTGTATGGTTACTTTCGTTCTATACGGACTTGTTATGTAAACTTTTATGTCATCGGTAGGGTCGCTCGGATAACAAGGTGGAATAGAAAACCAAAACTCCTTGCCAACATTTGTTGCTCCAAGCATTTTAGGCAAAGCAGACTTTATTTCTTCGTCGGAATATTCTTGTGAATTGCAAACAAATACAATTGCTAAAAAAAACATAAAGACTAATAATAGTCGAAAATTACCCATACTTCCCTCCTAAAGCATAATAGAAATATAATAAAATTACAAAAAAATTTGAAAACTATATCAATTTGATAAATAATCGGTAACAAATAAGAGTAAATAAAGTTACATCAAGAATTAATGCTAATTTGAAGTCGAATTTTTATTTTTGTATTTAGTTAAAAAATCTTTCACAATATGAAAAGACCAAATTGGGACCAGCTTTACATTACATTGTGTTACCTTGTAGGAATGAGAAGCAGAGACGATATGACCCACGTTGGTGCTGTCATTTCCGATTCAGACAACGTTCTCGTTTCAACTGGCTACAATTCTTTGCCTCGTAATATTGAAATAGATAAAGAAGCCAAAAGAATAAGTCGAGAAAATGGGGAAAAGTATTTTTGGATTGAGCACGCAGAAAGAAATGCTATTTACAATGCTGCAAGACGCGGAACTCCACTCAAAGGTTGCAAAATATACGTCCCTTGGCTACCTTGCACCGATTGTGCAAGAGCCATAATTCAAACTGGAATTTCCGAAGTTGTCGTCCATAGAAATGGACAAGACTTTTACGACCGCCATACCGACGGGAAATGGCTAGAACAACACAAAAGAACGACCGAAATGTTTCTCGAAGCTGGAGTTCGCCTTCGCTATGTTACTTGTAATATCGTGGTACCAGAAATTTATATGAACGGTATAGTTCACAATGCTTATGAATATTTTAACCGTGAGCCTATTGGAGAGTAAATGAACCAAATACTGATTATTGCTTATTACTTCCCTCCTTCGGGTGGTCCTGGGGTCCAAAGAGTTTTAAAATATACTAAATATTTACCAGAGTTTGGGTGGGAGCCAGTTGTCCTAACAGTCGAAAAAGGCTCATTTCCAGCATTAGACTATTCACTTTTAGAAGAAATCCCAGAAAATGTAAAAGTTTTTCGTACAAAAATTTTCGAACCTCATAACCTTTATCGAAAACTACTTGGTAAACCAAAAGATTCAGCTATCGACGTAAATGTAATTAAAAAAGATGACCAAAAAATAACCTTGAAAGAAAGGTTTGCAGAGTTTTTTAGGTCAACTTTTTTTATTCCCGACGCAAGAATAGGCTGGTTTTTTTTTGCAATCAAAAAAGCAAAAGAGATAATTAAAAATTTCAACATAAAAGTCATTTATACTTCCTCGCCGCCTTACACTTGCTCTCTTATAGGCAAGTGGATTAAAAAAAAATTTGGTATTCCTTGGATTGCTGGTTTTCGCGACCCTTGGACCGGATTTATTTCCGCACCAAAAAGATGGTTAGTTCCAGCTTTAATTGACAAATATTTAGAATTCAGTGTTTTCAACGAAGCAGATTTGGTTGAAGTTGCTTGGGAAGGAATCGCAAAAGATGCTCTTACAAAATATCCTACTCTTAGCGTCGAAAAGTTTATCCATATACCTAATGGTTACGACCCAGCAGACTTTCCAAAACTTGAATACAAACCAAATCCCGTATTTACATTAACATACACTGGTTCGATGTATGGCAGAAGGAACCCCGAAAGCCTTTTCAAAGCTTTAGAAAAATTGCTCGAAAAAGGTATCATTCGTTCAGAGGATTTCGTAATCAAACTAATAGGAAGGTTCGGGGACGAAGTAAAAGAGATGATAAACAAAACTAAAATTAAAAAATCAATTCAAACATTCACATACCTTCCACATTCAGAAAGTTTAAAACACTTACTTTCCAGCGATGCCTTGCTTTTGATTGTAGATGAGTCAAAAGAAAGCGAAGAAATAGTTCCCGGCAAAGTGTTTGAGTATCTCGGAACTTTTAAGCCAATTCTTGCAATTGCCCCCAAAAAAGGCGCCATTGCAAAGCTCTTAGAAAAAACTAAATCGGGATTTGTCGCCCACCAGTCAGAAATTGACGAAATTGGAAAAAATTTTCTTCAAATTTTCAATCTTTGGAAAAGCAACGTAAAATTTGAACCAAATTATGAAGAAATTAAGAAATATTCTCGCAAAGAACACACAAAAATTTTTTCTGAGCTTCTATTTCAATTAACAATTTAAACCAATTAGATTACTTTTTTGGTGAAAAGGAATTGGAAGTTCACCAAAATTGAATTTATAATTTACGACAAAATCCTCTTAAAATCTTGCCTTTACAGTATTTTAAAATAATATTCACGATTTTTCGTTTATTAATTTTAACAAAGTTCGCTGCGAACAACTTTTATTGCATAAGTTTGTTCACAATCGTCGTTTTTCTCGCTTCAATTATACATTTGCTTGATTGTTGAATTAAGTTAGCTACTTTTCAAAGTACAATTCGCTTGTAAGGCTCCTTTAAAAGTCTCATAGACTTAAAACATTAATAACCGAAGAAGTATTTATGAATTCTAAGAAATAAGGGAATAAATGAAAAAAACTCGACTTAGCACAGCCAAGAGAAAATTGATTGTAGTTTTTTTTCTTTCCAATTTACTTCTTTATTACATTTCTATCAATAACCTATTCGCCCAAACTTTTGAACTTGGCAGTTGGAATATATTGCATTTAAAGTACAATCTTAATGAAAAATGGAGCATTTTCGGCGAAGCTCAATTACGCTCCCTAAAATTTTACAACGATTTTCACTACTACGAATATAAAGGTGGGCTAAACTTGTGGGTGCATAAATACTCAAAGCTTACTTTAGGCTTTGGTAGCTATCAAACTTACGGCGAAGGAGGTGATTTCGTCTTACCTAAAAACAATGATGAATTGAGAATTTGGCCACAGATAATTCTTGTCCAATCAATAGAAAATCTAAAAATCGAACAACGTTATCGCGGGGAACTGAGATTTACTAGCAAAGGCTATCGAAATCGCTTTCGTTACCGTTTAGCATTATCTTATCCATTTGGGATAAGCGAAGAATCCAAACCTTTTCAAATCAGTTTAAGCGATGAAATTTTTTTCACGAATAAAGAACCATATTTCGAAAGAAACAGATTTTTACTTGCATTGAACTACAAGCTTTCCAATGCACTGACTTTACAAGTTGGATATTTACATCAATTCGACTATCGAATAAACGATGAAATTGGTAGGGACTTTTTGGTAGTTGGTCTCTCCTACGAGATATTAAGAAAACCAGCAACAACCGAAGTTCAAGACGATGAAATCAGAGACAATTAAAAACAAACCCAATTGTTAGACCAAATATCGGCATTAGCATAAACTTTATTATTTCAACAAATCTTGCTCTTAGGCAGATTTTATTTTGAGAGTAACGATTTGATATATATGTTTAACAAGTTTTGTTAAACATTAACACATTTGTTAAACAATTTAAGGGTGTTAAAATGTGTAGATTACTTGGCTTAATTGCAAATCGAGCAGTCGACCTCGAATTCTCCTTAAGTAAATTTAAGAATCTCTCGATTAATAATCCAGATGGATGGGGCATTGGCTGGTACGAAAATAATTCTCCGCGAGTTTTCAAAGAAGGTTTATCGGCACAAGCCAAAAACTCAAAACTACCCTACTTAGCAAAGCAGGTTTACTCAAACATCATCATTGCTCATTTAAGAAAAGGTACGAATGGTTCAGCATCGGATGAGAATTCACATCCATTCAAATTGGGAAACTGGATTTTTGCTCATAATGGTCAGGTTGATAGAGATTCTTTGCTTCTGCATTTAAATGAAAACCACCAGAAGGAATTGAAAGGAGAAACTGATTCCGAAGTTTACTTTTACTTCATTCTACAATCAATTGATGAAACGAAAGATGTTGTGAGAGGAATAAAAAAGTCAATTGAGACGATTACTCAAAGTTCCTTTAAAGGATTAAATTTTTTATTATCGGATGGGAAATATCTCTATGCATTTCGGTATTCCAATAACTCGAGAAATTATTATTCTCTTTATTTACTTAAAAGAGAGCCAAGCAGAGATGGTCCATTTAATGTTCAATCGAAAGAAACACAGGCTTTGCTGCAAAGTAAAGCACTTAATAATGAAAAAGCAATTTTAGTTTGCTCAGAGAAATTAACAGATGAGAACTGGAAAGAAATCAATTTTGGGAGTTTGGTAATTATTGACCAAAATCTAAACATTAAAAATGAACATATAATATAAACGAAGAATTTTAGGGAAATTTCCAAACTTTGGGATATTCAACAGTAAATCCCTACGATTGGCAAAACTTACATAAAAAAACCTATAAATCGTAAGTTAATTTAAATATTAAACTTAGCCCTTTTGTTTGAAAATCAAGTTGCACTTTATCGCTCTAAGAAATTGCTAAACTATTTGTTTAATTCGACTTATATATTTTTACCTAAAATCTTGGTTAACTGACTAATCTAAATTAAACGAAGAGATGTAAATTTAAATAAAATATAATACTTAGTTAGGATTGATTACGAATCAGACAACATTACAAATAAACTGAACTAAAAATGTTGTATTAATCCAAAATCAAAATAGGAAACAAAGTTCTGTTTTTACCGTCTTTAATATTGACAAAATAAATACCTTTTGAGAGATGGTTAAAAGTAAGAATTCTTGAAAAAATTCCATTTTTTTCAATTGCAAAAGAATATTGTTCGACAACTTTGCCAAGAATGTCTGTAACAACTACCGATAGAAAATCTGTTGAGAGCTCTTTACCAAAAATACTCAAACTATTCTCATTTGGCGAGAAAAATATTTCAACAAAATTATCATTTTCGACTGATGATTGAATTCCTTCGATTTCACCTTCGAGTTCAATATACAATTCGCTATTTTCTTTTGAATTCGAAACAATGCGTATTCGTCCATAGTATACCCTTTCTTCTACAGCAGCAGCCGAAAATCTTACTTTCACAGTAACTGAATCTCCAGCTTCGATATAAAGTGGCTTTTGAACAACTTGAGCAAAATCGAACCTTTCGTGGTCCTTGTAGGTTTTATCAATTTCAAAAACATCTATTTGTAATTGTCTATCTCCAACATTTTTTAAGACTAACTCAATTATCTTGCTGGTCGGTTTTCTGACTTTCCCAAAATTAATTTTCCCACCAGCAAAGTTAGTGGCAATTATTGGACCTTTGGATTCGAGACCACCACCATATCCATAAATGTCAACATAACGATATTCATTATACAATGCATTCGATTTGATAGAAAGTTGTCCATAGTACGAAATCCTTTCTTTTGGAGAAAAGCGGATTTTTACAATATGACTCTGCCCTCTTTTCAAAGTCTTAGCTTTTGTAATTTTACCAGAAACAATTTCGAATACATTATCTTGATTTTCCCAGAAATCAATTTCTTCGAGGACAAGGTCCAATTTCCCAGTACTCGTGATTTTTAACTCAAGTTCATCAGTTTCACCCGGCTTAACCTCTCCAAAATCAATAAGAAGTGGGTCGAGTTCGTAAGCAGCTCCATCGGGAGCAATATTACCTTTAAGCCAATACATTGCCCTTGCCAATTGCGTCCCACGAGGAATATCCCCAGCAAAAGCTTCGAAACCAATACTCCAAAAACACAAACGAGCAGTTCCTATTTCGGAACGGATACCAACTATCGTATCATCAGGGTAATCATTATTAGTTCTAATAAAATGGTCTACGGGAGGGTATTTAACAGGGTCTTTAGATTTAAATACATCAAAAGCAAGATAATGAGCAAGAGGTGTCCAAATTTCTCTTCCAGTATTAAAATTAATATTACACCATTTGATTACGGATTGACCTACTGGGTCGCCAAACGCTCCCCGAATGTTGAAACTCCAATAAGTAATTGTTTGACCATCTTGACGCGAAACTCTCAGCCGAGTAAGATATTCAATCCCAAGAGTATCGGAAAGAAATTTTTGAACTTCGGGATTGAGGTCACCACCACTTGGGTTAAAAGCATAATACAATACATTTCGACCAATAATCAGACAATTCTTACCAGCAGATATCATTTGCCGTATCGCATTCAGAACATTTGCATTTCCGACCCTTGTATTTAACCTATAATCGCCGAGAACGAAAATAGCAACATCAAAATCAGTCAATTTAAATTGTTGAAGTGTGGCGTCGTTGAAAGGTTTACGAATGACATAGGGAGAAATTTCGGGCATAAAATTCGGGTCTGTAAGATAAATCCAATAGGCACTATCTAAAAACCTCCTATCTTCGAAATTGTCGAATAGAATGTATTTTGGTTGCTCAGCGAAAGAGCGAGAAAATACAGCTACGCATAAAAAGAAAATCGTTAAAAAAATCCTTGCAAATCTTAACCAAAAGTTTCTCATATTTCCCCCGTTTTGTTTAACAAAAATAAAGGCTGTCCCCTTTGGCAAAGGAGACAGCCTCGAAAATCGAATAAATCATAATTACTTGATAATAATAAGCGGAATTGTCTGTAGCTCATTATTTAGTTGCATATGTATATTATAAAAACCTTCGGGTAAATTAATATTTTCGAATTCGTACGAATTATCCCCAGAAAATACATCAAATTCACCTAAGCTTTGGACTAAATTACCCTTGATGTCATAAACATTTAAAATCACTTTTTTGGTTAAGCTTTCAACATTCTTAATTCTTACATTGAACCAATTTGAAATTGGCATCGGATTTACAACAACACTCGAGCCATCGGAAAACTTCAACTCCGAAACAGAGGATGGAACAACACCTGTCCCAACAAGTGGGATATTAAGCGTTGGGTCATTAGTTGCATTAGAAGTAATCCGAAGCATTGCATTATAATTTTTGCCTTCCTTTGGCGAGAAAATAATGCTTAGAGTAAGGGCTTCGCCTGGACCAAGCGTGTATGGGAGGTTCGGTGGGCTCATAATTGTAAAGACATTCTGCCCAAGTAAAATCTGAATATTTGAAATTTGTAGGTCGGCCAATCCAGTATTGGTTAAATCAACACTCGATACCTTGCTGCTTTGAACATCGACATTTCCAAAATTAATTTCATTTTTCGAAGCAGTAATTATTGGAACATTACCAGCAACTCCAATTCCATCGAGCGAAATCATTTCGTTGGGGGAATTCGAAGCATTCGATTTTATAACTATCACGCTTGCGTAACTTGTGGCTTCTTGTTTAGGCGAGAAAGTTACTTGCAACGTAAACTTCGAGTTTGGTTTAATAGTCAAAGGCAAATTAGGTTGATTTGCTATATTAAAGACTCTTTCTGGATCGAAATCACGGTCGACATAAAGTTCAGAAATTACCAAATCTTCATCGCCAGTGTTAGAAATATCGACAGTCTTAGTTGCTGTTTGTCCAACAATGACTTCTTCAAAATCAATTGCATTTGTACTAAAAGCAATACGAGGACCTAAAGTTGTTGTACCTTTAGCTAACAGCCAATCGAAAATTTTATTCACGAAAGAATTTCTCAAAGTTACGCTTGCAATTGCCTCGAATCCAGAGGTAAGATAAACAATTCGGGACTTATTATTTTCAATTCTAATCCCCCCAACATTTTCTGTGCTATTATCGTAGTATAAAAATGGTTTAGCAGCTTGCTGGTTGAGAGTGGTCAATATGTCTGTAAAAATGACGAAATATGGATGGGATGATTGATTATATTGGTTTAAAGTTAAGTTAATTCCATCACCAATTGGGTCATTTGCTACCCCTCTTGCAGGATATTGATTAATATTTGTGATTTGCCCTTGGGAGTTAGCTGTAACACGAATAATTGGGTCTTTAGCTTTCCTAATAAACAATTTGTTATAGAAAAAGTCTTTTCCATTTGCTGTTCCTTGAAGGTCGACAATATTTGCATCCAGTTCAGATGTGATTAAAATGCTTTTCCCAGCCGAAATTAAGGAATTTAAAGAAGTTAACAGCGGTGAACTTTCAGAGTAAACCCCGGCAAAAAGCCCACGTGTCCGATAACTGGTCCCTAAAACAACTAAATCGAAATCTTGCATCGAGTAATTATTTATTATGTCCGTCGAAAAAGCAAGCAAAGCTGCATCGTTAGAATATTTTGCATTAGTTAAAATGGCTTGATATGCAAAATAAGGACTCGGAGTGTTTGCAAGTGAATAAAATGAATACTTTGTTCCTTCGCTCAACACATAAATGCTCGCAATTGTAGAAACCGACTTTATTGATACTCTGGGAGTAAATTCCACGCCAAAAATACCAAATTCTGCTTTTCCACCACTTTTTACAGTAATCCTTAAATCTTGTGTCTGGTTCGGTGGTATTACAAGTTCATTACTACCAACGCTCGCCTGCCAATTAGGTGGAGTATAAGTAGCGTTTTGGTTGATTGCAACTCCGACACGCATCAGCTCTGAGGTCGGATTAGTAACTTTAAAAGTATATGTTAATTGTCCATTTCTTGGAATCCTCAAAAAGGGATTTTCAGCTTGAACTTGAACCTTGGCAACCTTCAAATTTTGTGCTGCTTGAAGAACCTCTTTCGTGTTATCATCTTGGATAAAGGCAACAATATAAATTTCCTTTGCCTGCCAGCTGCTTTTCATTGTGTAGCTGAAATTATATGTTCTTGTTGAACCAGCATCTTGATTGATTGTCGTCCCAGTATGGTCAGGCAGCATTGTTCTGGCGACCCAATAAAAATCTTTTTCTCCATTCGTTCCCGGGGGATTGGTGTAGCCAATGTAATATTCAACTACAGCAACACGCAATTTACGATTGTTTAATGCTTGTACTGTGTTTACTGTTACCGAAACGTTACATTGATTGCCAGTCCTTTCTTCGGCAATAGTCAAAGTAATCGGTGATGTTGTTCCTTTGAACTCATTAAAACGTTGCTCTATCTGTGCCAGGTTAGAAACTCCTACCAAATATTTTCCATTTATAGCAGCATAAGGTACACCCAAATTTTGTATTCCGTAGTATTCAATCCTACCTCGATTCATAGCAGTATTTTCAAGATACATTGGGTCGTTTGCCCCGGGCCACCAAGAATGATAAACCAAAGGAATAATATGGTCAAAATTATCGTTAATAAATTTTTGAAAAGCTGGATTGTAAGCTGCACAAGGAGGACAACTTGCATTTGTTGCCTCCTCGATTAAGGTCATACGAGGAGTATTCGAATAAAGCGATAAAGCTTGAAAAAGTACAAAAGTGGAAAGAAGGAATGTAATAAGTTTTTTCATGGAACCTCCAAATTATGAATTAAAAAAAAATAATAAACACAATATCAAACCTAAAAGTTACAACTTCAAATTAAAAAATTTTTTTAAAATAAAAAAGGTCAAGTCTTCTATGCACTTCAAACCATTGCCTACCGTTGCTTCCTTCCGGACCTGGCGGGGTTCGGCAAGTTTTGAAAGCATAGGACCTGACCCAACACAAATTTAATATTTTTTTTGAAGATAATAATTATTCTTTGAAAAATGAAGAGTGTTAAATAACAACTGAAAAAAAATTATTAAATTTGCATTTCAAATGCGCCACTAGCTCAGCTGGATAGAGCATCAGCCTTCTAAGCTGAGGGTCACAGGTTCGAGTCCTGTGTGGCGCACTATCTAATGAAAATCTTTTTAGTATCTCGCAAATTTGGAAACTCTTGCTTTACCTGCGTCGGTGATATTATTTTGGTAGCCGTGTCGATAAAAGTTTGCACTTTCGGTTTCGGAGCTCTCCAAAAATAAATACTATCGCGAGTAACCATAACAGATTTAACCACAATTCCTCGAGCACCAAGTGGTGGCAATTCCTTCCCATCGCGCCTTATAATTACCCCTCCAGCATTACCAAGAGTAAAACGAAAAAATTTACCAGCTTTCCAAACTTTCGTTTTCTGAGGGAATAGAATAATATTCTCGGACAATTTATTATCGACTATCATATTAATCCAAACAGTATCTGTTGCAATGAACTCCAAAAGAATACTATCTTTTGTAATCACTTGTCCTGCTTGCTCGCTTGTTTTTATTCTACCAACATCAAAAGTGTCAACAGCACCCCTACTCAACTCGAAAGGTTTCACCTCGTCTTTTTCGTAAAAAAATGAAAAATAAATTATCGCAAGAACGGAAAGAAATAGTGAACCATAAATAAATATAAGAACTCTATTTAGCTGCTGTGCTGTGTATCGAAACTTTTTCTTTTTTACCTTTGGTTGAAAAAAGATTAATTCATCCTCTGTCCGAGTTTCTATTTCCTTTTGTTTTCTCTTAAAAATTTGATTAATCTCGTTTTTATACTCATCAGAATTTATTCCGAGAAACTCCATATATTCTTTTAAAAAGGAAATCATATAAATCGATGGTTGAAAATCGAAGTTTCCATCTTCAATTGCCTTTAAAACATTTAATCTTATTTTAGTTGCTTCGGAAACTTCTTCTAAGGAGAGCCCCTTTTCGACTCGAGCTTTTTTCAATACTTCAGTTAAACTCTCCATAAATTCTTTTATTTTTGCCAATTATTTAAGAGAAAAATTAGTAAAAATGCATAAATTTTTCAAACTACTTATCTTAATAATTACTTTAAATTTAACCATATACGCAAAAACTCATTCACAAGATACTTCGGTAAAAAACAGCACCCTTTCGCAAAGTATGAATAATTCAACATTGGAAACCGAAAATTATTTTATAGCCGACAAACCTCTATTTACCATAACTGGCACCAAAATCCAGAAGAAATCAAAAATCAAGCCAATACCTTTGGCAATTTTCTCAGCAACATACGTTGGCGTTTTTACTTTACAGCATATTTTACAACTAAATACAATCTGGAAAAATCTTGGAGAATTCCACATTATGGAAGATAAAAATTATGCATTGAATGTCGATAAATTTGGTCATTTCTATGGCGCCTTTCTTTCATCTTATGTGTTGAGCCAGACACTACTCGAATGTGGCTTGAGTTACAATTGGGCTATGGGAGTTGGGGCCTTCCTTGGGCTTGGCTATTCAACTTATGTTGAAATCCTCGACGGATTTGCAGTTGAATGGGGATTTTCTCCAAGCGATTTTTATTCCGACTTGGCTGGTGGTCTTTTCTTTCTTGGATACGCATATCTACCTTTTTTTCAAAACTTTACCCCTAAGTTTATGTATTTACCTCCAAAATGGTTCAATTCGCATTCCCGAAAACCATCCAAGATGTTTATTGATGATTATAGTGCCCATACTTTTTGGATAAGTTTGAATGTTTACAATCTACTCCCTCAAAACCTAAAAAAATTTTATCCAAAGTGGTTGGACATTTCAATCGGCTATGCAGCAAGGAACTTATGTTTTCCTTTGGATACAGCTTTTCACTGTGACCCAAATATTTCTGAACCGGTTCTCCCCTATGTTTGGGGCAATCAAAAAATTATTATCGCACTCGATTACGACTTGGTAAAATTACTTCCAGATGGACCGCCTTTTTGGAATTGGTTGAAACAATCGCTGAACTACTTTAAACTTCCAAGCCCCGCTCTGGAAATTGGTAAGGAAATTAGGTTCTACCTTCTCTATCCTTTCCCTGTAAATTTAGGTAAACTTAAATTTTAATTCCTTTTTTTTTCATATCTTTGAATTTTTTAATTAGAGTAACCATTAGAATTGGAAAAAATTAATACCTTCGACTATGTTAAAAAGAAAAAATTACCAAAACTCGAAAGTAGGACACCCCAGAAACCATTCATAAGCATTGTCATACCAGTATTCCAAGAAGAAAAAATATTGGAAAGTGTTTTATCTAAATACGACAAATCTATTTTAGAAAAATACAACGCAGAGTTAATCATCAGCGATGGAGGTAGCACAGATAAAACTCTACAAATTGTAAGAAAATTTACCTCCAATTACGTTTTGCATCACGGGAAACATAGGCAAACTATCGCAGAAGGTAGAAATCTCGGTAGCCAAATTGCAAAAGGCGAAATTCTGGTTTTCATAAACGGCGATACAATCCCTTGCTGCTTAGATAAGTTTTTGAACTATATTCATACTTGGGCAAAAACTGATAGAACAACGATAGCACTTGCTGTTAAAGTTAAACCTTTCCCCGAAGAAGAAAACTTAAAGGACAAAATCTTTTACTTTTTGCATAATAACTATGTCCGATTTCTGAATTTACTTGGTATTGGAATGGGTAGAGGTGAATGCCAAATAATAAGAAGGTCCTTTTTCGAAAAAGCTGGAGGATACAATCCAAAAATTCACGCTGGAGAAGATTTCGACTTATACTTTCGACTTTCTCGAATTGGTAAAGTAAAGTATGTCGACGAAATCTTTGTTTACGAATCCCCAAGACGATTCCGAAAAAATGGATATCTTAAAACTATTTTTCAATGGGGACTTAATGCATTCTTTGTAATGTTTTTCGAAAAATCCTTTTCGAACAATTGGGAGCCAATTCGGTAATTTTTGATTGTCAATGAACTATGAAAAGCTTTTGGGGAGTTTGTATTGGTGCTTCAACCATTACATTCGTCAAAATAAATAAAACATTAAATAGCAATTTCGAGCTTCAAGCTGTTGAATCATTTTCTCACAGTGGCAAACCTCGCGAAGTCTTCGCAACCGAAATTGAAAGATTAAACCCAGAAAGATTCCCTATTGTCGTTACCGGACGCAAATTTCGAAATAATGTTAGATTACCAAATATTTCCGAAATCGAAGCTACCGAACTAACATTTAAAGAATTATTTCTCGACAAAGGTAACTTCAAAGCCATTGCTTCGCTGGGTAGCGAAACTTTTGTAGTCTATGTATTGGATAAGAAAGGAAATATATCCAATATAATTACGCGCAACCAATGTGCATCCGGAACTGGCGAATTCTTCCTTCAACAAATTAGAAGAATGAACATTGAATTAGAAGACCTCAAAAACTTTCAAAATAACGTTAAACCCTTTAAGGTTTCTGGACGATGTTCAGTATTTTGCAAATCTGATTGCACACATGCATTGAACAAAAATGTTCCGAAGGAGGAAGTTCTTGCTGGACTTGCATTGATGATGGCTGACAAAATTGAAGAGTTACTACATAAAGTTGAAAACGGCAAAGTTCTTGTCGTTGGCGGGGTAACCCGAAATAAACTTGTAATGAAATTCCTATCAGAAAAAAATTTCGAAATTGTTATTCCTAAAGAGGCAACTTACTTCGAAGCCTTAGGGGCCGCTCTTTATTGCGCCCAAAATCATCAAAACCTTTCATTCGATTTTAGCAATATTTTTAAACCAGCGAAAAGTTCTTTTCTTTTCCACAAACCTTTAAAGGAACATTTGGATTTGGTTGAATTTAAAAAAATTGAAAAAGGTGAACCTAAAGATGGAGACGTTTGTATTGTAGGCTTGGACGTTGGCTCTACAACAACAAAAGGAGTTTTAATAAGAACGACAGACTGCAAAATTTTGGCTTCCTCGTATATATATACGCACGGAGAACCAATCAAAGCTGCAAGAAAGGTATATTCAGAATTATCTAGTCAACTGCTGGGGAAAAAAATTAAAATAATTGGGTTAGGAACAACGGGTTCTGGACGTCAAGTTACTGGGCTTCATGCTTTAACAAAAGGTATTTTTAATGAGATAATTGCCCACGCCACCGCAGCAATCTATTTCGACCCGAATGTCGACACTATTTTTGAAATTGGTGGACAAGACGCAAAATACACATACTTGGTAAATAAAGTCCCCGCAGATTACGCTATGAACGAAGCTTGTTCTGCTGGAACTGGTTCATTTATCGAAGAAGCAGCTTTTGAAGCTTTGGGAATTCGTGCAAATCAAATTGAAAAGTACGCTTTTGCCGCCGACAACCCACCCAATTTCAGCGACCAATGTGCTGCTTTTATAAGTTCAGACATCAAAACTGCACAAAACGAAAACATAGATAGGAACAACATAACAGCAGGTTTGGTTTACTCGATATGTGTAAATTACATCAACCGTGTTAAAGGAAATCGCCCCATTGGAAACGTTGTTTTCATGCAAGGTGGGGTTTGCTACAACAAAGCCATACCAGTTGCAATGGCTGGCTTGATAGGGAAAAAGATAATTGTGCCTCCAGAACCCGGACTTATGGGTGCTTTTGGTGTAGCCTTGCAAGTGAAAGAAAAAATAGAACTGGGGCTTTTAGAACCACAAGAATTTTCTTTAACTGAACTTGCTACTCGTGAAGTTTCATACAAAGAACCCTTTATCTGTTATGGTGGAAAAGAAAAATGCGACCTTCGTTGCTCAATTAACCGAATTACTGTAAATGGCAAAACATTCCCATTTGGTGGTGCTTGCAACAAATTCTACAACTTGCTCTATGATAAAAGAGTAGATATTGGCGAATACGATTTTGTTGCCAAGCGTAACGAATTACTATTTAGATTTTCAAACAATGAACAAAAACAATATTCAAAAATTAAAACGACAATAGGACTGAATTTATCTTATCATAATTTTACAATACTACCTTTATTCAAAACTTTTTTCGAAGAATTAGGGTTCGAAGTTATTCTCCCAGATTTTGCTGACCCTCGTGGTTTTGACCGTGAACATACAAGTTTTTGCTTTCCAGCTCAAATTTCTTTATGTATGTTTCAGAACCTTTTAGATAAAAACCCAGATTACATCTTTCTCCCAGAAATTTTCGAAATGTGGACAGAAGAAGACGAACCACAACGATTGGATTTCAATAGTAGTTGCGTTTTTGTAAGTGGAGAGCCTTTTTATTTAAAGCAAGCTTTCAAAGATTACAATCTTGAAAATAAAATTATTACAGATTACTTTAACTTTGCTAATGGTTTCGATAAAGAAATAGATAAATTTCAAAAAATTGCCAAACATCTTGGTATCGACGAGGAACAATCGCAAAAGGCTTTTCGTTTGGCACTCGAAAAGCAAAATTTATTCTTTGACGCAATTCGAGAAGAAGGTCAACAATTTTTAAACTTTCTTGAAAATAATCCAGATAAGTTCGCTGTAGTTTTAGTTGGAAGACCATATAATTCCTTTACAAGTTTTACAAATAAAGGAGTTCCTCAGAAATTTGCAAGCCGAGGAGTTTATGTTATCCCTTATGAATTTTTAGATACAAAGACACATTCACTCGATGAAAGCCAATTTTGGGAAGCTGGAAAGAAAATTTTGAAAGCTGCAAAGGCAATTGCTTTAAACGAACAGCTCTTTCCCGTTTATATTACTAATTTCTCTTGCGGTCCCGATTCTATGCTTATTCCCCAATTTCGTTCGATAGTAGGAACAAGACCTTCGCTAACACTCGAACTTGACCAGCACACAGCCGATGCCGGTATTAATACAAGAATAGATGCTTTCTTGGATATTGTAGAAAATTATCGAGCATTAAAAAAGAAAATTCATAATATCAATAATGAGTTTAAAATTGCTGAAATTAAATTTCAAGATTCAACCCCTTATTTCGTTTGCTCCGATGGTTCTTGGATACCACTTAAAAGCAAAGAAATCGATATACTCATCCCTTCGATGGGGGACCTTGCTGCACCATTGTTCGCAGCTGCACTTCGTAGCATAGGTTTTAATGCAAAACCAATGCCCGAAAGTAACCCAGAAATTTTAAAAATTGCCCGCTCTGTAGCTACGGGGAAGGAGTGTTTACCTTTGCTCCTTCTTGTTGGTCATCTGTTGAATTACATAGAAAACATTTGGGATAGAAACCAAAAAATTGCATATTTTGTTGTTCAAGGTGCTGGTAACTGCCGACTTGGGCAATATCCAGTATTCATTCGAAATTTGTTACGGGCAAAAAAAATTCCCAACGTTGCAACTCTTGTTCTAATGAACGAAGATGGTTTTGCTGGTTTGGGTAGCGATTTTTCTTTACGCGGAATACAATCAATTATAATTAGTGATGTACTCGACGACATCCGTTCAGCGATAATGGCACACGCAATCGACCCAGAAGAAGGACTCAAAATATTCAATCAAGAATACGAAAAGCTTGTCGAATCTTATGCCGAAAATCCAAAAAATATTTACAAGGCATTAAAGAAATTTGCAATAAAACTAAAAAAAGCTATTCCAAGTAGCAAACCAATTAGCGAAGCAAAATATATTGCACTTGTCGGAGAAATTTATGTTCGCCGAGACCACTTCGCACATCGTTACTTGAATAAATATTTTGCCTCGAAAGGATTCATACTCAAAGATGCTTATATAAGTGAATGGATATTTTACGTCGATTATCTTCTAAAATTAAAGCTTTTAGAGCCTGACACACTTTTTAGCAAAAAATTAGAAAGGTGGATCCGAGTTCTCTTTATGCGAATTGCCGAACATAAAATAAAGAAAATATTAGCAAAAAGCGGATATTACGAATACTCCCGTACTTTAATTGAACCTATTTTGAATCATAGTAAACATTTGATACCTTTGGAATACAAAGGTGAACCCGGTTTAACATTAGGAATTGCTCTTAAAGACATTTTGAATAAGTACTGTGGGGTTATCAACGTAGGACCATTCAGTTGTATGCCAACTCGATTTGCCGAAGCCGTCTCGGTTCCGGAAATGAAAGTGGAAAACAAAATTTATGCTTGTAGGTTAAACGACCCCAATTTCACCTTACCAGAACACATTGATAGAAAGATGGCATTACCATTTTTAACAATCGAAACAGATGGCAACCCATATCCACAAGTTATCGAAGCCCGACTCGAAGCGTTTTTACTTCAAGCAGAAAGAGTAGCCAACTTGATTAAACAACTTAAAAATCACTAAAATTTATTGGATAAATGGGCATTTCTTACAAAAAGGCAGGCGTT
This sequence comes from Ignavibacteria bacterium, assembly GCA_026417135.1. Taxonomy (GTDB): domain Bacteria; phylum Bacteroidota; class Ignavibacteria; order Kapaibacteriales; family UBA2268; genus Naka2016. Next base: position 18,228 of record JAOADV010000003.1, read on the forward strand.
AACATATCTACTGCGGAAAAAGCAATAAAGAAAGTCAAAAGCATAGTCAAATCAACATTTAACCAAAATGTTATAAGCGACTTGGGACTGTTTGGCGGTCTTTACGATGCTAAATTTCCTAATTATAAGCATCCTGTTCTTGTTTCGAGCACAGACGGAGTTGGAACTAAACTCAAAATTGCATTTTTAATGAACAAACACGACACCGTAGGCCAATGTTTAGTAAATCATTGTGTAAACGATATCCTAACTACTGGGGCTAAACCATTGTTTTTCCTCGACTATTTCGCAACTGGCAAACTTGATGTTGAAACGACTTTTCAGATAATATCTGGAATTGTAACGGCTTGCCGCGAAAACGATTGTGTTCTTATCGGTGGCGAAACTGCCGAAATGCCGTCATTTTACAAGCCCGGAGAATATGACATTGCTGGCACCATCGTTGGAGTTGTCGAAAAAGATTATATTATTGATGGTTCAAAAATACAGAAAGGGGATATTATTTTGGGTCTAAAATCCAATGGTTTACACACAAACGGCTACAGCTTAGCGAGAAAGGTGCTTTTACGAAAATATAAAGTCGACTCGTATATTGAAGAATTAGGCGATACTCTTGGCAATGAATTACTTAAAATTCACATCTCCTATTTTAAGAGTGTTTTTCCATTGATAGAGGAAAAATTAATTAATGGTATTTCGCATATTACGGGTGGTGGGATAATCGGAAATACAAAAAGGATTGTTCCGAATCCTTTCAAAATTAAGATTGACTGGAAAGCTTGGGAGGTCCCACCAATTTTTAAACTCATTCAAAAATTGGGGAAAATTACCGATGCCGAAATGCGGAAAGTATTCAATCTTGGAATTGGTCTATTGTTAATTGTTTCGCCAGACAAACTCGATTCTGCAATAAATCACTTTCCGAAAGGTGGTATCTATATTATTGGGGAGATTGTTTAGTTCCTTTCCAAATACTTTTCATTGCAAAGAAAAATAACGTAAGCGTGATAACAATAATTAAAATTGCCCAAAACCAGTAAGGAAGAAAGGTATATTGAGCAACCACTTGGGTATCCGACGTAAAGGAAGATTGTTGTACAACTCCACCTTGAGAAAATAAATAACCCAAACTGAGATAAACACTTAAAAAGGCTTGTATTCCAATAACTCTTGTTAGGAAAATTTGAAATCCACTAAATTTGGAGATTGCAGAAAAGAAAAGTAGTAATGAAATAATTAGTAAAAAAATACCGCCAAAAATTGTCCGAACCCAAAGAACCAATGTAAGGATAATTGCGAAACTTGTCAAAAGTAAAACAAGTCTTGTAAGATTTAAATTTTTAGAAGAAACAACATAGAAAAAGCCCATAATCGGAGGAAACAATGGACCACCAAGAGCGACAAATGCATTGCCCAAGCCCCCGAACAAATTTGGCTGAGTAAAAGTTGCAAGTCCAGAACCATCGGGAAATAATTCAATTTTCAAAACACTACCACCTAAAATCAATGCGAACAAGCCATGTCCAATTTCGTGGAACCAAGTACTCAAAATAACAAACGGGTAAATAATAATTCGACCAGTAGAATCTTGTGTTAAAACAAGATTCACTAACACAAGAAAAAGAAAAGGAATCAAAGCTTTGAAACCACTTTTCATTTAGTTCACCAACTTTTTAAAATTTTCGATAAGTTCTTTTGCACTTTCCAGTGCAGATGTATTCAACTCCTTGCCACTAATTAGCTTAGCGATTTCAGAAATTTTCCCATTCTCATCCAAAGGTTGAGCTACTATTTTAACATCTGAACCTTTTTCCATTTTTTGAACCAAAAAGACCTTGTCGCCAGCAGACGCAATTTGTGGCAAATGTGTAATTACAATTATTTGATGCCTTTTCGAAAGCTGTTTCATAAGATTTCCAGCCATATAAGCGATTTTACCACTAATCCCAGCGTCAATTTCATCGAACACCATAGTAGGGAACTTATAACTTTCTGCCGATAAGCTTTTCAAAGCAAGCATCAAGCGCGAGATTTCCCCACCCGAAGCAATAGTTGACAAAGGCATTGGTTTAAATCCCTGAACAGTTGCTATTAAAAATTCAACCTTGTCGATACCATTTTCCATTAGCTTGATTGCTTTCCCATTTAGTTCGATGGCTAATTTATCAATCGATAGGTTATCTATTTCTTCGGGATAAATTGAAATTTCGAAAGTTGCATTTCGCATTCCAAGAGTTTCGAGAACTTTTGGCACCTTGCCCTCTAAATATGACTTACAACTTAATCGCTTCTCTCTTATGCTTAGAGCCAGAGCCGAAATTTTTTCTTTCAATTTGATAATCTCTTCGGCTGTTGTTTTTATCTGTTCTTCAATTTGCAAACTTTGTGTTAAAAGCTGCAATATTTTATCTTTCCGTTCGAAAACATTTTCGTACGAAAAATACTTTTTGGACAAATATTTTAAATCGGAAAATCTTGTTCGCAAATTTTCGAGATATTCCCTATCGAAATTTACGTTGCCAATTCTACTCCTTATCTCATTTGAAATTTCATTTAGTTCAAAACTCAAACTACTTATTCGTTCCAAACAAGTCCTTAATTCATAGTCATATTTAACTATACTCTCCATTTTTTTTATCGAAGCAGACAATCGATTCAATGCCGAATCGCTTGATTCATAAAGATTTTCGTAAATCTCGTATAAGGTACTATTTATAATTTCATAGTTTTCCAACTTTTTCAACTCATTTTCAATTTCTTGAAGTTCACCGGGTTGTGGATTTATTCTTTGGATTTCTTGAAATTCAAATTCCAAGGCATCCTTCTGGAGTTTAATCCTTTGTTCTTCTTCAATTAACTGAATGTATCTAAAAATAGCATTTTCAAGTTCCTTTCTCACCTTTTTATATTTCTCAATTTCTTCTTGATTCATAGCGATGCTATCCAGTAATTTCAGTTGAAATGCCGGATTTAACAGTTGTTGATGACTATGTTGACCGTGAAAATCAACCAAATAGTTACCAACTTCTTTCAAAATATTTAATGTATAAGGTGTATCATTTATGAAGCTTCGAGAAGTTCCCTTAGTTGTAAACTCACGTCTCAATATAAAAGTATTATCGATAATATTATCTTGTTCTTGCAAAATATCGCTGATTGCAGTAACATCATCTAAACTAAAGGTTGCTTCGATAACCGATTTGTTTTGACCTTGCTTAACAAGCTCTGGGGAACTTCTTTCCCCAAGTGCAATCATAAGAGCATCGATAATAATAGATTTTCCTGCACCAGTTTCGCCAAGAAGGATGTTTAAGCCATTATCGAATTCGATAAATAATTCGTCGATTAGTGCAAAATTCTTTATGTATAAACTTTGCAGCATTACCTTATAAACAGAAAAAACTAATTGCAAAAATATGAAAGTTTTAACGTTGAGTTTATACTAATTGGTCGAATTCCAATTTTCCACAATTCAGACTAAATAGATTATTAAAAATTGGTTTCATTATGATTTTTGAGACTTAAGATTCTAAATCTTCTCTATTGAAATCTATTTTCAACTCTATTTTCTCTTGTTTGTCTCTTTCTTCAACAAGTGTTCTAATTTCATTATATTTTGGAAGTTCTTCCAAACTACCCAATCCAAATAATTTGAGAAAGTCATTTGTAGTAGCAAATAGATGAGGCTTCCCTGGAACATTTTTGCGACCAACAACTTTTATCAAATTCTTTTCTAATAATGAATTGATTACTTCTGCCGAATTAGTTCCCCGAATATTTTCTATCTCGGGTCTGGTAATTGGTTGATTATACGCAATTATTGTGAGAACCTCCAACATAGCGCGACTTAAACGCTTTTTGTACCTAAAAGATGGCAAAAGAGAAATGATTTTCCCATATTCTTCGGTTGTAGCAAAAGTATATCCACCGGCAACGAAAATAATTTGATATGGACGTAATGTGTACCTAAGCTCTTGATTAATATCCTCAATCAATTTTTTAAAATACTTTTCGAAATCAATCTCATTTGTAGGGGGGCTTTGCTGAAAATTCGACTGAAGATTCATACTGCTGAAATCAATCTTAGAAGTTAAAATTTCTGTTAAATTTACTATCGAAATCGGTTCCTCACTTGCAAAAATCAAAGATTCAACAATTCTTTTTTGGACCTCGTAATCTAAGTAAAAAAACATCATTCTTCAACCAATCAATTTTTTGCAATGAAATCTGATGAAAAAACCAAAATTTCGGTATCAAAATCGCATTGATACAAATATGCTTTCTTTGATTTTACTAATTCGAGCAAAGCCAAAAAAGTAATAATTACATATCTTTTTTCTTTACTCTGGATAAGTTTCGGAAAAACGATATACTTTTTTCGTTTTAAAATATTTTGGATTCTATTAATTTCTTCTTGTATGCTTAAAGTTTCCTTTGGAATTATTTGTCCTTTGTCCTCAGGTTTATGCTGAACAAAAAGTGCATAAAAAGCATTTGCCAAGTCCACTAATCCTAATGGCTTAAATGTCTTTAATTGCTTAGAAAGCTCTGTAATTTCACTTTCGAACAAACCGCGAAAAAAAAGATTTTGATTTTTGATGAAATTTAACTTTAACTCGTTGCTTAATTCTTTGATAACTTGATATTCTATCAATTTATCGACAAGTTCCTTTCGCGGGTCTTCGTCTTCTTTAAAGTTTTGCTCATTTTTGTTTGGTAAGAGCATCTTTGCTTTTATTTCCATAAGCGTTGAAGCCATTAGAATAAACTCGCTCGATATTTCAATATCAAGTATCTGCATCAATCTAATATAATTCAGAAATTCATTAGTAATTTTAGCAATAGGTATATCGTAAATGTTTATTTCGTATCTTTTGATAAAATAAATTAATAAATCCAGCGGACCTTCGAAATTCGGTAAAATAATTTTGTACATATTCTCGAAGAAATAAAAACAAAAATAAAAATACTAACAATAATAATTTACTTACCCAAATATTCCATTGGAACAACGATTTCAAAAATATCTTGCTCAAGTCTTAACTAAAATCTACTTTCGCTGTTTGCATATCTTTAATTTCAAACTGAAAACAATTTGTTATGTAAATAAATTTATCTAATTTTGCTTTTTAATTTAACTTCTCTAAATGAAAAGATTTTTTTTATTATTTTTCATTTCTCAAATTATTTATCTTTCCTACAGCAGTGAAATTTATATCGAAAGCTTCACTGCACAATCAAATGGAAAGGATATAGTAATTGAGTTTAAAACTATTAACGAAAAGAAAATACTTTCTTTCGAAATTGAGCGGTCAATTAATAACGGTAGCTTTAAAAAAATAACTACGCTTGAAGCAAAAGGTTATCCCTCGCACTATAAATACATAGATACAGACGCTTACTTACGAAACAACCAAGAAAACCAAACCTCTTCCAATCAATATTCTTACAGACTTAAAATTAATTTCAAAGACAACACATCAATTTATACCAACTCGATAAATTTGACCCACAAAATCAACAGAATCTACAAGACTTGGGGAATGATTAAGGAAATGTTCAAGTAAAATGTTTTTTATATTTCCCTTATTTTTTATTTTTTTTATTCAATTCCAACTTGTTTTTGCCCACGAGCCAGACATAAAGTGTAACACATTTCCGATACTTCATAACAAAGAGTTACACGAGAAAATACTTTCTGGAGTCCAACTTGACCCCGTAACAGGAAGACCGAAAAACCAAGTCACAGTTCATTCATCAAGTGGTAGATTTGCAGTTCATTTCGATACTATTGGCAAAAATAAGGTTCCATTAAAAGACATTAATTTAAACAATGTCCCGGACTACATTGATTCTGTCCTTTACTATTTAGAATATTGCTACAATTTTTTTGTCGACACTCTGGGATTTTCTTCCCCACCGATTGATAGTGGCCGTGGCGGTTCGGACGCATACGACTTTTATCTTTGGGATATTGGAAATGGTGCAGCCGAAGAAGTTGCCTATGGCTGGACAAACTTGGACTTAAACATTAAAGTTTTTGGAATTTTCGAAAAATATGCTTGCTACTCTATAATTGATAACGATTATAGTCCATTCGATACTACTTTTTTCCCTAATGGGACGAAAAGGCAAACATATCGCGAAAGCGGTTATCAAGGAATGAAAATTACAGTAGCTCACGAATTGCACCATTTGTTCCAGTTTGGTTATGGCGACCCACTTTTTCCATCTTTCAACGAGATGACAAGCACTTTTATGGAATGGAGAGTTTTCCCCGAAACAAAAGATTACTTACAGTTTGTAAAAAGCTTATTTTCATCATTTTCTAAGTATCTACTTTCCAATCCAACCTACAATGTTGGCTACCGATATGCGATTTTCCTTCAATATATATACTTAAAGTTCGGAGACAAACCAATTGTTGAACTTTGGGAAAACATTGGGAAAGGTAATAATGCTTTGCTATCTTTGGAACTTGCCTTACGAAGTGTTGGAAGTTCTATGCCCGAAGCATTAGCAAATTTCTTACCATACATCTATTATTCTGGCGATAAAACAAGAGAAAATTCTTTGCCCAATTCTAATCTCTTCCCTCAAATAAGTTTTCAATTCGAAAAAAAATTTGAAAAAGACGAGATTACCACACGATACCTTCGCCCTTACGAAATTATGCCAATCAGATTTTTTATGCCATCGGAAAATCCTTCAATTCTTTGGGATACTCTTTCCATTTTTCTTGCAAACCTCGATACATATTCAGCGGTCAATCAAAAGCTCGATAGCACATTGGAATGTTCGATTATCCTTTCTACAAATGCTCTCGAGTCAAGCATTCAACTTTATCCAAGAAATATATTCTATAAGTTCAACGGAGATAAATCGTTAATTGCCGATTCGTTATTTTTTGACTTAGGATTTAAGACTTTTGTAACAATTGCACCTTTCCCAAATCCTTGGAAATACAAAAAAGAAGGTATAAGCTTTCCAATTCCCGATAATGTCCCAATCAAAGAAAAAGTTGAATTTTGGCTATTCGATTCGAATATGAACGAAATTTCTTTGAGTAAAAAGGAAATCGAGACCTCTTTAGTAGGAACTATTCGAGCCCTTCATTTAGAAAAGATTCCGGAAATTCAATCCTCTGGAGTTTACTTCTATAAAATAAAATTCAAGGATAAAGAAATTTTCGGAAAATTTATTGCAATCGAGTAAATTCAATCACTATTCCGACGAATTAACCTATTTTAAGTAATTTTGCTATTTATTTTTTTGATTTTATATGATTGCACTTAATGTAAATATCGACCATATTGCCACTATTAGGCAAGCAAGAGGAGGTAACGAACCCGACCCAATCTTTGCGGCAGTAATTTGTGAACTTGCAGGAGCAAAAGGAATAGTTTGCCATCTAAGGGAAGACCGAAGACACATAAACGATAGAGACGTTGAACTTTTAAGAAAGGTAGTTACAACAAAATTAGACTTGGAAATGGCTGCTGTCGAAGAGATAATACAATTTGCTTTAAAAATTAAACCCGATATGGTTACTATCGTACCAGAAAAAAGAATAGAACTAACAACAGAAGGTGGATTAGACGTCACCAAAGACACGAAAGTATATAAAGAGCTGGTTAAAAGAATGCATTCCGAAGGAATTGAGGTCAGTTTTTTCATAGAACCTGAACAACCTCAAATCGAGGCTTCCATTCAGTTAGGAGCAGATATAGTCGAGTTTCACACTGGGGTATATTCTCGTCTGAAAAAACCAAAAGAAATTCAAAAAGAGCTTGTTAGAATTCGCAAAGCGGCAGATTTAGCAAAATCTTTAGGTTTAAAAGTCGCAGCTGGACACGGTTTGAACTATATAAATGTCTCAGAAATCTGTAAAATCGAATCCATTTCGGAGCTGAGTATTGGCCACTCAATTGTTGCACGTGCATCTTTTGTTGGATTAGAGCGAGCTGTTCGCGAAATGATTGAAATAATCAATTATTCTGTACTTGAACGAAAATCCTGATGTGTGGTATAGTTGGCATTCGCCATTTCAATAAAACCTTAAACGAATCCTACGATTCAGCCCTCCTGCTAAAAATGACAAACCTACTTCGACATCGAGGACCCGATAGTAATGGCATTTGGTTTTCTCCTTCTAAGCAATGTGCCTTTGGCTTCCGAAGGCTTGCAATAATCGATTTGTCTGAAGCTGGAAATCAACCAATGCAAACAGACGATGGAAATGTTACCATTGTCTTCAACGGGGAAATTTATAATTACCTTACTCTTAGAAAAGAGTTAATCGAAAAAGGATATAAATTTCGTTCACGGACAGATACAGAAGTTATACTCAACGGATACAAAGAATGGGGGTTGGACGTTGTCAAACGTATTTCAGGAATGTTCGCTTTCGTCATTTGGGACGAGCATAACCAACTACTCTTCGGAGCAAGAGATAGAGTTGGGAAAAAACCTCTATATTATTTTTATGATGACGAAATTTTCATTTTTGCCTCGGAAATCAAATCCATCTTAATCCATCCGAGGGTTCAAAAAAATGTAAATTTTAAAGAAATTCCTAATTATCTCAACTTCGGTATAAGCTCTAACCGAAATACGTTGTTCGAAAACATAAACAAAATCCCACCAGCACATTTTTTCACTCTTGATGTCAATCGGGATTTTAAACTGAGGAGGTATTGGAATCCATTTGCCTTAGGGAAAAATGAAAAAATTAGTGAAAACGAAGCCGTCGAAGAAATTCTTCGACTACTGCGTCAAGCAGTTAAAGATAGGATGATGAGCGATGTCCCCTTCGGAGTATTTTTAAGCGGTGGTATCGATTCCAGCCTTAATGTTGCTTTAATGTCGGAACTAATGACACGTCCAGTTGATACTTTCACTGTTGGTTTCAAGGAATTAGAAAAATATAATGAACTTTATTATGCAAGGACGATTGTAAACCTATTCAAAACTAACCAGCACGAAATACTAATTGATAGCGACGATGCCTTCGAGGTACTTGAAGAATTAGTTTGGTTCGAAGACGAACCAAATGCCGACCCAGTTTGTATTCCGTTGTTTTTTCTTAGCAAACTTACTCGAGAATCTGGAACAATCGTAGTACAAGTCGGCGAAGGCAGCGACGAACAATTCGTTGGTTATCCCTGGCTCCTCCGCGATTTCAAATTTTACCATAATATTTGGAAACCATTCGATTCTTTGCCAACCCCAATTAAAAGGAGCCTTTTTTATTTATCCAAACCTATATTTTCAAAAATAAAGCAGTACCTCCCGTTAGATTTTATTCGGCGAAGTGCTTACAACGAAGAGTATTATTGGAGTGGAACTCCGATTTTCCCTCCAAGTGAATTAGAAGTAATTTTAAACCACCAGCCAAAATACTTCTCTCATATTCCATGGCAGTATGTTAACAATCTTTTGTCTGAGGCAAAAAATCTGAACAGCTCCTTGGATTTTCTACAATGGGTATTGTTTGTCGAAATATCACAAAGATTATCTGAACTACTTTTGATGAGAGTGGATAAAATGGGAATGGCTCATAGTATCGAAGCGCGCGTCCCATTTTTAGATTATAGACTTATTGAATTTACAATGTCTTTGCCACAGAAGCTAAAAGTCCCAAATGGAAGAACTACGAAATACCTTTTGAAAAAAGCTGCGGAAAGAATACTACCGAAAGAAATTGTTTATCGAAAAAAACAAGGATTTTGGGCACCAATCAGCGAATGGCTACGAAATGAATGGTTCGATTTTGCTTGCGAAAGAATAAGCAACTCCAATCTCCTTCGCAAAATATCAAATTTGGAATATATAAATATAATGCTCCAAGAACACCGAAAAAGTAAAAAAAACTACGGATTTAAGATTTTCACACTTCTCAATTTAGCCCTTTGGTACGATAGATTTTTTTCGAACGAACGATTGTATTAAAACCCTTGTATAAAGACTTCTATAAAACGAATGATATTTAGTACTACTTTTGGTTCAATTATTATTGTAAAAATTATACCCCAGATTGCACCCCAAAAATGTGCTTCGTGGTTTATATTTGAACTTTGATACTTTGCAGCATACACACAATAAATGAGAAACAAAAGCCCAAATATTGGGGCTGGAATTCCAATTGGAACGAAAAAAACATAAATTCTCGAGGTTGGATAAAACATTAGAAATGAAAAAACGACGCCCGAAATTGCACCCGAAGCACCAAGTGAATAATAGTTCGGATTATCCTTTTGCTTGATAATACTTGGGATTGAAGAAAAAATTCCAGAGCTAAGAAATAGAACCACAAAGTATAACGAGCCAACTGTCATTTCAACTTGGGGAGCGAAGAACAGAAATGTCAAAGAGTTGAACAAAAGATGTATAAAATCGAAGTGAACAAACATATGAGACAAAAGCAAAAAAAGCTTTTTATTATGGACAAAATCAAAAGGGTTCAATGCTAAACTGAATCTCAGATTCGGGCGAACAAATAAAGTAAAGAAACCAAAGCCCAAGAAGAGCAAGAAAATCAAGACAGAAATCTTACTTTCTATAAGTTCCATTATTTTTCCATTAATTCAAAAAACTAACTTTATGACAAAATTAATTAAACTTTCGATTTAGTCCTAAAAACAAGCAATTATTCAAGATTATATCTTAAAACTAATTTTCTTTACTATAAAACTACATTAAAACTTAAAATCCAAAAGATAATGTCGATAATAACTATGAAGTTTCGCAATGAGAATTCGACTTTATGGAAGCAATTTTTTCTCACGAAATTAGGTTTCAAAACATAGAAAGACAATTAAGTTCGGTTAACTTCAAAAAACAAAAAATTGAAGGAAAAAACAACGGCATCGACATCAACAAAATTATGAATGCAGTCGATAGCCTTTTCGATTTAGGCGATTCGAACATTTTTGCTATGTTAAAATTGAACGGGCAAGAGCAAAAAAAGTATTGGGAAATTGTTCGAAAGCTCGTAAAAGCTGGAATAGTAGGTTATCGATATTATCAGAACAATGGAAATTTAGAATTGCACTTTATCGAAATGGAAATGGTCAATCCGAAACTGGCTAATGCAAAAATAAAATATATAGATAAAAGACAATATACAAGAACTTGGGTCGTTTAAGTTTTTCTTAAATAAGAAATTTAGTAAACATTTTGCTTTATAGAATTTTTGCCGTAGCTTACAAAGACGCTCTAATTGAGTTTAGAAATCGTTACTCACTAACGACAATTTTATTGTTTACACTTATTTCGACAACGGTTATCAATTTTAGCATTTCATCTGAAACAATTTCCACCCAAATTTATACTGGTTTGCTTTGGACGGTGATTTTTTTTGCCTCTATGACTGGAATGTTAAGAACTTTCGTTAGTGAGGAAGAGAAAGGTACTGTTCTACTTTTAAAAATTTTTACAACCCCATATCAAGTTTTTTTCGGGAAGTTTTTATCTAATCTTTTAATCTCTTCATTTATAAACATAGCTGTTATTTTTATGTTCTTGCTGTTTTTCGATAAAATTAAAATTTCTTCTCCCATACTTTATGCTCTCACAATATTTAACGGTGGCTTTGGGATTGCTGGTTGCTCAACAATAATCGGAGCAATCGTAGCAAAAGCTAATGTAAAAGGGGCTTTGTTCCCTATTCTTTCTTTACCAATATTGATACCACTTTTTTTGGTTGCAATCGAAGCAACAAATTTGACGATAATTGGAAACAATGCTGAGCAAGTCATAAGGAACAATTTATTAATCTTCTCCTACTCTGGTCTTTTGCTTACGATTTCTTCTCTACTTTTCGAATTTGTTTGGGAAGATTAGTTGAAAAAAACTATGAATAAAATTATTTTTGTAGTTTTTCAAAAATCAAATCACTAAAATGCGTAAATGGAGAATAGAAGACTCTATCGAATTATATAACATCAATGGATGGGGTCAAGATTACTTTTCGGTCAACGAAAAGGGGAACCTTGTTGTAACGCCATCCAAAAATGGGGTAAAAATCGATATGAAAGAATTGGTCGACGAGCTAATATTACGAGATGTTTCATTGCCAGTTCTTATTCGTTTCCCCGATATTTTAGACGATAGAATCGAAACAATTACTCGATGTTTCGAAGATGCCTCGAAAGAATATGATTTTAAAGGCAAGTACTATAATGTTTATCCGATAAAAGTTAACCAAGTTCGCCCAGTTGTCGAAGAACTTATGCGTTACGGACAGAAATATAATATTGGATTGGAAGCAGGTTCAAAACCCGAATTGCACGTCGTTTTAGCTGTCGCCCACAGCCCAGAATCACTGATTATTTGTAATGGATATAAAGACGAAAACTTCATCGAACTTGCTCTTTTAGCTCAAAAAATGGGTAGGAAAATCTTCGTTGTAGTTGAAAAGCTTAACGAGCTCAAACTGTTAATTTCAACAGCGAAAAGACTTAAAATAAAGCCAAATATTGGTATCCGTATCAAACTTGCAACCCAAGGTTCTGGTAAATGGGAAGACACAACTGGCGATAAAAGTAAATTTGGGCTTTCTTCGAGCGAAGTTATAGAAGCTATTGAAATTATAAAATCAGCAAAGCTTCTCGATTCTTTTAAGTTAATTCATTTTCATATTGGTAGTCAAGTTGCAAACATAAGAACAATCAAAAATGCACTCCGAGAATGCTCCCAATTTTACGTTCAAATGAGAAAATTAGGGTGCAACATTGAATATGTTGACATAGGGGGTGGATTAGGTGTCGATTACGATGGAACTCGTTCATTCAGTCCAAGCAGTATCAATTATACAATCAACGAATATGTTTACGACGCAGTTTATATGCTAAAAGAAGCTTGCACTAAGAACAACCTACCACATCCAAATATCATAACAGAATCTGGACGTTCGCTTACAGCGCATCATTCGGTTCTAATTTTTAATGTTTTAGAGTCCAATTCTATACCAAGATGGAACTACGAAGAAGACAAAATAGAAGAAGATGACCACGATAACGTAAAAGAATTGTACAACCTTTTAGAAAATATAAATGCATCGAATCTTTTAGAAAATTGGCACGACGCACAGCAACTTAGAGAGGATTCGTTAGACTTATTCAGTTTGGGACTTTTGGACTTAAAATCCCGAGCAAAAGTTGAAAAGCTTTTTTGGTCAATTGCAACTGATGTTTACAATATTGCTTCGGAAATGAAGCATATGCCCGAAGAAATTAGACCACTATCGAGAATGCTTGCCGACAAGTACTTTTGTAATTTTTCTCTATTTCAATCACTACCCGACTCTTGGGCAATCGACCAAATATTCCCTATTGTACCAATCCACCGATTAAACGAAAAACCCACCAGATTTGCAACACTGCACGATATTACTTGCGATTCGGATGGCAAAATCGATACATTTATCGGAATGAAAAACTATTCACACTACCTACCTGTCCACGAATTAAAATCCAACGAACCTTACTACATTGGTGTTTTTCTGGTTGGGGCATACCAAGAAATTCTTGGGGATTTACACAATCTTTTTGGCGACACAAATGCTGTCCATGTTGTTGTCGAAGACGACAGTTACAAAATTGTCCAAATAATTTACGGGGAAACTGTCGCCGATGTTCTCGACTTCGTCCAATACGACGCTAAAAGACTTGTGCGAACTATTGAAACTTGGGTTACAGCGGCTGTCAAAGAAGGTAAAATCACACCACAAGAAGGAAAAGAATTCCTTTCAAATTATAGGTCCGGACTTTATGGTTACACATATTTGGAGTAAGTTTGGAAAATAAAATACCAACAAGAGAAGAAGCCTTAGAATTATTCCTACAATACAATAAAACTGATTCACTAATTAAACACGCTTTGTCTGTCGAAGCAGTTATGCGGCACATTGCTGAAAAACACAACGAAAATCCAGATATTTGGGGTGTCGTCGGGTTAATTCACGATTTAGACTACGAAATGTACCCAGAAGTTCACTGCCAAATGACGAAAAAAATTCTCGAAGAAAGAGGATGGAATCCTGAATTAATACGTGCAGTTATGGCTCACGCATGGGGAATTTGCACAGATGTCGAACCGAAAAGCTTAATGGAAAAGTACTTGTTTGCAATAGATGAGCTAACTGGTTTGATTACTGCTGTCGCTTTAGTGCGACCATCCAAAAGTATAATGGACGTCGAGGTTAAATCTGTTAAGAAGAAGTGGAAAGAAAAGAACTTTGCTGCTGGTGCAAATCGTGAAATTATCGAAAAGGGCGCAGAATTGCTCGGCATTTCATTAGATGAACTAATACAGCTCACTATCGACGGTATGAAAAAAGTAGCAAAAGAAATTGGATTATGATTTCCCACCTTTGAGTTGCCTATACTATGATAGTTTCCAAGTTTGGAGGGACCTCGGTTCAAGATTCTAATGCGATAAATAGGTTATATTCAATCGTCTCGAATAGAACCGACGAAACATTTATCGTAGTGTCTGCCTTGTCGAAAGTAACGGATAACTTAGTTCAAATAGCCCACCATCTCGAAAATAGAGAACTCCAAAAAGCATCCGAGCTTATTGACAGTATTTTCAACAGACACTTCATTTTAGCAACCGATTTAAATATACTTCCCCAGATTCAAGATTTTCTCCAACAAAAACGAGAAGAACTAAAAAACTTAGCTAATGCACTTCTTACTTTAGGAGAAATAAGTCCACGTTCGCTTGACAAAATATTAAGTTATGGAGAAATTTTATCCTCATACTTGATATACCTTTTTCTCCAGGCAAAAGGCTTGGATATTGTTTACTATAATCCAGTAGAAATAATTAAGACAGATTCGAACTTTACGAGTGCCGAAATTGATTTCAAAGAGACAAAAAGAACTTTAAGCAATTTTGTTCGAAAGAGCAAACATCAACTTCGTATTACTGGCGGTTTTGTCGGGAGCACATACGACGGAATAACAACTACTTTGAGTAGAGGTGGTTCGGACTACACTGCTTCGGCAATTGCTTCAATTCTTAATGCAAAAGCACTGGAAATTTGGACTGACGTTGATGGTATTTTAACAGCAGACCCCAAGATTGTCCCAAACGCAAAACTGATTAAGGAAATATCCTATTTCGAAGCGTCGGAGATGGCTACATTTGGTGCAAAAGTTTTACACCCAAAAACAATTTTTCCAGCAGTAAAAAGTAGAATACCTGTATTTGTTCTTAATTCCTTGAAACCAGAAAAAGCTGGAACTCTTATCACATTTAAATCACCAAGAAAGAAAATAGTCAAAGCAATAACATATAGAAAAGGTATTACTGTTGTAACTATACGTTCCAATCGGATGCTCGGTGCTTACGGATATTTACAAAAAGTTTTCGAAATTTTTGGAAAATATAAAACTTCTGTGGACTTAGTTTCAACCTCTGAGGTAAGTATCTCCTTAACCATTGACGATACAAAGGATTTAAAAAATATTTTAAAGGAGTTAAGTAAAATTGCAGAATGCGATGTATCGCACGAAAATGCAATGGTCTCTGTTGTCGGCGAAGGATTGAAAAATAGCACAAATATCGCTAATAGAATATTCAATTCGCTACGGGAAGTCAAAATAATAATGGTCAGTATGGGGGCATCGGATATAAACTTTAGCATCGTTGTAAAAGAAAGTTCTGTCGAAAAAGTTGTTAATCTCCTTCATAATGAATTTTTTTCAAAAAACAATTACCCAGAATTATTCGAGGACTTGTATGAATAAAATTAATGGTTTCGACATTTTAGAAATTGCCGAAAAATTTGGAACTCCAATCTATGTCTATGATGCAAAAAAAATAAAAGAAAACTATAGCAAACTTTATTCATCGTTTTCTAACTATTTCGAAAAATTTACTATCCACTACTCTTTAAAAGCAAATTCCAACATTCACATTCTTAAAATTCTAAAAAATCTCGGCGCTGGTGCAGATTGTTCGTCGCCAATTGAATTAAATCTTGCGCTAAACTCTGGATTCGACCCAACAAAAATCATTTATACTGGAAATTTTGAAAGTTCAGAAGATTTAAGAGAAATCACAAGATATAATATAAAAATAAACTTAGACGATATCACATCTTACTTTCGACTAAAAGAAATTTGTTCCCCAAACTTTGTTTCGTTTCGTGTAAATCCCGGTATAGGTAAAGGAGGTTTCGAAGGCATCACAACTGGTGGAACCGACGCTAAGTTCGGTGTTCCATATGAATTAATACCACAAGCTTATAAAACTGCAAAAAGCGACGGAGTAAATAACTTCGGTGTGCATATAATGACTGGTTCAAATATTTTAGAACCTTTTTATTTCGCAGAAGTGCTCGATAAACTCTTCAAAATCGTTGGCAATGTGTTCAAAGAGCTTGATATTCAACCTAGATATATCGACATCGGTGGTGGTTTTGGCATTCCATACACTGAAACAGATAAAGAACTCGAAATTGACTTCACGGCAAAACTTATTGCCGATGTATTCTTCGAAAATACACGAAAGTTTGAACTTGGCATACCAGAACTCAAAATCGAGCCAGGTAGGTATTTGATAGGTAACGCTGGTTATTTAATTACAAAAATTACTGGGATTAAGAACGGCTACAAAAAATTTATTGGTGTCGATGCCGGAATGAATATTTTTCCTCGACCAGCATTATATGGTGCACAACATAAAGTAACTTTGTATAAAAAAGAAGTCCCTAATCAAATAGTTCAAGTTTGTGGTCAAATATGCGAAAATTCGGACATCCTTGCTAAAAACGTTGCAATCCCCGAACCTAAAGAAGGAGATATTCTTGTTTTTCATAACGCTGGGGCTTATTGTTATTCTATGGCTTCAAACTATAATGGTCGTCTTCTACCAGCAGAAGTACTACTCGACCAAAAACCACTACTTATTAGAAAAAGGCAAACATTCGAGGATATTCTCGAAACAATGAGGTTTGAGTAATTATGGATTAAGGATATTTTTGGCTCGGTCAACAAGCATTTTTTTCACTTCTTCAAGTTCCATTTTGTTAAATCGACAACCAGCAGCATTTTTATGCCCACCACCGTTGAAGTTCAAAGCCAAATTCCTTGCCGAAAACTCCCCTTTGGAACGAATTGAGACTCGAATTTCATTTCTTTCTATAACTTCAATAATAAGTATACTCATCACAACATTTTCTATCGAAAGCATTGCCTCGACAAATCCTTCAGTATCTTCCTCTGTTGTTGAAGTAAGCAGAAAATCACGATTGCGAATTGACATTACTACCAATTTGCCGTCGTAAAAACTTTCCAAATTTGAATACCCAACCCCCAGTAACCTCGCAGTATTCAAAGGCATAGTGTTATACACTACATTATACAATTTTACGGGGTCAACTCCAAAGTCTATCAAATCGGCAACGATTCGGTGAACTTCCCCATCAGTTCGTTCAAAACGAAAGTTTCCAGTATCTGTCATAATCGCAACATACAGCGCCTCGCATAGTGGTGCTGTCCAGTTTATATCCTTATCCTCTTTAAACAACTTGTATAAAATTTCGCCAGTAGAGCTGGCTGTTGTATCTATCAAATAATAATCAGCAAAATCTTTAGGTTCGAGATGGTGGTCTACAACAATTTTAACACCATTGCATTTTTCTATTGAATCTCGCAAAGCCTTAACTCGCGAAATATCGTTTAAATCGACTACAATTACAGCATCCGTTTGTTCGAAAACTAACCCAGAATCGGAACTAAACTTGATTTTGTCTATTCCATCCAAAAATCTTAAATTTGAAGGAATTGGTGAGTGAAAAAAAATAGAACAATTTTTGTTTTTTTGGCGAAGATAGTGGTATAAAGCTAAGCAAGAACCAACAGCATCTCCGTCGGGATTTATATGTGTCGTTAACAAGAATGAGTTTAAATTGTTAAGCAAGTTCAAGATTTTTGCAACTGAATCATTAAAATCTGGTATGGGAGTTAAAAGTTTAACATTACTCTCTGGATTTTCTAATATCATTTTTTGTTGAAAAGGTAAAATTAAATTGATTTTGACGAGAAGATGTAAATTTAATTTTTTAAAGGGGTAATTATGAAAAAAATTTTCTTTACAATAATATTAAGCTTATTTCCAATATTATTGTTTTCACAATCAATAACTTCAATCCAACTCCCGCATTTTCATTTCAAAAGAGGCGAAAAATTTTCATTGGCAATTAAAACCAGTAGTCCATTCAACATTGGCAACATATTCAAAGTTGAACTTTCCGATAAATTCGGGAATTTCGATACATTCACTGAAATCGGTAGAATAAATGCAAGAACTGATACTACTATCGCTTGCCAAATACCAGACACTATTCCTCTCGGTAATAACTATCTCTTACGTATATCTGCAACATCACCAAATTATATTTCGAACCCAACAGCGAACAAAATAATCATTTACATAGGAAAAACTTTTTTTGTCTCGCCAACTGGGGATAACAATAATGCTGGAACAAAAGATGCTCCATTTAAAACTATTCAATGGGCAATCGAACAAGCTTGGTTCTACGATACAATTTTAGTAAATCCCGGAACCTACTTCGAAAACATTAATTTTCTTGGCATTGACGTTTCTTTAATAAGTATTAAAGGAAAAGATAGTACAATTATTGACGGACAAAGCAACGGACAACCCGTTTTAACTTTTGAAAACGGAGAAAGTAGTGCTACTATAATCGATGGCTTTACAATTCAAAATGGCATCAATAGAAACTTCGAAGGTGGTGGAGGTATTACTATACGCTACCAAAATACTTCCCCCCGCTTAAAGAATCTTAAAATTCGGCGAAACGAGGCTTCCGCGTATGGCGGGGGTATTTATTGTTTTAATGCTGGAACAATTAGTATTCAAAACTGCATAATCGAAGAAAATAAATCCCAATTTTTTGGGGCTGGCATCTACTCGAACAATAGTTTTCTTAAAATTGAAAATTCCATTGTAAGGAAAAATAACCCGGGAGGAATTTATAATTGGAGGTCTTTTTCAAATATTACAAATAGCCTAATTTATTGGAACAATTCACACGAAGTTGTCCACCTTTCCGACTTAGGTATCCAAATGACACCAAAAATTATTAATTCAACCATTATATCAAAAGACAAGTTCTACTGTTACTTCCTCGAAGGTCGCTTTCTTGGTAAGCTCTATAATTCAATATTGTTTGGACAAGACTCATCGATTGCTGTAGTCGGAGATGCCTACGATACGCTCGAAATGGATAATAATATCATCTTTAAGTATCCTCGTGGTGCCTATACAACAAAGGCAATAATAAAATTCGGAGATAATAATTTGATTGACGACCCAATGTTCAAAAATCCAAGTTCAGAAAATTTTCATTTGGACACTTGTAGTCCAGCACTTGGAATGGCACTAAAAGAATTGGCCCCCCCAAAAGATGTTTATGGATACCCCAGGCAAATTGAGCCCAATAACGAAGAAAACCCTGACCTTGGTGCTATTGAAAGTCCACTGAGTCAGCGTTCCAGTAGCGTTTCAATTAGAAATATCTCAAATACACGATTTTGTAAAGGCGGAACATTAAGTCTTGATTTCTCTGTCGGCGGCTGTCCGTTTTTCGAAGGGAATGAATTTATCGCTGAACTTTCTAATTCTGAGGGAAAATTCAATCCATCGTATCAAATTGGTAAAATTATATCTACTAAATCTGGTACTATACAGTGCACATTGCCATCAGGAATAAAAGGAAGTGCAAATTATAAAATAAGAATTCGTGCAACAAAATTGCCTTTTAGGTCCGAACCCTATCCTCAATCAATAACAATTATGGACAATCCCAGTGTAAAAATTTTTGGAAGCGACCGAGTATGTTCATCAAGAGAGTATACCTATTGGACGGACTCCACCGAAAATCCTCTTAATTTATGGATTTTAAAAAATGGGATTTCACACAATAAATTAACTGAAAATTCAATTGTAGTGGTTTGGCAGGATTCTGGTACTGGCTCGATTAAACTTATACAGACAAACCTCGCTGGTTGTAGAGATTCACTAACAAAGACAATCACAATCCTCTCTACTCCACCAAAACCCTACATTCAACAAATAAGTGACGGTCAGCTCCTCTCCAGTTATCCAAGCTTTAACCAATGGTATTTGAATGGCACACCGATACCGGGCGCTACCAGTAGAATACATAAGCCCACAAAAAATGGATATTACTCAGTAAAAATTATCCCACCTCACGGATGCGAATCTGATATGTCCGATAGCATCTTCGTTACGGTTTCAACGGTCGACGAACTCGAGCCTAATTTTATAGTAAATATCTATCAGAGCAATGAATTTATTTTGATAAACCCAAGCTTGAATTGTAAAATATACAAATTCCTACTCTGGGACTTCCTTGGCAAAGAAATACAAAATCTGCAAATCGAAGAATCAGAGAATATTTTAGTTAATACATCCCATCTTGCCCCGGGCATTTATTTCCTTCATATCATAACTGAAAAGTCAACACAAACACTAAGGTATATTAAATTCTAATTTATGCGTAAACTTCTTCACAACGAAATCCTAAAAGAACGACTAACTATTGAAGAGGCACAAACTGCCCAAAAACATCCAATTTCTATTTTATTACATAATATTCGTAGTATGTATAACGTAGGTTCAATCTTTCGAACATGCGATGCAGGGCGTTGCGAAGAGCTAATACTTTGCGGTTATACACCTTGTCCACCACGAAACGAAATTTCCAAAACTTCGCTTGGAGCAGTCGAAACAGTTCGCTGGCGTTACTTCAAAGATACCACTGACGCAATATACTACCTTCGAATGGAGAACAAAAAAATTTTTGCCCTTGAAATTACAGATAGGAAGAGATACTACACACAAATTAAAAGTAAAGATTTTCCGTTAGTTGTAATTTTAGGAAACGAACTTGTCGGAATAGACCAATTCATTTTAGAACTTTGCGATGATGCTATCGAAATTCCTATGTTCGGAGTAAAACACTCGCTTAATGTTTCAGTTGCAGCTGGTATAGTAATTTTCGAACTTGTTAGACTTTATAGAAGATTTTCTTTCGGGGAAATTTGGTAGAATATTATGGCTAAGTCTAAAAAAGGATTCTGGTTTTTATTATTTATTTTTTTCTTAGCATTTTCCACTTATAGCTATTCTAATGGAAACCAAAGTTTATTAAATTTCGGCGAAATAAACCTCTTTTTGCTAGCTTTTGCTAATCTTTTAATTATTTTACTGATTGTATTAGTTGTTATTCTTACTGCATACAACAAGAATTTAAAGAAACTCAAAGCCTCTCATAACTCGTTAAACGCAAAAACCAAATACTTCGAACTTTTGTTAAACAATTTACCTTTCGGTCTTGTCATAACCGACTTGGAAGGAAAAATCATTTCGCACAATTCACTTTTTTTGAAACTGCTCGATTGCAATGAAAATGACTCGTTTGTTAATAAAAATCTAAAGGATTTAATTCGTTTATCCGCCCCCGAAAGCGATTTCGAAATAACTCCCAGTTATTTTGATAAAACCAAAATATTAACTAAGGAAATTCGCATCTCAACCAGTCTCAAAAATAAATGGCTATTTCATATCCTCAGCAGTTTCGAAAATCTAGTAGACGAAACCAATACTTATGTCCATATTTTTAGCGATATTACCGAAAAGAAACAAATTGAAGTTTTATCGAAGATAAGCGAAGAAAAATACAAAACTTTCATTCAGCTTTCGACAGATGCAATGTGGTGTTTCGAAAGCCACAAGCCTCTACCAATTTCATTATCCCCAGAAGAACAAATTGTCGAAATATTTAATCACGCTTTCCTAAGTGATTGTAATTTATCGTTTGCAAGATTTTATAATTTCGAAACACGAGAATCTGCTATTGGGACGCCCTTGTCCAGAATCGTAAGTAAAGATAATCCGACTAAAATCGCTTTGCTTCATAATTTTATTATTAATAATTATCGGCTAGAAAATTTCATCACAATAGTGCAAGATAACGAAGGAAATGACATTTTTTTGCGAAATACCCTATTTGGAATTGTTGAAAATGGTCATTTAGTTCGGGCTTGGGGGTCCTTCCAAAACATCACAGAACTAATAAAGTTGCAAAAAGTTTACGAGCAAACAGCAAACAAATATCAATTTCTACTTAACAACTTAAATAGTATTGTTTTGCATTGGGATTTAAACGGAAGAATTCTTTTTATGAATGAATACGGTTTACGCTTTTTTGGATATTCTGCCGACGAGCTAATCGGTAAAAATGTTGTTGGAACTATTGTCCCAGAGGAAGAGTCTATAACAAAAAGAAATCTCGTAGAACTTATGCAAGAAATCCTTTCGGACCCGAATAGGTTCGAATGGAATGAGAACGAAAACATAAACAAGGAAGGAAAGCGATTTTGGATTTCTTGGAAAAATACACCAATCAAAGACGATGAAGGAAAAATTACCGCTCTTTTAAGCGTCGGAATTGACGTAACTAAGCGTAAGCAAGCCGAATTAGAGGTGCAAAGAACTTGGGATTTAATTTTCTCCTTGATGGACATTCTACCCGACGGTTTTCAATTCAAAGATAGTGAAAGCCGGTGGATTCACGCCAATCAAAAAATAATAGAATTCTTTCAACTTGAAGGTATAAACTATAAAGGTAAGACAAACTCGGAATTAATCAGTAATAATGAGAAAATTAAAGAACTCTTCTTGCGATGTGAGGCGGCGGACGAATTAACTTGGCAGAAAGGAAGTGTGAGCGAATTCGAGGAAGAGATAACAACACAAAGTGGGAACAGAAAATATTTCAAGATAATTAAAGCACCTTTATTTAACGAAGATGGTTCTAAACGTGGCTTAGCTGTAATTACTCGCGATATCACTTTACAAAAAGAACTAAACGAAACTTTAAAACGAAACGAGGAAATGTTTAGGAACATAGTCGAAGTGCTCCCTCTTCCAGCATTAATTATTTCGAACAATCTTGTCGTTTATTCAAATAATGCCGCAAAAAAAATCTTCTTTATTGATGGCGAGGGAGTCGAGTCCGAAACAAGCATAGAAACTATTTTTAAATCAAACGAAATTGAAAAATTATATGATATTGTAAACTCCTACGAAGAGTTTGAAAAAACAACCATAACAATTCAGACGAAGGATGGAGAACGGATATACAAAGTCTCTGGTGTAACTTTCCCGTTTGGGCAAGCTTTAACCAAATTAATCGTATTTAGCGATATTACCGACCAACAAAGGTATTCCGAATACTTAGAGAAAGTCCAAAAAGAACTTACTTTTCAAAAATCAGAGCTAGAAAGAATAAATAAAGCTTTAAATGATAAAAACAAAGAACTTGCCGAGCTTAACGCGACAAAGGATAGGTTTTTCCAAATAATTGCACACGACTTGAAAAATCCCATATTCGGAGTGAAAAATTTGTCGGAAGAATTCATTCGCTCCTTTAACGAATTGAAAGCAGAGGAAAAGCGGGATTTTTTGTTTGCTATTAACTCTTCTGCTACTAAGCTTGCTGACTTGCTCGAAAATTTACTTCTTTGGGCAAGAACTCAAACAAGGAACTTCCCATATAACCCAGTAGAGTTGAATCTTGCTTTTATCGTCGAAAATTCTATTTCTATTTTCTCCGAAATCGCAAAGCACAAAAAAATTGTGATAATTTCCAAAATCCATAAAGAAATAAGTGTATTCGCCGATTTGGCTTGTATTACAACAATCCTTCGTAATTTGATTAGCAATTCACTAAAATTTACTAATGAAGGTGGAATTATTAGAATTTTTTCCAAATCAATAGTTGAAAACGATAAATTATTTGAACAAATTTCAATACAAGACAATGGAATTGGAATTCCTTTTGAAGTGCAACCTAAACTTTTACAGTTGGATTTTCATTACACCGCTGTTGGTACCTTTGGAGAAAAAGGGACTGGGTTGGGTCTCATAATAACTAAAGAACTTGTTGAATTAAACGGCGGTAAACTCTGGTTTGAAAGTACTCCAAAAGTAGGTTCAACTTTTCACTTCACATTGCCTAAAGTCCAAAAATGAGGGGAAAAAATATTAAGAATGCTATAAATCGGTATTTAAATTTTTTCTGGGTCTTTTGGACCATATCCCAATTTTTTTGCTCTCAGGAATTATTCGCAAAAAAAGTAAACAGTAGCACATTATTTTTCGTAATTGAAAACGAAAAATATGGGTCATCTGTTCTACCGCCAAATCTGCCTTTACTCCCAATTCTTCTTATTCTACTTTTGCTCGTTCTTTTCTTAAGTTCGACACTATTCTTAATTCAAAGAAATAAGCTTAATCAAGAAATAGCTCAATTAAAAAAACAAAACCAAAAAATAAAATACCACGAAATAATAGTTAATCACGCTGACGATATTATTGTACTTTGCGACACAAACTTCAATATACTTGAAGCAAATAACAAAGCAATTCAAGCTTTTTCACTTTACGACAAACCCTATGTAGGAAAAAAATTTTTCGACTTCATCCAAACAAAAGATGTTAATCTTCTCGATACATTTAAAGATTGTTTCGAGGTTCAAATCATTTCGGATTATAAATCGCCTTTTTTTGGAGAACTTTCGCTCAACGAAATCACAAAAGGGAACGAAAAACTCTTTGTTTGTATAATTCGCGATATTACAGATAGAAAAGTTCTAATTGAAAAAATTTCGAGGCTTAAGGACCTTTTAACCTCTCTTTTGAAAATAAATAACATTATATTACACAAATATGAGCTAACAGAAATATTCCAAAAAACTTGCGAAAGCCTTGTAAAAGATGCGAAGTTTACCTCAGCAGTTTTTTTCCGATACATTCCCGAAGAAGATTATTTTTACCTTATTGCAAAATATGGAACAGAAATTCCCACATTAACAGAATCCGATTTTCCTATGTCCGTTGCTGAAAGGGATATCCCCTTTTTATATGATTCAATAATACAGGAAACTAACCTTTTTTGCAATGATTTGAGTCAAATCGAGTCAAGTGGGATTATTTACCAAAAATTAAAAAATCTTGGTGTAAGTTCTTATTATACCATACCAATATTCTTCAAAAAAAATGTATTTGGAGTTTTTATACTTTTTTCCGACTTAAAAAATTTCTTTGACAAGGACATAATCAAAACCCTAAATAGCTTCGTTTCTGAAATTGAATTTTGTATTTATGATTTTTACGAAGAACAAAAATCTTTCGAAAGTGAATTTAAAAAAAGGCTTTTTTTCGAAAAGTCTCCAAACGGTTTTTTAATAACAGACTTGGATTATAAAATCATCGATGCAAATCAAAGTTACTTGAACTTAGTCGAGAAAAAAAGAGAAGAGGTAATAGGTCAAGAACTTTTTAAAATAATTAGCTCTTTAAGTTCAAAAGAACTAAATGGATTATCAACAAAGATAGAGCCGGCGACCAACTTCAGTAAAGCAATTAAAATATTTAACAAGTCGGGCCAAGAAAAATGGGTTCAATGTATTTGTGAACAAGTCATCGAATACAATTTCTTACTTTTTGTTTTCACAGACATAACCGAGTTGAAGAATACTCAAAAGAATTTAGAAATCGAAAAAGAACGAGCTGAAGCCTCAAGTCGATTGAAAACACATATTTTACAAAATATCTCCCACGAGTTTAGAACTCCGCTAAGTAGTATACTTGGCTTTTCGAAAATAATAAAAGATACTTTCGACGACACAGACCTGCAAGATTTTGCAAATGCAATATACACCTCGGGTCACAGATTATACAAAACACTTGAGTCTTTAATATTAACTTCCCAGCTTGTGGCTGGTTCGCTTGTAATTAAGCCAAAAGAAATATATTTACCAATTTTTTTGGACAATCTTTCGAAAGAGTTTACACCATTTGCAAAAGAAAAAAACATTGAATTCATAATTAAATACTCTGGGGTTGAAAACCCAATCAAATTCGATTCCGAGCTACTTTCCACTCTTTTACACATCCTTATAGACAATGCTCTAAAATTCACAACAAAAGGGAGTATAACAGTAGAAGCCGAGATTATCGAAGAAAACGGAAAGCGAGGTTTAAATATCAAAATTGAAGATACTGGAATAGGAATTCAACCAGAAAAATTCGATAAAATTTTCGACTTATTTATCCAAGGAAGTGAAGGAATTGCAAGAGATGCAGAAGGACTTGGAGTAGGTCTTTTCAATGCAAAGAAAATAATTGAACTTCTTGGAGGTAAAATTTCATTTGAATCTAAATTAGGAGAAGGAACAAAATTCTTTATCTACCTACCAGAGAACAACGGTCAGCACATTGCAACAAATTCTTGAAATTATTCAAAACAGAAACTGGCAAAAGACACAATTGAACTATTGTCCTTATCGTCCCAGTAATCGTAAGCGAGAAAATGTCCTTTTTCGAACTGGCAAATTGAAAGCAAAGAATATATCGGAGATAAACCACAAATTTTAAATTTATTCTGAGTATCTTTTATCTCTTTGAAAAATGCCTCGGGGTCGCAATTCGAAATGTGTTCGATTAATCTACGGTCGTGTGAACGTAAATTTTCCAATTCCATAATACCGTCGAATTTGTCATTGAATTTTCGGCCTATGTGTCCAAAATCGACGCTGGCTATTATTAGTGGATTTTCATATCTATCGTAAATGGTTTCCTTTAATGCTTTTAAATAGTTCCCGAGTTTCGGGTCGTCCTTTGGGAAATAATCGGTATAAAAAAAATCATTAAAAGGACCGACTAATATCGGAACAATTCTTGGATTGGGTAAATTAAACACATATTGAATTAATATAACTTGAAACTCTATTGAATGTTCAAAGCGATGTGCTAATTCGTCTACTGTGATATCGGATTTGATTGCATTACTCACATTCGATAAGAAATCTTTATCATTGATAGCTACTCCCAAAGGGGTTTCAAAATCCTTTTGTGTAAACATAAAATAGTCCGAAGTACCGTAGTGTGATGTTCCAAGAATAATAAAAGCATCATATTTTTTGTCTTCGACAGATTTATAAGCTTCGGCATAAACACGAAGTGCAGGTTCACCAATTTGAAAATCAATATGAGGGACAATTAAGCCTTTAACATTCGATATTTTTCTTTCCCCTTTTGAGTATGAAATCAAATTCGAAAGAGTTTTTTCCAAGGCTCTTTTCTCATTTGGATAAGAATTGCCAGCACAGATACTCGGTCTGAAAGGCTTATTCAAGTATTCATCAATTTCATTTTTCAAAGCAAAGAAATATGGAGTTTCCAAATAACAAAGTATATCAAGGTCATTAATTAACTCAACGAAAATGTTCATAAACTGAGTAACATCGCCATCGTAATTTTGGGCAACTATTTTTTCAAATTGCTCCAAAGTTGTTTTTCCATCGAAGAAGGGAAATAAAACAGCAAATTCTTCTGGCAAAATCAAAGGTTGACTTGCTATCCTACTTAAATCGTAAAGAAGTATCTGTCTTGCTTTGCCTTCCTCGATTATTCGAAATGCAATTTCATTTCGAAGCTTCGGAATTACTTGACTTTTGTCCATTCTCTGTTAATTTTTTATTAATTCTGATAATTAAAAAAACTAAAAATAATGAAGTTATGAAATTTACAATTACTGGTAACAAAAAATAGAAGTTGTTTGTAAGAAAATAAGCCAAAGCAAACAAAAAAGCAACAATAAGGTTAATAATGCAAAAAGAAAAAAGAGTTTGTCGAGCAGAAGAAAGCATTTTTCACCTCAAAGCCATTTCTAATGTAGATTTCGCATCGGTTCGTTCGTCTCTATATTTAACAATAATCGGAACATAAAGTGAAAGACCGTTTAATCGAGCAAATTCACTATCAATTTGTTTGCTCCCGGGAACTACAACGGCATTTTCTGGAATTTCCAAAGGGAGCCCATTTTTAGCACGATAGACTTTTTCGTTAACTAAATCATAAACTTTCGTTGAAGAAGTCAAAATAACACCAGCGGCGATTACAGCCGAGCGACGAACAAGAACCCCTTCGTAAATTCCACAGTTGCCACCAATAAAAACATCATCCTCGACAATAACTGGGCGAGCACCAACTGGTTCAAGTACGCCCCCGATTTGTGAACCAGCACTTAAATGCACTCGCTTCCCAATTTGAGCACAAGAACCAACAAGCGAATGAGAATCTAATAAAGTTCCGCTATCAACATAAGCTCCTATATTTACGTAGGAGGGTGGCATAATTATAACATCAGAAGCAATATAAGCTCCGCTACGGACAGCTGTTCCACCGGGCACAATTCTTACCCTATCACCCAAAGAAAATTGACGCACTGGGAGCAACTCCTTGTCGATAAAGGAAAATAAATTATTAGAAAACTCATACAATCTAGAATATTTAAAAAGTAAAAGAATTCCTTCTTTCACCCACTCATTAACGAGCCAGCTGGAGCTCCCCGATGGCTCGGCAGCGCGGATTATACCTTTATTCAAGGCATCGACAAAACCTTTAGAAAATTCGAGAAACAGATTTTCATCGAACTGATTTTTCAATTGTTGTAGCTGACTTAGTAAGCTTTCGACCATTTCTTTTTTTCCGATTTAATTCACCATTTTCGGAACGATTTTCCCACTCCAATAACACAAAGGGCAAAGAATCGAAAATATGACCGACTGGAACAATTTTCAAATTCTCTTTAATATAAGGATTGACTTCCACTAAATCGGGTTCATTATCTTTTGGTATAATGACGGTGGAAATTCCAGAACGTTTCGCAGCAAGAAGTTTTTCGTTTAATCCACCAATCGGAAGAATATTCCCACGAAGTGTAATTTCCCCAGTCATAGCAACATCGCCACGGACACGATAGCCAGAGGCAGCCGAGATTAAAGCAATTGCTATCGTTATTCCAGCCGAAGGTCCATCTTTCGGTATTGCTCCTTCGGGAATATGAATGTGTATTTCTTTCTTTTGGAAAAAGTCTTTTGGAATTCCTAAATGTTCAAAATTCGAGCGTATGAAGGACAAAGCAGCCTTTGCGGATTCTTTCATAACTTCGCCAAGTTGTCCAGTAAGCGTTAGTTTTTCTTGACCCGGCATAATGGTAACTTCAATTGGCATAATGTCGCCACCAACACTTGTCCAAGCTAAACCAATAGCAACCCCAACTTTTGGGGCAAGGTCTTCCTTTTTGAATTTGAATCTGGGCACCTTCAGATACTCTTCAACTTTCTTTTCATCGATAAGAAACTTTTTTCTTTTAATAAACCTAATGAATTTTTTGTTTTCACGCAAAGCAGTAACGAAATCTGTTTTGGGGTCGAGATTGTATTTTTGCTCAAATTCTTTTATCAAATCCTTGATGGACTTTCTGAATACAGAGGCTAGCTCGCGCTCTAGATTTCTAACTCCAGCTTCGCGAGTATAATCGCGAATAATTTTTAAAATTGCATCGTCGGTAACATCAATAGAAAAATTATTAATACCAAATTCATCCTTTAACTTTGGAATAATGTGGTCTTTGGCAATCTTCAATTTATCGGGTTCTAAATAACTATTTAATTCGATAATTTCCATTCTATCGAGCAAAGGTAATGGAATTTCATATTTAACATTTGCCGTCGTAATAAATAAAACATTAGAAAGGTCGTAATCCACCTCGATGTAATGGTCTTGAAAAGCTACATTTTGCTCTGGGTCGAGAACTTCGAGCAAAGCAGCTGAAGGGTCCCCACGAAAATCCATTGACATTTTATCAATCTCGTCGAGAAGAACAACAGGATTAATTGTCCCGGCTTTCTTCATCGCTTGGATAATTTTCCCCGGCATCGCACCAACATAAGTTCGGCGATGTCCTCGAATTTCTGCCTCGTCCCTAACCCCACCCAAAGAAAAACGGACAAACTTTCGCCCCAATGCTCTGGCTATAGAGCGAGCTAACGAAGTTTTACCTACGCCGGGCGGTCCAACAAAACATAGGATTTGTCGTTTCAAACTTCCCGCCAAGTTTAAAACGGCTATGTATTCCAGAATTCTTTCCTTTGGTTTGTCAAGGTCGTAATGGTCCTCGTCCAAAATTTTTTTGACGTGCTCAATGCTAAAATTATCATCAGTTTTAACTGACCAAGGCAAAGAAGTAAGCCATTCCAAATAAGTTCTATTTACAGAATACTCGGGAGACATTGTCGGGGTTTTTCTGAGCCGTTCAAGTTCCTCGATTGCCTTTTTATAAGCGTGTTCGGGCATTTTTGCATTTTCAATGGCCTCTTTTATTTGCGCAATTTCAGAAGTTGCGTCCTCTTCCTCTTCGAGTTCTTTTTGTAGTGCACGAATTTGTTCTTGGATATAATATTTTTTCTGTGTCTTTTGAAGTTGTTTTTGAACCTTTGTATCGATTTCTTCTTCGATTTTTAAAATTTCAAGTTCTTCCGAAAGTATCGAATTCAATTCATAATACTGACTTTTAATGTCGGTTTTATCTAAGATTCTTTGCTTGACTTGAACAGATTGTTGAATATTTGCAACAGCAAAATACAATTTTCTTAGCAAATCTTTTATATTTTCGAAGGCTGTAAAAACATCTGGTGAAAGGAACCGTTGAGCCCGTACGTAATTATAAAATAATTCTGTTGCCCGCCGAACAAGTGCTATTAACTCTTGGTCCTTTTCGTCGTAAACAACTTGAATAGTTTCAACTTCAGCAACAAGATATTCATCTTTCTTTATTGGTTTTACAAGCTTCGAATGTATTAACCCTTCTACTAAAATTTTAAGCAAGTTGTTCGGGAGCTTGACAACTTGCAAAATTTTAGCAATGGTTCCAAATTCGTAAATGTCGTCGAAATCTGGTTCATCTATTGTCGGGTCCTTTTGAGCAACAAGGAAAATAAATTTGTCTCGTTCCATCGCCTCCGATACAGCTTGAATCGAACTTGCACGGCCAATTAAGATAGGATATATCATATACGGAAAAATCACAACATCACGCAAAGGTAAAATTGTGAGGAGTTTTGGGATGGTGGAATTTGAGTTCTTATCGTTATTTTCAGCGACTTCGTTCACTTTTCTTACAAAATTTAAACTTTAAATTAATAAAACGAATTTGCATCCTTTCAATTTGATAATATTTATACCCAGAAATTTAAAACAAGTAAAATAATTTGCAAAAAAAGACAAAATAATTAATAGATAGGAATTCAAAAAGTTTGATACTAAACTTAGATTTTAAAACGAAAATTAACCAAAAGAAGACTTAGAAAATCCATCAGAAGAACGATGCATTAGTCTAAGTTTCTTATTTTTAAAATATGTGTATAATATAAACCCTAATGAACCCAAAACAATCAAGGTCATTAACAATTTACCAAAGTCAAAAGTTGGAGGATAATAGGAGATAGTTCCATCGGGATTTTCAACCTTAATCGGTTGAGAATAATAAAAAGCGGGATGAAAGGGTGTAAACCAAAGCCAAGATGTATGACCCAACAAATATCCCATCATCAGTCCACTTGCGAAATTACCGTAGTCATTTACAACAACATTTGGAGGAAGATTTGACATTTCCCGAGAGGTAATTTGCTTGCGAGGAATCCCATATTTACTTTGTAAGTTGAATTTGTTAACATTTGAAGAAACTGAACCCCCAAAACTCCGTGGAGTAGTTTGTTGAGAACGAGGGGTAAAATTCTTGGGCGATGTCATTGGAGCATCGTAAGAACGAGTTCCAATTGGAGATTTTGTGCCACCAAATGATTTGGGCGATGTCCGAAAACTACCACGACTTCCCCCAAAACTTTTGCCACCTTTCCTTGCAGAAAGTTCGTCTAATGGTAATAAGCCAATTAATAGAGAAATTATTAATGTCAAAATCAACCAACCTTTTATCTTCATTAGAATATCTCCTCTGTTTTTAAAACATCATTTTGATATCTGAAAGTAAAAGTTGCTCTGAAAACTGCACCTTCAGATATTTCGCCCTTATTAAAGAGCGAAGCAATGGAAGTTTTATTTTTTTTCGGGGCTTTGATATGAATGAATATGTTGACCAAGCCATCCAATATCTCACCATTGTAATACACTGTGGTATTTTCAATTTCACCATCGCTTTCGATAACAAGACTTTTCAACTGTCGTGCTTCCCATTCTGAAAATGCAGGCTCTCGATAATTAATACTATCCAAATAGTCAATGAAAGGATTTTTTGTATATTCCTTTCCGTCCAGTCCCTTATAAACTAAAACAGAATCGAAGGTCCCATCTTCGTGTAAGTTAAGAAACAATTCGGTTAAACCAGCAATTTGCTGTCCGTTAAAATAAACAGCGGTCATTTCGATAGTTCCATTACTTTCGATTGTTAAAGAAGGCATCTTTAACTCCCAACATTTAGTTTTATTATAAACCTATTCACAAATTTCCAAATACCTCTCAATTTTAATAACTAAATTACGTGCAAAATATTTTTAAACCGAAAAAACATAAGAAGCAATTGAGAAAGAAAGCAAAATTATATCATAATACATTAAAATTTGCTTTTGTTTCAAAAGGATAACTACCAAAAGCACAAAAACTATTGGATTGAGCTTTAGATTAAGCTCATAAGGGTAGTCAAAGTTTAGCAAGGAATAGACCAGAAAAAATAACCCTAACAAAATGAAATATACGAAAAAAGCTTTGCTTGACTTATATCTGATTTCCCTCAGGCATTAAAATTTCTCCTTTCGTTAGTCAAGAAAAAATTTATTGCAATTCAAATAAACAAATTTCGTTTTTAGATTTTGCTAAATTTGAAATAAAATGCTAACAACCCCTAAATCACTTCGCTTACAAATAGCAATATTTGGCAGAACAAATGTCGGAAAGTCCAGTTTCTTAAATTTCATATCAAATCAAGATGTTTCTATTGTTTCGCCCATACCCGGGACAACAACCGATATTGTTGAAAAACCTATCGAACTATTACCGATAGGACCTTTAAATTTCATAGATACTGCGGGGATTGACGATACTTCGGTACTTTCGGAACAAAGAATCAAAAGAACTAGGCAAATACTCGACAGAGCAGATGTTTGTATCTTCGTTCTCGAAGCTAATCTTTGGACAAATTTCGAAGAAGAAATTGTTTCGGAGATAAAGAAAAGACAACTTCCAATTATTTTCGTTATAAACAAAATTGACATTGCAAAGCCTTCGGAAGAATTCATTAGCCTTTTGAAAAACCACAGCCAAAACATTCTTCAAATTTCTGCATTACAAAAAGAAAAATACGACGAATATCTCAATCTCTTTAAAAATGTTTTAAAAAATGTTACAGACAAGCTCACCGAAGGCGAAATAACAATATTAGGAGATATTGTCCCGAAAAATGGTTTTGCTATCTTTATTATTCCAATCGACAGCCAAGCACCAAAAGGAAGACTTATACTTCCACAAGTCCAAGCTATTCGCGACATTCTCGACAATTCCGCAAGTGTTCTTGTCCTTAAAGAGACAGAATACAGTTATTTCTTAAATAAAATTAATTTAAAGCCAGACCTTGTTGTTTGCGATTCTCAAGTTGTGCATAAAATGGTCAGCGAAACACCACCAGATATAAAGTGTACCACCTTTTCAATTCTTTTTTCCCGATTCAAAGGCGACTTAATGGAGGAAGTCTGTGGAGCTGCAAAATCCGAAACACTTCAAGAAGGAGATAATGTCTTGATTGCCGAAGCTTGTTCTCATCATCCAACATTGGAAGATATTGGACGCGTCAAAATACCACAATGGCTGCAATTTTACTTAGGCAAAAAACTAAATTTTGACATCTCTGTCGGAAGAGATTTCCCCGACGATTTGACCAAATATAAATTAATTATCCATTGTGGGGCTTGTATGCTAACAAGGAGAGAAAAACTCAATAGAATA
>JAOADV010000003.1:52254-216287 GCA_026417135.1 Ignavibacteria bacterium
CCCTTCCCAGAAATTTTAGAAAAATACAAAGAGATTTTATATTCAACGCAAAAAGTTGTAACTTTGTAGTTTATGTTGTTTAATCCCCAAAAAAATAAGTCGAAACCAAACTATTTAGAAATGCATCCTTTTAAAACTGCTGAATTTGAAATTGTAGAATGTGAATTAGTTAACATTCTCGTTCCTCGATTTTCAAGCAAATTTGCAAGAAGATATATTCTCCCTCGTATGCGGAATCCTTATTTTCGTGCAAACTTGGATGAATTGGGTAGCTACCTTTGGCTTAATATCGATGGAACGAAAAGTGTTGCTGAATTAGTCGACCTAATGCGTGAAAAGTTTGCCGAAAAAGTCGAACCCGCAGTCGAGCGAGTTCTAACTTTCCTTACTCAACTTTACAATGCTGGTTTTATTAATTTTTTTGAATTAACAAGGAGAAACGATGGGAAACATACTTGGCAACCTTAACCCAAAAATTGTTTGGGACATTTTCGAAGAAATTACCCAAATACCGCGCCCTTCGAAACACGAGGAAAAGATTCTTGCTTATGCTATCGATTTCGCAACAAAACACAATTTGACTTATCAACAAGATAAGCTTGGCAATCTTGTTATCCGAAAACCTGCCACCCCCGGTATGGAAAATCGTAAAACTGTCGTTATCCAAGGGCATCTCGATATGGTTTGCGAAAAAAATGCTGATGTCGAACACGACTTTTACAACGACCCAATCAAACCTTACATCGATGGCGATTGGGTAAAAGCCCAAGGAACAACATTAGGTGCAGACAATGGAATTGGTGTCGCAATGGGTTTAGCTGTTTTAGCTTCGAACGACATTTCTCACCCAAACATCGAGGTTCTTTTAACTTTGGACGAAGAAACTGGACTAACTGGTGCTCAACAATTAGGAACAAATCTACTCGAAGGACAAATTCTCATTAACCTTGATTCAGAAGAACAAGGCGTTTTCATTATAGGATGTGCTGGAGGAATGAATACTTCGGGAACCTTTTATTATAAATCCGAACCTGTTCCCGCAAACAGCATCGCATATAAAATTTCCTTGAAAGGCTTAACTGGCGGTCACTCTGGATTGGAAATAAGCGATGGTCGCGCAAATGCAATAAAACTACTCAATAGATATCTCTGGAATTTAAGTAACCAAATAGAATTTCGTTTGGCAAGTTTCGATGGTGGAAGTGCTCATAATGCTATTCCCCGAGAATCTTTCGCCACAATAACTTTCCAAACCCCAGATGAAGTCAAATTTCACACTTTTACCGACAACTTTAAGCAAATTTTACTAAAAGAATGGAAATCCAAAGAACCAAACATTGATTTTATTTTCGAAAAGGTTGAAATACCACAAAGAGTATTGAGCAAAGAAATCGCTACCAAAATTTTATCAGCTCTATACATTCTTCCCCACGGTGTTGTCCGTTTTAGCCCTGATGTCAAGGATTTAGTTCAAACTTCGACAAATTTGGCAATTATTAATACAAGTCAATACGAAATATTCATACAAACAAGCCAACGTAGTTCTATTGAAACCGAGAAATTCGACGTTGCCAATCAAATTCGTACAGTATTCGAACTTACTGGAGCCAATGTGAAACAAAGCTCTGGTTATCCCAGTTGGCAACCAAACTTTAATTCCCAAATACTCGAAATAGCAAAATCCACATATCATAAGATGTTTGGGGTCGAACCTAAAATCGAAGTAATTCACGCTGGTTTGGAATGCGGACTAATTGGAGAAAAATATCCTGGGATGGATATGATATCTTTTGGACCAACTTTGAAAGATGTTCATTCGCCAGCAGAAAGAGTTCAAATTTCAACTGTTGAAAATTGTTGGAACTTCCTGCTCGAAGTTCTAAAAAATACACCCACGAAAAGCTAACTCTACTTCTAAATAAAAAGGGCTACCTGCAACGAATGCAAGTAGCCCTTTTTTATAAAACCAAAATTATTAGATTTTCAGATATTCGTAGCCTTTCATAAAAGCTTCTTGATTCAAAGGTATCAAATTATGATATCGTTCGGGAAGTATTTCCTTAAGACCCTTCCAAATTGAATCTATTTGGACAATACCGGTAACTCTCAAAAATGCACCAAGCATAATCATATTTAACACCTTTGGGTTCTTCAAATCGACAGCAAGTTGCCCTCCCGGAAGAGAATATATTTTAATATCGGTCCGAGTTGGTGGATTAATTGCAACAGAAGAATCATAAATTAGATTTCCACCAGATTTTACAGCTTTTTCAAACTTATCGATGGATGGTTGATTAAGAGCAACGACGGTATCGAAACGAGAAATGATTGGAGAACTTATCATCTCGTCGGAAACAATAGTAATGCAATTTGCAGTTCCACCGCGCATTTCCGGACCATACGATGGCATCCAAGTTACTTCCTTTCCTTCGATAATTGCAGCGTTGCCCAATACCATACCCATAGTTAAAACACCTTGACCACCAAATCCAGAAAATATTGCTTCGTGTGTCATACTCTCACCTCCGGTACCTTTATGTCGCCTAAAGGATAAAATTGCAATAATGTATTTTGAACAAACTTATTGGATTCGACAGGATTCATCTTCCAATTCGATGGACAATTAGTAACTATTTCGACGAGGCAAAAGCCTAACTTCAATCTTTGATACTCCAAAGCTCTTTGCAAAGCTTTTTTAGTCTTTCGAACGTTAGGAACGGTATGCACCGATTGACGAGTTACGTAAGCAACTCCAGGCAACGGAGCAATTAACTCGGCAAACTTTAATGGATATCCCATACTTTTAACATCACGACCATAAGGAGAGGTTGTAGTAATCATTCCTTCGATTGTTGTAGGAG
Source organism: Ignavibacteria bacterium (assembly GCA_026417135.1). Classification (GTDB taxonomy): domain Bacteria; phylum Bacteroidota; class Ignavibacteria; order Kapaibacteriales; family UBA2268; genus Naka2016. Next base: position 55,116 of record JAOADV010000003.1, read on the forward strand.
CCATTTGCCCAGAAGTCATTCCATAAACAGCGTTGTTGATAAAAATTGTCAAGATATTCTCACCTCGATTGGCAGCATGCAAGGACTCGTTTGTACCAATTGCTGCAAGGTCGCCGTCTCCTTGGTATGTAAAAACATATTTGTCTGGCAATACCCTTTTTATCCCAGTAGCAACAGCACAGGCTCGTCCGTGAGGCGCTTGATGCATATCCACATCCATATAACTATAAGCAAAAACAGAACATCCAACTGGTGCAACCCCAATAATATCGTGTTGAATACCCATTTCTTCGACGACTTCCATAAAAATTTTATGTACAGTGCTATGTCCACATCCGGGACAATAATGCATATCAACATCAATTAATGTCGATGGTCGCCTATAGACTAAATTTTCTGGTTTTACAATATCTTCAACTATAACATCCAAATTTTCGTGTGCCATAATTTCAATCTCCTTTAATGAATAATCTTTCAAAAGCATCTAAAATTTCGTCGGGGGTAGGCACAACACCACCCATTCGACCATAAAATTCGACCCTTGTTTTTCCTTCAATTGCTAAACGAACATCCTCAACCATCTGGCCAGCATTCATCTCTACATCCAAAATTCCTTTAACACGTGTTGAAATTTCTTGGAATACTTTCTTTGGAAAGGGAAACAAAGTTATTGGCCTAATCCAACCAATCTTATACCCCCTCTGTCGCCCTAAATCCATTGCTTTTAAAGCAATTCTGGAAACTAAGCCATAAGCTGTAAAAACATACTCTGCATCATCGAGGTTCAATGTTTGGAAACGAACCTCTTCCTCTTCCATCTTTTTATACTTCTGCTGTAAATGAATATTAATTTCTTCCATTTTTTCGGGTTCCAAATGCAAAGAGGTAATAACTCTTCTCGGTCCGTTCTTTGGTTTCCCAGTGGTAGCCCAAGGATACTCAATATGGACACGAGGCTCTTGAGGGAAAAGTTCTACCTTTTCCATCATCTGACCAAGAGCACCATCAGCAAGTATCATAACGGGGGTTCTGTACTTAAACGCAAGCTCAAAACCAAGTTTAACAAAGTCCGCCATTTCCTGAACATTGTAAGGAGCAAGAACAAGAAGATGGTAGTCGCCGTGCCCACCTCCTTTTGTTGATTGAAAGTAGTCACCTTGTGCAGGCTGAATAGTTCCCAATCCAGGTCCTCCACGATTGATATTTGCAAGCACACAAGGGAGTTCAGCACTTGCCATATACGAAAGACCTTCTTGCATCAAACTTATACCCGGACTGGAAGAGGTCGTCATAGCTTTTTTTCCACACCCAGCTGCTCCATATATCATATTAATAGCGCCAATCTCGCTTTCAGCTTGAAGAACAACCATTCCAGTTCGTTTTGTAGCCTCGCGAGAAAGATATTCTATAACCTCGGATTGCGGGGTTATAGGATAACCGAAATATGCATCACAACCACAACGAATGGCAGCTTCAGCCAATGCATCATTACCTTTCATTAACTTAACTTCGCCCATAATTCCTCCTAAGAATTGCTCATCTCGGGTTTTGGAACTTTCAAGATTTTTCTATAAACGGTTATAACCGCGTCGGGACAAATAATTGCACAATTTCCACAGCCAGTGCAATTGTCATTTACCTTCACAACATATTGATAGCCCTTGTGATTTATCGTTTTAGAAAGAGCTAGCGTTGATTCTGGACAAGCAAGAATACACAATTCACAACCCTTGCACCGCTCAATATTAATTAAAATTTCTCCTATTGCTTTTGCCATTACTCCCTCGTTTAGAAGTTTGAAAAATACAAAAAAACAAATTAAAAATAAATAGGGAATTAGCAAAATTAGTGGTAGTCCAATATGTATCGAATATGTTGCTGATGTTAATTGTAGATTAATGCTTCTATCTTTGAATTCAACATCGAAAGCACAATATCACGGAATATCGGAACAACAGTTTCACTTGCATAAATACTAATTTTAGGTTCGTCCAACATTATAACGATTAAAATCTTTGGCTTTTCGGCTGGAAGATATCCAACAAAAGTATTGATGTATCGAGTTTTCGAGTATTCTCCATTTACGAATTTTTGTGAAGTACCAGTCTTTCCAGCGATTTTTATTCCTTCAATTTTCGTTGAAGAAGCTGTTCCAAATTCAACTACATCAATTAGCATTTCAGTGATTTTTTGGGCAACACTACTATCCAGAACCCGACGGCTCGTCCGAGCTAAATTTTTATCAGTAGGAATTGTTTCGAATACCAACTTTGGTTTAAGTAATAATCCACCATTAGCAAGTGCCGAATAAGCAATCGCTAATTGAATTGGAGTTACAGAAAGACCATAACCAAAGCCTAAGAACTTTTGTAGGGTTGGAGTTAATTCCTCGAGTGATTTCAATTTGCCTCGGGATTCTCCCGGCAGAGTTATCTGGGTTTTCTCCCCAAAACCAAAATTCCTAAGACTTTGTATTAAATGACCAGAATTAAAACGAGTAGCGACCTGAGCAAAAACGATATTGCTTGAATAAACGATGGCTTCGCTTAAAGTTGCCTTCGGTAATGGATGGTCGTCTTTGATAACAAAATCACCAATATCCAAAGCACCTTTAAAACCAGCAAAAATCTCCGTAGTCGATATCAATTTTTTTTGTAAAGCCAGAGCGGCAATTATCGGCTTAATCGTTGAACCCGGCTCAAAAGCATAACTTACTGCATAGTTTTGGAAAAAAGTATTATCGGTGAATCGTATACTATTTGGGTCGAAATTTGGATAGTTTGCTAATGCCAATATTTCCCCATTATTGGGGTTTAAAACTACTGCACAACCAAAATTAGAACGAGTCTCTTTAACCCCCTTCTCCAAAAAATATTCGACAACTTGTTGCAAATTAATGTCGATGGTTATCCTGATAGAACTGCCATCTACAACTTTAACAGAATATTGGGATTCTAATGGAATAACATTTCCCCAAGCATCTTGTAAAATATACTGTTTTTCGTCTTTCCCCCTTAAAACCGAATCGAAATAATATTCCAAACCCGAAAGTCCTTTATTATCGATGTTAGCATATCCTAATACATTCGACGCAATCTTGCCGAAAGGATAAAGCCTACGCGGTTCGGACAACTTAATTAATCCAGCGAAATCGAAAGTGTCAGCAATTTTAGGGTAATCGTATAAACCTCGCACTAACCAAACAAAGCTTTTCCCAGCGAAATTTCCAATTTTTTTTGAATCCCAAGATGTATTCAAAACTTTCTCAAATTGATAATATCTTAACCGACTAAGACTATCTTTTATTAAAATCTTTGGGTTTACAGCAAATGAACGCGAAAAGATGTTTGTTGCTAACACTTCACCATTTCTATCGAAAATTGTTCCACGACGTGCTTTTTTGGTTACAACTTTATATTGTTGCTGTAAAGCAATTTGCTTGTAATTGGAAGGTTGTAAAACTTGAATGTAAAAGGCTCTACCTAAAATTATTAAAATTACAGACAAAATTGTCAGAAATACTAATTTTAACCTATTAACACTCTTTTGTTCCAAGACTAATTGAAATTTAAGAATAACATTTATAAAATTTCTTCCTTTAACTATCTCATACCATTTAATGTAGAGTTCAACTAAACTTAAATTAACCTTTTGACTTTAAAACCTTTATTTTTTAATAAGCTTACAATGCCTTTTTTCCCAAGCAGATGTCCCGCACCTAATGCCACAAAGTAACAACCCCCATTTCGAATAAAAGATTCTATCTTGTTCGCCATTTTTTCATTTCGTTTATCCAAAAGCAGATAATAAAATCTTTCAACAAATGGAGACCTCGTAAACCGAGACTCAATCAGTTCCAGTAACTTACTTTCGTTCCCTTCTAACCAAGTCTCGTAAATAATTACATCTTGCGCACTATCTTCTATAAAATAAGAAAGGAAAAATTCGAAAAAAGTTTCTGAATCATAATGATAAATTTCTTCGAAGATTTTAAGCTGTTCCTCATAAGATTCCAATTCCAGAATATTTTTGGTGGTATCCATCTTTTTATACAAATACATTTCTACCCCTTCCCCAAATTCTGGCTTCCCTTTCAACATCTCGGAAGCTAACAACACAATAACAGCAAACCAAGGTTTAAACTTGTTATAGATAAATTTAGGGAAAGAATTTGCTTTAAATAAACTATCGATGATTCTATAATACTTTCTCGGAACAACATTCTCCAACAAAGTCGTATCTTGATAGGATGCAAGAACGAAGAGATTCCCAAAATCAACATTAGCCAAATTTATTTCAAAAACTATATTCGAACAAGTAGCGAAGGCGTTTTCAACAATAGTATCGAGTGGAAACGCATCTGGTTTAGCAAGATGTATTGTTCCATACAAATAAATGACACTTTTGTCTTCGGTAATCTCGTACAAAAAGCCTTTGCAAGAAATTGATTGATTTAAAATAATAAAGATAAAAAAACTAGTCAGACATAACTTCGAAAGTCGAATCACAGCAAAACAAAACTTATCTTTAATTTTACAATTTGTAAAATTAAATATTTATATGAAAACAATTTCGAGTCTTTTTTTTCTATCGATTATATTGGTTTTTCTTGCATCTTGCAGTAAGGAAGAGAAAAAAATAAGTTTTTGGCATTTTTGGAGTGAGCCAGCTCAGTCTAAAGTTATCCGAGAACTTGTCCAAAAATTCGAAAAAGAAAAAAATTGTAAAGTTGAAATTACTGAATTAAGCTGGGGCGAAGGAAAAACAAAACTAATCGCAGCATTCAATTCGAAGACTGCGCCCGATGTCCTTGAACTTGGTAGCGATTGGATAGCTCAGTTTTCTTATGCAAACGTTCTCGAAAAATTGGACCCAGAAGAATTTAACTTCAAAAAATTTTTCGAATATGTAAATAACCAAGCAAAAATCGACACGAATTATTTTGCCGTACCTTGGATTTTGGGGACAAGGGTTTTGTTTTGCAATATGGACTTAATAAACAAAGCTGGATTCCAACAGCCACCAGAAAATATCGAAGAATTAATTGAAATTTCCAGAAAAATAAACGATTTGAACATTGGTTACGGTTTTGGAGCAAATGGCTCGGACCCACACCGCCTTTATAAAAAAATTTTACCACTGATTTGGTCATACGGAGGCGAATTAGTAGACTCGAACAGGAAAATAATTCTCCATTCCGGGCCAGCTGCTCAAGCATTCGATACATATTTTAGACTTTCAAGGTTTGGAATAATCGAAACTCAAAAACAAATTGATTTGCTTTTTGTGCGAGGGAAAATTGGCTTCTGTTTCTCCGGAGAATGGCTTATAGAAATGATTGCAAAAACTAATCCAAATTTAAATTACAAAGTATCACTCGTACCAAAAACAAATCAAAATCGTGGGATATCCTTTGCTGGGGCAGAATATTTGGCAATCAATGCGGATTCAAAAGAAAAAGAAATTGCAAAAGAATTAATAAAATTTTTCCTACGCAAGGAAACTTTGTTAGAGTTATGCAAAAAAATTCCAACAGCTGGGTTCCCTGCCGATACAACTTTACTAAGCGACACAAGAATAATCAACACTGAGGCAAAAAAAGTATTTTCCGAACAATTGAAATATTCGAAAATGACGCCTGTTCACCCCAGATGGTTAGAAATTGAGTCTATTATCGAAAATGCAGTTGTCGAAGTAATTTTCCAAAAAAAAGGCGTACAGCAAGCCTTACAGGATGCCCAGAAAGAAATCGATAAATTTAACTTTAACATCACCTTTTAACAACACAATCTTTACAAATTCGTTTAAATAACTTTTAATTAGGTTAGTTTTCTTTATTTTAATTTTTAGTTTTGACTAAAGTTGGAATTTCATTAATATGTTGCTATCGGAAGTCGATAATAATGTGATTGTTAGAGTTGTCGAAATTAATACAAACGAGAAAGCAAAGCAAAGGCTACTTGCTTTGGGCTTACACATAAACGATGTAATACAAATTATTTCAAATTCTAATTTTTCACCTATTTTAATAAAAAACATTACGAAAAACGATGCAAGAATTGCTATTGGGCGTGGAATTGCCCAAAAAATTGAAGTCGAGCAAGTTGTATAAAACAGTAGCACTTGTTGGCCAACCAAATAGTGGGAAAAGCACTCTTTTTAATGTGCTTTCTGACATAAAGGTATCTACAGCAAATTTCGCAGGTACAACCGTTGAGTATAAAGAAACGAATATAAATCTTTTTGGGAATACTGTTCATTTAATTGACTTACCTGGGCTATACTCCTTAAATCCGGTCGAAATGGGTGAATTCCTAACTTTGAAATTTTTAATAGAAAACGAAGTCGATCTAATTATCAATGTAATCGATTCCACTCTTATCACTCGTAGTTTAGAATTAACAATAGAACTACTTGAGCTTGGAATCCCAATAGTTACTGCACTAAATATGAACGATGAAGCCCAGAAAAAAGGGATTCATATAAACGAAAAAAAACTTTCAGAATTTCTTGGAGTAGAAGTTGTAAAGATTTCTGCTTTATATGGAAAAGGAATCAACAATTTACTTGAAATCGTTCATTCATCATTGATTTATGGTAGCGTAAAACCCAATCCTATAAAATTTACCCACCATATTGATGAATGGATAAATAAAATACAAAATGAATTATACATCGAAATAAATTCAAACATCAATCCCAGATTTTGGGCAATAAAACTTTTAGAAAATCCAGAAATTGTACCAAAATTTGTAAAAATTTCTGCAAACGAAATTCTTGAAAAATCCAAAATCGACATTATAGACAAACACAAAACCGAACTGTTTGAAGCTTTTGCATACGAACGACACCACCATAGTATGGAAATTTCGCATAAAACTACAAAATATATTTCACATTTTAAGATGCCTTTCATCGAGCGGTTAGACCTACTATTATTAAAACCTCCAACTTCTTTCATATTTGGTATTTTCTTCTTACTTGCCTACTTTTTTCTCATATTTTATATTGGAGGATGGATAGCCTCCGCACTCGAAGACCCTTTACAATCGCTCACCCCAATCTACGAAGGCATAAAAAACTTTTCGCCTCTGCTTTGGATAATTACAGATGGAATATATCAAGGAATTTCTGGTGCAATTGGAATTGTTTTGCCATATTTCTTGCCTTTGCTTATCTTAACCGCAATCCTCGAAGAAACAGGCTATTTGGCTCGTGTAGCATTCATTTTGGATAACATTTTTCACAAAATTGGATTACATGGCAAAAGCGTTGCCCCATTCATAATGGGCTTCGGTTGTACCGTTCCCGCCGTCTATGCAACAAGAATTATAGAAAGCCGAAGAGATAGATTGCTTGCTTCTGTTCTATTGAATTTTATTCCTTGTTCAGCTCGGCTTACTGTAATTTTTGCATTGACTACTGCATTAACTGGACCTATTTGGGCAATAGTTATTTTGGCATACGTACTCGTCGCAATTGGATTTACTGGGAAATTGCTTTCATTATTTCTTCCAAAACCACTGGGAATGATAATGGAAATTCCACAACTGAGATTCCCAACCTTTGGAGTTATCATAAAGAAAACATTATATAAAGTCAAGGACTTTTTCAAAGTTGCTTTCCCTTTTCTCATTCTTGGAAGTATTATTTTATCAATATTAGACTATTATAAAGTTACAAATTTCATTAATTCACTTTTGCAACCCTTTATTAGTGGCCTCCTGGACTTACCCAAAGAACTTGGCTCCACACTTATCTTTGGATTCCTTCGGAAGGAACTAGCTGTTCTTATGACATCACAAGCATTCGGAATTACAAATCTCTCTGAACTTCCATTAACAATCACACAAGTTGTAGTTTACATAGTGTTTATAATTTTTTACTTGCCTTGCATTTCAACAAGTGCTGTTTTTTGGAAAGAATTCGGATGGCGACATCTCCTTCTTACAGTTGTTGTGGGTCTTGCTCTTTCGACATTTTCTGCTGTACTTTTTAAAGTTATTTTAACAACATTTTTTATATAAATAAAAAAATAATTTATATTTAGATTTTCTTTTTTTAAATTTGAGTTGATTTGAATAAAACATTTGTTAAATTTTAATTTTTGAGTTATGTTAAGTCAAGCTATTCAAGACTATTTAAAAGCAATTTACAAATTGCAAGGGAACGAGCCAGTTTCGACTACCGATTTAGCAAAGGAATTATCCGTCTCTGGCGCATCGGTTACAGGAATGCTAAAGAGATTATCTTCGATGGGATTGGTCGATTACAACTCATATCACGGTGCGAAACTTACTCCAGCAGGCGAAAAAGTAGCTCTCGAAACTATTAGATTTCATCGATTGCTTGAGTTATATTTGAAAGAAAAACTTGGTTATCCTTTGGATAAAGTTCACGAAGAAGCTTGTCGATTGGAGCATTTTATTTCTCGTGAATTTGTCGAAAGAATAAGTGAAATTTTAGGCGACCCCAAGTTTGACCCCCACGGTCATCCTATTCCATCGGTCGATGGAAGTTTGGTTAAAATCGACGAGTTCCCCTTAAGCGAAGCTGAACCAGGAAAAGCCTATACAATAACACATTTGGAGGACGATAATCAAGAATTACTTAGTTATCTCGAGAAAATTGAATTACTACCCGGCACAAAAATTTCACTTTTACAAAAAGACCCTTTTTATGGTCCATTTACCCTTGAAGTAAATCGGAAACGTCAGGCAATCGGATTTGAAGTTGCAAAGAGAATATACGTTAAAAAGAATTAGCCAACGAAATCTGTAATGCAACTCCGCAATCCAGAAGTTTCGGTTTGCATAATCACAAAAAACGAAGAAAAAAATATTGAAAATTGTATTCGTTCAGTCGAGCCAATAGCTTCGGAAATCATTATTGTCGATACTGGCTCGGTCGATAGAACTATTGAAATTGCAAAAAAATTTACCGAGCTTATTTTTCAAATTCCTTGGGAAGATGATTTTTCGAAAGCAAGAAACTATGCAATAGCCAAAGCAAAATATCCATTCATTATCTCGATAGATGCCGACGAAGTGATTCAAAACCCCGAATCAATAACAAATGCTCTGCGAAATGCCGATTCAAACACAGGGGGTTGGCTTATTAACAGCATTTCGTTTGCAAAGAGAAAAACTGGGAATGTGTTCGATACTTTCGCCACAAAGTTGATAAGAATATTTAGGAATCATCCTAAAATTCGATTTCGTGGAATTATTCACGAACAAATACACGAATCAATCTTAGAACAAGGTTTCGAAATAAAAGATTCTGGGGCAATCTTTCTACATTTTGGTTACTCTCTTTCTCCCGAAGAAATGAAAACAAAGCAATTGCGAAATTTAAACTTACTTTTGTCGGCACTAAAAAACGAACCAACAAATGCATATTTGCTTTTTCAAACTGCAAAAACTTACCTTGCTTTAAACCTTCTCGAAGAGGCGGAACGATACATTAACGAAGCTTTACGCCACTCGCTTCCCGATAGTGCTGTTAGACACCAATCATTAAACTATGGTGGAATAATTGCATTTCAACTCGGAAATTTCGAAAAGGCCATTCAACTAGCATTAGAATCTCTTTCCATTGTTCCCAAACAATCTTTTGCCAATTTTATTTTGGGCGAAACTTACTCTGCATTGACTGAATACAATAAAGCACTACAACATTATTATAATATGGAAGAAGCTTTGCAAAACCCTTCTTCGCCCGCACTCATTGGTGGCGACTATTTTCTCCCCTTCGTGCAATTGTACTTCCGTATTGGCCGCTGTTATATTGGATTAGGCAATCCCAAAAAAGCGGAGTTTTATTTCCGAAAGGCTTTGGACAATAACAATACGGATATAAATTCCCTTCGAGGTTTAGTTCATTCCTTACTTCTACAAAACGAATTTTCCAAAGCTAAAACTGAAGTTAGAAATTTCTCGCAAATATCACCTGAACTTAATGAAGAAATTACCCAATTACTAAAACAAATTGACCAATATGAACTTGAACAAAAAAGAATTACCCAAACTTCGATAAAGAAAGAAGAATTTCACCCAAATATTTCGGGAAAATATGAAATTAAGTCCCCAACAAAAAGACCTTTCGTCAGCTTAAGTATGATTGTGAAGAACGAAGAAAAATTTCTACCTGGTTGCTTGGAAAGTGTCAAAGAAATTGTTGAAGAGATAGTTATCGTCGATACTGGGTCGACCGACAAAACAATAGATATTGCCAAAGGATATGGTGCAAAGGTTTACTTTTTCGAATGGCGAGACGATTTTTCTGCTGCAAGAAATGAATCTTTAAAACATTGCACTGGTGAATGGATTATTTATTTAGATGCAGATGAAAGAATCAAATCACCAGCTCCAAATGAATTGCTCGAATTGCTTCGAAATTCTGAGTCCAAACTTGGAGCATACTATTGTTTAATCGAAAGCGAACATTATCAAATGGATGGCTCCACTGAAGTGCATCGCGGCGGTTATCCAAGAATCTTTCGCAATCTTGGATATCCAAAAATAAAGTTTATTGGTAGGGTTCACGAACAAATTGCTCCTTCAATATTCGAGAATGGAATGAATATGTCCTTTTCGAACATAATAATCCAACATCTGGGCTATAACCAAAGTCGAGAAATTATGGAAGAAAAAATACGAAGAAACTACCGAATGCTTATTCAACACGTTAAAGAAGAACCGCTGAATGGATATGCTTGGTTCCAACTCGGACAAACCTTAGCCCAAATGTCTCTTTTTAATGAAGCTGAAAAATCAATTAGAATGGCAATCGAGACGAAAACTCTCGCCAAATCCGTCCTCGCAAGTGCTTGTTCAACCCTTGCTAAAATGGTAGGAAATAAAGGTAAATACGATGAAGCTTTATTTTGGGCTGAGAAATCGCTCGAAAATGCACCAAATCAAATTTATGCTATGCACATTAAAGCCTATGCACTTCTATATTTGGGACGCTTTGAAGAAGCGATAGAGGCTTTTCATATTGTTTTGAGAAGATTAAAAGAACAAAGTGGAATCCCATTAACTGGATTCGATATCCTTATACCTGAACATATAGTTCTAAATGGTTTACAAATGGCAGAAAACAAAATAATACCAAAATAATATGTAAAATTCTACTCGAAACCCACTATATTTAAAGGGGAAGTTGGTAAATGAATTTTGGTTAGTGAAATCAAAAAAAATACCACTCAGCGGGCTTCAAAATTTTCAGTATTTAAAACACCTTATCAATATTTCAAAGAATTCATTTAATCAAATATTCTATGAAACTATTGCAGGTACTAATCCCTACAAAACATTTTACAATATTGATACTTACCGAAAGTAAACAGTAAAATGTTAAATTCATTTTTGAATTAATCTTTGTTTTTTTATATTTGTAATTGATTACGGAAAAATTTGAAATAATTTTATTTTGGTTTAAGATATTTTTGTTTAGAAGTTAATTCTATGAGGTAAGAAATGGCGGGCAGAAGTTTAAACAAAGCTCAACTAATCGGAAATGTGGGAAAGGACCCAGAACTTCGTAAAACTCCACAAGGCAACAGCGTTTGTACACTTCGAGTAGCAACAACGGAATTTTATCGGGGACGCAACGGTGAAAGAAGAGAAATTACCGACTGGCACAGCGTTGTTCTATGGGACAGATTGGCTGAAATTGCTGTTCAAAAAATAAGAAAAAGCGATAGGATTTATGTCGAGGGGAAATTGCGAACTCGTTCTTTTGAAAAGGATGGAATAACTAAATTCGTTACCGAAATTATCGCTCAAAACATTATCATTCTAAGCCGAAAACCAACTCGGGACGACCCGTCGCAAGAACAATCTGGAGATTCTTTCAATATCGACTATCCAACTGATTACCCGGGCGAACATTTAAAAACATAAAGATAACTTTAAAAAAAGTATGATTAACTCAAATTTTATCAATTTGCAAAAAAATATTCTGAAGATTTAATCTACTTTTGAGAAATATAATTTTTTTAAAGGCTCCGATATGCCATTTTCACTTAACAAAGTAATAATAATCGGACGAGTAGGAACGGATATTGAACCAAGGCGTACACCACAAGGGAAAACTATTCTTCGTTTTAATGTTGCAACCACAGAGCGTTATCGAGACAAAAGTGGCACTTGGCAAGACATCACAGAATGGCATAAAGTGGTTGCCTTCGACCAAATCGCTGAAACAGCCAGCAAACTTCTCAAAAAAGGCTCTCGTGTGTGTGTCGAAGGTCGAAACAGCACTCGACAATATGAAAAGAACGGTGTTACTCACTATATTACAGAAATAATCGCTCGTTCAATCGTTTACCTCGACCCGAAACCCGAATCACAACCATTCGAAACCACTTTATCCGACAATTTTTCTGATGCTACTTCCTATTACATAAGCGATATACAAAACGATTCCTTAGCCGAGAGCTACCCCGAAACCTCCGATGATGACGACATCCCATTTTAACTTATGCAAAAAATCCTTTTATTATTTGATATTGACGGAACACTTTTGAAAGTTGATGGAGGTGTATCTAAGAAAGCTTTTGCAACCGTATTCGAGAAAGTTTTCAAAGTAAAGATAGATTCGCAAATTAGTTTCGACTTCACTGGGTTAACAGACCTTTACATTTTAACTAAGTATGCCAATATTCTCAACATTGAAAACTCGATACTACAAGAAAATCTTGATTTAATTTGGTATGAGCTCTTTCAGCAATTCCAAGAAAATTGCAAACCTGAAAATATTCACTTAATAGAAGGTGTGAAAGAATTCATCGAAGAAATATATCCATTACCCTACTTTACTTTAGGCTTGCTTACAGGAAACTTTAAAGAAAACGCATATTATAAGCTTTCGTTGGTAGGGCTGGACAAATTTTTCCCTTTTGGTGCGTTTGGGAACGAAGACATCAAGCGGAGTAATCTACATTCCATTGCCTTAGAACGAGCAAATAAATTTTTCGGCGGCAACTTTTTCACCAGGCAAAACACATTCGTCGTTGGAGATTCAATCTTAGATGTTAACTCTGCAAAAGCTAATTCTATGCGTACTATCGCAGTTTCGACTGGCACAACTTCGTACGAAAATTTAAAAAGTTGCGAACCCGACTTACTCGTCCATACCTTGAAAGAAAAAAATAGAATTTTAAATTATCTATTAAATGGATAAAAAAATTGTTATAGCAATCGACGGTCCTGCAGGCTCCGGGAAAAGCACTACTGCTAAGCTCTTAGCACAAAGACTAAACTACACTTATATCGATACGGGAGCGATGTATCGGGCAATAACTTTATACTGGTTGCGAAAAGGCTTACCTTTATCCGAAGAACTTATCGAACAAATGTTACAAGAAATTAAGATTGATTTAATTCAAACCACAGATGGTTTGCAAATTCTTCTCAATGATGAAAATGTAACCGAAGAAATTAGAAAACGAAAAGTTTCCGATTGGGTTAGCCCAATAAGTGCAATCCCATCAGTCCGTGAATTTTTAGTTGCTCAACAAAGAAAAATGGGGGTCAATGGTGGCATTGTTATGGATGGAAGAGATATTGGTACCGTCGTTTTCCCACACGCCGAACTAAAAATATTTCTGAATGCAAGTGTGAACGAAAGGACAAACCGACGCTTCAAAGAATATCTCTCTAAAGGAATGGACATTACAAAAGAAGAAGTTAAAAATCAAATACTCGAAAGGGACAGAATTGACTCGTCTCGTTCGCATAGTCCGCTTCGCAAAGCCGAAGACGCAATTGAAATTGATACAACTAACTTAACAATCGCTCAACAAGTTGAACTTGTTTACAACTTAGCATTAGAAGTTTTACAAAAATTAAATAAATAAATTTTTTTATCGTTTCTAAATTTTTATTTTATTTAATTAATAAAAATGAAAATTGTGATAGATGAAAATTCTGGCTTTTGCTGGGGAGTTGTTCGAACAATAGAAATAGCTGAAAAAACTTTGCAAGAGAGCCAGGAACCAGTTCATATACTTGGCCAAATAATTCATAACCCAAAAGAGGTCCAAAGACTCGAAAATAAAGGCTTGCGAACTATTACCCACCAACAACTCCTTGAACTTCAAGATAAAAATGCAAAAGTACTTATCCGCGCCCACGGCGAACCACCTTCGACTTATCAAAGGGCAAAGGAACTCAATATTGAAATAATCGACGCTACTTGTCCTTTGGTTACTGCTTTACAGATGAGAGTTAGAAAATTTTATGAAGATGGATACCAAATTGTTATCTTTGGGAAACCTGAACATCCAGAAATTATAGGACTTCGTGGAGTTTCGGACGATAAATGTATAGTAGTAGAGAACGAAAATGATATTTTAAACAAGGTCGACTTTTCCAAAAAAACATTATTTCTTTCCCAAACTACAATGGATAAACACAAATTCAAATTATTACGAGAATTGCTCGAAGCAAAGATGAAAGAAGAACATTCCTCAAATGATTATAAAGATTATTTAATCGTCAAAGATACACTTTGTCGTGCTGTTACTGGGAGGGAAGAAAAACTAATTGAATTTGCTCGGTCCAACGACGTAATAATCTTTGTAGCAGGAAAAAATTCTTCGAATGGAAAAAGTCTTTTTAAAATTTGCCAGCAAACAAATCCAAAATCATATTTCATAGAAGAAGTAGATGAATTAAAGAAAGAATGGTTTGCCGATGCTAATTCCGTAGGGATTACGGGAGCAACAAGTACACCTCTTTGGTATATGGAGGAAGTCAAAGAATATATCTCCAAACTTTGCAATTAATCCTTTTCAGTAACAAAGTTCCTTTTGTTTTAAAGTCATTTAAATTGTTCAGTAAGAAATATTTTTCTTAATTTTGAATGTATTTTAAATTTGTGAGTGCATAAGATGGCTAAGCCAGCTCCACGAAAATCAAAGTTTAAAAAGAAACCGGAAACTTGGTCCTTTTCCTTAGGTAAAGATAACCTCCGATGGTTTTTAATTGGTGTTGCCACCATTGTAGTCGGTTATATTCTATTAGCTACTGGAATAACAGAAGAACCAGCAGTTCCCCAAGGTAGATGGAACAACCCATTGGCAATTTATGTTGCTCCTGCTCTTCTTGTAATTGGTTATTGTATAATTATTCCATATTCTTTGCTTAAAACTTTTAAGAACACTACCGACAAAGAATGAAAAAAAAATGTGGCTACATTGCTATTGTCGGAGTTCCAAATGTTGGAAAATCAACTTTACTTAATGTTTTGATTGGAACAAAATTATCAATTGTAACCTCCAAGCCTCAAACAACAAGGAAAAACGTTGTCGGAATAAGAACCGACAACGAGTCGCAAATGATTTTCCTCGATACACCGGGCATCGTCAAGCCAAAATACGAACTTCACCGAGTTATGATGGATTACATCGACTATGCGTTATTAGAAGCAGATATCATTGGTTTCACGATAGATTCCACTTTGCACAACAATCCCGCAACTTTGCTCCAAAATGAAATACAAGAACGATTGCAAAATAAAAATAGACCTTTGATTTTAATTTTAAATAAAATCGACTTATTACCCGATAGCAAATTAGTTCTCCCGATAATTGAAAAATATAATGCTTTAAACTTATTCGATGAATTTGTCCCAACTTCGGCAACGAAGAATGCTGGAATAGACGAGTTAATAAAAGTTTTCAAACAGTATTTACCAGAATCTGAATTTCTTTACGATACTGAAATTTTAAGTACACAATCCGAAAGGTTTTTCGTTGCTGAACTTATTCGTGAGACACTTTTCAAGCTTTATCGCGACGAAATACCATATTCAACTGAAGTTCAAATTGTACAATTTAAGGAAAGAGAAAAAGGCAAATGGTTCATATCTGCGGAAATTATCGTCGATAAAGAAACTCAAAAGCCAATTATAATTGGTTCGGGAGGGCAAAGTTTAAGAAGGCTCGGAGAAATTACCCGAAAAGAGATTGAGGCACATCTCGGTTTACCAATATATCTCGAGCTATTTGTGAAGGTAAGACGCAATTGGCGCAACAAAAAAGAAATGTTAAAATCTTTTGGTTATTAAATTTGTTGTAAAAATGGAAAATTTGGTCTATTCAAGTAGTTTGTTAACTCAAGAATTAGAAAAAGCAGAAACAGTCCAACTTGTAACCTTTGAAATTGCAAATGAAACTTTTGGAATTGACATTCTCAACGTCCAAGAAATAATCCAACTAACCAAACCAACTCGTGTCCCCAAAACCCCTGAGTATGTCTTAGGTGTAATCAATTTACGTGGGAAAATTGTTCCAATCGTTGACCTTAGGAAAAAACTTGGCCTTGGTTTGACCGAATACGATAACTCTGCCCGTATCATTGTTTTGCTTATTCAAGGGATGAATATAGGTATAATAGTCGATAAGATGTATGAAATCCTTTATGTAGAAAAAGATAAAATAGAAAAGAATCCAACACAAGTCTTTTCAAAAATTGGAGAAAACTATATTAGTGGTGTAGTTAATTTAGAACAGAAATTATTAATACTTCTTGATTTAATAAAAGTATTCGATTTGGATAAAAAACAATAACTTAATAATATTTTGCAAAATCGAAACTTTTTTCAAACTAAATTGTCTTTAAATTTGGAGATATAATTTACAATTTGAAATAAGCTTTGAAAATTGAAGCAAAAAAACTGCAAATTTACTTCTTTTTGGTTTTATTGACTTTTAGTATAATAAGTTGCGACACATGCCGTTACAACGAAGTTTTTCCTATACCCGAAGGAGATATATTTTTTACAGCAGTCCCAGTAAACTCCAATGAACCCAGTATTTTTCAAATCGATTTAAATCAAAAAAATACATACGAAATAATTCGTAATGGAATACTTTATTCTCCACCTTCTTCCAATAAAAAGATAGTATTTATACGAAACAATCCCGGAGGAACCCAAGAAGTAGTTATTGCAAATATCGACGGAACTCAGCAAAAGGTTGTAGCTGGCTCTTACCGCTGGTATTCGAGAGATTTTGCAATTCTATCGAGTAATGGAAATTCAATTGCTATAGGAGCAAATGGTAACGAACTTTGGCTTGTCCGAAACGAAAATATGTTTACAAAATTGAGCAATAACTTCTGCCGAGGCACAATACCAGCCTTTTCGCCCGACGGTAGCAAAATAGCTTTAATCGAAGCCAAAGATATTTACACCCCTCCCCACAACTTGGTAGTTTACTACATCGAAAGCAACCAAATCGTGAAACTAAAGAATGTTACTTTACCCGGAACTATCGTAGAACTTTTCGGCGAACCGAACATATATTGGAGTTACGATGGCACGTATATCTTTGCAATCATTTCGAATGATTCAAGAGAAGTTTCTATCTACACTACCAGTTACGAAGGTAGCTACGAACAAATCAGAAAGGTTGAATTAGTCGGTTGTGCTT
Organism: Ignavibacteria bacterium; assembly: GCA_026417135.1. Classification (GTDB taxonomy): domain Bacteria; phylum Bacteroidota; class Ignavibacteria; order Kapaibacteriales; family UBA2268; genus Naka2016. The sequence continues at coordinate 72,562 of JAOADV010000003.1, forward strand.
ATTTAGAACCTACAGAAGATATTGATAAATTTTTCATTACTGGTCTGGATGGTTCCATTTGGTATATCAATTTCCGAGAGGAGGTAAAACGCTATAAATATATTTCCCCAGGATTTGGTTTCTCCTATAATCTTTTTCCTAAGTACAACAAAAAACTGAATCACTTACTTTACACAAGATATTATCGCGACGACCTTCAACTTCAAAGTGGAACACTCGAACTTCTAAACCTCAACGAAGAAAATGCTAAACCAAAAATCATAAGTAGTAATGTTTATCGTGCATTTTGGAATCCTAAAAAATGAATGAGTTAGACGATTTAACGAACTGGACCGATATCGAACTTTGCTTGGCAATGACCAGAAGCCATAAAGAAGCAGAACGTGCATTTACAGAAATTTACAACCGTTATAGCAGAAATCTTTATGCATATATACTTCGAACGCAAAACGATAGAACTAACGCCAAAGATATTTACCAAGAAGTTTTCTTACGCTTTTGCGACTCTGTCAAAAAAGGCACAAGAGTCCATAATATACTATTTTTCCTTATTAAAATTGCCCGAAATATATGCATCAACAATACTCGTGCAAACAAACAATTTATCCAATTCGATGAAAACGAATATCCCTTCCTCTCAATGCCGAGTGTCGAAAAAGACGAGTTGGTAAGCATCGTAACCAATGCTTTAAATTTGCTTGAATACACAAGTAGAGAAATATTCATACTACGACACTATCAAGAATTTACATTTCAAGAGATTGCAGAAATAATGGGCGAAACGCTTGCAACTATTAAATCGCGCTACTACCGCGCACGCGAAAAACTAAAGGAACACCTTCTTCCATTTTTCAAAAATGAATATTAACAAAAGGTGGAATAAATAATATGAATTTTTCAAATTTAATCGACTTATATTTGGAAGGAGAATTAAGCGATGTCGAAAAAAACTTGTTATTTAACGAGCTTGCTCGTAACCCAGCTCTTCGCGAGGAATTCGAACAACAATTAAAATTTAATTTTGCATACAAAAAAGACCTCGCTCAAATTCAAGTTCCTACGGACAGCACAAATTATATTTTTTCTGCATTGAACTTCAAAATTCCAAATTCTATTAGTGTAAAAACCACTCCAATTTCGTTCTTCGCCGAAAAATTCAAATATTTTACTGTTCGCTTTGCTCCTTTATTATTCTCAAGTGTTATTGGGAGCTTACTCACTTTTTTGCTCTTATGGTGGCTTTTCCCAGCAAAGATTGTCGAAACAAGTTCAAGTTCAATTTCTTATCCTACCACAGAAATTGGCGTTCCATTGGGAACCGCATATCCTACCCTACCAGAACAAAGTCGAAATCAAAACGATAATTCAAACCTAAACAACATTAAGAATTGGGATGTATTGTTTGAAAAGGCATTGGAAAATGTCCTCAAGAAAAACCAACAAGAAAGCAACAATTTAACTGAAAGTGAGTTGAAACCCAAAGAAGAATTTATTATCGAAACCACTCAAAGTAAATTTACTACAAATCTATCTCCATCGTTAAACAACAATACAGGAAACATCATTAATCCAAACGAAAGCATAACCACTTTCTCTGACCCTTTTACTCAAAACTTTATGAAACAATTGAATACCTCGACAAACTTAAAGGACTATTTGAAAAATATTACTTTAAGTTTCAGAGGACATAACTTAAAATCCGACCCCGAAGTAAAGTTAAACCTTGAGGAAAAGAGTTTACTGAACAATACTTCGGTAGCAATTGGTTACAATCTCTCCCAAAACAGTAACTTGGCCTTTGAATTCGGGCAGGAAAAGTTCCCACAAAAATTTAAACTTAATGTTTACGGGGACAATCTGTATTACAAGCAAAATCCTTTGCTTTGGTGGTACGGTATTGCATATCAACTAAGTATCTTGAAAATATTTAGGTGGGAAAACTTTCAACCTTATGCCAGAATATTCGCTGGAGCAACCACCGTTGGACCTCTATTCCGTGGCTCTATCGGTTTCAAATATTCTCCGGACAATAGAATAAACCTTTTCATAGGTTGGGAAGGCTCGTACTTGCTCTATAAGGTTCAAAATGTTCATTATAACACTCGAAAAAGTGGATTGATGTATGGAGTAACAATTCAGTATTAGAACGGTGAATGTTTTTTTTTCGACATTAGTCTTTTTGCTTGCAATAGTTTTCTGCGGTTGTCAATGCATACCCAATCTTGAGACCGACAGAGAAATTTCCCCATCTCAATACGCAAAGGTAATGTGTGTTAATGCATTACCCAACGTAGAGAAAATAAAAATTACCGTCGGTAATATCCTTTTGCATTCAGCATTGACTTATGAAATGGAAGAAGGTTTCCGCTACTTTAACGTCCCTTATGGGGTAATCAATTTCAATATCGCAATTAAAAATGATTCGATAATCTATAAAGGTATGGCAAATTTACAAAAAGGGAAAGCATACACTTTTTTTGTCTATCAGATGCAAAGAAGAGCTCAAGGCTTGCTCCTCGAAGACGATGTGAGTACTTACTCACTCACAAATTCTTATTTCCGATTTGTCAATCTACTTATAAATTCTCCACATTCTCTTCTGTTTAGCATAGAACACCAATATCCAATCGTTATTAACCTTGTTTTTAAAACTTATACCAAATTTTATACAACATACCCAGACAAGTACGTTATTACTATAAAAGATGCCGAAAAAGATAGCATAATTGCACAATCTAAAAATTTCCAATTACTGCCCGGAAAAGGTTACACTATTGTTTTGCGTGGCGATTACCTTGACAAAACAAAGCGATTAGGTCCAAACTTATTAGTCATCCAACACGACTTTGAACAGGTTTTCGAAATAAACGAAAAAAAATAATAAATTTTAAAATATTCTTATAATTTATTCGATAAACTTTTGGTTACGTTACCAAATTATGTTGGACAAAGATAGAGTTGCCTATGTTTTGGACACCAGAGCTTGCATCGTACCTCGAAGATGCTCCTTTTCCAGCAACAAAAGAAGAACTGCTCGATTATGCCAATCGAACTGGGTGCCCACAACAAGTTATCGATAATCTTATGGAAATAGAAGACGAAGAAATGGTTTTCGAAGGAATAGAAGACCTTTGGCCCGAGTACGAGGAATTATCTTCGGAGGACTATTTTTACAACGATGATGAGGAGGAACAATATACCTAAATGGTGAAAGGACTACTCCTTCCCACTTAGAAAATGGGGTAGTCTTTTCAATTTTCTTGTAATGTGAAAATTAATTTGAATGGTAAAAGCAAGATTATATAAAGCCACAATTACCCTTTTTTGTTTTTTTATTCAACAACTAAGTCTTTCTTTGATAGCAAAAAATTCAAATTACTTACAAACAGAAGGGAGCTATTCATTACTCGAAATTGGTGAAGTAACTTTCGAAGGCAACAAATCGTTTCCAGCACATAGACTACAAAGCATCATTTCATCTAAACCCACGACTAAAAGTATCCCCCACAAAATAGTTTCCTTCTACTATACCAACATAAAAAAAAATCCCGCAGCACCAAAATCACTAATCAAGCTGTTGCAGACAACAGTTAATCAGTTTTCGGATGAAATCTCTTTGTATAAGGAAAATCGTGTAGAATCGGATAAAAGGACTTTAGAGCTCTTCTACTATCAACAAGGATTTCACGAAGTTAAAGTAAACTACACAATCTCATTTAATAAAGAAAACAAATCTTATGTTTTAAAATTTATCATTGACGAAGGACCGCAATATCTAATAGATTTCATTGAAATTAGTGGTTTGGAAAATATCTCGCAATCGTTACTACAAGAAATTGAATCGCTTAGAAATCTACGGAAAGGTATCCCTTTCAACGAGCCACAACTTGCCGAAGATTTGACTAAAACTAGAATACTTTTAAGAGAAAATGGGTTTTATTACGCAGATTTCAAAACCCCGAAAGTTGTTATCGACACATCTAAAAAAATAGATAGTGTATTTGTCGAATTCTTAACTGGCAAACCAGTAAGGATAAATAAAATTACTTTTATCGATAGTACCAATGGACAAAACCGAGTAGGTTACAATGTTAAACTCAATCATCTCGATTTCAGAGAAGGCGACTTATACAACCAACGAAAAGTTGTGAGTTCTGAAATAAATTTAAGTTCTCTTGGAACTTTTGAACTTGTTAGAATCGACACTTCTTCTGCTTTTGCTCCAATTACCGATACAAGCATAAGTATGGCTATTCTCTTGCGTTATCGTAAGTTAAGGGATTTTGGTTTGGGACTTTTTACAAATAGAACCTCAGCCGAAAAAGCAATCAATCTTGGAGTTGAATTATCTATAAACGATAGAAACATTTTTGGTGGTGGACAATCTGCAAATCTCTTTTTTCGAACCTTTGCTATTGATGTAAGCAGAGCTTTGCTCGAAAAAAAGCCACTTGAATACGAACTACAAACTGGCTTCTATTTGGTTCAACCTTTGCTTTGGACAATACGCTCCTCTCGCGTTGGACTTTCGAGTTCAATGCTTTATTCTCAAAGGAAAGTCTTCAGAGCATTGCAACTAAATACCTTTACTTTTTCGGTAAAGTTTCCAACGAGACTACCCTTTTGGACTTATTTTAACTTCTTAGATATAGATTTCAATTTCGAAAGACAAGTACCCAAAAATTTCGAAAGTGCATCCTCAGAATTTTATAAGTCAGCAACCTCTTTTCAAGATTCACTTCGAATACAACAAGCAATTTCAATCTTTGGAAATCTAAATAAATATATTCGCGAAGAAAATCCTTTCTTGACATCTGCTATTTTTGCAATTAACATAGTTGGTGATAATCGAGACAATCCATTGATGCCACAGTCTGGAAGATTAACAAACCTTGGAATAGATGGTTACTTTTTGTTCGGAATGGCTAAGTTTTATCGTATTAGTTTAACTTTTCAATGGTTTTGGAACTTGAACAATCGATTGGTTTTGGCTTCTAAAATTCGTGGGGGGCACATTTTTTGGCTCGACAAGGAGAATAGTTTCGTACCATTCGACCGACATTTCTTTGCAGGCGGAGCAAATAGCATTCGTGGATGGGCATCGCGCCAGCTCCGATACCACAAAGGTATCCGTGTCGATACAAGCAGTTCCGAACTTGTTAACATTTTCTTACGCGATTTCGTTGGAAATGCTTCTATTTTTGAATCCTCGGTTGAACTTCGATTTCGATTTGGAAGACCCGCCTACATCGATAAAACTCTTGCAAGCATCCTTGAACTTTTGACTATAACTCTATTCCTCGATGCTGGTAATTCGTATCAATGGCTAGTAAAAGGTCAATCCAATAAATATGCAGTTGAATATACCTTAAAAGATTATATTTTTGGAATTGCACTTGCCGGAGGGTTTGGTATCGGATTTATTACTCCCGCTGGTCCATTATTTATTGATGTTGGTTTTCCTTTCTTCGACCCTAATAAAGAAAGGAAGTTTCTCGATAAACCTCTCTTTCATATAAGATTAGGTTATTCTTTCTAACTAATTAGTTAGTGTATCCCCATCTCAATCGGTACTTTTAGTTTAGAGTGAAGCAACTATCAAATGGAATCGATATAAAATTCAAGGAAACTTCCGGTCAAAGTTTTGTTATCACGGATTGTAAATTAGTTGAAACAAATTTAAATCAATTACTTTCATTCAGTTGGATTTATCTATCTAACTTTGAAAATCAAAAATATATTTAGTACCAATAAAATAACTAACGCAATTTTCATACCAAACTTTTAAGTTTTTTGTAAAAGTTTACTATTTTTGTAATTACTCTTAGCTTTGGGGTTGTTAATGTCTTTTCTGGAAAACGTCTTCTTTAATACTTGCGATTTAAACTCACCCTTTTTATGTGACGTTAACGTTTGCAAAGGAATTTGCTGTTATATCGAAGGAGAGTTGGGGGCCCCATTAAAAGAATATGAAATACCAATAATAAACAAACTTTTACCTATTCTTTTAGATTATCTACCTCAAAAGTCCAAAAATATTATTGAAAAGGAAGGTTGTGTTAAGAAAAACTCAAATAAATATTTCACAAACGTTGTCGATAAGCGCGAATGTGTATTTGCTCTTTTCGAAAATGGAATTGCACGATGCTCCTTCGAGAAAGCATATTTCGAAAAAAGAACAAACTTTCGGAAACCAATATCTTGCCACCTCTTTCCTTTGCGTGAATACAGTTTTGGCTTCACCGATTTGATTTACTTAAAGTTGCCCGAATGCCAAGCGGCTATACGCAAAGGAACAGAAGAAAAAGTCTCTTTATTAGAATCTTCTCGCGAGTCTTTGATTCGTAGATTTGGAAACGACTGGTATACAAAATTGACCCTGATTTGCCAAAAATCAAAAAACACGGATAAATTTAACATAAATTGTGGAGGTTAAAGTTGAAACCAACTATTACAACCACTGTAACAGTAACCCAAACTTTAACTCCGCAACAGATACAATATCTGAAACTTCTTCAAATGCCTCTTCAGCAACTTGAACAACAAGTTTCCGAAGAGATAGAAGAAAACCCATTTTTAGAAATCTCTGATTCTGCTGATGATTCAGAATTAGAAGGAATTGATATAGAATTACCCCCAACAACATCCTCCGTTGATAATATTGCAATCGACTCAATAGAAAATTTATCTACCGAGACTATTCATCAAAATATTCCTGAAAGTCGAGATCCATTCGAATTTTACAGAAGAATATGGGAAGAGGATGAAATTGCTTCTCGAAAATTTACTCAAGAAATCCTAACTGACGACGAAGAATCTGAACCATATCCAATCAAACAAACTAGCTCATTTATTCAAGAAATGTTACAGCAATTTAGATTATTGCACCTAAAGTTCGAAGAACAAATCTTAGGCGAACAAATATTAGGAAATGTCGATAGCGATGGATATCTTCGCGTACCACTGGAAGAAATTGTCGACGATACTAATGCAATTATTTCTGAATTAATCAATGAAAGCAAAACCCCAAAAAACAGCACACTAAACAATAAAAACCCCGCAGTAAACTACACAATTTCCGAGGAAATCAAAAGGAGGGTCGATGAGATACTCAATCAAAATAGCACTACAAACGATAACAATAAACTTTCTTATGTAACCATAGATGATGCCGAAAGAATATTAAAGATTATTCAACAATTGGACCCACCCGGAGTTGCTTCGCGCAATCTGCAGGAGTGCCTTCTTGCACAAACTCTTGCATACTCAAATGACTCACCGGGTCGCGAGCAAGCTTTGAAAATACTAACCGAAGCTTACGAACCATTTACTAAAAAACATTTTCAAATTCTACAAAAACAATTCGGAATGACCCCAGAGGAAATTAAGAAAGGAATTGATTTCATTAAAAAATTAAATCCAAAACCGGGAGTTGACGATACTCAATCGGAACAAATAAGTGTAATTCCAGATTTCACAATCGAAAGAGATTTTGAAACTAATGAACTTTTAATCTCATTAAATGAATCGACTATCCCCCCACTCCGTATTAACAAAACTTACGAAAAGATGCGCAAAGATGTCGAACTAACCAAAAGAGATAAAGAAGCACGCGAATGGCTACGCACCAAATACGACCAAGCAAAATTTCTTATTCAAGCTCTTTCTCAAAGGAAAGCAACAATGTTAAAAGTAATGACTGCTATCGCAGGGAGGCAAAAAGATTTCTTTGAAAAAGGACCATCTGCCTTAAAACCAATGATTTACAAGGATATTTCAGACGACACGGGTCTCGATGTTGCAACAGTTTGCAGAATCGTCAACAACAAATATGTACAAACTGAATATGGAACATTCGAGTTGAAATATTTTTTTAGTGAAGCCTTGCCAACTGACAACGGCGAAGAAGTTTCGACAAAAGTTATTAAACAAATTATCAAAGAAATGATTGATTCTGAACCAAAAGATGAGCCTTTCAGCGACGAAAAAATTTCCCTCGAGCTTAAAAAGCGAGGTTATAACGTAGCACGAAGAACAGTAGCAAAGTATCGTGAGCAAATGAAAATTCCAGTTGCCCGTCTACGCAAGGAACTATGAATTCGCATTACAATTTTTCGACCATTTGTCTCTTTTTCCAAGTTTTACTGCTGAAACCATAACTGTGCATTAGTTTTAAAATACTATTTTATGCAAGCAAAGACAATTGAGCTCCCAAAGGAAAAAAGAAAATCGATATTCGACCCAAACACCCCCACTTTCGCTGCACGCATATCTTTAATTGTTTCTTTTCTTATTGCATTAATCACTTTTTCTTTGGGATGGGTAGAAGGTTCTCTTTTCTATAAAACAAATGGATTAGTTGCTCTAACGGACGTCATTAATTCAGCTATTTTGCTAACAGCCGTTGCACATAGTGAACGAACCCCCGATAACCTTTTCAATTATGGTTACGGCAAATACGAAAGCCTTGGAATTTTTGTTAGCTCAACACTCATCACACTTATTACAATTTATACCGTTTACGAAGCTATTCAATCCTTTGGGGAATTTAAGCCTATTGGAAATTTTAGCTACCTTATTCTATTTTCTCTTTTCTCATCTTTTGTTATGTTTAGAATACACAAGTTATTAATGAAATTTTACAAAAGATTCCAACTTTCTATTCTTCGATATGATGCTGAACTTTGGAAAATCGATTCATTCATAGAATTAGGGGTATTAGTAAATTTAACTTTATGTTTCATTCTGAATTCCTTAGGTTACACTTTCGAGGCAAGAATATTCGATTTAACTGGAGCTATCCTTTTCGTTGTTTTTGCGATGAGAATTCCAATCAAATTTGGTAAGAAATCTATTGAACAACTCTTAGATAGAACTTTGCCCGAGGAATTCCACTACAATATACTTTCTGTTATAGCCGAAAATTTTCGCTCCATATGCGAATTCAAAAATGTTTACGCAAGACAATCTGGAAAGGACATATTTGTCGAAATCGACATTGTCTTACCTTATGATATGACTCTCGAACAAGCCTACGAAATAGAAAAAAATATCGTCAGCAAGATAAAATCTCTTTACCCTTCTTCTCTACCGCGAATTTATGTTACTCCTTGCAAAAAAGATTGTATCCACGAAAATACAAATACTTGCCCAGCTTGGAGATGGTCTGTTCAACTTAAAAAAAGTACCGAGAATGCAAAAGGAACGAGCATCGAATAATGTTTTGTCGCCAACACACAAGGAAGTCGAATTTGAAGCTACTCTCCGCCCAAAGTACTTCGTAGAATTCATTGGTCAGAAGAAAATCGTCGAAAATCTGAAAATTTTTATTCAAGCAGCAAAAGAGCGCGGAGAACCACTGGACCACATTTTGTTTACAGGACCTCCGGGATTAGGTAAAACCACTCTTGCATTATTAGTTTCCAACGAATTAGGGACAAAAATCAGAGTTACATCTGGCCCTATAATCGAAAAACCAGGCGATTTAGCTGGAATATTAACAAATATGAACGACTGCGAAATACTTTTCATCGACGAAATTCATCGACTAAGTCCATTAGTCGAAGAATATTTGTATTCAGCAATGGAAGAATTTCGCTTAGATATAGTTTTGGATACAGGTCCTTCGGCAAGAACAATACAAATAAATCTGCCTAAATTTACTTTAATCGGAGCAACAACGCGTGCAGGCTTGTTAACTGCTCCTTTGCGTTCACGCTTTGGAATATTCAATAGACTCGATTATTACCCACCAGAAGATTTGCAGCTAATCGTAAAGAGGTCCGCACAAATCTTAAATGTGAAAATCGACGACGAATCATCCTTCGAAATTGCTCGGCGTTCTCGCGGAACACCTCGTATTGCAAATCGTCTTTTGAAAAGAACAAGAGATTTTGCCCAAGTCTTGTCGGATGGAACAATTACTTTACCAATAGTGCTTAATGCACTCGAAGCATTGGAAGTAGACGAATTTGGGCTTGACGAGATGGATAAAAGAATTCTACTCACAATTTTGGAAAAATTCGACGGTGGTCCCGTTGGTATTAATACAATTTCCATTTCTGTAAGCGAAGACCCCGGCACAATAGAAGAAGTTTACGAGCCATTTCTCATTCAAAGTGGCTTTATACAACGTACCCCTCGTGGTCGTGTTGCAACTCAATTCTGCTATAAGTATTTCAAAATGACGCCACCAAAATCAAATCTTGAACTATTCAGAGATGAAAACTAAACCAATTTATAAGCAATAACTGAAATAAAAAGGAATTTTCACAAGCCAACTGAATATGTATTGAACAATGGATTATCCTCTAAAATTATATTAAATTTTGTTCTAAATATGTTAACAACAAAACAAGAATATGACCAAGAATTTTTCACATAAAGCGATAAATTTTGTTTGGATTTCATTACTTGTTGCGATAGTTACTTTTCCACGTTTCAATCGACAAGATTTATTCATCGAACAGTACACTTCTGGGGAAATCGGAGGCGACCAAGTCCATTATTACAAACTGGTCGAAGTGTTCAAAGAAAAAAAATCACTCGACCAAGTAAAACCACCTTATAATTCCCGAATTTTGCCAAGCTTGCTTGCTTCATTTTTGCCTTTCTCACCCGGAATTTCCTTGAACTTAATCAACCTATTGTGCTTGTTAGTTGGCTTTTGTTTTTCATACAAAACTTTAATCGATTTAAACCTTGTAAACTTTAATCCTATTTTGATATCGGCTGTCCATATTGTTTCTTTTCCGGTTTTCTATTATGGAACCATTGGCTTCATCGACTCCATACTTATTGCTTTCTATATGGTTGGAATTTATTTCCTTATCAACAAAAAAATATCGAGCTTGGCAATATTAATTTTCTTTGGAGTTTTCGTCAAGGAAACGATTTTTATTTTGGTAATTGTATCTGTCTTATATCTCTTCATTTCTGAAAAGTCTTACAAAAAAATTCTTTTTATAATAGCATCATATTTAATTGGTTTCGTTTTATTGAAAATAATATTATTCTACAACACAAAATCGAGTTATCTCTGGTTGCCAAGTTTGGAGGTTCTTTATCAAAACATATTTCGAATCCGAACATACTTGACTTTTCTGCTGAGTTCTATTCCTATCTTTATTTTGCTTTTCATAGCAAAGAAATTCATTGCACAACTCAAAACCAGCAAACTATCAAATTTAGATACCAACGACAAAGCAATTATTTTTTCAATGACAGCAGGAATAATAATTTCTTACTCAATTTTTATATACTCTTTATTTTCCGCATATACAGATGGGCGATTTATTTGGCTATCATATCCCTTTTCAACAATTCTTATGGGTTTAATTGCAAACAAATTAACTTTAGCAAAGACTTAATAAGAAACAGCACTTCAGAAAAGTTAGACTAAAAGTTTGAAAAAGGAAAAGAAAAAAAATAAAAAATATTTTAATCCTCGGGACTGAAAAATCAGAAATATGGAAATATATAAATTAATATAATAAAATCTTAATGGTCTTTGGTAAAAAAATTAGAACAATTCCATTTTCCTATTGGTACCACCATCGGGGTTCGTTTTTCTGCTTATTCCAAGATAGTCCATAACTTTAAAAGCATTTGTTATTGAATGCCCATATACGCCATTATTAAAAATAATAAACGCAATACGAATTCTGTTTTCAATTGACTTGATAAAATCGACTATTTCGCTCAATTCATTATCAGAATAAGCAGATTTATGAAGAGAAAGTCTACCGTGTAGTCGGTAATACAGTACATCATTAGTTGCAAAGTGCGGAAGTTTAAATCGGGGTGAATCGGGGTTAACGTAACAACATTTGTGTTCAATCAATAAATTTATTACTTCATTTGCATATGCAAAATTGTTGCGAAATTCAACGGCGACTTCTACTTTCTCCCGGAGAAAATCAAGAGTTTCTTCAAAAACTTTTAGACTTGAATCGAATGAAGGAGGAAGTTGGAGCAAAACAATGCCCAGCTTACTTTTCAATGGCATAATGTTATAAAGAAATTCCTCTATTTCTTTCTTTACATTAATAAGTTTCTTTATATGAGTAATTTCTTTTGGTACTTTGACAATAAATAGAAACTCGTCGGGAACAGATTTAACCCAGTTTTTATATGTACTTTCTTTAAACAATCGATAAAAGGTAGAATTCACCTCCACACAATTAAGGAACTGGCTATAATAATTAAGCCATTTATTTTGAGGAAGACCATTAGGATATAATTTACCAACCCAATTGTGAAAAGACCAACCCGATGTTCCAACATAAAATTTCGCCATAACATCAAAAGAGTGGGATAAATACAATCCTTCGACTATACATATTTGAAAAAATGAGTAGGACTTCGCTCCTTTTTTTATTGAAAATTCTCTCTGGATAAATATAGTTATCCCCTTCGTATGCTTGATACTCAAACCTTTCAACAAAGTTACCTAATAAATCATACTGCTCGATTAATATTGTTTGATTTGAATTGGAATTCAAAACTATTTCAACCCCGGTTTCTTTATACAGCAACGAGACAATTTTAAATGTTGGAAGGAATTCCAATTTTAAACTCCCCAAAGGGGGACAAATTGGAAATACTTTCAAAAGACCATTAATCAAATTACAATTTATCTCTTTTGGTGGATACCAATTAGGTTCAGTAATATTTAAAATAGTTGAGTCGGGATAAGAATAAAGAACTTTACCAAAGATGGAAATAAACTTGCCATTTTGGATAAATTTTTCGATTTCGGTTCCAGCAAGTTCAAAATGAATTTTCCCAAAATCCTTTTTAAATGAAATTTTCTTGCCATCGAGCCTACATTCATAAGGACTAAAAAGCCATTTATCGAATTCTACTGAAATCACAAAACTATCTAAATTCAATCTGGGCGAAGGTGTTATATTTTCTAATTTAACTTCTATCTCATCATTTGGTTTGGCAAAATAACGCCCTATCTTAAAGGTTAAATTGTATTCTTCCTTCGGTATAGAATATTGAATCACAATACATCTCGAATACTCACATTCGGTTAAAATTTTAAAGCAAATAGTATCGGAAAATTCGCCAGTTTGCTTTGCTTGCACAAGGAAGTCAAATGTCTTGCTTTGCCCTACTTTAACATCTTCATCAAAATTTGCGTTGAAAGCAATATTCACTGATACATTTTGACGAAAGAGGATTACCCTAAAATCTTTTGTCCATTTATTTATTATTGTAACTTGTCCAGATTTACTTTCATTTTTCCACAAAGTCCCCAAATTAATAATCGAGGGATTCACAACGAAATCTGGGGCAACAACTATACCCGACACGACGATTGTATCGAACTGCAAGCAATTTCGAAAACCAACAATCAAGGTATCGATGTAAATTCCTTCATACAATGGGGGTGTAAAGGAAATATAAAATTCGACGCTGTCGTTCGGTCCAATACTAAACCTTGTTAAATGAAGTTTAAAAAAAGTGTTACTAAAAGGTTTGCGAAGGAAAATACTATCTGAATAATTGCCCAAGTTAAAGATTTTATTTTGAAAATTATTTGGGTTTACGCAATATTCAAATTCCCCGAAAGAGTATCTATTAACCTCGGTTTTTAAACGAGAGAAACCATAGAACCCAAAAACTTTACATATTACATTTCGAGTTGTATCCTCGAATTCAAAAACAACAAGTGCAGTATCTTCTCCTATTTGGTTGGGAAAATAAGAAACATCAATAATCAATGAATCGTAACTATTGATAATAAAAGGAAAGTTGGGCAAACCTTTCAAAAGAAAATTATTTGAGCTTTGAATTAGTTTTACATTTTTTATTGTATCTTGAAACTCTGTTCTATTACTTAATACCACAGTCCTTGCTTTTTTAGTAGGTGTGCAAAATATTTTGCCAAAATCAATTACTAAGGGCTCGACGACGATATCTTTATCAACAATTTCAATGAAAATCGGAATTCTGATTAAAGTATCGCAAGTTCCAGATAGAGAAATTGTTATCGAACCTTTAAATTTGCCCTTGAATTTTCCCTGAAATTGGATGCTGACAATCGTAGAATCTCCGAAAATTACATATTTCTTATCATAAGCTACACGACTCACAACATCTTGAATACCACTATCGAGCTCGATTTTGATTATTTCCAAAGAATCATCATTCAAATTAAGTAAGTTAATTATTTTGTCAGTCGTTTGACCCTGGAAGAAACGAAGATTTAAAAAATTCGGATTTACAACAACGGTTTGAACAATTGCTTCACCTATACAAACAACTTTAAATGTATCGTTGCAATTCAAGGTACTAAAAATTAGGGTATCTACGAATTTCCCAGTTTTTTTTGGGGCAAAACATAAATCAATTCGCAGACTATCGTTTTCCATAATCGAAAAAGGAAATACTTTCTTAATCGATACAAACCCTTTACTAAAAACTTTTGTAACAACTTCGGAAAGATTTCCAATATTTTTAATTAAGACATTTTTACAAATGGTATCGCCAAGACAAATTTTTCCAAAATCAATGAAAATTGGTTCGAAAGAAACATTGGAACGAAACTGCCGAATATTAATTCGAATTTGAATAACATTTTTTTGACCTCTTGCAGAAGTCAAGTCGTTATTTTCAACAAAAAGAATAGTATTTATTTGTCCTGTAAAATTAGAATCAATTTCAATAATCAAGGTATCGGTTTGGAATGGCAGAATAAAATTTCCTAACAAGCTTCTGCCAGAAGACCATCCAATTAAGTTAATTCTATTTTGTTGTGAACTAAAAGAAAGCTTTCTAAAGAAAAGAGTATCGTTGCCAAAATTTCGAAAAGGGATTTTAATTTTACCAGTCTTGCAGTAAAAATCAAGATTAATTGCCGAATCAGTTGAAATGATTGGCGAACGTGAATAAACGCGAATACGAAGCAACTTATCGTGCTCGCAAGGTTCGAATCTCATTCGATAAACAGCCTCGAACCAACCTGTGTCCCTCGGAGTAACTTCAAAAGTCAAAAAATTACCACCTGAAGCGTATAAAGTTTTGGGCAGTGGGGTTACTAAACGAAAACCTAACCCACCTCTTTCTAAAGTAACTCGTGAAATAACCTCTCCGTTGTTGTCCACCAAAATTTCGCTATTCAGCTGATATGTCAATCCAGCTTTACAATTATCCAACACGATAATACTATCTTTCAGCCTTGAACTCGAAGATACTCCCTCGCCAAAAAGGTTTATAGAAACTTGGTCTTGAAAAGAAAAGGTAATATTTAAATTTCCCGTTTTAGAACCAGAAGATTGAGGAGCAAAAGAAACCACTATGAATATCGAATCGCAAGATTGAATATAAGCAGAAGTCCCAGGAGTAACGATTTGAAAATCGGAAGAACCGCTTAAATTCAATCTTATATGAGTATCGTTGAAGTTTATGTTACCAACCCAGATAGTGTCGAACTTTTTTTGCCCTAAACAAACACGACCAAAGTCAACTACCCTTTTACTTATTTTCGACATTGGCTTTGCAAGCCTGTAGATTCCTTGCCCTACTACCCACCCACGATTTTCATCAATAAACCACAAGTCGTCGAGATGAGAATTTTCTATTCCACAATTAAACTTCGCCCAAGTTTGTCCACCATTAGACGTGTAGTAAACCTCCCGAGAATAACCACAAGCCCAGCCAGTTTGGTTTCCAAGAAGGAAAGTGCCAAACATAGGAACCCCAGTACGATAGCTACTCCAAGTTGTACCATTATTTGTCGAAAACCGCATACCTCCATCATTTCCACCACCCGTGCAAGAAACCCCAGAGTAAGGTACCAGAAAAGAAGAATTAAAATTTGTTATTTCTTCTTGCCAAAGATTAGGACCAACATTCGAAAAAACCTGCCAAGTTCTACCACTATCGGAGGTTATCCAAATTTTCCCGCTACTGCTTGCGAACCCCGAGCCATTTGGATAAAGCATAGCATCTGTCAACCCCGAATTATCTTCGTTGCCCAAGAAAACACTCCAAGAATTGCCCCCATCAGTCGTCAACCAAAAATGCTGACGGCGGTCAGCGCCACAACCATCCCCAACTAAAACTCCATAGCGTTCGTTAAGAAAATAGCAACCCCAAAAAAAAGTTGTATCCCGGGCACCTACGGGAGTTATATCGAACCAAGTCGCTCCTCCATCTGTTGATTTAAATATTCCATCAACACCAGAGCAATAACCAACACGAAGACTTGGAAAGTGTATACTTTCGAGGTGATATGCATTAGCAATTGTTGAACCTCGCCAAGAGTTTCCTCCATCGGTCGTATAAGCAACCATACCATTGAAACCGCAAACCCATCCGTAATTTGAATTCGAAGGATGAAAAAAAACATCAAGCCAGTAATTATTTGCATACGGGCTTGGAATGTTTTGAATTTTTTCCCAACGCTGGGCAAAAGATAGATTTAAGAAAGTTAGAAAGAAAAAAAATATGGTTAAAACTCTATTTAAAGTTTTCATAATCGACCATTTTAACATTAGAAATTTAAGAAAAAACTAAAAGTTTTGCAATATTGAAAGATAGGAAAAATACCTCCGTTGTGATATTTTCCCTCTTTCGACTGCCCTTTTAACAGCACATCTTGGTTCGTGTGTGTGAGTGCAAGGTTGGTATTTACATTTTTGAAAGTATTTCTCAAATTCTCTAAAATAGAACTGCAAGTCATCTTTTCCAATTCCAATTAAATTGAACTCCCTAAATCCGGGCGAATCAATGATTTTTGTATTTTCCTCTAAAAACAACATTCGAGATGAAGTTGTTGTATGCCTCCCAAGGAGATTTTTTCTCAGTGTTCCGACCTTTTGCACATTAGTTCCAAACAATGCATTAACAAGAGTAGATTTACCGACCCCAGAAACTCCCACAAAAAGTGTTGTTTGGTTCTTCAACTTCTCCGATATCTGGTCTAACCCAATCTTTTCTCTTGCAGAAATAAAGAAAACGTCGTAACCAAGCTGGCGGTAAACTTCAAAATCCTTGGAAATTACACTAAAATCGGCAATGTCAATTTTATTAACACAAATAAAAGGCTCTGCCCCGCCAAATTCTACAGCAACAAGAACTTTATCTATTGTTAAGAAATTATAACTCGGTTCACTTGCCGAAACAAGAACCATCACTTGGTTCATATTAACTCCAAGAACGTCCTCGAAATTACCAACAATAGAACGTCGAAGTAAAAAAGTTTCCCTCTCGGCTACATTAATAATTCTTCCAAGAGATTTATTCCCTTCGCTTGAAGAAGGGGGAATATAACCAACTCTATCTCCAACTGCAACAAGTGTTCTTTGAGAATGCTCCACATTTAAGCTACCGGAAACAACACACTTAACTAAGTCTTTCGAAAAGCCATCGTTAGGATATACGAAACAAAATCTACCCTTAATGGTTATCACATAACCTTCCTTCTCATTTTCCGATTTAGACCTTTTTTGCTTTAACAAAACTCTTTTTTTTGTTTTAGAGCTCCTTGGATTTCTTTCCTTAAAGTTTTCGCTATCGGGAAAAAATTCATTCATAATACAGAACTACTTTTAAAAATTACAAAAGTGTGTAAAAAAATTGACAGTGTCAAAAAAATTTAACAAAAATTTGGTTTTTATGAATAAACAATATAATTTTGTAATAACTATGAATAAACGAGGAAAAATATGTCGGATTTTATTTGGAGATTTCGTGGCGAACCAGACGATTCGTCCATAAACTATCTTGTCTCCTCTCATAAAATTCCAAGAGGAATTGCACGAGTATTAATCGCTCGTGGTATCAACAATAGCAAGTTGATAGAATCTTTTTTTAATCCTTCGCTAACTGACCTCTACAACCCATTCCTAATAAAGGATATGGACAAGGCAGTTGATAGAATTTTGAAGGCAATACGAGATAATGAGTTAATTTGTATTCACGGAGACTACGACGTCGATGGTACCACAAGTACTGCTATGCTTGTCCAATTCCTTCGTTCCATCGGAGGCAATGTCGTCTATCACATACCCGATAGATTTCAAGAAGGGTATGGAATCATTGTCCCAACAATTGAAAAAATGAAGGAAAATAGAGTCAATCTAATAATTACAGTCGACGTTGGTATAACAAGTATCGACGCAATAAACTATGCCCAAAAAATAGGAATAGACATAATAATTTGCGACCACCACGAACCTGGCGAAGAATTGCCTAACGCTTATGCAATCCTGGACCCACTATTACCCGATTGTGAATATCCATTCAAAAGCCTTGCTGCTTGCGGAGTTGCCTTTAAACTTGTCCAAGCAATTTCACAACGACTTAATATCGAAGAGAAAGCATTCGAGTATTTGGATTACGTTGCATTAGCTTCGGCTGCCGATATGGTTCCTCTGGTTGATGAAAATCGAACTTTATCATTTTTCGGACTAAAAAAATTAAACGAAAATCCACGCCCTGGTATAAAAGGTTTAATTTATTGCACAAATTCAAAACTTGGCAATTTGACTTCTACAAACATAATTTATTCAATTGCCCCACTAATCAATGCTGCTGGCAGATTGGGCGATGCTATGCGTTCAGTCGATATGATGATACAAAGCGACGAAATTGCAGCATTCCAAATGGCTCAACAATTAGAACAAGATAATCGTATGCGACGATATTACGACGAAAAGACTTTCGAGGAAGCAATTCCACTTGCCGAAGATTTCCTCGCCAAACAACCGCGAAGATGTATTATTTTGCATAAGGAAAATTGGCACTCTGGCGTAATTGGTATCGTAGCATCTCGACTTGTCGATAAATACCATCTCCCAACAATACTTCTTACTTCGATGTATAACTTTGTCAAAGGTTCTGCTCGCAGTATAATTAATTTCGATATACATTCAGCTTTGAAAAAATGCTCCCACCTACTCGAAGAGTTTGGAGGTCATAAGCACGCAGCGGGTCTTTCTTTAAAACCCGAAAACTTAGATGCCTTCGTAGAATGTTTCGACAAAGTCTCACACCAATACATTACTCCTGAAATGCTCCAACCAGAGCTACTTATCGATGCCGAAATTAACCTTTCGGAGCTTTCACCCCGATTTTTTCAACTTCTCCAAAAGTTCGCTCCATTTGGGTTCGAAAATAACCGACCTTTGTTCCTTGCCCGCAATATTCTCCCTAAAAACGGAGTCAAATTCCTTAGCGGAAATAATATAAAGTTTCGCGCAATCCAGCCTGTTAATATTAATGGAGCAAATATGTTTTTTGAAATTGATGCTATTGGTCAAAATCTTGGCGACAAGGTGAAAATCATTAGCTCGGGGAAACCTTTTTCGATGGTCTTTAATTTGGAAGAACTTAGCTCTGGGAATCAAACCGTTTTTCAACTTCGTTTAAAAGACATAAAAACCAACTTTTAAATGTCCGAACCTTCGTTTCTTATAGATGAATTTCTCGAAATAAAAAATTTAATTATCAATACAGAGGAAAACGAAAGTAATTCTTCCAAATTACTTAAAAGGTTAAAAGAAATTTTCATTCAGTTTCTTTCAATTCAAACTGACAATTTTTCCCAATTTTTTCCGAACAACTATTCAAGAATTTATTCCATTATTAACAACAATGCATTGCCAAACAATATAAAAGCAAACTTTCTTTTCCTTCAAAAAATCTTTTCAAGAAAAGGCTCTACTCTTACAAAACAAGAAATTTCTTTCATATTTGATAAACTGGGAGAAATTCTATCCTTTTTCTATAAAATACATATTGTACAATTAAGTAGCGAAACAAATGATGAATATCTGAGAATCGAGAATTACTACAATTATTTCGTTGAAGACGAAAATCTATTCTTTTTCCCAAATATTGTCATAGACAAAACATTTCCAGAAGAGAATATTATTGTCTGTTATAATTTCGACAAGGAAGTTAAAATTGATTGCTCGTACAACTGGACCGAAATTCCAAAGCTCCTTAAAACTGGGACTGAAATAACTTGCATCAATCTTAGACATTTAGGCGAAAATCTTTATTCAACAATACATAGCTCGATAATCGTGGTTGAACCAAATTATTTATACGACATTACAGACATCGCATCTTGCTTCGAATCAAAATCGGCGAATGTATATTCATATTTCATAAGAAAATTCTTCCCCCAGCCTTTATCATTTTCTATGCTACTCGGAGTTGTAGTAAACAGTATTTTCGATGAACTCATTGTCGACCCCGAAATTCCATTAGGAAAAATAATTGAAAAAACTATAAGAAGTAAAATACTCCCCTTTTTGGCACTAAAAAAAAATTATCCCAATTTGAAAGAAGAACTACAAAAACAAACACAACAACACTATGATAATCTAAAAAAAATAACCAAAAATTTAGCCCGATACAAAATCCAAATAGAGCCCACCATTTTTTCAGCAGTCTATGGGTTACTGGGCCGTATGGATATACTCTTGGAAAATGAATTAGACAAAAACTACAAAACCATAATCGAATTAAAGTCGGGTAAAGCTCCAAATTCAAACTTACATTTTGTATTAAGCGATAAAACTTCTTTCTATCTGCCAATGTGGCAATCGCACTATGCACAGGCTACTGGATACAACCTTTTGTTAGATTCCGCTTTCCCAGGTCGAAAAGGCTCGTCGATGATTTTATATTCTTCTGATATCGAAAAACCTTTAAGGGAAGCAAGTAACGATATAAATTTAAAAAAAGAATTTATCAAAGTGAGAAATTGGATTCACCTTCTTGAAAGTCAAATTGCTAAAAGAAATTACTCGATTTTCAAAACAATAGAAAAAATTTTGAAGGAAAAAGTTAATAACTCCACATTCAGCAACATTTCAAACTCGAACTTATTGAATTTATCCCATGAGGTTAGCCCATTTCTTTTCAGTTATGTTTCCTTCATATTAAATGAAATTAGACTTGCTAAAACTGGGGAAAACTTTTCGAACTCTAACCATACGCAATCAGATTTATGGGCAAAATCCATAGAAGAAAAAGTAGAACAACAAAATTTGCTCAATGATTTAATTCTCATCCAAGAACTTTCCAGTTACGAAAAGCTCCACCTTTGTTTCAAAAAAACAGAAACAACCAACAAGTTATGCTCATTGAGAAAAGGAGACCCAGTTGTTATATACACACATTCAATGTTTTTAAATCCATTGTCCGCACTAATGATAAAAGGAACGATTAAATCTATCGATAAAGAATATGTCGTAGTATCTTTAAGAAACAAATTAAAAACGAAAGAATTCGAAAATGACAAAAACAAATGGTTTCTGGAAGGGGACTACCTTGAGTCCACTTCGAGAAATCTTTTCCAATCAATTTTTAAATTTCTCTTAGTTTCCGAAGAAAAGAAAAGAAACATATTAGGAGAATTTCCTCCAACGAAGAAAAATACACCTCTGCCAGAAAAGTACATTGCAGATGGATACAAGGAGACACTTACAAACGCAATTTCGTCCTTTCCATACTATCTTATTCAAGGACCACCGGGAACTGGTAAAACTCGCATCATCATCAGAAACTTGCTTCGATATTATGTATTCGAGACAAATTACAAAGTTCTCGTTACCGCATACACTAATCGTGCTATCGACGAAATCGTAGAGCTTTTACGCGAAGACAAGTTCGACGACTATTTTATTAGGCTCGGAAACAAGGAGTCTTCGGATTTCAAAGAGAATATGATTTCTTATCTTGCCGAAGAACAAGATTTAGACTACATCGAAAACAAAATCAAAGAAGCAAGGATTGTTTTAGGAACATCTGCATTTTACTTAACAAATCCAGAAATTTTCGACTTAATAAAGTTCGATATCGCAATCATCGACGAAGCGTCGCAATTGATTTTTCCATATATTTCGAGTATTTTATGTGAAGTAGAAAAATTCATTTTAATCGGCGACGAAAAACAACTTCCAGCAGTTATCCTTCAAGAAGGAAATTCAAGAAAAGTTAAAATAAAAGAGCTAGCTACCTTCGATATCGAAGACCTTTCGGTATCATATTTTGAATTTCTTTTAAAGAAAATGCAAAAATATGGATGGAACGACGGCTATGGCCTTTTGAATTTTCAAACAAGAATGCATCCAGAAATAGCTGAATTGGTAAGTAAACTTATATATAATGACAAATTAAAAACGGTAACCCAAAAAATTTCTAAGCCCAAAATTGACGAAATCATACTTGCAATTTCAGAATTTTTCAACATTCAAATGCCCCGAAGGGTTCTTTTTATCAACACACCAGTTGATAAACAGAGCAAAATCAATTTTTACCATTCAAAAATAATTGGAAACTTATTTCAATACATTTGCAATAGATTTACAGAGATTTTCGACTGGAACATTTTTGGAATTATCTCGCCTTTTCGCCTTCAAAACCATAACATTTACGAGAGCCTACCCGATAACTTACGCAGCGATATCACAATCGATACTGTTGAAAGGTTTCAAGGCTCCGAACGAGAAATAATAATAATTTCATTACCATATAATACAACTCGATTACTCCGACAAACAGCAAGTTTTTCAAAAAATGAAAATGGGAAAATATTCGACAGAAAACTAAATGTTGCATTGTCTCGTGCAAAAGAATTTCTTTTGATATTTGGCAACGAACAAATTCTTTCGCAAGTTCCTTGTTACTCGGATTTACTTAATCTACTAAAAGAAAAAAAATCTATTTTAGAATACAAAGAATTTCTTTAATTTGCTTTTTTATATTCTTTAAGTTAAAATTGAAAAAACTTATCCTATTAATATCCGTATTTTTAATTGCTTGCGAAGAAAACTTTCTTAATGATGGTAATCTTAAAATCCACACAATAACTAAATACCTACTTGACGCGAAGGAACAGAACCAAAAGATAATCTATTACAAAGAATACGACATTAATGGGTTTTTAACAAACTTTATTTATTATCACGACGATGGATTAATTGAACATCATCAACTTACCTACCACAATCCGTTTTATTCTGTTGAAATCGTAAAATATTTCAATACAAAAAATAATGTCGATTCTGTCGTCATTCTACAAAATTTCTACAACAAAAGCCGAAATATTATCAAATCGCTTCAAATTTCAGCAAATGGAGATACTTCGAAAATAATTGAATTTGATTACGATTCCTTAGGTAATATATTAATCCAACGAGAAATTTTACCAACTTTCGACACAAGCTATATTGTTTCCTTTCAATATATTTATGGTGCAGGTGGGAAATTACGAAAAATACTTAAAACTGTGAACAATTTAGAAAAACCACATACTATCGAAGAATTTTCTTATAACTTTTCCAATAAGGTAATCAATAAAATAATTATCTATCCTTTGCAAAACAGAGAAATCAAAATCGCATATTACTATAATAATAATGGATTAATTACAAAAGAAGTACACGAAATTCCAGATTTTAGCGAAAAAATTACCTACCGTTACTTTTACACATTTTATTAAACTCGTGAAGAATAAGCTTCATATCTTTTTGCATTTAGTCCAAGTTCAGCTATCAAAAAATTCAAGAGTTCATCGACTTCCTCTTTATGTCTCACCGAAACAGTAACAAAAACAGAAAAATCTTCGTTTGAACTTGTTTGGTTTCGTATTCCAACAAAATAAATTTTGGAGGAAGATATTTTATTAAAATACTTCTCAAAAGCTTCGTATAACTTTGCCCTATCATTTGCAGAGACAATTATTCTTGTTTCGAACCTTCCCGTTTCAATCAACTCCCATTTAAAATTGAAATAGACAATGTCCTCTTTTAGAAACTTATCCAAAAAAACGGGGCAATTCTTTCTGTGAACAATTCCAGTGTTATTATGAATGTAAAATATTGCTTCATCTCCGGGTACTGGTAAACAGCAATTTGCCATAACAAGGTTATCTTTGTATAACTGCAAAATTTTATCTACCGTTTTATTTTTTAAAAGGAGCTCCTTTTCCAAACCCAATTCTTTTATCAAATCTTTCTTTTTTGGGAGTTCAGAGACTTTTTTTAAACGCGAAAAAAGACGGGTTAAAATTTCCTGCCAGTCCTTATCTCGTGTTAGTGCAATATAAAAATCCTTTAAGTTGGCGAAACCCAAGAAACTGCTTGTAAGTTCAATTAGCTTGTCCTTCGAGAAATGAAGATTGCTCGACCTGATTAAAGAATTAACAATATCTTTCCCACTTAAAACCAACTTTTTTTCTTTAAGTTTTAAGTATTTTTCTATTGCATTTCTTGCTTTGCTCGTCTGAACAATATTTAAATGTGAATAATCTGGTTCAGTATTTTCGGAAGTAATTATTTCGACAACATCTCCATTTTGTAATTGGTAGCTTAAAGGTTTTATCCTTCCGTTTACTTTTCCAGCCAAACAATGCAAGCCCAAGTCTGTATGGATAAGATAAGCAAAATCGAGCAAACTCGACCCCTTTGGCAATATCTTCACTTCGTTTCGGGGAGTAACAACGTAAATTTCTTCGGTAAACACTCCATATTTGAAGGATTCGAAAAGCTTTTCGGTTGGAACTTCATTTGCTTGCTCTAAAATTTTTCTAACTTCATTCATCCAATTTTCAATTTCTGCACTTTCAAGTACAGAATCCGCTGGAACAAACCCAGACTTATACTTATAGTGAGCAGTTAATCCTTTTTCCGAGAGAATATGCATATCTCGGGTTCGTATCTGTACTTCGAATTTTTGCTTATTTTCCCAAAGAAAGGCACAATGTAAAGATTGATAGCCATTCGGCTTCGGATTTTTTATGTAATCCTTATAAGTTCCTTCGATTCGGGGGAAAAGATAAGAAATGCTATTCATCACTTCATAACATATCATAGGATTGTCAGTATCAATAATAATTCTCAACCCGAACAAATCATAAAGTTCACTAATTGGCTTTTGACGAAGCAAGGATTTGTGATAAATTGAATAAATATGCTTAACTCGACCGTGAACCTCAAAACTAATGTTATTATCGTTTAAAACTTGCATTCTTTTTAAAACATCCACAATCGAATTCGAAATCTCTTTCAAGTAGTTTTCTCTTAACCCTTTGCTCATTTTCAATTCTTTGACAACGTATTCGTAATTCTTTCTGTCGAGAACTCTGAAAGAAATATCTTCGAGTTCACTCTTGATTGGGGCAAGACCAAATCTATCGGCTAGTGGTGCATAAATTTGCAAGGTGTCTTCTGCCAGCTTACTTTGTGTTTCGGGCATTTCATAAAAAATATTCCTCATTTCATATAACCTATCTGAAATCTTTATAAAAATAATCCTTACATCGGTAAATAAAGAAAGCAAAAGTCGTCGGTAATATTCAATTTCACCAATTTCATTATTTTCAAAGTATGTTATTCTATCGATGTTTTGAACAATTTCGGCAATTGTATCTCCAAATTCAGACCTTATGTCTTCGATTGAAAATAAATTATTCTTCCCTAAAACATCGTGCAGTAATGCCGAAGCAACCATAATATTGTCGTAACCTATGTTCTTAACTACAATTGTTGCGACTTCAAGGGGATGGATGTAGTATGGGTCGCCCGACTTTCTCAAAAGATTATGATTGGCTCGTACATTGAAATCGTAGGCTCTTTTCAAAAGGCTGATATCGGGAGTTTCGGCAAAATGTGAACAAAATTGAATAAACGAGTCGAAGTCCTTATCAATCGACTTCCCATACTTTGGTAGAACTATAGATTTTTCCTTTTTATCTACTGGATAAAGCAACATAGACTTATAAAATTTCCAAAAAAATAAAGACGAAAAGTACAAAAAAATGTAGAAATTTGATTAATTCAAAAAAAATTGGCAATTTTGTAATTCGACGGGGCGTAGCGCAGGTGGCTAGCGCGTCTGTTTTGGGAGCAGAAGGTCGCAGGTTCAAGTCCTGCCGCCCCGACCATTTAAGTTTAATTGCGAAAATTCACTAAGTTTTTCGTCCACCATTCTTCTTCGATTTTAAGTATTTTTCATACTCTAAACTATACCGCAATCGACTATCCAACTTGCTAAGAGTTTGATAAGCTTCGTTAATATCATAAAACATCTCAGAATTAAATTGGCTACAATTTGCTTTATCGGGGTGATAAAGCTTGGCAAGTCGGTAAAAGGCTTGCTTAATTTCCTCTTGAGTTGCAGTTCTTTTAATTCCAAGAATTTTATAATAATCTTTCATAAACGGTTAATATTTCACTTTCACAAAGTTCGGATATTCAATCATTCAAAAAAATAAGTAGTTATACTGATACTGTTGCAACTAAATCAATTTCAGTATCGGGCGGTAACTCGGTGTAACTTATGACACTAACATTTGGAAATTGCGAGCGTATCATCCTATAAAAATACGGTCTTATTTGTGCCGAACAAATAACAATAGGTGCATAACCCATAAGACTCAATTCTTCAATAGCATTCGACAATGAATCTTGAATGGATTTAATAGTTTCTGCCGACAAACCAAGAGTGTCGATGGTTCCAGCTTGAGTGCTCGATTGCAAGACATTCGAAATCATCTGTTCAAGGTCGGGACTGAGAGAAACAGCGTGAATAACACCGCTTTGGTCTTGGTACAATTTCCTTATAGTTTCAGATAAATTATGTCGAACATATTCAGTCAAAACATCTACATTCTTAGTAACTTTATAATATTCCAACAAAGATTCTAAAATAACTGGCAAATCTTTTATTGGAATTCCTTCTCTTAACAAATTTTGTAGGACTCTTTGTATAATTGAAAGTGGAAGAGTTTCTGGGGTAATTTCTTCTACTAATGCTGGATAGTCTTGTTGCAAATTTTCAATCAATCTTTTAACATCCTGGCGTGTCAATAACTTATGAGCATTTCTTTTAAGAACTTCCGTTAAGTGTGTAATCAAAACTGTGGTAGCTTCGACAACTGGGAAACCACGCAATTCAGCATTTTCACGTTCAGCATAAGAAATCCAGGTAGCTGGCAAACCAAAAACTGGCTCTATAACTTTAATACCAGGCAATTCTCCTTCTCCCGTACCTGGATTTAAAGCCAAAAGCATACCAGGTTGCAAAGAATTTCTTGCAACCTCTATCCCACGAATTCTTATTAAATATTCTTCTGGTTCGAGTTGTAAATTATCTCTTACCCGAACTGGTGGAAGGATTATCCCTAATTCCAAAGCAAGCTGTTTTCTTACATTTGTTATTCTTTTAAAAACATCGCCACCTTGGGTTTCATCTACTAAAGGTATCAAATTATAACCTAATTCCAGCTCAACGGGGTCAACTTTCAGTAATTCTTCAACTGGGGCTTCTTCTGGCTTTGGAACGACTTCTACTTGAACCATTTCCTTGCGAATTCTTTCTTCTTCTTGCAATCTAAATTGCCGAAATCTTAAATATGCCAAAACCCCAGTAATAATACTCAAAACCATAAATGGCAAAGTCGGGAATCCAGGTATCAAAGCTAAAATCAGCATTGCAAAAGAAGCAAGATACATTGCCGTAGGTTTACCAGTAATTTGCGATTCGAGTTCTATGTCTAATTTATCGGAAGAAGCAGAGCGAGTTACAACAAATCCAGCAGCTACGGAAATCAGAAGCGATGGAATTTGAGTTACTAATCCATCCCCAATTGTCAAAATTGTATAAGTCGAAAGGGCATCGCCTATCGACATACCCCTTTGTGCAATTCCAATAGCAAACCCACCTATGATATTTACAAGTGTTATGACAATCCCAGCAATTGCATCTCCGCGAATAAATTTCGCCGCACCATCCATAGCACCGTAGAAATCTGCCTCTTTCGATAAATTTTGCCTTCGGATTCTTGCTTCTGCTTCGTCAATATACCCTGCATTCAAGTCAGCATCTATACTCATTTGTTTACCTGGCAAAGCATCCAACGTAAAACGTGCAGCTACTTCAGCAATTCGAGACGAACCTTTTATGATGACTATGAAGTTTATGACCATCAAAATTATAAAGATTATCAACCCAACCACATAATTCCCACGAATTACAAAAGTTCCAAATGACAATATAATCTCGCCAGCATAGGCCTCCGTTAGTATCAGCCTTGTTGTAGCGACATTTAAGCCTAATCGGAACATTGTCGTAACTAACAATACGGTAGGAAATGCTGAAAATTCCAATGGGTTTCGCAGATATAAAGAGACTAAAAGTATCAAAACGGCAAGTGATAAATTCATCGCCAAAAGTAAATCAATTAGAAGTGGAGGAATAGGAATAACAAGCAAACCTATGATAAGCAAAATTCCTAATGCTAACAGGATGTCCTTATTATGAAGTAAATATAACAGTCCCTTCCCAAGGAAATTTCTACCTAAATTTCTTTGAATGTATTCTTCTATTTTTCCCATATTTATGCCTCGTTAATTTCTTTTCTGTTTTACATAATAAATGTAAGCAAGAACTTGTGCTACCGCTTTAAAAAGGAACTCTGGAATTTGTTCTTCGATTTCGACAGAATAATATAAAGCTTGTGCAAGCGGTGGTTCTTCTACAACTGGAACATTATATTCTTCTGCAAGTTCCCTTATCTTGAGAGCCATAAAGTCGACCCCTTTTGCTACTACAACCGGAGCATTCATTTTATATGGTTTATATTCAAGAGCTACTGCAAAGTGTGTCGGATTGGTGATAACAACATCCGCCCTTTTTTGAATGTTTTTTTGAATTATTTTTCTTAATCTCTGTCGCATCAAACCTCGAATTCTGGACCGAACCATAGGGTCGCCTTCAGACTGACGACCTTCTTCCTTTACTTCTTCCTTGGTCATCTTTAAGTCTTCTTTGTATCGGTACTTTTGATAAATTCTATCTATTACGGCAATTATAACATAAATGGCTCCTACCTTTAGAATTAATTCCAAAGTTGCTTTAAACATCAGCGATGGAATTTCCCAGACTGGTTTTTGAACAAGAGAAATATCCGAAACTATATACTTTTCCAAAACTGAATATACAACCCATCCGAGCACAGCCAATTTCAAAAAACTTTTTAGAAGCTCAAAATATGCCCGACCAGAAAACAAAATTCTCTTTAACCCAGATAGGGGATTAAATACCGTTTTTAAATTTAACCCTTTAGTGAACTTTTTTGTAGCAAGGTGGAATCCAACCTGGCTAATTTCGGATATTAGAATTAAAATGTAAATCAAACCAGCAATAGGAAGAACAACTTGTGCAAGGAAAAGCGAAAGGTTCAGAAAAAGGCGAGAAACTTCCTGTGAGGTAATGGTGATATTAAACGAGTCAACTAAGCTTAAATGAAAAAAATCCCGTATCTGTTTGGTAAGGATATCAACGTAAAGTAAGGTTGCAAGACCACCCAAAATTATCATTACTGCTGTGGTTAAATCTATACTTTTTGCAACTTGTCCTCTTTGTCGAGCTTCTGAAATTCGACGCGCTGATGCTGGTTCGGTTTTCTCTCTTCCTTCTGGTGTTTCAGCCATTTGTCAACTCGAAATTGTCTGCAATAGAAGTAAAGTTTCGCGTTGGAAAATGAGCAAAAATTCTTTACTTGCAAAGACAAAAAAAGAAACGGCAACGAAAAAAATTATCAACGAAAGTAGTATTTTTAACGGAAAACTTATGATAAAAATATTCGTTTGCGGGGCCATACGCGCAAGCATTGCAAGACTGATATTGATAAGAAACACAGCAACCACAATTGGGGCAGAAATTTTTAAGGCAATTATCGTTACAGAAGTAATAAATTTTCCAATGCCAGTCATTGTTAACTCGGTTAAAAAGCCTCCACCAATAGGAACAAATACATAGCTATAGTACAAAGCTTCGAAAATATGGTGATGTCCATTTAAAAAGAGAAATAACATCAAAATCATTAACTCCAAAAGTTGTCCGAACAACGAAGGCGAGCCTTCTTGCAAACCAAGTAACATTGCCGCTTGGAAACCAAGTTCAAAATCAATTATTCCGCCGGCGTATCGTGCTCCCCAGAAAACAAGATTGAATATAAATCCAATAAATAAGCCAACGATAAGCTCCCTGTTGATTAAAAAAATTAAAGATAATGGCTCGAACTCGAAATCTGCGGACAAATTCAATGTAGAAGCAAGCATAAAAGAAATAACCAAAGCAAAAAAAATCTTCACTTGAATGGGTATTACTTGCATCCTAAACATAGGTGCAAGCAAAAAAATTCCAGAAATTCTAATAAACACAATTAATGTGATTATAAGCTTTTCAATATATTTTTCGAGTACCGACTCGATTAGAATCATTTCTTACTTAATTAATGTAATCATATTAAAAATTTGAATAGTAAAAGTTTTAATTCTTTCAATTATAAAAGGAACTAAAAGCACAATAGTTACAAAGACAGCAATAATTTTGGGCACAAAGGTTAAGGTTTGTTCTGTAATAGTTGTTGCTGCTTGAAATATTGAAATTAAAAGCCCGACGACAAGAGAAACCAAAAGTATTGGTCCACTAATAAGCAAAACATAATAAAATGAATCCCGAACAATATCGAGAACCATTTGGTCTGTCATATATTACCTTTATTGAACAATTAATCCCTTTAAAAGCGAATCAATAACTAAATACCAACCATCAACCAAAACAAATAACAAAATTTTAAGAGGCAAAGAAACAAGTTGGGGTGGCAACAAGAACATACCAAGCGACATTAAGATGCTGGCTATAATCATATCCAAAACCAAAAAAGGTATAAAAAGCAGAAAACCAATTTGAAATGCAATTCGCAGTTCACTCAAAGCATAAGCTGGAATAATAGTCCAAAGCGAAAGGTCTTCGGGACGATTGGGTTTTTCTTGACCAGAAAGTTTAACAAAGAGAGCAAGGTCTTCCTCTCTTGTAAACTTTAACATAAATTCGCGAAACGGTTGAACCAAGTTTTCCAATGCTTGTGCTTGAGTTATTTCATCACGAAGATATGGCTGCAAACCTTCGTTATTTGCTCTATTAATAACTGGTTGCATTACAAAAAATGTCAAGAAAAGGGATAAACTTATTAACAATTGGTTTGGTGGCTGCATTTGGGTTCCAAGTGCTTGCCGTAAAAAGTGCAGAACAACAATAATCCTTGTGAAACAAGTCATCATTATAAAAAGGGAAGGTGCAAGAGTTAGCACAGTTAACACAAGGAGAATTTGTAACCCAACGGACAAGTCTCCTTTATCCCCCTTATTTCCTATTGTAATAGTTATTGGAGGCGTCTGCGGTGGATTCGGAGCTGGCGGCTGTCCAAAAAGATTTACATAACAACACAACAGCAACAAAGCAACGACTTTGTACTTCTTTAGCATAATTTATTGATAAATAAAAGAGAAGAATTCAAACTTTATACCAACGAATTGAGTGAATTTAATACATTGAAAATCAATTACTTATCTAAATTGAAAAAGGTCGGCAGTCCCAATAGGTCAAAAGTCAACAAAAGTAATGTTCAACTTAAATCAAATGGTTAAAAATTTACATTTGAAGGTAATGATTGATTAAATACAACAAACAAACTGCGGCTGTTTCGGAGCGTAGTTTATAGTTGCCAAGTTTAACTATTTCAACATTTTTCTTCTTTTTGAACTTAGCCAGTTCCTTTTCAGTAAATCCACCTTCTGGACCAACAACCAAAAGTATCTTTTTTATCTCGGAATTAAAAGGTTCGAACCTTTTACCAGTAAAGTCGGAAACAAGAACTAAATCGTAATCCTTTAGTAAATCGTATAGGGCATCAAAACTCAAAGGGTCTAAGATTTCTGGAATACGGCTCCTACCAGTTTGCTTTATTGCCGAAATTCCTTTCTTAAAAAGCCTACTTTTATCAAAAGAATTTCTGAGTGTATATTTTGTAATTAACGGTAAAAAATTAGAAATTCGCAACTCGACACTCTTTTCGAAAGCATATTCCAATCGCTCTTTACTATCCAAAATTCCTAATGCTAAGTCGACGACCCAATCACTTTCTCCAAGGTTCTCAACATAGTGATTTATTTCTATTAAAGCTTCCTTTCCAGATATTTCTTTTACAAAGCCAATACCAGCAAGACCGTTCCCATCGACAATTGCAACAAGTTCGGACTTTCCAACTCTAAGTGCTCGAAAATGTTTAAATTCCTCACCAGAAATGCGAATAATAAAAGAGCTTCTATTTAAGCTTTCACAATAGAAAAAATGCATTACAAATCGACAATCTTATCCAAAATGTATTTCGACTCCCGAAAAACGAAAATGAACTTTTGTTTTAAACGATAATAAACCCAAACCTCTTCGATTCTTCCATCTTTTTCAACTTTTCTATCCACGAAAGAAGGCTTTCCATAAAGTATATATATTTTGCCCCGTGAGGTTTTTGCACCGTCTTTCTCGTCGATTGTTTTAAAATTAAAATAAGCAAAATCCGCACGACTATAAAATTCTTCCATTGCTTCGTTAAAAATCGTCGTTGTGTCCACATCAAATTTCTTCCAAACATCGAAAAAAGCACTCCACAAATCCTCTTCTTTTTTGTCCAAAAGGTCATTGAAAACATCATCTGTTACGATGTAATGCATTAAATCTATTGCATAACGTACGTTTCGCAGTGTTAAGGGTAGATTTTCCCAAAAAATTCTGAAATTATATTTGGCAACTTCCACTTTCGGACTTTCAACGAAGAGCTCCATTTGATAGTTTTGTAAATAAGCTATGTTTTCGGGGATTTCAATAATGTATGTGTTAACTTTAGAAGAGCCTGCGGAAAAATCTTCTTCGGTGAAATTTAACATAACTTGGTCAGAAACAACATTTAAAGTAAAATATCTACTCGAAACAAATTTTGCAGTTCCTTCGTACGAGACATTCTTTTTCCAAGTCATATTTCTTGTTTTTTCGTCGACTGATTTAATTTTAAAATGCAGTTTTCCCAAAGGATTTTCCGCACGAATGGGTATCAAAATTGTTTTATTTTTCTTTGTAAAATCTAATTGATTAGTCGATAGCGAAAGACTAAACTTTAAATCTTCGTCCAACTTCGATGAATAAATTGGAGACCCAATCACAATACCATCAAAAATAGTAGGATTAACTTCTACTTTACGAGAAACTATTTTCACTCTCCCTTTGTCGAAAAGATTCAACTCGAGACTTAACTTTTTCGAAGGCATACGAAAAAAGAAAAAATTTGCAGCAAATTCGATAGACTTGAAATCTTGGTCTATCAAATTAGTTTTGAAAGTGTCAAGTCGAGTAATTGTTTTCCTAATTAAGCCAAAAGTATCTCGAACAATTAATTCAACCATAGCAACAGCGGTTAAAGCATCGACAAAATCGCCTCTATTTTTTTCGAAAGTTAAGTGATTTAACGAGAATCTATAAGTAAGGAAGATATCGAGAGAATCACTACCTTCGGTAGGTATATATATGGGCTGTAGAGTAAATAACTTCCGATAATCATTATAGTAATGTTGCTCAAAATTGTCTTGACAAATTGAAGCGAATTTAAAAACAACTAATAAAGCCACAAAAACAACAAAGACTTTCATAAATACCTACAATCCATTGTCTTTAATGAAATCATTTAAAATTATACAAGCCGAAATTAAATCTTTGCTTTCCTTTTTCATCCTTTCCAACTTACTTTTACCCAAATCTATCATAAGTTTTGTCGCACGCTTAGTAGAAAACGATTCATCCATTTGAAAAATTGGAAGATTAACCCGACAACTTAACTCAGCGATAAAAGAATTAATTGCAACCAAAACATCTGTAACTTTGTCGTCATCTCTAACTGGTAAACCAACAACCAGAGCAGAAATTCGCTCCTTTTTTAAAAATGAAACAAATTCATCCCAAAAATCTGGGTCATCGTAATAAAAAACCTTTTTGGGATTTATTGAAATATGTAATTCATCGCAAACAGCAACCCCAATTCTTTTCAAGCCAAAATCGATACCAGCAATTCTTTTACCACTAAGCAGTTCTTTTAAATTCATAAACTAATTTGTCTTTCTGGTTTCAACAATATCTTTTCCCATCTTTTTTCCACCAATAAGAAAAGGAATTATAAAAATCAACTCAGTTCCTTTCCCTTTCTCCGAAATCACTTTTAAAGAGCCCCCGTGCAATTCTATAACGTGCTGGATTATCATTGTCCCAATTCCAGTTCCCCCCGTAGTGAAATATGGTTTCATAAATTTGGCCAGAACAGCTTCGTCCATACCTGGCCCATTGTCCTTAATCGAAATAAAAGCGTTTCGATTGTCTTTCCAACATTTGAGGGTAATTATCCCACTTTTTCCTTGAAAAGCCTTAATTGCATTTTCTATTGCATTCCGAACGGCACGGACCATTTTCTGTTTATCGCAATTAATTTCAAAATGTTGTAAGTCGAGTTCAAATTCAACATTTGGAAACATCGAAACATCAAACTCACTTCGAGCATCCATACAAATATCAAAAACATCAACATTTTGACGCACAAGTTCGCCGCGTCCCACTGTAACAATGTCCCGCACTCTTTGAATGAGCAAACCTACTTGATGAATAATTTTCCTTTTCCGTTCTTCATTACGCAAAGCGTCATTTGTTTCTAACTGCTCTGCATTTAATCTTATCGTCGAAAGATTTGTTTGCATATCGTGTGCAAGTTGAGCTAAATTGCTCAATTTCTGTCGCCCTAAAACTTCCGTAATATCAATTCCAGTGATTATTGCACCTTTGAAATTACCCGTCAAAGATTTCAAAGTTTGCAAAGTAAACAACCATTCGTAATCTGTTTTATTCTGAACAAAGGTAATTTTTTGAACAAAAGATTCTCTTGTTTGTATGATTTTTTCTACAAGCTCGTTCAATCCCTTTAAATGTTCGCTTATGCAATAATAACTAAACAATCTCCGCAAAGGAACACTTTCGGTTATCCCCAACATTTCTTTTCCACTATTGTTAGCAGTCAAAAGCCGCCCAAACTTATCGACAACAAAAACGACACCAGTGGTAGGTACTTCTATTAGTGATTTAAGAAGAAGCCTCTGTTTATAGAACTTTCTGACAACAAAGGTTAACATTAGCAATAACACAAGAGGGATTAAAATTTTGCCAAAATTATCGAAAAAACGAGAAAAGACCCAAAATGGATTCTTTTGTTCGCTTAGTACGAGTGAATATGATTTCGACGAGAGAATCAGATAATTATCTAAATAAGTCAAATCAACTTTGTCGGGAAAGGACTCTCCGAAAGTAATTAAATCCTTAGCAATAATCTCATCGTCAAGCGAGACAACGGTTAAGCCATTTCTAAAAATGCAAAAAATCTGGTTTCGATGCAGATATAAACCATAAGGTTCGGATAATTCGGGGGACAAAAAGATAAAATTTTCGGTAACTCTTGTAAAGTTTGTATCGAATTTAACCTTTTCAACAATATATTGGGTCCCTAAATTTTTTAGGTAATATAAAAAAATATTAGGATATTCGCTATTTATAGTAATCCTTTCAGCTTTTGATTCTATCCAGAACTTATTGACAATCCCATACTCAAAACTTGCTACTTGAATTAATGAACTGTTGTAAAATTTAGAAGAAGAAATAGCTATCAAACGGTTGCCAACTTGGGAAAGCTTAAGCTCATCACTAATATCCACCCTACAAAGCAGTTGAGAAAGACCCAAAGAATCTATCAGGTAAAGGTAACCATTACCAAATTCAAAATTTACAGTGGCAATCTTATACTTTGGATGTTTTAGAAAACAAGCTGTTACAACATTCCGAGAAATTAATCGGCAAACAATAGAAGTATCAAGAATTTTCAACAAGTAAAGCTTATTATCCACCTGAACTAAAACTTCACCATTATCGCTCTGCCCCAAAAAAAATACTTTTTCGAACGAATAAAATCCTTGTTCATCTGGGAATTCTCCAGAAGATACAATTTCGGAAGAGGTGTTCAATAACGAGGCAAACAAACGATTATCTTCGGTAGAAATAAACAATAGTGAATTGCCATATTGATTCGCGGCCACAATCGAAGGTGGAACAGTTGGAACCCCAATTACAGAATCTCTGCGAACACCATTCCAAAAAAACACCGACTCGGCAAATTCCCCAAAGGTTGGTTTAACAAAAAAGGAGCGATAGCTGCCATTTAATTTATAAACGAAAAGTCTACCTCCAGGTAAACTTTGGAAAATAGTATAAGAATATGGGAATGTATGATCTGCTCGGACAAACGAGTAAGAAAACAAAGACAAAACGATAACAGAAATATTAATCAATTTGGCATATACAATATGCTTCAATACCTTCACCTCTCCCAATATATCCCATTTTTTCGTTAGTTTTTGCTTTGACATTTATACATTTAACATCAATCCCACAAATTTTAGCAATATTTTCTCGAATTTGTTGCTTATATGGAGCTAACTTTTTGAGCTCAAAAACTATCGTAATATCGATATTAACAATTTTTCTGTTCTCTTGTTCCAAAAACTTCAAAACTTTAGCAAGAAGTATTGAACTCCGAATATTACGAAAGCTTTCATCGGTATCGGGAAAATGTTCTCCTATGTCGCCTTTGCCGAGAGCCCCCAAAATGGCATCGATTAAGGAGTGTAAAACGACATCACCATCGCTGTGGGCTATAGTCCCATATTCTTCATCTATAAGAACGCCCCCCAAATAAAGTTTCCGTCCTAATCCTATCCTATGAGAATCGAAACCAAAACCAACCAAATCAATACTCCTCTCTCATCCAACCTTGAACTAATGAAAAATATTTTTTTGCCAAGGCTACTGCTTTGTCCATTTCGTCACTTTCTCCGATAACTAAAATTTCGGGCTTTTCCAAATCGGGATAAATCAGAACCGAATCCCCATCTTTGAAAATTTTCACTCCTTCAACTAACAATCGTTGTTGACCTTCAGTATATGCCATTGCATTACGTATTACTTTCCCTTTATCTTCCCAAGGGCATTCAAGCTTAATTTGATGTTGAAACCTACGAGGTAAAACCGCATCGAGTTCGGGAATACTATAACCAGTTTTTGCTAACATTTCCAAGATTTTTCCAATTGAAAACATTCCATCGCTGGCGAAAAGGAATTCAGTAAAGATAAAACCACCCCAAACTCCTCCGACGAATCTTACATCGGGCTCACGCGTTGCTTCCATCATCGAAGAGTGTGAATTTTTAATTCTTAAAACCTCAACATCATATTCAGATGCAATCTTTTCAATTTCATTCGATGCCACGATAGAGACAGCAATTTTGTATTTACCGCTATTTTTGTTCGTTTCCAAAAATAATTTTGTAACAATAGATAAAAGCCTTTGCGGTGGATACAAATAACCACGGTTATCTATTAACAAGATTTTTTCTGCTCCGGGCTCGATGATAAATCCCAACTCGTAACCCAACGCCTTCATAATATGACAAGCTTCTGAACTTAACAAAACTGCACCGTCTTCAATCGGCTGATGCTTCATAGCATCGACGTAGTCGTGAAGAGAAATTGTTTCTGCATCCAACGAGCCCAATATAATTGGAAAAATTGTAGAAGCAAGTCCGTAGGAATAGTCTACGAGAATTTTAAACTTTTTTTTCTTTATACTTTCAACATCTAAGGAATCCAAAAATCTATTAATGTAAATTTCATTTGTTCTTTCGGGGTAAAAAAGTTGTCCCACTTCTTCGGAACGCACCCGTTTTATGTCCTCGCCAAAGAAAAATCTTTCGATGGTTTTAGCCTTCGCTAAGTCAATATCACGCCCATCTTTGCTAAATATAATAATATCCGTTTTTTCTGGATTTCTTGGAGAACGTCGAACGTGAAATCCCCCGGAATATTTGCCAGTTCGTAACTCTTGACGAGTTTGAGGTATCGAAGTTGTTTGCAAGTCGTTAACATTGACCCCGACAGAGGCAAGCCCAGCGGTAATTGCTCGTTTTATCACGCGAGAAACTCTATCGGAATCTCGGCTTGCAATTACTTTCGAGTTTTTACCGAAAGTCAAACCCAAAGCCATACCTAATTTGGCGGAAAATTCTGGATGAATCTCGATATTCGAAATACCACTAATTCGCGCACCAGTAAACAGTTCTCTAACCCACCTTTCTTCTTGGACTAAGGAACGAGAAAGAACTGAGCCATTTTCTATATATTTCATTGGCCAAAGTTTTATGTTGGGATTCAAAACAACATTATTCCCGATTGTACAACCTACCGAAATGAAAACATTTTCGGAAATAGTAACAGATTCGCCGATTGTACAATCGTTACAAACAACATCATCTGTTAACTCAGAAAAATTGCCAATCTTTACATTATTCCAAACTATCGTCCCTTTCATCTTTACCCCTTTTCCGATATAAACACCATCGCCAACAACACAATCAACAAGTTGAGCAAAATCATCCACTTTTACATTATTTCCAAGAATCACAGTCCCCTTGAAACTTGCAGTCGGGGAAATGATACAATCGCGACCTAAATACATTCCGTTGCGTTTCGTTCCTTTTGTCTTGATATTCACTTTCCCTCTTAAAACATCGAACTGAGCAGATTGATACTCGTCTAAGTTTCCAATATCTCTCCAATATCCATTTGCAACAGTTCCAAATAGTTTTAGATTGTTTCTCAGCATAATTGGGAAAAGGTCTTTACTAAAATCGAACTCACTTTGGTAAGGAATCAAATCTAAAACTTCGGGTTCCAAAATATAAATTCCAGTATTGATTGTGTCGGAAAAAACTTCGCCCCAAGATGGCTTTTCTAAAAATCTGACAATTTTCCCATCCTTATCAGTAATAACAATACCATATTGCAAAGGGGTCGAGACTTTTGTAAGAAGTATTGTAGCAAGCGCATTTCTGGATAAATGAAAATCCAAAGCTTTGTCTAATTGGAAATCTGTTAGAACATCGCCGCTTATTACAATAAACCTTTCATTTAAATATTGATAAGCATTTTTTACTGCTCCAGCAGTACCATAATCTGCAGTTGCCAGAACATACTTAATATCGACATCGAAAGAGGAACCGTCTTTGAAATAATCCATTATAACTTCAGGTTGAAAATAAAGAAGAACTACTATCTCATTGATATTATAAGATTTTAACAAATTAATTACGTGTTCCATAATTGGAATATTTGCAATTGGAACCATAGGTTTGGGGATTGTCATTGTAAGCGGTCGAAGTCTCGTTCCGAAACCTCCCGCCATAATAACAGCCTTTTTCATCTTAATTTCACTTTGTTATACAGAAAATTGAAAAATAAGAAATGTTTGGGAATTATTAGACGAATTAATAATTTTGAAGTTTTAAATATTCATGGGGGCAGTATGAAACTTCTACTTCTAACTTTATTAATTATCATTTCAAGTTTATCTGTATTTGGGCAAGGAACCGCACCAACACAAATAACAGTCGGAAAAACTCCGACTTTTGTAACTGGGTTTTACGACTTTCAAAAGCACGATTATTTCATCTATGTCATTTCGTTGGGTTACGACCAAGATTTCAATCGTAAAGAAGACCCAGGAGACGAAAAACCAGCAATATACTACACTTCCTATACACAAGTCTTGGCTGGCAAATTTACAGCAAATAAATTAATTGACCTTCCATTTGGAACTCTACCTTTTCCAACAAGAATAGCCTTCGATAATGTTCAAAAGACAATTTTCACCCCAGGCCCTAACAACACTATCGAAAAATATTCTCTCCAATCGGGAGAAAAACTCAAAACCTACGAACCTTTTAAAAATTTAACTTTACCAGCAGATA
This sequence comes from Ignavibacteria bacterium, assembly GCA_026417135.1. Classification (GTDB taxonomy): domain Bacteria; phylum Bacteroidota; class Ignavibacteria; order Kapaibacteriales; family UBA2268; genus Naka2016. The sequence continues at coordinate 112,320 of JAOADV010000003.1, forward strand.
TATATATTTCGAGTATCTATTATAAGAATAATAAACTTTTTATCTCAGTTGTTTCGGAAACTTCCGAAGATATGCATCAACTTTTCATTTACGATGAAAATTCTGAAAGTTTAATTTTCGACACAAAAACGGAACCGTATCCTATCCAATCTTTAGTAATAGGTAATCATTTATTTATATTATGTAGTGGCTTATCCAACAGCAATAATTCTAAGCTTTGGATTTATTCTATCAATTTCAACCCATTCGAAATGCTATTTTTAAAAGAACTCGACTTGGGCGACACTGGGAACCATTTGTCGAGCTTCAACGATAGTTTACTTGTCATAACTATGAATGGCACACACCAAGTCCATCTTGTCGATTTAGCTAATCTTAACATTGTAAGAACAATTCAATTTCCTACTACTGATTGGAATGGACCTCGAGAATCCGTTGAGTTTAGAAAATCTGCAATTGTTACAACTGCATACGATGGAAACCTCTACATACACTCGTTGGATGGAAATCTTTTAAGCAAAGTTAATTTGGGTAACAAACTCGAAGGCATTTTCGCATATAGTTTCGAAAGTCAAATGATTAACTTTAATTTTGCTATCGTAACAAGCCCATTTCTTGCTAATTACCAACCTAATGACAAAGTTATCGCTTTTCTTAACTTTTCGAACGTGGACAACTCAGTTGCTAATAAAATTTCTTATGCCTTCCCCAATCCTTCGATAGACTATATTAAAATCAAAATACAGGATGAGCAAGCCGACATTAATTCAATCGAGATTGTCGATATGATGGGGAATATCGTTGCAAAATATACTTTCACAATCTTTGGTAGCGAAATAATGCTTCCAACAAACGAATTACCAAATGGAACCCACTTCGCAAGAATAATCTCGAACAGCAAGATTATCGATGTTGTTCCTTTCGTTGTCAATAGATAATTAATTAGATGTTCTTTGCTTATTGTTTTATCCTTTTTTCGTTTGTAACAATTAAAATTTTTTCAAAAGATACAACAGAAGCTCGAACTAATGAAGTTTTAGTTGAATCAATTTACAACCAAGAGTTCGTTGGCAAGATTCTTCTTGTAAAAGACAGATTTAACAAAAATGACTTAAAGGATTTTAACCTTCGACAATTATCGGAAGCAATATCTTTATTGCCGGGCGTTTATGTCCGCGACTATGGTGGTTTGGGAGGGATTAAAACAATTTCATTACGAGGCTTTAGTGCAGTAAATACAGCGATTCTACTCGATGGAGAAAAAATTAATAACCAACAAAATGGGATTTTCGATTTAAACTTACTCCCTTTGCCATTCGTCGATGAAATTGAAATAATTCGTGGAGGTATAAGCTCCATTATCGGGAATAATTCCGATGCTGGAGTAATTAACATATCGTTTCGTAAAGCTACTAACCACAAAATGGCACTTGGCTTTGGTTCATTTGGCACCTTAAATTTAAAAACAGTAATACCTTTACAGTTTTCAAACAACTCGAACACAACAATTGGCATAAGTTATCAAAAATCGAATGGGGATTATCCTATAAAAGCTAACCTTTTTGGCGATGATATTATTTACAGAAGACAAAATAGCCGTTATAAAAACTTTTCGCTTTTTCTCAATAATGAAAATAAAGTGATTTTCGGTCTTTTTTCTATTAAATTTCTTTACTCAAATTCAAAACGCGGCGTCCCCGGACCTATCTTGACCAATTACTTCGAGAACTTAAATGCCAGTTTGGAAGACCAGTTTTTGTGGGGTAACTTTCTTTTCAAACCCTATATTTTAAAGGATTCAAACTTGAAGATTTCCTTATCACTTACAAATCTTAAAAACCTATTCAACGACCCAGATGGCATCGGAGTAATTTTAAAAAAGGAAAAAGCTCAGTTCGTCAACAGAGAAGCTCGAATTACAGTTTCTTACAATAACTATTTTTTAAATACCAACTATGAAGTCGGCAAAGAATTTACATTTTCGGATTTACAAGGCGATTTTCTCCAGCCTTCAATCGGTAGCTACGTTAAAAGGTTATCTTTTTCGCCATTTTTAAGGGCTCAGAGCTTATTTTCAATTGGCTCAACAACGCTTATCCTCTTTACCGCTACGAGGTTTGATATAACAAACACCTTCCCAAATTTTTTCTCATATTCACTTGGGCTTGCAGTAAACTTTAACAAAAATCTTCCAAATATAAGATTAAATTTCTCCGACAATTTTCGCTTCCCGACCTTTAACGAGATGTATTATTTAAATTATGGGAACGAAGATTTAAAGCCAGAAGCTACAAAATCCTTTAATCTCTCACTTGAACATAATTCTTTCGATTTTCTTCATACCTCAATTTCATTATTTCATTATTACACTCAAAACAAAATTATCTCTGTACCAAAAAACCCCGTTCAATGGACAGCTAAAAATCTTGGTTTAGTAAATTCTACGGGGGCCGAAATCCATCTTCGCCTCGAGTCCAAATGGTTTTCTTTAATGTCCTCTTTCACTTATCAAAAGGTTATGAACAAATCAAGCAATTCGCTAAACTATGGGAAAACTGTTGTTTACACACCAGAAGTAATAAGCGAGTCGGCGGTAAATGTCAAATTACCGTTCGAAAGCTACCTAATCCTTAAAGGAAGTTATATTAGTAGTAGATTTTCCTTGCCCGACAATTCCAGTACTTCTAAATTAAATCCTTACTTTATTTTTAACATTGGGCTTTCAAAGGACTTAAAATTAGCTGGCTTCAAACTCAATTTTAATTTCGAGATTTCAAACCTATTCGACGAAAGCTACCAAATCATTTTAAATTATCCTATGCCGGGACGAATGATTTTATTCAATACTTCTGTTGAATATTAAAACACTAACGCAAGCAATCTAAAGAAAGTCGAGAAGCTAATAAAACTTTGCGAAATTAAAATATTTCAAGTAAGTTTCGTCTTTTTAAATTATTTTTTAAGGAGTATCTTATGAACAAAATTCACAAACCTGCAGTTTTAACCTTAATTCTTTTTCTGACTTTTTTCTTCTTTTCTTGTGAAAAGGATTCGCCATCCCAACCAAGCGGACCAAAAACCTATTTCCCCACGACTCTTGGCAGTTACTGGATCTATCTTAACTATGACCTTGATTCACTTGGAATCAAAATTCCCAACACTGAAAATTATGACACATCAAAAATTATTGGGTCCAAGAATATCAACGGTAAAATGGCAACAGTTATTGAAACTCGGAATAGCGAAGGAAACATCGACACTTCATACTTTGCATACGAAAACAACAAAATTTATACTCTTCTTTCATTTTTCCAAAACGAGTTCATACCCGTTGGTAATTCTAATCAGTGGGTTATTGTTGCTGATTTTAATTCTACAAGTTGGTCCATCTTATCAGATACAACACTTCCTTCTTTCGATGTTCCCGGTATCGGAACTATGACCCCGACAATTTCTATCCAAGGTAAAAAAGGAAACTCAACCAACATTGTTGTTAAAGGGAAAGCTATACCCTCGCAAGAATTCCTAAACACATTTGTGATGAAAATCAAACTGCAAATCCCAAATGTTCCTTTACCTATCAATTTAAGTTTTAATGTCGTGCTCCATTTATGGTTTGGTGAAAATGTAGGTCTTGTTCAAAGACAACTTGACCCATTTAAAATAGAAATACCACTCATTGGTGGCGAACAAATGGATGGTAACAAATCCGAACTTATTGATTATTCGATTAAGTAAGACCATTAATTACTCGCAAATTTCTTTGTTCTTTAAATTGCTTTTTTAATTAATTCATCATCTTTCGAAAGCTTTAATACTATTCAATCCCATTCTACATTAAGTGGAAAGCTTAATAAATTTTGCATCTAAAAATTTTTTAAGTAATTAAATAGCAATAGAATGAAATAATAAAATATTAGAATAATACTACATACACAATTATTGTTTCTCAGAATTAGATGAATAGAATATAATTTCTTATTGATATTTCAAAGAAGACTTTACCATACTTACGAACTCATCAAGATTTTGTACAATCAAGTCGGGTTCTCCAACAGCTTTTGGGGTTGCACCAAAACCGAAACTCCTTCTGACCAAAACAGTCGGGATACCCAGGTGTTTTGCTGGAATAATATCGTGATAAATGCTTTGAGCAATATGCAAAACCTGGGTAGGCTGGACTTGCATAAAATTCAAAGCGTGAGTAAAATTTTTTAGGTTTGGTTTGTAGCTTGTAACATCTTCTGCGGTAACAATAAAATCGAATTCCACTTCGAGCAATTTGGATGTATGAGAAAATAAATCATTGTCAACATTGGAAATAACAGCCAACTTGTAGATTTCTTTTAATTGTTTTAATGAATTTATCGTATCGGGGAAAGGCTCCCAAAATTTAAGAGAATCGACCAAACAATTTTCTTCTTCTGGCGTTGGACTAAACCCACAATAATTCGCAAATTTTTGAACAACTTTTTTTAGAACCTCCTTATAGTTTATATATTCTTCTTTTTCAATGTCCGATTCGAATAACCCATAAAGCTCAAGTAACTTCAAATCTTCTACCTCGAACCGATACTTTTTCAATAAAGGTTTTAAAGAATTTAAAATTCCAGTCTCCCAATCTATCAAAGTGCCATAGCAATCGAAACTTAGAACTTTAAATTGTTTAAAGTTGAGCATAAACTAATTCCCATTTAAATACGCACAAGCCCAACATACTTGTTGGAATGAAAAGGACGTTTCATCTCATCAATGGAAAACATATTCTTTGGGTTCCGAAATCTACCACAACAAAAAATAATCCAGAAGATAAGTTGTCCAACGAAAGTTTTAACAAAGATTCTCCGCTGGGAAGCTCATTAATATATTCAAAGAAGACATTTTGCCCTAATGAATTATATATATTAATTCTTATAGATTGAAAAGTTGCTCCACTCACAATTTTCAAAAAATAGATACCATAATCTTGTAGCAAATAAAATTTGGGCAAAGTTTCGCTGGAAATTAACCGCAAGTCTATCGCACAAACGCTATCAATCGTTAAAATCCCGTTTTCAGAATTTCCAACAAATTCAATCTCAGAAAAAATTTCGATATTGCTAAACTTAAATTCCGACTTTCTTTCATCTCCAACTAATACCATCCCTTCGAGCGAGCACAATACCCCTTCGAATGGTACTTTATCTTTAAATTCTGCTGTTATACGCAGTTTTCGACTTGGTAAAAACGAACTTTTAAGTTTAACAAAATTTGTATCGGCGGAAATCTTCTTTAAATCGAAACTACGATTGTTAAAGGAAAGTAGAAAGGTTAAGGAGTCAATTTTTATTGGGTTCGAAAATGGATGAGATAAACGAATTGGTAGACGCGCATAAGTAAAAGGTCTAAACTTAAACGAACCCATATATAAATTGAAAATGTTGGGTGCTGGTGCAACGCTTTCTCCTTCCAGAGCAATTTCAATTGTGTCAGTACAAGGATAAACAATAGGAATAATCAAACTATTTCCAAATCTACCGATTACAGTGGGTTTAAATGTGAGTTCAAACTCACACACCTCATTTTGTTGAATATTTGGGAACTGGGTCGGAGTTAGCAAATTAACACGAAAATTTTCATTATCCTCCAAAAAATAATTTCCTAAGCGAATTAGAGTATCCCCATAATTAGAAATCGAAAATCTTAAAGGCTTTTCTTTTCCAATTTCAACTGTCCCAAAAGTAAGTCTATCGGAAGAAATCCTATAACGACCATTAACGAAATTGGCAATAAGTGTAAAAGTAAAAACAAAATCGCAAGGTTCCAATAAAACTTCAATAGTTTCCTTGTAATTTCCAGATTTTTTAGGTCGAAAAACGAAATCTAAATGATTCGCTTTTGATATATCAGTTCCAATTTGATTCAACAAAGCGAAAGCTTCGTTAGAGTAATTTAAATTCTTTATTCTAACAGAAACACTCGTATCGCCAACAAAACTTAATGGGACACTTTTGTAAAAGACTGGAGAACTATCGTTGCAAATCGCAAATGAACCAAAGTCAATTGTATCTTTTGCAAAGGAAATTGCAAAACCGCGCTTTTCAATTTTAATTTCCAAAGTATCGACAATTCCACAGGGTTCAATTAGCCAAGCTAACTTCGTAGTAAAAGAACCAATACGGTCGGGAATAACTTTTGTTTCGAAAACTAATGAATCGAAAGATTTTAGAACTACAAAAGATAAATCAGGTTTTAATATGTTATCCAGTGCAAAAGCATTTAGCTTAAGTTCAAGTTTGCTGTTGTTTTTTATACTAAATTGAACAGTTTTTTCTAATTCGCACTCATTTAGAGAAACTGGTTGACTAAAATTACCTACAATATTGTAGCTGAGTTTGGCGATTTCAATTTTAATTGGTATCTGCAAAGAATCGACAATTCCGCTCCAAACAAAAAATATTTTCATTAAAGATTCATAAACACCGGGCAAAAGATTATTCAACGCAAGGTGGAAATTAATTTTCCCTCCAGGTTGCAAAGAAAAAGGAAACTGCGGATTAATTATCGTAAATGGAGGTGTAATAAATGTATTGGTGATTTGAACTTCATCTTCTACATCATTTACAAGGAAAAAGCTTGTATCCACGAATTTACTTATGCAATCGGGAATAACACCAAGTTCAATAGAATTTTTACTTAAAATCAACGTTGATTTACTTTTGATGCCCTCAATCTCGACTGTGTCTGTAAAATTACAATTTCTTTCAAGGATTAAATTAGCTTTGAAAATACCCGACTTCAATGGTTGAAAGCGGATTTTGATTTCAACAACACTTTTCGGTAATATCGCAAACGGAATTTTTGGGTCAATAAGCTCAAAAAAACTCCCAGTAAAGAACAGTTTAGAAACAAAGACGGTGTCGTTACCTTCATTGGAGATTTTAATTGTGGTATCTCTAAAGGATTCATCCTTGCCAACAAAGATTTGGATGTGTTTTGGATTGAAGGAAACCCTCAAATCTTGAATTTTCACAAGAATTTTCGGGGTTCTTGTCGTGCAAAGTTCATTATATGCCTCAGCATAGTATTCCCCTTGCCTTGAAATTTTGTATTCACCAGTTGTCAATTCCTCTAAAAATACTCCATCTCTAAACCAACTATACTTAAACCATCCATCGACTTTGCACGAAAGAATTTGGTTGGGACAAAGACTTACAGCTGTATCGCGTAGAATACTCCTACCTTGAACGGATAAACTCAATTGAGGATATTTTAGAACCACAACATTAAACGGACTTGAAATAGCAGTACAACCCAAACTATCCGTTATTCTTGCCGTGTAAACTCCTTCGTGCCAAACAACTAAGGTATCGGAATTTCTATTAGGTATTAGGTTTCCGTTCACAAACCATTCGATTTTTATAGTGGAAAAAGAGTTTCTGTTAAGGAGGTAAAGAATTGTATTATCACCTTCACAAAATTTAAACTTATCATTCTTAGCCGAAACGATAGGATTTCGAGGTTGGGGTTTTTCGGCTATTATTTCTGCGAATTCCCTTTGATTATACGAACGACCACGAGCAAAAACTTCGCGAGTGTCTTCTTTTAAATCATCTCCGCGATATCGGTAAGCATAAACTCGATAAACATATTTACTTCCGCAAGGAATTGTAAACCTATCCAAAAATCTTGTTGCTTGTGAATAATTTACTTCACCAACTACAACTCCAGTTCCCAAGTTTTGTCCAATAGAATAAGTAACCCCATCAACTGGATGGGATGCTCCAGCAATTTGGTCGAAAAGTATCCTAACAACAATATAACCTTGGGTGCTATCCGAGGGATTGGCATCGGAAACTGGTTCCCAACCAATGACCACACTATCCGAAAAAACACGCACCCTGCCAGTTTGTGAACTCCAACTTGGTTCCCTTAGACTTCTCCAAAATAATTGATTAACATCGATAGCACCCGACCGATTGTTTGGTTTCCCTTTTGTTACATAGTCAGCCGATTGGGTCGCTTCATCCCCACGGGTATCGAATCCAATATTGTATGCTGAAATTGAGCGACCGGGTGCAATTCTAACGGTTACACCACCGCGCGGAATACTACCCGGATATGCTGCACGAGGTGATGGAACATTTAGCCAACTACCATCTTCCCGTGGCAAATGAGCTAACGCGTGAATATGATTATCATTTTGGTCTAAAATTTGAATGATATCACTTTCTTGAGCTATATTCAATGCTTTTTCGTACCAATCTGGACCCAGAACACAACTAAAACATCGCTTATCGAAATATGTTTCATTCTCCGCATCAATCTCAATATAACCGTCCCTCTTATCAACATCAACATTTTGATAAGATGCATATCTGTGATTGATTACAATAATCGTCCCAGCTCGCAAGTTCCGCCACAAAGGATGATTTTTAAAACGAATACCCCCAGTCCACTGAACTGGTATCCCTGTTGAACCAGCATTATCGCGTAAAGTATATCCAACAAGGTCAATGTTATCTTCTATAACAAGCAATTCCGTCCACTCCCCTAATGGGTCGCCAGTAACGTTATTATACTCACTTACAACAACCTTTTGGGAAAATATTTTAACACTGAGTAATGAAAATAAAATTATGATAATAATCATTAATTTTCTTTTGTCCATATACAACCCCAAAAAAAGCAAATTAATAAGCAAAAATAAAAATAAAATTAAGTTAAAGCCTTTGTTTCATACAAACAAAGTTACTATTTCAAGCTTTCCGAAAAATCACTAAGCAAATTTTCCACGCTCCAATAAATGAACAAAGTTTTCTTTCCTCTTATTAATCTTGATTTTTCGAATTATATCTCAAATCTTCCTCGAAATAGGGACTACATAAAGATTGGACCTTCGAAATTGTCGAAATTTAAAAAGTTTAAAAAACATTAACGAAAAACAAAAATGGTTTTGGTAATTTGCGAATTTTCATTCGTAGTTTTTTCAAGTGAATTATGAAAGCTTTAATTAGTATAATTTTTGGAATTTTTTTAACCTTAACTCAACTTCTTTCGTCGAACTATGTGATTTTAATCTCCTTCGATGGATTTCGCTGGGATTATCTTAATCGAGGATTAACACCTAATATCGAGAAATTTGCAAAAAATGGTGTTCGGGCGCTTTCCTTGCAACCTTCTTACCCTTCGGTAACTTTTCCAAACCACTATACGATTGTTACTGGCTTATACCCACAAAATCATAACATAATAAGCAATTATATCGAAGACCCATACAACAATTTAACATTTACCGTGCGCGACACAAATGCGGTTCGCAACCCTCGTTGGTTTCTTGGTGAAGCAATATGGGAAACTGCGCGCCGAAATGGACTTATTACAGCAACATTTTTTTGGCCCGGGTCCGAACTTCGCCCAGAGTATCGTCGAGCTAATTATTTTGTCCATTACGACAGCAAATTCCCATTCAAGTCCAGAATCGATTCTGTCCTTTCTTGGCTAAAATTACCCTACAATCTACGTCCCAAATTTATTACTTTGTATTTCGATGAACCCGACGAAGTTGGCCACGACTATGGACCAAATTCCGCCGAGGTTAATAAAGCTATAGCTCAATGCGATAGCCTTTTTGGATATCTTATTGAAAAAATTCAAAAGATTAATCTTATCGATAGTGTCAACATCATATTAGTTTCCGACCACGGAATGACCGAAGTTCAAAAGGACAAGATAATAAACATCTCTGAAATCATAAAAAACGATAGCGTACGAATTCATTCCTATGGTTATATGGCTTTTTTACGCGGTAATAAAGATTCCTTGGAAAAAGCATATTCATTTCTAAAAAAAGTTGAGCGGAACTTCAAAATATATCGACGCAGTGAAATACCAAAGTACTACCGATACTCTCAGAATCCACTTATCAGTGATTTTGTTATTATACCCGAGCTTGGATGGTCAATTGTTCGCAGTCCAGAAGATTATGTCTATAATATTAAAGGTAATCACGGTTACCTACCTCAGTGGACAGATATGCACGGCATTTTCGTTGCTGGTGGTCCCGCATTCAAAAAAGGTCTTGTTGTAGGAACTTTGCGAAACGTCGATATTTACCCATTGCTATGCAAAATATTACGCATTGAACCAAAAGGAAATATCGATGGCGACATTGAACGAATCGAATTCATTCTTAAATAGATTACGCAACCACAGAAAAATTTAAAAATAGTTTTGCCACTTTTCAATTTCTACTATAATTGCATTTAAGTTTACCCAGAGAAAATAACCAAAGTTGAGGTGTTGAAATATTATAAATTCCAACAAAAAACAAGGAGAACAAACTATAAGTTGCTAGCTAATTTCGATAAAATTGTTCTTTGCGGATGTTTATAATCGGATGTAAAGACGAAAAACTAAACCTTCGCAAAAATTCATTCGATTAAACGCTTTTAGTTCAAAAGAAATTTTGTTTTCTCATTAGAAAATATTAAAATGCAAATTTTAGTGTGGGGGAAATTCAAATTCTTTGGGGGATAAAAAATGACATTTAATTACTGGTATAAAATTCTAAAAAAACTTAAATCCACCCATTATATACTAATTATTTCAATTCTTTTTGGCTCGTATTTCTTACTTTTCGATTCACGCCTACCAATGAAAATAATAGGTTTTAGCATTGTATTACTTTCATTTCTTGGATTGATTATTACTCTTTATCAAACTGGTTACACCACTGGAAAGCAAGATATAATCGAAGAAAAACGTCCTTCGGCAGAATTACCCAAGAACATAAAAGTCGATATAAAAAAAATTGGGGCTACTACGCGAAAAACATTCGAAAATGTTGATTCAACTATCGAAAAAGAAACAACGACCAACCCTATGCCAAATAAGGTCTCTCCAAAACAGAAGACCAATCTACTAAATTGGTTGATTAATTTCGTTGCGAGCGAAGAAAAAAATTATACAAATAAAAAGACTAAGACCGCAAAAAATGGTTTAGAAACAATAAAAACCGAAGAGATTACCACTGAACCCGATTATTTCGACGGAGAAGGAAGTTTTAAAATCCTAAAAAGGGAGAAAAAAAATTATGAACCAAGTAAAGAAGCCCAAAAATATCCAGAATCGAACTTGCCAGATTTGGAGGAAAAGCAAAATTTACCTTCTTCCGACATAGAATCTACTAAAATTAAGGAGCTTAGCAATGTAGAAACTAAAGATGAAGATTACTCACAGATAAAGAAAGAGGTAAAGATAGAAATAATAAAGCCAGAGTTAGAAGAACAAGTCGAAGTTATACGCAACAAGAAATTACAATTCAATATATCAGAGTTTTTCGACGACGAAAATCTAATTCGTGGAGAACCGATTAAGGAAATGAGAATATTATTCGAAAAATTGCTAAATGTTATTAGAACAGTTTCCAAAACTCAAACTGCCATTTTTTTTCTTTTGAATAAGAACAAACGAGAACTTGTTCTTCAAGCGGTTGTTTCCGAAAAAAGGGAGTACCTAAAAAACCAAAGGAAATACCAATTGGGAGGCGACTTATTGAGTCAAATCGTAGATAATGGAAAACCAGAGATTATCGACTTGGTAAATTCAAGAGCAGAGTTGGACCTAATTCCATATTATGTCTCTCCAATTGGAATCAAGTCCTTTATTGGTGTTCCAATAGTTTACAAAGGAAGTGCTATTGGAATTCTTTGCGGGGATTCTACCTATCAAGACGCGTACGACGAGTATCTTATGAATTTTTTCATTCATATTTCGAAAATTTTAAACTTTTTTCTCGAAAGCTACACCGAAAAATATGAATTGACACTCGAATCTAAAACATTTAGTCAAATTAACGAATTGAGGAAATTCATCTGGAATAAAAACAGTTCATTCGACGATATGATAAAAAACTTCACAACCAACATTCTAAACTTGTTAGATTTTACAACCGTTGGGCTGTGTCTTTACGACACTTTCGAAGGTATTTACAAAGTGAGAGACATTCGTTCGAGAAAAAATTTCGACACACATATAATTGGAAAAAAAGTCGACCTCAGCAAATCGATAGTCGGTAAAGCAATGAAGGAATGGAAAACAATAGTAAGCGAAATAGACGAAAGAAAAATTAGAGTCCATTTCAACGAAACACGCTTGAAAAGAGGCTATTTCGTAACAATTCCAATCAAAGCGAACGAAGGAGTTTACGGAGCTTTTTTCTCTTATAATGAAGACCCAACTCCTATACCAAATCAATATATAAGAATTGTCGAGGACATTGCTTTCACTTTGGGTTTAGTTCTGGAAAATGAAGACCTTCGTTTAAAATACAGATTACAAGAAAAAACCAAAAGCGAATATAGGATGATAAGTCCCGATTTGTTCGTACAGCGACTTGATGAAGAGGTGAAAAGGGCAAACGATTTCAAGACAATATTTACTCTTGGGAAAATTTCAATAGATACATATGTTGTTGACAACTCCCTAACTACACCTTTAGAAATTGAATCGAAGAAACTTCTTTTGAATTCTTTATCTAAGGTTGTTAAAGAATACGATGTTATTGCTGAACTCGATGATGGAACTATTGGAGTTATCTTAATTGGAAGAAATGGAAGAGAAACTAAACTTATGTTCGAGTCGATACGGCAAAAAATCGCTCAAAGTCCAGTTCATTTCAACAAAGAGAATTACTTTTTCACAATTTCAGTGGGTTTAGTTCAATTTTCCTCCGAATTGGACGCAAATTCACTAATAGAATGTGCTGACAAAGCTCTCGAAATTTCACTTTCTAAGAAAAACATAATTACCCTATATTAAACAGAATATGAATGTAAAAAAAATTGAGCAAAAAGTTCTAACAATACTTCGAGAAAGTAATCAAAGCCTCCGATTGAACGAGATTTCACGAAAAATAGGCATATCTTCCGAATCATCAAACTACAGTGCTTTAAAAAAAGCAGTCGAAAATTTAATTGCTTCTAATCTTGTACAAAAAATTTCGCGAAGACGATATGCTTTGGTCGACTACATTAAGGAAACACTCGTTGTAGGAAAGCTTAAAATCGTCCACGGTAAAGGAATTGTAGAATTAAACACTCAACCTAAACAAACAATCACAATCAAGAGAAAAAATTTATTTACGGGTTTGGACGGGGACAAAGTTCTCGTTAAACTTCTTGGTTTTAAAGGGAACAATAGGCAATATGGCGAAGTAATTGAAATTGTTGCAAGAGCTGAACATAAAATCGTAGGGACAATAGAATTCGACGCTGGGTTATACTTTCTCGTACCATCCGACGAAAGATACTACCTCGATTTTGTAATTCCACCAAATAAAATCAAAAAAGCAAAACACGGGTCGAAGGTTTTAGCTCGTTTACTTGCTTGGGACGACCCCAACAAGAGCCCATTTGCAGAAGTTATAGATGTTCTTGGAGATTCTGGTGATATTGCATCTGAAACTGAAAGAATTCTATTCGAGTTCCATCTACCAAAAGAGTTTCCACCGAAAGTTCTAACCGAGGCAGCACAGATAAAAACCCGAATTCCTACCTCTGAAATAAAACGTCGCTTAGATTTAAGAGACAAATTAATTATTACCATAGACCCAATCGACGCAAAAGACTTCGACGACGCCGTATCGTTAGAAAAATTACCAAATGGAAATTATCTCCTTGGAGTCCACATAGCCGACGTAAGTTATTATGTAAAAGAAAAAAGTGAAATCGACCGCGAAGCATTTCGGCGAGGGACAAGTGTTTATCTTGCCGACCAAGCTATACCAATGCTTCCCGAAAAACTTTCGACTGACCTTTGCTCTTTAAAACCAAACCGAGTTCGACTTACCTTTAGCGTTCTTATGGAATTCAATTCGAACTATGAATTAGAAAGATATGAAATCGCAGAATCCGTCATTAAAAGTCGTAAAAGGTTGGATTACGACACTGTTTACAAATTTCTAAAAAGTGGTAAACCACCAAAAAACAATATCGAAGAATTGATTATCGAGTTGAACGAGTTTGCACAAAATTTACGCAAAAAAAGATTTAGCAAAGGAGGTATAAATTTCGAAACCTACGAAGTTCGTTTCATTTTCGATGAGAACAAAAACCCAATTAATACCTATCTTAAGGAAAGCAATTTAGCTACACAACTTATCGAAGAGTGTATGCTCGCTGCAAACCGCACGGTTACCGAACACATTCAAAAACTAAAAATTAAACATAGGCTAAAAACCGAACTGCCCTTTATTTATAGGATACACGACAAGCCCGACCCAGAAAAAATAAAAGGGGTGATTTACTTTTTCAAACTTATGGGAATCGAAGCAAAGAATCTAATTTCTGCAAAAGCAATCAACAATTTTTTAAAGCAGTTTGAAAACCGCCCAGAAAAAGCAGTTGTCCATCAACTTTTAATCCGAGCAATGCAAAAGGCAATTTATTCACCCGAAAATATTGGGCACTATGGTTTAGGATTTCGGTTTTATACACATTTTACATCTCCAATACGCCGCTATCCAGACCTTGTTGTCCATCGACTTTTGAAACTATACTCTAAAAAAATTCCAGAAGAAAGAGAATTATCTAAAATCGCGCGAATAGTCGAAATCGCAAGCGACCAAAGCACAGAAAGAGAAATCGTGGCGATGGAAGCCGAACGCGAAAGTGTTCGTCTTATGTTGACGATTCTCGCAAATGAACATATCGGTGAAACTTTTCAAGGTGTGGTTTCAGGAGTTGCCAGCTTTGGTTTCTTCGTTACTCTTGAAAGAATTTATACCGAAGGGCTAGTTCATATTCGGGACTTGGTCGACGACTACTACATCTACGATGAAAAAAACTTAAGGCTTTATGGGAAAAGAACCGGTCGAACCTTCAAATTCGGAAGTAAAGTTACTACTCGGATTGTTGAAGTTGACATAGAAAAAAGAAAAGTTTGGCTTAAACTTGTCGATTTATTATCTTAGTTTCACAACCGTAACTCCCGCACCTCCTTCTTCAATAGTACCTTCGCGAAAGCTTTCCACTTGTGGATGTGCTTCAAAAAATTCTTTTAAAGCAGTTCGCAAAGTACCAGTTCCTTTCCCGTGGATGACAGTTACATAATCAATATTACTCAATATTGCTTCCGAAATGAACTTATCGACTTCACGAAGTGCTTCGGGGACACGAAAACCGCGCAGGTCCAACCGCACACTTCCAGAAAATTTGATATAATTCGAAAGATTTGTTCTTGTCGTTGCCGAAGCCAACTTTCCTTTATGTAAGTTTTTCAAGTTCGTTTTAACTTTTATTCCGTTGAAATCTACCAGAGCTTCGTTTTTTTCTGAAAAAATTTCCAAAATCACTCCTTCGGAAGTTGGGTCGTCGATGTAAACCAAATCACCAACGTTTAAAGTGTCGAACTTCCCCCTGCTGTTGAACTCTTGAAAAATTTCTTCTGCTTTTTCTTCTATCTCTTTCTTTTTTTGGTCGAACTCTTTTTTTATTTCGGAAATACTTCGCTTTGCTTCGCGAATTTCACGTATCGCATTCTCCACCAAAGCATTGGCGTTGCGAATAATCTCGTAAGCTTCGACTCTTGCTTTATCAAGCATTTCTTTTTTCTTTGCTTTTAACTCAGCAAGCCGTTCTTCGTATTCTTTAACCAACTTCTCCAACTTCCTTTTTTCTTCTTCCAAACTAATTTTTAAATTTTCATTTTCAATTTTTATCCGGTATAAAGTCTTAATATTCTCATTTAAGTCGTTTCGTGTAGGTTCAAGATAACCTTTAGCCCTTTCAACAATATTCCGAGGCAGACCAAGAAGCGAAGCCAGTTCAATAGCATAACTGTTACCCGGAACACCTTGCAAAAATCGATATGTTGGTTTCAAATTTACCTCGTCGAACTCTAATGAATCGTTTTCTATTTCTGGCTTCGAAAGAGAAAATATTTTTAAGTAAGATTGGTGAGTAGTTACAACAAAAAACAAATTAATATTAACAAAAGTTTCTAATATTGAAGCAGCAAGTAACGAACCTTCGTGCGGGTCTGTCCCAGAGACTATTTCGTCAACTAAAACTATAGAGCCAGAATCGGCATTTTCGATTATTCTTTTTAAACGAATTATTTGAGAACTAAATGTGCTTAGGTCTTGTTCAATCGATTGCAAATCGCCAATTGAACTGAAAATTTTTAAAGGGCAAGTCTTACAAAATCCGTGAGGGAAGAAACCGCTTAAAGCCATAGCCAAGTTCAATCCTATGCTTTTTAAGGCAACAGTTTTCCCACCAGCATTGGGACCAGATATCAAATGACCACGCTTATGTCTGTCAAAATATATAGATAAAGGAACAACATTCGAAATACCGCGGTTCAAAACAAGAAGTGGATGGCGAATTTCTTGAAGAAAGATTCCCTTTTCCTCCCATACAACTGGTTTAAGACAATTATACTTCAATGAATATTTAGCTTTGGCAAATAAGGCATCGATATGAGATAAGATTTCAACATTACTCAACAAGTTGTCCGCAAACTCGCCTATTTCGTTAGTCAAGTTACGTAAAATCCTGTGGACTTCGCGTCGTTCTTCGCTTTCAAGCAAAGCAAGCTCGTTATTCATTTCGATTACTTCGGATGGCTCGATAAAGCAAGTAGCTCCACTTTGCGAAACTCCGTGAATTATTCCCGAGACTTTGTATTTAAATTCAATTTTAACAGGAAGAACAAACCGACCCTCCCTAAGAGTTACATACTCGTCTTGCGTTAATTCTTCGGTAGAAAACTTTTTTAAAATTTTTTCTAAGCGACGACGCAAGCGCGAGGACTTTTCGATAATCTCATTTCTAATTCTATGTAATTCTTTACTTGCTGTGTCGATTACATTTCCTGTATTATCAATTGTCTCGCGTATATGCTTTTCCAACAACCTGTTCTGTGACAAATGGCTTGCCAGTTCAGCCAAAAGTCTATACTCCTCGCTTTTCCCTTCTAAAAAAAGTTTAACATTTCGTGAAATTTGTAAGAAATGAAGTAAAGATAGTATTTCACTCGGATTAAGAACTGCATTTTCGACTTTGGACTTAAATATTTTCGGTTTAATATCACCAAAATTTTCAAAAGGTATGGTCTCATATCTTTCAATCAACGAAACAGCCTCTTCGAGAAGGTCTAATTCCTTCTTTAATTCATCCGAATTATCAAATGGTAAAGAATTTTTTATTATTTCTTTGCCATATTCAGTAGTGCAGTAACCCGAGATTCGTTCGAGAAGAAGAAAAAACTCTATTTGTTCTAACGATTCATAAAAGATATTTTCATCGGTTATCATTCAAAATTCAAACTTGTTAGAAAACCAGCAAAATTCAAAATAACAAATAGACCTATCTTCAAAATGAATTTAAAAAAATTTACAAACCCGAAACAATTATAAGAATATTTTTGAAGTAAAATATTTTTGTCTCTCAAAATGTAATCGGTTCTTTTTTGTTTCAAGGTAAAATTAACTTTTAGAAGCTCAGCTTTTAGTACAATCCACAATCATAAACATAACATTTGAAAGGTCAAAATCAAGGTGCAATTAAGTATGAAATTTAAAGATTCCGAACTTTCATATTTTTGTGTTTTTATTTTATTTAGCCTATAAATGAATTTCGTCGATAATTACCCAGAGAATGAACACAAAAACGAGATAAAAACTAACCACCAGAACACAGCAAACAATGGGAAGTCCAAGAACGAAATCTCGGCGCGTTGGGTTGTTTTTTTAACTGCAATAACAATGGTTCTTGAAATATTTTTTGGTTATTGGACAAACTCTATGGCACTTTTAGCCGACGGATACCATATGGCTTCTCACGTTCTTGCTTTAGGTCTCACTTGGATTGGATACATTTTCGCCAGAAAATTAACAAACAACAGAAAATACGTTCTCGACCATAACAAAATTCACGCACTTTTCGGGTTTGCAAGCGCAATAATTCTTTTAATTATTGCAATTGTTATGCTTATTGAATCCATAGATAGATTTTTTAATCCAATAAAGATAAAATTCGAAGAAGCAATTGTTGTAGCTATTATTGGACTTTTAGTAAACGGGTTATGCGCCTTAGTTCTCCACCACCGACAAGAAGAACACGATTTAAATATTCGCTCAGCTTACCTTCACGTCCTTGCCGATGGATTGACAAGTTTAACCGCTATAATAGCATTAACATTCGGTTTGCTTTTTAAACTGTATTTCTTAGACTGCCTTGGTGCAATCATCAGCTCCACAGTAATTTCAAAATGGTCAATCAACCTAATACGTGATTCTGGAAAAGTTCTTCTGGATATCCCTAAATACTAAAAATCTTTTGCTAATTTTAATGCCAAAATTATATTAAAAGAGGCTTCCATTGAAATCAAAAGCCAATTTTAGTTATGCTATTCAATCCAGTTTTGCACGAATAGGTGTAGGATTTGCGTTAAATAAGTAATTATAAAACAACTCTTTAGGGGTATTTTTTAATTTAACTTCTCCCAAAAGTGCAATCATAGCAGCATTATCCATACAATATTGTAAACGAGGCACAACAAGTTGCAGACCCCGCCCTTCTGCTTCTAACATTGCCAATTCCCTAAGTCGCGAATTTGCAGAAACGCCACCAGCAATGACAAGTGTCGAAGCATTTGTCGATTCCATAGCGCGAAAACTTTTAACGGTCAGAACTTCGACTATTGCCTCTTGAACCGAGGCACAAATATCGGGCAAGTCTTTTTCAATTTCTTGTGGATTTTTATAATTTTTTTGAATGAAATATCGAACAGAAGTCTTCAACCCACTAAAGCTGAAATCGAAATCGTTTGAGTTTATTAAGCCACGAGGGAAGCTGAATTTGTTGGCATTACCCGTTTTTGCCAATTTATCAATAATTGGTCCTGCAGGATAGCCTAATCCTAAGAGTTTACCAATTTTATCGAACGCTTCCCCAGCTGCATCGTCTCGGGTTGCTCCGAGTATCTCGTAGTCGACGAAAGACCTTACATAATATAACGTTGTATGACCGCCACTTACGACAAGCGTTACAAAAGGGAATTCCAAAGGTATCCCTTCGAGAAAGCCTGAATAAATATGTCCTTCGATGTGGTCTATTGGGACTATGGGCAAATTATATCTTAATGCCAAACCTTTAGCATAATTTATTCCAACAATCAGCGAACCAATTAGTCCGGGACGGTTAGTTACAGCAATTCCATCAAGTTCTTGAATCTTAGCCCCAGCCTTTTGTAAAGCTTCGGAGACAACTTGTGAAATTATTTGAATATGAATTCTCGAAGCCACCTCTGGTACAACTCCACCAAAAATGTTGTGAATTGCCTGCGAAGAAATCACATTGCTTTTAGTAATACCGTTTTCAACAATTGAAGCAGATGTTTCGTCGCAAGAAGTTTCAATCCCTAAAACCTTCATAGGCTTACCTTTTTTAATTTAAAAAAAAGCATAGCAAGTGCTTCGCCAACGCTCCTTTCACGATTAATAAATCTATCGGCACCAAACCCAAATCGTTTGACAGTTACACCATCTTCGGTAGCTAAGCCAATAAAAACTGTACCAACTGGCTTTTGAGGTGAACCACCAGTCGGTCCTGCAATTCCCGTTATGCTTATTCCATATGTCGAACCAAAAATATTCCTAACATTGCTGGCCATCTCGTGTGCAGTTTGCTCACTTACAGCACCAAATTGGAGTAGAGTTTCCCGATTGACACCTAACAAATTTATTTTTACATCATTGCTATAAGCGATAATTCCACCCAAAAAGTAATTACTACTTCCCGAAACACTTGTAAACTCAGCCCCTAAGAGCCCACCCGTACAAGATTCGGCAACGGATACTGTTTCGTTACGTTCAGCTAAAATCTTTCCTATCGCTTCGCTTAAAGTAGATTCGCCTTCCCCATAAACAAAATCGCCAATCCTTTCGTAAATAAATTTTTTCACCACATCAATCTCCTTCATTGCGTCATCGTAACCCATTTCTTTTGCTTCGACACGTAATTTAACTCCTTTATACGATGGAAGGTATGCCAAATTAATGCGACCCAAAAGTTCTTCGATCCCTCGAAGTTTCGAAACAATTGCACTTTCCGTGATTCCACAAGTTTGTATAATTTGAAAAACGTGTAAGTCCTTCTCTTTTTCTGCCTCTTCTTTTACAAGTGGAAGAACAAAGTTCAACATAATATTCTGCATCTCTTTTGGAACACCGGGTAACGCAACGACAACCTTTCCTTCGCGTTTGAAAAGTAAACCTGGAGCTGTACCAACTTCATTTCTAAGTGGCACACAAGTTTTTGGAATATAAGCCAAACTTTTGTTAATATCCGAAACCTCTTCGATACCACGCTTTGCCAAAAAGTCCGTTATCCAACGAAATACTTCTTCCGAAAAAATCAAGGTATCTTCAAAAAAATTCGTCAACGCTGGTTTTGTCAAATCATCTACTGTTGGACCCAACCCACCAGTTATTAGCACAATATCAGATTCAGAATAAAGTCTTCGAAGTGCATCGACAATAGAATTTATATCGTCCCTTACGGTAACTTGCTCAATTATATAAGCACCAAGTTCCACACATCTACTGGCTATCCAAGCAGAATTCGTGTCGACAACTTGACCAATGCAAATTTCATCTCCAACCGACAAAACAGAAACACGAAGCATAACCTATAATCCAAAAGTCTTCGAAACAAGACGATATAAACTGGAAAATTCATTTTCAGTATTTGTTTCGAAAGCTATTCTTACTAATGGTTCAGTATTGGACTTTCGAATATGGAGGAAACCACCATCAAAATTTATTCTAAATCCATCTTCAGTATTTACATCAAGCATACTTACTTTCAAAGAGGAAATAATTTGTTCAACAGCTTCATCCAAATTTTCGCTTGTCTGAATTTTCAGCTTTTTCATAAAAGTTTTTGGAAATTCATCGAGAATATGCGATAAAGGTTTCTTCTGTTTGGTAAGCAAGCTCAACATTAGCACAATTCCAACAAGTGAATCCCGACCGTAATGACAAGCTGGCAGAATAACCCCACCACTGCCTTCCCCTCCCACTACTGCTCTACACTCCCTCATTTTTTCGACGACATTAACTTCGCCCACTGGGGAGCGAACAACTTCAAGTCCGTATTTTCTTGCTACAAAATCAACAAGGGAAGTAGTCGAAAAATTAACCACAACACAATTGCTTTGCGGATAGAAATATTCAAGAAACTGAGAAACGAATAATACCGCAAGAACAATGGTCATTTCTTCCCATACTGGTGTTCCATTTTCATCAATCAAAACCAAACGGTCAGCATCTGGGTCGACAGCAAAACCAATATCAGCCCTTTGTTCTTTTACAACTTTCGAAAGACCTTCAAGATTTTCTGGTATTGGTTCTGGATTGTGTACAAATTCACCGTTGCCATTGCAATTAAGTTCAACAACATCGCAATTCAATTCTCTTAATAGTTTAGGAATAATAGTAGAGCCAGATGAATTTATTGCATCGACTACAACTTTAAAATTTCTTGCTCTTATCTCATCCAAAATTGTAGTGTCTTTGAAAATAGGTAATCCCAATACTTTGTTAATATGTTCTTCGAGCGGGTTATGTAGAATTTGTACAGTCGAGCTACTATCCTTCGAGCATTTAAAAACGCAAGAATCCACAATCTCGAAAAGCTTTCGATTCTGATATTTGTTTAAACAAATTCCTTCTTCACCTAAAAACTTCAATCCATTCCATTCTTGTGTATTATGTGATGCAGTGATGGAAATCCCACCACTTGCTTTTAAATTCTTTACAAGAACTTGTATTGTTGGAGTAGGAGCAATACCTACTAAAACAACATTTCTGTTCATCGAAAGAAGTACTCCTGTAATCATCTTTTCAATCCAGAAGCCAGATTTTCTTCCGTCTCGACCAACAATAATATCTCCTTCGGGTAAAATATCGGTAAATGCTGTAACATAATTAGATACAACTGCGGGAGTTAGCGAAGTTCCCACTATACCTCTTACTCCAGAAATCGACCTAACTAAATCCATTTCATTTAGAAAAAAATTGAAAAAACAAAATTACGTCAATTAATACGTAAAAATGTAAAAACTGATGGATAAAGAAAAAATTTTACAAGTTGCAAACCTTATTCTGAGAATCTTTATTGGATTTATACTGATTTACGCTTCAATTGGTAAAATC
Source organism: Ignavibacteria bacterium (assembly GCA_026417135.1). GTDB lineage: Bacteria > Bacteroidota > Ignavibacteria > Kapaibacteriales > UBA2268 > Naka2016. The sequence goes on from JAOADV010000003.1 coordinate 134,524, forward strand.
GAAGACCCTAACCTTTTCGCCAAAGAAATTTCAAATTACCGACTTCTGCCGGAATTCCTTTCGAAAACCATTGCAATTATCCTACCTTGGATTGAATTGACCTTAGGAGTCCTTCTAATCTTCGGAATTAGGATTCAAACAAGCTCTTTCCTTACTTTTCTCCTATTTACCGTCTTTACAGCTGGTATCCTTTCGGCGCTTGCAAGAGGTTTGAATATTAATTGTGGTTGCTTTGCTTATAGCTCTGAACCAATAAGCTGGAAAAAAATTTTAGAAAACTTTGGACTAATACTTGCAACAATATATCTTTTTTTGTTCCCCAAAACGATTCTTTCGCTTGAAAATTTAAACAAAGACCTTGAGTCGGATAGGTGAAAATTTTTAAAGAGATTTTCGATTCATTTAACTTTATACTTGCACCTCCAATTTGTGTAATTTGTAATGAAATAATAGATTCACAAAGTTGGGAATCTTCGCACATTTGTCCAAACTGCTTCGACAACCTACCTAAACCTTTGGAAAGTTCACAAATTCTTGAAAGATTTAAAAAAAATTTTAAAGGCTCACCATTTAGTTATGCCTTTTCATTGTATGATTCCTCGAATGACCAAAATTATCTAAAATTAATTCACCTTTTAAAATACTCAAAGTTTAAATCCTTGGGTAATTTTTTAGGAATGCAACTTGGAAAAATAATTCTTTCCGTGCTGAAAGAAAAGAATACCAAAATTGACGCAATTTTACCTGTTCCAATTCATAACGCCCGAAAAAGAGAACGAGGCTTTAACCAGTCCGAAATCATTTCGCAAGCAATATCGAAGGTAACAAATATACCTTCGATAAACTTACTAAGACGCAATCGTTATACAAATAGTCAAACTGAGCTGGATTTAGAGAAAAGAATCGCCAACTTAAATAATGCTTTCGAATTATTAGAAAAGAAGGAAAAAATCGAGAAGAAAACATTTTTATTAATCGACGATGTAATAACTTCGGGCTCAACTTTATACAACTGTGCTATTCCATTGTTAAATGCCGGTGCAGAAAATCTTTATTTAGCCGTGTTAACCACTGCTTAAGGCTCTGACCCACAGAGCATAACCGTATCCCGGAAGAACAAAGGCACCTTCATTATCTACACAAATGTCGCCGAATTCCAAACGAAAACTTGCCGAGAAAGGATTTCCAATATCCAAGGTAAACTTCGAAAAGCCCTCGCTAAAATTCCCGACAACCAATATTTCAAACAAATGGCTTTTACGGAGATAAGATAGAACGTTAACATTATTGGTTTTTACCGAAAAGAGTTCATACTCAAAGAAACTAACTGAATTAACCCTATATTTTTCAATAAGTTCATTCACTACTTTAATAAATTTAACTAAGTTCTCCCCATTCCAATTCATACTTAGAGCAGAAAAAAGAGGTAACTTTTCTGGAGGATATTCTTTAAGTTCATTTTCCGTAAAACAAAGACCAGTATTATATGGGGTTGAATCGCAAATCTCGAACCCTGAAAGAATAAAACGAATTCCGGGCAAAAAGGAATTAAAAGTCCAAACTAATTTGCTAAAATCGCAACCTAACTTGCTCGCACGAGGGGTATTATGAGTTTCGGGAGCTAAGAAAAAAGGTAATGGATAATTCTTTTTTTCAATTTTTTCGATGATTTCTTTCAACCCTTTTGGCTCAGCTTGAACGAACGGTAAATATCCAAGAGTCGCATTGTATCCATTTTCTACCGAATCATTTGTGATGTTAAAATTTTCCTCCCAAAAGATAAAATCAGACTTAGTCTCTCTTGCCGTTTTTAAAATTTTAGTTAATAATTCTTTCGGAATTGCGTGTCCCATATCAATCATTGCCCCATCAATTTCAAAATTTGAAATATAATAAGGTATCAATTGGGCAAGGAAATTCCATAAGTCATCAAGCTTTTTACCTTCGTTTAACAACGCTTCCGCATACATTCTTACAGTGTTGTAAGCAATATAATTGAAAGAGGAATGCTCGAAATAACGAAAATATGTAATATCCGTCCACGGAGGTTGTTTATCATCTGGGGGCCAATCAGCAAAGGCATTTGGGACAGTAACACGCTTACCATCGGTTAAAATTCCAACTAAATTTTCATTTTCATAAAAAACTTTATTTGGTATCTCAGTAAATAAACCTATGTATTCTTTTGGAGGTGGAATTAAATTAGAAAAATCTTCTTTCGCAACTGCATCGCAAATTTCTTTCAGTTCCTTTTCAGAAAAACGAGGTGGTAGCAAAGAATTCTCTTTTACGACTTCTTCCGAAACCCAGTAAAACCAGTTTGGCTTCTCCAAAGCAAGTTCGCTATCTAAACTTGCAGTCCTTAATACAAATTCAAGCACAACTTTTATCCCGAGCAGATGACAAGCTTCTACAAACGCTTTAAAATGGATTTCGACGGGCAAATTCAAAAATGGCTCGGCAAGCCGTTCATCCAATTTTAAAGGATTCTTACAAGCATAAGGAGAACCAAGATTTCCCTTTTTCCTAAATGTTCCAATCTTTGTTATAGGTAATAAATAGATTATCTCTACACCTAAGTTTTTTAAGTATGGTAGAATCGCTATAGTCTTTAGAAAAGTTCCAGTTTCGAAAAAGCCATTTTCCAAAGGATTTAAATTAATTTTCCCATCCCCGTCGTGGTCGTAAGCAGTAGTGTAACGAACCAACATCGAGTAAACGATTGGGTTAGAACTGATAGCTTGTTCATTATTGTTAAAATCCAGTATTTTGTTAAAAGATTGAACAAAAAAATCTTTTGGGTTTAGGTCGAAAATTTCTCCAAATTTAGCATTATCTAACCAAATACCCGGGATGAAATAATTCTTTGGTTTAAAAGAAAGATTTTTTAGTTCCTTGTATAACTTTTCTAACGACTCTTTGACCATAATTTTAAGCTATAAAACACAAAACATAAAGATTCGTCAAATTAAATTATTAAATTTATTAAATTATGTCAATTTTAAATATAATATTCCTAATTGTATGCTTACTTATTCCTAAAGAATACATTCATTCTCAAACAGTTCAAACTGAAAAGCTAAAACTTGCTCAATCGTACGAAAAGATAGGCGAATTCGCAAAAGCGGAGACAATATATCAAGAACTTTACAATTTCGATAAGTCCAAACGTGAATATTTCGATGGATTAGTTCGGTGCAAAAAGGCATTGAATAAATTTTCCGAGTTAATCCCACTTATCGAGGAACAACTTCAAAAATCAAGAAAAAGCGACTTGCTTATTTTAGGGGGAGAAATATATTGGCGACTTGGTAATACCGAAAAAGCAACAAACTACTGGAACGAAGCAATTAAACTAAAACCTAAGCAAGATAGCTTATACTTTTACTTATCGGAAGTGCAAAGTAATCTTAAACTTTTTGATAAAGCAATAGAAACTCTCGAATTAGCTCGAAAAAATATCTCCGATACATTATTTTCATACGAATTGGTTAAGCTTTATTTTATCACACAGAACTACGAAAAGCTCATCGAAGAGACATTAACAGTTTTCCATAGGACAAATAATCTCGCAAATGTCCAAGCCAACTTATCCTTTGTGCTCGAAAATAAAGAAGCTAGACAAATAATCGAGACTAAACTAAGGCAGCCAAAAAAAGGAATGGAATACCAGTACATACTCCTTTATGCTTGGTATTTGTATTCAATCAAAGATTATTCAAATGCATTAAAAAAGTATATTGAGCTCGACGAATACATAAAAGCCGATGGTTACGAAGTCTTTAAGTTTACCCAAACTGCACTTAACGATAACGAATTCGACATATCCATAAAGGCGTGTGAGTATATTATCTCATTAGGGAAGAAATCACCCTATTTCCAAAATGCAATATTGGGCTTAGCAAAGGCAATCGATAGAAAAGCAACTTTATCGACTTCTCTGGATAAAAAGTTAATTAACGATGTAATTGACAAATACAATTTTGCTCTCAATCAATTACCAGCGGGGAGTTCATTCTATTTCGAGACCCTTTTTAGAATCGCGGAACTCAAGACTTATTACCTGTATGAATTTAGCAGTGCGGAAAAAACATTAGAAGAAATTGTAAAAAAAAGATATGGGCCTCTTATTTGGAAAAGCAATCTTTTACTTGCTGACATCAAATTATTTAATTATAACTACGATAAAGCTTTAAAAATGTACAAGGAAACTTTTAATTCATTGAAACACAGCAAACCTCTTGAATATTATATTGCAACACAAAAAATTGCAAAACTTTACTATTATACTGCTAAAATCGATTCATCCCTATATTACTATTCAATACTTTTGGAAGATTCCCCACCCGAATTTGCAAGCGAAGCTTTAGCAAGTAGTATATTCATAGAAAATAATAAACAATACAATCAAGCACTTTCCTACATCGCAAAATCGGATTTGTTATTGGAAATAAACAAAATTGATTCTTCCAACTATTTCTTACAACTTGCAAAAGAAAAATCCGAAGGGACCTATCTCGAAGAATACTCAACAAAAAGAATCATAAAAAATCTGTTTGCAATGAATTTGTTTGTCGAAACAGAAAATTTAGCTAATGAATTTCTTCGAAAATACCCCGAATCTATCCATTCCGATGAAATACTTTTCTACTTAGGTTATTCCCAATTTAAACAAGATAAAAAAGTAGAGGCGATATCTACCTTTACAAACCTTTTGATGAAATTCCCTCGTTCTATCTTCAACCCAAAGGCAAGGGATTTGATAAAGCAATTAAGAGATAGAGACAGTTAACCACTTTGTTGGCTTAGGAATTTTTTCAATACCCCATACCTAAGCCCTCTATCGCTTACGGTTACCCCATCCAATTTAAACAGCTTGCAGAAAATTTCTAAAATTAAGGTGCCAGCAAAAATAACATCAGCACGAAATTGTGGTATATTGAATTTTGCAACAATATTTTCGACTGTGTTTGCTTGAAACTGCTCTCTTGCCCAAACAATTTCATCAAACTTCAAAAAATATCGATGTACCTTGGAAGAATCATAATACTTCAACCCTTGAACAACCATCGCAATAGTTGTTGGTGTCCCAGCAACAGCATACACATTCTGGATTATGCATTCATTCATAATGGGAATAAAAGCATCCACTATTTCTCTTTTCCCAAGTTCAATCATTTCATTAGTAGGAGGATGATTTCGGAAAAATCTTTCAGTCAACCACACCACACCCATCCGGATAGACTTTTGATAAAGTATCTTTTTGTTTGTTCCAGCAACGATTTCAGTGCTACCACCACCAATATCCAAAACAACTGAATAATCCTCGGTTTCGACAGTACCAATAAAACTCAGATACGCTTCCTCTTCGCCACTAATAATTTGAATATTTGTTCCTAACAGTTTCTCGAATCTTTCTTGAACCTCCAACGAATTGTTTGCATCACGAAACGAAGCAGTCCCAACACATAAGACTTTGTCAACATTATTTGTTTGAATAATTTCCAAATAATCTTTCAAAACTTCTTCGGTTCGGCGAATAGCACTTGTAGAAATTTTGTTATTCTGTGAAATCTTTTCCCCAAGTCTGGGAATACTGTGGTAATCACCTAAAACGCGAATATGTCCTTCGGCAGTTAATTCGGCAAGCAACATCAAAACAGTATTTGTTCCGATATCGATAGAAGCAATCTTCATTTTTATTCACCAATTTTGAAAGCAATTCCCATCCATTCATTACTATATAAGATTTCAACAGGCGAAAACCCTACAAATTCTGCTTTTTTAAGAAACTCATCTTCATCGTAAATCAAAAGTCCGCTTGCCAAAAGAATACCATTCTTCCTTTGTAGGGAATCATAGAATTTACTAAAATTCCGAACTATCAAATCAATATTCAGATTTGCAAAAATACCGTCGCTTTCGGGCAAATTCGGTATGAGGTCCAAATCTAATTCAACAACATCAACCCCAGTATCAATTGAATTTATAATCAAATTTTCATAAATATTCTGTATTGCCCAACTATTATTATCCATAGCAAGCACTTCCTTAGCCCCCAATTTTTTGGCAAGTATTGCAAGAATTCCAGTTCCAGTTCCAACATCAATCCAGAAAGTATCGGGTAGAATGTATTTTTCTGCTAATTTTATCATTAGTTGTGTCGTTGAATGATGGCCAGTGCCAAAGGACATTTTTGGGTCTATTAAAATTTCAATAGGGGCATTCGTTTCTCCTCTACGCCAGCTTGGACAAATTGCAATCCTTTCGGTAACCACTATCGGAGTTAGGGATTTTTCCCATTCTTCGTTCCAATTTTTCTCATTTATGACTTCTACACTTTTTAACAAGATAAATGGGTCTATTGTCTTCAACTTTTCGAAAAATTTCTCGTGGTTAATTTTCTCCCAATCCGAGCTATTAAAGCAAACTAACATTTGGTCGAACTTTTCTTCTATTCCCAAAATCGGATACTCGGACAATACAGCCGAAATCAAATCGAATAATTCTTCTTTTGTTTCCAGTACAACATATACAAACTTATTCAACATTTGAGATACTTTCTATTTTTTCCACAAATTCCTCGAAGTTCGTAATCGGGGCTTGGCAGGTAAAATCTTTACATATATAAACAGTTGTCCTTCCGTCGATTAAATTGTAATTTTTCCAAAGAGGTTCAAAATCAAAAAAGTCCTTTTTGAGATTATAAAAAACAATGAGGAAATCTGATAAATTCTTCCCATCAATAATCGATTTGTAGTTTTCAAAATCTTTTTCGTTTTCATAAACAACAACTATTTCGCCTTTAACTTGCTCGGAATGCAACAACGAGAAGTTAAAAAAGTTATAAAGTGATGGGATTTCTTTTGCTTTTGCTAAAATTAAACTTTTCGTCCTTTCCTTAATTTCTTTCAAAGTCTCATCAAAAACCACTGAATCGAATACTGAAAGCAAATAAAACATTGTCGAATTCCCCGAAGGTATAGCTCCATCGAAAAATTCCTTGGGATTATAAATTAAATCTTCCTTACCTATGATAGCTTTAAAAAAGCCGCCATTTTCTTTATCCCAAAAAAGTTCTAAGGCTTTGGCAAACAATTTATAGCTTAAATTCAAAAAACTCGTCTCTCCGGTTGATTTAAAAGCCTCGAAAAAACCAAATGAAGTAAAAGCATAATCTTCAAGCATTCCTTCGATTCGTGCTTCTCCGTCGATGTATAAATGAAAAACTTCTCCATTTGGCTTAAAAAGATATCTTTGAAAGAAGTCAAAATAATTTTTAATTATCGACAATACATTTTCATCCCGTTTTATCTTGTAGAAATGAGACAATGCTGCTATTGTCAAACCGTTCCAATCAGTTAAAATCTTTCTATCGAGGGATGGTCTTGTCCTTAGTGAACGATAATCTTTTAACAAATTCGACCATAATTTTATTTTTCTTTTAAGCTCCTCGAATTCAACATCAAAAAGCTTAGAAAGTTTTTCGGGCAACTCGGATAAATACAAAATGTTCAATTTTCTTTCTGGGTGGAAGTAATCTACAAAATTACCATCGGGGGCGACGTTAAATACTTTACAAAAAAGGTCGAAATCTTCTTGAATAATCGAACAGAGTTCATCGTAATCGAAAAGATAGAACTTTCCTTCTTCATTTTCGCTATCCGCATCTTCGCTCGAAAAAAAAGCTGATTTTTCGAAAAGAAGGTTTTCCGTGAGATACTGATAAATTTCGTCGGCAACCTGCAGATAAAATTCCTTCTTCGTAGTAATAAAACCATTACAATAAGCTAGCATTAAAAGGGCTTGGTCGTATAACATTTTCTCAAAATGTGGCAAAATCCAATGTGCATCGGTTGAGTAACGATGAAAACCATAACCAATTTGGTCGAAAATTCCACCCAATCTCATTCTTATTAAAGTGGTTTCTACCATTTCTAAACTCTTTGGCTCTTTTGTTCTTTTATAATATTCCAATAGAAAGAGTAAATTGTGTGGCATCGGAAACTTTGGCGAAGGACCAAATCCCCCAAATTTTTTGTCGTACGAAAAACTCAACGAATTAAAGACATCATCAAAGTAGCTTCCACTAAAAACTAAACCTTCTTCCGAAACAGAGGGTTCTTTCAAATAGTTAAGTAAGCTTTGGGTCGCAGAGTCTATCTCGTTGCGTCGGTTTTTCCAAATAAAATCTATTTTTTCGACCAAGTCAACTAAGCCAATTCTGTTGCCAATAGTGTACTTTGGAAAATACGTCCCAGCAAAAAAAGGGACTTTATCGGGTGTCATAATAATGGTCAAAGGCCAACCACCGCTACCAGTCAAAGCCTGACAAACGGACATATAAACTGCATCGATATCGGGTCTTTCTTCCCTGTCAACCTTAACATTTACGAAAACTCGATTCAAAAGTTCAGCAACCTCATCATCTGCGAATGACTCCCGTTCCATTATATGGCACCAATGACAAGAGGAGTAACCTATGGAAAGAAAAACTGGCTTATCTTCTTTTTTCGCTAACTCGAAGGCTTCGTTGGACCAGGGATACCAATCGACTGGGTTTCTCGAATGTTGTAGTAGATATGGGCTTTTTTCATTTATCAGCTTGTTTGCCTTCATTTTCCAAGTTTATTTTGTTAAAATTTCTTATCAAACCTTCGTATTTCGCTCTTTTTATCGGCGAGTTCTTAAACAATTTACTAAACTTTTCAGGGTCTAATTGGACTATAAACTCATAATCCAAGTTAGTTAAACCGAGACGCGGAGTGAAACTGTAATCTACAGAGTACCTTTTGCGAGAATTCCATGGACAAACTTCTTGGCATATATCACAGCCAAAAATCCATCCTTCTAAATTAATTTCATCGGGAATTGAAACATTAGGTTTTGCTTCGATTGTCCAATAGGAAATACATTTGTTGGAGTCGACAACTTTTGGTTGGACAATTGCCTTAGTAGGGCAAAATTCTATACATTTATTGCAAGTTCCACAAAAATCTGGGATAGGGCTATCGGAGGGCACCTCTATATTTAACAACAGAATACCCAAAAAAATATAAGAACCAAATTTTTTTGAGATTATTAAACTATTTTTCCCTTGCCATCCAATACCAGAACGAACAGCCCAAGCTTTCTCTAAAATTGAACCAGTGTCTACATACGCTTTATACCTTACTTCAGGGGCAAGTTTTTTTATACTTTCACCCAATTCTATCAACTTCGGAAGAAGTATATTATGATAATCATCGCCCCAAGCATATCTCGAAATCTTATATTTTTCACCATTATGCTCGAAAGAGGTGTTATAATGGTATGAACATACCACTATTGTTTTTACACCCTCTAAAATATTTGCTACGTCTAATCTTTTGTTCAAGTTTCTTTCTAAATACAACATCGAAGCGTGATAACCACGATTCAGCCAAAGCAAGTATTTATCAAATTCTTCATTTAGCTTTTCGTATTTGGCAAAGCCGACATCGCAGAAACCCAAATCTAATGCGGCTTGCTTTATTTGTTTTTTTATCTCAATTGCATTCATAATTAATAGTTACAATCTTTCCACTTAGGTTTATCGAATTTTAATCCGAAAACATAAACAAAGCCATCGGTTTCGCAGACTTCGAAAGTCTTTATCCTCTTTGACCCCTCTTTCAAACTTAGATTTTCACCAGTTTCGAGATTGTAAGTCCAACCGTGCTCTGGACATGAAATTTTACCGTTTTTCAAAACTCCGCGAAATAGTGAATCAATATGTTTATGAGGACAAATATTGCTCAAACAGAATAACTTACTCTTGTATCTAAAAATTGCAATTTGTTCATTGTAATCTTCCCCAACGACAACCCGAATTCCACTGCCTTCTTTTACTTCGGAAGAACAAGCCACACACAAAGCCCACTTACCATTAATTAAAAAGCCTTCGCCTATTCGCATTTTAAATATCTATTTTCTCGGAAACGTAAAAGGAACCATTTTTTTTGCCTACTTTTCCAGCTTTGATGAACACATCGTGTTCGAAAATTATTATCCAGTTTTCCTCGATAGCTTGTGTTAGAATCTTCTTTTTCTCTTCCAAAGTTGTAAGCGGATAGTTATCGTATGCGAGGATATATGGAAGGTTCAAATGGGCGGAGGTTGGGAAAAGGTCAGCAGCATAGAAGTAAATTTGCTCGTCGACCGTGATTTTAACACTTTGCATTGCCGGAGTATGGCCATACAATGGAATAAACTCTAAAAAATCGTCAAACTTTGAATTGCCATTAGTAAATTTTAAATTATCGTTTTCAATAAGTGGTAGAAAATCATTTTTATTGAAAGAACCCCTATCTTTTTCTGTTGGATTATTAGCCCAGCGAAAATGTTCTTCTTGAACGTAATAAGTAGCTTTTGGAAATGTAGGTTCAATCTTGCCATCGACAATAATAGTAGATGCTCCGCAATGGTCAAAGTGTAAATGTGTTAATATAACATCGGTTATATCATACCTTGACAAGTTTTCAGATTTTAAAGCATTCAAAATATTCGACTTTTCTAAATCCAAATTGTATATAGCAATTTGCTTTTCACTATATTTGTCTCCGTTGCCAGTGTCAATCAAAATTGTTTTATCTTTGTTTCTTATTAATAAGGGTCTTGCAGCAAGAGGTATCCTATTCATCTCATCTGGTTCACTGTAAGCCTTGACCCAAAGTGGTTTTGGTATTATGCCAAACATAGTTCCACCGTCTAAGCCAAAGGTTCCAGTATCTATCGTCCGAAGAAATATATCTCCCTTTTGCATATTTTGAAACGAATTTTTTACTTCTTCCATTTAATATTACATCCAATCGATGGTTTCTGCTCAAAATCGATTGGTTTATTTTCTAAAACTAAATCCAAAGCAAGCGCTAAATCGTTTCCACTCGGGGGAAGATTATTCCCCGGTCTTGAATCATCGAATTGGCCACGATATACAAGAAGTAGGTTACTATCGTAAAGGAAAAAATCTGGCGTACAAACAGCCTCAAATTTTTCTGCAACTTCTTGTGTTTCATCAATCAAATAAGGGAAAGGATAACCAAAACGTTGGGCATACTCTTTCATCTTTATTGGGCTATCTTCTGGATATGCTTCATAGTCATTTGAATTAATTGCGACAACGTTGACCCCCTTCGTAATATATTTTTTTGTAAGCTCGACTAACTTTTCGATTATATGCATTACGTATGGACAATGATTGCAAATAAACATAACCAAAAGTGGCTTTCCATTTTTAAAATCATCGAGCGAATAGAATTTGCCAGAAAGAACATCAAGTAAACGAAAATCGGGGGCAGGTGTTCCCAAAGGAACCATTTTGGATGGAGTTGCTGCCATTTTTTCCCTTTCTTTATTTTAAAAAAGTTTTGACGAGAAACCCTAAAAATTCTTTTTGTCGAAACAAAATCTTTAATCGACCAATTAACATATTAACCTAATTTCTCTTATTTTTGAAGTTTTATATGGAAACCAAAAATAAAATTATTGAGTTTCTAAATTACTTAAAAGAAATATACGGAGAATATATTTATACAGAAGAATCGTTCCAAGGGCAGAATAATCCATACATAATAAAAGAATCATCCCAAGCTTTTTCTACTTCTCAAATAAGCCATTCATTGGATATATTTTCGATTGGAACCGATTGGTTTTCTGCAAAAACATTAACAGAGTTAGAACAAAAAATAAATAAATGTACGAAATGTAATCTTGGCACAACACGAACAAATTTTGTTTTTGGGGATGGAAATCCAAAAGCCGAAATAGTTTTCGTTGGCGAAGCACCCGGAGAAGAAGAAGATATCCAAGGCTTACCTTTCGTTGGAAAGGCTGGCAGACTTTTAACAAAGCTTATGAAATCAGTCGGCTTCGAACGCGAAGAGGTCTATATTTGCAACATTCTTAAATGCAGACCACCCAAAAACCGTAAACCATTACCCACTGAAGTCGAACTTTGTAAGCCTTATCTTTTGAAACAATTAGAGTTAATTAAGCCAAAGATAATAGTAGCTCTTGGTGCAACAGCAGTCGAAAGTCTTTTGAACACAAAAGTAAAAATGGCAGAACTACGAGGCAAAATTTTAAATTTTTATGATATTCCTTTATTTGTTACATACCATCCCGCCGCTTTGCTAAGAACTCCAGGTTTAACCCAAGAATTTTTAGATGACCTAAAGTCTTTAAAAGAAATTTTTGAAAAAGGATTTAAAAAGTGATATGAAAGTAGTAGTTTTTTTTGGTGGCATATCGAACGAAAGAGACATTTCAATAAAAAGTGGCTTAGCAGTTGCAACAGCACTCGCAGAACTTGGTCATTATGTTTTATTAGTCGACCCAGCATTAGGCTCGAAAGGCTTTTACGACTCAATACACGAGGCTTCGACAAAAGTACCATCGCTTAGTCAACTCGATAGAAAGATTTATACCCCTAAGATGTATATTGAAGCAATCCATAACGATAGATTAGATGATTTTGAAATTGCTTTCCCGGTTCTTCATGGTAAATTCGGAGAGGATGGATTAATACAATCCCTTTTAGAACTTCGTGGCTTACCTTATACTGGTAGTGGGGTCAAAGCAAGTGCTTTAGGTATAGACAAGAATACTTCAAAAATACTTTTTAGCTCTGTTGGTATAACTACACCCCGTTGGTCGGTCTTCAAGAAAAACGATATTGGAAATTTCGAAATTTACGAAGACATAAGGAATGAATTCAATGGGAAAATTGTTGTCAAGCCAAACGACGAAGGTTCTACAATCGGTGTAAGTATTATCGAAGGTGGAAATCTCGACGACATAAACAAAGCCTTCGAAATTGCTGGGGAATACTCGGATACAATTATCGTTGAAGAATACATAGAAGGGCAAGAAATAACAGTTGGAATTTTAGGGGACGAACCTTTGCCCGTGATTGAAATCATACCAAAAAGTGGTTTTTACGATTTCGAACACAAATACGAAAAGGGTAAAACTGAATTTGTCTGCCCCGCTGAATTACCCGAAGATGTTTCTGCTTTTACACAAACACTTGCTCTCAATGCCTTTAATATTCTTGGTTGTAAAGGTTTCGCACGCGCAGATTTTAGACTTAGCGAAGACTACCAACCCTTTCTCCTTGAAATAAATACCATTCCGGGATTCACCGAACATTCTCTCGTCCCTAAAGCTGCCAAATCAATCGGGATTGAATTTCCCGAACTCTGCCAAAGAATAATTGACCTTGCGTTGAATAAAGAATAATCGAATGTTTTATTCCATCTTCGTATAATCAAGCTCGGAGCCCAAAAGGCTATGCGGAATTAAGTAAGCAACAATCATTACGATACTCGCAATGAGAGCCCATTTATTATTGGCTGGATTCTTTCGAATTTTCCACAAAGCAAGCCCCCAAAAGAATAGTGAAACTAATGTTTTATTGTCTGTCAAATCGTGTCCGAATGGAAAACCTGTCCAAAAAGCCCCAAATGCATAATACTGAATAATTGGTCCTAAAATTGCTCCACCTACTAAAAACAAAACAAATGTCCATAATGTGAGTCGAAAAACATTGTTCCGTTTAAATACAACTTCAAAAAAAGTTCTCAAACCAGTAACAAAAGCAAAAAACATAAAAGCAACGTGCGGAATAAGAAAATACGGGGGAACATCACCTTTAAAACGAATAATAACTGGCTCTTTTGTTAGTTTATATTCATTACCATTCGCATCTTTTAGAAAGATTGAATACATTACTTTCCCAGCTGGAGGCTGCTTTGGGATGTAGGCAATCAGTTTACCATTAGCTCGAAGCATATCTTTCGTCGTCCAGTCGTCGTAACTTTTAAATCTGCGATACTCGTAGTAGCCGTACAAATTTGGATTACGGGTCTTTATTTCGATTTTCGCATCTGTCCCTTCACCCCAAGACCTTAGCAAAGAAAAATCTATCTTTTCCCCTTGAATCAAGACCGAGCCATTTATAGGATAAGTTGGACCTGTTAGACGCTGGTAAGTGGCAAAGCCGAACATTAACAAAGCAGACAAAACCCAAAGTAAAATAGTGTTAATCATAAAATTCCCTTAATTTTTGACCAATTCTTTTGCCAAATTTTCGAAGTCTTTAACTTTAAAGAGTATTTTGTCTGTTCTTAATTGCACAGAGTAATAACCCATATCTCCCCACAAAGCGTAAGCAAGGGTTGCTTTCAATTCAACCTTAATTTGCTCGAGTTCATTTTGGAAGAAATTATCAAGATAACTCTTGCGTTCATCTAAATATTTTTTAAACTCAGTTATTATTGCTTCTGAAATCTCGAATTTATCGAGAAAATAATAGAACTTTAAATCCTTCAACTCATTGAAATTCTTAGAATTTTCCAAGAAAAACCTTAAAATAAAATCGTTAACAAGCCCACTTGTTTTCAACTTCTTTAAATATGGTGGAGTTGTATCTGAAAGCAAGTAATAGTCTGGAAAAACACCTCCGCCACCTAACAAGGTCCGCCCTTTTTTTGTGAAAAAAACAGGCAACTGTTTTTTTATTCCGAACTGACGAATTGCATTTTGAATAGCTTCTTTATGTTGGGAATCTAAAAACAAATCTGCAAAGCCTTCGAGTTCAACGTTTTTAACTTCGGACTTTTGTATTTCCCTTCCCAAAGGTGTTATGTATTGCCCGACAGTAAGACGAAAAGCAGAGCCATCGTTGAATTCCCAGGTCCTTTGAACAAGCCCCTTACCAAAAGTCCTTTCTCCAAGCACAATGGCACGGTCATTATCTTGCAATGAAGATGCAAAAATCTCGCTTGCAGACGCAGTCGAATTGTCAACCAAAATTATCAAAGGATATTTTAAATACTTACCATCTTTTTCAACAAGATAAACTTTCTGGTTCTCGTTTCTGCCCGAAACTATAACGATTGTATCTCCTTTCGATAAAAAGAGTGAACATAAGCTAATAACTTCATCCAGATAACCCCCTTGATTACCTCGCAAATCTATGACAAAGGTATTACTACCAGCCTTGATTAAACTATCGAATGCTTTTACAAAATCCTTCGTAGCTGAAAGAGAAAAACGAATTAATTTCAAGACCCCAATTTGTGTCTGGGGTATTTTATAACTTGCAACTATACTCGAAAGTTCAATTTCTTTGACTGGAACAGCAAACTCAAGAAGTACGTTCCCTCTTTTGACAGTTATTATTGCAACTTTATCCTTACTTTCGATTATCTTTCGAAAAGCCGTATTGGCATCTTTACCAACAAAAAACTCGTGATTTATATAAATAATTCTATCGCCCAACTGAATTCCAACAGAATCGGCGGGGCTACCTTTGATTATGTTGAAAACTATCAAGGTATCGCCTCGCCTAAACAACTGCAATCCAACCCCAAGGCTTGCACCTTTGTATGCCGTTTTTATTTTTTCATATTGTTCAGCAGAAAAGTAATTAGAAAAATCGTCGAGTGTTTGCAAAAGGGAACTAAAAGCTTTTTCGGAAATTTTAACCAAATCCACAGTATCTTTGTAATAATTTTTCAAAACTGTTTCGAGCAGTGTTTTAAATTTTTGACTTTGAACATCAACAACTCTTTGTAAAGAATCGCTTGCAGAAAAGGTGCAAAAATTGAAGTAAAAAAACAAACCAAAAATTATAAGGACTATTTTCATCAGAAATTCTCTGTAACAATTGACCTAAAAATTTGAACCCAACACTCCCATTTACTTTTTCCTTCGGACTTAAAAAAACCTTTCTTAAAAGAAAATATATTTTTTCCCGCTAGGATATCCGAAAGAAGTTCAACTTGGTTTTTGGGATTAAAGTGAGATTCATTTGCATCCTGATGTTCATTTTCTTCGCAAGCATAAAGATAAATATGCTTCTTACCTCTCAAATGTATCAGCCAATAATCCTCTGTCAGTTGAGGAAGAAAATCTAAAGGGGAATTAAAATAACAATTGTCGTCGAAGAAATACTTTGAATTTAAATCATCACAATACAACTTTCTGATGTCGAAAAAACCATCGATAGATATTGTTCCATAAAAAAGGTCTGGCCTACGAAAAAATGAGTTCGAAGCAAAGAATCCAGCATCTCCACAACCAAAAGTTATAATCGGCATTGGATTTCCTGCAAGTTTATAGATAGTAGGAAGAACCTCGTCAATCAAAAATAAATTGTAACTTAAAAACAATGCTGAACGCGTTTGGGCATCTTTTTGGAAATCTTTCCAGATTCGATTTCCAATTGTAGGCACGAAAACGAACCGAAACATACCATTCGAAACCTTTTCCGAAACAGCCTCGACAAATTTCATATCGACATTTTCGTCAAATTGGTCGGATAAGCATGGAAATGTTAAAAGGATAAATCCATAATCCCCGAAAACTGGTAAATACAAGGTTTCATTTAAATGTTTGCTTTCGATTTTTATTATTTTTTGAGAATAGTTGTTATTTGTTGCCATAATTGCTCCAATATTCAATATGGTTGTTCGTAAAATTGTTGCAAAACACCACTTGTTCTAACTTTTTCTTCTTTTGTTAAAGAATGAAGAATATATTTCCCGATAATATCGAACTCGAGGTTTACTATGTCGCCAACGTTCCGCTCTTTAAAATTTGTCTTTTCGAATGTATAAGGAATCACCGAGACCGAAAAAACATTACTTTTTACATTTATAATAGTAAAACTAATTCCATCAACAGCAATGGAGCCTTTATCGACAACCAATTTAGTAAATTCTTCGGGAAATTCGAAATAAAAAAGCTTTCCGACCGTCTCGGGAACTATCTTAACGATTTTACCGGTCGTGTCGATATGCCCTTGAACAATGTGACCATTGAATCTATCTCCAACCTTTAACGCTCTTTCGAGATTGACAAGATTGCCTACATTTAACTTGGAAAGATTACTTCTCCTTAGAGTTTCTTCAACAACATCAACTTCGAAAAAGTCTCTACCTAAATTCACAACTGTAAGACAAACCCCATTGATAGCAACAGAAAAACCTTTTTCCAAACCATTCAAAATAGTTTGACAGTTAATAGAAAGTTTAGAAGCCATTCCAAATCTTTCTATTCGTCTAACTTTTCCGACTTCTTCAATAATTCCAGTAAACATTTTACTCTTCGCTTAAAACAAAAATGTCTTGGAGATTTCGACCAAATTCTGCAAAATCCAAGCCATAACCAACGACAAACTTCGAAGGAATTTCAAAACCTAAATATTTCACATTAACATCTGTTTTCAAACTTTCGGGTTTAAGTAATAGACAAGCAATCTCGATAGAATTTGGATTCTTTCTTCTAAGAGCAGTAATTATCTCGTTGATTGTCAACCCAGTATCGATTATATCTTCAATAACAATTATATCCTTTCCTTCGAAATTACAATTCGGCAATTCAAAATCAACTTTACCAGAACTTTGCATTTCTTGCCCGTAACTTTTGGCCCTTATTGTTTCCAAGTTAACTGGAATACTGATATTCTTAATGAGTTCAACCCCAAAAAAAATTGCACCTCTTAGAACAATTAAAAACAAAGGGATTTTGTCGCGATAGTCATTTTCAATACATTTGGATAACTCAACGATTCTTCGTCGTATCTTTTCCCCATTAATTAGCGGGACAAATTTACGACCTAAAATATAAACCTCATCTTCTCGAAATTGAATTTTGTCATTCATCTTTATCTAAAAAAGTAACTTTTCCTTGCAAAACACGCTTAGTTCGATTAGTTACCTTGAAATTTTCGCTAATTCTTAACCCGACGACCCAAAAAATCTCGCCTTGGGAAACACAAATCGGTATCCTTCTTTTTTTATGTAATGGAATTTTTTGATTGACAAAAAAATCACTTAGTTTTACAAAACTTTTTAATCCTAAAGGAACAAATTTATCTCCTTTTTTCCAATTTCTTATGACGAATTGGTCAGCAATTTTATCGTAATCGAAAAATTCCACATTCGGGCAAGCTTTGAGTTCAACCGTCGCTATGGGTACTTCTTCGAATTCTAAAATCAAATTCTCCCAGCAAACATTTGAATTTTTTGTAGTTAAAATTTCTTTCTCGCTAAGATTCCACGACTCTTTTGGAAGAAAAGTCAAATTGCCTCTATCTTTTAATATGACCAAGTCATCTCGGATTTTTAGATAACTTCCAGTTTCGGAATAAATTAAGTTTAGGATTGCTTGAATATTTTTATAGGAAAAAGGCTTTTTCTTAAAAATCTCGACAACAATATTTTCGATTACTTCAGATATTATGTATTTATCAATTTCACCAAATATGTGTATGGGTATCTTAATTTCGCCATTTTTATGAAATTCTAAATGTTCGCCTATTATCCTTTTCGTTTCGGAACTAACAACTTCATAAGCTGCGCGAGCAATGTCGGTAAAATTGTTTAGAACTTGGACAATTTCGGGGTTGAACTCCTTTTCGAGAAAAGGAATCAACTTTAAACGAATTCTATTACGAAGAAAATCCAAAGAAAGATTTGATGAATCTTCTCTCCATCGTAGAGAAGATGAACGAGCATATAATTCAATTTCTTGCCTCGTAAACCATAAAAAGGGCCGAATTAAAGTGACCCTATCAATTAGCCTTTCTGATGCTATACCACGCAATCCACGTAAACCACAACCGCGAACGATATTCATAAGAACAGTTTCGGCTTGGTCGTTCATATTGTGTGCGGTAGCAATATATCGAGCACCGAATAAGTTTGCGACCTCGACGAAAAATTCATAACGAAGGATTCGTCCAGCCTCTTCTATGTTTATATTATTCGAAGTTGCATAGTTGCGGACATCTACCTCTTTACAAAAACAAGGTAAAGAATAACTCGAAGCCAATTCTTTTACAAACTCCTCATCTAAATCAGAATCTTGCCCACGAAGGCGATGATTGAGATGGGCAATTGCCAATTCGAGGTTTAAATTCTCTTTAACTTTCGAAAAAGAATCGAGCAAGGTAACTGAATCAATTCCCCCACTAACAGCTATAACCAATCGAGAATTTTCTTTCAGTAGAAATTCCTTTGCAAGAACTTGCGAAAATTTATCGATGAAGTTCATCAAAGTTGTATTTCACCATAGTGTAAGCAAATTACAAATTTTTCTTTTGCAAGAATATTTTATTAAGAAAGATTAGTTAGCTTATTTAACAGTTCCAGACCTCAAAAACTACTAATATTACCTAATGACTATAAAAGGTTCCGATTTAATGACACCAAGTGCTTCGGCTTGTAGAAAATAAACTCCCGAAGGAAGACCTTCCAAACTAAAAGTGAAAATCTGAGGACCCGCAAAACCGAACTTACCGATTTCTTGTAAAACATTATTTCCAAACATATCTACAATTTTTAATGAAAATTTAGCGGGCGAAGGTAAAACAATTTCAACATTTAATTTATCTTTGGTCGGATTAGGAGAAATGGCTATTTGGAAAGCATTAGAAAATCTTTCATATTCATCGACAAAGTTAATATCATCATCTATCCGTAAGTTATCTATATACCAACCATCTTTGTTTTTCAAAGGATTAGTAATCAACGAGAATTTAATCAACACAGTATCATTTTCGTATTCTTTTAAGCTACGATTTTCAGTAAACCATCGACTCTCGGAAACATTATCTTTGAAATATTTCGAGCGTCGCATATCAATCCAAGCAATATTATCCCAACTTTTTCCAAAATCACGAGAAACACTTATCACCCCAACATCGCCAGAACTATCGATAATTGCAATCTCTTCGAAACTTAATGTAAGATTTGGAGCCTTTAGCACAACTGGTGCAAAGATGACATAATTTTCACTTTTTGGTTTGTAGTCGCCCTCAGGTGAATCAGTTAAAGAGTTTGGGGATGAAAAAGATACTCTATTTGTTAGTCCCCATATTCCAGCAGTTCCTTCAGTCAAATAAGGTGTCAAATTATTAATTTCATCGAAATTTTCAGATAAAGAAAGCATTGGGGCACCAGAGTAAGCTAATACCTCATTTGAGAATTCACTCGGAGTTAATTTATTAGCGCGTTTCCCAATCGAACGAATTTTTACTTTGTAAAACTTTTTAGTCGTTAGCGGAATTACCATCTGTTGAATAGCCCCGACGTTAAGTTTGTCCCTTTCTATTGTATGTAGTAAAGTAGTGTCCGAAAAGATTTGCAAAGCGTGATAATCGTGGAAAAAAGAACCATCAATATGTTCGCCGGGATTTCTCCAAGTCAATAAAATACCGTTTTCATCTGGTTTGACTTCCACAATTTCTGGTGCCTTAGGTTGAAGTGCTCCACCAGCAACACCAGTAACGCTTGCAAAGGGACTTTCTAATCCATCGTTATCTACAACTTTCAATTTAAATGTAAAAGTTTCACCATCGACTAAATTGGTATAAGTATATTCTTGTATCCCTTTGTTAATCTCGGCAATTTTTTCATTATCCTTGTAAATCCAAATTGTAAAATTCTTTAATATACCTCCTAACTGATTTTCGGTTGGGTCTTTCCATTTCAACACTATTTTGTTCGGTTCCAAATAATTATTAACATAAGACAGATGTTCGACTGGTTTCGGAGCGGTTGTCAATATTGCGATATATGCATTATTTGTATAGAAAGTGCCCCGAGGTGCATTTGGCATCCAGAAACAAGGAATAAACTTCCCATCGAATGCTATGATCGACATATAATCGCCCCAATATCTACCTAACAATGGACCACCAGCATCAACAACAGCATTTGAGTGGTCCAAATACCAAGAATTTGGAGTTACCCTAATATTTTTCCAAGTATTACCTTCGTCGAAGGAAACAGCAACAAATAAATCGACCGCTTTATTTTCTGAGTCCATAGCAGAAGAATAATAAGAAACAGCAAGGATACCAGTTTTTGCATCGTAAGCAATTGCAGGGAAAAACATATCGTTTCGATAAGAATTATCATCGATTCTAATCTTACTTATCCAACTTTCTCCTCCATTAGTCGATTTTGCAAAATAAACACCATACTTGTTGTTTTCGTCCTTACCTGCTTGAACAATAAAAATCTTGTTCGGAGTATTACCAAGTGCGACATATGGATGAGAAGAAACTCTCATATTACCTTTATTTGGTAAAGCATTTCTTAAATTTACCCTTTCCCCACAAGTAACCACCGATTGGGCAAGCTTCGGGCTTGACCAAGCCCAAGAAACACCACCATTAGTCGATTTTTGAACAAGTACGTTAGTATAGTTTCCTTGCTTGTTTTCCCAAATAACATATAAAGTTCCGTCACCTGCAACTATTGGCATAGGAGATTGGACACCACCTGTTCCAACACTTCCGGGTATTCGAGTAGTTGGAGAAAATTCTTCGCCGTTTTGCGAGTACGAAAAACCAATTGCACTCCCCAATGTTGGCGAAATTAAATACCAAGCTACATAAACCCTATCCTTAAAAGGAGAATTTGGATTGGCATCGCAAGCTATAAAAGGTTTATCGTGGTTATCTTGGCTGGCCCCACCTCCAACCGAAAGACTAACCGGAATAGGTTGTCCCCAAGTTTTACCACCATCAGTTGATTTATTTACAAAAACTCCTCCATCTTCGATTGAACCTTGGTCGCTGACTTGTGCAAAAATATACGAATAGTATAAGTGCCCCTTTGAATCGAATGCAAGTCCAGGGTCCACATTTGTCAAACCGCCAGAAGACGGTGGGGACACAAACACATTCAAATTTGGAGGTGTAAGCGAAGTGCTCCAACTTTTTCCTCCATCGGTCGAATAATAAGCTGCCATTCTGTAACCACTGGACATAGTATTATATCGCATATCGTTTGAACTTGCAACAATATGGTTTGGATTTGTTGGATGCCTAACAATAAAGGTCTCCGATTGACCTCCCCCAGAATTGATGATATTTATAATTTCAATCCCAGTTTGAGTTAAGATTCTATCGGGTCCTTTGTCGAATAATTCCTTAGGGAGTGAATCAATCGGTCGAAAAATATCAGACCAAGTAAGTTTCGTTGCGGATTCTATATCCAAAATAGGCGACAAAATCCGATATTCGAATTGTGCACGAAGATGGAAAAGAACTAAAAAATTGATAACAAATAAAGTAAATATTCTCTTCATTGTAAATCTAACATTAATGTAACTCACAAAATTAACAAAAGATAGGGGAAAGATATAATTAATAAAATTAGCTACAAGAACAACTACCGATAAAGTCTGTTTTCAATTATATAATTTTCAACTTCTCTGGTCAACAAATAACTACAATTCAAGCCCAACTTGATTCTCTTTCTTATATCGCTTGAGCTAATTTCAATTAGGGGACAATTTAGAATATTAATTTTTTCTTCAAAATCTAAGTTAAGGGAATCATTCTGAATATTTTTATTTAGGTAACTTAACAAATAATTTTTGGAGATAAAAGAAAGGGGTCGATTTGCAACTACTAAATTTACATTTTCAACAATATAAAGCCAATTTTTCCATTGAGCGAACTTAAGAGCTTGGTCGCTACCTATTAGTAAAAATATTTTAGAATTGGGAAAACTATTGCGGAAATAAGCCACTGTTTCGTAAGTATATGAAATTTCTCCCCTATTTATCTCGAACTCCTCTAATTCAAACTTTGGATTGCCCGATATTGCAATTCTAATCATATTTTTTCGGTGCTCGGGAGTTGCAAGTTCCTCATCGGTTGATTTTAAAGGTGGGAGATAATTTGGAACAAAAAAACATTTGTTTAAATCGTATTCTTCGACAAAAAATGTTGCAATAACAAGATGTGCGATATGTATAGGATTAAAAGTTCCGCCAAATATTCCAAGAGAATGCTCTGCCATAATTAATTCTCAAGATTCGAGATAATCTTGGGAATATCTTTCCAACAAGTAACTATAAAATCGGCAATAGAATGCAACTCTGCGTCTTCGTTCATAAAATCAAGATGATTGCCAATAAAACGAATAGCTTTCATTTTTAAATTCTTAGCCCCGATAATGTCCGTTTCTTCGATATCTCCGATATGCAAGGCTTGTTCGGGGGGACAATCGAATTGCTCCAATATTGTCATATATGCTTTTGGATTTGGTTTTGCAACGCCAGTTTCGTTCGAAAAGGAAAAAGCAGAGAAATATTCAAAAATTCCAACTTTACGTAATAACTCTCTTAATATAATTCCCGGAGAAAATCCAGTATCCGATACAATTCCCAAAAAAAACTTTTCTTTGAGTATTTTCAAAGAATCCTCGACACCTTCAATAAGCTTCGGTGGATAATCCAAAATACTATGCTCAAAGATGTAAACAAGTCTGTGCATCAAATCCTCATCGTACGGAGCATTAAAATACTTCCAGAAAAAATCAATTGCTTGGGCGGCGGAAATAGTCCTTTGCTCATTTTTCCAAATGGTATTAAAATAATCCCAAGCTTCGGCCATAGCTTTTTCGTACTCCTCGTCGGAAACTCTTAAACCAAGTGTTTCTAAACTCTTTTTTAACTCTGAAATTCTATAATGATTCCTTTCCAATCCGTTGGAGGAATCGAACAAAGTGTTCCAAAAATCAATAGTAATTACTTTGATTCGTTTACTCATTAAACTTCGAAAATTTAATAAATTAATATTTTCAAACTTAATATAATTCTTATGAATTGACAAATAAATGAACCAAGTTGAGTTTATCGAATCGCTTCCAGTAGAATTCAGAGACAAATTAAGAAATTTACCAAATAAGCCGGGGGTTTATCTTTACAAAGACAAATCTGGAAAAGTAATTTACATCGGTAAAGCTTCAAAATTAAGGCATAGGGTCTATTCCTACTTTCAATCTAGTAAGCACCACGATGCAAAAACCAACGCATTGCTACGACACATTGCAGATTTGGATTTCATACTTACACATACCGAAGCCGAAGCATTAATACTCGAAGATACTTTAGTCAAGCGATACAAGCCAAGATACAATGTTATGCTACGGGACGACAAAACATACCCATTCATACGAATAACCAACGAAGAATATCCAAGAATTTTCTCCACAAGAAAAATTGTTAGGGACGGTTCAAAGTATTTCGGACCATTCACCGACGCAAAGGCAATGAAAAGATTAATAAAGCTAATTAGGTCAATTTTCAAATTAAGGAGTTGTAAATTAAAATTAACAGAAGAATCCATAGCACAACGGAAATTCAAACTTTGCTTGGACTATCAAATAAAAAAATGCGAAGCCCCTTGCGAAGGATTGATTTCTAAAACAAAGTATTTGGAAGATGTTGCAAATGCAATTCGAGTAATCAATGGAAAGAGCTTGGAAGTTGAAAAAATCCTTTACGAAAAAATGGAAGATGCCGCAAACAATTTAGATTTCGAACAAGCTGCCTACTATCGAAATCAATATTTTCTCTTAAAAGAATTTTCATCGACACAAAAAATTGCTTCGACGGAACTTATCGATAGAGATGTTTTCGGCTTCGCAGAACAAGATAACTTGGTTTGCATTTGGATATTTAATATCCGCGAAGGTAAACTAATCAATAAACGACACTTCATTTTGAAAAACAAATTTGGTCTTTCGCCCCAAAAAATATTACAAATGGCATTAGAGAAATGGTATATTGAAAATGAATTCATTCCCGATGAAATTCTTTTACCTTTCGAACCCGAAGAGATGGAATTTATTCATTCTTATTTAGACGAACGTAAAAAGAAACATCTTTCGATACATATACCAAAAGTAGGCGATAAGAAAAAACTTGTGAAATTAGCAAACGAAAATGCTGAATTTCAAATCAAAGAATACACGCTCACATTAATGAAAAAGGATGCTGAACTTCCCAAAAGAATTTTGGATATGCAAAAGGATTTGCAATTGGAACGCCCCCCACGGAAAATTGAATGTTTCGACAATTCGCATATTCAAGGCTCGGAGCTTGTTTCTTCTGTTGTTGTGTTTAAAAATGGGAAACCAGCAAAAAGCGAATACCGAAAATATAAAATTAAAACCGTAGCAAAAAGCGACGATTTTTTGGCAATCCGCGAAGTTGTTTTTCGTAGATATAAAAGATTGCTCGACGAAGCGAAAGAACTTCCCGATTTAATAATAATTGATGGTGGAAAGGGGCATTTAAACGAGGCTATTGATGTATTGAAAGAACTTAATATCTTCGATAAAGTATCTATAATTTCTATTGCAAAAAAATTGGAACAAATCTATAAACCAAATATCAAAGAACCAATTACTTTGGCAAAGACTTCTGCAACCTTGCAAATGATTCAGCAAATCCGCGACGAAGCCCATCGATTTGCAATAACTTATCACCGATTGCTTAGGAAAAAGAGAACCATCGAAACAGAATTACTAAATATCGAAGGGATTGGAGAAAAAACAGCGAATAAACTTTTGAAAACCTTTGGCTCCGTAAAACAGATAAAAGAAAGTAGCGAGGCGGAAATTGCCAAAATTGTAGGAAACAAGATTGCAAAACGAATTTTGGAATATTTTAATTCTTAGATAAAATCAACTTAGTTGAAGACTATACAAAATATCAATCAATCTTTGCAAATCTTCATTAGAATTAAATGTTAGAACAATTTTACCACTCTTCTTACCTATTTCAATTTTAACTTTTGTCCCAAGAATTTTGGAAAGTTCAGTAGAAACAGCTGCGATATTCGGGTCCACTTCCTTTACCGATTTGGAGCTACTAACTTCCACTTTTTCTGCGAGTAAGGCAGAAACTATTTGTTCAGTTTGGCGAACGCTTAGGTTTTGTTCTAAAATTTTCTTCCAAACAGCACGAATTTTTTCATCGTCATTTAAAGAAAGTAACACTTTCGCGTGTCCTACCGTTATTTCATTATTTCTTAAACTATCTTGCACTTGTATAGGCAACTTCAACAACCTCATTACGTTAGTAACAGTCGAACGTTCCTTTCCAACTCTTTTTGCTATTTCATCTTGGGTTAATTTGAATTCTTCGTTAAGTTTTTTAAAACCGTTTGCCAAATCAATCGGATTCAAATCTTCTCGTTGAACATTTTCGACAATAGCCATTTCTAAAAGTTTTATGTCTTCGTCCACATTTATAATAAAAGCTGGTATCTTCTGCATTCCAGCTCTGATTGCAGCTCGAACTCGCCGCTCTCCAGCTACCACTTGGTATCCATTTTCTAAACGCCTAACGGTTATTGGTTGAACAACTCCATTCGATTTAATGGACTCGGCAAGCTCATCTAAAGATTTTTCATCGACCTGCTTTCTTGGTTGATGTGGGTTGAATTTAATTCGTGAAATTTCTATTTCATCAAAAATCCTCGACACATCAAATTTATTGTTGTCTTTATCTCGAAATTCTTTATTGAAGCTTTCTGGTATCAAAGAACTTAATCCTTTTCCTAAACCAAATGTTTTTTTTCGCTCCGCCATACTTTTAATTTTTATGTAAAATTGTTATTTTTCAAAATTTCTTCTGCTAAATCCAAGTAATTTTTTGTTCCAACACTCGAAGGATCATACGTAAGAATTGGTTTGCCGTGACTTGGGGCTTCGGAAAGCCTTACATTTCTAAAAATTACTGTCTTCAATGCCTTGTCCCCAAAAAGTTCTCGAACTTCCTTCAAAACTTGCTGAGATAATCTCAACCTCGAATCGAACATAGTCAACAAAATTCCTTCTATCGCTAATTTGGGATTCAAAGCTCGTCGGACGATATGAATTGTATTCAAAAGTTTGCTCAAACCTTCCAAAGCGTAATATTCGCATTGGACAGGAATTAGAACCGAATTTGCACAAGTTAAAGCATTAACAGTAAGCAACCCTAACGATGGAGGGCAATCGATGAATATAAAATCAAAATTATTTTTTAAATCGCTTAACTTTTGGGAAAGGACTTTTTCTCGTTCGGGAAATTCAACTAACTCGATTTCCGCACCAACAAGGTTAATATTTGCAGGGAGAATTTCCAAGTTCTCTATCTCGGTGGACATTATCGCATTAGAAATTTCTATCTTCCCAATCAGTACTTCGTAGATAGTATGTTCCAATCTATTTTGTTCGAAACCTAACCCATTTGTAGCATTTCCTTGTGGGTCAATATCAACGAGCAACACTTTTTTCCCCATCGAAGCAATTGAACTCGAAAGATTAATTGCAGTGGTCGTTTTACCAACACCTCCTTTTTGATTCGCTATTGCAATAACTCTAACCATATCTACTTCAAAAACAGTTTTAA
Source organism: Ignavibacteria bacterium (assembly GCA_026417135.1). GTDB lineage: Bacteria > Bacteroidota > Ignavibacteria > Kapaibacteriales > UBA2268 > Naka2016. Next base: position 161,758 of record JAOADV010000003.1, read on the forward strand.
AAAGAAAAAAGCATTCAAAACCATAGAATGGTTTATTTCACCTCGTTCAATTTTATTGTAAACTTCATCCAAATCGAATAAAACGACCTCAATTTCTTCATTGCTATCAAATTTAGGATTAAATCTTTTTTCGACATCTCGCCATAAAAAAGAAAAGCAATAATTATTCAAAAAAGCAGGATTTGGCCTGTTTACGCCCAAATAAATTGGTCTTTCTGAAGAAAAATACCCAGTTTCTTCGACACATTCCCTAACAGAAGCATCCGCGGGGTCTTCTCCATCATCGACTAACCCGCCTGGAACTTCCAAAGTTATCTCGTCAGTTCCGTGCCTGTATTGCTTTATCATTACAACTTTATCATCACTTGTAATAGGAATTACATTAACCCAGTTGGGAGAATTAAGAACAATAAATTCAGACTGAAGTAAACTTTGTGGATTTTCTCTCTTTATCCATTGTGCCTTAAATATTTTTAAGTCTATTTCTTTACTGATACTTACAGTCTTCCACTTTTCCAATTTAGTCCAATATCAACAAATGCAAAATTAAACATAAAGCAAAAAATATGGTCGTAAGGATTTCGAAAAACCACAAAATAATTCTTTAACTTTGAAATTTAAATCATATTGTTTGGTAGATACCCAACAAACTGTATTCACTATAAGTTATAAATTGATAATTTGATAATTTTGTAGTTTTATGGAGTTGAATTGATGAGGTTAAGTCAGTATTTCATTCCTACTTTAAAAGAATTTCCAGCCGAAGCAACGGTCATATCGCATCAACTTATGTTGCGTGCTGGTTTAATCCGACAAGTGTCTGCTGGTGTTTTTTCGTGGTTACCTTTAGGGTTTCGCGTCCTCAACAAAGTAATTAATATTTTGCGGGAGGAGATGAATGCAATTGGGGGACAGGAATTCCTCTTGCCAGCTTTAAATCCTACTGAAATTTGGGAGCAGACTGGGCGTGTAGAAGCGATGGGCGACGTGATGTTCCACATTAAAAACCGAGATGGATTAGTATTAGCACCGACCCACGAAGAAATTATTACATTCCATGCACGACAACATATACAATCCTATAAAGACCTTCCGCAAATCTGGTATCAAATACAAACCAAGTTTCGTAATGAACCTCGACCCAAATCTGGGGTTCTTCGTTGTCGGCAATTTATTATGAAAGATTCGTATTCTCTCGATACAAGCTGGGAAGGTCTCGACGAAAGCTACAAAAAACATTTCGAAGCCTATAATAAAATTTTTTCACGATGCGGACTCAAATTCTTTGTTGTCGGTGCATCAAGCGGAGCTATGGGAGGTAGCAAATCCGAAGAGTTTATGATAGAATCTGATGCTGGAGAAGATGTATGTGCTATCGCACCAAGTGGTTACGCTGCTAATATTGAAATTGCAACTTCTTCTCTTCCACCCGTTGGAAGAAAACCAGCTTGTCCAGAAGTTGAAAAATTCCCTACACCTAATGCCAAAACAATCGATGATTTAATTGAACAATATGGCTTCGATGAAAACTCTTTGGCAAAAACTGTTGTTTACATCGTTGAAAGCAAACCTATTTTAATATTAATGCGCGGTAACGACGAGCTCAACGAAACTAAACTACAAATGGCACTTGGCACAAATAAGTTTCGTCCAGCAAACCCAGAGGAACTTTTCGAAATAACTGGAGCAAATACAGGTTCTATCGGACCAGTAAATTTAAAACAACCGATAAAAATTATTGCCGATAAACTTCTCGAAGCTTCAAATTGCCTTGTTAGCGGGGCTAATCAAGATGGATATCATTTTAGAAACATAGACTTACTACGCGATACACAAATAGATGGATATTACGATTTACGAACCGTACGAGAAGGTGAACCTTGCCCATTAGCCAACACACCAATCAAAATAGTTAAAGCGATAGAACTTGGGCACATTTTCAAGCTTGGGACAAAATATTCCGAGGCAATTGGAGCAAAATTTCTCGATAAAGATGGCTTAGAAAAGCCAATTATTATGGGAAGCTACGGAATTGGCGTTGAAAGGATTATTGCAAGTTTCATCGAACAAAATCACGATGAATTTGGAATTATTTGGAAGAAACCGCTTGCACCTTTCGACATTCACTTGATTGGGATAAACATTGCAAAATCTGATTTAGTTCGGCAAGCTTGCGAAGACATTTACAACAATTTGACACGCAAAAAACTCGAAGTACTTTACGACGACCGAGATGAAACTGCTGGGGTAAAATTTTACGATGCAGATTTAATTGGTATCCCAATACAGATTATCGTTGGAGAAAAAAACTTGCAATCAAATAGCGTCGAAATAAAATACCGAAAAGACGGACGAAGAACAATAATCTCTCTCGATGAATTAGAAAATACAATTTTGGAAAACTTGCTATAAATTTGCTTGTGGGCCCTGAGGGACTTGAACCCCCAACCTACGGATTATGAGTCCGCCGCTCTAACCAGTTGAGCTAAGGGCCCATTTTCAGAACATATAAAGAGCACTTACACAAAATTAATAATTTTTAACAAAAATGTCAATAATTAAAAAGACCAATAAATACACCAAAATTCAATAGAAAACCTTCGGGTTTGATACTAGATGGAACATTTTTGATTTCAGAAACTCCATTAAGGCTCCATTTTGGCGAAAAAGAAAAGGAATATCCAGCGCCAAGCCTTAACATAAGAAATGGGGTCGCAGCAAATTCGATTTTTAAATTAGGCTCAAGGTACCAAAAACTTCCATTAATTAAATTCGAAGAAAATTTCTCTTGTTTCAAGTCGTCCCAAGAAATTTTACCTACTTTATAGGTCGATAAAGCTATACCAGACCAGCCAAAATTTAAGCCAGGCAAAACAGCAAAGGATTTGAAAGGTATAAAACCATAATCGATAGCAAAAGCAGTAGCCGTTAGTCCAAATTCAACTCCTTTTATAGTATCCCCAAATTTTTCTTCGCTTCTATTAGTCGAAGAAAGCCCCGAAAATCCAACTCTTAAATTTGGAATAATTCCAATTGCAGTGAATCCTTGTGCTCCCGACATAAAGGTTGGCGATTTGAACTCTTTCAAATTCCAAGCCTTGACCAACGAATTAACATCTTCTAATTTTATAAACAATAGAGAGCCTATAAAACCTCCGCCGACCCCAAAATATTGTGGCTTTTCTGTTGGTATATTTGTTTCTTCAAATTGAATATTTCCCAAATTATCGTCTTCTTGTGCGTAAATATTTAGAGCAAATAAAAACAAAATAAAACAAGACCAAGCTAAGAATCGACCCATAACAACCTCTGAAAAAAACAAAAATAAGTTATTTTCTTTAACCACGAGGCAAGTAAAGTTTCTCGTGAAAAATTTTTAAATTAGCATTTGCAAAATTTTTCCGAGATTTTGAATGGACACTCTTTTTCTAATAATTTTTGGCATAGTATGGTTTGTTTTTGCGTATTTTTGGTATGGTAACATAATCAAAAATAAGGTCCTGCGTTCCACAAACCAGAATCTAACTCCATCACACACATTATTCGACAACAAAGACTATGTCCCTACAAAACCAATAGTGCTTTTTGGTCACCATTTTTCGACTATTGCTGGGGCAGGACCAATTATCGGACCTATCTTGGCTTATTCTTACTTTGGCTGGCTACCGGCATTGCTTTGGATTTTGCTTGGTTCAGTTTTTATCGGGGCAGTACACGACTATACAAGCCTAATCACTTCCGTCCGCAACAAAGGATATTCAATAGTTAATATCGCTGGAAAAGTAGTATCTTCGCGAGCGAGTATCCTTTTTTCAATTTTTGTTTTTCTAACCCTAATCCTTGTCGAAGCTGTTTTTGCTGACCTTACCGCTAAAACTTTGCTCCAACAGCCTGAAATCGCAATACCTACTTTCGGCTTAATCCCAATCGCTATCTTTTTTGCTTTACTACAAAATCGACTGAAGCTTAATGTTTATCTCGCAACTTTAATTTCATTAGCTTTGCTTGGAATACTAATACAAGTAGGCGAGATTATACCCATCCGAGCAAACTACGATTTTTGGCTGACTATTATTCTTATCTACTGCTTTGCTGCATCCACTCTTCCAGTTTGGCTTTTGCTTCAACCTCGAGATTACATTTCAATGTATATTTTAGTAATTGGCATAACATTGGGCTACCTCGGAATTATTTTTTTAAATCCCAAAATCCAAGGACCAAGCTACATTGGGTTCATCCACGAGCAAGGACCGCTTTTCCCAATGCTATTTATCACAATCGCTTGTGGGGCAATCTCTGGCTTTCACTCTTTGATAGCAAGTGGAACATCTGCAAAACAGCTTGATAAAGAAAGTCACGGGAAATTCATTGCTTTCGGAAGTATGTTGACCGAAGGGGCACTCGCTTTCCTCGTTATTATGATGGTCATTAGCGTTTTACCTTTTAATGGCGACCCCAATAATTCATTTCTTGGAATACTCACTAACAAAAATGCCCAAATTGTCTTTGGAACCGCACTTGGTCTTACTATTCAATCGCTTGGTATCCCAGCAACATTCGGAATATCTTTTGGAATATTGATGCTAAATGCTTTTATCCTAACTTCGCTCGATTCCAGTACAAGACTTTCGAGATATATTGTCCAAGAAACACTTGGCTTCCAATTTGGAGGCATTTTTAAAAACAAATACTTTTCGACTGCTATTGTCGTGATTTTAGTCTTTTTGGTTTGTAAAAGTGGAGGATATGCAAAAATCTGGTCTGTCTTTGGTTCTGCTAATCAATTAATAGGAACGCTCGCCCTCTTTGTTGTAACCAATTATCTTCTTGGCGTTAAAGCCCCAAAATGGTATACTCTTTTACCAGCATTTTTTATGCTCGTAGTAACAGAGGTAGCTTTGATATATCAATTAATATATTTATATCTTCCAAAATTCGACATTCTGTTGGTTTTAATATCATCTTCTCTAATTATTTTAGGTTTAATTGTGGCACTCGAAGCTATTTCAAAAGTCCTTACCAACAAAGTCCCCTTTGTTCAAATTCAAGAAAGTACGGAGCCATAAAAAATGCTAAATAACGAAGTTGCCATTGTTGGCTGTGGTGTTTCGGGAATTTCTGCATCAATTCATCTCAGTCGAAGCAATATTCCTCATACAATTTTTGAAAGACGAAATTTTATTGGTGGAAGAATTTTCTCTTTCTTCGATGAAAAATTTTCATATCACCTGGACAATGGCCAACACATATTTTCGAGCGCCTACAAAAACTTTTTCGAAATACTTACAGAACTTAACACGATAGAATACTTGGACTATCAAAAAAAGTTTTATGTTCCTTTCATTCAAAATAACTCAAAAAAATTTTATCTTAAATCAAGTTTCAATAATTCTAAGTTTGGTTTACTTTTTGGCATTTTAGTTTTTAACCTACTCACATTGAAAAACCGGGTAGAGTTAATTAAATTTTTTCATAAGTTTTCCAGAAACCATTTGAAAAACAACTATCCAGTGGCTCTCGATTTTCTGGTAAAAAATGAGCAAAGCCCAAATCTAATTAAGTACTTCTGGGAACCATTTTGCACTGCGGTCTTCAACAGTTCACTTTCGGAAATACCCACTTCATTATTAACCAACGTTATTAGATTGACATTTCTAAACGATAAGAATAAGCTTGGCTTTGTTTTTTCCAAGGTGCCTCTTTCCCAACTTACCAAAAGCTTCCTAAGTTATATTAACACAAAATCAATAGTTGATATTCGATTGGGAACCTCAATTACAAAAATTAAGGAAAATAATAAATCATTTATTCTATATGACCAGTCCGGTCAAGCATATGAATTCAGAAACATCATTTTTTGCATACCACCAAACTTCTTATCTTCTTTAATTTTAGAGGAATGGAAAAATTTCGAATATTTCAATTTCTTCAATAAAATAAAATTTAATCCAATCGTTTCTATTTACGCTTCTTTTAACTATGAGTTTTGTAAAGAAAAGTTTGCACATCTTGTTGGTTCACCAATCCATTGGGTATTTAACAAAACCAGAATAGAAAACATCCAAAATTCATCGTATTTATACTCCTTCACATCGAGCAATTCAACAGAATTAATGAACCAAAATAATTTGCACATTAATGAGATATTGTTAGAAACCATTAATCAATACTTCAAACCTAAACTCAAATTGAACCCTATAAATATTAAAATAATAAAAGACAAGTTTGCTACCATTTCTATTTCTCCTGAATTCGAAAAAGTTCGGCCATCCCAGCTATCTCCAATCGAAGGAATTTACATTGCTGGGGATTGGACTAAAACCGAGCTACCAGCAACCTTAGAAAGTGCAAGTCTAAGCGGTAAACTTGCTGCCAATTTTTTGTTAAATAAACTAAAGAAAATATGACATTACCGAATATTTTGAGCTTTATCCGTTTACTTCTGGTTGCACCAGTTTTTTTTCTCCTTTTGTCCAAACATAAAATATTAGCAGTAGTCTTAATTTTCATTGCCTGGATAACCGACCTTCTCGATGGCTATTTCGCCCGCAAATTTAACTTAAGTTCAAACTTGGGAAAAACATTAGACCCACTTGCCGATAAACTATTAGTTTTAGCTATCGCCGTTGCCCTATTGGTTTCGAAGATAATTTCTTTGGAAACTATGTTAGTGGTGATTTCCCGAGACTTTATTATCTTGCTTGCTGGTTTATACACTTCTATTAAATACAAACACATACTTCAATCAAATTATGTAGGGAAGATATCGGCTTTCCTTATAGCAACAATTCTGGTTGTTCTGTTGGTTTTCGAAAATAACCCTTACAAAAATCTTTTTGAAATTCTAATTATTATTATTGCTTTGGTTTCTTTATTCTTATATTCATTCTATTTTCTCGAAACGCTAAAAAAACTACAAAATCAGTAATTTTGTTTTTTATTCTTTTTATTATGGGAATATTCGACAAGTTTAAAGAGAAGTTATCTGGCTTCTTTGCAACTTCCCCCGAAAATGTAACAGTTGAAAAAGTCAAATCTGGACTTAGCAAAACCCGAACGAATATTTTCGAAAAAATTAAAAAAGCCATTGGTTTCGGAAGAAAGATAGATGATAATTTGCTCTATGAAATCGAAGAAATTCTTATTACATCAGATATTGGAGTCGAGGCAACAGACCAAATCATCCAATCTCTTCAACGAGCTGCAAAAAGCAAGGATATTTTTTCTTCCGAAGATGTTTTCGAGCTTCTTAAATTGGAAATAATATCTCTTTTGGAAAAATCTGCTCAATCTATTAATTCAAATCCATTTCAAATTGACGAAAACAACAAACCTCATACTATTTTAGTTGTAGGTGTCAATGGAGTTGGTAAAACAACCACCATAGGCAAATTAGCATACAATTTTAAGAAACTAAACAAAACAGTGTTAATTGGTGCAGCCGATACGTTTCGCGCAGCAGCAAACGAACAACTTGAAATTTGGGCCGAACGCGCTGGAGTTCCACTTATCCAACAACGACAAGGCGCCGACCCCGCCGCTGTAGCTTACGACACCCTTCACTCGGCAATTTCAAGAAAAATCGATATTGTAATACTCGACACAGCTGGACGATTGCACAACAAAGCAAACCTAATGGCTGAACTTGCAAAAATTGACCGCGTCTTGAAAAAACTTAAACCAAATGCCCCAGACGAAGTACTCTTAGTTTTAGACGCAACTACTGGACAAAATGCAATTCAACAGGCTCGCGAATTTACAAAAGTTACTCCTATTACTGGACTTGTTCTTACCAAGCTTGATGGAACTGCAAAAGGTGGCGTTATTATTCCCATTGCAATGGAATTTAAAATACCAGTTAAGTTTATTGGCGTCGGAGAAAAAATCGACGATTTACAACCATTTAATCCAGTTCTCTTTGTGGAAGCATTGTTCGAAAATTAATCCTTCTACAATAAATATTATTTAGTCATTCCTACCTCTAAGCAAAGATTTGTGATTCTATACTTTTTTGGGGAATTGCCCCTTAACCTCGAGGCAAGTATCATTTCATTATTCAGAACTAATCTTAGATTATGAACAAGACCAGACAAAAAGTTTATTCAAAAAAACAAAATTGGCTTTGCATTAGTCAAATTCGAAATTTAAAAATAGAGTTCCAATCAAGTTTTCAAAAAAATCATTCCAAATATATCACTACAATAAAAGGAACAAAAGCTTCCAGCTTTTGGAATGAACTTTGAACAGGCAAGATGCCCGTTCTACTATTAGTTCCATAAATTAAGAGTATTCGGAAAGACTAATCAAAACAACAAGTTAGTCTTTTATAATTAAATTATTGATGTAATTCGGACCCTAAAGGAAGTGTAAAGTAAAAAGTAGTTCCGGCATTTAAACGGCTTTCGACCCAAATTTTGCCTCCATTTTTCTCTACATATTCTTTACAAATAATTAAACCCAAACCAGTTCCAGCTTCGTTTCTTGTGCCTCGAGACGAAATTGAAGTGTCAATCCTAAACAATTTACCTAACACTTCTGGTGGTATGCCAATCCCATTATCTTCTACAGAGACAAGGCAGTGATTATTTTGCTTATCGACTTGACAACCGAGACGAACAAAGCCACTTTCGTTTGTGAACTTAATAGCATTACTCAGAAGATTTCGAAGGACTATTGTAATCATATTTATATCGGCAAAAACTTCGATATTTCCGTCAATTTCATTATACAATTTGATTTTCTTATTCTCAGCTTGCAATTTCAGCTGTTCTATAACCATATCTGCTACATATTTAATATTAAAACTATGGGGCTGGTAGGGTGTTTTATTTCGTTGAGATAATGACCACTGAAGCAAATTCTCTAACAATTCATAAACTGAATTTGCAGAAGTGTTAATAGCTTGTAAAAACTCAATCTTTTCATCATCGGACAACTTATAGTAATTCTCGCTAAGATGCTCCATAGCGGATTTAAAAGATGCCAAAGGATTTTTCAAATCGTGGGCAATTATCGAGAAAAGCTTATCCTTGGTAGCATTCAAAGTCTTTAGTTCTTCGTTAAATTCTTTAAGCTCTTCGTTTTGCTGTAATATTAACTTATTATTCTGCTCAATACTTTGTACCATATTGTTGAAGAAATCCCCAAGAAGCGAAAATTCATCATTTGTTTGCAAAGCAACTTTCACCTTTAGATTTCCTTTCGCTACTTGAAGTGTAGCCTTCTGAAGCTCGGATACTGGTTTAGTGATTGTTCTGGCATAGAATAATGTCAATAATATGCCAAACAGGATTGCCACGATAACAATTGGGCTAGTTATTTGATGCGCAATTTCAGCCTGTTGATTGAGAATGAAGTACTTATTTTTGAATAAAGAATCCAACTTTCTTTCGTTTTCTTGAATAGAAAGGTAAGAAGCTTTCAAATTTTGGTAAACTTCCAAATACTTATCAAAACTACTGATATAGTTTCTTAGATAGATATTTGCAGAATCTTGCGCCCTATAAACTCGATTTAACCGATTTGCTAAAAGTTTTATATTCTCTTTGACTTTTTCTGCATACTCTTTTTTGTGCCTCATCATAAAATCTTTTTCCCTTCTCCGGGCTTGTAAAAGATAGTATAAAGAAGCAAAGTCCTTCGACTTAAAAAGCAATTTTTCCAACTTATGAATATTCGAGCGAAAGTGACCTTCGAGACCAACATCCTCGGTTAAACCAATCTCTTTTAAATTTTTAATGAATGAATTTATATTATCCCGATATTCTTTAAATTCATCGATAAATACTGTATCCTCTGTCAGCTCTGTAACCCGTGATAAATCATCCATAAATTGAAGTATACGTCGAATTTTAGATGTGTCGTCGGCAAAAGTCAAATGTAAATTTTCGCGCATTCTTCTTTCCATCGAGGATATGTTCTTACTTATTTCGTTATAATTAATAATCAGCTCTGTAAATTTATCCTTAAAGGAAAGTCTATTGTAAGAATAGAAAAACAATATCCAAACTATTACAATAACAATTACAAGAATTCCCGACAAAAGTAATAACTTAAAAAACAAAGGAAAGTTAATTTTCTTGCTAATTGCTTCCATTTGAAGAAAAGATTTTTTTCCGAGGTATAAATTTTCAAATTACTTTATTTGGATTAAAAAAAAGTTAAAAAAAAAATTGCGTTCCCTTAATTTTCACCAAATTTTAATGTATTACATTGTCCATCGGAAATGTATTCTTCCAATTTCGCCTAAACTAAGTAGGTAAAAATATTGTATTAAGTTTAATTTCAATTGACAAGCTTGCTATCACTTTTGTTGGTTTTGAGTTGAATTTCTTGTAATTTTGTGTTTTTTTGGAACTTGTGGAGATAATTGATGAAAAAATCCATAGGAAAAATACTTTTGATAGTCTTACCAATTGTTTTTGCAATTATTCTGCTATATCCAACTTATAGAGTAAGCGAAATTGAATCCACCAAAGAAAAATATATACAACAAGCAAAGAATGCTAAAAGCCCAGAGGATTCGCTTCAAATACTCGAAAGATTTGAAAAGGAGTACGGCAAAGAATTACTCGAAGCGAAAACAAGACGAATCAAGCTTGGTTTAGACCTCCGGGGTGGTATGTATGTTACTTTGGAAGTCGACATTGTAAAAATGTTAGAAGATTTAGTGCAAAAAGATGCAATAGATGACATCTTTATGCAAGTTCTTGAAAAGACCAAAAATGATGCAAAAAATTCCAATGATGATATAATAGACATATTTAACAAAAATTTTGAAGAAATAGCTAGACCAAAACGAAAATTTTTATCGGATTACTACGATTTTGGCGGGGATGCACTTCTTAGTGAAGAGAGAATTTTGGAAAAATTGCGTGAAAATGCAGACGAAGCTATTGAACAAGTACTTCAAGTTATTCGTCAAAGGGTTGATAAGTATGGAATCTCTGAACCAACAGTGCAAAAAGTTGGTGGTAGAAGAATAATTTTAGAATTACCTGGAGTTACCAACGAAGCAGAGATGAAGCAACTTCTTCAAACTACTGCTCGTTTAGAATTTAAACTAGTCCGGAACGACGAAAACTTGCTTGCCGCGTTCTACAAAATCGACGAGTTCTTAAAAAAAGAAAAGGAAATAGCTAAATCTAATGAAATTTCGAAAGTCGATACCTCTCAAAAAGTAGCTCCAACAAGTGGGAAAGAACTTTCACAAAACGTTGATACCTTGCAAGCACAAGGCTCTACGGACACGACAAAAGCAACCGAACCAGACACAGCTGACCCCTATGCTGGAATGGCACAAGAAGAAAAGTCTCGCCGTTATATCGAAGACCACCCGTTTACAACTTTATTTATCACAAATTACCTTCCGCCAGATGCTGAAAGAGGCCAGTGGCAACGAGATGTTCGGTTCTACTATGCTTCGCAAGTTCCAAAAGGGGAATACGATTTTCAAATTTTCGAAGATGTTTGGAAAAAATTCGAAGAAATTATCAACCGAAAGGAAGTTCGAGCATTACTTCCTTATGATATTGAAATTCTACGCGGTGCAAAACCAGAAATAATCAAAGACCAAACTGGTAAAGAATTCAAGCTGTATAACTTTTTTGGATTGAAGAAAGACCCAGAGTTAACTGGCGAAGTTATTGTCGACGCTATTGCAACTTACGACCCACAAACAAATCAACCAATTGTTACTATGGCAATGACAAGCGAAGGAGCAGACCGATGGGCAAAAATCACTGGAGCTAACATAAAAAAGCGAATTGCAATAGTTCTCGACAATCTGGTTTATTCCGCACCAGTAGTACAAGATAAAATAATCGGTGGTCATTCTCAAATTACTGGAATGAGTAGTCCCGAAGAAGCAAAACTTCTTAAAATCGTTTTGAAAGCGGGTGCATTAAAAGCTCCTGTTCAAATAGTTGAAGAACGAATCATTGGACCATCTTTGGGCGAGGATTCAATCCAAAAAGGGATTAGGTCCTTAATTCTTGCTGGTATCTTGGTTTTGTTGTTTATGATGGTTTACTATTCAACTGCTGGGCTTTTCGCAAATGTAGCAGTTTTAATAAACATAACATTAATTGTTTCAATCATGGCTGCTTTTCAAGGAACACTGACGCTTCCGGGAATTGCTGGTATAATTTTAACAATAGGTATGGCCGTCGATGCCAATATCTTGATTTACGAAAGAGTTCGGGAGGAGTTGGCTAAAGGTCGCTCCTACCGCTCCGCAGTTGACGAAGGATTCACCAAAGCTTTATCCGCTATTTTAGATTCAAACATCACGACTTTTCTAACAGCAATAATTCTTTACTTTTTCGGTGCTGGTCCTATCCAAGGTTTTGCAATGACCTTGATGATTGGAATTATAACAACTCTCTTTACTGCTCTTTTAATCAGCAAAGCCTTCTTCCAAATTTCATTTAACCTGGGGGTTACAAGTTTAAGTTTTGGACAACCTAAAACTGTTGTTTCGTAAATAAAGGTGTATAGATGCAATTTTTTAGAAAACCAAACATCGACTTTATAGGAAAACGAAGACTTTTCGCTACTTTGTCCGCAACTTTTGTTGGAATTTCCATACTCTTGATAATTTTTATTGGGTTCAGAGCTGGTATAGATTTCACTGGCGGGACAGAAATAGCAATTCAAGTCGAAAAGCATTTGGAAACGGATAAACTCCGTAGTTTGCTATCCCAAGCAAAACTTTTTCCTGATGAAATTAAATCATTTGGCGAAGTCAATCAATTCCTTCTACGATTTAAAGAAACCGGTGAAAATGCCCTTTTAGTCGAAAATAAACTAATTGAAACGCTGAAAGATTATAATTCGACAATACTTAAAAAGGACACTATCGGTCCAAAGATAGGCGCCGAACTGCGTTTCCAAGCTTTGATTGCAATTTTGCTTTCCATCATTGCAATTTTGATTTACATTGGAATACGTTTTGAATTTACCTTTGGATTCGGTGCTATAACTGCATTAGTTCACGATGTCATTTTTACTCTGGGTGTAATTATAATTTGCGACAGACTTGGTATTCTAAATTTAGAAATTAATCAAGGAATTTTAGCTGCTTTGCTAACAGTTATGGGTTATTCGGTAAACGACACCGTAATTGTCTTCGACAGAATTAGGGAAAATAGAGAAAAACAAAAAGGCATCCCTTTTGCAAAAATAGCAAATCAAAGCATTAACGAAACATTAAGTAGAACCGTTATAACAACATTGACCGTGTTAATTGTTTTGATTGTAATGATTTTCTTCTCTGGTCCTGTGCTTCAAGGTTTCGCATTTACAATGACTGTCGGTATAATTATTGGTACATACTCTTCAATATTTATTGCAACACCATTTGTTCTTTGGTATATGAAAAATATTCGAAAATTGACAGTAGAAGAAGAAATACCAGCTAAACAATCTGCTCCAGCAAAAGCCTAATTTGTTATTCTTTTTCGTTCGAACTGTTTGGTATTCTACCAATTCACCAAAAAAGGAAAGACAAGAATTTCATTTTCAAATTGCACTTGAAGGAGATAGGGTCCATTTGCTAAAGTTGAGCAAAGTAGCCAAAATGGTATTACATTCATATCGGGGTTGATAGGTATAGTAAATTCCTTAAACTTTCTTCCGTATATATCGAAGATTCTGAAATATAAAGTTAAGTTTTCCTGCGAATAAATAGATATAAAATCTTGTCGATTGCTACTTATTACACTTGGAACATTAATTTTAATACCTTTCTTTTCCGAAACAAAAGTAGTTGTTGTATCGAATTCACCCACAAAAATATTATCGAACCAGACGGTACCAGAATGTGCTCTAAATAAACAATAAACCCTTCCATTACGGACAGGTTTAGGTGGGTAATATACGGTCGAAGAAAATTCCCAATCGTGTGTACCAGTCGAAAACCTTGTTGTTTTACCATACCAAGGTTGACCATCTGTAAAAAAGAAATCCACATAAACAGAATAATTATCATCCTTCGAGCCCGAAACATTCTCCGCTTTGGACCAACCGGAAACAACCAATGGTTTCGCCACGCTTTGATTTATTGAAATAGCAGTAAATACCCCACCAGAGTCGGTAATTCTGGGGTTTTCGACTTTTACAGAACGGGAAAAGTGTTGAGCATTTATTCCAGATGTATCGTAAATAAATCTATTATACGCTGGAGTCCAAAAATCGGGAATGCCGTCTAAATCCACATCGAATTCGAAGCTAAAATTTTGCACAAGGTTCAACGTATCAACATTTACTAACTCTGGCTTAGCATAAGCCACAGCCATAAGTCCAGTTGTTGATAAAGCTACAATCGGTATCCTTACATTTTTTAGAGTTGCTCCTTCTGGAACATATATTTCAGCACTATATTCAACGAATTTATCACTTGCTGGGGTGCCATCGTTTGCCAATACAACATCTTCGAGTTTCCCCAACCCTGTCAAGTCTGCATAAACATACAAAGGAAGATTTGGATTACTCTTAAAGTGGTTCGAAGATGAATCGGCACATTCAACGCTAATTTTTACTAAAAGCCCCCGTGGATTATTCCCGTAAATGTGGACTCTTGGATTTCTCAAGAATGGCGATGTCAATTTCGTAGAGTTGGCTTGTCCTTTCAATATTATCTTTGCACTTCTGGGTTTCAATACTGAATCGGAAATTATAGTAAAAACTCGCCCACCCTCAATTGTCAATAAAGTATCGACCGAAACTTCGGGTAAACCAGAAAGGTGAGGCAGCAATACATTGTTTTTTTCACTTGGATTAACATAAACAGTACAATTTTCGAATTCACGAACATAATAAGGCCTTTCAATATTATCAAATGAACGCAATTCCTCAATTGAATTTTTGGGAGTCTTCAAAGGGTTACCAACTGGTATATCGAACTCTGGAAAATGCGCAAAAGTTTGATAATTTTCTGCATTGCCAAAATAAGACTTTTCCCCAGCAACAAGCAAGAACGAAGCAAAAGAAAACAATCTTGGCTCCCTCGACTTATTTCTCAATCCACTCAAAGCGAGCCAATCTTTCTTGTATAAATTTTGGCATTTTATACCAAGATTACAGCTCAGTTTCCAATAAGATTCTGTTGCATAGCTTCCCCAAGTGGAATGAGCAAATCCTTCGAGCATACCACCATCGGTATGTTCCAAGAAACGTAAAGATGGTTCACCCCACAATCCATTAAAATAGAAAATTCTATTTCCAATCTCCCTTTTAACGTCCCTTAAAAGAATTGCTACATTCTCAATCCACGCAGAGTCGGAATAATTCAATGGCGGGAACACATCCACACCCCACAGACCAATTCTTTCCCAGGTATCATCGGCAAATAGACCATTATAGCCCCTTGTAAAAGCACTTAGAACTTGGCTGATATAATTTTTACGCCATTTTTCGCTACCCACATCCATAACAAAAAAACTATATGTTTCGTTCCTTATTCTGTTGTTTGGATTTGTTGTCCAAAAGCCACTCTTGGGATAGCGGTAAACCTTACCGTCTTTATAGCAAAGAAGATATAATTCAATTCCAGCACGAACCAGATTTTCTGTGTCAATCAAAAAGATTTGAATAGTATCGAGGTTTGTCTTGAAAATTTTAGTTTCAGAAGAATCGAAATTGTTATTCTTATTATAATCGGCAAACAAATAAACAGAATCGGGAATATATGGAGTTACCAACTTGAAGATAAAATAACTTAATGTTGAATTACTTCTTTCGATAAAACTTGAATAAAGCCTAACGGGAACATACACTGGAATACTATCCTTGTATTCTAACTTAACTGGGAAACCATATGACAACTCTGTTGTATCATTATAAATAGTTTTAACCATAGCCCATCGAGCAGACTTGGGGAGGGATATTTCCAGTTCGGTACTCTTTACTATAGTATCGACTGGGCTAAAATTAGATGTTGAATCGAAACTCCAATAAACCCGATAAGCAATGTTAGCAGTAGTATCGAATCGTCGGTCAGCCATCCAATATAACTTCCATCGCTTGTCGAAAGTTACGGTTAACGAAGAAGGTTCAGAACAATGCAAAAATGCATCTTCTTCCAAATTCATTTTAGGAAATTCAGGCAAATATGTGTTTAAAGCCACAACGTCTTTATAAAACAGAATCAAGTAGTTTTTATCAAGTTTGCGAAGCAGAGAAATTTCTTGTCGACTTGCTTCATCCAAAAAAGCAAACCTTTTGTAAGCTAACTTAGTTAAAAAATGATTATTCCTAATGGCATAATAATTAACCAGATAGCTTTTACAACCACGAGGAGCATAATCAATACTTTGCGATGTTAAATTTACAGAGCTCAAAAGAAAAAGAATAATTAAAATCGAAAACATATCATTACCCCTTTTTTGTTACAAAATTATACAAAGTTCCAATCAAATATGCAAAAGAATAAAATTTATTATTGAATTTATTTTCCAGTTAAATTGTTATTTTGCATTTCAAATAATAATCTAAAATCTATGAGCGTCTCCTTAATTGTTGGTACCCAATGGGGCGACGAAGGAAAAGGTAAAATCGTCGACTTGCTGAGCAAAGATGCAAACATTGTTGCAAGATACCAAGGTGGTGCAAATGCTGGACATACCGTAATCTACAATGGAAAAAAAATCATTTTACATCTTATTCCAACTGGAATACTTAACCCTCATACAACTTGCATCATAGGAAATGGTGTTGTTCTCGACCCATTTGCATTATTACAAGAAACAGAAACTTTGGAAAAGCACAATGTTCAAGTCTCTGGGCGATTATTCATAAGTAACAAAGCACATTTGATACTTCCTTACCACAAAATAATCGAAAAGTATAGCGAAGAATGTAGCACACAATCTATTGGCACAACTGGAAGAGGTATAGGACCATCTTATGTCGATAAATACGCCCGCTGTGGTATTAGAGTTGGCGAAATTTTAAATTTCGACGAGTTTGTTATTCGTTTAAGAAAAAATTTCGAAGAAAAAGTAAGATTCATCGAAAAAATTTTCAACAAAACAATAGATATCGAAAATACAATAGATGAATATATCGAAGCAATAAAGCAAATAAAAAATTTCACATTCGACACTTGTTATTTTCTCAACCAAAAAATCAAGGAAGGAAAGAAAATACTAATAGAAGGAGCACAAGGTACACTTCTCGACATTGACCACGGAACTTATCCTTTTGTAACAAGCTCGAATCCCACTGCTGGTGGAGCTTGCACTGGTTTAGGAGTTCCACCAAATAAAATAGACAAAGTAATTGGAGTTTCGAAAGCTTACGCCACAAGAGTTGGCAATGGACCCTTTCCCACCGAGCTTAAAAACCAATTTGGACAACAGCTCCAAAGTAAAGGTTACGAGTTCGGCTCAACTACTGGGAGACCCAGAAGATGTGGATGGCTCGACCTTGTCGCCTTACGCTATTCGGTTATGATTAATGGGATTGAAGAAATCGCTTTGACAAAAATCGATGTTTTAAGCGATTTCGACGAAATCAATGTTTGTACGAAATATGAACTCAACGGGGAACAAACTGAACTTTTCCCAACAGATTTACTTACCCTTGAAAAAGTGAAACCGATTTACACTAGCTTGAAAGGATGGAAAAAATCGCTTGCCGGACTTAAACTGAAAAAAGAATTACCTAAAGAGGTGTTAGCCTACATAAATTTCTTGGAAGAATACATTAGTTGCAAAGTTTCGATGCTTTCGACTGGACCAGCCAGAGAAGACACTATTTTCTTCTAAAAAATGACAAATCAAGTTTCTAATTTCTTCCGTCAAATAGCTAAAGATTACGATTTGCTCAACGACGTAATGAGTTTGGGAGTTCATAGAATTTGGTTTAAAAAAGCTTTGAAACACATTCCCCAAAAAGATAGCTTAAAAATCTTGGATTTAGCTACTGGAACTGGTAAGTTTTCGTTTGAAATCAAAAAAAAATTTAAAAATTCAAGGATAGTTGGGTTGGACAACTGTGAAAATATGTTGAGCATAGCAAGAAAACAGAACCAAAAATTTGGAAATTCAATTGAGTTTATCCTTGGAAATGCTCTCGATATTCCATTTCGTGATAATACTTTCGACGTTGTAACAAGTTCCTTTGGTATTCGTAATTTCGAATTATTAGATAAAACCTTCCAAGAAATTCATCGAGTACTAAAACCAAAAGGAAAGTTTATTATCCTTGAATTTGGTAAACCAAGCAACGAAATTTTTAGAAAAATTTACACCATTTACCAAAAGCTAATAATTGTTAACTTAGCTGGACTTATCAGCCGCAATCGCGATGCCTATAAATATTTGGTAACAAGTATCAACTCGTTTCTCTACGGTAATGAGCTTACTAAATTTATTTCTAATACAAATTTATTCGAAGAAGTAAAATTTTTCCCTCTTTCTTTTGGAATTGCATATATTTATACTGGTATAAAGAAAACTAATTGTTCTTTGCCTTAATCTGTGTCAAAATGTTGACGAAGTCATCGTCAGTCAGATAGTATTTTGCATTACAATATCGACAAACCAACTCATTTTGACCCAAATCTCTCATTTCCACAATGTCGTGATAACTCATAGCTAACAACTTCGAAACAAAATTTTCTTTCGAACACCGACAAAAGAAATCTACCCTATCATTCTTCAATACTTTGAAATCCCAAGGGAGAATTCTTCGTAGAGCCTCGATTAAATCAGTCTGTGGAGTTATTATCGAAGTTAATTTACCTAACTTATTAATATGCTCCGAAACTAAATATTTATCCTTATCTTCTGCTCCGGGTAATGCTTGGAGAACCAGCCCACACGAATTGACAATTTTTCCATCCGTATCGGTCTCGGAATCAAGAAGAGCAACCGAAAAAACCTGTTCGGACTTCGCAAAATAATAATTCAAATCCGTTTCGATATCGCCAGCAACAAGTTTAACAATTCCAATGATTGGGTCAGGTTCGTTATATAAAATGCGCATTACACGGAAAATCCCATGGCCCAAAGCTAAATCGAATCTGCTTTTATCGAAAGTATTTACAATTTCGGAATATTCACAAAAGCCACGAACTTCACCAACTTGTATTGCTTCTGCCGATACTTTCGAAACTGGACCTTCGCCAATTGCGTCGACTATGACTCTTTCTTCACCGTTTAAAAAAACAGCAAGGAGCGAAGCCGACGATAAGACACGCGCCAACAAAAGAGCTGGAATTGCAGGTAAAGAATGACGCTCTTGTGCTTCCCGTGCAACTTGTGTGTTTTTAATTATTGAACCTCGAAATTTCCCATCCTCGGAAATAATACTGACAACTCTTGCTCTTTCTTTGTATTGCTCTAATGTTAAGCCCATATTTTCTAATTATTATTCAGTTTAAACGTCTTTATCATTTAAAAATTGCTTAAGAATGTTGCTATCAGAATTCTGGACAATTTTGTCGGCGAATGGAATAATTTTGGACGAACAACAGTTGCGTTCCATCGAGCGTTACGAAAAAGAACTATCCTATTGGAACGAAAAGGTTAACCTAATTTCCAGAAAAGATAGCAACAATATACTCGAAAACCACATCCTTCATTCTCTAACCATTCTAAAATATGTTAGCTTACCCCACAAAGCGAGAGCTATCGATGTCGGAACCGGAGGCGGTTTGCCGGGAATACCTTTAAAAATCGCAAGACCCGATGTATTTATGACACTTATTGATTCTATCAGTAAAAAAATAAAAATCACAAGTTTCCTCGCCAAACACACTGGTTTAAGAAATATTGATGCAATATGTATGCGCGCAGAAGATTTCGCGAAAGACAAAAATAATTATGCCAAGTTCGACGTTGTATTTGCAAGGGCTGTTGCAAAAATTGGTACTGTCGCCTCGTGGGTCAAAAACTTGCTGAAATCAGAAGGGAAAATGGTATTTTTGAAAGGTGGAGATTTAACAGAAGAAATTCGTTCGGCAAACAAATTATTCAAAAATTTGAAATTTGAAGAACATTTAATTGATTTGGTTGGATATGAAAAATTTAAAAAGGATGAAAAGAAAATCGTCGTATGCTATTTTCAAAACTAAACTGGTTTTGGGAGTACTTTTAGTTAATTTCTTATTTCTAACTCCAGCTCAAATTTTTCCACAAAAGCAAAGTTTAGGGAGCAAGCTAAAAATTGCCCGTGTTAAATACTCTGGTGGTGGGGATTGGTATAACGACCCATCCAGTGAAATAAATTTACTTAAATATATTCAAAAACATACAAATATCCCCGTTGAACCAGTTTATGAATGGGTCGACCTTGCAAGCCAAAACATTTTTTCTTATCCAATCTTATATTTAACTGGCCACGGAAATGTCAATTTTACAGAAAGAGAAGTCGAAAACCTAAGAACATACTTAGAAAACGGTGGTTTTCTATATATCGACGATGATTATGGTTTAGATAAGTTTATTCGTCGAGAAATGAAAAAAGTTTTTCCAGACCGAGAATTTGCCGAGCTACCCTTCGACCATCCAATATATTCAATTCATTTCAAATTCGAACGTGGCTTACCAAAAATTCACGAACACGATAACAAACCACCAGCTGGCTATGGTATTTTCCACCAAGGAAGACTATGCGTATTCTATACATACGAAACCAATCTTGGCGATGGTTGGGCAGACCCCGAAATACATAAAGACCCTCCCGAATTGCGTGAAAAAGCATTCCAAATGGGAACGAATATTGTAATTTATGCTTTAACAAATTAGGTGAATTATGGAAAGCACACTCAACAAAAAATACAAAACATTAATAAAAAAACTAAAAATAACTAGGATTTACCAATACTTAACCGACATCTCAATTTCTTTTTTTGATTCATTATTTTTTGCCATTATCACTGCATTTATTCTGACACTCGTTGAATACTTTTTCAATGGAGACAAAACTTTTCGGCTTGCTTTATTTGTCTCATTATTTGCTGTTTGGGGATTTACCTTTCTTGGTATCTCCTTCCCAACACTAATAAAAATTTTTTCTACAAATAAAAGAACCAGCCTGGACAGGTTAGCTTTCGAAATTGGACAAAGATATGATAATATAAAAGATAAACTTTCCAACTCTTTACAATTATTCGAAGGGTTACAAAAAAGCCAAGGTGTTTCGAGAACTTTTATCGAAAAAGCATTCGAAAAATCTTACGAAGAATCGAACAAATTAGATTTTTCAGTTATTGTAAGAAAAAAAGACTTCCAAAAATCATTGATTAGGTCTTTAAGTGCATTACTTGCATTTTTTTTAATTTACTTCACTTTCTCGAGCTTCGGATTTGCGTTCGACCGTATAGTTAATTACCACAAATCATTCGTTCCACCGCCACCATTCTCCTTAATTATTTACCCAAAATTCGAAACAGTCCGAAAGGGAGATAATGTTAGAATTTCCGTCAAGGCGACTGGTACTCCCCCAAAAAACATCCGACTTATGATAAAGGAAATCCAACAAAAAGATTACGAACCAATACCATTGACAACTGATTCTGGCAATGTTTTTACCTATCAGCTTCCATCAATCAAAACATCTATCAAATTTTTTGGTGAAGCTGATTGGATAAATGAAGTTGTTACATCAGATATCGGAGAAATTGCAGTAATCGACTATCCGCTTGTTATCTCGTTGAATGGAAACATTTTCTATCCCAGTTATACAAACAAACCACCTGTCTCATTTACAGAACAAAACGCAGATTTAAGTGTCCTCAAAGGTTCACGTATAGGAATTTCAGCTCTTTTCAACAAAAAAATCAAAGAGGCAAGGGTAGTTTACATTAAAGAAACTAAAATCGACCCGGAAACTGTAAACTCAAAAATCGATACTTTCTATGTTAATATGAATGTTAATGATAAAGTTGCCGTTGGGTCATTTATCGCCTCGCACAATGGAAGCTACTTTATACAAGTTGTCGATTACGATAACCTCTCCATTATCAACCCTTTAGAGCATAAAATAATTGTCAACAACGATGAATATCCAGAAGTTAAACTCCTTGAACCAGAAACCGATGTGAAAGTATCCGAAGGGGCAATACTTCCATTAATGGCATACATATACGACGATTTCGGATTTTCTGGCCTATATTTAAAGTATAGGCTTTCCAAATCCGACTACAGCCAAGGATGGAAAAACTTTAAAACCAAGCAATTACCATTACAAAATGATAAGAACGAATCTTATGTGCCATACATCTGGGATTTGAATGAGTTAAACATTTCACCTTCCGATGAATACGAATTCTACCTCGAAATTTTCGATAACGACAAAATTACAGGTCCAAAATCTGCTAAAACACAAATACTAAGAGTAAGGCTACCCTCGCTCGAAGAAGCACTTGCCGAAGCCACAAGTTCCCAGCAATCTATATCTAAAGAATTAGAAAAGGCTTTAAAGCAAGCCAACGAAGTAAAACAAGAAATGGAGCAAATCCAAAGGGAATTGAAACAAGAACGAAAGTCTGAATTCGACTGGAACGAAAAAAAGAGAGTAGAATCACTTTTAAACAAGCAGAAAGAACTGAGTTCAAAATTATCCGAAGTGCAGAAAAATTTAGAAGAACTAACAAATAAGATGGCTGAACAAAATCTTCTTTCTCCCGAAACACTTCAAAAATACATTGAATTGAAGAAACTACTTCAAGAAGTAAATTCACCAGAGTTGAGAAAACTTCAGCAAGAACTTGAAAGAGCACTTCAAAGATTATCTCCCGAAGAAATAAAGAAAGCACTCGAAAACTATAAATTCGACGAGGAGCAATTCCGAAAGAACTTAGAGAGAACAATAAAAATCTTAAAACGGCTACAAGCAGAACAAAAAGCTGATGCACTTTACAAAAAAGCAGAGGAACTCTTCCAAAAACAAGAAGAGTTGCAGAAACAAGTTCAAAATTCCAATCCAGAAGACCAAACACTTCGAAATGAATTATCGAAAAAACAAGACCAACTACAAAAGGAGCTACAAACAATAGATAAAGAACTAAAAAACTTAGAAGAGCTTATGAAAGAATTTGGTGCGGAAATGCCTTTGGAAATGTTAAAAGAAGCTATGCAACAACTTGATGCAGACGCAACAAACTCGGATATGCAAGAAGCAGAAAATTCCCTTCAATCTGGCAATTTTAACAAAGCTCAAAACTTTCAAGAAAGAGCCAAAAAGAGGCTCCAAAAATTCGCACAAGGAATGAAAAAAGTCAAAGATGAAATTTCTAATAGAGTTACAAAAGAAGCGATAAAAAAGATGCAGAAAGCATTAAATGATATATTGACAATTATTGATGAACAAGTAAATTTGAAAAAAAATACAAGTCGGACCGACTATCAATCTGCAAAGTTTCCAGAACTTGCTCGTTCACAAACCCAACTAACTGAATCTCTTATCGACTTAGCTAATTCACTTTTCGAGTTGTCTTTAAAATCCTTTTCTGTAACTCCAGATATGGGGCGTTCGCTTGGGGAAGCCCTAAACTCGATGCAATCTGCAGTTGAAAGCTTGGCAGAAAGAAATCTACATTCAGCTCAACAATACCAAGACCAAGCTCTTAAATCTCTAAATAATACTGCTATGCAAATCCAATCGATGCTTTCCCAAATGCAAAATTCAGATGCTTGCGAAAATCCCAGTGGTATGGGGTCTGGAGGCAAAGGAAACTCATTTAATTTTATGCAGAGATTACAAGAAATTGCATCGACACAGCAAATGATTAATCAAATGGCACAGCAATTAGCCAATCAGAACCAAGGACAATTATCCCAAGAGCAACAAGCTCAGTTAGCACGTCTTGTAGCCGACCAAGGGCGTGCACAAAAAGCGCTCGAAGAGTTGGCAAATGAACAAAAGAAATTTACGCAACGGGACCCAAGAATATTAGGTAATCTAAACAAAATTCTACAAGAGATGCAAGAAGTTGTTTCCGATTTGCAAAGCGGGAACATCAACCCAGAAACACTTAAGAAACAAGAAAGAATTCTTTCCCGTTTACTTGATGCAACTAAATCAGTTTACGAAAGAGATTTCGAAGAAAGACGTGAATCCAGACCCGGGAAAGAATTGCCAAAGGACCCACCTCCGGCATTAGACATTCGAGCACTGACCCCAAAAACCTTTCAACAGTTTATGAATGAAATACGATTAAAATATTCCAAAGACTTCGAAGAAATTATTCGCAATTATTTCCTATTAATTCAAAGCAACAATCTAGTCCCGAACCGTTACTAAGATGGTATTATCAAAAGACAACGCAAAGGATTTCCCTATTTGGCTCGATAAAGTAAAGGCCGAAGGAGGTATTCTTCTTGTTGACAAACCAGAAAAATGGACTTCCTTCGATGTGGTAAAAAAGATTAGGAATTTAATCCAGGCAAAAAAGGTAGGACATACGGGCACACTCGACCCTTTTGCAACAGGTTTGTTAATTCTTTTGTTCAATAATTTCACAAAGTTTCAAAACCAATACCAAAATCTCCCGAAAACTTACTTTGCTACAATAAAGTTGGGAGCCACAACCGAAACCTACGATGTAACCGCCCCCGAAGAAAACCCCAAAGATATATCTTCGTTGAACAACGAAACAGTCATAAATGTAATAAAAAGCTTTGTGGGGATAAGGGAACAAAAACCACCTATCTTTTCGGCAAAAAAATATAACGGAGAAAGACTTTACAAACTTGCACGAAAAAAACTATTTGTCGAAATACAACCTACTATTATAGAAATATTCAAAATAGAAAAAATTAACATAAGCTTTCCTTATGTATCTTTCATTATAGAATGCTCAAAAGGTACATATATTCGGTCTCTTGCTCACGATATAGGAGTAGAATTAGGTGTAGGTGCATATTTAAGCAGTTTAAGGAGATTGAAAATTGGTGGATTCATAGTCGAAAAGGCACTTAGTATTAAGGATTTTGAAAAATGTCTAAATTTCGTAGGAAAAAATTATGAAAATTTATAATAGTTTTTCCGAAATAGAACGCAGCGATAATCATATAATCACTGTTGGAACTTTCGATGGCGTCCACCTTGGACATCAACAAATTCTGAAAAGATTAAAAGAAGTTTCAATGCTTGAAACTAAAATACCATTAGTTATAACATTCCACCCACATCCGCAATTCGTTATCCAACGGCAAGATAAACTTCCACTCCAACTTTTGAACACAATCGAAGAAAGAATAAAGCTTTTCGAACGTTTCGGAGTCGAAAATGTATTGATTGTCAACTTTACTAAAGAATTTGCCAATACCCACGCAACAGACTTTGTTGTGGAATACCTTTATAAGTTGGTAGGCTTTTCCAAAATCTTTGTCGGACACGACCACTTCTTTGGGAAAAATCGTGAAGGAAACTACGAGCTCCTAATGAAGATATCGAATGAACTTAATTTTAAAGTTGAAAGAATACCACCGTTTATTTTCGACGGTGTTACAATTTCAAGTACCAAGATTCGTAATGCAATCTCTCAGAATCAAATTGAATTGGCAAACAAGTTTCTTGGCTACGATTATTTTATTGATGGTATTGTTGTTACTGGGGATGGAAGAGGGGCAAATTTGGGCTTTCCAACTGCAAACATTAAATTTGAAGAGGCAAATAAATTAGTACCTTCGAACGGAGTTTACTTGGTTTATTCTTTTATAGATGGAAGAAAAATTTTTGGAATGGCAAATTTAGGTTTCAGACCCACATTCTATACCGATAGAAAACGTGTACTCGAAGTTCATTATTTGAATTTCAACGGTAATCTCTACCAGAAACAAATTTCTGTCCACTTCTTAAAATTCATTCGCGAGGAAAGAAAATTCAATTCCGTCGACGATTTGCTAATCCAACTAAATAATGATAAAGAGCTTTGTCAAAAAATGATTAATATTCATAATGAAAGTACTTTATAATTTATTTTTTCCAATTTTTTTTTAAGTTTGTAAATTTAAAAATTGAAACGAGGTAAAATTTGATTCTGAAAGAACAAAAAGCTGAAATAATTCAAAAGTTTGGAGGGAGCCCAACAAATACTGGTTTGACAGAAGTTCAAATTGCTCTTCTAACTGCGCGTATCCAAGATATTACCCATCATCTTAATACACATAAAAAAGATAATCATACCCGACGAGGTTTAATCAAGTTAGTAAACAAACGGAAACGTCTTTTAAATTATTTGGCTAAAAAGGATATTGAACGATATCGAAAAATAATTTCAGTTTTAAATATCAGAAAATAATCTAAAAAAATTCTTTTTGACTTCTTTGCAATAATATTCTCTACCAAATCGTTTCTATTTAATTAATTAATTTTCTTAGGAAATGGAGCATAACCCTACCGAAAGTGTAGTTGTAAAAATTGATTTCGACGGGAAAGAATTAAGCTTGGAAGCAGGCAAATTCGCAAAGTTTGCAAATGGCTCTGTGATGGTTAAATATGACCAAACAATGGTTTTGGTTACTGCCGTTGCATCCGACACGGAACGCGAGGATATAGATTTTCTTCCTTTACAAGTGGAATATCGAGAAAAAAGTTCTTCTGCTGGCAAAATACCTGGTGGGTTCATTAAACGCGAAGGTAAACCAACCGAAAGAGAAATTCTTTCTGCAAGGCTTATAGATAGACCAATACGTCCCCTAATACCAAAGTCTTGGCGTTATGAAACGCAAATAATTGCTACAGTCTTCTCTTCGCAACCCGATATCGACCCCGATGTTCTTGGAATGATTGGTGCTTCGGCTTCATTACTTATTTCCGATATTCCTTTTAATGGTCCAATTTCAGAAGTTAGGGTAGGCAGACTGAATGGAAAATTCAAAGCTAACCCATCTATCGAAGAGCTCAAAAATTCCGATATGGATTTAACGGTTGCTGGAACAGATACATCAATAGTTATGGTCGAAGGCGAAGCCAAAGAGATTTCCGAAGAAGACTTTCTTAGCGCTCTCGAATTCGCTCACGAAAAAATTCGGATTATCAACAAACTGCAAGCCGATTTATTTGAAAAGATTCGAAAACCTAAAAGAGAGTATAAAGAAATAATCTACTCCGATGAACTTGTTAATTCCATCAAAGAAGCAATTAAAGAGGATTTAAACGAGTATATACACACTATCACAACAAAAAAAGAAAGAAAAGACTGGCGTGAACGATTTCTTCAAAAAGCGCTTGAAATAGTTGTTGATAAATTTGGCACATTAGAAGAATATGCAAACTTCGACTTTCAAAGGGCAGTAATCAACATAGTCAACGAAATCGAAAAAGAGGCAATGCGGAATATGATTCTCAGCGAAGGGCGCCGACTTGATGGTCGTGGACTTAAAGAAATTAGACCAATACATTGTGAAGTTGGATTACTCCCAAGAACCCACGGCTCTTCGCTCTTTACCCGTGGTGAAACACAAGCTCTTTGCACAACGACTCTCGGAACAAAAGATGACGAGCAAATTTTAGATGGAATCTTACCAATTTTCACCTCACGATTTATGTTGCATTATAATTTTCCCCCATTTTGCACTGGGGAAGTTGGCAAACTTACGGGAGTAAGTCGACGAGAAATTGGCCACGGTAATCTTGCCGAACGAGCCTTGAAAAATATGCTCCCAGAACAAGATGTATTCCCATACACAATTAGGGTTGTTTCCGATATTTTAGAATCCAATGGTAGTTCATCGATGGCAACTGTTTGTGCTGGTAGTCTTTCACTTTTTGATGCTGGGGTCCCTTTAAAGAAACACGTCGCTGGAATTGCAATGGGCTTAATTAAGGAAGGCGATAATGTTGCAATTCTTACCGATATTCTTGGCGACGAAGACCATCTTGGAGATATGGATTTCAAAGTTGCTGGGACAAGAGATGGAATCACTGCTTGCCAAATGGACATTAAAATAGAAGGAATTTCTATCGATATAATGCGTCGTGCCTTAGAACAAGCTCGCGAAGCACGTATGTTCGTTTTAGACCTTATGTACAAAACAATATCCGAACCAAGACCTGATTTATCGCCCTATGCCCCAAGATATAAATTTATAAAAATTCCCACCGATATGATTGGGTTAGTCATAGGTCCGGGAGGAGAAAAAATTCGCTCCATTTCCAAAGAAACAAACACTTCGTTATTCATCGAAGAAGATGGAACTGTACAAATTGTATCTTCTAACAAAGAAGATGCTCAACGCGCCGCTGAAATGATAGAAAGTCTCGTACGGAAACCAGAAATTGGAGATGTTTACAAAGGGGAAGTCAAAGAAATTAGAGAAGGACTTGGTGCAATAGTCGAATTTTTGCCCAAAAAGACTGGCTTGCTTCATATATCTCATATTGACCACAAAAGAATTGAAAAAATTTCAGATGTCCTAAGTGTTGGCGATAAAATCGATGTAATGCTTATCGAGATGACTGGGGATGGAAAATACAAGCTCAGCCGAAAAGCTTTGCTACCTAAACCTCAAACTCAACAAGGAGTCAAGCATTTCACCTATCCAAACAATCCCAAACCAAATCGTTAGAAAGGTTTGAGATTTCTTTCAAAATATATAATTTTGTACTTTGTTGGCGCATTCGTCTAGCGGTTAGGACACGGCCCTCTCAAGGCCGCGGCAGGGGTTCGATTCCCCTATGCGCTACCAAATTATCCATTCTATGAAGGGCAATATATACGATTTAACCAACTACATTTATAACCCTTTGGAAGAACACTTCGAAGAATTGCATTCGACCAACCATTTAAAAATTGAGCGAATTATTTCGAAAGGCCACCATTCTCCCGATAATTATTGGTACGACCAGGACTTTTTTGAATGGGTTATATTACTTAAAGGAAAAGCTGTGTTAACTTTAAAAAATCCTAACGAAAGTATTGAATTAAGCGAAGGCGATTACATCTTAATTGAACCTAATCGACCTCATAGGGTTGAATCGACCGAACCAGAAAAAGAAACTTTTTGGTTAACAATATCTTTTAAATAGAGGTAAATAAAAGTAATTTTCAAAAAGTGAAATCGTATTCGATTTATTGTCAAACCATAGCACTGCAAATACAAGCCACGTTTATAATATCATCGACACAACAACCGCGAGATAAATCGCAATACGGCTTTGCAAGACCTTGGATAATTGGACCAACAGCTTGAGCCCCAGCCAACCTTTCTGTCAATTTATAACCTATATTTCCAGCATTTAGGTCGGGGAAAATAAGAACATTTGCTCGACCAGCGACAGTCGAACTCTTACACTTGCGCTCTGCAACCTCGGGAAGCAATGCAGCATCGACTTGGAGTTCACCGTCAACCTTAATCTCTGGAGCTTTTTTCTTTACCAGCGTTGTCGCCTCCACAACCTTGTCGACAAGTGGATGGCTTGCACTACCTTTTGTAGAAAACGAAAGCATAGCAACATAAGGTTCTTCCCCACTTACAGATTGGAAATTTTTAGCAGATGTAATTGCTATATCGGCAAGTTGTTCGGGAGTTGGGTCTGGATTAACAGCACAATCAGCAAAACATAGCAAGCGTTTGGGGAAAACCATAATGAAATAACTGCTGACAATTGAAATTCCCGGTGCAACGCCAACTGTATAAATGGCAGCCCGAATTATATCAGCAGTTGCAGAAATATTCCCTCCAATGACAACATCGACATCACCATTTTCGAGCAACATTCCAGCAAAATAAATAGGGTTTTTCATCAAATCTGTAGCTTGAGCCAATGTCATACCTTTTGCTTGCCTCTTCTCAAACAAGCGGTGAGCAAATGAATCGAAAGAAGCAGATTTAGTTGGCTCTATTACAGATATATCTTCAATTGAAATCCCTTCAGTTAAAGAAAGCTTAAAAATTGAATCTGCTTCGCCAACTAAAAAAGGAATGCCAAGCCCTTCATCTTTTAAAAATCTTGCTGTTTTAAGAATTCTGACATCGGTTGAATCTGGAAAGGCAATTCTTTTGTTTAATTTTCTCGCTTTACTTCGTATCTGGCCAACAAAATCAAGGGACATAATCTACACCAAATAATTACCAAATTCTGGGAACATTTAAAACAACTCGAACTGTATCTCGTGCAATTAACAATTCTTCGTTGGTTGCAATAACATAAACTTCAATTCTACTATCTTCTGCCGAAATTTTCATTTCTTTTATACCGACTGCTTTTTGATTCAGCTCCTCGTCGAGTTTAATTCCAAAGAAATCCAAATTAGAAAGGCAGCGGGCACGTATCTCTGGGGAATTTTCACCAATCCCACCAGTAAAACATATAGAATCGACGCCGTTCATTTCTGCAATATATGCTCCAATATATTTTTTAACTCTATTGCAAAAAATGTCGATTGCCAAGCGAGCTCTTCTGTCTTGATGTTCCCTTTCTTCTTCTAAAAGGTCTCGCATATCATTAGTCAAACCAGAGATGCCAAGCAAACCCGAGCGCTTATTTAAAACATTAAACACTTCTTCCACCGTTGCCCCTTCGTTATGAATTAGAAATTCTACGATAGCTGGGTCGATATCACCAGAACGGGTACCCATTACTAAACCCTCGAGAGGAGTCATACCCATTGAAGTATCCAACGAAAAACCACCTTTAATCGCACAAGCAGAACAACCATTACCGAGATGTAAAGTGATAATGTTAACTTTGTCTCTTTCAATCCCTTTTATTTTACGATATCGATAAGCTATGTATCGGTGCGACGTTCCATGAAATCCATACTTTCTAATCTTAAATCTTCTATAAAGTTGATAAGGAATTGCATAAAGATAATTTTGTTCAGGCATCGTCGAATGGAATCCTGTATCGAAAACAGCAACCTGGGGAAGACCGGGAAAAGCATCTCGTGCAGCATATATCCCTTTCAAGTTTGGAGGATTGTGTAACGGTGCCAAAGGAATACAATCTTCAATCTGGTCAATCACATTATCATCTATTAAGACAGACTTTACGAGCTGTTCAGCACCGTGAACAACGCGATGCCCAATTGCGTGAATATCGGAGAGCTCCTTTATACCTTCAATTTTTGTATTCGGGTCTGTAATCCAGTTAATGATATAATTTAACGCAGCTTTATGGTCGCGAATTGGTTCGGCAGTTTTTAAAGCTGGTTGCCCGACAGCACGCAAAGTAATAATTGCTTGACTACCAATTCTTTCGATAACACCTCTTGCAAGAACTTTATCTTGGTCGTTCTTGATTGCTTCCAAATCGGTTTGTATGATTTGGAATTTTAATGATGAACTACCACAATTTAAAACTAAGACATTCATAAGTATTACTGAAAATTGTATTTAATTTTATAAAAGAAATACAAAATTACTCAAATAGTCGGCAAAATTCTAATAAACCTTTTATTTTGAATTTATTTGTTGTTTCTTTTTCGTCTTGAGAGATTTCGAATAATTGATTAAACCTAAACTTATCCACTTAGCAATTGCTTCCCTATTCGATTTTTCGATGAATCGAAATTGATTTGCTCGATTTTGAATATTACCAAGTTCAATGTAAACGGTCGGGGGCAAAGAATTTCGAAGCATAAATAAATTTCTTGTTTCAATTTTCCCTTTATAGCCACGTCCTGGCTGATATTTCTCATATTGACGTTCAAATGTCTTAAAAAGCTCTTCTGTAATTCTTTTGCTTTCCAAATCGTTTTCTTGATAATAAAAAAAGACATCAACTTTTTCTTCTTCCGAACGAGAGTCCAAGTGTATATTTATCGAAATATGGCGCCTTTTGCTCTTTTTGGTTTCATTGTTATATAAATCATTGACAATATTTACACATTCTTGGAGACGCTCCCTTTGATTTAGTGGAATGGGCACGCCACCCCAATAAATTTCGCGTTCGCTTGGCTGGAGAAACTTATCGTCCCGAATTCCATCGAGTGTATCAATAGTTATCATAAACACTTTTGCCCCGTTTTGCTCTAAAATTCGTGAAAGCCGAAGCGTAATATCGTATGCATACTCATCCTCGTGCAATTCATAACCATCGAAATAACCTATTGCTCCGGGGTCTGGTCCGCCGTGTCCACTAACCAAATAGAATACAAAATTATCCAAAGCTTTGCCCTTCTTTCGAGGAGGCTTATAATTTTCTCCATAATAGGGTTCTCTCAACTTGTCGCGCTTCTCTTGTTTTTTTTGTTTACTTTCATTATCAAGTTTTCGAAATTCCTTCGTTTTGGTTGTTTCAAAGAAATTAGAAAAATCAATAAGGTTACAAGGGAGCCACAACAATGTTCTTTCTTTTTTTAATCCCTTATTCTCCATTAATTGATTATAAACAAAAATTCTCTCTTTCAAACTGGCAATATTTTCATCTTTCAATTTTTGTAGAATTGTATTGAAACCCTCTTCGGGAACAATTACAATAGGAAGTTTGTATTTTACATTGGCAAGAAGGAATAAATTTTCGGAAATCAAACCTTTGTTTATTTTCTTAAACTCGGTTATAACTAAATTATTTACTGGTAGTTCATATTTTTTTAATATCTTTTCGAGTTTATCTCCTTTTTTCGCGTTGAACCTTACAAAGCGAACCGAAAGGTTAGAATGAGAAAAAATGTAAAAAGGTACAAGCAGAAAAATCAGAAATAAAAGATATTTCATCGACCTTCGCGTATTTCCCTTTGAAGTTCTTCGAGAATTTGTAAAGCACGAATTGGTGTGATATTGTCCAAATCTAATTTAGCAATTTTTTCTCTAATATCTGAATCCGAAAAATCGAATATTGCTAATTGTCTTGGTGCGAACTCTTTTTCAATTGCTTTAACTTTCTTAGGATTCGGCTTGTTTATTTTTATTAATTCTTTTTGATTCGTGGTTCCAGACTCCAAAAGTGTTAATATTTCCTTAGCTCTCGAAACAACCTTTTTAGGGACCCCAGCCATTTCCGCAACATAAATTCCAAAAGAGTGGTCGCTATTGCCTCTTTTCACTTTGTGTGTAAAAATGACTTTATCGCCTTCTTCGTAAACTTCAACATAGTAATTTTCTATGAAATCATATTTTGATTCCAATTCATTCAACTCGTGGAAATGGGTTGCAAATAATGTTTTTGCTCCAATATTATTATGAATATATTCAGTTATAGCCCAAGCAATTGAAATTCCATCGAAAGTTGCAGTTCCCCTGCCTACTTCATCGAGCAAAATAAGGCTCTTTTTCGTCGCATTATTTAAAATATTAGCAGCCTCCTGCATTTCAACCAAAAATGTGCTTTCGCCAGAACTGATGTAGTCTTGTGCCCCAACTCTTGTGAAGATTCTATCGACTAACCCAACCTTAGCATAATCAGCGGGCACAAAGGAGCCAATTTGCGATAAAAGTACGATAAGAGCAACTTGCCTTAAATAACAAGACTTGCCACTCATATTAGGACCGGTTATTATATGAATTCTTGAGTCACCGGTCATTAAAGTATCGTTAGGTGTGTATTTCTCACCAATAGGTAAATTTCTCTCGACTACTGGATGGCGTCCGTTCCGAATTTCTAAATCATAGCCGCTATGTAGTTGTGGTTTACAATAATTATACTTTTTTGCAATGTAGGCGAGATTAGTATAACAATCTAATTCTGCAATATTTCGGGCAGTAACTTGCAAATCGTTAGCATACTCCGAAATCTTTCTCAAAATTGTTTCATACAAAACTTTTTCCTTCCTATCAAGCTCAATTTGTAAGTTGACGATCTTCGATTCAAGTTCTCTAAGTTTCTGAGTTGTGTAGCGTTCAGCATTTGTTAATGTTTGTTTTCTTTCGAAATAATCGGGTACCTTTTCGCTATGAACTTTTGTAACTTCGATGTAATAACCAAAAACATTGTTGAAACCAATTTTTAAAGTTGGGATTTGCGATTTCTTCCTCTCTTCATCTTGATATGCACTAATCAAGCTTTTCCAATTCTGAGCAAACTCCAGAAGTTTATCGAATTCCTCGTCGAAGCCTTTTCGAATTACGTTTCCTTCGCCTACGTTGTTACCAGCATCTTCTCTGATGGCTTGAACAACGAGAGAAGTAATTTGTGGGAAATCGAGCAAATTTTTCGAAAGGTCAAGGATTAATTCCACATTATTTTTAGCTAAATTCTCCTTGATTTTTTTAACATTTTCCAAAGTATTTTTAAGAGCCAGCAATTCGCGTGGTGTTGCTTTAAAACTGCATACCTTCGAAACTAATCGCTCCAAATCGGATAAGTTTCGAAGATGTTCTCTAATTTTTTTTGTGAAATCAATATTTTGATAAAAAAAATCAACGATTGCTTGCCTTGAATTTATTCTTTCAAGCTCAAGTAATGGTTGATTGAACCATCTTTTCAAAAGCCTGGCACCCATCGGGGTCAGGGTATCGTCGAAAATAGAAAACAAAGATGCTTCGTCGCCCTTTTCAGATATTGGAAATAGTTCCAAATTTCTTCGGGTAGCAGCATCGAGAAGCATAAACTCGTTTGGGTTATAATGCCTTAGGCTACGAATCTGATTCAAGTAGATACTTTGTGTTTCTTTAATATAGTAAAGTAATGCACCAGCAGCTGTTATCCCTAAATGATATGACTCAATACCAAAACCCTTCAATGTAATTGTCTTAAACTGCCCAAGCAAAGCTTCTTTTGCAAAAGTATAATCAAATATCCAATGTTCCAATTTGTTTATTACTGGCTTGCTTGGAATTTTATTCAACAATTCTTCGATAAGATTCTTTTGACTTTTTGAAACCACAATTTCTTTGATTTGATATACTTCCAAAAATTCCCTCGCACGCTCGAAACTCATTTCCGACACATAGAACTCCCCAGTCGAAACATCACAAAAAGCAACGCCAAGAACAGTCGAGATGAAATCATTTTGGCTACGAAAGAAAACAGAACAAATGTAGTTATTTCGTTTCTCGCTAAGCAACCTATCGTATAAGGTAACTCCGGGAGTAACAATTTCGACGACTTCTCGCCGAACTATCCCTTTTGCTTTTTTTGGGTCTTCAACTTGTTCGCAAACTGCAACGCGATACCCAGCATTTACAAGTTTAGGCAAATAATTATCCAATTGATGAAATGGAAACCCAGCAAGCGGGACTTCGCCAGCAGCTCCATTATTTCTTTTAGTTAAAACAATATTACAAACTCGAGAAGTAATCTCAGCATCGTCGAAAAAAGTCTCGTAAAAGTCGCCAATCCTATACAATAAAATATAATCTGGATATTTGCCCTTTATTTGCAAGTATTGCCTAATTAAAGGGGTATTTATTTCTTTCATTTACTTTTTCTAAAATGTTAATGCTAATCTACTACATTTTCAAGAATTAATTATTAACTTTTAAATAACCCTAAGCAGAACTATTTGAAACAAATAAAAGTTTTATTAAATTTGTAGTTTTTTGAGGTCGAAATGTCGAGAATTTGTAAAATCACAGGTAAAAAGCCTTTAATTGGAAATAGCGTTTCGCACGCTGGAAATAGAACTAAACGGCGTTATTTGCCAAATCTCCAATGGAAAAAGTTTTGGATACCAGAAGAGAAACGTTGGATTAGATTGAGACTCTCTGCAAGAGCAATAAAAACTATCGACAAAAAAGGAATTAGCTCTGTATTGAAAAGTGCTAAAATTTTGACCTAATTCAAAATAGTAAGTTGCTAAATCGATAGAAACTTTTTACTACAACTAAAATTTTCTTGTTTTAAAAACTTTTCATAATTTTCTCTATTAAATTTTTATCTATTTAAATTTTTAATGTTAAAATTAAATTACATACACTTTTACATTTTACTCGTATTAATTATCTTTTCGGCTTGCAGTACTTCCAAAATCCAACAAGAATCAACCCCCGACTATTCTCAGATGTCTTTATTCGAGCTTTATCTCCAAGCAAACCAGTTAGATTCAAACACAATCAGATACATCAAAAACAATTACCTTTTAGACCTAATCATCAATGCATCAAAAAATGAACAATTGGGGTTATACCACCAAGCAATTGTGGACCTTTTGGATGCTTTAAGATTCGACTCTTCCAAGGTTATCCTATATAGCCTCGCAAAAAATCTATATATGCTTGAAAAGTATACCCTTGCTTTCGATTATGCCTTTAAATCTTATTTAAAAGATACTAACTTTTTACCGACCATTGAGTTACTTGCATATCTACTTAGAAGTCGAAATCAACCCGAGTTAGCATTGTATTTTTCAACTAGATTAATACATATCAAAAAAGATAAACTGACCGAAGAAGATTTAAATCTTCATCTATCTTTGCTCGACAAAGTCGATACATCATACTCTTCTTCAATTAATTTTCTGAGGTCCTTCAGCCAGAAATCACTTAGTAGCTTTACAGACCTAAACTTACTCTTATATTACGTTTTAGTTGGAGATACAATAAATCAATTCAATTATTGCAATAAAATAATCAGAAATACAAAAAATTATAATGAACTTTCCAATACATTTTGGACGTATTATTTCGAACTAATAAAGTCCAGATACTCATTTGAAGAATTTTGCGAACAATTGAGAAAAATTGGAAAAGAGTTAACCTTCGAAAATGCTCTATTTCTATCCTATAGTTTGTTTCAATCTTTCAAACAGCAAGACGAAAATAACTTCCAATTGCTCCAGCAATACTCTAATTGTTTAGAAAATTTCCTCGAAGATAATTACAAAAAATTTTACTTACTCCGAGAAATTGCACTTACAAACAAAGATACAGCTAAAGCAGAAGAATATACCCAAAAAATTTTAAGTGGCAACAACATAGATTTTGATATACTTTCCAATATTACATACTATCAATTCATATCTGGGAAAAAGAAAGAAGCGATAGATAATTTGAGAAAGTTCGAGTTTGCTTTCGATACGAACACCAATTACTACAATTTATTAGCTGAACTTTATCTAAATGATAATCAATTCGATTTAGCACGAGAAACTTTAGAAAAATGCATAGCATTAGACTCTGCGAACATCGATGCACATATCAATTTAGGTTGGTTATATTACGAAATAGAAGAACACACACTTTCCGACCTTCATTATGCAAAAGCTCTTATGTTAGACCCAGAAAACCCATTAATTCTGAACAATTGGGCATATTCATATATTCAAAGAGATACAAATCTCAAAGAAGCTCGGGAAATGATTGAAAAAGCTTTGGAATATCGAAGCGAAAACCCAAACTTCCTCGATACTTATGGTTGGCTTTTTTATAAACTCAAAGATTACGAAAAAGCTAAGAAATTTATCGAAAAGTCAATACAATTGGATTCTTCCAGACCAGAGCCTTTCTTACATTTAAGTTTGATTTACGAAGCTATGGGAGATACAGAGAATGCAAAAAAGTTTTTCGACAAGGCACTCCAAATTGACCCTAATAACAAAGAAGTTAGAAAAGAAATTGAAAATAAAACAAAATAGGCGATACAATGCTTGTTATTGTAGGTTTAATAATAGTAATTATCTCGATTATCGGGGGATTGGTCGTTGCTGGTGGTAATCCGCTGGCTTTGATAGTTCCCGCCGAATACATTATTATCGGAGGCTCAGCCCTAGGCTCTCTTCTAATTGCAAATCCACTTCCCACACTAAAGCGAATAATTTCTGGGGCAATCGGAACAATTAAAGGTCCAAAAGTTAACAAAACAGCATACATAGAACTGCTTCAACTTTTATATGAACTATTTCAATTCGCAAAGCGAGAAGGTTTGATTGCAATCGAATCGCATATCGAGAACCCAGACCAAAGTTCTATCTTTTCAAAGTATCCAACTTTTCTTGCAAACCAACACGCAAAAGAATTCCTAACAGATACTCTAAAAGTTGTTTTGAGTGGAGGTGTTCCAGCACACGACCTCGAAGAATTAATGGATATAGATATTGAAAACACAATGGAAGAAGAATTGGTCCCAGCCCACTCTCTCCAAACACTTGCCGAAGCATTTCCCGGGCTTGGAATTGTCGCAGCAGTAATGGGAATCATCGTAACTATGGCTTCTGTCAACGAAGGTGCCGAAGCTGTTGGCCATCACGTCGCTGCTGCACTTGTAGGAACATTCCTTGGCGTCCTTATGTGCTATGGTATCATTGGTCCGACTGCTTCTCTGATGAATAAGATTGTTCAAAAAGAAATTAAATACTTGCAAACAATAAAAGCTGCTTTGTTGGCTTTTGCAAAAGGAGCACCCGCTTCGGTTGCTATCGAATATGGCCGGAGGTCTATCGACCCCGAAAACAGACCAACTTTCCAAGAAACAGAACAAGCCATAAAGCAAGCAAGATAAATTGAAACTAATTTAATTTAAAAATAAAATGACTGAGGAAGAAAAAAAACATAAAGAAGAACCGATAATAATCAAGAAAAAAAAGGGGCATACTGCTCACGCTCCACATGGTGGCTCTTGGAAAGTTGCTTATGCCGATTTCGTAACTGCAATGATGGCCTTTTTCATTGTTATGTGGATATTGGGTCAAAGTGAGCAAATCCGTCAAATGGTTTCCTCATATTTCAAGGACCCCGGTGCCTTCAATTTTTTGACCGGTAAAAGAACAGTCCCAGTAAAAATCGACATTTTCGAAAATCCAGAATCTGGTAAGGGAAAGGAAAAAGAAAAGCATCAATTTTACTTTTTCTTGCCCCCCGAACAACAAGACACACTTGCCGAAAAAGTTACAGAAAAATTAAAAAGGCAAGCAATAGAAGATAGTCTTAAAGCTATCGAAAGAGTGAAAAACATCTCCGAGGAAATTAAGTCAATTTTGTCTGAATCTTCGAAAACAAACACAAAACTCGAAAAACTTGTAAATTCACTCCAATTTGAATTTACAAAAGAAGGTCTTCGTATTGAATTGATTGAAGGCCAAGAATCTGTATTCTTCGAAATTGGAAGTGCCAAACTAAAACCCGAAGCTAAAGAAATTCTTAGCTTGCTCGCCGTAGAAATTGGTAAACTACCCAACCTGGTTGAAATCGAAGGGCATACAGATAGTCGACAATATGCTAAACAATCCGGTTATGGCAATTGGGAACTTTCTGCCGATAGAGCTAATGCGGCTCGGAGAGTAATGGAAGAAAACGGGCTGTGGCAAGGGCAGGTCCTTAAAGTTACTGGATTTGCGGACAAAAACTTAAAAATACCAGAAAATCCATTTGACTTTAAAAATCGCCGTACATCTATTTTAGTCAAAAACATTAGTACCGAAGATATTCTTCGCAATTATTCTAAAAGAGAATAATATGGGAACGGATAACTTAACCTTTTTAATTGCAGATAATGACAAATCAAATGTTTCAACGATTCGGGCAATTTTAGCAAGGTTTTTCCCAAATTCTTCGATTCTCTTTTCTTTCGATGGAACAAATGCTTTGAACACTTTGCAAAAGCAAAGCGTTGACCTTTTAATTGCAGATTACAATCTACCACAGATTAATGGATTAGAACTTTGTCAAAAAATTCGTTCAGAAAGCCAATTTAAAAACATTTATTATATTCTAACTGCTAACTACATTGAAAGAAACTTATTAGAAAATTATTTACAAAATTATCTCGATGACTTCGTTGAAAAACCGATTGAATACTCCAACTTCTTTCCAAGAATACGTGCCGCGGCACGGATTGTGAAACTTCGAAATACAACTGCGAAGGATAGAAAACTAATAAACGATTTAGCAAAAGCTCTCGAAACCCAAATACAAGATACAAAACAGCTTGCTATTCGCTTCATCAATCTTAGAATGCCCTCTGTGGCTGAACTGTTAAAAAATGTGGCTCGCGCCTCGGTTTGGGTCGCTAAATTGAGCAAAAACTTTGATGATGACGAGATTTCAGAAATAGAATTTGCTTCTTACCTTGCTTACGTAGGTAAATTATCTTTGCCAGATAGCCTCTTAGAAACCCCAGTATTGACAGATGGTGCTCCAACAAACGAACTAATGTGTCAAGTCCCAATAAAGGCAAAGGAACTTATTGATAACATTGGTAGTTTCGATAAAATCCCGAAAATCTTATACCATATTTTCGAAAATTTTGACGGCAGCGGAATACCCAAAAAACTTCAGGCTTGGCAAATACCACCTCAATCAAGAATTATCCGAGTCGCTTTGGATTTCGAAGAATTACGTTTCTTTAAAAAGATGAAAGCTGACGACGCTCTTGAAAAAATCAAACAAAATTCTCGTAGATTATACGACCCCAAAGTTGTTTTATTTTTTGAACATTTCCTGCTTGAATTTCGTGAATTGGAATCGAGTGTCAACGAGAAGCCTATACCTCTTCAAGACCTAAAAGCAGGTTTAATCGTTTCAAGAGACGTTTACACATATTCTGGCATAAAACTTGTCCCAGCTGGTTCCGTTTTGACTGAAAAGTCGATCCAACTGCTCATTTCCCACAACACAACCGATTCAATTTTGGGAAATGTTTGGGTTCAAACTTAGACCAAAACTTACCTAAGTAATAGATTAAACTTATGTATGTTGAGTCTTTTTTGCATTTTTTATAATATCCTATCTATACAAAACCGCCCTCAATCGGACATCACTAAAACCAAAATTAATACTGAAGGGAATAAATTAATTCAAATACTTGCGGCATGGCAAACAAAGAATTTTTCAAATGAACCTCTTAGCATAATTTTAATAAAAGAATAAAATAACCAAAACAATTTCGTAAAAACTTAATACAAACTCCGAAACCTAAGCATTCAAGATTAAAGTATTAATACCAAAAGTTTACATTTCCAATTTATTGAATTTGCCAATGAAGAATTTTTTTTATTTTTGTTTTTGTTTCATTAAAGTTCAACACAATATGGACCTAACAACACACTATATGGGTTTTCGATTATCCAACCCAATAATCATTGGGAGTTGTGGTTACACATATTCTTTAAAAGACATTCAAACATTAGTTGAAAATGGTGCTTCTGCAATTGTATTAAAATCAATATTCGAAGAAGAAATTGTCTGGGAAATGGAAAGCCATATGGCTCAAATGCAAAGACCAATGCCACTATACCCAGAAATTTACGATTATTTCGATGCATCAACCTTAGAAGACAGTGTTACAAAGTATTTAAATTTAATTTCATTGACAAAAAAGTCTATCGAAGTTCCAATAATAGCGTCGATAAATTGTGTAAGTATCAAAGAATGGATACCTTTTTCCAAGAGAATCGAATCTGCCGGAGCAGATGCTCTCGAATTGAATATCTTCACTATGCCTTCGGATTTAAATAGAACTTGTGAGGACAATGAAAAAATCTATTT
This sequence comes from Ignavibacteria bacterium, assembly GCA_026417135.1. Lineage (GTDB taxonomy): Bacteria > Bacteroidota > Ignavibacteria > Kapaibacteriales > UBA2268 > Naka2016. The sequence continues at coordinate 203,016 of JAOADV010000003.1, forward strand.
CGAAATTATTCAATCTGTTCTCAGTGAAGTTTCCATCCCAGTTGCTGTAAAATTAAGCTACTATTTTTCCAATCTGGCATCGATTGTTAAAAGAATTTCTGAAACTGGAGTCAAAGGTATAGTTCTTTTCAATCGTTTCTTCGAGCCAGATTTCGATTTGGATTCGCTGATTGTTGTGCCAACCAATGTGTTGAGCTCGCCAAGCGATATTGGCAAAACATTACGCTGGATATCGATACTCAGCGAACGCGTGAAATGCGACCTATGTGCCTCAACTGGTATTCACGATGGTAAAGGCGTAATTAAACAAATTCTTGCTGGGGCAAAAGCTGTTCAAATTGCATCTGTCATTTATCGTAAAGGGCCAAAAGTCGTTGCAGAAATGCTTTCGGAGATTAAGCAATGGATGGAAGAAAAAGAATTTCATTCACTCGATGATTTTCGTGGTCGATTAAGCCAGTCGAGAAGCTTAAATCCTGCTGTTTACGAGCGAGCTCAATTTATGCGCTACTTCAGCGAAAAGTTCTGAGTTACCATCAACTCTTTTATCAACATAATATGATTAAAACGATAACGGAACCCATAGCCAAAGAGTTAGAGGAATTCGAAAAATACTTCCGTAAAGTCTTAAACAGTAAAATAGGATTGCTCGATACAATTATTCGCTACCTTGTGGCAAGAAAAGGAAAAAGGATTCGACCAATCCTAATTTTTCTTTCTGCTGGCTTAGCTGGCGAAATAAACCTACGCACATATATTGCCGCTACGATGGTCGAACTTCTCCATACTGCAACTCTTGTACACGACGATGTAGTCGACGAAGCAAAAGAAAGGCGTGGTTTCTTGTCAATCAACGCCCGATGGAACAATAAAATAGCGGTTCTACTTGGCGATTTCCTTTTGGCAAAGGGTCTTTTGGTTGCAATCGAAAACAACGAATTTGAATTTTTAAAAGTTCTTTCCGAAGCTGTGCAACTTATGAGCGAAGGCGAAATCTTACAAATTCAATCGAGCCGAGAAATGCAAACCGATGAAGACAGATATTTCGAAATAATTTATAACAAAACAGCATCGTTAATCTCCGCTTGTTGCGAAATAGGCTGTATAAGTGCTACCGAAGACCTCGAATCAAGATTTAAACTTAAAGAATTTGGCCGCCTAATTGGTTTAGCATTTCAAATTCGCGACGATATTTTCGACTATGTCGGGCAATCAAGTCTTATCGGGAAACCAGTCGGTAAAGACATAAAAGAGCGAAAAATAACTCTTCCTTTGATTTATGCTTTGCAAAGAGCACCTTCAAACGAAGCGAATTCCATTATTTCATTAGTCAAATCCAGAAAAAAGAAAAAAGATATTAAGGAAATAATCAACTTTGTTTTAAGTAATGGCGGAATTACCTCTGCCCAAAATAGAGCTGCAGAACTGGTGCAAAAAGCAAAATCCATTTTATTAGAATTTCCAGATAATCCCTCGCGTCGTTCCCTTTTATACCTTTCAGACTTCATTATCGAAAGAGACAGATAAATTACCCTCTTAAACTAAAGACATTTTTACAGCTAATTCTTAAAATATTTACCTTGGTCATTGTGAAATCTAATTTAGTAATACCTCAAAAATGTATTTAAATGTACAAAACTTTTCAATAAGAAGTAAAGAGAATGAATGTTGCGAAAAGTTTTTGTTCAGAAATTCAACTTTTACCCAAGAATCGATCGAGAAGTTTATCGAAAAAGGAAGTCAATTTGGCTTTTAATTTTTTGCTTCTAAGGATTTTACTTGCCTCTTTTTCGACTTTTTCTTCTGTTGGGAAAAAACTTTTGAAAAAGTCAACTGCAAGACCAATTCCCCAAAAGCCAGCAAATAAAAGGACAAAAAGAAGTCCTTTCGAAAAGGACAAACTAATGAATGTAAGCAGTAAGTTAAACAAAATAAACACAGTTAAATGTTGGAAAAATTCTCGTTTTTTCTTTTCCTTCCACAAGAACTTCGCCCTTTCGAATTCAGCAACTTCTTCTGCCTTTTCAATTTCAATCAATACTTGATTAAGGTCCAGGTTCAAATCTTTGGCAATGTTCAAAATGTCGTCTCTTGTAAATTTTTCTCCCACATAGCCTTTCGATTCTATAACTCTTTGCAGAATTTTTTCTAACTCTTCTTTCGTGTAGAATCGGTCGTTCATAAGCAATGGAATAAAAGGAATGTTAAATTAAAAAAACTTAGAGAATTACAAATAATTTATCCAACAACCAACTTGCTAAATCAAAAGGCAAGGGGAAAAATTTGCCTTGCTAAAAAACACGAAAGTTCGAAGCATCTTCGAAAAATATAACGTTAATTTAAGCTATTTACTTTGGAATGAATTGAGGATTTTGCGTTAGCCTTGAAAGTCTAAACTTTTCTTACAAAGAATGATACAAAACAATTCACTAAAAATAAATAAGAATCCCAATTTTTACTTTAAAGTTCGCAGACGAAGGATATGATATGATACCCCAGCAGCAATAGTAAACAAGATTACTTTAATTAGTAAAGATTTAACGAAGAAAAGGGCGCTCGATAAAATCGTCAGCCAAAGTAAAGATAAAGCGTAAACTTTTAGTTTTAATGAAACTCCTCGTTTTTCAGTGTAATCTCGTATGATTTTCCCAAAGTATCGATGAGAAAGTAACCAAATGTGCCAACGGTCTGAACTTCTGGCAAAGAAATAAGCAGAAAGTAACAAAAAAGGGGTTGTGGGTAACAATGGAATAGCAATACCAACAATGGCTAAAAATAGAAATATAAAGCCAAGATATAGAAATATAAATTTTTTCGTTTTGGATAATTTCCTTTCGACCCCGACCGAAACATCTTCATCTATTCTATTCATTAAACTAATTGCCAAAAGAAAAAAATTAAACGAAAATTAGATTATAATATTGAAAATGCTAAAATTCAACACATGATTGATTAATATTCACCATATAGAGGAAGAAAAATAAAACATACAACACAAATCAACTAACTTTATGGAAATAAATAAAATACACATCAACCAATTCGGCAAAATGTGGCACTATATTTGTTATTTTAAATTTTTTCTAAAAGGAGGAACAGTGTCGATAAAACTGTTCTTATTTAAGAGCAGACTACCATTAATGCAAAAGGCATTGGATGCTTATTCTTTGCGTCTGCGAACTATTTCGGAAAATATTGCAAATTCGCAAACGGCTGGATACACACCTAAACGAGTCGTCTTTGAAGAACTTTTCAAAAAATCTATTAAAGAATATCAAAAAGAGATTGAAAGAGTTGACAAAGAAAAAGGTGACTTCAATCAGCAGAACATACCAAACCCAAAAATCGAAGTAGCAAACATTGAGAAAAAACTTGAATATCAATCGGGGCAAAGTCATATAAACATAGATGAAGAAATGGCTAATTTAGCGGAAACACAAATACGTTTCCGGTTCGTCGCAAGACTTTTGAGAAGATATTTTTCTGGATTGAATTCAGCAATATCTGGTATTAGAGAATCGTAAAAAATGAGTACAACTACCTACAAAAAAGAAAATAATTTTGTAAATGTATGAAGAGCAATATTTTCGAAATCTTTAAAATTAGTGGTGAAGGGTTAAGACTGCAAAGGCTTCGACTTTCTTGTATTGCGAAAAACATAGCAAATTCCAACACCACTAAAACAGTTGAAGGTAAACCTTATCAACGGGAAATCGTGCAAGTCCGAAGTCGTGAATATTCCCCGTTCGAACAAGTTTTTTTGCCAATGTTGGAAACTAACCTTAACAACAATTCTTTGATGTTCCCAGATAGCAACGAAAGCAAGTTGGATGTACAAATAATTAAGGATACGTCTCCACCGAGGAAAGTTTTCGACCCTTCCCATCCAGACGCCGATGAAAATGGATACTTACATTACCCAAACATTAATGTGATAACTGAAATGGTGGAAATGATTTCTGCACAAAGAGCCTTCGAAGCAAATGTATCTATCATCGAAGCTGCAAAGAACATTGCAAGAGATTCAATGGATATATAAACAAAATTGTTATAAACTATGGATATTAATCCAATAAACATTTATAGGAAATACGAGGTTAATGAACAAAACCAGTCGGGTAATATCCAGCGTTTGATAAACGAACAAATCCAAAGACCTGCTCCCAAAACAGAATCCCGCGAAAACAAGGACAAATTATCAATCGAACTGAAAGAGAGGGATAAAATAATAACCAAAGAAGAACGGGACTTTTTTGTAAAGCTTTTTCCACAAAGTGCTGCAAAAATTGAAAACCATATTTTATTCACTCGCAATGGCAAGTTACAATCGTTTAACTATGCAAAAGGCACAATAATTGATGCTCGTGTGTAATTGAACAAGAGGTAGCATTATGCCAATTAGGGTCGATGAACTTAACTTACAAAGGCAACTTCAACAAGAACTAATTTCTAATCAAAAGAAATTAGCTGTTGAAGGTGATTCTTTTATTGAAACATTAAAACAAATGATAAACGAGGTTAACGAATTACAGAAAGAATCTGTTAAACTAACCGAAGGTTTTATCAAAGGTGAACCTATCGAACTCCACGATGTTATGATTGCAGCAGAAAAAGCTAAAACAAGCTTTCAATTACTTATGGAAATAAGAAATAAATTTTTGGATTTTTATCGCGAAATTATTCGAATGCAAGTTTAATACTGGTCAAAATTGGCAAAACAAGGAATTTTTGGACAATTCGGTAATTTTCTTTCTAAACTAACTTTCGTTCAGAAAGTTATTTTTTTCTCTGTAACAATAGGTGTATTAGTTGGATTGATTTACTTAATTGTTTCGACTAGTACAAAGGTCGAATACGCTGTTCTTTTTAGTCAACTTGACCCAGCCGAAGCTGGTAAAATTGTAGAAAAACTAAAAGAAAGGAAAATCGATTACAAGCTAACCGATAATGGAACAACAATCTTGGTCGATAAAAATAAAGTCTATGATACACGTGTATCCATTGCTTCGGAAGGTCTCCCCGCTGGTGATGTTGTTGGCTACGAAATTTTCGACAAGACCAATATAGGGATGAGCGAGTTTGTCCAAAAGCTTAACTACCGACGCGCATTAGAAGGCGAACTCGCTAAAACTATTAGTTCATTGAACGGAGTAAAAAAAGCAAGGGTTCATATTGTCATTCCAGAAAAAACACTTTTCGAAAGGGAGCAAAATCAACCCTCCGCTTCCGTTACACTACAACTTGCCGGTGATAACTTGGTTAGCAAACCAAATATTATAGGAATACAAAATCTTGTCGCTGCAAGTGTCGAAGGACTTACTCCGAACAATGTAATCGTCGTTGACCACAAAGGGAAAATTCTTTCGGAAGTTGAAGATGGAAACAATTCATTGTTTGGAAAAACGCAATCGCAACACGAACAGAAAATCAGAATAGAACAATACTTAACAAACAAGGTTCAGTCCTTACTCGATGGAGTTTTAGGTCCAGGAAACTCAGAAATCAGCGTAGCAACCGAGCTCGATTTCACACAAATTGAGAAAACTATTACAGACTTCAACCCAGAGCGACAAGTTGTCCGCAGCGAACATTCGATAACATCTTCTTCGCAAACAGTCGATTCTTTGGTTTACCCAGCTCCGAACAGAACCGTCGAGCAAACAAACATTAGCACAAATTACGAGATACCTCAGACAATCGAAAGAATTATTAATGAAGTTGGAACTATCAAACGAATAACTGTCGGAGCATTAATTAATGGAACATACAAAGTTGTCGAAAAAGATGGGAAAAAACAAGTAGAGTACATACCCAGAACCGACGAAGAGCTTAAAAAGCTCGAAGAAATTATCAAAAATGCTGTTGGTTTCGATGTTAACCGAAATGACCAAATCAGTATTGTAAATGTACCATTCGATACGCAAGCACCGGACCCCGAGGTACTTCAAGAACCAATCCCTTGGTACCAACAACCCGAATATATTCGATTAATAATACTTGGAGTATCCATACTTTTAGCGTTACTACTTGCATACTTGTTCTTCCATTCGCAGCAAGTCAAAGAAACGACCCGTCGCGCAATGGCATTACCAGAACCCAAAAAGCTTTTGGAAGAAGAAAGAGAAGATTTAGAACGAGAATTCGAAAAAATAAGACCTTACGAAGAAGAGATGCTTTTACTCCCAACAGAAATGCCCGAACAACTTTTGCTTACCGAAGAAGCCAGAGGAATTTCTATACCCGAAGCAGAAGCACTCGACATCGGAGTCATAAAAAAACCATCTTTGAAAATTGCCGAAGTCCCCGCTCTCAGCGAAGAGGCATTGATGAAAATCGAAATAAGAGACAAAATCAAAGAATTTATCGACAACCAGCCTTCCGAAGCGGCTAAACTTGTAAGATATTATCTAACCCAAGAAGAAACACCAAAAAGATGATTTCTTCAAATTAAAGGCGAATGTAATCGTCAAAAAATATTATGAAAAAAAAGGAATACAAATACGAAGAACTAACCCCGAGGCAAAAGGCTGCTATTTTACTTATGTCGCTCGATGTCGATTCAGCCGCAAAAGTTTTCAAACAGTTGAACCTCGACGAAGTTGAACAAATTGCCTTGGAAATAACAAATCTGCAAGACCTACCTGCTCAAATTGTAGATAAAGTTCTCGAAGAATTCTACCATCTAATGACAGCACAAAGCTTTATGCTCGAAGGTGGTCTTGAATATGCACAAGCCTTGTTAGAAAAGAGTTATGGCTACGAAAGGGCCAAGGAAATTGTAGAAAAAATTAGAGTGCTTACATCGGTTCGTGGTTTTAGTATGCTGAAAAAAGCCGACCCACAACAGCTTGCAAACTTTTTAACCAAAGAACATCCTCAAACCATTGCACTTATACTTTCACATCTGCCACCAGACCAAGTAGCCGAGGTATTAGCTGAATTTAACGAGCAACTGAGGGTCGAAACAATCCTTCGCATTGCAAAGCTTGGAAAAGTTTCTCCACAATTACTTCAAGAGATTGAGCACGTCGTTGACGAAATTGCAGAACAAACACTTTCGCAAAACCTTGCAACTGCTGGTGGTGCTCAACTTGTAGCAAATATTCTAAACAAAAGTAATACGACTATTGCCAAATCTATGCTTGAACATATAGAAGAAAAAGATTATGGTTTAGCCCTTGAAATAAAACGCTTGATGTTCCTATTCGAAGATATTGTAACGCTCGACGATAGGAGTATTCAAAGAATTCTTCGCGAAGTAGATAAGCGAGACCTTGCACTTTCGCTAAAAGTTGCCGACGAAAAGGTCAAACAAAAGATTTTCAAAAATATGAGCGAGCGTGCCGCTGCTGTTGTTAAAGAAGAGCTTGAATTTATGGGACCGGTAAAACTGCGTGAAGTAGAAGCAGCACAAATGAGAATCGTCGATATTATTAAACGATTAGAAGAGCAAGAAGAAATAGTAATTGGTGGACGAGGTCGCGAAGATATTTTCGTTTAAAAATTTGATATATGCAAACGATTAAACTAAAACTCCAAAAAAAAAATCGGAGTAATACAAATACAGAAAACAAAACCGTTAGTTTTGTTATAAAAGAAATTGTCCCCGAACTCCAACAATACCAATTTGAAGAATTTGAAAAAAGTGGAAAAAATAACCACCTAAATCCTTTCCTCCAAAACATACTATTCAATGACTTTAACAAAGAGGGGCAACAACACAAAAAGAAATTGCAAAGGCCAGTTTTTTCAATTTTTTTCGGAATTCAAAATCTAAACAAACCGATTGAAATAGATTTATCAAAAGTCAACCAAATAAATTTAACCGCAGAAGAAATTCAAAACCAAGTCCAAAGTGCTTACGAAGAGGGCTTCAACGATGGAAAGCAAACAACCCAAATGTCGTTAACAGAAGAAATAAACAAACTCGAAAATTACGCCCGACGTATCGATGAAATTGTCGAAGAACTATCCACAGAATATTCAAAAGCTCTCAAAGAATTGGCTAATTTAGTCGTTCCAGTTTCAATCCATATTGCAAAACATATTTTGCAAGTGGAAGTACATTTGCGTCCAGAGTTAGTTGAAACACAAGTTCGAAAAGCATTACAAATTTTGGACAACGAAAAAGTCCTTCAAATTCGGCTAAATTCGGAAGATATCGAGATCTTAAAAAAAATAAAAAGCAAATTGATAGACGAAAGTCGAACCCTTCACGGAGCTGAAATTGTTGCCGACCCAACGATTGAAAGAGGCGGTTGCATAGTTGAATCTTCAATTGGTAAAATCGATGCAACCTTTCAATCGCAGCTCGAAAAAATTGGCAAAATCTTATCAAACATTTCTTTATTAGATTTTAAGCAAGAATGAACGAACTAATTCAAATCGAACGAAAAATTATAAGCGAAATAGATAAAATCGATCCAATTGTCATTTCTGGAAGGGTTTCGAAGGTCATAGGTTTTGTTATAGAAAGCGAAGGACCCAAAGCAAAAATCGGCGAGGTCTGCTACCTTTATAATAGAAATGGGAAGCTAGTAAGTAGGTCCGAAATCGTTGGCTTTCGTAACCATCAAATTCTTTCTATGATTTTGGGAGATTTAACTGAAATTGAACCTGGGACAAATATTGTTGCATCTGGCGAAACCCTTAAAATTAAAGTTGGAGATGCACTTTTAGGTCGAGTTTTAAATGGACTTGGTGAACCGATAGACGGAAAAGGACCGATTCATTCGTCGGAATTACGTTCGATATATTCTCCCCCACCAAATCCATTAAAACGGCAACGAATCGTGCAACCAGTTGCCACTGGAATCAAAGCTATAGACAGCTTGCTCACTCTTGGTAAGGGCCAAAGAGTTGGCATTTTTTCGGGCTCTGGGATTGGGAAATCCACCCTACTCGGAATGATAGCACGAAAAACGAGCGCCGATATTAATATTATTGCACTAATAGGCGAAAGAGGACGCGAAGTCCGTGAATTTTTAGAAAAAGACCTTGGCAGCGAAGGTCTAAACCGCTCTGTTGTAGTTGTAGCAACAAGCGACCAACCTTCACTTGTTCGTGTAAAGGCAGCACTTGTAGCTACTACAATTGCTGAGTATTTCAGAGACAAAGGATTGGACGTTATGTTGATGATGGATTCATCGACACGGCTTGCAATGGCTCAGCGAGAGATAGGATTGACTATTGGAGAGCCACCAACTACAAAAGGTTATACACCAAGCGTTTTCTCTCTTTTGCAAAAAGTAATGGAACGAGCAGGAACAAGTGTAGTTGGTTCGATTACAGGCTTGTACACCGTTTTGGTCGAAGGCGACGACTTAAATGAACCAGTCTCGGACACTGTTCGCGGAATACTCGATGGACATATTGTCCTTTCCCGTAAACTTGCCTCAATAGGACATTATCCAGCAATTGACGTTCTCGATAGCATCAGTAGAGTAATGAACGATATTATCACCCCCGAACACAAAAAAGCAGTTAAAATAGCTTTAGAACTTTTAGCAACTTACCGTAATTCAGAAGATCTAATCAACGTTGGTGCATACCAAAGGGGCACAAATCTAAAAATTGACAAAGCAATTGCAATGCACGATACGTTGAGCTCTTTTCTCAAACAAGATATCGACGAAACACATTCATTTGAAAATACAATTCGTAATCTTATCGAAATAACTTCGAAAGCGTAGGATGGCAAAAAAATTTATATTTAGGCTCGAAAGTTTACTGAACCTTAAATCTTTTAAAGTCAAAGAAATCGAAGAGGCTATTCAAAGAGTCTTATATTTTCGTTACCAAACAGAAGAGGAAATTGCAGAAAACGAAGAGTATCTTGCCTCGCTAAACAATAGCAAAAATGGACTATTTCGAGCTTTCGATATACAAGTTCAAAATAACCATAAAGATTTTGTTAAAAATGAAATTATCAAGTTACGACAGCAATTAGACAGAATAAACGAAATCGAACAAATTTTGCGAAATAGGCTTTCCGAAGCGAAAAAAGAGGAAAAAATCCTTGAAAAAATCAAAGAAAAGAAATTCATAGAACACCAAATCGAGCAAAACAGAGAAGAAACAAAACTATTAGACGAAATTTCGATAAACAAAGAAATCAGAAAATCCCATTCGGATAAGAAATGAACACTAAGCAAATTCTCACGATTGTATTAATTGTTTTTCTCTCGTTTGTTTCGATTTTTCTTATCATATTAGGACTATACAAGCTTGCCCCAAGTTTTTTTGGAATTGAAACAACTACCGAGAAACAAGAAACAAAATCCGAGTCGGAAACTGAAAGATTTGAAAGCGAACCCAAAGTTGTTCTATCCAAAAAAGAATTCGACGAATGGATGCAGAAATCCTTTAATTCGCAAGCTATTGCCACAGAAAATCTTTTTCTTACAAATTATACAAAATATTTGCTTGATTCAATTGGAAAGGCAAACGCACAAATTGAAAATTATCGAAGTAAAAATGTTGCCCTAATTGATTCACTTACAATAATATCGAAGGAATTGTCCAAAAAAAATAAGCAAATATTGGAATTGACCAACCAACTTCAACTTCAAGAAAAGCAAATACAAAAATTTTCCCTGCAACTTGGCACCGATTTGCAAGGCAGCGGAACTTTAAGCGATTCGGCAAGAAGGGCAATTTTTTCTACATATGCAAAAATTTACGAAAATGCCGACCCGAAAGAAGTAGCAAAAATTATCGAATTAATCGACGAAAAAACTGCATTTGAAATTCTAAAATCTATGTCAAAAAGAAAAGCTGGCAAGGTTATTGATGCTTTAAAACCTGAGCGAAGCGCAAGAATACTTCAGGCTTCGTTCGAATAAACAAATAAGTTCTTTAAAATATTTAAGATAGGCAGGATGCCCAATATGATTGTAGGGATACAAAAAAGCGAATATAACAAAATTCAACACACACCTTGTTCAAATACAAACAACGAAGATATTATTGAACATATTAATTCTATAAATTCTACCGAGTTCATTGATTTACTCCTGAATGTTATTAAAAATCAAAAACAGAGATACCAGGAGGCTGAGGTCAAAGCTCAAAAGGTTACGAAATGCCCAATTTTCGAAATTTCATTTATCCGTGATACTGACTTCTTTCAAGTGCATACTCAAAACTTAAACATAATTGGTGAACATATACATAATTTCGAAGAGGGTTCTTCTTTAAATCAAAGTCTTATCTTACCAAAGGCTTCTTATGATAAAACAACACAAATTTCCCAAAAAGAAAATAGCAATACGGGAATAGTCGAGATAAAAGAAAGTTTTACAAACCAAACCAAAGAACTTAAAACAAATCCCAAAAAAAATTATCCTTACGATGAGGTAATTGAAAACACTATTACTAATTCCACAGACATTACAAAAATAATCTTCCCTCAAAAAGAACAAAATAATAGATTCAAACAAACAAATTCAGAACCAAATATAACAAATGCTTATGATGAAATTAGACCGCCAAAGCCAAAAGATAGATATTTCTTAGGTTTCAAAAAAACGCAACAAATTCCATCTTATTCAAGCAAATTTCTAACGAGTTTAGTTAATAACACTATTAATAAGGAAGATTTAAATACACTTTCTAACAAACCAAACAATTCCTACAATATTAAGACCTTAGAAACAAATGAAATGCGGGGTATTTTAACATATGAAATTAACAACTCAAACAGAGATACAAACTCGAAAATTTCTCAAGAAACTTATAGCTCTGGCACGGAGAACCATTTGATATTAACTAATTTCCGTCGAGAAACAACTTTGAATAACGCTAATCAAATTCCATTAAAAACCCACGAAACAAATTACATAGAAAACGTTCAAAAAGTTGGAAAACAATTAATTGCTAGTAATGTCCAAAAATTTATTCCTATTTCCGAAGAAGAAACTTACACTATACCTAACTCCAAAGCCAAATCAAGCATTAATACAATTACCAAGAATAGTGAAATCCGAAACCTTAATCTTGAAATTTTATCAAAAAATAATCCAATTACAAATGAAGAAATAAAAAATTTGAATAAACAACAAGCAGAATTTCAAACCATAATTGCTGAACAAGCCGAACAGAAGAGTAAATCGAAAAAATTAAATGCAGATTTAAACAAATCGAGCACCCCTTACAATCTTGTAAAAGCCTCGTACTCTTTGGATAATTTCTCAATTCAGAAAAATCTCCAATCCTCCTCCAATTTGAACCTTAACTCAAAAATTGCCGAATTATCCAATCAATGCACAAAAATTAATTTAAACGAATTTATTCAAAACGTAATAGATGAACGAAAAAACTATAATGCAAACGCCGAAAAGCTGCTTAATAATAAAAAATATAACAATACTTTTAATATAAATACTTTAAAAACTACTGATGAATTAAATATTTCAAAACTTTTAGGATTTCTATCATCTTATACTACTAATAAAGAACTCTACCTAAAAGACATAAAGCAAATTCAGTTCCAAAGTCAAGAAACAAATTATTTAGAAAATACTCAAAAAGTTGGAAAACAATTAATTGCTAGTAATGTCCAAAAATTTACTCCTATTTCCGAAGAAGAAACTTACACTATACCTAACTCCAAAGCCAAATCAAGCATTAATACAATTACCAAGAATAGTGAAATCCGAAACCTTAATCTTGAAATTTTATCAAAAAATAATCCAATTACAAATGAAGAAATAAAAAATTTGAATAAACAACAAGCAGAATTTCAAACCATAATTGCTGAACAAACCGAACAGAAGAGTAAATCGAAAAAATTAAATGCAGATTTAAACAAATCGAGCACCCCTTACAATCTTGTAAAAGCCTCGTACTCTTTGGATAATTTCTCAATTCAGAAAAATCTCCAATCCTCCTCCAATTTGAACCTTAACTCAAAAATTGCCGAATTATCCAATCAATGCACAAAAATTAATTTAAACGAATTTATTCAAAACGTAATAGATGAACGAAAAAACTATAATGCAAATGCCGAAAAGCTGCTTAATAATAAAAAATATAACAATACTTTTAATATAAATACTTTAAAAACTACTGATGAATTAAATATTTCAAAACTTTTAGGATTTCTATCATCTTATACTACTAATAAAGAACTCTACCTAAAAGACATAAAGCAAATTCAGTTCCAAAGTCAAGAAACAAATTATTTAGAAAATACTCAAAAAGTTGGAAAACAATTAATTGCTAGTAATGTCCAAAAATTTATTCCTATTTCCGAAGAAGAAACTTACACTA
>JAOADV010000040.1 GCA_026417135.1 Ignavibacteria bacterium
ACCGGAGGGTCAATTCACGAATTGCCCCAACAAAGGATTAATATTTCGCATTTGCCAGCGGGGATATATTTTTTAAAATATGGTAATTTTATTGAAAAATTTATAGTGATTATTTAATTATTTTTAAATTTGATAAAAATATTATTTTGTTTAACTCATTAATATTAGGTGAATTATGAAAAAATTATTACTTGTTCTTTTTGTGATTCTTTCGCAAAATGCTTTTGCACAATGGCAAGCAGTCAATAATGGCTTGTATGGTGGCACTGTAAACTGCTTAGCCATAAAAGGTAACAATATTTTTGCGGGGACTGAGGGTGGAGTTTTTCTTTCCACCGATAACGGGAACAGTTGGACTCAGAAAAATAATGAGCTGACGGAAACTTTTGTCCATTCTTTAGCCATAAGTGGAAACAATATTTTTGCGGGGACTTTGAGTGGAGTATTTCTTTCCACAGATAACGGGAATAGTTGGGCGAGGAAAAATAATGGGTTGACGAATACTCTTGTCCGGTGTTTAGCCATAAGTGGAAACAATATTTTTGCGGGGACTTTTTTTGGTGGAGTATTTCTTTCCACAGATAACGGAAACTCTTGGGTCGAGAAAAATAATGGACTGCCAGATACTAAAATCGTAACTTTTGCAGCAAATGGAAATAATATCTTTGTCGGGACTGATGGAGAAGGAATTTTTTTAAGTACCGATAAAGGTAATTCTTGGAC
>JAOADV010000041.1 GCA_026417135.1 Ignavibacteria bacterium
AAAATAATATTGTCCGAAGGGTAACCTTTTTGGAATTTCGCTTGAATTTCTTTATACAAGTCGTCGGCGGTATCCTTTGCTTCCCAGTAGCCGTGGGGTATTTTGAAGAAGTCGAAAAATGCACCATCGACAATAATTTTCGAGCCTTTGAGGAAATTTTCGATAGAATATTCGGCAACGAATTGCAAATTTGTTTTCTTGCAGCAATATTCGAGCAAATTTTTGAAGGCTTCGCGGACGCTTGTCTCGTTCGAAATGCCAAACTTATGGTAAGTTTCCAGTTGGGTGTAGTAGTTTCGGACAATCGAAAGATTTTCGTTCAGTTTCAGCATAGAAAAATTTCAATCCTATGAAAATACAAAAGTAAGAAAAGAAAGAGATAAAAGATAAATTTGGGTAAGGGTCTGAAAACAATTGGTCTTGCAAAAAGTAACTTTATTTGTGAATACAATGTGTCGGGAAGGAAAAAGATTGAAATAGCAATAGAAAGAAAAAACAAGGGGCAAATTTTGCCCCTCCTTTAGAACAAGAGCGTTTGAAAATAGAAATAAATCTATTGCAAATATTTATTTGCTGTTTGAAAATCGCCACGGCTAATTGCTTCTACCAGTTTCGCAGCATTGAAAATAGGCTTGGATACTCTCCGCGACACTTGAATAGATACGAAAATGCTTACAGCATAGATAATAATGACCAGTAAGAGCATAAAGTACAACA
>JAOADV010000042.1 GCA_026417135.1 Ignavibacteria bacterium
AACATATTCCATATTTCAGTCTTTATTCTTATTGCTGGCCAGCGATTAATGGCACCTTTTCTTATGACAGGAAAAGAAATCTTTTCAAGGTGCATTTCCGGATATTGTTGTACAGGTACTATATTCGGGTTCACAAAATGATGCTGTGATAATTGCTGGTGCTTATTTAACATCAAGATTTTCATATCCAAAGACTTTAACCTTTTCAAAATTTTCTTTATTGTAGAAGCCTTTTTATTGTTAAATTTTTCTCTTTCCCATTACAATTTGATTTAAATTAGCTTCATTGATATTTTTTACTCAAATAAATGTTCTCCTTGATTTGTTTATCTTACAAAAAAATTATTTTTTAGTCTTTGCAAAATCTACTTTGCTATATATATTTACAGGTTTAGATTAAACTTTTATCTGTTTTTAACTTCCAAATCCATTTTCAAAGTTTATAGTTATTTGGTTGTTAATAATAATAATTTTTATATTTTCCATCCACTTAATAGCAGTTTACTTAGTAATTTCCACGGAGTTTAATACCTTAGCCATAACATTATTTTATAAAAGTTATTTTCCAAACTTGCATTTTGTATGTTCATAATTTTAAAAATTTTAGCGAGGGTTCTGGATAATTCTGAGCTAACAGAAATAGCAGAACATAGCGGAATGGAATTTGTTAAAGAATTGTTGCGCGAATACCCATCGATGCGAGT
>JAOADV010000043.1 GCA_026417135.1 Ignavibacteria bacterium
AGACCCATCTAATCGACCAAAAGACATTATTCTACAAAGGTTTCTAAATTTTTTCCTTTTAAAAATCTTAGCTGAACTAATATTATGATAAACGACAACCTTAAAATCCTTTACTAATAACAATTTCATCAAAAGTTAAATTTTACAATTGCAAAATATAAATTTTTTCGATATTTGTCAATACTTTTTTTAAAAATTTTTGAATTTTTCTTGTTTTTTGGGTGAATTTTTTTAAAAATTCTTATCCAACCTCATTTTAGAAGTAACAAAAGCTTTTAGTTTTTGTTTTCAAAAGCATCGATATTTTCGCTACTGTGTGTCTTGTTTCGAAATTACATTTGTATAGGCAAGATGCTCACGTTCCCACTGGTAGTATAGCTTCCCAGCCAGTGCAAAGTTTACCAAGTTCTTACATTATACAAAATTTCTTAAATTGCATATTCTTGTTATTTCTTTTATAGGCAATGTTCGATACAAATTTGTTGTTTTATGGCGATAACCTTGAAATTATTCGCAAGTATATTCCTGATGAGTCAATCGATTTAATTTACCTTGACCCACCATTTAATTCAAAGCGAGCATATAACATAATTTTCAAAGATAAGGATGGAAAGTATCCCCCTTCGCAAATTAGAGCATTCGACGATACTTGGCATTGGAGCGAAGAAACTGAGCTTGCGTTGGATGAACTAAGCC
>JAOADV010000044.1 GCA_026417135.1 Ignavibacteria bacterium
ACGGGGTGTAGCTCAGTTGGCTAGAGCACTACGTTCGGGACGTAGGGGCCGCTGGTTCAAGTCCAGTCACCCCGACAAGATATTATTCCATCGGTAAAATGAGTAAAGAACAAAGATTTTACAATGCCCTTCGGGATATTTTCATTGGAGCAAAAATTGAAGGTAAAGGTGGCTTTATCAACTTGATGCGTATAAAGTCTAAGTATTACGAAAAAATTGAACAAATCTTACAAAAAGACATTGACGATGCTTTGAAGAAATATCCTTACTTCCGAGAAGAACTTTTCGACAAACTTTACTCTTTTTTCACCCGTTATTTCACTGAAAGTGGTAGTATCTATTTCAACTCCACCCCATTCCACAATAATGTTTACGAAAAAATTTATACGAACGACAGAGATGTAGTTCTTTTCTGGAAAACTCAGATGCTTTATTACGTCAAAACTGATAGAATTTTCCGAAGTATTCCAGTTGAGTTTGAGAATAAAAAGTTTTATTTTGATGCATCAACTATTGAGAATAAAAAAGCTAATGAAAAGCGAAACTTAATTTACGAGCTAAAAGAGATTTTAGAAGATAGTACAATTGTATTTAATGTATTATACTCAGAGAAAGGCAGAGTTACAAAAACAGAAGATATTTTAAAGAAGATTAAAAAAGAGCATATTCAAATAACCGAAGAAGAT
>JAOADV010000045.1:0-187 GCA_026417135.1 Ignavibacteria bacterium
ATACTGCTTGCGGGCATATCTGACTGGTTGGATGGCGGTTTGGCAAGAAGAAATAACCAAGTTAGCCATATAGGCATCATGCTTGACCCCTTCGTAGACAAAGTCTTTGTTCTTTCTGTTCTTTCTTTCTTTTTGTACAAACAGGAAATTACCCTTCTTCCCTTCGTGTTGTTGCTTCTTAGGGAGC
>JAOADV010000045.1:197-685 GCA_026417135.1 Ignavibacteria bacterium
TGCCCGTAGCAATAACCCTTTTCAGACTATTTCTTGTAATACCCACCCTTTACCTTCTTGAGGGAGGAAGGGAAAACCTTGCGGGGTTTCTTATACTGCTTGCGGGTATATCTGACTGGTTGGATGGCGGTTTGGCAAGAAGAAATAACCAAGTTAGCCATATAGGCATCATGCTTGACCCCTTCGTAGACAAAGTCTTTGTTCTTTCTGTTCTCTCTTTCTTTCTGTACGAGCAGGAAATTACCCTTTTTCCCTTCGTGTTGCTGCTTCTTAGGGAGCTGTCCGTCTCCTTTCTGAGAAGCCTATCTGTTGGAAAGGGATACGCTATGCCAGCCTCATACCTTGGAAAGGCAAAAGCCTTTTTTGAATATCTAACCATTCTTGCACTAGCCTTCAACTACGCTATAGCTGACCTTTTCCTGTGGTTGTCTGTTATTTTGGCGTACGCGTCCATGTACGACTATGTATTGAAATATTTAACCTATAGT
>JAOADV010000046.1 GCA_026417135.1 Ignavibacteria bacterium
TAGTGGTGAAGTATACCCAAGCCCATCATAATCATCTATTTCTTCAGAGCCTGTTTTATTAGCAATAAGCATTACAACATAAAATGCTCCTAAGTTCATAATTAAATAAAAGGCGAAGTAAATTAAAATTGCTGTAAGACCTTGATTTGAAAATACAACTAACCCAAGTAAAATGTAACCAGCATGTGCAATGCTAGAATAAGCAAGCATTCTTTTTAAGTTGTTTTGCCATAAAGCAGAAAAATTTCCTAAAGTCATCGTTAAGATTGATATAATAACTAAAACAGGCTTCCAATCGAATGCATTGATTAAGCTCCAAGAGCCATCAGAATTTACAAACGAAACAAAGGTTGTTTTAATAAATCTTATTAACAATGCAAAGCCAGCAGCTTTACTTGCAACAGATAAATAAGCAGTAATTGTTATAGGAGCACCTTCGTAAACATCTGGTGTCCAAAAGTGGAATGGTGCAGAAGATATTTTATAGCCAATACCTGCAAATACTAAAATTATCGCAAAAGATAATGTAAATAGGTTAATATTTGGTCCTTGAATTAAAGAATTTATTGTATAAAGATTTGTACTTCCTGTTAGGCCATAAATTAAAGAAATTCCGAATAACATTAATCCAGAAGATACAGCGCCATATATTAAATATTTGAG
>JAOADV010000047.1 GCA_026417135.1 Ignavibacteria bacterium
CATAAACAATATTAATAATTTATATACCATTGATACAGATAATGCAAGTATTAATTTTAATATTAAATACAACAACTTAAATAGTAATTTAAAATACATATCCATTTATCAAAATGGTTTATTGATTAATAAATTTAATTTATTATATGGTTATAATAATGAATTAAATTTTAAAAATTATTTTATTAAAAGTGGTATACCATATACATTTGATATTGTACTTTCAGATAATAATACTAATTATTTAATACATACTATTAATAATGTTGTTAATTATTATGAGCATTGTTGGTTAATAGAAGATTTAAATACTCAAATTATGTTAGGATATTCCCCTAACGTTTCTAGTATAAGTTTAAACATCAAAGAAAATATTGTTGAAACATTTAATAAATATCCACTCATAGTTAGAACTGGGCTTACTAATTATAAATCTTTACAATTTAGTGCCTTTTTAACTTATAATGGAAACGAAAGTTTTATAAAAGAATTAGATGGCGATGAAGATTATTATGTAAAAGAAAAAGTTTTTAGAGAGAAAATATATAAAATTTTAACAAATGGGAAACCAAAAATTTTTAAAACTGATACAGAAGATTTAATTTTATGTAAAATTACAAATATTACTCTTACACCAAAAACAGAATTATCAAGAAT
>JAOADV010000048.1 GCA_026417135.1 Ignavibacteria bacterium
ATGTTGCTCATAATGTTGTTGTAACTATGGAAGATTGTGGTACGACAAATGGTATATATATTGAAGCATTAAAAATTGGTGAGGATATAATAGAAACTCTAGATGAGAGAATTGAGGGTAGAGTATTACAAGAAGATCTTGAAATCGATAATGAAACTATAGAGCGTGGTACTTATATAACCAAGGAAATAATAGAGAAGATAAAAAAATCAGGTATAGAAAGAGTTTTTGTAAGAAGTGTTTTGAAATGCGAAGCAGATGAAGGAGTTTGTGCTAAATGTTTTGGAAGAAATCTTGCAACATATAGAGAAATTGAAGTTGGAGAGGCAGTTGGAATTATTGCTGCTCAATCTATTGGTGAACCTGGCACTCAGCTTACGCTTAGAACTTTCCATGTTGGTGGTACTGCTGCTGCTGAAACTGCAAAACCAGAAATAAAAGCAGATAGAGATGGTAAGATTTTATATAAAGAGATGGAAACAATTAGAGATAAGCATGGGAGTGATGTTTGTGTTTCGAGAAATGCTATATGTATAATAACTGATAAGGATGGTAAAATATCTGAGATAAAAATACCTTATGGTTCTAAGATAGAGATTAAAAGTGGTAGTGTAAAAAAAGGAGATATAATCGCAAAAACAGATCCTCATAT
>JAOADV010000049.1 GCA_026417135.1 Ignavibacteria bacterium
GGTTTAACGATGACAGAAGCGAGGTCATAATGAATGCTTATAATAATGGCGTAAAA
This sequence comes from Ignavibacteria bacterium, assembly GCA_026417135.1. Taxonomy (GTDB): domain Bacteria; phylum Bacteroidota; class Ignavibacteria; order Kapaibacteriales; family UBA2268; genus Naka2016. Next base: position 57 of record JAOADV010000049.1, read on the forward strand.
CTTATTGTCAACGCAGCTTCAGATGTTGAATCATCACATACATCTATAGAGCTTGCTAAAAAGTTTGATTTTATATATGCAGCTGTGGGGGTGCACCCGCATGAAGCTGAAGGATTTGATGATGATACTGCTACAATAATTGAAAGATTATCAGCAGAAAATAAGGTTGTAGCAATTGGTGAAATAGGTTTGGATTACTATTATGACAACTCTCCGCGAGAACGGCAGAAGGCATGTTTTACACGTCAAATAGATATTGCACGTAACATTAATATGCCTATTATTGTCCATGATAGAGACGCACATGAGGATACTCTAAACATTATAAAAAGCGAAAATGCGAAAATGATTGGAGGAGTCTTACATTGTTATACTGGAAGTGTTGAAATGGCAAAAGAACTTCTAAAACACAATTTTTACATTTCTGTTGGAGGTGCTCTTACCTTTAAAAATGCTAGAAAGACTGTTGAGGTGGTTAATTACATACCGATAGACAGGCTTTTGATAGAAACTGATTGTCCTTACCTTACGCCAGAACCTTTCAGGGGAAAAAGAAATGACTCAAGCTACATAAAATATG
>JAOADV010000004.1 GCA_026417135.1 Ignavibacteria bacterium
CACCAGAGTAGATTCGCATGCGTTCAATGTTATTTGTTTTAATCACTAAATCGAATGCATTCGTTGTGCCAAGGAAATGAGTCGCTGAAATATTGTTTCCAACAAGTGCCCATGCTGCGTTTTGAATAGATTGAGGCGGAAGAAAGTCCCATACTTGTTGGCCAAGAGAATTTAGGAAAAGAACTTTGCCATATGGACTTTGAGCAAAGGCAACAAAAGACGAAAGTAAGAAAGTTAGGATGGCTATAAAAAATCTTTTCATAATATTACCCCATTTTGATAAAACATAAAAAATTTAAAAAAAAACATATGTAAAAACTATGCCAAAATTATAAAAAATCTAAGATTAAACTAGTCAATGCAAATCCAAGAAAGAAAAAACAAAATTAAATAAAAATTATTAATAAAAAAACAAAATTTTTTAAAATTTTACTCAAATTTTTTTAGCACCTCCTTTATTCTCCTTTTTTGTTCATTCTTCAAAGGTAGCAAAGGCAAACGGTATACTTCTTTCGTGTAGCCAAGCAATGACATTATATATTTAACTGGAATTGGGTTCGGCTCGATAAAGTTAATTTCCATAAGTTCAAGTAGTTTATAATGTATTTCGCGGGCTTTATCGATTTTGTTCTGTAAAGCAAAACTTACCATTTCTGAAAACTCTTTTGGTGCGTAGTTCGAAATGACAGAAATAACACCCTTCCCACCAAGAGATATAATCGGTAAGGTCAAGGAGTCGTCCCCCGACAGGACAGCGAAATCTTTGGGGGCATTTTTAATGATTTTCATAATTTGGTCCAAGTTGCCCGAAGCTTCTTTCGTGGCAACGATGTTCGGACAATCGGTTGCCAGACGAACGGTTGTTTCTGCCGATATATTGGTCCCAGTGCGGCTTGGAACATTATATAAAATAATAGGTATATCAACTTCTCCAGCAATTAACCGGAAATGTTCGTATAATCCATCTTGGTTGGGTTTGTTGTAGTATGGAGCAACAAGCAAGCAAGCCGAGGCTCCGTGTTCTTTTGCAAATATGGTCATATTTAAACTTAATTCTGTTTCATTAGTTCCAGTTCCAGCAATAACGGGGATGCGCCCATTTGTATGTTCTACAGCATCGATGATGATAGCTTGCTTTTCTTTTAAAGATAGTGTGGCACTTTCCCCAGTAGTTGCTGTTACAACAATACCGTCAACATTGTTTTCAATCTGGAAATCAATAAGTTTTCGCAATGCTTTGAAATCGACTTCGCCTTTGCGATTAAATGGAGTAATTAAAGCAGTAAATGTTCCATAAGGGGTAAATTCTTTCATAAATTCACCTTAACAAAAAAAATTTCAAATTCAATTTTAAACAATTTGTTAACACATTTACGAAATTAATTATTTGACAAACAAAAACAAACAAATTTTCAATTTTATGAGATTATTTTGAATTCTTTTTGTGTAATTGTTGATTTTAACCAAATTTGACTCAACAGAATTATTATAACGACATATAATGTACCCATTTGTAATAAAATTAGCACAAATATTTTTGTGCAAATTCAGTTTCCAGCTGATTTGATTAAATCTTTCAACATTTGTGAGAAAAAATTTACACAAATTTTAAATTGTCAGTCATTAATTAGCAAAATCGAGCTTTAAGATTATTTCGTTTTAATGGATTTTTTTGTTGTTTCGAATTATTTCTGAGTATTTCAAAAGTAATTACTTAAAAACTATTGATAATAGAATAAAAGCCAGTAGAGTTGGAAAAACAAACAAGATACTATCCAAGCGGTCTAAAAGGCCACCGTGACCCGGAAGATAATTTGAACTGTCTTTAACTTTGGCTTCCCTTTTGATTTTCGATTCGGCAAGGTCTCCTAATTGTCCAATTATGCCAATTATAATTGCGAATGCTATTTGAAAAGTGAACGGCAGAGATAGATTTAGAACCCAATTCAACAAAAAAAAGCCAAATAAAGCTCCGAAAAAGCCAAAGATGGCACCGACCCAAGTTTTTTTGGGACTTATCTTTGGGGCGAGTTTTTTTACTCCAAATGCCCTCCCAGCAAAATATGCCGAGGTATCGCAAATCCAAATTGTTCCAAGTATTGCAATAAATAATTTCGCATTCCATTCATCGGAAATCAATTGGCTAATCCCAAAGTAAGTATTTGGCAACCCAACAGTTCCAAAGTATCCGAGAAAGAGGAAAAACTCTGTCAAATGTCGAAATGCAAGTATCGAGATGAATGAGAATGTAATAAAGAAAGTCCCAAGTATAGATAATGCTGAATTGATAGTTGAATAGGAGCCTTTCGACCAAATTTGTTTTATCAAAAGTATAAAAGGAAGAATAGAAAGTACTGTTAGGAACAAAAGACTAAGTGTGAATTGGTTAATACGGATTGAATCTTGCAAGAACATATAGAAAATGATTAATAGCGTGCTTGTTATAAGCATTCCAAAGTATGAGTATGCTTTGTAACCGAAATTTTCAAATAGGTGGAAAAGCTCGCGGATAACTAAGTTCGATAAGATTAATATTACAACAAAGAATGTTATTCCTCCTAAATAAATTATTCCTAGTGTTATTGGAATTCCAACTATTGCCACTAATACTCGTTTCGAAAGCTCCGTCATAGTTAATAAAAAAAAGCAAAAATAAATAAATGAATTGATTTGAAGGGTTTTGCTATCGAAAAATAAATTTTGTATTAAAGGGTGAAAATAAATTTTTTGGAAAGATAAGTGAATAGATTATTATAAGATTTTTTTCCGCGAATTTACTACCTTTTTCCCATCGCCTTTCAACCGTGCAATTTCATCGCGTATTTCCGCAGCTTTTTCAAAATCAAGATTCCTTGCTGCTTCCTTCATTTCTTTGAAAAGTTGCTCGATTAGGTCTTCTCTTTGTTTGTCAGTAAGAAAATGGAAATAAGGTTCGGAAAAAGTTTGAGTTCGTTGTTGCATTTTCTCGATTCGCTTTTGTTGTCTATGCATTTGTATATCTGCAATAGAAGTGGAGCTGAGAATTTCGTCCAAACTTTTGTAAATAGTCTGGGGGTTAATATTATTTGCACGGTTGTATTCAAGTTGAAGTCTTCTTCTTCTATTCGATTCCTCGATAAAATTTTTAATTGAGTTCGTAATTTTGTCTGCATACAGAATAACAAGACCGTCGACGTTGCGAGCGGTTCTGCCAGCAATTTGAAGCAAGGAGCGTTCGCTTCTAAGAAATCCTTCTTTATCCGCATCGAGGATAGCAACGAGTGATACCTCAGGTAGGTCGAGTCCTTCGCGAAGTAAATTGACGCCAACAAGGGCGTCGTAATTCCCAAGTCTAAGGTCTCTAATTATTTCAACTCGTTCGAGTGCATCTATATCCGAATGAATATAAGCTACCTTGATGTTGAGTTGGTTTAAATATTCTGCCAAATCTTCGGACATTCGCTTTGTTAAAGTAGTTACCAAGACTCTGTTCCCTTTCTGTATCCGCTTTCTTATTTCATCAATTAAGTCATCGACTTGATTTCGGACTGGTCTGACAGAAATTTCTGGGTCGACAAGGCCAGTTGGTCGGATTATTTGTTCAACGACGACTCCACCAGTTTTTTCAAGTTCATAGGGACCGGGAGTTGCACTGACGTAAATGACTTGATTGACCAACGATTCGAATTCTTCGAACTTCAAGGGTCGGTTTTCCATAGCAGATGGCAATCGAAATCCAAAATCGACCAACGTTTGTTTTCGTGAGCGGTCGCCGTTGTACATTCCTCTTAGTTGGGGAATGGTTACGTGACTCTCGTCGATTATAATCAAGAAGTCTTTTGGAAAATAATGAATAATTGTTTCCGGTGTGTCTCCGAAATTCCGTCCGGAAAGGTGCATAGAATAGTTTTCTATGCCCGAGCAGTATCCAATCTCTTTCATCATTTCAATGTCGAAAAGTGTTCTTTGTTCGAGCCTTTGTGCTTCGAGAATTTTTCCTTGTGAACGAAGCTCGCGCAATCGTTCAACTAATTCGTTTTGGATAGCAACTATTGCTCGTTTTAAGCGACTTTCTGTGGTCACAAAAAGTTTAGCTGGATATAGTGTATATTCGTCGTATTCTTTCAAAATTTTACCAGTTGTGGAATTAATAAGTGAAATTTTGTCGATTTCGTCCCCAAATAGTTCGACTCTTATTGCCTCGACTATTTCGTACGCAGGCAAAATATCGACGACATCCCCGCGTACCCTAAAGCATCCCCTTTTAAAGTCGATGTCGTTTCGGTTGTAGTATAAATAAATTAACTTATTTAAGAGGGCTTTTCTCGATATTTTCATTCCACGATGAATGGGAAAAAGAAATTGCTCGAAATCTTCTTTTTTGCCGATGCTATAAATGCAACTGACCGATGCAACGATTATTGTATCCCTTCGACCTTCGACAAGTCTGCTTGTAGCTTTAATTCTTAACCTATCAATTTCCTCGTTGATTGAAAAGTCCTTTTCAATATATGTATCGGTCTGAGGTATGTATGCTTCTGGCTGGTAATAATCGTAGTAGGAAATAAAGTATTCAACAGCATTTTCTGGGAAAAAGCTGCGGAATTCGCTATATAATTGAGCAGCCAATGTTTTATTTGGTGAAATCACTAATACTGGTTTTTGGACTTGTTCAATCACGTTAGAAATTGTAAATGTTTTTCCAGAACCAGTAACACCGAGCAAGGTTTGGTGTTTTTCCCCTCGGTTTATACCATCAACTAACTCCTTAATTGCCTTGGGTTGGTCCCCAGCGGGTTTATAGCTCGAGTGTAATTTAAATTTTGGCATAAACTTGAAATATGTTTACTAAAAAATAGACGAGAAATTCGAAAAAATAATTATTAACTTTTAAGAGAATGTATTGCCTATAAATATATGCTTTATCACAAATGTTGTTTAGAAAATGAAACCAAGAGGTTTAACTAAAAAGTATTTTTTTGAAATTTTATTTGTTAAGTTTACAATAATACCTTGGAGTTGAATCATAGGCCTTCATTTTGACTTTGAATTTTAAGATGTTTTGTGCTTAATTAGCCAGATACATTTTTAGTTAGAAATTTTGATTTAGTAAGAATGAAGTTTACAATTCCATAGGCCGAATATGCTGCAAAAATTGCAATAAAAACATCAATCGTATAGTGAACGTGTTGAAGTAAAATTCCACCTCCAACAATAATTGTTCCCAGTAGCAAAAGTATTTTGAGAGCTCGATTGTTAACAAGAAGGAATAGAAGGAACATAAGCGAAGTATGTCCAGAAAAAAATAAATCTTTTGTTAAAGTTACCTCCGTTCCGAAATTTTCTATAATTGGGTCTTTCAGCAAAATGATTTTTTCGGGGGGTTCCAAAGGAAGGAGATACATAGCTGAAATTCTAAAAACTAAAAGAAGAGCATAAGCGAAGAATGCAAGTGAAAGTTGTCGCGGAAATTGCAATAAATAAAAGAAAGTAGCAAAAATGGAAGAATAAAGAGTTATGAATATTAACCAAGTTAGATTAATTGGCTCAAAGCGAGAAAGAATAGGGTCGTCGAAGCCAAATCCGGGCCGACTTTCGATGTTACAGATAAAGTTTGCTGTAAAATGCAACATAATTGTGGTGGAAAGGAACGAGATAACAAAAATCGAAATGTTTTTTTTTGACCTTGCGAACTCTTTCCACTCGGATAAATCCAAAACTTTAATTTTCATAACTACAAAAAATTAACTAATTTCGAATTTTTGCAAAAATAATTTAATGAAACATATCCAAAGCAAAAGCATACACTCCACAACCGTAATTGGGATATTGAAGGATGGGAAAGCTGCTATCGGAAGCGATGGACAAGTTACTCTTGGGACAACAGTTTTGAAACAAGGTGCTAAGAAGATACGTAGATTATATAATGGTAGTGTTTTAGCTGGATTTGCTGGTGGGACAGCCGATGCATTTGCTTTGTTGCAAAGGTTCGAAGAAAAACTTGATTCGACGCGTGGCAATCTTTTTCGTGCAGTTATGGATTTCGCTAAAGATTGGAGAACTGACCGTTATTTAAGAAGGCTCGAAGCAATGATGATAGTTATGAACAACGAAAAAATTCTGCTTCTAACTGGTAATGGAGATGTTGTCGAGCCCGATGATAACATTGCCGCTATAGGTTCTGGTGCTCCTTATGCACTTGCAGCAGCAAGGGCTCTTGTCAATCACAGCACTCTCAGCGCAAGGCAAATTGTCGAGGAATCTCTTCGTATTGCCTCTCAGATTTGTATCTATACTAATTCAGAATTTACGGTCGAGGAATTATAAATCAATTCTATGGTAAGAATAGCCGATGTTATCAAACTCGATAAAAAGTTGGTTTTGGCATCAAGTTCTGCACGAAGGAAAAAATTACTTGAAATGTTAGGTTTTGAGTTCGAAGTCATTTCGCCCGACATTGATGAACAACAAATAAGTAACGAAATTTACGATTTTTCGTTGAAAGTTATCGAGGTTGCTAAGGCAAAAGCTTTAAAGGTTTCCCAATTAATCAATTACGAATCTATTATCCTATCTGCCGATACTATTGTAGTCCTTGATGGTATGGTTTTAACAAAGCCAGTCGATGAATACGAAGCTAAAATTATGTTAAAAAAATTGAGCAATCGTACTCATCTTGTTTTTACTGGTTTGGCTTTGCTTCACACTCCTTCTTTTACCTATAAAACTTGCTTTCGTCGGACCGAAGTTTCTTTTCGTCAGATTGAGGAACAAGAAATAGATGCATACATTCTTTCCGGTTCACCTTTGGACAAAGCTGGAGCGTATGGCATCCAAGATGATTTCGGTGCTGTCTTCGTAAAGAGTGTCAATGGTTGCTTTTACAATATTGTGGGTTTGCCAATCGAAGCTTTTTATAGTTCATTGAAGCAATTTATTAATGAATTGGAAAACAAAAGATAATATTGTAACTGCTATCTTAGTTCTTCCGTGGATTGTGGTATTTACATTATTTTGGTTTTATCCGCTTGTTTATGCTGGATATCTCAGTCTTTGTGATTATGAAACACTAACAAGTAAAACAAGATTTGTAGGGCTCGACAACTACTTTCGTATCTTTACCGACCCCATTTTCCTTAAAGCCTTTGTAAATACTTGTATTTTTGTTCTTGGAACTGTTCCAGTAACTATTTCATTATCTCTAATTTTAGCAAATTTCTTAAATCAAAAGTTTGTCCGGTTCGGAAATTTTTTTCGCACAGTTTTTTTCCTTCCCTCCGTAACATCCATTGTAGTGATTTCGCTGATATTTGTTAATCTTTATGCTTCCGAAGGATATATTAATTCAATATTTAAGCTCGTTGGACTATGGTACCCGAAACTTGGTTGGCTACAAAACGAAACGACAGCATTACCAGCAATTATGGCAATGGATATTTGGATGTCGATTGGCTATTATACAATTCTATTTATTGCTTCGATGCAGTCTATCCCAAAAGATTATTACGAAGTTGCCGATTTGTTTGGCACCACCGAATGGCAGAAATTTTGGCGGATAACTTTTCCTTCGATTCGCCCGATGTTCCTTTTTGTTATTGTTTTAAATACTATAAAATCGTTTCAAATCTTTGTCGAAATTTATGTTATGACAAAAGGTGGGCCTTTAAATGCTACGACAACCCTTGTCTATTTAGTTTATGAAAATGCTTTCGTTAAAATCGACGAAATGGGTTATGCGTCGGCGATGGCTTTCGTTATCTTTTTCTTCCTTTTAGGACTATCAATTCTTCAAATTCGCTTACTAAAGATAAAATAGTAAGCAGTTCAATTGCTTTAAAATAGATTTTCTTAAGTTTTTTAAAAAGTATTTTAGTATTCAATTAACTGGACTACATAAGAATAAATTTTATCGAATTTTTCATAAGCATTAATCGTAAGCTCTACCGCTGAAAATCGAGGACTGTTGTCCATCTACATAAATTAAAGCCTGTTCGGCTGCTTCGATAAGTGGCTGGACGGATATTTCACTACCGACTGCACCTTTCATCCAGGCTTGCGGAGTTAAATTGCCTTGCGTAAAAATGCGAATTAATTCATTGGCGAAATCCTTACCTTCTAAATGCTTTTCGAGTTGAAATTCGATAACGTGCCCAAGAGGATAAGCTGGCAAATACAATGGATAATCTATCATATGTGAGTAGATTGCAAGTATAGGAACATCTTTGTGGTTGAAAACTGGAGCAAAATAGTTGTTCCAAACTTCTTTCGCAATTCGAATTACTTCGTTCTTTAAGTCTTCGGGTGTGGCGTCGGGATTGTTGTAGAGCCATCTCCAAACGTACATATCGACAAGAGCAACGCCCATTATTTCGTAAGTAGCCCAGAAGTTGTCGAGAACAGTTAAATATTTGGCTTCTGGGACTGGGTCTTTTATTCCTAACAAATCCAAGTCTCGTTTTTGGAAAATAAAAGCTAAGGCTTCGGTAAATGCTGTGTTTGGTACGCCAGTAAGCATATAGTAGTCAACCTTATTTAAAGTAAGGACTTGTTCGACGTTATGCCCGAATTCGTGTATTGCTATGTTGAATCCTTTATAATCTAAGCCTTCTTTCCCAATCCGCGTTCGGAGATGTGCTTTTTCGCTTCGCATTTGTGCGCCCCAAGCATGACCTGCCCCCCGAGAAGCTTCGACTTCAACCTTTGAAGAAATGTAGTTCGCAATATCTTGGGCAAATCCCAATTTAATTAATAGATTTGGTAAATCTTTTGTAAACGCTTCGCTTGTTGGATAAAGATTTCGCGTGATTCCAGTTAAAAATTCTTCGCTTAATCTGCTTCGTGCTTTAAAACCATCGTACCATATATCGAATGGTTCGAGTTTTCGACCTAATCTCTTTTGGATTAATCCAGCAACTTTTTTGACAGTGGGAGAAGAAAGTAAATCTATAAATAACTTTTCGATTTCTTTTTCGGAAATTTCAAACTCTAAATCGAACTTACGACTAATATAAGTGGGGTAGTTAGGGTAGAACTTATCTATTTCTTTCCGCACTCGAAAGTTATTTAAAAGATGAAAGTAGCGCGTATTTGGTTCAGTCTTGAAAGGAATTTCTTTCCCATCACTAAAAAGTTTGTTTTTAAAAGGGTTCCATTGGAAATTAGGGTTATTTATAACTTGCTCGGGAATTGTTTGATTAATGATGTGTTTCATTACTTCGTAAATCATATTTTGTTTGAAAAGGGCATCATCTTTTCCATACAATGATTTTATTTCGTCTCGCAAGTTCCAATGTGAAATTAATTTCTTGTCTTTGGGGAAGTATGTTTTTCCTTCATCGTCAACTAAATTGCCAACGTAAATGTTGTATTGGGAAATATAAGAGTCGGCTTTTGTAGAAGTTTCGGAGATTTTTTGTAAATACTCGCTCGGGACACGAGAATCGAACAAATCCCCCATTCTCGCATACGCCCACTCTTTTCTATTCCACTTTTCGCCGAGTTCATTTTTCTCTTTCAAAGTATAATTAGGAAAATTTAAAATCACGTAGAAAGCAATTTTATTTTTAAAAAGGTCATTGGTTAGATTTGCCGATGGGTCGTATCCAGCAAACATTAGGTCTATTGGGAGTATTTCACCTAAATCTAAGTGCAACTGCCGATTTAATTCTAATGAAATTTTGTTGAAATGTCCACTTAGAACTTCAAAGTACTTGGAAAGTCGGTCAAATACTGTATCCAATCGTTCCCCTTTTGGGACAAAGTTGTTGGTGCAGAAATCGATGAAGTCCTTTTTTGAACCATCTTCTTCGAGCCAAAAATTTGCAACTTGGCGAACACCACGCTCGATTCTTTCGCGTTCCCCTTCACCAAATTTTTCAATCATTGTTTTGACGGTCTTTTTGATTGTTGTCTGGTCGATAAACATATTTAACCCTTTTTCTTTGTTGGTCGAGCAAAATGTGAAAAAGAAAAGAACCAAGATAAAACTAAACACTTTCATAATTTAAGCAATCAAAATTTAACAAAGTCAAAATTACAAAAATAAAGCACAATAAACTTTCGCTTTAAAATTTGAATATAGTCTGGTTTATTTTTCTACTAACAATTTCTATTTAAAAGTTAGGTTGGGTTGCAATACTTTGCAAATACCAAAAAATGTATTCGAAAACTTAATCGGTATGTAACGAATAATTTTTTAAAGAACAAGTAAAGGATTGATTTTGTCGCTGAACAAAAAGGAAATTTTGAAAACATTTCAAGTTAAAGTAACTTTGTAAATCAGATTACAAAACTGCAACCACTTGGAAAAAGAGTGGTTTAGAGGTGCAGAATTAATCTTGTATAATGCAAGTTTATTACTTTAACCAAATGAACTTTACGGAAGTGAAACTGGTTTGGCTTTCGGCTGTAACGAAATATATGCCTTCGGGAATTTGTTCAAATGGTAAATCAATTTTGTATTCTCTTGCTTCTTTTATATCTATCGAAAATTCAGCGAATTGAATTCCGTAAACATTATAAATTCTAAACTTGTGGTTGCCTAACTCGTACGGATAGAACTTAAGATAAACTTTTTGCTCGTTTGCGTTTATAATCACTGAATAGAATGGGTTTAAGCCCGGCTCGAACAATCTTAATCCTCCGCTGCTACAAACATTAAGCAAAGTAAATTTGCCCTTTGTTTCTTTAAAGTTTACCAAACCCTTAGCTGTTTTTGTGTTTTCGATGATAATATCTGTTGTAGTATTGTTACCCAACTTGGCTCGAAACTTTAATTTTGCAATTGCCGAATCGCTTGCTATTGGTTTAATTGGCAAACCAGTAAGCAAGATTTTTGTTTCGCCATCTTTAACTATTCCTTTAGGAGTATCGCCAATTGGTTCCATCAAAGTGTAGTTAAATCGAATTTCTGTCGATATAGATTGATGAAAGTCTGTTACATTGTTCGGCATTTTTAAATATAAAGGAAGAATAAATTCTTCGCCAGTATTTGCAGAAACTTCGGCGACTACGATTTCAGCAGAGGAGGGTAAAATAGTGAACTTTCCGTCAACTTCAGTAAAATATACGAAGCCATCAATCGAGCCAGAGGAATTGATATCCAATGTGGTCGAAAGAGTTGCGCTATTTAACACTTCGAAACTAATTACAATGAGTGTTCTTGTAGTTGGAGAAAAGGGAATATTATCTAAAAGTAATGAATTCGTTCCTAATGTAACAATTACATTAGGGTTGGTTCCGACAAATTTTAAAATATTTTGGTCGTAATTAATCCTTGTTCGTACCCTTGTGGTTCCCGACTGTTCAAGGTTTACTGGATTTCGAACTAAGATGGGAATATTGATTATCTCGCCAACAAGCCCTTTGTGTTCGTCGATAAAAAGTTCTGCACGCGAGGCAATAGGATTGCTTGTAAATAAAATAGAGTCGAGGAAATTGCAAGGTTCACCAGTAAGTTTGAGAAAAGCATTCAACCCCCCAGATTTTTCGGGCAAATACCGTATGTCGATTTTCAGAGTACCGCCAGCCGATAGATTCCAAGGTAATGCTGGTCCAAGTATTGTCAACTGCTTGTCCGAGAAGTTCGCAGAAGTAATTGTCAAAGCTCTATTGCTTGTGTTTCTGAGAATAATACTCGTATCTTTTGTATTACCTACTATTCCAAAAATTGTTATGGGTGCTTTGTCTATTTTTGGACTGTGAACATTTCCAGTTAAAGAGACCCTCTTTTGTTCATTGCAATAATCGTCGCTTATGCTAAGATTAGATGTAAAGGTACCTTCGGTAGGCGATTGCAAGGCTATTTCTAATGTTTCAGATGCATTTGGTGCTAATGTAATAGAAGAAGAAGGAACAGTAAAAGGAGACGGTAGGCTGAGATTTAGTGTGATTTGAACATTTCCAGTGTTTTGAATCGTTAAATTCATTTTCTTAACTTCATTAGGACAGATAACCCCAAAATCAAGGTTCGATAAGTTCGATGAGAATGTTCTGTCGGCAACAAAGCAAGTTAAAGGAATTGATAAAGTAGGATGATTTTTTGCATTACTTGTGATTACTAAATTTGCGGAAATATTGCCCTTTGTCGAAGCATTCACTCGGAGATTTAGTACGTATTGGGATTCTGGTGCTATCTTCACCGTCCCTGGATTAGAAGGTATAAACGAAAAGTCCGTTGCATTTGGTCCGGTGATTTGGAAATTTGTTATTTCGAGTTCCAAGGCTCCAGTATTTTTAATTACAATTGCTGTGTCGTAAAATCTTTTTTTGCAATCCAAATTTGGGAAAGAAATGGAGTTGTAGGTGCTAATTTCTGGAAATCCGCTGCCACTTCCGAATATTTTAGATTCGAAACGCCCCTTTTGAGTATCGAAATACAAAGTGCTTTGCCGAAAAGATGGGTCGCTTGGTGTAAAAGCAACATTCATTTCCAAACAAGAGAAGGGAGCAAGATATAAGTTAGTAGTTCCACCGAGCAAGCGGAAATCGCCTTGGTCCCCTCCGCTTATTCGGACGGAATAAATGGTTAATGGTTCATACCAATTGTTACAGAATAGTATTTTTTGCTGTAAAGTTTTTGTCTGCCCGACAACTCCAGAGCCACAATCTACATCTAATGGATAGACCCAACCAGAATTTATTACAAACTCGTTACCATCGCAAGCAGAGGTTGTCAAGTTGAACTTGTCAGTATGATAAAGCGAATCATTATGTGGAGTGAATTTTATCTTAATCGTCCTCGAAGAATCCTTTTCCAATTTAAAAGGTGGAGGGGTGCCACCCCAGTCGGTAACTTCAACATTGTTGAATTGTGAAGTAACTCCGGGAGAATTTACATTTACAAAATTGTTTTTTGCAACAATATTAATTGTTTTTTCGAATGGTTGGTTGTAGGGGCGATTTAGCACGTAAATTGTTTTATCGTTGGAATGGATTGCAGGTAGAAATCGCGATGGGACCTTGTACGAGAAGCTATCGGCAAGATTAGAAGGTTTGTACACAATATTTCCAAGCCCACCAGAGCAGTCCGAAATAAAACGAAGTCGGCAAGGTGCTGGGGGACCCAAAGTTCCTATTGTGGTTAAAATGGATGAATAGAGATTATTAAGTTCTTCTTCGCTTGGTACAGACTTAAAAGCTTCGCCGTGTGGAGTTCCCCCGCAAATGGCGCTTAATTCGGGAGGAACTGGGAAGCCCAGAGTAATTGCGTATATTGTAACATTATATTTCCTTGCCGAATCCAAAATCTGACTAACCCAGACACTGGTACGACTTGGTGGGGGATTTTGACGACCATTGTGTTCTCCATCTGTTAAGAAGATTACAACTGGCTTGTATTTGGCTCTTCGGGCGACAAGGACCGCTCCTTCGTTACCATAAACGTCGTAGAGGAGGCCAGCATTATAATCTGTTCCAGCACGAGGAGCAAGTAGGAAAGTATCTAAACCTTTATTCAACCACCATTTGCTATTTGTGAAATTTCGCACAAGAACATTTTCGTAGTCGAAAAGAGTTATAGCTGCTTCCCATCGATTACTATCTGCTGGTAATGATTTGATTGCATTGCGGGCAGCTTGTCGAACAACGTCCATCTTTGTCTTTCCGGGAATGGTACTTGGCTCCGCCATTGAATATGAAATATCGATAGTCAAAATCAACGAGAATTTTGTTTGACCGATAGGTGGGCAACCTACACCTTGTATTGCACGCGTGATTGTATTTTCGAGAACTTGGAAATCGCTCGATGTGAATGTTCTAACTTCTTTGCCTTCGTTATCGAAGACCTTGAACTCAACCATTATAGTTGGGTAATTCTCCGGAAAAATTTCGAATACTTCTAATTTTTGAGATTTAGCACAGAAAACGAGAAGAATGAAAAATAAAGTGAAGACAACCGGGAAAATTCTTTTATTCATTTTGCCTCCTTTTTTTCATAATAAAACACATCATTCAATTGGTGTTACAATTTCGATATTAACCGTTCTACAATAAAAGCGACCTTCGGGTAAGTAATTGTCATACAAAAGTTTAGATTCTCCAAGACCAACTGCAAACTTCGGGTCGACACCGAGAACTCTTGCAGTCGAAAGAGCACGTCGCTGCGAAAGTACTAAGTTCGTCGATTCATCGCCTATTCTATCTGTATATCCTTCGATTTTAACAGTGGAGCTGGGCCTAATTCTTTTTTTAGCGATACTTGCTATTTTAAGATTTTCACCAGTTACTTCATATTGACCGAAATCGAAAAGGATAAGGCTAAACCGGTCTATCATCTTGTCGGCAACTTGCTCGACAATTTTTTTCTCGATTGTTAATATTTCGACTGGCAGTTCTAAAGTTTGAGATTCCCATTTCTTTTGGTCTTTGTCGATGACAATTAGCTTGTATTTTAATGGTTCGTCCAGTTTAGGGACAGAATGTTGTTCCCAAGCGATATCCCATTCAATAGCCTTTGGAATGTCCCCTTTCCCCTCGAAGACTTTTAATACGCCATTTGTTTGGGATGTTACCAGTTGCCATCTGTCAATACCTATTGGGGTTTTTACTACTGGCTTAAAACGGAATTTAGGCGGATTGACTTCTCGCAGAGTATCTTCGACGACGAGTGGTTCGAATATTTGGGGAATGTTAGCATAAATTTCGACGCGGCGATTTTCGACAATTCCGTCGGGGTCGTTAGGATTCGAAGGTTTGTCGGGTAAGTTTTTTGCCGATACTTTTATTCTTTCGGGCGGAATTTTCCAAACTTCGGTTAGGTAATTGCGAACCGATTCGGCTCGCATTTGAGATAATCGTATATTCCCTTTTTCAAGTCCTTCGTCCGAATTGTATCCGATAATTGTCAGCTCCGCTTGGGGATATTGCGAAACTCTTTTACCTATCACATTTAGAATTTCGTAGTAAATATCCAGTGTCGGCAGCCCATAGAGTTTTTTGATTGTAAAATCTTTGGTTTCTTCTGGTTTTAATCGCTTGTATCTTCTTGGAATTTCCGAAGAATTTTCATCGAAGAATATGTATCCTAAAAGTGGGTACATTTTTGTCGAAAGGAACTCTTCGACCTTTAATAAAATTACCGAACGTTCATTCCCTCGTTCGTCGAGGCTAACTGCCGTTATAGATGCTTCCAGTGTTGGTTCCGTCGGGGGTGTTGGCAAATCGGGAAGTGGCGGAGTAATTGGGGGAGGAGGCGGTGGGGCTATTTTTTTCTCCTTCCTTGGTGCATAAACGAAACTGATTCCAGCAGCGAAGGAATATGGTTTCCATTCGTCTTGGTCGATATTGTTGAATCCGATTTTACATTGTAGTCCGGGAACAAAAAATAAAGTAGAATTGGCATTAATTGGCAAAAAATAGCGCAATCCAAATTTTAATCCATACAAGAGCTTGTTTACATTTGGAATTTCACCCGATGTTTGGTTACGTACCCTTGTTTTTTCAACAGCAAATACACCATACGAAGGACTTACTATTTCTTCTTTTTGTTCAAAAGTATGTTTAAGTAAGAAATTTACTGATGGACCGATAGATAACACGAATTGTGGAGTTAGTCGGTAAGAAAAAGACAAGTCGCCGAATATGGAATTTAAATTTGACTTTACCGAATGTTCGAATTCTCCCCAAACCCCTTCTTGGGCTTGAGTAGAAAAATATTCTTTTTCACGTTTTAAAAGAGTTGCACCAAGATTTTCGTAACCGATTTGAAATAATAGTCCAAAACTTTCGGAGAACGGAAAAATTATCTTAGACCCAAAATTATAGTTTAACCCAAAACCGGTTTCGAAGCGAGGGCAACAGCTTGGAATATTTGGGAAATTAACACCTTTGAAATTTGCAGAATGAAAATTGGCTCCGCCAGAGAAAGTAAAACCAATTCCAAACCTATTTGATAATGGGGAATCAATATAATTTTGACTAAAAACTTGGTAGTAAAAGACGAAGACCGAAAGGAACAACTGTAATCCTTTTTTCATTTGCAGCTCCCAAATCTGGGTTATTCAAAAAACTTAATTTGCAATATAATAAAAGGGAAGCAAAAACCAAATGCATTTTGTTCAAGGAAAATAAAATTTTTATAAGTTCTTGAGTTGTTGAGATACTTTCGAATCGTTCATTAACAATTTTTGGGTATCGTAAGGTTAGGAAAATACAAGATTACAAATTTTGTTTCACTCAAAGTCCAAAGGCAGATGTATTAAAATCGATATTCTAATTTTTGAATACAATCAACTTTGTTCAATGTATTTTACACAAGTGTGTTCGAAAGGAGATATCTGAGCTTAAGTATCCCGTCCTTTCTGTTATTTTAAAAGTAGATTAGCTAAGACCTCTTTACAATACATTTTATTATAAAGTTGCATTTTAACAAAACAAACACGCAAAAAAGATAAAAAACCTATTTGCTAATTTTAATCTAAAAATAAGTCTACGCGTTGACTGAAAATAATAAATTGAAACAAGTTTGCTTCGCAAACTTATGATTTAGTGCTTAAAAGTAACTTTCAGCGTTTTCGCCTAAATGAACAAAGTTTTTTCGTTTTGAGCCTCTAAAAGTCGCACAAGTTCAGTTAAGTATAAGCCAGCAAGTTGACCATCGATTACTCTATGGTCGAAAGTTAAGGATACGAATGCCATATATCTGACGACGATGACATCTTCGCCGTCGATTGTCCGCACGACGGGCCTCTTTTGAATTGCCCCAACACCTAAAATTGCTGTTTGTGGTTGATTTATAACGGGCGTACCGAATAGAGTACCAAATGACCCAACATTTGTTATTGTAAAGGTACCACCTTGGATTTCGTCTGGATTCAACTTTTTCGACCGAGCCCTCGACGATAGGTCGAAAATAGCGCGTGCGAGCCCACTAAGGTTCATAGCATCAGCATTTTTTACAACGGGGACGATTAAATTTCCGTCTTCGAGTGCAGTTGCGATTCCCAAATGTATTCGCTTATGCTGGATAATGTTGGTTCCATCAACACTTACGTTAACGCGTGGGTATGCTCGGATGGCTTCGACCGCTGCTTTTGCAAAAAATGGAGTATATGTGAGTTTAAAACCTTCTCGCTTTTCGAATTCTACTTTATACTTTTCTCTGAAACGGACAATACCAGTAACATCGGCTTCGTGTACACTGGTTACGTGGGCGGAAGTTTGTTTCGAGTAAACCATATGTTGTGCAATAATCTGTCGGACTCGGTCCATAGGAATAATTTCAACGTCGGGACCCCAAGATGGTATCGTAGGTGTAGGCGGTTTACTAACTTCAATTTTGGGTGTTGGCGGAATAGCTTCGGGTTGGGGAATTTCTTTTGCTTTTTCTTCGACCGAAACAGTTGGAGCAGTTTTGTGTTCTCTTTCTTTTATGTACAATAGCAAATCATCCTTTGTAACTCTTCCACCTTGTCCGGTACCTTTAATAGAAAGTAATTCCTCTTCGGTAATACCCTCTTTTTTTGCAATTGAACGAACAAGTGGGGAAAAATAGTTTCTTCCTTCACGAGTTTTTTCCTTAGAAACCTGAGGTTCTGTTACAGTTATTTCATCAATCTGTTTTACGATGTCCTGTTCTTCGGTGGAAACAGTTGGAACTTTAGTAGTAGGAGCTATTTCACTTTCTTCGCCCACAGCGATTCGAGCGATAACAGCTCCAACTGGAACCGTTTGGTTTTCTTGTGCGAGAATTTCCACCAATATACCAGAAACAGGCGAAGGCACTTCTGTATCAACTTTATCGGTCGATATTTCTAATATCATTTCGTCTCGTTCTATTCGGTCGCCGACTTTCTTCAACCAGCGAAGAATGGTGCCTTCTTGCAATGATTCACCCATCTTTGGCATTATTACATCTACTTGCATTTGCGACCCCTTGTTAAAAAAAGACAAAGTTAAAAAATCATTTGTTGTAAAAAAAGAGGTTTTTATCGATTTCACTGTTTATATTTATGCTTACAATTTGTACGATTGTTTTTTTTGAGTTGTTTGCAATAATTTCCAAAGTTCTTGGGACTGCGAACCCTTTGTATTGAAAAAAGTTGCGAGGAATAATTTTAAAGGTAAATGGAGATTGATAAAAACTAACAAGTTTATAAATATCCAACTCGTTTTTCTTACTTAAAAAGTAAGTTGTCGTATCGTTAGTTAGGTTAACTATGGAAAACGAGTGGTATTCAACGTCTTCTTTTTGATTATCGAGAATTTTAAGTTGTTCGAAAATATTATTGTCGAAGAAAGAGAAAAGTGAGAGGATATTCGACTTTGTTCTTACGACTTCCTCTGGATGCAAGTCGGTGGGTTGGTATATGTTCCGGGTTGGGTCCACAATCCATCCAATTGTTCCTTTTACAACTGTTATAGCATAAATATTGTCGAAACGAACTTGAAGTCTTAAGGTATCGGGTAGCAATCGGTGAAGTACAAATTCCAAGGAGTCGTTGTTTTCGTTTATAATTACCCCGATTATTTGATAATTCTTCAAGGAATTTAATGCCGAAGGTTTAGCGAGGAAATTCTTATAACTTTCGAAAAGCGTATTGTTTATTTGTGCATTAGTTATCAGAACAGATATAAGAAATGCAAATAAAATTTTCATTTTTACTCAACACTAAATAAGTTATGTCGAATAAAGTCTGTGTTTAGTGAGATTATTATTTATTTTGCCATTTATAATTTTTCTCTTAATTTTGTTGCTCTTAAATTTAGTTATTTCGAGGAATTTATGAGCGTAAGGAAAATTTACGAAACTACATTCATTATTAATGCTGCATTGGAAGATTTCGATGTAGAATCTATTATAACTAAGGTAACAAATTATATCGAAAGTTTAGGTGCAGATATTTTGCAAATCAATAAGTGGGGACGTCGACGCTTGGCATATCCGATAAATAAAAAATACAATGGCTATTACGTTCATATTCTTTACGAAGCCTCGCCAAGCATAATACCAATTTTCGAGCGTTTCTTAATACTCGACGATACAATTTTAAGACATTTAACTTTGGCTCTTCCCAAACGACTTCGAAACTATAGGCTTCGTTCTCTTGCCGAAGGTAAATCCCCCATTTTTGCAATGGAAGAGCCACCAAAGGCTGAACCTGTTACTTTAAAGGAAACGGTAGAAGCTCCACTGGAATCGGAGACGGTCGATAATTCGACTGTCGAAATTGCCGAATCAAGTAATGATAAAGTTGAAACTGAATAAATGTTAACAATTAGTATAGTTGGATTATGAAAGTAATATTGAGAAAAGATTTAGAGAAATTAGGTAAGACGGGCGATGTAGTCACGGTCAAAGATGGATATGCCCGCAATTATTTAATCCCCCGAGGCTATGCTTATTATGCTTCCGAAGGAGCAATCAAAGCAATAGAAATTGAAAAGAAAAGACAGATTAGAAGAATCGAGCAAGAACGGAGCCGTGCGGAAAAATTTGCCCAAGAACTTTCTCAGATACAACTTACAATTCCAATGCGTGTAGGCGAAGAAGGCAAGCTTTATGGTTCCGTAACCCCAGCTATCATTTCCGAACTTTTGAAGTCGGAACATAATATAGAAATAGATAGAAGGCAAATTTTAGTTGACGAACCAATCAAAACTCTTGGTGTGTTTGATGTTAAGATAAAATTATATCAAGATATTTATGCGAATATTAAACTTTGGGTTATTGCAGAGGAAGAATAATTTTTTAATACAAAATCGAAGGCTGTAATCTTTTGATTTTACAGCCTTTTTTTATTTTATGAAGGTTGAAGAGCAACTTCGCGTACGAATAGAATCGTTAGCCTTTGAAGGGAAAGGGGTAGCTCGTTACAATGGTAAAATTATTTTTGTCAAATTTGCTTTACCCGGGGATTTGCTTGACGTTGTAATTATAAAAAGTAAAAAAGACTACGCTGAAGCAAAAATTTTAAGTATAATCGAATCTAATCCAAACCGAATTGAACCTATTTGTAAACATTTCGGAACTTGTGGTGGTTGTAGTTTTCAAAATATTAAATATTCAGAACAATTGTTTTGGAAAAAGCACTTTGTCGCAGATGCTCTCGAACGTATAGCTAAAATTCATAAGGTCGAAATAAACGATGTTTTGCCTTCGGAACGTATCTTTAATTACCGAAATAAAGTAGAGTTTACTTTTGGAACAAAGCCTTGGATTGAAGATGTGCTCCAATTTAAGTCTTCAGTTTCTACAAACACTGTTCCAGCCTTCTCGCTTGGATTTCATTTGCCAAATCGCTTCGATAAAACTCTTGATATAGAGGAATGTTACCTTTCCTATTTTAGAGTTAATGATTTATTGAGCCAGATAAGGCAAAAAGCTCTCGAGCTTAATCTCCGACCCTACGATTTAAGAACACATAAAGGTTTTTTAAGAAATTTGATTATACGAACTGCTCGACATAAAAATCAAGTTCTAATAAACATTGTTACTACTTCCCAAATATCTAATAATGAACAGATTTTTTTAGACTGGATAGAAAGTGAGCTATCAAATTCAAATGAGTATTCTCACGTTATACATACAAATAATGATTCATATTCCCCAATGCCACAAGGAGAAATCAAAGTAATTAAAGGTGAAGCTAACCTCGTCGAAATTCTAAATGGGCTGAACTTCAGTATCTCGCCTTTTGCTTTTTTCCAAGTGAATCCATACCAAGCTGAAAATCTTATGAAAAAGGTTATTGAATATGCTGAACCTGCTGGCAAAGTTGTTTGGGATTTATATTGTGGTAGTGGCACATTTTCTCTTGCACTTGCAAAAGAAGCGAAATTTGTTTATGGGATAGAGATAAATAGTTCCGCTGTTGAAGATGCAAGTATAAATGCCTCGAAGAACAACATTACTAATGTATCTTTTTTAGCTTTGGATTTACATAAAAAAAGTGTGCTTGCTGAATTGGCGAAATTACCCAAACCCGATGTGGTTGTGTTGGACCCACCACGAAGTGGTTTACACAAAAATATTCTTAATGCAATTGTTAATATACTTCCAAAGAAAATAATTTATGTCAGTTGCAATCCAACAACTCAATCGAGGGACTTGTTTGAGTTAGTAAAGTTTTATAATCTGTTAGAAATTCAACCGATTGATATGTTTCCACAAACATATCATATTGAAACAATTGCAAGTTTGGAAATTATTTAGAGGTGTTTATGGTTAACCTTGACGTTATATTAAAGTATAAGTACAATGTTTCGGAGCTATTTGTCTCGATACAAGGTGAAGGAACGCGTGCTGGTTTGCCTTGCTTTTTTGTTCGGCTTCACGGGTGTGAGCTCAGGTGTCGGTGGTGCGATACCCCATATGCACTCGATTTAAAAGAGCGAGCGACAATCATTTCGGGCGAGGACATTTTAAACAAGATTCGTTCTTCGGGAATTAAGTTTGTTACGATTACTGGTGGCGAGCCATTGAACCAGCGTGCTGTTTTACCTTTGATGAAATACTTATGCGAAAATGATTTTACTGTCGTTTTGGAAACAAATGGACATTTAGATATATCCGAAGTGGACAAAAAAGTCATAAAAATAATGGATTTGAAATGTCCCGGCTCGAAAATGGAAAAGTTTAACAACTATAAAAACATTGAGTATTTAGACAAAAAAGATGAGATTAAATTTGTCATCGCTGACCAAGCCGATTACAACTGGGCAAAAAACAAAATTTATGAATTGAACTTGCAAAAGTATGTCGGTACAATTTTATTTTCGCCTGTGTGGAAAGAATGCGACCCCGCACAGCTTTCTGAATGGATTTTGAAGGACAATCTTCCGGTTCGGTTAAATTTACAGCTCCATAAATATATTTGGGGACCAGATAAAAGAGGAGTTTAATGGAAAATCCTAAAACATTAGCTATTGTTATGGCTGGTGGTCAAAGTCCCAATCTTTGGCCCAAGAGCACTTTTGCAATTCCGAAGCAATTTTTGCATTTTGTTGGAGAACACACCCTTTTGCAAAACACGGTCGAAAGGATATCCCACTTATTTCCGCTTGAAAAAATTTATGTCGTTACTGGTGCTGAATATGAAAATATTGTCAAAGAGCAATTGCCTTCGTTGCCCGTAAAAAATATTGTGCTTGAACCTTTTGCTCGAAACACCTTGCCTTGTGTTTCTTTAGCGTTAACACAATTAATCAAAGAAGTTTCCGACGAAACCGTTTGTGTGATTTTCCCGTCGGACCACCATATATCTAACTTTGGTGAATTTTTCACGGCTATCGAGACCGCAGCTGATTTTGCAAAAATTAAGGATGCAATTGTAACTATTGGTGTTTCACCTTCGAGGCCCGAGACAAATTATGGGTACATTCAAGTTGACGTCCATAAAAGGGATTTGGGTGATTATTATTACAAAGGAATTCGCTATACCAAGACCTTTGCGGAAAAACCCGATTTCGAGACAGCAAAGCGATTTATTTCGACTAACGAGTTTCTTTGGAATACTGGTATTTTTATTCTTCGTGTTTCTACCTTTTGGAATTCTTTAAGGAATTGCTCCCCAGAAATTTATAATTATTTTAATATTTTAAAAAAATTAGTCGATAGGCCCAATTTTGCTCAAGCTGTCGACGAGACTTATAGGCAAATCCAATCGATTTCAATTGATACAGGTATTATGGAATTGGCTCCAAATGTCTTTGTGTTGGAATCAAACTTTTCGTGGAGTGACGTTGGAACTTGGGAAGAAATCTATAGGCTTTCTTTGAAAGATGCTCAAAACAATCACCTCGTCGGTGATGTTATCGCTATCGAAACTAATAATTGCTTAATTCAGACTCACGAGAAGCTGATTGCTACGATTGGTATCGACGACCTTGTAATTGTCGATACACCAAAAGCTTTGTTAGTTTGCAAAAGGCAAGATTCTCATAAAGTTATCGAAATTGTGAACTACCTTCGTAGGAAGAATGCAAGCACTTTTCTATAAAAGTTCCCCTTTACTTTTGTTAATACTTCTTGCATCTTGTTCAAGTGCAATAAAATTTGCAGAGCAAAACAAAATCCAATCCCGAGAACCAAACTTTTACTTTGAAGAAGGGTTGGCTTCGTTTTACGATGACAGGTTTGTAGGGCGAATTACAGCAAGCGGTGAAATCTACACTCATAGGGAATATACTGCTGCCCATCGTCATTTACCTTTTGGAACTATTGTTAAAGTTTTAAACCTCGAGAATGGGAAAGTTGTTAATGTAAGAATTAACGATAGAGGTCCTTTTGTGAAAGGAAGGATTATCGACTTGTCTAAATCTGCAGCAAAGGATTTGGAAATGCTCGACGATGGTGTGGTTAGAGTAAGAATAGAAGTGATTAAGTAAACTAATCTATGAATTGCCAAGTTAAAGTCTTTTCCTTTGATTACTCATAGCGTAAAGCTTCGACGGGGTCGAGCTTTGCAGCCCGATAGGCTGGATAAGCCCCAAAGGTAACGCCTAAAACCATACAAATTATAACACTTAAAATAACCCAATTGATTGGAAAATATAGTGGTAACTTGATTGCATCCCCTAAGAACATTCCCCCAACAAACCCAAAAAGTATTCCAATGATTCCCCCGATTTGACACAAGGTAACTGCCTCAATTATAAATTGGAACATAATCCATCTATTTTTTGCACCGACTGATTTTCTGATTCCAATTTCTTTTGTTCTTTCCTTTACTGCAATGAGCATAATGTTCATAATTCCGACCCCAGCAGCGACCAACGCAAAGCCCCCAGAAAGGAAGCCAAATATTGAAAGATATGAGACAAAACTACCAAATTGTTGTGAAATTGTTTCGTTTGTTTCTATTTCGAATGAATTTTCTTCCCAAGGTTTTTGGTTACGAATTGTCCGCAAATTTCCTATGACTTCGTCTATTGTAGCATCTAACAAGTTTTTGTTTAAAGCTTTGATAGAAATAGTTAATGATTCTTCCCAAGGCGAGGCAAAGTATTTCAAGAAGTTTGTAATTGGTATAAGCACTAAGTTATCTTGGCTTCGTCCGAGTAACCCTCCGCGTACTTTTAGAATTCCTATAACAACATATTTTTGATTTTTTATTTGGATTTCTTTTCCTAAGGCATTTACGTTTGGGAAGATTTTGACTACGACGTCGTTACCAATAATTGCTACGTTTCGATTGAAATCGATATCGTCTTGTGTGAATGGCCTTCCATATTCGACATCGACAGAGTTGGTAACAAAGTAATTTTGGTCTGTTCCAATTAAATAGACGTCTGGGTCGGTCGAAAGATTTCCAGAAGTTATAGTCATCGACATTGTATAAGCCGATGCAGATATCCAAGGTGTAGATTGTACGGTCTTGGATAATTGATTAAACTGGCGATAGTTTAACGGTTTTCTAAATCTGTATTTACGCCAAGTATGGTCTGTTTGAATTGAAGGAGTTCGTTTAATCCAGAAAGTCGATTCGCCTATATCTTCTAATTGTTTTGTAACTGCGGACTCAAATGAATTTATCAATGTTCCAACTGTAATTAAGGCAAAAACTCCAATAGAGATACTGAGAAGAGTAAGGAAAGTTCGTAACTTGTGGGATTTAATCGAATCTATTGCAATAAGGATACTTTCCCAGACATTCATATTTCACCTATTCATATCTTAATGATTCGATTGGGTCTATACGAGATGCTCGCATTGCTGGTAACAATCCAGCAAGTATTCCTACGAAAATAGCAACAATTGTTGCGTAAAGAACAAATTCGAAAGGCAGAAATTTCTGCAGGAAAGCTGTTGCGGGGACAAACTTAGGAAGAATATTTGCAGTTGCAAATACTAAAATTGAGCAAACAAAAATCGAAGTTAATGCTCCAACTAAGCAAAGTGTGGAAGATTCAACCAAGAATTGTAGCAGAATTGAGCGATTTTTTGCACCGACAGATTTTCTAATTCCTATTTCTTTTGTTCTTTCTGTAACAGAAACAAACATTACGTTCATAATTCCAATTATTCCAACGATGAACGAAAGGACTGTCATTCCCAGCCCTATCCCCCAAACGTAAAGACGGAAAGTTGAAACTATTTCTTCGAAAGCTTTTGTTTCGTTAATCGAAAAATCATCTTCTTGCCAAGGTTTTAGATTTCGTATCCTACGCATAATTCCGCGAGCCTCTTCTCGAACATCGTCCATTCGGTCCAGATTTCCAGCCTTTATTCCAATAGAAATGTTTCGAGTATGAGTTCCCCCGAATAATTGCATAAAAGAACCTAATGGAATATAGATTCTATCGTCGACGAAATCTAAAAGCATTGTCCCTTGTTTTTTCATTACTCCGATGACTTCGAATTCATATCCTTCCAATTTTATGATTTTTCCGATGGGGTCCGTCTCGGGGAACAACGAACTTACCACTTTGTGCCCCAGAACTACTACTTTCTTATTAAGTTGTTCTTCGAATTTAGTAAAGAATCGTCCCTTTTCGACTTCTCCCGAAGGAAGTAGAGAATAATCTGCTGTAGTACCATAAACGATAATGCCGGTAAAATCTATTCCTTCTGACTTTGCATTTGCACCCCAAAATGTTGCACCCGGTACAGCGATTTCAGCAAGTGTTAGTTCGGAAATTAGCTGATTTGCTTGCCTTAAAGTTATTGATTTACGGTTCCGCACCTCTTTCCAACTTTTACCTCCAGACCAATCCCATTTGTCGATGTAAAGCATATCTTCGCCAATTAAGTTGATTGAATCCATTAAAGCTTTATCCAGGCCTGAAATTGCCCATCCCATCAGAACAACGAAAGAAATTCCTATTACGACACCCAAAGTTGCAAGGAAGGAGCGAAGTTTATTTGCTCGAATTGAGTCCAAAGAAATCTTGATGCTTTCAACTATTTCCGTGAGAATTCTCATACTGAAAAATAAAAAACTAAAGTTTAAGTATATTCTTCTCCTTCGATTAATCCATCGCGAAGGCGAATTATCCGCTGAGCTTTTTGCGCAATTTCTTTTTCGTGGGTAACCAGAACAATGGTATTCCCTTTTTCCCATAAATGGTGGAAAAGGTTCAAAATTTCGGCACCACTTTTTGAATCTAAATTTCCCGTCGGTTCGTCTGCAAGAATTATGGAGGGTTGATTAACTAATGCACGGGCAATTGCAACTCTTTGTCGTTGACCACCAGAAAGCTCGTTCGGTTTGTGAGTCATACGGTCCTCCAAACCAACATCTATCAAAGCTTGTCGTGCTTTTGCAATTCGTTGGGCTTTCGAAACCCCAGCGTAAACGAGGGGGAGCTCTACATTTTTAAGTGCATTCGCTCGCGGTAGCAAATTATACATTTGAAATACAAAACCAATTTCCTTGTTTCGTATTTCTGCAAGTTCATTGTCATCCATATCGCTGACATTTTCGCCTTTTAAATAATATTCTCCACTCGTTGGCGTATCGAGGCATCCGATTATGTTCATTAATGTCGATTTCCCTGAGCCCGAAGGTCCCATAATTGCTACAAACTCGTTTGGATAAATATTCAACGAGATATTTTTAAGGGCAAAAACTTGCTCTTCGCCAACTTGGTAAACCCGCGAGATATTAATCAATCGTATAAGAGGTTCCATTATTTATACTTTAAAATTCAAACTTCTTAGTCTGTGAAACTTATTTTCGAAGTGTCTACTTTTATCGGGGAGCCGTCTTTCAATAATTTAGTAATTGCCATAAAACTACCTGAAATAACTTCTTGCCCTTCTTCCAAACCTTCGGTAATTTCAATATATCCCTTATCGCTGATACCTGTTTTGACTTGAACCATCTTTGCTTTACCTTTATCGTTTAAAAAAACAACCGAAGGAATACTTGATTTCTTTTGCTTTTCTTGGTTCGAAGATTTTTCGACTTCGTTGGAGACGACGTCTGTGGATTTTTGCTTCCCGGCATCTAATCTAACTGTTACGCATTGTAACGGAACAGCTAAGACATTCTCCCTTCTTTGGGTTTTAATTTCGACGTTGCAGCTCATTCCAGGACGAAGTCGAAAATCGGGCTGTAGAAACCTAATTTTGACTTTAAAATTTACAACTTCGTCTTGGGTCCCAAATTTTGAAACCACTGCACTATGCCCAGTTTCAACAACAACTCCTTTGAAAATCTCGTCGGGGATAGCATCTACTTCGATGTCTGCGGTATCGCCAACTTTGACATTTACAATATCATTTTCATCAACTTCCACAATGGCATTCATTATAGACAAATCGGCAATTTGCATAATTTCGGTTCCAGACATTTGAGCTGTCCCAACAACTTTTTCGCCTTTTTCAACGGTTAGTGAAGTTACAATTCCATTAATAGGGGCTTTTATTGTAGTCCGTTCGAAACTTCTTTGCATTTGTCGGTATGCAGCAACTGCCTGTTCGTAACGCGATAGCCCCGCATTGTAGCTCGAGACAGCTCGTTCGAAGGCTGCTTTAGCGTTTTCAAAATCTTGCTTCGAAACAAACTCCTTTTTATACAATTCTGTAGCACGTTTTAATTCATTTTCTGCTCGAACTTTTTCTGTGTGAAGCACTTCGGTTTCGAGTTTAGCTGCTTCGGCAGCGGACTTAAATTGCTCGAGTTGGGTTTCGAAAATATCGGGTTTGATTCGCACAAGAATTTCTCCTTGTCGGACCGTATCACCTTCGCGAACTCCTAAGTAAATTATCTCGCCACTTGTTTCAGATGAAATTTTTACTTGAATTTCTGGTTGAATCCTCCCAACCGCTGAAACACTTTGAACAATTGTCCTTCTTTCGACCTTCGTGGTCGTTACTTTTATTGACTCGTCTTTCGCACGCAAGGCAAAAATTAAAGTTATTACAAGAAGAAGAATAACCAGAAAGGATATCGTAAGAAATACTCGCTTTTTTGATTTTCGCTTAGCCATTTTTAAACCGTTATTATTTTACTTTTCAATTCATTTTGAATTAGCTATGTCTTCTTTGTGGAACACTGCTGTCTTTGCAATCATATCTTGCAAATTTTGTCGATTCTGTCCCAAAATTAACAAAAAGCTTATTAGAATTGCAAAAGACAAAATTGTTTGAAAAAAGCTTAGCACCAACGAAAGACTTATCGCCCAAAGGATACCAAGCAAATTAGCCGAATTCTTTATTAAGTATCTTATCCACAGCTCGGCTGGGGAAGCTGATGTAGCATCCGCCCTTGCTATTTTGATTCCAAGTAGAGCTTTGCCCAAAGAAACGCCAAAAAAGGCTTCTGAAAGAAAATAAATTATGCTTATTAACGATGGAAATAGAAAATTTAAACGATTCGTTTCGAAAAATTCCTGTTGTATGTGCATTTGTTCAACTTGGTCGCTACTTGCCTCCAGTAATTCTTGGAAAAATTGAGTATATGCGTCGAGGAAGCCGGTTGAATTATAAAACAAGAAAATAAAAACGAACAATAAAAGTGAATCTACCAATCCAGCAAGTAAACGTTTTCCAAAACCAACTCGTAGAATAATTGCATTACCACTTACGAATGAATTGCGGGAACTTGCAAGCCGTTCTTTTTCTTCTTCGGTTAACGAATCGAAACATACTTTGCAAATAGTGGGGGTTGCAAAGTAGTACGACGAAGGATAATCGTTTTGGCATTTTTCGCAAATCATTTTGGTTTCCTTTACTTATTGTCTAATTGTCCAGTTGCGTAAAGAATCTCCTTTTGGGCAATGTAATAACCAATAACAGCATTGATGTGGTTAATTTTTGAATTTATAAACAGATTATTTGCATAGTAATAGTCAATCGAGCTAACCGAACCTAAACGATATTTTTCAGAAATATTCTGGAAATTTTTTTCAGCATATTCCAGCGAACGACGGGTAGCAATTAGTTGCTTTTCGGCGGATTCTAAATTGTTCAAGGAAGTTATGATTTCTCTACGAATTGTTTGTTCAACTTGAAGTTTTTGCATATCCAGTTGAATTAATTGGGCTCTTGCTAATTCTATTTGATAATTTGTTCGAAAGTTCTCGAAAATAGGAATTCGAAGAGAAAGGCCAATATAGGAACGACCTAACTCTGAAAATTTGTTAAACTCGCTATTTGCCCAAGACCAACCGCCATAGGTTGAAAGCGTTGGGAAGTAGGTGGCTCGGGCAATTGTTAAAGCTGCTTTCCCAGCTTCAATTTGCTGATTTAAAGAAATTATCTCCAACCTATTGGCAAAGGCTTTATCGACAATTTTGTCGAAGTTTGAAAACAATTCTCGAAATTTTTTTATCTCCTCGTCTGTGAAGTCTTCCGGCAAGTCCGAATCTATAACATCAATTGATAACTCTGGGGCAACCCCCATAAGGCTCAAAAGGTAAGCTTTCGAATTTTTGACTTCGTTTTCGGCAGTTATTATTTGAATTTCTTTGTTGGTTAATTCAGCCTCTTGCGAAAGAACATTTGTAAAAGGGATTGAACCAACCTCGTAAAGAGAACGGATTCGTTCTAAATCTTTTTTTCCAATTTCAAAGTCTTGCTTTCTTGATTCTAAGATTTTTTTGTTTCGAACGAGATTAGCGTATGCTTTAATCACATTTAAAGTTACATCTTTGGTAACTTTGGTAAAATCCGAAAATGCCGAATTCATCTTGTCCTTTGCTTGGGAATAATATGCTTCCCTTCGAAATCCGTCGAACAAGTCGTAAGAAACCGAAAGTCCCATATTATAAGAGTTAGGTTCGATTTTACCGACTTGAAGTGTTTGACCACCGATGTTAATTTTAGGTACTTCTTGCTGATTTAATTGTCTCGTATAACCAAGCGAGAAATTGACCGATGGAAGAAAATTGCCAAAGGCTGATGTGATTTCCGCTCCAGCTACGGAAATGCTTGTTTCTGCAATTTTAATTTGCGGGTTGTTTTGTAATGCAATATCGAGACATTCTTTTAAGGAATAAGTTTTAATATTTCCTTTTTCTTGACTAAAAACAGAGAAAGATAAAAAGATTAGGAAGAATAAGACTTTTCTCATCTTTTACAAAAAAATAAACAAATTAAGTAAACGAAAAGGTATTAAAAAAGTTGCAAAAGAAATAGAACGATAAAGTTCAAGAACTTGTTTCGAGAAAATTTTGAACCCATTTCAAAATTTCTTGTTATTCAAAGTAAATTAAAAGCAAGTTATTTGTAATTGTTCAATAACTTTTTTGGTCGAAAACTTTCTTTGTTAGAATACCTTTGATTTATAAAGCAAACTTGTGTTTTACAAAAATTCTTAATTTTGCTTTTTTTTATTCGGACTTTAGAATGAGTAAAACCCCATTAGAAAGGTTCATTTCTTATGCTAAAATTAATACTCAATCGAGTGAAAATAATTCCAACGAGACTCCAAGCACTCGCTCTCAATTTGATTTAGCGAATCTTTTGGTTGAAGAATTAAAAGAGATCGGAATCGACGACGCCGAAGTTGACGAGCATTGCTACGTTATGGCGACTATTCCTTCGAACTTGTCCACAACTGAATTTGATGGTGTGGACGTTCCCTACATTGGGTTTTTAGCCCATCTGGACACATCGCCCGAAGTTTCTGGTGAAGGTGTAAACCCGCAAATAATAGAAAATTACGATGGTGGGGACATTGTTTTGCCCAAGGACCCTAATGTTGTCATCCGTTTGTCGGAAAACCCTCTTCTTAGCAAATGTATTGGTCATACGATAGTAACCAGTGATGGCACGACTTTGCTTGGGGCTGACAACAAAGCGGGGATAGCAGCAATTATGTCTATGGCTGAATACTTGCAAACCCACCCAGACATTCCGCATGGAACGATACGTATATGCTTTACTCCCGACGAGGAAATCGGGAATGGAACTAAATACCTCGATTTAGACAAATTCAATGTGAAATATGCCTATACCGTTGACGGCGATTTGCCGGGCGAGTTAAACAAGGAAACTTTTAGTGCCGACCAAGCAACAATAACGATAATTGGTAGGGACATTCATCCCGGGACTGCTAAAGGTATTATGGTTAACTCTATTAGAATTCTTGCTGATATTATAGCTCGATTACCGAAAGACATAGCTCCAGAAACGACTGAGGGCTACCAACCTTATATACATCCGTATATTGTAGAAGGTGGTGTTGGTAAATCAACGTTAAAGCTCCTGTTGCGTGATTTTCGAACTCCCGGTTTGGATGAGTTGAAAAAAATACTCGAAAAAATTGTTGAAGATGTAAAAAAGATTTATCCAAAGTCTGAAATTACGATTGAAACAAAGTTTCAATACCGAAATATGCACGATGAACTTGAAAAGCACCCAGAAGTTTTAGAAAATATGTGGGAGGCAGTGATTCGAAGCGGAATTGAGCCATATTGGAAGCCAATTCGAGGTGGTACCGATGGTGCTCGGCTGACTGAAAAAGGAATTCCTACTCCGAATATTTTCACTGGTGGAACAAACTTCCATAGTAAAACCGAATGGTTATCTGTAAATTATTTAAATAAAACCGTTGAAACTTTGGTGAATCTTGTACAAGTTTGGGTCGAAAAATCTCGGAAATAAAAGGAGACAACATGGCAAACGACCATTATCAATCGAGTTCCAGTATTCATCTTCCAGAGAATGCCCGAAGGGAACTTAAGCCGGGCGAGGTTTACAGGCCAATCCTTCAACCGGAATATCGATTCCCCGAGGTAACGCCTTATTCGTTTTTTTTAGGATTGTTGATGGCTGTAATTTTTTCTGCCGCTGCTGCATACTCTGGTTTAAAAATTGGACAAGTTATGGAAGCTGCCATTCCAATTTCTATAATCGCTGTTGGAATAGCCGCAGCTGCAAATAAGAGCAAGGCTCTTGGACAAAATGTAATTGTTCAATCGATTGGTGCTTCTTCGGGTGTGATTGTGGCTGGTGCAGTTTTTACTATTCCAGCACTTTACATATTGAAACTGGATGCCTCGTTTTTTCAGATTTTCTTTGCTGCTGCTCTTGGAGGTTTCCTTGGAATTCTTTTTTTAATCCCATTTCGTAAATACTTTGTCAAAGAAATGCATGGCAAATTCCCTTTTCCCGAAGCAACAGCTATTACAGAAATCCTTGTGACAGGTGAAAAGGGTGGCAAAAGTGCTGGGGTTCTGGTTACAAGCGGTTTAATAGCCGGAATATACGATTTCCTTTTTTCTGCATTCCATTTTTGGAAAGAAACTTTCACTTCGAGAGTTTTGCCTTTCGGAGAAGTTTTGGCTGATAAAGCTAAGATTCTTTTCCAATTGAATGTAAGTGCGATGATTTTTGGGTTTGGTTATTTGATTGGGTTAAAGTATGCTTTAGTAATAACAATTGGGTCTTTCCTATCTTGGTTTGTTCTAGTTCCATTAATTAATCAAATTGGCTCTATTGTTGCGGGTGGAGGGGACAATTTGTTTGCCTCAATGCAGCCCGAACAGATTTTTTCTTTATATGTTCGACCCATTGGTATTGGAGCCATAGCGATGGCTGGAATTATAGGAGTTATCAAATCCTCGAAAGTTATTTTGTCGGCGTTTTCACTTGCTTTTGGTGGATTTCTAAAAGGTAAGCCTAAACAAGTTTCATCAGATGACAATCTTCGTACTCAGAAGGACATTCCGATGAATACTCTATTGATTTTGCTTGCTTTTACCATAATTGCTATCTTTATTTTCTTCCTTTTTGGTGTAAATATTACTCCATTGCAAGCTATAGTAGCTTTATTAACAGTTATTATTATTTCTTTCTTATTTACCTCTGTTGCTGCAAATGCTATTGCTATTGTTGGTACCAACCCAGTTTCTGGTATGACTTTGATGACCTTGATATTGTCCTCTTTCATACTAACCCAAGTTGGGCTAAGCGGAAGCGAAGGTATGGTTAGTGCTCTAATAATTGGTGGTGTTGTTTGTACTGCTTTGGCGATGGCTGGGGGATTCATTACAGATTTAAAAGTTGGATATTGGATTGGTTCGACCCCATTGAAACAAGAAAGTTTCAAATTCATTGGTGCTATTGTTTCCGCAGCAACTGTTGGTCTGGTTATTTTTATTCTCCAAGCATCTTATGGATTTACAAAGGAAGATTATGTAAGAAATCAAAATAAGTTTACCTACGAAGAACTTTTACAAATCGAAAATAAAACTGCATCGAAAGAATTAATGGAACGTTACCAAAATGAACTTAATAAGGCAGAACCTTTGGTCGCTCCACAAGCAAATGCAATGGCAGCAGTTATTCAACCTTTAATGTCCCCCGAAGCAAAGGTCGATTGGATGCTCTATCTCGTCGGTGCTTTTATCGCTCTATTTGTGAATTGGTTAGGGATTTCGCCACTTGCGTTTGCATTGGGGATGTATATACCTTTGCCCCTAAATACTCCATTGTTGGTTGGTGGACTAATAGCTCATTATGTTGAGAAAACAAAAGATGAGAAATTACGAAGTGCTCGTGCTCAAAGAGGAACTTTAATTGCTTCTGGGTTCATTGCTGGAGCCTCACTTTTTGGAGTAATCGCCGCTTTATTATTATTCTTCAAAGTTAGATTGTACGATATTGTTGGAAATTGGAAAATAAGTACCGAAGCTGAATATTTAAGTTTAATTATGTTTGCTTTATTAGTTGTTTATTTTATTTGGGATACATTGAAAGCACGACCCGAATAATACTGAGGTTGAATTGAAAATCAATTTGTCTTCCAAACAAAAAAGAATTGGGAAGATTCTTAATTATTTTATTTCCTTTGTTATTCTTATTGTTTTGATTTATTTGTCGTTGAAGGAAATAGATATAAATACACTTACAACTTATATTATTTCAGCAAATTACGTTTGGGTTATACTGTCGGTCCCGATTATGTTAAGCTCCCATTGGGCGAGAGCGTTGCGGTGGAGAACGATGCTTGCTCCAATTACGACTGCCAAATCAACTTGGAACTTGTTTTCTGCTGTGATGGCCGGATATGCAGTGAATAACATAATTCCCCGAGGTGGCGAAATTCTTCGTCCGTTTTATTACAGCCGCAAAGAAAAAATTTCTTTCACTATGACTTTCGCCACTATCATTGTCGAACGTTTTATCGACCTATTTTCTTTATTACTCCTTTTTCTTTTGAGTTTTTACTTTTTTCGGGAACAACTTAAAGTTGCCTTACCAAATTTGCATATAGAAAATCTTTTAATACCAACATTTTTAATTATCGTTGTTGCTTCTTTGAGCTTCTATCGGAATTGGGTAAATTTTTTACTTTTAAGAATTATTAAGCCATTTTCTTTGAAATTTTTCAATAGATTGAACGACTTGTTCGATAAATTCTTTCTTGGTTTAAGAATTATCAAGCAACCATCTCAGTATTTTCAACTTTTTGTCGAGTCCCTACTTATTTGGTTTCTTTATACTTTACCTCTATATTTTATGTTTTTTTCTTTTGGATTCGTCGATAAATACAATCTTGGTTTCGACGATTCGATTTTACTTATTGTCGTTTCTGGAATTGGATATACAATTGCACCGACACCCGGTGCGATTGGTTTCTACCATTTTCTTGTGCAAAATACTTTAAATAAACTTTATGGCATTAGCCTCGAAGAAGCTTTGGCTTTTGCAACGGTAACCCACGCTTTAAATTATTTTTCACAAGTAATTATTGGTGGTATCTTTCTTTTCCACGAACAAATTTCACTTCTTCCCAAAATTGAACCAAACTCCGAATTTGAAAATGACAAAAATTCGCCTACGGAAAACAAGGAATCCAAGAATTGAATCGGGTTACCTTTGGATTTACAATAATGAAATCTCATCAGTTTCGAACGTCGAGCCCGGAGAAATTGTTGAAGTTGTAACAAAAGATGGCGTTTCTTTTGGACTTGCTTTTGTCAATCCACATAGTCTCATTACTCTTCGTCTTTTGAAAATTGAAAAGCTGGAATCGCTTCGAGACACAATTAGGCAAAGACTTGTAAAAGCACATCTTTTAAGAAAAAAAATTTTCCCCGACGAACGTTGTTACAGACTGGTCTATTCCGAATCGGATTTGCTCCCCGGTCTTATTATCGATAGGTATGGCGATTATTTTGTTCTTCAAGCCAACTCCGCTGGAATGGAGAAACTAACGAATTTTCTTGTAGAATGCTTACTCGAAATTTTTCCTTCCACCAAAGGAATCCTGGCAAAAAATAACACCAAATTTAGGAAATACGAAGGCTTGGATTTATATGAGAAAGTGCTTTATGGTGATATTCCTTCGGAGATAATTGTCGAGGAAAATGGAATACACTACGTTGTTAATCTATTGTCGAGTCCAAAGACTGGGCTTTTTCTCGACCAAAAACTTAACAAACTCTTTATTCGACAAATATCCTCTGGTTCGAAAGTTCTCGATTGTTTTTCGAGTTTTGGGGGTTTTGCACTGAATTCGGCAAAAGGCGGAGCCGAGCACATCACTTTAGTCGATATTTCAGAATCGGCAATTGAAATTGCTCGAAGGAATTTTGCGATAAATCATTATGTTAATGCTGAATTTATAGTTTCCGATGCACTTGATTTTTTGCGTGAATCATATAAGCAGAAAAAGAGATGGGATTTGGTGGTCTTGGACCCACCTTCTTTTACCAAAAGCAAAGAGAATGTTCAATCTGCATTAGTTGGGTATAGACAAATCAATAAATATGGAATGAGGGTTACGAAGTCTGGTGGCTTTTTTGCAACTGCAAGTTGTTCGATGTATGTTGATGAAACAACATTCTTAAAGTTGTTGAAAGATGTTGCTTATTCGCAAAAATTAGCTTTAAATGTGATTTATAAAGGGACACAATCCCCCGACCATCCGATTTATCTACCAATGCCAGAGACTAAATATTTGAAATTTTTTGTTTTCCAAATTGTTTAAAGATATGGAATTGATTTATGCACTCATTATCGGAATTATTCAAGGACTGACCGAATTTCTTCCAATTAGCAGTACAGCCCATATGACATTACTTGCGAAACTACTACAAAGCAAGTTGATAGAAGACCCACATCTGTGGACTGCTTCGATGGCTACAATCCAGCTTGGGACTTTGCTTTCACTCCTTATTTATTTTAGGAAGGAAGTAATCGAAATTCCCTCAGATTTTTTAAAACATATTTTTGCACCTTCTTTTACCAATAGTTCAAGAGTTAATTCGAACTTTCGACTTGGTTTACTGATACTATTTGGCTCGGTACCTATTTTTTCGCTTGGGTACTTATTCAAAGATTTTATCGAAGGTGATTTTACGAAAAATAATTTCGTGATAGCAACAACTCTTATTCTTGTTGCTATTTTGTTGTTTATCGCAGAAAAAACGGGGAAGTTCAAAAAAAGCCTCGATGAAATAAATGTTTTCGATGCAATAATAATTGGTTTTGCTCAATCGTTAGCTTTGATTCCGGGCGTTTCGCGCTCGGGGGCAACTATAACAGCTGGCTTGTTTTTAAATATCAAACGCGACGAAGCAGCCCGTTTTTCTTTTCTATTATGTATTCCAGCAATTTTTGTAAGCGGGGTTTACGAATTCTATACAAATTTTAAATATTTTTCAAGCGAGGACATAGGTTTCATTCTTGTAGCTTCGATAGTTTCCTTTTTTTCTGGTTACTTGGCGATAGCTTTTCTTTTGAACTTCCTTAAAACAAAATCGACATTACCTTTTATCGTTTATAGAATTGTCTTAGGTTCTATTATATTTGCGTTAGCTTTATGTTGAAATTTGCTTTCCTTATACTCTTAGTTTCTGCTTTTTTTTCCTGCGAAAAACAAACGCATAAGGAGGTTAACCAAACTGTTCGTCCCAGTATTGAAGGAAAAGTTGAAGAAAAATTCCCAATTAGCAGATTAAAATTCGACATACAATTAAATCCAGATTCTATTAAGATAACTCATTATGCGACAATTTGGACAAGTTTTGGACCTTTCAAGTTAGCCCTTTATGGTAAGGACGCACCGCTGACTGTTAAAAATTTTGTCTCGCTTGCTCGTAGTGGATACTTCAATAATACTTTAATTCATAGAATTGCAAAAAATTTCTTGATACAAATGGGTGACGGGACAACAAAATTTAAATCCAAAAAGGACGAGTGGGGTAAAGGAGGGAAAAGTATTTACGGTGGGTTTTTCCCCGATGAAATAAAAGCCAACTCCTACATTTACAATGTTGGCTATACTTATGGAACTGTTGCAATGGCAAATAGTGGACCAAATAAGAATCTGAGCCAATTTTTTATTTGTTTGGAAGAGGCTGAATTTCTTGAAAAGAAATACACAATATTCGGTAAAGTCGTCGAAGGAATAGAAGTTATCGAAACTATTGCAGGGCAAGAGATTATACCCTACAAATTCGATAGTCTGGATGGAACTCCCAAAAAACCAATAAAAATATTTAAAGTAACGATAGCAAAGAACACTAATTCAAAACGTTAGCCAAATTCAACTCGATAATCATTCCATCGAATAAATTACTTTTTCCAATTCTTTTTGTGTACTCTAAGTGTTCGGATGGCGTTTCAGAGGTATCGGACAATTTGAAATCGATTTCACCGACAGCCAAAACTTTATCCACTTCGATTGCTTTCCCTTGGAATTCACCACCAATAACGATACACGTTTTTTTAACTTTTGTTTGAAGTAATAGCTCGGCTTTATCGAAAAGGTCCACCATAAGTTTCAAGTCGTTATTTTTAGTTTCCTCGATGACTTTCATTGCAAGGTCAAATTCTTGTCGCGATTTTAATTCTTCTACTTTTATTCCAATTTTGTGTATCTTCGAGTGTGGTTCTTCGAACTCTTTCAAAAGTGTTTGAAAAAAGTAGTTATCAGTTTGGTAAGAATAATACCATTGCCCAAATTTACATTTTGTGGGGTCTGTTGTTAGAGTAAATGGTCTTCTTTCAATTGTAGATTTAATTAATTCATCTATCCAGTTAATATGGTCTTGTTTACGTTCTTTTAAGGTAGATATCAATTGGAGATTTTCCTCTTCAAGCGACGGCAAGTTGAACTTTTTTCTTAAACTAATAACCGTGATTATTACACCTCTTAAAGTAAACATACCCAGAATTTGGGGGGGCTGACCTGGTAAAACGGTAAGTTCCGGCATTTTTATTATTCCGTTAACCAAGTGCACTGGGATACAATATTTGTTCTTTCCTAATTGAAATAGAACAAACTTTTCGTTGGTATTTTTAGATTTTTGCTTCTCTTTGGTGTGGGAAAAATCGTAGTTCATTTTTCGTTCCTTTACTAAAAAAGCAAAAATAATAGAAAAGTTTCGCATTTTATTGCGATGCAGTATTTTAAAGGTAAACTATTTTCAAGTTTGGGTAAATTTTTTCCCCAATATGTTTGTTTTATACGAAGAGAGTATAAGGAAGGACCAAAATTCTATATTGTTTTCCTAATTCTTATTGTTTTACTTACATCTGTTGAAAATTTTGAGCGAAATTTTGTAAATTGTTTTGTTTTATGAAAGTTAAATTTTCGATAATGCTTCTTTTTGCATTGATGAAAGTATTTCTTATTCTTCATTGCTGCGATGTTTTTTGTGGTAATTCTTTGATTCAAAACGACGATTTAATTACCCCGAAGGATAAACCAATTGTTAGATTTATAAGGATTTATGGGGAACAAGGCGAACAATTTCCCCCAATAATAATTATCAGAGATGATAAGGGGACAATTTCTCAAGATTTTTCCGGAGGTCAGCTGGTAGTCGAATTCGATGTTGCATCGCAAGTCCCTCCAAATCTCTTTGCTCGTTTCTTCCATTGTAGTTACGATTGGAAAGAGAATGAAAATGTTTTTATAAATGAAGTATCGAATTACAGGACAAGCGATATTTTTTGGCAAGCTGGACCTTCGCATTCGAGATATTACAATTTTCGTGGTACTTTAAAAATTCCAAATCAGCAAATAAAATTTAAATACGCCGGCAACTGGAAAGTAAAACTGTTCGATTATAACGACCCAGAAAAATCGCTTGCAGAAGCAAAATTTTTTGTTGTCTTACCTTTAGTCAATTGTGAATTACGGTTTTATTCTGACTTTTACACCCCCGAAAGAAATGTTACTGCTTCGGCATTTCATATCGAGGCGTTAGTTTATTCTAAGTCTTCGTCGGGCATTGTCGATAACTACATTCACAGCGTGGGACTCTATAGAAATCATCGCTGGAATGAACCATTTTTTATTTCTCAGTATCTTTCGACAAATTATGTTTACAAGTATAAATATGAGTTCGATACACAAATTTTTGGTTTCATCCGTAGTGGTAAAGTTTTCCGTATAGGGGGAATACCAGCTGAAAATGGATATAGGGTCATAGATTTAACCAATTTAGTTCTTTTCCCATCGTTAAATGCTCCGATTCGCCTTCCTCTTTCGGATATACGGCGTCGAGGAAGTTTTTTCGAGCCTCACGATGACGGAGCAATGACAACTACATTCATTTCTCCAAATTACGATGAATATGTATATCTTGAATTTGTTCTCGATACCGAAGGGTGGGAGGTTAAGGATGAAGTTTTTATTTCTGGTTCTTTCAATAATTGGACACCATCTGTCGAATGGAAGATGTTTTACGATGACCGCGAAAGGGTTTATAAGCTTAGGCAATGGGTTCGCCGTGCTCGACATAATTATTTATATGCAACTGGGGTAATAACCGATGATGGTAAAATTGAGAGTTTATCTTACGATGAATTGGAAGGTAATACCGTAACGAGTGGGCATACTTTTTTTGCTTTTGTTTACTACCGAAATCCAGCCTTTGGCGGTTACGATGAGATTATTGGTGTAGCTAAAGATACATATTTTTCCGCAAGAAGGTAGAAAATTTATCTCGATTTGGCTTTTTGTCTTGTAAATTCCATTTCCAAAATTTTCTTTTCCGTTTCGTTCAGCTTTTTACCTCGGCGGCCCATCATTGTTTCGATTGATTCTATTGTTCTTTCGAAATTTCCAATGATAGATTCACCTTTTTTCCCGCCCCATGTAAAAGATGGAATATACTTGGAAAGTAAACCGTGATGATAGATATTGCAACATATACCAGTAATTGTTCCAGTGTTGAAAGAGGTGTTGATTGCAGTTCGCGTATGGTCGCCACATATCAAACCTAAAAAAGTCCTGCCAGTGTCGAAAGTTTCGTTTTCAATTCGGACACTAATTGTTTCGTATGTATTTTTTAAGTCCGATGTTGTCGTTCCAGCGCCAATGTTAACCCATTCACCGATATAAGAGTGCCCAAGAAAACCATAATGTTGTTTATTAGAATAAGCTTGTATAATCGAGTTCTCTATTTCCCCACCAACTTTGCAAACTTCTCCGATTGATGTTCCTTCGTAAATCATAGAACCTGCTTTTACGGTTGTATCTTCTCCTAAAAAAACGGGACCGTTTATATAAACAAAGGGCTGAATTGTTGCGTTGTTTCCGATAACAATTGGACCTTTCCGAGCATCCAAAACAACGTTAGGAGCAATGCTACAGTTTTTCCCAATTTTAATATAATCTTGGTTGTAAATAAAAACATTTTGTTTTCGAAGTTCATCGAAATCGGCAAAGTTCTTGTAGTATCTAAAGTCGTCCAAAATTGCAAAAGAGTTAAATTCAATTGCATCCCACAAAAAGTTTAAAATTTTTGGTCTTGGTATTTCAAGTTGTGGTATTTTTTCGGAATATTTGCTCGGTAAAATTGTGTAGAATTTTATGTCGAATTCGTTCGGATTTAAGATTTCATCCTTAGTTATATAAAGTGCGAGTGGAAGGCCATCGGAGCTGAAAATTACCGATTTGAACGGTGGGCTTTCTTTAAGGTAAATTTCGTAACTTTTTTGTAAAGAAGACCAAAATTCCTTTGAAGGGAGAATCCCAGAGTTTAGAACTAAAAGGTTACCATCAATTAGTTTTGGTTGGTGAAAACAGTACTTTTCTTGAAATAGAGCGAGATAGTTAGCTCTTTCGGAATAGAAAATTAAATTTGCCTCTGGAAATTCTTTCTGGACTTTTTCGAAAATTCGAAGACAACCACAACGAACTTCCCATTGCAAGTGGAGTAGGTAAAAAGGGAATAGGCTTCGAAAAAAGTTGTTTTCGAATAGGATAATATATTTCGGTTGTATCATTCTATTTTCATTAATTCTACTTCAATTAAGAGTTTGGAATCTGGTGGTACACCTCGAAAAGAATGTTTACCAAACCCAAGTTGTGGAGGAATCGAAAGCTTACGCTTACCTCCAACTTTCATTGTCGAAACCCCTTCTTCTAAGCCTTCGATTGCATCTTTGTTACCAAGAATAAAAGACATCGGAATACCACTTGAATATGTATTTTCGATGACCGTTCCGTCTTCTGTTTTCATAATGAAATTGATTGTAACTTTCTGTCTGGGTTTTGGAGTATCTCCTTTACCTACAACGATATCATAGTACTGCAAGCCAGATGGGGTACTAATCCACGGTTCTTTCTCTTTCTCTACCTTGGAGGTTTTGCAAGCTGGAATTAAGAAAATTACAAGTAAAGTCAAAACAATAAAATGCAGAAATTTCATACTTACTCCATATTTTGTGATTTATTTTTTCGATAATTTAAAGCAGCTTTAATAAATCCAATGAAGAGCGGAGCACCTGTAACAGCTCGGGACTTCAATTCGGGGTGGAACTGAACTCCAATGAACCAAGGGTGGTCTTTTAGTTCTATCATTTCAATTAATTTACCATCGGGGGAAAGTCCGCTCATTATCATTCCATTTTTTTCGAATATATCTTGGAACTTAGTATTTACTTCGTATCTGTGGCGGTGTCGTTCAAATATCAACTCTTGCCCGTAAGCTTCGTAGCTCAGAGTTCCTTTTTTAACCACACAAGGATATTGTCCCAACCGCATTGTTCCGCCTTTGTTTGAAATCTTTTTTTGTTCTTCCATCAAATCTATAACATTGTACTTGGTTTTTTTGTTAAACTCAGTTGAATCAGCATTTTCGAGCCCACAGACGTTCCGTGAAAATTCAATAATTGCACATTGCATACCCAAGCATATTCCAAAAAAAGGTATTTTGTTTTCGCGAACATATTTAATTGCGGAGATTTTTCCTTCAATACCTCGTTTGCCAAAGCCCGGTCCGACCAAAATACCATCTAAATTACTTAGAAATTTTTCACAATTGCTATCGTTCAGTTCTTCGGAATCAATTAATTCGAGCTCTATGGCTGTATTGTTGATAGAGCCAGCGTGAATGAATGCTTCGAGTATACTTTTGTAAGAGTCACGATATTTTACATATTTTCCGACCAATCCAATTTTAACTTTATAAAGGGGTTGTTTAATTCTTTTGACAAAGGCTTTCCATTCGTCTAAATTTAAAGTGTTGATTGGAATATTTAACTTTTTTAGTACAATTTGGTCGAGATTACTTTTTGAAAGAATTAGAGGAACTTCGTAAATTGTTTCAACATCATATAAATCAATTACAGACTCTTCATCGACGTTGCAAAACAATGCAATTTTGGACTTTACTTCTTTAGAAAGTTTGGTTTCGCTTCTACAAATTATTATATCTGGTACAATACCGTGTTCCATTAGCGATTTGACAGAGTGTTGCGTAGGCTTGGTTTTCAACTCGCCTGCACTTTTAATATATGGAACATAAGTCAAAATAATATTAATTGCATTTTTGGGTCCTCTTTCGATGGCAAATTGTCTTGTTG
Organism: Ignavibacteria bacterium; assembly: GCA_026417135.1. Classification (GTDB taxonomy): domain Bacteria; phylum Bacteroidota; class Ignavibacteria; order Kapaibacteriales; family UBA2268; genus Naka2016. The sequence continues at coordinate 42,641 of JAOADV010000004.1, forward strand.
CTTCCAAAAAAGGTAATGATTCGATGTCACCAACAGTTCCGCCAATTTCAACAATGACAAATTCATAGGATCCATCGAAAACAGAAATTCTTCTTTTTATTTCATCTGTGATATGGGGAATTACTTGAACTGTTTTGCCAAGGAATTGTCCTTCTCGTTCCTTTGTGATAACAGTATAATAAACTTGACCAGCTGTTGTATTGTTTTCTTTGCCTAAAGAGTAAGCCAAGAAGCGTTCATAATGTCCAAGGTCGAGGTCAGTTTCTGCACCGTCGTCGGTAACGTAAACTTCGCCGTGTTGGTAAGGATTCATTGTGCCCGGGTCGACGTTGATGTAAGGGTCGAGCTTCATTATCGTAACCTTGTGGTTTCTTTGCTTTAAAAGTAAACCGAGAGATGCCGCAGCTATTCCTTTCCCAAGCGAAGATACAACACCACCAAAAATAAATATATACTTCGTCTTAAATCGAGTTTTTCTTATTTTGGAATTCATAATTTTTCAAATTAAAAAAAGTAAAAGAAATTGAAACTTGTGTTGAATAAAAGTTTTAAAAATTTAATGAATTTTTTTCCGAGTTTAGTCAAGTAAAATTAAATTCGAAAAGGACAAGTTTTCTATTAAATTGATATGTTTTCTAAGTATGTATAACAATTTTCGGCAGTCTGGTAATTCTAGGATTATTCCTTTGAAAGTATTACGAATTTTTTGCTTTGACTAATTTAACTTAAAAAAATCCAATCTAAAAAAATTGGAAAAGAAGTATCTTTGCTCATTTTCCGTAAAAAAATCGATGCTGATTTAGAATAAATTTAGTACTTGGTATAATTTTTTTGATTTAGTAAATCAAAGTTATTCGATTCTTTTGATTTTCAAATACGAACTTGATATTTATCTTTAAGTGTTTGAATAATTTTTTTAGGGTAATTGGTTACAATTGCCTTAATATCAAAATTTAACACATATTCCAATTTTGCGTCGTCGTCGACCGAGTAAACGCCAACAAAAAGTCCGTGTTCTTTTGCGTCTTGAGCAACAGTTTCGTTGAGTTCCTCTACCGAGCAAACAAAACCTTCGGCTTTAAACTTCGTTGCCAAAGAAGATGGTAAAGTTTTATCCCGAGGGATACGAATTAAAGCAGTAGGAATTTTAGGTGCAAGCTTTTTGAAAAGTAATAAAAAATCGTAGTAAAAAGACGATATAACAACTTTATCAATGTAATCGTATTCTTTAATCAAATTTACAATGTTGTTTATCTTTTTTTCGAGTTCGTCGCCCAGATTTTTAATTTCCAGATTAAGGAGTATTTTATTGTGAATTAGTTCAAAGACTTCTTTCAAAGTGGGAATCTTTTCGCCTTCGAACTTTGATGAGAACCATTTGCCAGTGTCGAGCTGACGAAGTTGTGAAAATGTCATTTTGCTTGCAAATCCCATACCATTAGTAGTTCGGCTCAAGCCTTTGTCGTGGAAAACTATTGGAACTGCGTCGGAAGTGAATTGAACATCCAGCTCGATAAAATGAGCACCCGATTCTATTGCTTCGGAAAACGAAGCGAGTGTATTTTCTGGTGCTGTTCCGCTTGCTCCTCTGTGGGCAACTATAAAATAGTCGACTAAGTTATAAAGTTCGAAAAGATTTTTCATAAAGACAAATATAAAAAATTCTAATATACTTTTAATATTACGGTTATAATTTGCCAAATGGAATATTTCGCTTTTGTTTTGGATTTTTTAAATTAGATAAGGCAAACTTGAAAAATACCATTTCCAAGAGGAAGAAATATATCTTCGTTCGATATTTTTTAGTTTAAAAGATTTTAACTCAGAAAATTTGGTATGATTTTTTCTTAGAAAATCTTTTGATTTGAGGAAGGTAGGAGTTGGTGGATGTTTGTAATGCACAAAAGTGAGTGGTTTCGCTTTATTCATAATCTTTTAAGCCAAGACTTTTTAATTAAAAATTATCCATTTTTTTGCGAAAGGATAAGTGAATTAAAAGAGGAAGAAAAGGAACCATTCAGAGCTTTCCAAGAATTTCCTCTCCCTTTATTTATTTTCGATACCAACGGGGACATTGAATTATCGAACACTGAATTTTTAATCCTAAGCCAAAAAATTGATTTTGGGCATTTTGAATTAGTTAAAATCCAGCATTTAGGTTTTAAATTCGATGATATTAAGTCAGATTTGGAGACCGCTGAATTTTGTTATTCTTTAAAGCAAATTTATTTGTCCGAATTGGGTTCGGGTTTGGAAATTCACTTTCTTTTTTACAAGATAGGCAAGGCGATAAACAAATTTTTAGGGGTGATTTTATTCGAAACTTCCGAGATTGAAAAAATTAAGCAACTCGTCAAAACTTTTTCAGATTTGGAAATAGTTTTTAATAATATTCCCTATTTTGTTTATTGTTTAGATACATCGTTTCGAGTTATTCGAGCGAACCAGTTTCTTTATTCTCAATTTTCACTGAGCAAGGAAAAAGTCGAAGGAAAACTTGTAGAAAGCGTTTTCCCATCGAAAATTGCAGAAAATTGTAGAAGCAAAGGATATGATGTTGCGAAAACATTGCGTCCATTGAATAGTTTGGAAGAGAAAATTAGGCTGGACACAGAAAAAGAATTTCATCTTGTAGTCGAACGAGTTCCACTTTTTTATCGAGAAGAATTTTCTGGGATTTTGGTTGTTGGTTATAATATTACAGAGAAGAAAAGAAATGAAATTGAATTAAGGAAATGGAAACAGCGGTTCGACCTTGTTACAACAGCGACGTTACAAGCTGTTTTCGAAAGGGATTGGAAAACAGGGCAAGTAATTTGGACCGAGAATGTTGAGGAGCTTTTCGGTTACTCGCCGGACGAATTAACAAGTAGAGAAAAATGGTTAGAAAAAATTTCTCCTTTTGACAAAGAAAAATATGTTGAGATCTTTCAAAAGCATTGCGATAGTTGTGCACCTTATTCTTTTGTTTACCGTGTAAAGGACGCAAAAGGATTGGAAAGGTATGTTAGGGAAACGGGTTTCTTTTTGACAGAGGAAGGAGAAATTTCATCTGTTGTTGGAATAATTAGCGACGTTACAAAGGAAAAATCGCTCGAACAAAAGGTTTACGATATCGATGCATTTTTGAATGTATTGTTGGATAATCTTCCTATTCCAGTTTTTTTCGAAAATATCGAAGGGGAATTTTTGCGGTGCAATAAATACTTTAATACACAAATTTTAGAGATTGAAAAGAGAGCAGTTGTTTACAAGAAGATTACTGAATATCCCGAAATTTTTTCGGAAGAATATTTGAAAAAACATTTCGAAAAGAATCGGGCTATTTTAAATTCAGAAAAAGTTGACTGTTACGACGAAAGGGTTTATCTCTTGGACGGAACATATCGGGATTTCCTTATTTTCAAAGCTGGATATAGAGATTTCGATGGTAATCTCGTTGGGATATTGAATTTTTTCATTGATGTAACCGAAAGAAAGGAAATCGAGGAGCGACTACGAAATTTAAACTTAGAGTTGGAGCGTAAAGTTGACGAAAGAACAAAGGACCTTCAGTTTGCATTGGAAGAATATAAATTCGAGGTAGAAGAGCACCGCCGTGTACAAGAAATACTTGAGCAAGCAAATTACGAGTTAAAAATTTTAAACGACACACTTGCGGAAGAAAGTAGAAAACTAATAGTTTTGAATGAAAAGCTCCAAAGGTCCGAAGCTGAACTTCGCGAAGCTAATTCGGCAAAAGATAAGTTTTTTACGATATTAGCGCACGACTTAAAGAATCCACTTCAGTCGATTCTAACAGATTCCGAGATACTCGAACGGTTTTTCGACACATTTTCTACAGAAAAAATCCGGGAGTATGTATCGCACATTTACAAAACATCGAATTTGCTAAAAAATTTGCTCGAAAATCTTTTAACTTGGGCAAAGACGCAAACTGGTAGAGTAAGTTTCCGCCCAGAATGGGTAAATATTAATCTTCTTATAGTCGATGTGATTCGTTTTATTGAACCAGCAGCAAAAAGCAAATCCATCGAAATTATCTACGATAATAATGTCGATTTTATGGTGTTTTTAGATAGGAATCTGATTTCGACTGTTATCCGTAACCTTTTGTCTAATGCGATAAAATACTCTTATCGTGGTGGTAAAATCATTGTGAAAGTTGAGCATTTCTACGAAGCAAATATGCCCGCATTAAAAGTTTCTATTATCGATTATGGGGTTGGAATAGAAAAAGAAACACAAGGTAAGCTTTTTAAAATCGAACATAACATTGCAACGGTTGGAACGGAAAAGGAATATGGGACAGGTTTGGGGCTTATTCTGTGCTATGAATTGATTCGTTTGCACAATGGAAGAATTTGGGTCGAAAGCGAACCCGGAAAAGGAAGTACTTTTTCTTTCACGGTTCCAATTAATTTCGATTAAATAAGGTTTCATCTCCCTTTAAAATCTTTACTGCAAAAGTCTTGTATTAATCCTCTAAGTACCAATCGATTTATTTCTTATCTTTGGATTTACAAGAACATTTTCCTAAATTTGTAATCTTATGTATTTATAATTTTGGATATATATTCTGATGGGAACTTTTGAAAGAATTAGAAAGATATCGCCTATTGCAATAGGAATATTTGTTGTGATATTTGTTGGTTTTATGGTTGCTACCGATGCAGATATAGGTGGTATTCTACAACAGGGGATGGATTATAAAACTGCCGAGTTGGCAAAGATAAATGGTGATAAACTTTTGTATCGTGAGTACGAAGAGAAGATTCGAGAGCAACTCGAACTTCAAAGGAAGCAAAATCCCGAAGGAAATCCAATCGATGAGCTTCAAATTCGAAAGTCAACTTGGACCGAAATGTTTGAAGAAATTTTACTTAAGCAACAAGCAAAAGAAATTGGTATTAAAGTAACGGATGAAGAAATTCTTGATGTATTGTTGGACGACCCACCTTCGTATCTTCGCCAACCTTTTACCGATTCTGCTGGAAATTTTCAAAGGCAAACTTATCTTGAAATTATTACCAATCCTGATGTTATTCTAAATCGTTTACCTGCCGAAGTTCCGCAAGAAGAAAAACAGCGAATAGTCCAGCAATTCAAAAAGGACCTTCTCAATATCGAAAATTACTTGAGGAAAGAGAAATTACAGAATGGGGTTAAGACTCTCGTTTCGATTGCTTCCTCGTTTGTGTCTCCTTCCTATGCAAAAGAAAAGTATATTGTTGATAATGCTACTGCCGATGTACGGGTTATTTTCTTTGATATTAAAAATGTCCCAGACGAGAAGGTTAAGGTAAGCGACGAAGAAATAAAAAAATATTATGATGAAAACAAGCGTTTCTTTCCGGAAAAACATAAAAGAAAAATTAAATATGTAATCTTTAAAATTCAACCATCTTTTCAAGATACTCAAAATGTTCTTAAAAGCATTAACCGATTTGCCAAAGAACTCGAAGAATTAACCGATATCGAAGGAAGGTCGAAGCTTTTCGAGAGAAAATTTAGTGAACATAACGGTGAAATTTCTGAATATAAACTTGCAAAAGATTTACCATTACAACTTGCCCCATACATCACTACTATTCCTATTGGGCAAGTTGTTGGTCCAATCCAAACTAACGAAGGAACATATTTTATTCGGCTGGAAGATGTAAGAAAGGGTGAAAACACCGTCGTTCGGGCAAGCCATATTTTGATTGAATTTGGAAATAATAAAGATAGTGCTTTAACCTCTGCAAAGAGCATTCTTAAGAAAGCGAAAGCAGGAGAAGATTTTGCTAATTTAGCAAAGATATATTCCCAAGATAGGGGGTCTGCTATGAATGGAGGCGACCTCGGGTATTTTGGGAAAGGAATGATGGTCAAACCTTTTGAAGATGCCTGTTTCGCTGCGAAACCCGGAGAAATTGTTGGACCAGTCGAGTCTCAATTTGGTTACCATATCATTAAGGTTTGGGATAAAAAGAGCGAGGAATATAAATATAGTTTTATAAAGTTTTTACCTCAAGTTTCTCGACAAACTGAAAAAGCCATCCATCGCGATGCTAAACTTTTCCGCGAAAAGGTTTTGGATGAAGTACCTTTCGACACCGTTGCCAAGCAATATAATTTGACCGTTAGAACAACTGATTTTTTCGATATTTCAAGGCCAACTCTTGGTTCTAATTATTTAACTGCAATGGTTTTCGAAAGTAAAGTAGGCGATGTTTTAGAACCGATTGAGCTAACGGACCAAGGAATTGTCGTTGCCCAAGTTGTCGACGAACGAAAAGCTGGTTATCAACCGTTGGAAGACCTCAGGGAGCGGATAACGTTTACACTTCAAAAAAGGAAAAAGTTGGATATTTTGTCCAGCAAAGCCGAAGAAACTTACAACAAATTGAAGAACTTGGGAACTTTGGCTAATTTTAGGGAAATCGATTCAACACTACCTTACTACGAATGGTTGGACTTGAAAAATAATGGTTTTATTGCGGGAATAGGGCAGGATTGGGTTTTTACTACAAAGATATTTATGCTTCCTTTAAATACTATTTCTACTCCTTTTAGGGGTGAAAGAGGCTATTACATTGTCGAAGTGTTCCGAAAAAGTGTTCCATCCGATAATTTAATAAAAGAAGAACTCAAAAAGAACATTCAGCAAATTACCTCGAATTGGAGGCAAAGTGCCTATTTTATATGGTTTAACAAAATCAAAGAGAATGCGGAAGTAAAGGATTATCGCTTCAAATTTTACCGTGAGTATTAATCTTTAATCTTGTAGAGCCAGTGGTGTTTGTTTCCGAAAAACATACAAAAAATTCTGTTATTATAGCTTACCATTCAAATCATTAAGTGGGTACATTTATGGTTAAAGCTTATACAACTAATCAATATGCCTTAATTCTTGGTGTATCGAGCGGATTTGGCAAAGCCACTGCAATCGAACTTGCAAAACTTGGGTATAACATTTACGGGGTCCACTTAGATTTCGGGTCGAACAAAGAGAAGGCAGAAGAATTCTGCCGATATTTGCAAAATATTGGAGTTAAGTCGCGATTTTTCAACGCCAATGCAGCTGATGATGTGAAAAGAAAAGAGATAATTCAAGAGATAAAATCTGAATTTCAAGCCGAGGACAATCCTCAACTTCGTGTTTTTTTACATTCTTTAGCTTTTGGTGCGATAAAGAAATTTTTCGCCGAGAATTTTGAGGAAATGGCAACAAAAAAGCAAATTGAAATGACAATGGATGTTATGGCTAATAGTCTTGTTTACTGGGTTCAAGACTTATTTCGTGAAAGACTTTTGGTTCGTAATGCAAGAATTTTCGCAATGACAAGTATTGGTTCGCAAAGGGCAATGATGAACTATGGGGCTATATCTGCTGCCAAAGCAGCTCTCGAAGCATACATAAGACAAATAGCAGTTGAACTTGCTCCATATAGAATTACTGCAAATGCTATTATGGCTGGTTTGACCGATACACCCGCAGCACAGAAAATCCCGGGATTTAAAAAAATGCTTGAATACGCTCGAGAACACAATCCTTTTAATAGGAATACTGTTCCAGAAGATGTTGCCAAAGTTGTGGCTAAACTTGCCGATGAGAACTTTTATTGGATTAATGGACAAACAATTGCTGTGGATGGAGGCGAAAGTATCTTGAATTTCATAGAGCATCAAAAATAGAAAAATTGGGAGTGTTATGATTGAATTTACCTTTACCGAAGAACAAAATATGTTGCGAGAAATGGTTCGCGATTTCGCCACCAACGAATTGAAACCCATCGCATCTAAAATTGACGAAGAAGAAGAAATTCCCGAACATATTATTCGTGCTGTTGCAGACCTTGGGTTGCTTGGTGCTCCTTTTCCACCAGAATATGGTGGGTCTGGTGTTGGTGAAATCGGATATTGTATTATTCAAGAGGAGATTTCACGGGCTTGTCTTTCGACAGCAACTTTCATAGGCGCCCACGTTTCAATCGGAACGAATGCGATTTATATCGGCGGATCCGAAGAACAGAAGCAAAAATGGCTCCCAGATTTAACTTCGGGGAAAAAGATAGCAGCTTTCGCTTTGACAGAGCCTAATGCTGGTTCAGATGCTTTTAATTTGCAAACCAGAGCTTTCCTCGACGGAAATGAGTGGGTAATAGAAGGACAAAAACTTTGGATTACGAACGGACCCTTTGCCGATGTATTCTCGGTCTTTGCCAGAACGAATTTGGGCATTTCTTTGTTCGTAGTCGAAAAAGGTACCCCGGGATTTTCATCTGGACCGCCAGAAAAGAAGATGGGTTTGCGCGGGAGTAAAACTTCCGCTTTGAATTTCGATAGGGTTCGAATACCAAAGGAAAACCTTATTGGTCGGGACGGTAAAGGTTTTCTTACTGCTATGAAGACGCTCGATGCTGGCAGACTTGGGCTCGGCGCTGCTTGTTTAGGTGCATGCAAAGAGTTGCTCGAAATGAGCACAAATTATGCGAAAGAAAGAAAACAATTCGGTCAGCCCATAGCAAGTTTCGAGGCAGTTCAATTTATGTTGGCGGAAATGGCAGCTCTTATATATGAAACCGAAAGTATTGTTTATAGAACAGCTTGGTTATACGACCGTGGTGAATGTACACCTCGGCTTTCGGCGATTGTAAAACTTGTAAGTTCTAATGCTTTAGATGTTTGTGTCGACCACGCTATGCAAATTTTCGGTGGGATGGGTTATTCACGTGAACTACCTATCGAACGGTTTTACAGAGATTCAAGGATAAATAGGATATTCGAAGGGACATCAGAAATTCAAAAATTAGTGATTGCCCGAGACGTCATTAAACGTAATGGAGTTGTAGATTAGCTTTTATGAAAGATGAGGGTTTTGATATTTTGCCTAAGTGCAGTATGCTTTTTTGGAATCTCTTGCATTAAGGCTCAAATCGACCCCGTTTTTTTCCAAAAGTATTATTCAATAACCCCAGAACATCAGTATATTGGTCAGTTTGCTGGTAAATTTCGCCTTTTGATTTCCTTTCAGCACGATAAGACAGAAGAGTATGCAAAAGGAACAACCAACGCAAGCTTTATTTTAAACTACCGTATTCTTCAAATTGAAAATAAGGTCGAAACCCAGTCGGGAATTCAGTTTGATTACAATTTCTATCTTGGGTATCACGGAGTTGAAGAAAAGTTTTTCTTGGTAGGATTCGATAGTTTCACAAACGATTTTATCGCACTTAAAGGAGACTATGACCAAAAGAAACGAGAATTTAATTTTTACGGGAATCGTGATGACCCCAAAACAAAGGCAAAAGTAAAAATTAGGATTCGTTTTTGGGTCGAGCGAGAAAATAAATTTTGGATTGAATATTACCGTGAAGTTAAAGGTAAAGAAAGTTTGGTTTACAAGGCTATGCATATTAAGTTGGTAGAGGAATAAGATTTTAGTAATTTTCGTTTTTGTAGCAACTTTTTGTGGCTGTGGAATTAATTTAGGCTTTTTGGGGATTGCTCGTATTTTTTTGATAAATAAAGCAAAAGGACCTTTGTGAAATCTTCAATCGACGCAAAAAATGAATTTTTAAACTTGTTCTTATTTGTTGGTTAAGGGGAACGATGATTCAAAGAGTTATTAAGATGAAAACAGATAAACACAATGGGCTTTATGATATTTCCGATATTGTCCGAAATTTTGTAAAGGAAAGTAAGTATAGTTGTGGTTTGGTAAATGTTTACGCAAGAGGTGCAACTTGTGCAATTATGATACAAGAAAATTGGGACCAATCGGTTCAAAACGATGTGATAAGTTTGTTGAAAAAACTTATTCCCAAAGGGGTTTGGCAACACGATTTACAAGACAATAATGGAGACGCACACTTAAAATCTGGGCTAATTGGACCAAGTCAAACCATACCTATAATTAATGGGAACTTGGGGCTTTCGACTTGGCAAAGCATTTTCTTTTGTGAATTCGATGGACCAAGAAATAATCGGGAAATTGTTGTAACTATCTATGGGGAGTAGTTATATATTCTTTTTTTTAGGTTACGAAATAGATGATAAGCGAACAGCGTAAAATCAAATATGTTTTGAAGAATAAGAAAGCACTCCACGATTATGAAGTTTTGCAAAAATTCGAGGCTGGAATTGAATTAAAAGGAACAGAAGTAAAATCGATAAGACAAGGAAGGTGTAACATACAAGACTCATATTGTACTTTTCTTAATCCCAAATCCGACGAGCTCTTTTTAGTAAATTTTAATATTAGTCCTTATGAACAAGCAAGTCATTTTAACCACGAACCGAGGAGGCCCAGAAAACTACTTCTTCATAAGAATGAATTGCAAAGGCTTAAAGTTGCTCTTGAACAAAAAGGGTTGACCTTGGTCCCGTTGTCAGTTTATTTTTCCGGTCCTTTCGTGAAGTTCGAAATTGCATTGGTTCGTGGAAAAAAGAAGTACGATAAAAGAGAAAATTTAAGGAAACGAGAAGTTGAAAAAGAAATAAGTAAAAGGATGAAAGTATGAGTAATGAAATAAAATTTCCACCAGTTTACGAGCAATTAGAAGTAATTAAATCTTTTGCTGTTGAAGTTTTCCCCGAAGAGGAGCTTGTTCAGAAATTAGAGAAGTCGTATAAAACGAAGCGACCTTTAAATGTGAAATTAGGTTGCGACCCAAGTAAGCCAGATTTACATTTGGGGCATTCGGTGGTGCTTCGCAAACTTCGTCAATTTCAAGATTTAGGGCACAAAGCCATTCTTATAGTCGGCGATTTCACTGCTATGATTGGGGACCCTTCGGGACGAAGTAAAACTCGCCCGCCTTTGACAATGGAAGAAACGAGAATTAATGGCAAAACCTATCTCGAACAAGCGACAAAGATTCTTTCGAAGGAAAATTTGGAAATTCGTTTCAATTCGGAGTGGCTTGGAAATATGCATTTCTCGGATGTAATTAGTCTGGCATCCAAATATACTGTGGCTCAAATATTAGAACGAGATGATTTTTCGCAAAGGTTCCAAAAAGGATTTCCAATAAGCATTCACGAATTGTTGTATCCACTCGCCCAAGCAATGGATTCTGTTGCTATTCATTCAGATGTTGAACTTGGAGGAACCGACCAAAAGTTTAATCTTATCGTCGGGCGTGAGATTCAAAAAGCATATGAACAAGAACCTCAATGCATAGTTCTTATGCCTATCCTCGAAGGTATCGATGGGAACGAAAAGATGAGCAAGTCTCTTGGAAATTACATTGCCCTAACGGATTCGCCAAGAGATATGTTTGGAAAAATTATGTCAATCCCAGATGAATTGATTGTGAAATATTTCAAATTGGGGGTTTTTCCCGAAGAAAATGAATTAGAAAACTTCGAAGAAAGTTTAAAAAGTGGCAAGCTTCATCCAAGAGTTGCCAAAGCTGAAGTAGCTAAAAGAGTTGTCGAGTTTTATTATGGTCGTGAAATTGCTGAAAAGTCTTCCGAAGAGTTCGATAAAATTTTCGCGAAAAAAGAAATTCCCGATGACATTGAATTAGTAGTTTTAGATAAAAATAAAATAACTTTGCCAATAGTGGATGTTCTTTACGAAACTGGTTTGTCAGCTTCGAAGAAAGAAGCGCGAAGAATGATAGAGCAAGGCGGAGTTTACTTGGATGGGGTACGAGTTTCTGATATTAATGCAGAAGCCGACTTTTCGGTTAGAAAATTAATTAAATATGGAAAACGAAAATTCCTTTTTATCGAAGTTAATACATTAAATAAGTAGTTGAAAAGTGGAAACAATAGTTGAATTTATTAAAAAAGTTGAAATATTCAAAGACTTGGATGTCGAAGAACTTGCTGCTTTGCTTAAGCGTTTGGAAATAATTACTTACGATGAAAATGAATATTTGTTTATGGAAAATTCCCCACGAAGGGGAATGTATATTGTTTGGGAAGGTAAAGTTGAATTATATAAAAATTCACCTTTTGGCGAACCGAAGAAGTTAACATCTTTCAGCAAATACGATTTCCTTTCCGAAGGTGCTTTGCTCGACGATTATCCTCATTCAACTAATGCCATTGCGAAGGAACCAACCAAAATGGTGTTTTTGAGTAAAACTAATTTCGATAGTTTCATTAGAGAATCCCCCGAAGTTGCATCTAAAATCATTTCTCAGATTAGCAGAGTTATTTCCCGAAGAATGCGACAAGCTGCGAATCAAGTTGTGAATGCGGCTGCGCAATATATTTCCGGAAGAGTAAGAATCGAAAAGGATTTACTTGGCGAAAGAGAAGTTCCATACGAATTTTACTATGGAATTCAAACATTGCGTGCCTTGGAAAATTTTCCAATTACTGGAATACCAATTAGTCATTTTCCCGATTTAATTGTTGCCTTGGCGCAAGTTAAATATGCTTGTGCGTTAGCTAATTACCATTTAGGTTTTCTTCCAGAAAACATTAAGAACGCTATTGTTCAAGCTTGTCAAGAAATTATTGATGGACGTTTTCATATTTACTTCGTTGTGGATATGATTCAGGGCGGAGCTGGCACTTCGACAAATATGAATGCTAACGAAGTCATTGCAAATCGGGCGCTCGAAATTTTGGGTTACGAGCGAGGGCAATACCAGTACTGTCATCCAAACAATCACGTTAATTTATCGCAATCCACAAACGACGTTTATCCGACTGCATTAAAGATTGCATTCATCAATTTAGGGCGTAAATTGGAGTCGGTTTTACAAGATTTAATCGATTCTTTTCACGCAAAAGCTTTGCAGTTTTCCAATATTATCAAGATTGGGCGGACTCAATTGCAAGACGCAGTGCCAATGACTCTTGGTCAGGAGTTCGAAGCATTTGCTGTTACTCTGGAGCAAGAGAAGGAGCGCATAAATCATAATATGGAGCTTTTATTCGAGATAAATCTTGGGGGGACTGCTATTGGAACTGGTATCAACACACATCCTCGTTACAGAAATTTGGCACTCGAGTATTTGCGAGAAATTACTGGGCTTCCGTTGAAGCTTGCCGAAAATCTTGTCGAAGCAACACAAGATACTGGAGCATTTGTTTTATTCTCTTCGTCGATAAAGGCTCTTGCTATTAAACTTTCCAAAATAGCAAACGATTTGCGGCTTTTGAGTTCTGGACCGAGAGCTGGATTGAACGAGATTAATTTACCAAAGATGCAACCCGGTTCGTCGATTATGCCCGGGAAAGTAAACCCCGTGATACCGGAAGTTGTAAATCAAGTTGCTTTTAAAGTTATTGGAAATGATTTAACTGTTACCCTTGCTGCAGAAGCTGGGCAATTACAATTAAATGTTTTCGAACCAGTAATAGCACAAAGTATTTTTGAATCTATCGAAATGTTGATAAGTGGAATTGTAACCTTTAACGAAAAATGTGTCAAAGGGATTACTGCAAATGAAAAACAATGTCGCGCTTATGTTGAAAAATCGCTTGGGATTGTTACTGCATTAAATGAATATCTTGGTTACGAGGTAACATCTCAGCTTGCAAAGGAATCTTTGGAAACTGGTAAAGGCATTTACGAATTGGTTTTAGAAAAAAAACTTCTCGAAAAGGATAAGTTGGACGAAATACTCAATCTTGAAAATATGATTCGCCCAAGTCTTAAATCGGATGTTTCGAAGCATAGGGAATAAGTTATTTTCTTCTAAAAATAATTCCTTTTGATAGAAAGTAATCGCCTATTTCGGAGAAAACCACCCCGAAAAGAATAAATAAAGCACCAAGGTATTCGATTAATTTTAAATATTCTTGGAAAATTATGATTGCAAAAATACTTGCAAAAACTGGTTCGAGAGAAAAAATAAGCGCTGCTTTTACTGGGGTGGAGTATTTTTGCACCCCAGTATGGATTGCTGTTAGTAAAACAGATGCGATAATACCATTGTAAAGCAACACAATCAAAAGATTGGTATTCGGGGAGAATTTAAATGATTTTAGTTCGAAAGCGAGAAATCCAATCAAGCCTATAATCCATACAACTAAGAATTGGGCAATTACCAGTTGGATTGTCTCAGAAAACTTTTCAACGTCCTTTGTAAACTTGTTGATGTAAACTATATAGAAAGCCCAAAAGAAAGTGGATAGTAGAGTTAAAACATCCCCGATGTTCACGTTGTTAATACCCGGATTAGTGAATAACCATAGACCAACCAAGACAATTAAAACCCCAACCCATTGATAAATTGAAATTTTATTTTTATCAATCAGCTTATATGCAAAAGGAGTTAGTATAACGAAAAGACCAGAGATGAAGGCAGATTTGGTAACTGTTGTGTAGTTCAATCCTAAAGTTTGGAGTGCAAATCCACCAGCGTAAAAAATTCCAAGGATTAATCCATTGCTCAAAATTTTTGGTGTTATGTTGAAAAAAATTTTATTCCAAAGGATTAAACAAGTAAGTAAAGCTACAAAAAAACGGAGGGAAATCAGTAAAAATGGTGTGGCATACTCTAAACCAATTTTGGTAAAAGCAAAAGTTCCACCCCAAATTATTGTTATAACCAACAGAAGTAGTTCGGCTTTCCAACTTTTCATTTTTGTGATTTTTAAAAAAATGATAAGAAGTTTAAAAAAAAGTTTTATTTATTTTGATTTTTGTAGGAAAATTATTTAATTTTGGCTGGGGTAAAAGGGGGGAGATGATAAAAATTTTAACTTTTTTTTCTCCGAGTAGTTTTTTTCAATTGAATTTACCGCACGATGCAATTTTTGTTGGTGTCGATATTTTGCGGGCGGGGACAACACTTTGTACTGCTTTAGCAAACAAAGCAAAGGAAGTTGTTCCAGTTGTAAGCTCAGAAGTTGCACTGAGGTTGTATAATCGATTCGACAGAGATAATGTTTTGCTTTGCGGCGAAAGAAATGGACAAAAGATAGAAGGATATGCTCTTGGAAATTCTCCATTAGAGTTCACTTCGGAAAAGGTAAATAATAAAACCTTGATTTTAGATACAACAAATGGAAGCAAAATTTTCGCAAACGGATTGGATTTTCGCTATGCGTTGGTTGGGGCTTTTATTAACTTCACTTCTATATTCAATGTTATAAGCAAAATTATATCTTCGAAAAATGCGAATATGATTCTTCTTGTTTGTGCGGGGGACAAAGGTGGCTTTTCTTTCGAAGATGCTCTTTTTTGTGGTAGTTTAGCAAAAAAAATTGCAGAATCCAGCAATAAATTTGTTTTAGATGATGCAACGAGGGCCTCGATTGACTTATTTGAACTACATAAACCGAATTTATGTGAATTTGTTAAATCCACCTCTCACGCGAAAAATTTAATTGCCCTTGGATACGAGGAAGATATTAATTATGCTTTAACAACGGACCTTTTCGCTGTTGTTCCAATTTCTAACGGTGTTTCCTACATCAGCTATAGGCCGAAGGATGGCGAGTGAAAAGGATAAGGTAGAAATTCAATATAGAAGAAAGAGAAAGAGCTCTTTCCAAGAACCACAAACTCAAAATGATTCTGCGGAAGAGCTTCGCAAACAAATAGAAGAAAAATATTTTAATCGATTGAAGATTATTTCAATTTTAGTTTTGATTTTTTCATTCTTTGCTGTTTTATCAATTTTATCTTACTCTCCAAAAGATGAGTTCATTTATTCCTTTTCTTTTAAGGATGTTCTGGGTTTAATAACTGGCGATGAATCGGCTATTCAAAAAGCGAAATCCGTGTCTAATTTACTAGGTCCTTTTGGTGCGGTTGTGGCAAATTTTTTTATCAAAGCTACTATTGGTTACTTTTCTGTAATTTTCCCTATTCTTGCAATTCTTTGGTCGTTAAAGATTATTCTTACTAAGTCGTTCAGTGGACCTTTGGCAAAAAGGACACTCTTTGCGGTCATTGGTTTGGTAGCAGTTGCCTCATTTTTAGAAAGCTTAAACTTGCTTTTTGCTTTGAAAATTCCTTATTTCTGGATTGGTTCTTTGGGTTATTCTATTTCTAATGTTTTATCGAACATCTTTGGTAATCTTGGAGCTCTTTTAATACCAATTTTTACCATATTTTTTGCTATCATATTTACCATTGAAGTAAAGATAGAAAATTTTTTTCTTGCTTGCAACGATGGATTAAAAAAAATTCTTGGAAAGTTAAGGGAACTGAGGGTCAAGAGACAAAACGAAAATATCGAGAAAGAGACTCAAGCGAAAGGAAATTTAAGTGAATCAATTCCAGCATTGGATGAAGATATCGAAACTGGCCGCATATTAATCCAAAATATTAGCAAGAATGAAAATGGAAGTGAGTTCATAGACAAGCCTGATTCGACTAATTCTATTATTCGAAAAGACTTTTCAAGCGAAAATTTAGAAAAAGAAAACTACATTGCACCATTGGTGGAAAGAGAAAATCGTTCCGACGATATTGAACAAGACTTGGAAAGTAATGAGAATGATAGGAAGCTTGTAGTAATAGTCGAACAAGAAGAAGAAGATGTCGTCGATGGGAAAAAATCAGCTTTTAGCCCTTTGTCGACTATTACCCTTGATGAAAAAATAAATTACACACCACCACCAATTGATTTACTTATCGACGATGAAAGCAAGTTTCAAATAAACGAGGAGGAGTTAAAACAAAATGCTCGAACCTTACAAGAAAAGCTCGAAACTTTTAAAATTTACATCGAAAATTTAACGGTAACTCCCGGACCCGTGGTTACGTTATTTGAATTTGTTCCAGCACCAGGAATTAAAATTAGTCGAATTCAAAGTCTTGCCGATGATATTGCTTTAGGATTGAAAGCAAAGGGAATAAGAATTATCGCACCTGTGCCCGGTAAAGGGACGGTCGGAATAGAAATGCCAAACAGAAAGCCATTGGTTGTTAGATTTGGAAATTGTTTGAAAAATGCGCGAATACCTCCTAACTTTAAGTTACCGATAATTCTCGGGAAAACAATTTCGGGCGAAGTGTATGTGGACGACCTTACAAAGATGCCCCACCTTTTGATTGCAGGGGCCACAGGCTCTGGCAAAAGTGTTGGCATAAATACAATTATCGTATCCTTGATATATAAAATGTCGCCGCAAAATTTGAAGTTTGTTATCATCGACCCCAAAAAGGTTGAACTTTCGCAGTATCAACAACTTTTGTATCATTACCTTGCAGTTTCTACTGAAATCGAGGATGCGATTATTACTGAACCACACGATGCTGTGCATATTCTTAAATCTCTTGTGGCGGAAATGCAAATAAGATATGATATTCTTGCATCAGTTAATCAAAAGAACATCGCGGAATATAATAAAAAGGTCAAGGATGGTGTTTTCAAAAATGAGACCGAATTCGAGCATCGACCTTTACCGTACATAATTGTAGTAATTGATGAATTAGCCGATTTGATGCTAACGGCTGGAAAAGAAATTGAAACTTTGATAATACGACTTGCGCAGCTTGCTCGAGCAGTTGGAATACATTTGGTTGTAGCAACTCAAAGACCTTCGGTTGATATCATTACTGGGTTGATAAAAGCAAATTTCCCGGCAAGGATTGCTTACCTTGTTGCTTCGCGGGTGGATTCGCGAACTATAATAGATACAATTGGTGCGGAACAACTTCTTGGTAGTGGCGATATGCTTTTTCTTCCTAATGGAAGTCCCACTCCGATTAGATTACAAAATGCATTTCTGACTACCGAAGAAATCGAAAGAATTTGCGATTACATCGGCAACCAGAAAGGTTTTTCTAAGCCTTACTATTTGCCAGCAATTGACGATGGAAAAGGTGCAAAGGAGCTGGTTCGTGAAGGTTTCGACCCACTTTTTGCCGAAGCTGCTAGGCTAATCGTTCGATATCAGCAAGCTTCCGTTTCGATGTTACAAAGACGGCTTAAAGTTGGCTACAATCGTGCTGGTCGGATTATGGATGAGTTGGAAATCGCTGGTATTGTTGGTCCATTCGATGGAAGCAAAGGTCGAACAATTAAAATTAAAACAGAAGAAGAGTTAAACGATATGCTAAGTAAGTTCGAGTAAGAAATAATTGAATTTTATTAATTCGATAAATTCGTAAGCTACTTTAATAAAATTTTTTCGAATATTACCTAAATTTAACAAATTGGAGCAGATTTCTCCAAATAATAGGATATTTACCACCAAGAGGACCAATTTTCTTCCAATCGCCAAGAACTTCTAACTCTCTTAAAATTCTTAAAATGTCTGTTATATCTCTTTCAACATTGGTAGTTTGACTTGCGAGTTTCTCTTTCAAAATTTTATCACATAGAACCTTCTTAAGGCTTTTAATATTTTCGAAATAGTTGTAGTCATCGTTAATTTCTTGAATAATTCCAACAATGTCGATATAGTTCCCTTGGATGAGAAATATTTTTCGGATAAATTCTTTAATCTTATCATCATCTTTTTCTGCAATTTCTAAGAACTCTTTGCCCAGTTCAGAAATTTCGTAGGAATTTAAATCGAAGAGCTTTAAATCTCGTAATAATAATTTGATATTGATTAAGTTAGATTTTTTTGCTGATTTCCATTTTCTAATTTTGGTAATTGTATGCCAAATTGTTTCATCAATATATTCTTTTTTGGGTGAATTTTGAAGAGCTTGGTAAATGTTTTTTAAAATAATATAGATTTCCTTATATTTTAAATCTCTGTAGTAAGCATAACCTCTTTGAATTTTTTCTGTAGTTATTAATAGCTCGGCTTGTGGTTTTGGTTCTCGATGTATTGAAACTCTGTTAGGTTCAACACAAATTATTCAAATGAAATTTGTCCATAACCATTTTTCCATTAATTCTAGTTCTTTTCTGGGTAAGGCTAAGTAAGATTTATCTGAATGCCTACAAAAAGCAATAGCTTGTCCCAATCCAGTCAAGTACTCTCTTCGATTAAGGTTGCTTGCCTTACATTCGATTTGAGCCAAAGTGCCATTTAAGTATTTAACTTGAATGTCGGGCATAGGGAAGTGATAAGCGAATCTTGTTACAATTTCGACATCGGACTTTTGTTTGAACCAATTAGAAACTAATTGCACAACCTCGTTATGTGTCATTTTGGTTTTTTAAAAATTAGAACATAGTCGTGGTTACAGATAAAATAATTAAACCTTAGGGAGCGATATTTATTCAAGTTGATTTTGCCTTGCCGTGAACTTGCAAAACGAGTAATCTTGATGACTTTTGAATAATATTCAAAACCGACCTTTAAACCAACTTGCGTTGCGTAAAAATCTAATGGTATTGTTTTACCTCCTTTTTTAAAGTCCTCGCCAATTAAAACACAGAAAAATTTTCCTTTTTTAAGAACTGTGAAAACTCCGATGAAAACTTTCTCTAACCCTTCGAGAAAACCATCAAGTGTTTTTTCGTTGGAAAGGTCTCCATCGACGAAGCCATATTCTTCACCATATTTGACAAGTTCCCAATATGGTGGATGTGCAAAACAAAAATCAAAACTTTCTTTTTCTAAACCAAGTTCGAGCAGTTTTGTTGAGTTCCCAAGAATAACTCGTTGTTGTTTAAGCCAAAAAAGTAATGAATCATCGTCAAATCCCAATGTTTCTTGTTGCAAATTTAATTTAGCAACTTCGAGTATTTTAGGGTTAATTTCGACACCGACACCTCTTCGTTTCACTGTGCAGCAACTATCAAAGTGGTTCCCGAACCACAAAATGGGTCCAAAATCAAATCGCCTTCTTTCGAAAAGCGAAGCAGACATTGGCGTGGTATTTCAATTGGGGAATTGCCGTGGACGGTATATTTAGTCCAATTGTATGGGTCGCGTTCTGGGGTATCCCATATTGTAAAAAATTGAATGTCTAAGTTTTGTTCGTATTCTTTCCATTTTGTAGGGTCTAAGTCGTTTACTTCGCCATTTTCCGTTTTTTTCGATATTGCGTTTGGTTTTAAAAGTTTATATTTACTTAGGTTAAATAATTCGTCCATAACTTTTGCAAAATACAAAATTAGATGATTTTAATTGTGTTTAAAATGAAAAGAAAAGGGTTATTTCCCCGATATATCTAACAAAATTTTATTTAAAAAGGTTTTTCTATGCAATGGACTGGGCTGGTATTTCAATATTTTTTCGATGTGCATTTTTGTCGCATAACCTTTATGCCTGTCGAAACCATAAATTGGATACAGTTTATGGGCAACTTCGCTCATCCAATTATCCCGCTCAACTTTTGCAACTATCGATGCAGCAGCGATAGAAAATGATTTTGTATCACCATCGACAATAGTGGAAAATTCATAAGGACCTTCGAAACGGTTTCCATCGATTAAAACATAAGGAGCGTAATCAGCAAGTTGTTCAAGGGCTTTGTTCATAGCTAAGATAGTAGCTTTCAAAATGTTGATTTCGTCTATTTGATATGCTGGAACAAAGTAAGTTGAAAAAGCCAGACAAGTTGAGATGATTTTTTCGTAAATTTTTGCACGAACCTTTGGAGATATGGTTTTGGAATCGAAAACTTCGTAGTCTGGGACGAAATTTAGAGGGAAAATCACAGCGGAAGCGAATACTGGACCAGCAAGAGAACCCCGCCCAGCTTCGTCGACCCCAGCAACGAGCTTTCCAATTTCCCAAAATTTTTTTTCAATATCGAAATTAGGTCGTTTCAATTATTTTAGGTAACCCATTCCAATTAAGTTTAAAAATTCATTTCTGAGGTTTAAATCGGCAAGCAAGTAGCCTCGCATAACTGAAGTAATCATAAGTGAACTTTCTTCGTCTCCTTTAACGCCACGAGCAATCATACAGTAGTGCCGAGCACGAATTACAACGCCCAAAGCTTTTGGTCTTATTAATTCTTCTATATAATCGGCAATTTGTTCGCCCAATTCTTCTTGAATTTGCCCACGTCTACAAAACCAATCGACAATGCGCGAGAGTTTACTAAGACCGATAATATACTTGTTTGGAATATAGCCGATAGAGCATTCCCCCGAAATAGGTTGCCAATGGTGAGAGCAAACACTCATTACAGTTATTCCTTTGCTTATGATTAGTTCATTTATTTTCTTTCGATTTGGGAAAATTGTACTTTTAGGTGGCTCTTGAAATCTTCCAACAAAAAGTTCATTAACTAACATTCGTGCAATCCGCAAAGGTGTTTTTGTCGAGTTTGGGTCTTGTCGGGAAATTCTAAGTATTTCCATCACTTCGATAAATTTTTGCTCGAGCCGTTGAATCATTGTCTCGCGTTCCTCTTTGCTTAGAGGGATGTTAGCATTAGCATCGAACAATAATTCGTTCCACTGATTATGAGTTGGAAAAGTACTTAAAATTTCCTCAGTTTCGCTTTCAAAATCGTCGATGTAATTGTTTTCGGGTTCAAAGTTCATATTTTCATACTACACTATTGATAATCAAAAATCTTTATTTCGACTGGTTCACCAAAATATTCTACAAAGTTATTTTCGGTTTCGTAAATTTTGATTTTAAAAAGTTTTCCGTTTGGAATTTTATCTTCGAGTTGGCGCCAGAACATAATTGCAAGATTCTCCACTGTTGGTATTATTCCGCGAAGAAAATCGACCTCTGTGTTGAGATTTTTGTGGTCAACCTTTTCGATGATGTTCTCGTTTATTATTTTTTTTAAATCTTTTAAATCGGTTAAATACCCCGTCGCTGGATTAGGATGGCCACAAATGGTAACTTCGAGAATGTAGTTGTGTCCGTGCCAATTTGGATTGTTACATTTATCGAAAATTCTTTCATTTTGTTCATCTGTGAATTCGGGATTGAAAAGCCTATGTGCAGCCGAAAATGATGCCCTACGTGTAATAAAAACCATAAGCAATAATAATGTTAATTTGCAAATTTTAAAAAAAACAAATTACGAAATTTCGTGTCTATTATTTGAAAACGAAGTCAGTAATGGTTGTACTATTTTTGGGTTTAATATTTGCTTTTAATTTGTATTGCCAAGAAGCCGGTGATTTTCAAGATAGCACCAGAGTGGTTAATTGGAATAATTTTTTTGAAGCGAAAGGGAAAATAAACATTGTGATGACTGGTGTAAACTTGTCTGCTCAATTTGTTGCTCGTGTCGTAGGCGAAGATTCTGCTACGATTTCGTTCTATGGTCCTATGGGAGTTATTTTGGGTAAAGTCTTTTCGAATAATGATTTTTTTATTTATTACGATGTTTTCAACAATTGGGCTGTTGTTGGAAGACCGACCCGAGAAAAAATTTTTAAAGCATCTGGAATCCCGCTTTCCTTTCTGGACTTTATTCGCCTTTTCAAAGGAGAATTACTATTTCCAAGAGATTCTCTTATCTTGAGGAATGAGATTCAGCAAGAGAATAGAAAATTGTTTGCCTATTTTTCCGAATCTTTTGTCGATTTTTTCCTTGTCTCTTCGAACGACGAGATTTTGTTGCAATATCAAAAAAAGAATAGCGAAGGTAAAATTGTTTTAAATCTGATTTATAAGGATTATTTTGAAATCGATTCTGCTATTTTTCCGAAGAAATATTATCTTCAGGTCTCCGAACGACAAGGGTACGTTGAAATAGAAGTTGAAAATTTGAAGTTTGCGTTCGAACCCACAAAGCCTTTTTCTTTCGAAATCCCTAAATCGGTTGAGGTTTTTGTTTTTGATTAAACTATCGTTTAGTTTTAGTGATGATAAATAAATATTTCAGTTAATGGGTTGCACAATCCGCCATATTTTGGTTATTCTGCTTACGATATCTTTCGCTACGCCATTTTTGATTTCTCAGCAAGATGCCAAGCCAAAGAAAATACTCCCGAAAGCACAGCAAAGCGATACAATTAATTTACAACAGGACCAAGATTTGTTTCGAAAGGATGACAACGTGCTGACTCCTCAAGAAAAGTTCGACACGGCAACGACCAAAACCGAGATTTCAAGGAAAAATTTGATTGATGAAATAATTAAGTTTAAAGCAAGCGATTCCGTACGTTTTAACGTCGAGAAGAAACATCTCTTTCTCCGCGGCAAAGCAAATGCCGAATATAAACTTCAAAGATTGGAAAGCGAAATTATCGAGTTTTACTTGGATAATTCTATATTGAAAGCCGAAGGAATTAGAACTGCAGAAGGTAAACTTGTTGGATTCCCAGCATTTACAGATGATAAAGAAACATTCTACGGTGAGAGGATATTATATAATTTTCGCACAAAACAAGGGACTATTACACTCGGCGAGACCAAGTTGGGCGAAGGATTTTATTTCGGGGACAAAATAAAGCGAGTAAGCGAAACAGATTTTTTTGTTCATCAAGGGTGCTACACGACTTGTAATGCGCCCAAACCACATTACTACTTTGGTTCTCCAAGAATGAAAGTTGTTGCTGGCGAAAGTGTTTATCTCGACCCGTTAATTTTTTATGTAGAGGATATTCCTTTATTTATAGTTCCATTAGGTTTGTATTTCCCGACTCGAAGTGGTCGGCAATCTGGTTTAATTACCCCTTCTTTCTTTTTTTCGCAAAGGCGTGGCGTAACCATCGAGAACGTAGGGTTTTATCTCGCTTTGAGCGATTACTACGATACACGGTTTTCTTTAGACTTTTATAGTAAAGGTGGCTTCCTTCTTAAGAACTTTACCCAATGGAAATATAGGAACGAGTTATCTGGAAGTTTGGAAGCTTCCTTTGGCCGCGTTCGTTTCAATTTTGACCAGCCTTACCAAAGGACTTGGGGGATTAGTCTTCAACATAGTCATAAAATCAACCCATTTGAATCATACACCGCCGATTTGAGGTTTTATTCCCAAGATTATTTTCGAAATACCTCGATAGATTTAATTTCGCGGCAGACGCAAGATTTGACCTCGAATGCCTCCTATTCTCGAACTTTCGAGAATGGTTCGTCGCTTTCGTTGTCCTATTCTCGCTCGCAGAACATATTAACAACTGAATATACCGAGACCCCAGCATTTAGCTTTCAAATACCACAAATTAATCCATTAAAATTTATTGACCCCACGAATGAGTTTTTAAGAAATCTTTCGCTGAATTACTCACTTCGAGCAAACTACTTGAAAAACAAACGAATTATCGATACAACTTTTGTTTATTCACATTCTTCGAAAATAATGCATTCTCCCAGCATCTCATTTCAGTTACCCAAGATAAATTACTTTACCTTTACCCCGTTTATTAATTTTTCGTTTAATAATTACTTTCGAAGACTTACGAAAAGTATTAATCCTTCTGATTCTTCGATAGTTGAAACATTGGAAAAAGGTTTGTTTACCGAATATAGTTATTCTTTAGGTATTTCTGCATCGACCAAGCTGTATGGCATTGTTGCTCCAAATATGTTTGGAGTAAAATTTCTGCGCCACACAGTTTCACCAACACTTCAATACTCATTTACACCCGACCTTTCAGACCCGAAGTATAAATTTTACGGCTTTTATAAAGATTTAAGGACAAACAGGGAAGTAATATATTCTCGGTTCGAGAAAGATGGAGGTGGGATTGCTTCTCGCTCCCGCTCTCAATTAATTTCATACAATGTTCAAAATATTATTTCAATGAAGTATAATCCAAAAGATACCGGCGAAGATAAAACAATTGATATTCTTAGTTTTAATGTTTCGGGTAACTACAATTTTGTTGCCGATTCTTTAAATTTTTCAGATATAAATGTTTCTTTATACACTACTACAATTCCAAATGTAAATGTTAATTCTTCTCTTAGTTTTACTTTGTATGACCAGGACCCATTACTTTCACCCGAAGGGAAACCTCTTGGACAATTTCACAAAGTGAATCGTTTTTTGGTTTCTGCTGGGAAAGGTATGTTACGATTGACAAGATTTAACATTAATTTTGGGACACGATTTGGTGGTGGGCAATTACCGTCGGCGCCGCTTTCACAGGACAAGCCACTTGATTCACTTTCTTTAGGAGAGCGTTTTTCTTTAAGGAGGAATATGGAAGAGCCAGAATCAGACTTATGGGGGGATGAGTCTCCCGGCTATCAACCATTTTCAGCTACTTGGAACCTTGCTTTTGATGTGAACTATTCATACAATCACGAGTTATTAAACTTAAAATCACAATCGTTGAACTTAAGTTTTGATGCTTCGTTTAAAATCACACCGACTTGGAACATTACTCTATCGACACAGTACGATGCAATAAAAAATGAAATTATTTCGCCAATAGTAAGGATAAACAAAGACCTACATTGTTGGGATTTGACGTTCATTTGGTATCCTTACGGTTCCTTTACTGGTTTCTATTTTCGATTTGGGATTAAATCGTCGGTTCTACGCGACTTGAAGATTGAGCGAAGAAGTGTTCCTTTATACTAAATTGATATTTTGATACCGGGTATTTGCAAAATCTTATAATTGCGAAGTCGAATTCTTTTGTTTATCTCTTCGACAAGTTTCGAAAAAACTGCCCGCTGATTTGTAGCTTTTTCGAGAAGGACAACTGGCATACCAGAGTCGTTCGTTTCGCGTGTGAGAATTTCAAAAGGTACTTCGCCGAGGAAATTAACATTAAGTTCCTCGCAAACTCGTTTGCCTCCGCCTTCTCCAAAAATAAAATATCTTTTATCTGGGTTGTCTGGCGGAATAAAATAGCTCATATTTTCGATTACTCCGAGAATTTCCACGTTAACTTTTCTAAACATTGCAATACTACGGCGGACATCAGCAACAGCTATTTCTTGAGGTGTTGTTACAATTATAGCACCAGTTAGTGGAATTTTTTGCGTAAGGGTTAATTGAATATCCCCAGTTCCTGGCGGAAGGTCGAAAATCAAATAATCCAACTCGCCCCATTCAACTTGTTCGAAAAGCAAGGAGAAGTAACTTGCCAGAAGTGGACCTCGGAGAATTGCAGCTTGGTTTCTTTCGAGAATCATTCCCATAGAAGCAACTTTAATTCCATATTTTTCAATAGGATATGCTAAAGTCGAGCCGTCGGGCATCTCAATTACTTCAAAAGTTGTGTCGGTTATACCGAACATTGTGGGTTGGCTTGGACCGTAAACATCACCATCAAGAATTCCAACTTTTGCACCAGTAAGCGAAAATGCAGCAGCAAGGTTCGAAGCAACCGAAGATTTCCCTACTCCACCTTTCCCAGATGCAACTGCTATGATGTTTTTGACCCTATTTAGTACTTTGCGTTTCGAAAGGTCATACATACGCTCCGAAATATTAACTTCGACATTGGTATCGGGATAAAGCCTATGAATTTCGTTGTTAATTCTTGCTTGTATCTCCTTGAAAACTGAAAAAATTGGCTGGACAAGCTCGATGTAAACTTTTACATTATTATTTTCGATTGTTAGGTCTTTTATTGCTTTAAGCTCGGAAAGTGTTTTGTTTAAATCTGGGTCGATAATTTTATTTATGGCATATAGAATTTCATTTTTTTCTAACATTTTGATTGAACTCCAAAAAAATTAAAGTAACGTGTTAGCAAATATGATATTTTTTTATAAATTTCAAAATGATGTGGATTAAAGCTCTTGCTCTGGGAAAGCTTACGAAAAGTCGCTAAGTTTTTCTCTGACGAGCTTTCCAATTTCTAAGCAGCAAGTCAAGCCTGGGGACTCGATTCCTATTAAATTCACAAAACCCGGTAGCCCTTTGCTACTTTCTTCGTTAATTACAAAGTCTGGGTAGTCTTTGTAGGAAATTAATTTTGGGCGTATCCCTGTTTGGTCGGGAGATAAGTCGTCGAGTTCAAGCCAAGGAAGATATCTTTTCGCAGATTCCCAAAACTTTATATTTAGGTCTTCATCAAACTTATATGATTGTTCTTTACATTCCATCCAAACAAAATCGGGACCAAGTTTCAAACTACCATCTAAGTCTACGGTTAAATGAATACCCAAATAACTTTCGTCGGCGGGCGGGACGGGGTAGACGAGGTGCCGAACAAGATTGGATTTGCTAAATTTTACTCGAAAATAGTGGCCCTTAGCCCAATTTAGTCTATATCCGTACTTGTCTATATCGAGCCCAACTAAACTTGCGATTGTGTCGCTTTCTAAACCTGCAGAGTTTACGACAAATTTTGTTGTAACTGGGAAAATTTCCCCATCGACTATCCGAACATAAATTTTGTAGTAATCGCCTAAGTTATCAATGCCGACGACTTTATGGTAGAAAGCGAAATCGCAACCTAATGCGCTTGCTTTTGAATATAATGATTCCATTAATTTATGACTATCGATAATCCCTGTCGATGGGGACCATAATCCAGCTATTGCATAAACATTTGGTTCATTTTTAAGTATTTCTTC
Organism: Ignavibacteria bacterium; assembly: GCA_026417135.1. Lineage (GTDB taxonomy): Bacteria > Bacteroidota > Ignavibacteria > Kapaibacteriales > UBA2268 > Naka2016. Next base: position 69,866 of record JAOADV010000004.1, read on the forward strand.
TCGAGAAACTTCGTAAATCCCGTCGATACAATTTTCAATTCCGCGTTTATATAATTTTTCTAAATATTCAAGTTCATCGTCGCAAGTGGCGATTATGTATTTTCCAATACGTCGATAAGGTATGTTATTCGATTTGCACCAAGAGTAAAGCGATTTATTACCTTCGACGCAAAGCTTTGCTTTTAAAGTCCACGAAGGGTAATATATTCCAGAATGAATAACTTGACTATTTCTCGAAGATGTTTCTTGTCCAAAAGATGAATGTTGCTCGATAAGAAGTGTAGAAAATTTCTGACTCAGAAAGTAGGCGCACGAAAGTCCAACTACGCCTCCACCGATAATTACACATTCGTAATCCATCTTAGAATTTTAGTTTCAAACCAAAAATCAGAGAGATTCTGTGATAGAACCATTCTCCGTCGTTTATTAAACTTGTTAAAGGAAATTTGTAGTGAACTTCAGAAAAAATTCCAAGTCGGGGTATGATATTATATGTATAACCTACCCCAAAATTAAAGTTTAGCCTAAATGTATTTAGTGATTTGACGCTTTTTATAGTTGGGTCCATCAACTTTTTTGAACCATCACTATATGAGTAGTTTTGTGGATTGATGATATACCTCGAAAATCTGACAGATTTTGAAAGTGCTGCGTTTAGTTCCAAACCGCCAAAACCATAAAGACCAAAGCGAAGATGGTATTCTCCAAGAACCGCAAGACTGGTAAAAATACCTTGCAAGGAAATCGAACGACCTTCGTTTAGGAAAATAAACGAGCCGTCCTCCAATCTAATTTTTGATGCAATTGTATCGGGGGATTCTATTTCGCCAGCGTAGTTTTCAAATGAAATCCGAGAAGAAATTGAAAAGTTTTCGTCGATAAATTTGTTAAAATATAAGCCGAGATATCCGGCAAAACCCAGAGAGTTTTGAAAGTTTCCTAATGAAATTAAATTACCTGTCGAAGAAAAGTTCGAAGAATTTATCCCAAGAGAGCTAATACCAAAGATACCAACTTGATACCCAGGTCTAATTTTACAAGCTTTTGTCAAACCTTTTTGAATCTGATAAGATGAAACTCCAGTCGATAGGTCGAAAGTGTAACAAACAGTCCATTCCGAAACATTTAATGCAGCATCCGTTGCAACAAAGGAAAGGCGTGAGGTGAAATTTTTATCTATCGGGCTAATTTTGAATAGGACTTGTGGGGCACCTTCGTCTATTTTTGGCATTTTTACATCAAAGCCAAAATTTTCGATAATTGAAATTCCTCGAATTCCAGTATCATCTTCTCTGTCGTCCCGTACAATCAAATTGTATCCATCGGCAGTTGGTTTTGCATCTACAAGAGGCGGTAGTGTATCGGTTGCTGGCTCGTATTCTAAAAAAGATTGACCGCCTATGTTGCCATAAGCATCATAGGCGTCGCGTTCGTATCCAAATCCGTATGAATACATTCCGAAAGGTAAGTCGGCTTCGAGATAGTGTGTGCCGAATTCAATTCGTAAATACCCGATTGAATATCTGCTGATTCCAAGTTGTTCGAAAAGAGAGGAATCGACGGGGACACCGTTCAACCGTAAGCTTTTTATGCCAACGGTAGGAATAATAACATTAACCATATGTCGCCATTGTCCATCGACAGGAGTTGCAAATCGATAACTTTTAAGAAACTGCTGTGTAGGACTGACTAAAAGCATCATTGGGTCACCGCTTAGGTCGTCTTCGCGATACCCGTGAGAATATTGGGCTACAAGAATTGGTTTGTTAGCAGTTACTTGAACAGGTCTTCTTGCAACGCTGTCGAAATATTCGCCTGCGTTTAGTTCTTTGACAAACTTTCCATCGACAAAAACTCGAGTTTTTGGTTCATTTGCTAAAACACGAAATGTATATTGTTTGCGTGGAACTAACATCCCAATGTAAAAATGTTTGCCCCAAGAATTTACAGGAGGCATTTGCTCGACTAAATGGTTGCAAGCAATGATATTTATCGGTACATAGGCACATTGATGACCAGAAAATACTGCAATTTTTTTGTTTGCTTTTATTAATGTTCCTGTTAAATCGGTATTTTTTCCCGGAATTAATTTGGACATAACTTGATAAACATCACCACGGTTTAATGTTACGTTGAAAGGAACATTTGCTTCGTTTAGTGTGGTTGGACTTGTTGGAACTATTGTAACAGTTGTGTTGTCTTCGGTTGCTACTATTGCAAATAAAGGAAGTGATTCAATCGAGACGCTATAACACATCGCACGGTACTCTGTACCAATAACTTCGGTTGGAAAAGCAAGAAAAGTATCTGTTGTTTGGAATCTTCTATTAAGTCCATAAACGAAAATAGGTTTTTCAGAGGTGATATGAACAGCGAGTTTTTCGATAACTTGTGAGCTTTTAATTTGTGCTTGTATAGGAAGACGAATTCTTTCGACTGTTTTAGCGCGGACAAATAGTTGTGTCCGATAGTTTAATCCCAAAATTTCAATGTTGACACGAGTATTTTCTTCCCCAGTTATAAAAAGTTCAAGTATGAGTTCGCCAGCGGAAACTTTATTCTTTGGGTCGTCGGTAAAGTTCGTCATAAAACAAAGCCAGAACTCGGTTCCCATTGGGATTTTAATTTTATGGTGAGTCGGTAAAGGGGTTGGTTCGATTGATTGGTTATAGTTTATAGTATCGTTTTGCTGTGGTAACTGAGAAAAGGATGAAAAAGAAATTAAGAAAAAGAATAAAAATACTAAATGAAAATTTCTTACTTTCATTTTATTTCACTACGAGAAATTTGGAATTGAATGTACCGATTGAATAAGCTTTTAGGCGGAGAAAATAAAGACCAGTTGCTATTTCTATTGGTAGATAAAGTTCGAGCGAATAATCGCCTGCTTCGAACTTTTGGTTTAATGGTAGAATTTCGCTTCTATTTTTTGCTAAGAATTTATCGGGATTACTTTGCGAAGAAAAAATAAATTCACCATTTTCGTTGAAAACTTCGAAACTTAAAAAGCTAGCTTTTTCGATTCCGAAATTGAAATTAACAATTTTATCTGCTGGTAACGGAATCCCATTCGATATATAACTTTTTTGAATCGGTATTACTGTTGGTCCGCGTATAGTCAGTTTTCCCCCCGAAACTTCAAACTTGTGGAGTGTATCCGAAACTGAAAGCGAAATTAATTTTAATGAATCGACAGAATCCTTATGTGCTAACCCTTCGACGATTAGTTTGAAAAATAGGTTGGATTGGACTTTAATTTTGAAGCTTGTAATTACCAGTTCTGCATTGTATAGATTATTCAGTCGAACTTCGAAAGATGGGGAATTTTCCTCGATAATACTGGTTTCGCCTCCGAGAACTCCTTTTATATCAAGCAAATATGCATTAAATTGAAATACCAGTTGAATTTTGTTGGCTTTCGTTAGATTTAAAGAACCATAGATAGGTATTGTATCATTTCGTGCTCGGTTAATAATTGTGTCCGGAATAGATACGTAAACAATGCTCCGTATCGGAACAAGGGGAAAAATTAACAGAGCAAAAGCGACAAATATTTTTTTAATTTTATTCATAGTTTTAAAGACAAATTTATGGATTTTAATCAAGAAATTAATAATATTGGTCTTTTGTTTTAAATTGTAGCGAGCTTTGGTTGAAGTGAGTCTTAGAATTTTTTGGAAATTAGGATAAGTTTTAAAATTATTGTTAAATTTGTAAAGTGATTTTATTTTTTATATGAAACCAAAAAACTTTCTTTTGTTGCTGTTTTTGATTAGCCTCTTTGGTTGTGTAGTAACACAAAAGATTCAAAAGCCAGTTGTAAAGTACTTTCGAGAGCAAAAATGCAGTCCTAACAAGTGGTTTGGTATTCCTATCGACACAAGCAGTGAATACCGACGAGTTGCCGAAAGTTATTACATTTTTGAACCTGTTAAAGACATAAACTCTCAAGATAACGAGTGGGGGCTTTCGTTTCTTTCAGAACGAGAAGCAATTTTGACTTATGACAATAATGCTCAACAATTGCCAATTTTGGTAACATTTGTTAACGAAAGCAGAGCGCGAATTTCAACTGGATTGAGTGTTCCACTCGATGGTCATTTGGGTTCTTTTTCTATTGCTGGAAACATTGTTTATTTTGCTCGCAGTCCATTTGGTGAAAATCCGAAAGAACTAACGGGAAATTCCGATATTTACTCGGGGAGAATTATTAAAAATGTAATATCAAATCCACAGAGTTTGCCAGAACCGATTAATACCAATTTTCTAACTTGGGAATCGCATCCTTCGATTTCTCCAAATGGAAAAGTTCTATTTTTCTCTTCCGACCGCATACCATACAAAGGACCAGACATTTTCTTTGTATTTAAACTTCCCGATGGTACTTGGAGCGAACCTTTTAATTGCGGAGACAGTATAAATACGGAATGCGACGAAATCACACCTTTCGTAACTTCCGATGGGAAATATCTTCTTTTTAGTTCTACGGGGCACGAAAATATCGGGGGTTACGATTTGTTTCAATCTCAAATTTCTGAGGCGTTTTGGAAAGAAATTGATAATTACAAACCGGGGAAATTTGTTATTTGGGACAAATTTTTCGCAGCCGCTCGGAATTTGCGACCACCAACTAATACGATATACGACGAAATTTCTCCTTCGACCCCAAAAGACCCGCAGGAGCTATTGTACTACAGTTCAAACCAATTTGATTTAAAGGATGGTTCGGGCTTTCGTCGTGGCGGTTTTGATATGTTTGTTAGATATAAGTTTACAAAGGCAAAACCTGTTGCAGAAGCACCCAAGCGGTTAGAGCCGAAATTGGAGGTCAAAGAAGAATTGGTCCTACCGCAACCAGAATTAAAACTCGCTCCGAATTTTAAACTATTTGGTTATGTCTTCGAAACAGAACGACGGCAACCTTTGCCAAATGCAAATCTTTATGTTTTTCAATTTGATACTTTGTTACAATCTTTTCCAGACATTAAAACAACTAAACCTTTGTTTTCGACCAGGACAAAGAACGATGGATATTATGAGTTTTCTTTACTAAAAAATGTAGATTATCAAGTTTTTGCCGAATCTCAACAATTTTTTTATGAATCAAAAAAGGTGCGAATGGAGTTAACCGAACCAGCGAATGAAATGAGATTGGATTTTTACTTGCCAATAAAATTTACTCTTAGGATAAACTTTCCACTTGATGTTTACGATAGACCATATAGGTATATTCTCGATAGTAACGGTGTCGAAACTAATCTTACTTGGGAAGAAGAACTCGATATGTTAGCGTTAAACATCATTAATTCAAGCCCGTTTATAAAAAAGATTGTGCTTGTTGGTCATACCGATGATATTGCAAGCGAAGAATATAATATTCGTTTAGGGCAAAACCGTGTAAATTTTGTTATCTCTCAGCTTTTGAAGCGTGGGGTTTCGAGCGAGATACTCGAAGGAATTTCTGCTGGAGAAAGCCAGCCTTTGCCACGCCGTCCTAACGAAGATATTGAAACTTACAGGAAACGACTGCGTCGTGTTGAAATTTCTAAAATATATTAGGAGTGGAATTTTCCAATGAAGTTGACTCCTTTTCGTTTTTTGTTGCTACTTGTCATTGGAACCCTATTCCTTTTTGCTTCGTTAGCCTTTTACGTTTCTGAAATAGCATCTTACAATTTGCCACCTCTTGAACAATTAGAAAATCCCCCTCAAAATTTTGCTACCCAAGTGTACAGCTCCGATGGGGTTGTGATTGATTATTTTTTCATCGAACGAAGAGTTCCTCTTCCGATGGACAGCATTCCAAAAGATTTTGTAAATGCACTAATTGCTACCGAAGATAGAAAGTTTTTCGAACATTGGGGTATACATCTCGGCCGTGTTTTCAAGGCAATGTTGAAAAATTTACTTTCTTTTCGGTTCAAAGAAGGTGCTTCGACGATTACTATGCAATTGGCTCGTAATCTTTATTTTAGCCAAGACCCATCTTTTGCTCGAAAAATACGCGAAGCATTGACTTCGGTACAAATTGAAAAACAATTTACCAAAGAAGAAATTTTGGAAATGTATATAAATACCGTTCCGTTCGGACGCGGTGCCTATGGGTTGTCCGTCGCTTCCAGAATTTACTTCGACAAATCCCCTATGGAATTAACAACCTCGGAATGTGCTTTTTTAGTTGGTCTTTTGAAAGCCCCAGAACATTACAATGCCATTGTCGATTACGATAAAGGTATAGAGCGACGAAACCTTGTTCTTCGTTTAATGTATGAGCAAGGTTTTTTAAATAGTTACGATTATTTAAAGGCTATCCAAGAACCTATTCGTTTGGCTAAAGTTAAGCTGAAAGATAAGAACCAATACTTGCTTGCTCCACACTTTGTCGAATATATTCGCAGGTTAGTATCGCTCGACCCAAGGCTTGCAAGTTATGATTTATATCGGGATGGTCTTGTTATCTATACGACTTTAAATTCGAAAATGCAGCAGTATGCAAAAGAAGCTGTCGAAGAGCACCTTACTCATTACCAAAAGGTTTTCAACAATACTTGGAATTGGAACAATAAAACTCAACTTTTAAACAAGATTATAGACGAGGCAATAAAACGTCATCCAGATTATATTAATTCTTCCGAGGAGCGACGGAAAGAAGTTGTTAAAAGACTAAAGAATGACAGGAAATTCATCGATTCACTTAAAAATGCGGTTACAACAATTCAAGCTGGCGTTGTAGTTTTAGAAGTTCAGACTGGGGAAATATTGGTTATGGTGGGAGCTTCACCAAAATTTATAAATGAAAATCCTTATGCGAAATATTCTCTTAATCATACCACTCAAATTCGTAGGCAACCAGGTTCCGCTTTTAAACCTTTCGTTTATGCAGCTGTTATGGATACATTAAATCCAGAAAGCCTTGTTGAATGTGGACCATTTTCTTATTTGCTTCCTACTGGGGAACTGTGGTCTCCGCAAGGCTTTGGGGATTGCGAACCCGGGGCAAAAGTTACTCTTTACGAAGGGCTCGCAAAATCGATAAATTCAGTTGCTGCTCGGTTGATAACTCAATACACTTCGCCGCTTAGGGTTATTGAAATTGCACACAAGATGGGGATAGAATCTCCATTATTAAATGTTCCTTCGCTTGCTCTCGGTGCTGGTGGTGAAGTTACACCACTCGAAATGGCAGTTGCTTTTTCTACTTTTGCCCGCGATGGCTTGCGATTAAAACCCAAAGCTTTGAAGTATATCGAGGATAACCAAGGGAATTTGATTGCCGATTTTCAACGAATTCAAGAAGTTTCCGATGCAATCGACCCAAGAGTTGCTCAAACTCTTGTAAAGATGATGATGGGGGTAGTTCAATTTGGGACTGGTTACGAAGTTAGAAAATTTTTGCCCGATTGTGAAGCAGCCGGTAAAACTGGCACAACTAACGATTTTGCCGATGCTTGGTTTGTAGGATTTACTCCACAATTGTGTTGTGCTGTTTGGGTTGGATTTGATGACCAGAGAATTACATTCCCCGGTGGTTTTGGCTATGCAGCAAAAGCTGCGGCTCCGATTTTTGGCAGATTGATGGCAAAAATATACAATGACCATTCATTGCCTTATAAACAAAGGAAATTTGGAATTTCGGATACTTTACTTTTGGGGGTTAGATGATTTTGGAATTGCTCGATAATTTAAAAGACAAGAAGTTAAGAAAAGATAAGAGAATCTCTTGTTATTTTGGTTTAAATAATTAGGTAATCGCTTTTATGAGAAAGTTTTTACAATTTACCGATGGGAAGACCTTAGAAGTGGCTAATATATACGGGGTTGCCAGTAACTATCGACTTCATGCCCAAGAGATGGGAAGTAAAATTCCCGAAGACCCTGTAATTTTTTTGAAACCAACTTCTGCGTTTGTTCCAAACGGAGGTATTATTTTGCTTCCAGATATATCTCAAAAAGTTCATTACGAAGTAGAACTTGTTGTTGTAATTGGCGAGGATGGCTTTAATATACCAGAAAAAGAAGCAATCAATTTTATTGCTGGATACGCTGTTGGTATCGATGTTACTTTGCGGGATTTGCAAACTAAAGCGAAACAAGAAGGAAAACCTTGGGACATTGCCAAAGGTTTCTACACTTCTGCACCGATTTCACCTGTTCTCCCTGCGGAAATGTTCAAAGGCACAATCCCAAATTTCGATTTGGTTTTGAAAGTCAACAATGAAATAAGACAAAAAGCAAATACGGAGCAAATGGAACGAAAAGTTGAAACTTTGGTTTCTTTTATTTCTAATGTTTTTTCTTTGAATAGAGGTGATTGCATCTTTACTGGAACACCGGAAGGAGTCGGCGAAATTAAAGATGGAGATATACTCTATGCCGAGCTTTCAGGATACGTTAATTTGCTTTGTAAAGTTTCTAAAAGAAAATAAAAGGGTTTAATATGAAGTCTGCTTTACTTTTTCTGCTGTTTATTTTTTACTTGATTTTAGTTTCATCTTGCGGAACATTCCATACTCGCACAGAAACAGAAACTTATACAATTGTTGTTCGCGATACACTTACCCAAATAGAGGTAAAGAATGCACCCGGACGGAGAGATTTGGGAGTAGTTTATCCTTCTTCCAAAGTAATACATTCATCGCGTGAAATAACGACACGCGATAGTATTGTTGAACGTTTCTATCCTAACTTTATTCGATTAGGGGTCTTCGAAAGTGTCGGCTTGGTTGGTACAAGCTCCGTGGACCAACTCGGGATGGGACTTTTTGGAATGTTTGCAGAAGTTGACCCCTATCCGTCTGGACAAAGAGGTTATAAAAATAAACTTTTTAGTGGTGGTTACTATCGTTTCTTTGTTGGCGAGTGGCGACTTCGTTGGTTTCGGGATTCAAAAAATTGGACAATAGGGACCTCAGTTTTCGAAATTTTCGCAAAGGACAATATTTACGAAAACACCTTAGGTGGTTTTTTCCCTTTGTATATTAAGAAACGATTTTTTATTTCCGAAAATATTCCATATTTAGCTTTTTCACCATCTTTCGGTATTGGATTATATCCTTCGCAGTATGTAAATTTGAATACAGCGTTGGAGCTTGGTTCGCTTGGTGGTTTAAATCTTCGTCTGTATGCAGGAGTAGTTCTTGGAATGAATCCTTCTTATTCTTTCTTTTTACAAAGGCTACACGAAAAGAAGTCCCGAACTTCAACTGTCCCATATCTTGGGCTTGGAATATCTTTTCTCGATTTCGTAAACATTGTCCCCGAACTTTACACTGAATGGAAAGACCACGAGCATTCTTCCTGGAATATTGGGATTTTGCAAATGGCATTTCTAAGAGCAAATAAAAGCGAAAATGTTGATGGTAGTGGCTCGTCCGAAAATAATCTTTTCAGAGGCTTACATTTCCAGTTTTTCCCAACGAAATTATCTATACCGATATTGAACAACCAATTTTATTTGGGGACGTCAGCGTTAACTTATTTTGTTTTCGATGATATAAAAGATATGGCAATTGCTGTACTTCCATTTCGCCTTGGTTTTTGGCAGGTTCTAATACCCGACGAACTATCCTTGGAACCTTATATTGAATATGGTTATTATCCATCTACATTTCTTCACATTGGAAATCGTTTTAATTTTAAAATTTCAGAAAGTTTAAGTTTATCGCTCTTACTTGGATATCTTAGCGGAAATAATAAACGATTTCAAAATGTAGCTTCACGTGATTTTTTCGATTTTACTCCTTATTTGAATGTTAACCGGTATTTTGTAGGAATTTCGATTGGAATTATCGATAGAATTTTTCAACCCGAAGAAATTCGATATAACAAAGGAAGGTCGAGACAATGAAGACAGTAATAATGTTTGTTTTGTTGGGTATCGTTTTCCATTCGTGTTGCTCCCCTAAGTCCAGCGAGGGAATTCCAATTTTATCGGGGAATTTTCGCGGTTACGTAGGTAGTGCCCCAGAATTCTTCTTGTTGAATTGCTGGTATGAACATCAAATTTTGGGTGAAATTTTTGGTAATCCCGATTCAGTAATTGTAAAGGAAAATTCTTTGACTATTGGTGATGGAAATAGAGTTGGTTTGGTTTGCAAAGGCATAAATTCAATGGACGCCGATTTCTACATCCGCATCCCTTACGGAGAAGGGGTTCGCTTCTATTTTCGCTCTGCTGGAGTTGATTTTGAGAATTCTCCTAAACTTGTATTCGATTTTACAACGAAAGGAAGCAAATTATTTGAAGGGAAAGAATTAATTGTTTCTGTCGATTCAGTTAAGTTGCAACTCGAAAACCAGCAAAGAATATTCCTTCAAAACGAAGGGTCGATAGTACACGTAATTGTTGGAATCGATACAGTTTATCAAGGTCGAACAAAACTTCCATTAAGTGAGTACATTTATGTTGAGCCGATAAATTCTCGTGTCATAATCGAGGATGCCTATTTTTATCCCCTTTACGAAACAAAGTTCTATTGAGATGCAACACAATAATTGCTAATCCTAAACGAATGCATCTTATTTTGTTCTGGTTTAGCAATGTTTCTTTTTTGGAAAATTAATATATTCAATTAAAGGAATTTAAAAACTGCTATAATATTAGCCCTTGAATTAAATATTACTGAGAAAAATGCCAAAGATTAAATATCCAGATTTTTTACAAATTGGGCATTTTCTTCGATGAATTTTCGACGAGGTTCGACTTTTTCTCCCATAAGTGTTTCGATTATTCTCGCCGATTCCTTAGCGTTTTCGATAGTAACTTTTAGCAAAGTTCTTGTTTCGGGATTCATAGTTGTTTGCCATAGTTGTTCTGGATTCATTTCTCCAAGCCCTTTGAATCGCGAAATCACGATACCATCGCTTGAAGAAACGGTCTCGGATTCTTCAGCGCTTTCCGAAACAATATTCACGTTTGGGGAGCTTTTCTTTATTTTTTGAATTATTGCATCTCGTTCGGAATCATTATATGCGTAGAATTCTTCTTTTCCTTTTTTAATTTTATAAAGGGGAGGCTGAGCGATGTATAGTTTTCCATCAAGAATAATTTCGCGCATATACAAGTAGAAAAGTGTTAAAAGAAGAGTTCGAATATGACTTCCGTCAACATCGGCATCAGCCATTAAAATGATTTTGCCGTAACGGATTTTACTTAGAGAAAATGTTTCTTCTTGGTCTTCATTATTCCCTTCTTTTTCATTTCCGTTCGAGCTCGATTTGAAAACAGCCCCAATTGCCATAAAAATCGAACGAATTTCTTCGTTTTCCAAAATTTTGGACAGCCGAGATTTTTGGACATTTAAGATTTTACCTTTGAGTGGGAGTATCGCTTGAAATCGTCGGTCGCGTCCTTGTTTTGCCGAACCGCCGGCACTATCGCCTTCGACAATGAAAAGCTCGGTTTTTTCAGGGTCCCGGATTGAACAATCTGCAAGTTTTCCGGGTAAAGTTCCAGATTCAAGAGCATTTTTTCTTCGGACCAGTTCTCTACTTTTGCGAGCAGCTATGCGAGCCTCGGCAGCAAGATTTGCTTTGTCTATGATTTTTCGTGCTATAGATGGATTATTTTCAAGATATTCCCAAAGCTTTTCGTTAACAATTGTTCGAACAATGCCTTCAACTTCGCCATTGCCCAGTTTAGTTTTTGTTTGACCTTCGAATTGGGGTTCGGGTAACATTAATGAAATTACAGCTGTTAATCCTTCGCGGAAATCATCGCCAATAAGTTGTTCTTTCGAAAGTTTATTGGCAGTTGCATAGGCATTTAATGTGCGGGTGAGTGCAGAACGAAAACCAGTAACGTGAGTGCCGCCTTCGATTGTATTTATATTGTTTACATACGACAATACGTTTTCGTTGTATCCAGTGTTGTATGTTAATGCAATTTCAACTTTTACTTCACCACTAATTTCAGTTACAACAGAGCCTGAAATGTAGATTGGCTTGATTAACGGAGTTTCGAGTGAGTCAATGAACTTTACAAAATCAACTATTCCACCTTCGTAGTGATAAGTTTCGCTGGAATTTGTTCTTTCATCGTGAAGAGTAATTACAACAGATGGGTTCAAGAAAGCCAACTCTTGTAGCCTTTGGGCGACGCGTTCGAATTTAAAAACAGTGGTTTTGAAAATTGTTGGGTCTGGCTTGAAACGGACAATGGTACCAGTTCTTTCTGTTGTACCTATTTCTTCTACTGGCGTTGTAGGAGTTCCACGCGAATACTTTTGTTGATATATTTTCCCTTCGCGAAAAACCGTAACTATCATTTCTTCGGAAAGTGCGTTTACACAAGAAGCACCAACTCCGTGTAATCCGCCAGATACTTTGTAGGATGTTTTGTCGAATTTGCCACCAGCGTGAAGTGTACACATTACAACTTCGAGAGTAGAGATTTTTTTTACAGGGTGCGGTCCGACGGGAATTCCACGGCCATCATCTTTAACGGAGCACGAGCCGTCGGAATGAAGAGTAACTTCGATATTTTTACAAAAACCAGCTAATGCCTCGTCGATTGAATTGTCCACAACTTCGTGAACGAGATGGTGCAGACCACGCTCTCCAACATCTCCTATATACATCGCTGGTCGTTTTCTAACTGGTTCGAGCCCTTCCAGAACTTGAATGTCTCCTTCTTTATAATAATTTATTCCTAGTTCTTCGATGTTGCTTTTCTTAGAAATCGATGAAAAATCGTCCATAGGTGGTTTTAAATTGTAAATACAAATTTACTAAAAAATAGGATTTCTTGATTTATTTTGCAGTAATTTTGCTTTTTTAGGCTTATGTTATGCTTGTCAAAATTTTTGAATATATAGGTAGTAAAATTTTAGGATTTATACGGGAGTTCGGCGGAGTTGTTTTGCTCCTTTTAAATGTGATAAAATACCTGCCTCGTTTGTTACGGGATTGGAGATTGGTAGTCCAACAAATGTCCATTATCGGTGCCGATTCATTACCTTTGGTTATGTTGATTGGCTCATTTACTGGTGCGATTGCTGCATTGCAAGCAACAAGTCTTTTCAGCAAGTTCAACTTGCTTGAACTTTCGAGACCCTACATCGGGTCGTCGATTGCAACTGTGGTTTTTACAGAATTGACTCCCGTACTGACTGCTCTTGTCATTGCTGGTCGAGTAGGAGGAGCAATGGCTGCCCAAATCGGTGCTATGAATATTTCAGAACAAATCGATGCATTAGAAATGATGGCTATAGACAAAGACCGTTTTCTGGCTATGCCCCGAGTTGTTTCTGCTTTCTTGATGTTGCCTGTATTAGCAATTTTTTCAAACCTTGTCGCTTTGCTTGGAGGATTTGTTCTTACCGTCATCAAATACGATTTTACTGGTTATATGTTTTTCGATTCTATTCAAAGATTTTTTAGAGCAAGTGAAGTTCTTATTGGTTTAGCTAAATCGATGGCTTTTGGAGCTGTTACTGCTTTGATTGCTTGTTATGTTGGTTTCCGAACAACTGGTGGAGCCGAAGGAGTGGGAAATAGTACAGTTCGTGCCTATACAATTTCTGCTTCTTGTATTTTGATTATTGATGCAATTTTTGGATTGGTATTTTAAAAAGCGATGTCTTACGAAGAAATTGTTAAAAAGTACCCTTATCCTGGGAAACGTCACCGCCATCATATTTCCGCTTCGATTTATTTACCTATTACCCAATTGAAAGTATTACCTCGCAATTACCCTCCAGCCTTGGAAAAAGTTGAATGGTCGGAACTGTTTTCAAACGGGGTTCCTCCAAAATTTCTTGATATTGGAACTGGCAAAGGGAAATTCCTAATAGAAATGGCTTTTCGGTATCCCGAGAAAAATATTCTCGGGTTCGAAATTAAAAGAACTACGGCAGAATGGTTGCAAAATATCATTTCGACTGAAGGGATACCAAATGCTTATGTACTATGGTATAATGTTCTGAATGGCTTGGAATTTATATACCCTGAAACCATAGAAAAGATATTTTATCTTTTTCCTGACCCTTGGCCCAAGGCAAGACATTCAAAGAGAAGAGTTTTAACACTCGAAACATTAAACGAATTTCATAGATTACTTATTCAAGGCGGGCGAATTTATATTTCCACCGATATTGTTGAAATCCATCGTTATCATATTGAACTTTTAGAAAGTTTGTCGAATAAATTCTATTTAAAGGAGATTGAAACTTCATCGGATTGGGATTTACCTAAAACAAACAAACAAGTTAGTTGTGAGCGTCGGAAAAAGGCCTATTTTCTAATTTTGGCAGAAAAGTTGGGTGAAACTAATAAGAGCAATAATTCTTTTTAAATATCGTTTTAAATTATATGAAACTTATTAAAATATTTGTTTCGTACATATTAATTTTCTGTGTTTTAGTTGGTTCCTCTGGAATAACAATTCTAAGTCATCTGTGTAAGCAAGAGAACGAAGTTTATGTTTCTTTTCTTAGTTTTCCCAATTGTAATGAAGAATGTCGAACATATATAGATGAAAATTTTTTACCTCCGTCCGAAAAGGACAATTCTTGTTGTGAAAATCACGATGATTTCTCTTCATCGTTTTTAAGTTCCATAGTTTTAAAAGAATATAGCAATTGTTGCGAAAACAGCAAATTTAGCCCGAAATTAAACATTTATGCAATAGACAAGACTTTTCAAAGAATAGTTGAAATCCTTAAATTCCAAATAAAAGTTGAATTTTTAAAGTTTCGCTTTACCGATAATTTGAAAAAGGTAGATACTTATTTTTCAAATTTTATCGTTTTGCCAATTCGAAAATTAATAGTCTTCCTCCATCATTTTGGACTTTTTAACGAAAATTCCAACCTCGAAGATTTTTCCTTCTAATTCCTCAATCTTTTAATCTTTTTCTTGTTAGCACCTAAACTCGAAGAAATTAAAGTTTTACAAAATTTTTCTCAAAATTGAGGATTCTATGAGAAATTTTAAATTTTTAGTTATAAATGTATTATTTGGATTGCTCATTTTGCCTTCAATTGTCTTTTCATTCGATTTGAAAGGCAGAATTTTCACAGTTGATGATAAAGGCGAAAAACTTCCACTTGCTGGGGCAACCGTCAGAATTTTAGGTAAAAATGTAGGAACGATAACGAATGCCGATGGATACTTTTCGATTGAGACCCAAGTAGGCGACAAATTAATAATCAGCTTCGTTGGTTTCAATAATGATACAATTGATATTAAAAGTAATACGTATCTCGAGGTAGTTTTGAAAGGTGAAATCGAGACAAACGAGGTTTTGGTCGAAGAAGATTCACCAGAAACGTTTATAGAACCAACTTCTATTACTAAGACGGAAGTTATCACCCAGTCTGGTTTGAAAAAGGCTGCTTGTTGTAATTTATCCGAAAGTTTTGTTACAAATCCATCCGTTGATGTTACTTTCACAGATGCAATAACTGGTGCGAAGCAGATACAATTGTTAGGTTTAGCACAAAATTATACTCAAATACTTTTGGAACGAGCTCCGGGCTTGCAGGGTCTTGCTTCTAATTACGGCTTGCTTTTTATTCCGGGCTCTTGGATTAATTCTATATCTATCTCGAAAGGGGCAGGCTCGGTCATAACTGGTTATGAATCTATTACGGGGCAAATTTGTGTAGACTTCAAACCCCCAGAGAATACCGAAGATATTCATCTTAATCTTTTTGCCAATAATATGTTCCGTTTCGAAGGTAATTTAATTGCAAAGCAAGCTTTTTCGGATGATTTGCGGGCAGTTATATTTTTGCACGGTAATTCGTTCAAGAAGAAAATCGACCATAATTACGATGGATTTCTCGATTTGCCGTTAAATCAGCAAGCCAACTTTCTTGGAAGTTTGTACTATAATAAGGATATGTTCGAATCCACCTCTTTCGTTAATTTTATTTACAATAACTTACAAGCTGGGCAAGTCAAGTTCTTCGATGGGATAGATTCTTCTTGGGGAAGTGATGCAAAAATCCGACGATTATCAATCATTACTAAAAATGGTTACATTTTGGACGACGAGTCTTATTCTAGCTTAGGCAGTATTTTCAGTTTTGTTCACCATAAGCAAAATTCTTTTTATGGAAAAAGAGCCTTCAACGCAGAGCAAAATTCCTTTTTTACAAATCTTATTTGGTCGTCGGTTCTCCATTTACAAAGTTCATATTACGAACACGAAGACTTACAGCCTAATTTATCCTTTGGATTAAGTTTGTCTTATAACAATTACATCCAGTATCTCGATTCAATAGATTATTCAAGTTATGAATTTGTTCCTGGAGTTTATTTCGAATACAATTTCCACGAAATTGAAAACTTAAGTATTATTCCCGGAATGAGGTTCGATTATCACAATCAATTTAATTTAATTTTTACCCCTCGTTTGCATATAAAGTATCAAATTTCTGAACTCCATACTTTTCGATTAACTGCTGGAAAAGGGTTTCACTATCCTCTACCGTTGGTCGAATATAATAGTATTTTCTCATCTTCGAGAGATATAATCTTCGAAGAAGATTTAGAGCTCGAAGAAGCTTGGAACTTTGGGCTAACAACAACTCACTATTTTTCAATATTTGGGATTCCTTTAACAATGAATACAGAGTTTTTTCATACTAACTTTTTAAATCGCACTATTGTCGATATGGATTCGAAACCAACAGAGGTCAGAATTTATAACTCTAAGGACAAATCCTTTTCGAATAGTTTTCAAATAGATTTTAATATTGAAATGCTACGCAATTTATCTTTTACTATGGCATATCGGCTAAATGATGTTTGGATGACAATTGGAAAACAACTCCAGAGAAAACCTTTGCAAAGCATTCATAAAGGTTTCTTAAACATTGTTTATTCACCTTCACCATTTGTGTTCGATTTTACCATAGAATATAATGGTGGAGGTCGTTTGCCTAAAACTGACGCCTATCCCGATGAATTTCGCAAAGAAGAACAATTTCCCGCTTTTTTCCAAATATTTAGTCAAATTACCTATAAATTACCTTTCTTCGAAATTTATCTTGGTATTGAAAACTTACTGGATTTTAGACAAGAAAATCCAATAATATCAGCTTCGCAGCCATTCTCTAAATATTTCGATGCTTCTATGCTTTGGGGACCGATAGAAGGAAGAAAAATCTACTTGGGTATTCGTCTTTTGAAAAACTAAAGCTTCCTTTTTTATGTTAATTTTGTAAGTTAAAGTTTGTTGCCAGATTAACTGAATAAACGACTTAGGGAAAATACATTGATGCAAAGGAAGAAGGTTTATTTAATCGACGGGATGTCGGTTGTGTTTCGCGCTTATTATGCGATGAGTCGTTCGGGTTTAAAATCGTCGAAGACTGGTGAACCAACCTACGCAGTCTATGCATTTGTCAACATTCTGACAAGTTTGCTCGAAAAAGAAAATCCAGAATATATTGCAGTTGTTTTCGATTCTCGTGAACCGAGCTTCCGCCACAAAATGTTTAAAGAATACAAAGCCAATCGTCTTGCATTTCCAGAGGACCTTGCTCCACAGTTGGAACGAATTAAAGAGTTTCTCGATGCAATGAGAATTAAACGATTGGAAATACCCGGTTACGAAGCAGATGATATCATCGGTAGTTTGGCTAAAAAGTTTGAAAAACAAGGATTAACCGTTATTTGTTTAACAAACGACAAAGATTTTTATCAATTAGTTGGAGAAAACATACTCATTTATAAGTCTGGGAAAGATGTTGTTGAAAATTTCGAAATCATAGATAACTCCAAAGTTCAAGAAAAGTTTGGAGTACCACCCGAAAAGGTCGTAGATGTTCTTGCGATTGTAGGCGATAGTGTGGATAATGTTCCGGGAGTAAAAGGCATTGGCGAAAAGTCAGCTATTCCACTGATACAAAGGTATGGGTCCCTTGAAAATTTATTTGAAAACATCAGTTTAATCGAAAAGGAAGCCTTGCGAAAAAAACTTATCGAAAATCGAGAAATGGCTTTCCTTTCGAAAAAACTTGTTACTATTGAAACTAATATTCCACTCGATTTGCACTTAGAGCAGTTAAAGAAAGATGAGCCAGACAAAGCTAAACTTTTAAAATTCTTCGAAACTCTCGATTTTAAAAGCTTTTTGGGAAAAGAAATTTCAACAGAGCAAACCAATGGTAATAATTATACTTTGCCAACAGAAGAATGCGTGGGTCTTTCGAAATTTGAACAAATGCAAAAACGATATGTACTTGTTAATTCAAAAGAATTATTGGATGAACTTATTTCTCGTTTGAAAAGTTCGAAGGGTTTTGCTATTGATACAGAAACAAGTTCTTTGAATAAACTAACTTGTGAACTTGTAGGGTTATCATTTTCATTCAGTGAGCACGAAGCATATTATGTTCCAGTTTACGAGGATTTTCAAAGTTCGAAGGAGTCTTCTTTTTCAGTTAATGAAAAAGAACATAATTTTGACTTGTTTTCTACCGAGCTAACAGAAGAAAAAGTAAAAGAAATAAAACTGTTCGAAGATTCATACAATCCCAAGAAAGGGTTTTCAGTAAGATTTTTATTAACCATTCTTAAAAATTACCTGGAAAACGAGCAAATCGAAAAGTATGGGCAAAATATCAAATTCGATAGTTACATCCTTCGAAGATATGGGGTTGAAATCAAACCGATTGTGTTCGATACGATGGTTGCAAGTTACTTATTAAATCCCGACGAGCAACACAATCTCGACGCACTTTCTCGAAAGTGGCTTTCCTACGACCCAATTTCGATTTCATCTCTTATTGGCGAACGAAAGAGTAAACAAATTTCGATGCGCGAACTTTCGCCTGAACAAGTGAAAGATTATGCTTGCGAGGATGCCGATTTGGTTTACCAGCTGACAAATATTCTTCGTCAAGAGTTGAAAAAGGAGGGTCTGACGAATCTTGCGGAAAATATAGAATTTCCTTTAATTGAAGTTCTTTGTCAAATTGAATGGAACGGTGTGTTTGTCAGCTCCGAAATACTTCGCTCAATTTCTTATACTTTAAAAGAACAAGTTCGGCAAGTCGAGGAAGCAATTTTCAGAGAAGCTGGTCAAAAGTTTAACTTAGATTCACCGAAACAATTGGGTCATATTTTATTCGAAAAACTTAAGTTGCCAATAATTGCTAAAACCAAGACTGGATATAGTACGGATGTGAGTACTCTTACGCAATTAGCAGGGAGTTATCCAATTGCTAAGCTTATCTTAGAGTATCGGCAAATGACAAAACTTTTATCGACTTACGTTGATGCTTTACCAGAGTTAATCAATCCACAAACAGGAAGGATACACACAACCTTTAACCAAACAATAGCGGCCACTGGACGATTATCGTCGACTGAACCAAATCTTCAGAATATTCCAATTCGTAGTGAATTTGGTAAAGAAATTCGCAAAGCATTTGTTCCCCAAAGACCCGATTGGGTAATACTTTCGGCGGATTATTCTCAAATAGAATTAAGAATTGCTGCATATATTTCAGGCGATAAAAACCTTGTCGAAGCTTTTAAAAATGGTTTGGATATTCATTCTGCAACAGCTTCTCTTTTATTTAACAAACCTATCGACCAAGTTGACAACGATATGCGTAGAGTAGCTAAAACTGTTAATTTTGGGATTTTGTACGGTTTAGGTCCTTTTGGGCTTTCTCAACGTTTAGGTATAAGTCGGACAGAGGCTCATAAAATTATCGAGGATTATTTAATAAAATACTCTGGAATAAAGAAGTATATGGATGATACTATAAAGTTGGCTCAAAAAAAAGGATATGCCGAAACATTATTGGGAAGACGTCGTTTTTTCCCCAATCTTAATAGTCAAAATAAAAATATTAGAGCAGCCGACGAACGAGCAGCGATAAATTTCCCAATTCAAGGCACTGCTTCGGATATGATGAAAATCGCAATGATTAATATTCATAATGAATTGAAAAGAAGGAACTTACGCACAATGATGATTTTACAAATTCACGACGAGCTTCTTTTCGAAGTGCCTTTGAATGAGTTAGAAAATGTTAAAGAGCTCGTAAAAGACAATATGGAAAAAGCTAAACCTTTGGGGGATGTCCCCGTTGTTGTTGATATCGGAGTTGGAACCAGTTGGTACGATGCTCACTGATGCGAAAACTGCAATGTTTTCCTTTGCTTTTAAATCGCATACCTTACGAAATTTCAATTCTATGATTTTTTATTAATAACATTTCTAAAGCAGTTTTTTTCAATTTTACTTTATTTCTGCAATCTTTTTTCTAATTTTTTTAATTTTGAATGCTATGGAAAGCGAACTTTTTTTCTTGCTTGCTTTTTTTATTTCTTTTGCATTAGCTCTCGATGCTTTTTCTGTCGCCCTTTGTGTTGGGGCTTTTTTACAGAGAACTACCTTTCGTGAAAAATTTCGTTTATCTTTTCATTTTGGCTTGTTCCAATTTATTATGCCACTTGTTGGGTGGTTCTTGGGGGAGCAAGTTATCGGTTTTATTCAATATTATGACCATTGGGTTGCGTTTGGAATTCTTACTGCTATTGGTCTTAAAATGATAATTGAAAGTATACAAAAAGAACCGAAAAAGATTTCTCAGGATATTACAAAAGGCTGGAAATTAGTTTCCTTATCTACTGCAACGAGCTTAGATGCTCTTGCAGTTGGTTTCACTATTTCACTGTTCAAAATGGAAATATTTGTTCTTGCTCTAATAATAGGCCTTGTTGCTGGATTAATGACACTTGTGGGAATTTATCTTGGGGAACGGCTTTCCCGTCCTTTTGGGAAGCTTGCAAACAGTATAGCTGGGATTGTTTTAATATTGATTGGCTCGCATATTCTTTTGAACCATCTTGGGGTTGTGTAAATGAAAATTTTTTTGTTTCTCCTTTTTCTACTTGGTTTCGGTTTTAATCTTTCAGCTAATTCCGATACTGAAGCTAACTCGGAGATAAGGGAAACAAAAACTTTTGAAATTTTTCGACTAATAGGGTTAGATGAACTTGCAAAGATTGCTTCCGACCAAGTTGTTCCTAATTTTAGATATCTATTGCCAACAATTCCCGATAGTTTTTGGGCTAAAATTGAAAAAGATTATGATTCGGCAAAGGTTGTAAGTGAGTTTGCAAGTACTTTCAGCAATATTTTCGAGAATCACGAGATTACGCAGTATAGCGAGATTGCAGAGCTAATAATGAGTGGTTATCGAAACAGGGATGTAGCTCGGTTCCAATTTTTCTTCGAAAGGATGGATACTCTTTCTGTTACGTTAGATACATTAGATAAACTTTTTACTAAAATAGGAGAATTTATAGTTTTACCTTTGCTTTCGCTTTTAGGCGACTCGTTAAAAATTTATAGTTCAAGGAATTCGGATTCCATCTTGCTCGATTTAAAAATTGATTCGGCAACTTTCCAAAAAGAAATCTTGGAAGCTAAAAAGTTGGCAGAAAAACTAATAAAGAAAATCCAGAAGCTAACTAAGGAATTTACAAATAAATGGAGATCGAAAGAGAATAGGGAAGAAATCGAAACAAAAGACCTTGAAAAATTTTTCGAAGAATTTATGAAGGAATTAAAAGAAGTTGAAAAAGAAATCGAGGGGTTTATAAAAAAGTTCAAAAATGAATTTGAAACTCAGAAAAAAAGACGTAAGACAAGAGCTGAGACTAAAAAGGAAACAAACATTGATGACAAGAAAAAAGACTTGAACAAAATTGAAATTGATTTTGGCGTTTTAACAAGTTTTAGAAATATACTTCGAAAACATAATGAATTTGTAGATTCCTTGATAAAAATTAAAAAAAGGATAGAGTTCGATATTTTAAACCGCCTAAAAGTAGAAGGATACATAATTGATTAGATTGGATAAATCGGGAGGAGGAGATGGAAATGGACCCTGCTACGAAAATTCAGGATTATTGGGTGTTTGGCGAGTACGGTGGTGTAAATCCATCGATTGAAGATGCTTCGACTTTTACTTTTCTTTCTGCGGAGAAAATGCAAGAACTTTTCCAACACGAAGTCGAAGGGTGTTATCTATATTCTCGGCACCTTAATCCGACGGTACATTATTTAGCCCAAGCACTTGCCTTGTTGGAGGCTACTGAATGTGCTCATATTACTGCTTCGGGTATGGCAGCTATAAGTTGTGCTATTCTCGAAATATGCAATTGTGGCGACAACATAGTTTCGAGCAGAACTATTTACGGTGGTACTTATGCTTTGTTTAAGAATTTTTTACCACGATTGGGTATCGAAACGACTTTTGTCGATATTACTGATTTGGATGCTGTAAAGAAAAGCATTTCTACGAAGACGAAAATTATTTATACTGAGTCATTAAGTAATCCATTGTTAGAGGTTGCCGATATACCTAATTTGTCGCAAATTGCTCGTGAATATGGATTGCTTCTCGTCGTGGACAACACATTTAGTCCAATGATAATTACACCAGCAAAGTATGGGGCTGATATTATTGTACATAGTCTTACTAAGTTCATTAATGGTGCAAGCGATTGCATAGCAGGTGGAATCTGTGGGACGCGTGAATTCATAGCAAGCTTGAAAGATGTTCATAATGGTTCAGCTATGCTTTTAGGTCCAACATTAGATTCCATCCGTGCTGCGAGTATATTTAAAAATCTTCATACTTTACATATTCGGATAAAACAGCATAGCAAAAATGCACAGTTTATTGCCGAAAAGCTTCAAGAACTTGGACTTAGAGTTTTCTATCCGGGTTTGCCCGACCATCCGCAACATAAGCTAATGAAAGAACTTATGAATGAGGAATTTGGTTTTGGTGGTATGGTTACTTTCGATTGCGGGACGCCCGAAAAAGCAAACGAGTTAATGTTGAAAATGCAAGAGAACAAAGTAGGTTATTTTGCCGTAAGTCTCGGGTTTTACAAAACTCTTTTCAGTGCTCCGGGATTAAGCACCTCGAGCGAGATTCCACCAGAAGAACAACAACGAATAGGGTTGTCACCTGGACTTGTGCGGATGTCGGTCGGTCTCGACAACGATATTGAAGTTGCTTGGGAAAGAATCAACAAATCCCTAAGGGAAGTTGGATTAGTTTAGCTTTGAATGGAAAAAATAGTTGTTGCAAAAGGTATAAAGAAAAGTTATATCAAGAATAAATCCATTCGGACAGTTGTTTTGAAGGGAATAGACCTCGAAATTTATCGGGGCGAAATCCTTTGTATTATGGGTCCTTCTGGTGTGGGAAAATCAACTTTATTATATGTACTTAGCTCGCTCGAAGAACCCGACGAAGGTGTTGTAACATATTACCTCAATGAAGAAATTTATGAAATTCACAAACAGAAACCAGACGAAATAGCAAACCTAAGGAATCGTAAGATTGGGTTTGTATTTCAGTTTCATTACCTTTTACCAGAGTTCGATGCCTTAGAAAATGTTGCAATGCCCTTGATTATAAGAGGAATTAAAAGCAAGGAAGCTCAAAAGCAAGCAAAGGAAATGCTTGGAATTGTAGGATTGAATAATAGATTAAATCATCGTCCATACGAACTTTCGGGCGGAGAACAGCAACGAGTGGCAATTGCGCGAGCTCTTGTTACACATCCCGCAATTGTTTTTGCTGACGAACCAACCGGAAATTTAGATACTAACTCTGCTAAAACCTTTCTCGATTTGATTGTAGACTTGAAAGAAAAGTTTAGAACCACCTTTGTCATTGCTACACATAGTTTGGAAGTAGCATCCTATGCCACCAGGATCGCAAAAATGAAAGATGGATTAATAGTTGAAATAATATCGTGAGTTTAGATTTTCATAATTTAGATTATTTGATATTTTCGTTAACCTAAAAACCTAACGTGAAACCCAAAAGAATTTTGGTTCTAATGCCTCGAATGCCTTATCCAACAATTGGAGGTGATAGACTTAAAAACTATCATTTACTAAAAATTTTGAAAAAGTATTTCGAAATTGATTTGATTGTCTTAGCAGACGAAAAATATTCGGAAGAATCAGAGGTATTTATTAAACAGCATTCTAGTTCTTATAAGATTTTTTACTTTCCAAAATACAGATTATACCTTAATGCATTAAAGTCTTTTTTAAATCGAAAACCGTTACAAAGCAATTTTTATTACTTTAAAAAGCTAAAAAGGTATGTTGATTCTAAAATTGACTCTGCGGATTTGATTATTAGCATAACTCAGCGAATGGCTGAATATGTTCTCGATTCTAATAAACCTTTACTTCTGGATATGGCAGATAGCAAAGGGCTGGTCTATTTGTATTCTTATTCTAAAACCTCTTCGTTGTTTTGGAAACTAATTTATGCAATAGAATACCCATTGCTTTTGAATTATGAAAAGAAGTTGATAGAAAAGTTCGATGCAACATTTCTTTTCAACAAAAAGGAGGTAGATTATTTCAACTCGCCGAAGGTTGTTTGGATACCACACGGTGTGAATCAAGATTTGCTTTATTACGAGAAGGTGGACCCGAAATACTCTAACTTTATCTCTTTTTTTGGGAAAATGGATTATCAGCCAAATATTGATGCAGTCAAATGGTTTATTCAAAATGTATTTCCACACTTGCCCGAAAGTATCAATTTTCAGATTATAGGAGCAAGGCCAAAGCCCGAGGTTGTGGATTTACAAAAGATTTCTAATCGGATAGTTGTTCGTGGTTATTTGGACGACCCGTATGTTTATCTAAAATCGAGTTTTTGTTGTATTGCTCCAATGCAAACTGGAGGTGGCATTCAAAATAAAATTCTTGAATCGCTTGCTCTCGGAACAATTGTCCTTACAACTTCACATTCTGCCTACCCGGTTGTTGGTACAAATTCTGATGTGTTGTTAATTGCCGACAAGGCAGAAGATTGGGTTCGGATTATTAGAGATATTTACGAAAATCCTCAAAAATATGACTATATGAAAAACAAAGCGAGGGAATATATAAAAAATAATTTCACTTGGGAAATTTACGAAAAGAAATATATCGAGACGATTGAGAATATATTTCGTTCCCGAAGCTGATTTCGTTCTTTATTCACTTTGACATTTCAGCTGGTCGTAATAATCGCTTGCTACTTTATTTTTGGGGTTGATTTGTAAAACTTTTTTCCAGTATTTACAAGCATTTGGTAAATCTTTTTGAATTTGCGAGGATATTGCTAAATAAATCCAAGGGCTTTCTAATTTCGGTTCTATTTCGGACCAGAGCTTTGCATATCGGGTTAATTCTTTCGTGTCGCGTGTATCCAAAAGCAAATTACACAATTTACTATAAGCAAGATTAAGAATTTTCTGATTACTTTCCGATGGGTTTTCAGAAGCAATTTTTATGGAAGTTATGTAATCGTCTTTTCCGAGCAGCTTTTTATCGGACGAAACATATGCATCACCACGATATATATAGTTTAATGGATTAGATTGTTCAATACTAATTGCTTTTGTAAAGTATGAAATTGCAGAATCATAAAGATTCAAGTTTAGATAAGAATTGCCTAAGTAGAAAAAGACTTTTGGTAGAAGTGTGTCTTTGCAGAAGTCTAAGTATTTGTTATAAAAGTTTGTTGCATCGTTGTATCGTTTTGCAAAATAACTTAACATTCCTACCTGATATGCAAGAAGACATCGGTTTGGTTTGAGTTCGAGTAGTTCATTGTAAATTTTTAATGCTTGGGTGGTATCGCCAGTTTGCAGATAGGAACTTGCAAGTCGCTCGTAATCTTTATCTTCGAGAGTTTCGGATTTATTGTTTTTTAATTGATTATAAGTTGAAATAGATTCTTCGAAACGACGAGTATCGAAATAGCATCGAGCAAGTCTCAAGATTGCTTTAAATTTAACAGAATCTATTTCATTGGCTACTATTTGAAGGTGTGGAATAGCGGAATCGCATTTTGCTATTTCGACAAGGGATTGTGCTAAATACCATCGCCCAAGCGAGCCAGTTGAGCGTAACTGGACATATTGGTATAACGCTCGGGCAGCATCTTCGAACCGACGAGCAAGAAATAATATTTTACCTTGTTCGAACCAAGCTCTAAAGTTTTTAGGTTCTTTTTGCGAAACAATACTCCATTCTTTCAAAGAACGAGTAAATAGCTCGTTTGAAAGATTTTCGTCGGTTTCCCGATTAGCCAACCAATAATATGCAGTTGCAAGCTTGATTCTGGCGTCTGTCAACTCGGGATTAATGGCTAGTGCCTCTTCGTAATTCATTCTTGCAAGCTCGTAAACCTTTTGGGCAAAATATAAGTCGCCTAAGGCTACAAGTGGTTCAGCAGTTTTTGGATTTAAATCCCTAGCTTTTGCGATATGATATTCAGCTTGTTTTAATGAATCGGCACGCAAATAAACATAACCAAGCTCTAAATTTGCTTCCCAAGAATTTATGTTCTTCTTTAAATAATCTTTTAATATTTTTATACCTCTGTCTGTATTTTTCGAATATGAGTATGCCCTTGCAAGTTTGGTTACTATTTCGACTCTGTCGTTTCGTATATTATAAGCATTTTCATACATAATTCTTGCTGAATCATATTTTTCAAACTCGAAATAAACGTCTCCAAACGCAAGGTAAATAAATTCGTCTTTATATTTTTCTTTAACCAAAATTGGTAGGAGCTCGTATGCTTCTTGGTATGCGTTATTTCGATAATACTGACGGAATAGTGTTAAGTTGTCTTGGGCAAATGCATTGATTACTGTAATCTTAAACAATATTAACAAAATGAAAAATTTTGTTTCTTTCATATTATTCATCCTCAATTAGTCTAAATTCGGCATTTGAAGGTACAATCCCCCTTTCGAAAAAGAATTTCTGAGGAAACCCCGGTTTGAATAAGTATCTTGCAAATGTCATTGAATTATCGTTCAATTTATCTAAAACGAAAATATAGTGTTCGACAATGTAAGGGTAGTTGGCTCTTAAAATATTAGGTTGGTTAACATTGTGCGGGAAAATATAGCGGTTTGCTGAATCAATGAAACTAATTGGTAAAGCTCTTAAATCTGGTTCAGCAAAAAGATGCGATAAATATCCAATTCCAATAGAATTAGAGTTAGCTTTTACAAAATTTTTGACGCTATCGTGCGAGTTGAATATCTTCAAAGGACGTGTTAGATTCCGGTTTTTTAAAACAAGATTGTTTAAATTCACTAATTCAGAAGATAAAATGCCATTAGAAACAAAGATAGGTTCAGCAACCAGTTTGGGGTAAATCTTTTTCAAAGAGTATTTCCGGTCGGTAAGAAAGTTTCTAATCTGTTCATCAGTGAGGGTATCCAAAGGGGAATCTTTATTAACATAGAAAACGAGGGCATCGCGTGCAAGAGTTAATCGAGTGTGTGGAGAGACGTTGAATGCTTTCATCAACGAATCTTCATAACGAGTATAGCTTCGGGCAATAACTATTGCATCAGCTTCGCGTGAAAGTAGTTTAGCCATAGCATCCCAAGCGCTAGTCTTTCGGAAAGTTAGTTTAACGAGACTTCCAATAGTATCATAATGTTGGACACAAGGGAAGATTATTGGATAAATCGATTCGTCGCAGTAAACGGTTATTTTCCGAGAATCTGGTTTTTGGACCTCTTCTTTTCCACAAGAAGCAAGGACAAGGATAAAAATTAATTGAACTATTTTAATAGCTAAACTATTCGGCTTCATCTTCTTTCAATTGTTTTAGAGCTTTTCGATAAGAATAAATTCTATATACGCCCCATATAATTAATAAAACGCCGATAATTTGAAGTTCTAATTTATAAGGATGTTCATACAAAAACTTACCCGAAGCCAAGAAAACACCAAATAAAATCGTTAATAATCTAACAGCATAGTTGAAAATTATCACATTGGTTCATTTATTTAATTGGAATATTATAGTTTTTTTGCTTAACAAAGCTCGTATTGGGAATGCGATTTCAGAATAATATTTTGGCACGATTTCGCAAACTAACGTAATTTGAATCTAATCGGAATACTGACCCAACACATAATTGGTTGTCCATTTTGTATTGCGGGCGTGAAAGTTGACTTCATTACAGCGTCGATAGCTGCTTGATTTAACATTTCTGAATCGGAGGATTGTACAACCGCTCTCTTTGGTTTTCCAGTTTTATCGACAAGGACACGGATGACAACTTGACCTTCGATACCAGCCTTTCGGGCCATTTCTGGATAAACAATTCGCTTTTGTAAGTCAACTAAATCAATATAGGGTTCTTTTTCGAAGGGGATAAACTCGTCGATATCGGGTTCTTCTTCCTTTTGCTTGATTTCAACTTTTTGGTCGAGATTGAAGTCAGTTGGTAGCTGACTTATGTCTATTTCGAGACCTTTTTCTCGGGCAAGCGATTCACTCAATTTTTCAAATGTAGCGAATTCCTTTAAATCTTCTTTAATTTCGGCATCGGGGATTGGGACTGGTGTCCCTGCTTTTGCTGCTGTTGCTATTTCCAAAATTTGTTGAGTAGGAGGTGGTGGGGGAACTTCTTCTTCTTGCTCTTCCAGCTCTTGGATTGGTCCTCCTAAAGTGATTTTACTTATTGGGGCACGATGTAACGAAGCTCGGGCACTTTCGGAGGCTTTAGCATAAATTAAATATGCAAGAAGTAGGACGATTACAAAGCTAATCGTTATAATAAAACCGCGAAATGTGTTTCGGGGAATAATGATTTTTAATTCTGCAAACCCATAGGTGGGCTGGGGTGGTATTTCGATAATGTGGTTGTTCATTTTCCCTCCCCTTCTATAAATTTTAAATCCTCTTCTAATAAAGGAGCAATAGTAAATTTTCGTTGCCTTTTGACTGGTTCGCCTTTTTCATCTAATTCTTTCGAGATGGCTTCGGTAATTGGAATTTCGGCCAGGTTTAGTTCGTCGAGTATTTCGATTACTTTGGAATAACTTGCTTCGGGCGAAATTTTCAAGACGGTGATTAATTTATTTTTTACCATCGGTTCCAAGTTTTTTTCGTAGGCAAGCATTCGTAATTTTGAAATTGGTATTTCTTGTGGTTTATTGGTTTCGTCCGCAATACCTTTGAACCAATACAATTTGTTTTCTTTTGTGAGAAGAAGAGTTAAAAGTTCGGAGGCGCGAACCTCGACCTTTGCATACATTTCTGGGGGAATACGCATCTCCATTATTTGTGGTTTAAGCATTGTCGTAGTGAACATAAAGAAAGTTAACAGCAAAAAAGTAATATCGACCAAAGGGGTTAAGTCAATTCTAAAACCGATTCTTCTTTTCTTTTTCCTGCGAACAATTTTTCCACGCTTAGTCCTTTCTGGTATCGCTAAACCTTCGCCACCTCCTGCCATATTTTCTCCATTTTATTAACTATATATTAAGACGTATGAATTATCAAAAAAGTTACATTTTTATGGTTTCTTTTCTAACTCGGGCCTTTTCTTTTCTGTTACGAAATTAAATACGAAAGCTCGGTTTCTTCGCAAGATATTCATAGCATCTTCAACCCACTTGAAACGAATTCTTTGGTCAGCATCGATTGCAAACCTTGTTGAACTCCGAACAGATAAAGTGGCTCGAATTAGCTTCCCGAGTATTACTGTGTCGACTTTTATTAATGCTTTCGATTGGAATTCTAAGGGTATTTCTGGCACCAGTTGATAAATCAATGGGACATCCCGAACATTAGTGATTCCGTAATAATAAGCTGTATCGGTTGGATTTTTGTCGTCGATCGCTATATTAATAATTGCTAAATCGCGTTCGGGTAGCGAGGTGGTGTCGGGGGTGGCTATCGGTCTCCTTATCGTAAATTGCTTTTCTGCTTCGGCTTCGGATTTGAATTTCGTCGTAAACATTAAAAAAGTCAACAACAAGAATGTAATATCGACCAAAGGTGTTAAATCTATAACGAAGCCCATTCTTTTCTTTTTTATCTTAGGCACTTGCCCCTCCTCCGACTATTGTTTTAATCGCAAAGTTAGCAATTGTGTAACATTTAAGATTGCTTCGTCGATAGTATAAAGATAATCGTCAACTTTGGTAGTGAAATAATTGAAGAAAATAATAGAGATAATAGCACCAGCAAGTCCACCAGCAGTATTATACAAAGCTTCGGATATTCCAATAGCCAATTGAGTTGCATCGACCGTTCCAGTTTCGCCGAACGCTGCGAATGCCCTTATCATACCGATAGTAGTTCCAAGCAAACCAAATAGAACGGATACCGAAGCAATTGTCGATAATATTACAAGATTTTTTTCCAAAAGTGGAGTTTCTAAGTTTGTAGCCTCGTCGATTGCTCTTTGAACTTCTGTCATCTTTCGGTCGATTGTTAAAGTTGTATCTTTTTCGATTTGTTTAAATCTTTCAATCGATGCCCTTAGTATGTTGGCTAAACTTCCTCTTTGTTTCTCACATTCCTTCAAGGCGTCGTCCAACTCTCCTTTCGCAATTAAATCTAAAACTGTTTTTACAAAAGTTCCAATATCACCTCGTCCCTTTGCTTTGTTAATCGAAAAGGTTCTTTCGAAAACAAATGTTACAGAAATTATTAGAAGAGCAATTAAGATTCCAACAATCGGTCCACCTGTGTAAATTGCCCCGACTATGCTTCCCTTTTTCGGTTTTTTCTTAGTTGCTGGGTCCTCGAAATTATTTGGGTCTCCGAAGTAAAACAAGTAGATTGAAAAAGCAATAATTAATGAAAGTGTGATTACGATTACATTAAACGCTTTCTTCATAAATTAACCTTTCCCTTATTTGTAATATTATTTAAACATTAGCAGACATTTTATTTCGAAAAATAAAATTATTAAAAGCAAAAAAATTTGACGAATAAAAAAATTTATTGATTTATTTTTTTCAAAAGAATTGTGGAAAAGACCAAATTTATTTCGATAGCCAAATTCGCTGTATTTTGGTTTAGTTATCATAAATTGTTATTTCTTAGTTGTACAGAAATTTGTGTCCTTGAATTGCAAATATTGAATTCCGACACAAAAAATATGGCGAAAAACGAAATCAACTTATTTTAAAAGATTTAAAAAACAAACTACAAAAATAACTTTTTTTGATGAAAATAAATTCTCGAATGTATTAATTTTAAATTAACAAATATTTTGTTCTATCCAGAAAACCCCTTTCTTGGTAAAAAGTAAATGGAAGCGTTTTAAGTTGTTATGTTTTTGTATTGTCGTCGGCTTTTTGATTGATGGATTACAAGATAAGTTCGATCTTCAAAGTAATTTAGTTCATTCTCGAAACAAAATTCAACATTTTCGAAAGACTTGATGTATAGATGGGAGTAATTTAAAGATTTTCGACAGATACTTATGCTTGAAAAAATTTTAAGTGATAAGATTTCTTAATCGGTAATTAGGAAAATTCACTTGGCGGTTTTATTTGACCGACTTTTAGTAAATTTGATAGTTTAATTTGACTTATGCAAATGAAGTTCGAAGTTATGAAAATTGGGGGGGCGGTGTTAAGCTCTCCTCAAAATTTAATTTATCTTAAAAAGATAGTCGAAAATTATTGCAAAGGAGAAACAATTTTTGTTTTTTCGGCTTTCAAAAATTTTTCAAGGATTTTGAAAGAATTGGCTTTTTTTGCAAGAAATGGTCGTTACGAAGAGTCGAAAAGCCAGTTAAACCAGTTTCGCGACCAAATTCTTAATTATGCCAAGGTTTTGGAAAATGACTCTCGATTGTTTTATGATACTATTACAGAAATAGATTCGCTTTTGGGTGAAATTGAAAAAATAATATTTGGAATTGCTGTAACAAAAGAACTTAGCAAACGAACTCTCGACCGATTTCTTGCTTTTGGCGAGATAATCACGATGTCGATTTTGGAAGCATACTTGAAAAGTCAAAATGTTGATTCAGTCTTTGTAGATTCCCGGAAGGTTATTTTTACAAATGATGATTTTGGCAAAGCAAAACCTTTAGAAGATTTGACTAAGGAAGCGGTCCAAGAATTCATTTTACCTTTATTTCATAGATTCAAAATTGTCTTTGTTCCAGGTTTTGTCGGGAGAACACGTGATGGATTGACAACCACAATGGGTTTCGAAAGTTCAAATCTTACTGCTTTGTTGATAGCCTCGATAGTCGAGGCAAAAAAAGTATGTTTTTGGACAGATGTTGAAGGAATAAGAACTTCGGACCCCAAAATTGTAGAAAATACCAACTATATTCCCGAACTTTCGTTCGACTTTGCTAAAGTTCTTGCTTTGAATGGATTGAAACTCATTCATCCTTATATGATAGAGTTTTTTTATAAAAATCCCGAAGTAGAATATGTTTATAGGAGTGCCTTCGCACCAGATATTGAAATGACCCGTATTGTTCCCGAAACGAAGAGACTTCCAAAAATTATCTTAATTTCTGAACCAACAAGTTTTATTTTCGAAAATGTAGGTTTAGACGAGAATTCTTCGAACGATTTTTTGTTGGCACAAAGAAGCCCCGATTGTTCGTTTGTTATCAATTCTAAATTTATTTCTGACAATTCTTCGAAAAGTACGAAATTAGTTTCGTTGCTAACCTTCTTAAACTTTGAAACAAAGGAAGTCGTTATGGCGTTAAGCGAAATAGTCGATAAAATACTTTTTTTTCAAGTTGTGAATGTCAATAATGTAGCGAAGCTTATACTCGAAGAAGGGTTCGTTGTTGAAGTAGCAAACAAGGTTCACAACATCCTTATTGATTAAAAAGTAAATATATTTCTTTTTAAAACGTTACTTAAATTTTAATTTAGGTTAAAGAAACAAATTAAAACTATGAAAATAACATTTCCTAACGGTGAGATAAGAGAATTTGCCGAGGGTACACGTGCAATAGAAATTGCACGGAGCATTTCTTCTCGGCTTGCAAACGAAGCTTTGGGTGCATTCTTCAATGGAGAGAAAATCGATTTAGGGAAGCAATTATTTACTGATGGTGAAATTCGTTTTGTTACATTCGACGACCCAGAAGGAAAGGAAATCTATTGGCATTCTTCTGCACATTTGATGGCAGAAGCTATACAGGAACTGTATCCCGGAGTAAAGTTCGGAGTTGGACCTGCAATTGAATGGGGCTTTTACTACGATGTAGCACTTCCAGATGGGAAAAAAATTACTAACGAGGATTTGCCTTTGATAGAGCAAAAAATGCTTGAATTGGCTCAAAGGAAAGCAGAATACGAAAGAATGGAAGTTAGTTGGGAATACGCTGTTGAATACTTTAGGAAAGTAGGTGATGAATACAAACTTGAATTGCTCGAAGGATTAAAAGATGAAAAAATATCTTTATATAAACAAGGGAATTTTATAGACCTTTGCCGGGGAACACATATACCAAATACTTCACTTATAAAGTATGTTAAACTACTTAGCGTTGCTGGGGCATATTGGCGTGGGGATAGTAATCGGAATATGATGACCCGTATCTATGGAATTACCTTCCCCAAAAAATCTATGATGGATGAATACTTGACAATGCTGGAGGAGGCGAAAAAACGAGACCATAGAAAATTGGGAAAGGAACTTGAACTTTTTTTAATTACACCAGCAGTAGGTGGTGGTCTTCCAATCTGGTTACCGAAAGGAACAGTTATTCGAAGGATTTTAGAAAATTTTTTACGCCAAGAACATATTCGAAGAGGATATCAAGAAGTTGTTACTCCGCATCTTGGCAATCTTCAACTTTACATCACTTCTGGGCATTACCCTTACTACAAAGATGCTCAGTATCCACCAATGAAAATTGAGGACGAAGAATATATACTCAAGCCAATGAACTGCCCCCATCACCATCAAGTATATTTGAGTAAGCCAAGAAGTTATCGCGACCTTCCTTTGAGAATTTTTGAATTTGGCACCGTATATCGCTACGAACAATCTGGAGAACTTACTGGATTGACTCGCGTTAGGGGTTTCACCCAAGACGATGCTCATATTTATTGTACAGTTGAACAACTCAAAGATGAAGTAAAAAATGTTGTGGACTTAATGAAATTCTTCTTTGGCTTATTCCAGCTCGAATTTACAACCCGCTTGTCGTTTCGCGATGAAGACACTACGAAGTACGGGGGAGAAATAGAACTTTGGGAACGAGCCCAAAGAGAAATAAAAGAAGTTGCCGACGAAATTGGACTTGAATATGTTATCGCCGAAGGAGAAGCAGCTTTCTATGGACCCAAGATAGATTTTATCGTTAAAGATGCAATTGGTCGGAGATGGCAGCTGGGAACTGTCCAAGTTGATTATGTTATGCCCGAACGGTTTCAACTTGAATACATTGGCAGCGATAATTTGCCTCATAGGCCCGTAATAATTCATAGGGCGCCTGCTGGTTCGCTCGAACGGTTTTTGTCGATTTTGATTGAACATTATGCTGGTAATTTCCCGTTTTGGATTTCACCAGTTCAAGTCTCGGTTTTACCTATTGGCGAAAATCATCATTCTTATTCGATTGAAGTTGCTCGGAAGCTTGAAGCCGAAGGCTTCCGTGTAAACCTCGATTTAAGAAATGAAAGGATTAATCGTAAGATTGCCGAAAGTGAATCGCAAAAAATTTGTTTTGCTTTGATTATTGGAAATAAAGAAATCGAAACACAAACTGTTTCGGTTAGACAGCATAGAAAAGGGGATTTGGGGAATAAAACCATTGATGAAATAGTAAATTTATTCCACCGACTTAATGTCCCCGGAGTAAATGAGTGAGTAATCTAATGAAAACCATCGTTTTTCTCATTGAATACGATGGAACTAATTATTCTGGGTGGCAGAAGCAAAAAAATTCAAATTCAGTCCAAGGTACAATAGAAGATGCTTTTTTCAAGATTTCTAACCTACGCCTAAATATTGTTGGGGCTGGTCGAACGGATGCTGGGGTTCACGCCTTAGGGCAAGTTGCTCATTGCCGGGTCCATAATGATTTTACCATACCAGAAAAAAGAATTAAACCTGCATTGAATGGAATTTTGCCCAACGATATCAGAATACTTGATTCGGTAGTTACAGAAGAAAAGTTTCATTCGACAAAAGATGCTATTGCTCGTGAATATGTTTATTTTGTTTCGACACGCGAATCGGTCTTTTGGAATAATTATTCTTTATTTTATCCATACAAACTTGATTTCGATAAGCTCGACGAATCAAGTAAGGCATTTCTTGGTAAGCATAATTTTGTTGGGATTGCTAAAAAGAATCCCTCGACAAAAGATTATTCTTGCAACGTTGAATTGAGCGAATGGGTTATACTCAGTCCCTACATTTTGGTTTACAAGGTTAAAGCGAACAGATTTGTTTATGGTTTGGTGCGTTCGCTTGTTGGTTTGATGTTGGATGTCGGAAGGGGTAAGCGAAAAATCGAAGAAATTCGAAATGCTTTATCAAGTGGAGAACGAGATTTCACAATTCCATTGGTTAAAGCAAAGGGACTATTTTTAAAACAGATTTATTACCCGGAAGAAAAAAATTTTTTTAAAAAAAATTTGGTGGTTTCGAATTTATTCATAATTTAGTGTCGGTTTTCTTTAACATTGTGGAAAAAATTTAACAGAAATAAAGGTGGTTTATGTTGTCATTATTTGCTGGGGTAATCATAGGTATTGCACTTGCAATAATACCTGGACCTGCAGCATTGACATCGATTAAACTTGGATTAGGTTATAGTTCACGGCACGGTTATCTTGCTGGGTTGGGTATTGCTTTTGTAGATTTTATTTATTGCCTTTTTGCAGTTTTTACAACTTCGGCAATCCTTCATTTATTTTTATCTTTTTCCAACAACTACCCAACGATAATTTTGCTTATCCAATTTTTAATTGTTATTGCTCTCGTAGGTATCGGTGTTTTACAGCTTCGAGGTAGAATTAATGTTGGTGAACAAGACATTGCTGGGAAAGGTTTTAGGTTTTTAGATAAACTTTCCGACCGTGGTCCATTTTTTATAGGAGTTGGTATTGCTCTTGCAAATGCAATAAACCCGACTTTTTTACCATCGCTTGGTTATGTCACACTTCATATTCAAAAGTTCGGAATAATTGAATCTTCAACTATAAGTCATTTTCTTTTTTCTCTTGGTTTTGGTTTAGGAAATTTAATTTGGCTTTCTTTTTTAGTTAAAGTATTTGTAGCCTTCAAACCTCGAATGTCCCAAAATTTAATAAATAGAATACACAAATTTGCTGGTTTAACTTTGATTGGCTTTGGGACTTTCTTAGGTTATCGTGTTCTTGAAATTTCAAAGTTGAGCGAGCTTCTTCGCTTTGTTTTTGCTTTTTGATTTCTTTTTCCCTCCAAAATTTTTCATTTCTTCCCAAATGGTTTTTCGAATTCTTATTACTAATTTTACTTAAAAAATATGTTTAGATAGGAATGGAAAAAGTTCAAGTACTGTGGTTCCGAAGAGACCTACGAGTAGAAGATAATCCTTTGTTGAGTTGTAGTCCAGAAGTTCCAGTTTTACCTATTTTTATTTTTGATAAAAATATCTTGGCTTCTTTGCCCAGCGATGACCGACGAGTTACTTTTATTTTCGACCAAATTCAAAATTTGAAGAGAAAATTAAAAGATTTATATCTCGACCTTGCTGTTTTTTACGGTAAACCAATCGAGGTTTTTGAGTTTCTTTCGCATAAATTTAACATCGTTGCGATTTATGCTTCTTCGGATAACGAAAGCTATTCGAAAAATCGAGATAATTCAATCAAAACAAAATTCCCTTTTTACGAGATTTTTGATAATTTCCTTTTAGAGCCAAACAAAATTTATACTCAACAAAATAAAGTTTATCAAATTTTTACACATTTTAAAAACGCGGTTATCGATAGGGTGATGTCGTATGAAAATTTAGCTCCGTTTGAAGTTCCGAAAAATTTACAACTTATTAACTTTACCTACGACAAGATTATCGAGTTGGAAGGTTCAAAATTCGAGCAGAAACCATTTGAACTTAGTTCCATTGGCTTTAGTCCCCAAACTTTAAAATTTCTACCCGCAAGAATGGAGCCAAGAGCCATTTTAGAAGAATTTTCAAAAGTAATTGATAAATACGACGAGTTAAGAAATATTCCATCTGTCAACGGCACTTCGAAATTAAGTGTTCATCTGCGATTCGGAACTATTTCTATTCGGGATGTTTTAAGATGGGCTTCGAAACATAATGCAAAAAGTTTCATTTCCGAGCTAATCTGGCGCGAATTCTTTAATTATCTGCTTTACCATTTCCCCGATTTAGAGAGCGAAAACTTTCGGAAAAACTTAAATATTAATTGGATAAATGATGAAAATTTTATTAAACGATGGCGAAATGCCGAAACTGGTATCCCGTTTGTCGATGCTGGAATTCGTGAACTTTTGGAAACTGGCTATATGCATAATCGTGTTCGTATGGTTGTAGCGAGTTTTTTAACAAAAAATTTGCATGTTCATTGGAAAATAGGTGAAGAATTTTTCGCTAAGCATCTGCTTGACTATGAAGTTTCGTCGAATATTGGCAATTGGCAATGGATTTCTGGGGTAGGGACGGACCCGCGTTCTGCCTATAGGACATTTAATCCTTTTCTCCAATCTTTAAAATTCGACCCGAATTGTGAATATATTTATAAATTTCTTCCAGTTTTAAAAGTAATCAATCCCAAAAATATTCATAACCCAAAATTTCTTCTCGAAAATTCTGTCAAGGGTTATCCAAAGCCCATACTCGCAAACATTGCAAAGTCGAAGCTGTTGTAGTTTAAGCTAAGTTTACAGTTTACTGCCTTCTATGTATTTACTTTTATTGTGGATAAGATTAAATAAAAAAAGAACAAGGGGGAAATCCCTTGTTCTTATGGTGGGTTAAAATTTAGTAAAAGCCTTTTTAAAGGCTAACAATTACCAATATCAGCTGAAAATTATATCAAATCTGTCTAAGTTCATTACTTTATTCCAAGCGTTGACGAAGTCTTGCACAAATTTTTCTCTTGCATCGTCAGCAGCGTAAACTTCGGCGATTGTTCTTAATTCTATGTGGTGACCGAATATTAAATCAACTCTCGAAGCGGTCCACATTTGTTTACCATCTTTTCTCGAATAACCTAAGTAAATGTAATTATTGGCTTCAGATGGTTTCCATTCAATTTCGTTATCCAGCAAGTTTACAAAGAAATCATTAGTTAAAACGCCAGGGTTATGTGTTAAGACTCCCAGATTGGAATAAGAATAAGTTGCTCCTAAAACTCTTAATCCACCCAAGAGAACAGTCATTTCTGGTACGGAAAGCCCAAGCAAATTAGCTTTGTCTATTAAATGTGTTTCGGGTTTTTGCTCGCTGTTATGTTTAAAGTAATTTCTGAATCCGTCGGTTATTGGTTCGATGACTGAATAGAATTCTACATCAGTTTGCTCTTGTGTGGCATCGACTCTGCCCGGTGTGAATGGTACAGTAATATTAAATCCAGCTTTTTTTGCTGCCTCTTCGATAGCGGCACACCCACCAAGTATTATTAAATCTGAAATTGAGACCTTTTTGTTGCTTGTTTGTTTAGCATTGAAGTCGTTTTGAATTTTTTCATAAGTTCCGATAATTTTTTCTAAATCGCTGGGATGGTTGACTTCCCAATCTTTCTGTGGAACAAGTCTTATCCGAGCGCCATTTGCGCCACCGCGTCTATCGGAGTTTCGAAAAGTTGAAGCCGAAGCCCAAGCTGTATAGACCATTTGTGAAATTGTTAATCCAGACCCAAGAATTTTTTCTTTCAACTCTTTAGTATCGGTTTCGTCGATTAATTCATAATCTCGAATGGGTAATGGGTCTTGCCAGATGAAAACTTCTTTAGGGACTTCGGGTCCGATATAACAAGAGACAGGTCCCATATCTCTGTGTGTGAGTTTAAACCAAGCAGTAGCGAATGCTTTCTCGAATTCTTGTGGGTTGTTGAGAAACCTTTTTGCAATTTCACTGTATATCGGGTCGTATCGCAGAGCCAAGTCTGCTGTAAGCATCATAGGTGGATGTTTCTTGTTTGGGTCGTGTGCATCTGGTATAATTTCGGGGGCTCCTTTTGCAACCCATTGGTGTTTTCCAGCAGGGCTTTTAGTGAGTTCCCATTCATAATTAAATAATAGTTCAAGATATGCGACTCCAAATTTTGTTGGTGTTGGCGACCAAGTTAATTCAAATCCAGAAGTGAAAGTATCTGGTCCTTTACCACTTTTGTATGTACTTTTCCATCCAAGTCCTTGTTCTTCGATTGGCGAAGAATCTGGGTCAGGACCTAAGTGCTTATCTGAACTTGCTCCGTGAGCTTTGCCAAAAGCATGTCCACCAGCTATTAATGCCACAGTATCTTCGTCGTTCATTCCCATTCTTAGAAATGATTCTCTAATTTGCTTAGCGGAGGCGACTGGGTCTGGATTGCCTCCAGGTCCTTCTGGATTAACATAAATTAATCCCATTTCTGTTGCAGCATAGGGCTTTTCTAAATCCCCTTTCTCGAAACGTGCATCTCCAGTTAACATAGCTACTTCGGGTCCCCAATCTGCACTTTCGTCGGGTTCCCAACTGTCTTCTCGACCAAGCGAGAAGCCGAGCAGTTTTGTTCCCATTGATTCAAAGGCGACATTCCCAGCGAGAATGATTAAGTCTGCCCAAGAAAGTTTTCTCCCGTATTTTTTCTTTATGGGCCAAAGAAGTCGTATTGCTTTGTCCAAGTTAATGTTGTCGGGCCAGTTTATTCTTGGGGGAAAGCGAATATCGCCTGTTCGGGCACCTCCCCGCCCATCGAAAATACGGTAGCTACCAGCACTGTGCCAAGCTAAGCGAATCATAAGTGGGCCATAATGCCCAAAATCTGCGGGCCACCAATCTTGCGATTGGGTCATTAATTCTTCTAAATCCTTTTTTACAGCAGCAAGGTCAAGAGTTCGACATTCTTTAATATAGTTGTAATCAGCACCATAAGGGTTAGATTTTACACAATTTTGTCGCAATATACGAAGGTCT
Source organism: Ignavibacteria bacterium (assembly GCA_026417135.1). Classification (GTDB taxonomy): domain Bacteria; phylum Bacteroidota; class Ignavibacteria; order Kapaibacteriales; family UBA2268; genus Naka2016. Next base: position 109,778 of record JAOADV010000004.1, read on the forward strand.
AACCTTTCGGGCCACCAGTCCGAAATCCACCTTTTCTTTTGTGGTTCTTTGTTGTCTGGCATTATTTCCTCCTTTTTATTATAAATTTTAAAGTAAAACAAAAATACAAGTTATTATAAATTAACTTGAGTTTTAAAATGTTTAAAACGTGTTTTTTTGTTTTATATTATAAATGTAAGATTCTTTGTTGAGAAAATTATATTGCACATATAGATATTAATCTTGGCAATTATTTCACTCAATCTGTTCACTTTAAAGAGAAAAAGATTTTGTAAACAAAACACTCGTTATAATAACGACTATAAAAAGAGAGTAAATTTTGAGTTTTATAACGCCAAACTAAGATTCGTATTTATGCTAGATGATTACTGTGTTCGTGATGCTAATGGATCCGCATTATTGTCGGGGTCGTTCGAAACATAGCCACGAGTGTAGATTGTACCGCTGTTTGCAAGAATAATACCAGAAACGTGTGGAGTTGCCATCGAAGTTCCGCTCATCGTAGCATATCGTCCGTCTTTGTATGTAGAATATACACTCACTCCGGGAGCGCAATAATCTATTGGAGGATTACCATAGTTCGAAAATGAAGCGAAAACATTATTGTTATTATGAGCAGAAATAGTGTAAATCCTTGTTCCATTCACTCGGGCTGGGGAGTAATTATTTGCGTTGGCAGAAGAATTTCCAGCTGCAATGACAACATAGATTCCATAGCTTGCTGTGTTGGTAACAGCATTGTCAAGCGTTGTAGATGTGCTACCGCCAAGGCTTAAGTTTGCAACGTCGCCAGCACTTCCGTAATTTGCGACGTGGTCCAAACCCGCGACAATATCAGAAATACTTCCACTTCCGTTGCTTGAAAGAACTTTGATTGCAATAACTTGTGCACCTGCGACGACGCCAACAACTCCAATACTATTGTTGCGAGCTGCAATAGTTCCAGCAACGTGGGTGCCGTGCCCATTAAGGTCGTCGGCGGTGCGCGAGTCTCGACCAGTTCGGACAAAAGTTCGAGAACGGTTGGTATTAACGTTTAGGTCGGGATGGTCCAAATCGATGCCAGTATCGAGTATCCAAGCAACATTGGAAAGATTGGAACCATTTACGAATCCACCGATTGCAGAAATTCCCCACGGGGTTGTTTGTGATTGGATTTGATTCGATTTAGGATTGTCTGGTATAACTTCAAATGGTGGAAGAGAAACGATTTGGTCTTTTTCGATTAGTTTAACATAGGGATTTTTGGATAGAACTTCAATCTCTTCTTCGCTTAAATATGCAGAAAAACCAACTATTGCACGAGTATAAATGTAAACAACTCTTTCGCTTGGAATTGAGCTTGCTTCGATAAACTTTTTTATCCTATCTGAAATTTCGTTAGTTGAGAGTGGAATATCCGATTTCCCAAAGTTTAGTTCAACGATGTATTGCTCGAAAGTAATAGAGGTATTTTCGACTGGTGCGAAACGCTCGCATCCAAGAAAGATGAGAGCGAAACTTGCCAAAGAAAGTGTAAGTATTTGAGATACCTTTTTCATAAAACTCTCCTAATAGTTAATTTTAAAATTAAAAAAAATTATTTTAATTGTAAAAAAATTTATCTGATTAAAAATTGTTTCCCATTGGATAACTTTGTTTTTTTTGCTTATGAAAGAAAAAATTTTAATCTTAGATTTCGGTTCACAGTACACCCAACTTATTGCCAGAAAAATTCGTCAAAACGGGGTATTTGCAGAGATTTATCCATTTTACATCAGTTTCGAAAAGATTCTCGAGATTGACCCAAGCGGAATTGTTTTTTCTGGAGGTCCATCGAGTGTTTACGATGTCGACTCGCCATATCCGACGGCAGAAATATTTAGTTTGAATGTCCCAATTTTAGGGATTTGTTATGGACTTCAGCTTATTGCTGTTCATTTCGGTGGCAAAGTTGATAGGGCTGCCAGGCGTGAGTATGGTAGGGCAGTCTTAAAGATTGTTAAAGACGACCCATTATTCGATGGTGTGCCAATTGAATCGGTGGTATGGATGAGCCACGGAGATAGATTGGAGGAAGTGCCCGATACTTTCGAAATAATTGGAATTACGGAAAATGCAGTTTCTGCTGTTCGATTGAAAAACAAGAGAATTTACGGTTTACAATTTCATCCAGAAGTTCATCATACAGAATATGGTTTAAAGATACTCGAAAATTTTGTTAGAAAAATTTGCTTTTGTAAAGAAATTTGGAATGAAAGTTCGTTTATCGAAAATTCGATTGAACGAATCCGAAGGGAAGTTGGTAGCGACAATGTTATACTGGCATTAAGTGGTGGTGTCGATTCAACGGTTGCTGCTGTTTTGTTGCATAAGGCAATTGGGAGCCAACTCCATTGTATTCACATAGATACGGGATTGATGAGGAAAAACGAAAGTGGAACTGTAACTTCCTTTTTCTTGCAAAATTTCGATATTCCATTGACCTTTGTAAATGCCGAAGAAATATTTCTTACCCGATTGAAAGGAGTAACAGACCCCGAACAAAAAAGGAAAATTATCGGGAATACCTTCGTCGAATTATTTGAAAAAGAAGCAAGTAAGATACCTAACATTAAATGGTTAGCACAAGGCACACTTTATCCCGATGTGATTGAATCGACAAGTGTTAAAGGACCTTCGGCAACGATTAAAACTCATCATAATGTTGGTGGCCTTCCAGAAAGAATGAAATTGAAGGTCATAGAACCATTCCGAGAATTATTCAAAGATGAGGTACGGAAGGTTGGGATAGAGTTAGGTGTTCCACGGTGGTTTATCGAAAGGCATCCATTCCCCGGGCCCGGACTTGCAGTGAGAATTATTGGCGAAACGACAAAAGAAAGGTTAGAGATTTTACGCGAAGCTGATGCTATTTTTATTGAGGAAATCCAAAAATACGGATTATATAATGATATTTGGCAAGCTTTTGCTGTTCTTTTGCCAGTGAAAACTGTCGGTGTTATGGGCGACGAGCGAACGTACGAAAATGTTTGTGCCTTGAGAGCTGTTACAAGTTCAGATGGAATGACAGCGGATTGGTTCAAATTTCCTTATGAAGTTTTGGAAAGGATATCAAATAGAATAATAAATGAAGTTAGGGGTATTAATAGAGTTGTTTACGACATTACCTCGAAGCCACCCGGAACAATTGAATGGGAATAAGTTTATTCGATTTCAAAGGCTTTCTTCCGCTTTAGCTGTGCTTGCCGACGAGGCTTTAGTTCTTTTCTTTGTATCAATTTTTCTAATTGGAATCTAATATCGTTGAAGGTTTTATACGGAAAGTGGGGTATTTTCTTTTCATTACAATACCGAGCAAGAATTTTTTTTGCAAAGACAATATCTGAGTAGTCAGCCATACAAAAGTCCGAGTATCCATCGCCGATGTATACGAGAATTTCGTCGTTTGCTAAGTTGGAAAGGGCAATATTTCTTTTGCAAGAACCAACATTTTTACATTCGCAAGATTCGCTTGCAAAAGTGAAAATAGGAAGGTAAGTGCCATTTTCTTTGGTGATTGTGTTCGACCAAAATGGTATATCTTTTTTAATTATTTTATTTAGAACTGTCTTAATGTAAAAATCGAAGCCATCGCTAAGTATTTCGAATTTTATTTCCTTTTGAATACAAAATTCTATGAACTCGTTGAAATGTTGGTCGATTTCAACTGTTTCGGCAACGAAGTTGCAAATTTCATTTAAAGTAATGGTGGATGGAATCTCGTTGAATGCTAATTTCCAGAATTCTTTGATATGTAGCTGACCATTAGAAAGTTGTGAATAATACGGTTCAAGTGTGCCAAACTTTCTAAAAATTTCTATTCCGACATCGAAATTTGTAATTGTTCCGTCGAAATCGGAAAAAATATGTGGCTTCCAAGCATCCATTTTAGTTGAGTTTTGCTTCGATTTTGCCTCGAACCCCACGAAAAGACACAAGTTCAGCAGTTACATAGCCAATAATTATCTTTGTAGCGACTTTTACTGGCATTTTAATCTTGTCGTCTGTTAGCCAGATATAGATTGAACCTTCGCTTTTAAAAAGGCCCCCTTCGACCACTAAAGGTTCCACGACTATACAACGGAATTTGCCAGCATCGACGCTTACAGTTTGCTTACCAAGAATTTTCACTCCAAGGCGATATGTTGTATCTTTGAAAAAGTTATGAAGATAGAAGACCGTATCTTTTGGGAAAGTTTCTAAAGGTAAAGTTCGGGTATAGTAAAATGCAGAAATTACATCGTGAACATAAGGGGGGATTGAGTAACGCTTGCCTTCGGCATAAACAAAGTTATTCGTTTGGTCGAAGACTGCTTTAAAATCGCGCTTGTAATTTCCTTCGCGAATTCTCTGCTCGAATTCGAAAGGGAATATACCAGCAACATCGACGATACTTGAATACCAATTTTTAATTCTATACAACCATTCGAGCGATTTCAAGGAATTTACTTGGAATAAGATGTTGTAACATTCTCTTCCATTTCGATAAGTTGGTTTGGGTAAAACGTGGAGGAAACCTTCGCCAGCGACAAGCGGTCCATATCGGACTTTGTAATCGAGCCTTTCTCCGTAACCAAATGCTTCGTTACGATGATAACGATAAGAATTTGTCGAAAATGTGATTGGATTTACAAAAAACGATAACAAGATGATGAAATTAAAGAGACAAATATTGCAATAGCTGATACTTTTTGAGCTAATCCCCTTTAATAACTTTTCTTTTAGCAAAGTATGTTTTTTACAAATTTTGAAACTTCTAAACCTAAAAAACGAAAGAATGATAAAACTGTTTTTTGATAATCAAATAAAACTACATTCGTGTTCGAAATAAGATTTTGAAAATTTGAACAAGAAGGTCCAAAAGATTTCAGAACTTTTGTTTGTTTAAAGTTTGCTTTTGTTTTGGGAATCTAAAACGTAAATTGCTTCAACAAAGTTCCAGTAAAATCAAGAATGTATTGAGGGACAAAGCCAAGTAATAATGTTCCAATCAAACATAAGATTATTGTAACAAAAGAGAAACCAATGTTTGGAGAGAGCTCGACCTTTTCATCTTTAAAGTACATAGTAAGAATTAGCCCAATGTAGTAGTACATTGAGATAATAGAGGATACTACGGCGATTATAGTTAACCATAGATATCCAGCTTTTATAGCTGAAAGAAATATGAAGTATTTAGCAAAAAAACCAGCGAATGGAGGTATCCCCGCGAGCGAAAGCATAAAAATAGACATTGTGGCGGCAATAAAAGGATGTTTCTTTGAATAACCTTGAAGGTCTTCGAAGTTGTTAAAATCGTTATCTTGCTTTTCGTTGATTGAAAGCACGACAAAAGCACCTAATTGCATTAAGAGGTAGGAAAGGGAGTAGAAAGCAATAGCATTCCAACCTTCTGGGTTGTTAGCAACTAAGCCCATAAGAAGATAGCCAGCGTGTGCGACCGAGGAATAGGCTAACATCCTCTTTGCATTTCGTTGTACAATTGCAATAAAGTTGCCAACAAGCATAGTTGCCGCCGAAATAATTGCCAACACAAGTTGAATTTGTGATATATACTTTGGGAGATGGACAAACGGATTGTCTATGTGCAAAAAATTTTTTGTTACAAGAAAGAGTGCGAAAATAGCTGCGGATTTTCCAGCTGTGCTCATAAATCCAGCAACGGTAGTTGGTGCCCCAGAATAAACGTCCGGAGCCCATTGATGAAAAGGGAAAGCTGCAATTTTGAATGCAAGACCAATGTATAAAAGAGTAATTCCGACTATAAAGAAAGTTATTTGAGTTTCTCCATTTAATAAAGTTATTTCGATAGCCTCGAAATCAAGAGATTTCGAGGCTCCGTAAATTAAGGCCATTCCGTAGACAAGGAAACCAGTAGCAAATGCTCCAAGTAAAAAGTATTTTACAGCGGATTCTACGCTTTCAAGAGATAGCCGAAAGTATCCGGCAAGTACATAAAAGCTCAAAGACATTGTTTCGATTCCTAAAAACAGAACAACAAGATTGTTGGAGTGAGAGATTATGGTCATTCCAAAAGTGGCAAGTACAATTAATGTGTAATATTCATTCAACTCTTTGAATTTCGTTTTTATATATTCACGAGAAGCGAATAGGGTTAATAGGGCAGAAACTATAAACAAAATGTCGAAAAAGTAAACAAAGCCACTAAATGTAAGTGTTCCCTTTGTAATTAAAGCAGACTTGTCGAGCAGATGAGCATTGAAAGAGTATTGAATTGCAACAAAGCAAGAAACAAGGGATAATAACAAAATGAGAATGGTTAAGAAAAAATTAAAAGTTTTACTTTTAAACATACCATCGAAAACTAAAAGTAAAACAGAGCCAATACTTAGCGTCAGAAGAGGTAAACACAAATATAGTTCCATCAACATTTTTACCCTTACTTTGTGAAACTATTAGTAACTGAAATATCTTTAAAATACGGAGATGGGTTCGGTTTTGCGATTTTAAGCTCGTAGGTTTTGTTGATAATCGACTTGACTGTTTTCTCAGAATAATTTAAGAAGAATTTTGGATAAACACCTATCCAAACGATAAAAATCACGATTGGAACTAAGTAACTCCATTCCCGGAAATTAATATCTTTTAAATTTTTGTTTACTGGATTGGTTATTGGCCCGAAGACAACTTTCTGGAACATAGTAAGCAGGTAAACAGCAGCGAAGATTACTCCCGTTGCGGCGAATATAGTATAAAGCCAAGAATTTAGTATTGGGGATTTGAAAGCACCAAGCAAAGTAAGAAACTCTCCGACGAATCCGTTAAGACCCGGCAGACCAACACTTGCAAGCATTGCAAGAGCAAAGAAAACGCTAAATGCTGGCATAGGTCGGGCAATACCGCCATACTCAGCCATCTCTCTTGTATGTCGTCTTTCGTAGAGTATTCCTACAGCAAGGAAAAGCATCCCAGTCGAAAGGCCGTGGTTAACCATCTGTATTATTGCGCCTTGCATACCTTCGACGGTCATCGAGAAAATCCCAAGCACAACAAAGCCGAGATGGCTGACCGAAGAAAATGCGACTAAACGCTTTACGTCGGTTTGAACTGCTGAAACAAGAGCTCCATAAATTATTCCAATGACAGCAAGTATGGAAAAGAAAGGTGCGTAAAATATCGCGGAGTTTGTAAAAAGTTCAACGTTAAATCTAATTAATCCATAAGTTCCCAATTTTAAAAGAATTCCCGCAAGAATTACCGAGCCCGGAGTTGGTGCTTCGGTGTGAGCGTCGGGCAACCAGGTATGGAGCGGGAACAAAGGTACTTTTATGCAAAAAGAAAGGGCAAAAGCAAGAAATAGCCATTTTTCAACAGTAAAAGGAATTGAATTTACAGCAAGAACTTCTCTGATGAGGATAAGATTTGAAGTGAAACCGTATGGAGTTTGCAAAATATTGCTTCCTACATATATCCCAAGCCAGATAATTGCAACAAGCATAAATAATGAGCCAACAACCGTGTATATGAAAAATTTTACCGCAGCGTATATTCTATTCTTACTACCCCAAAGCCCAATAATAAAATACATTGGAATTAATACAAGTTCCCAAAAAATGTAGAAAAGGAATGTATCCAATGCAACAAACACTCCAGTCATAGCAAATTGTAGTAGCAAAATAAGTGAATAATATTCCTTTTGCCGAGTTTCAATCGATGAGAAAGAGGATAGTATAGTTATTGGGCTTATGAAGGTTGTCAACATAACTAAAAGGATGCTTACTCCATCGATTCCTACTCTGAAACCAGCATCAAGTATCGGTATCCAGATTTGTTCAATTTTAAATTGGAAGTTTGGATTGTTGAAATCGAACTTTAAAAAAAGGAAAATGGAAACGACGAAAGTTCCAATCGAAAATAACAGAGAGAAAAATTTCAAATAGCTTACTTTTTCTCGGTTAATGAAAAGTAGGAAAATAAAGCCCAAAAGAGGTAAAAATAAAGTCGATAGCAAAAGTTCCATTGGACATTTTATTTAGTTCAACACATCAAACGATTAAAAGCATCCAAAGAATTATGATAATAACTCCGAGGAACATAAATGTTGCATAGTTTTGGACGAAACCAGATTGCATTCGTTTTAAGATGTCACTTATTGCCACAGTGACCTTACCAGCTCCGTTTACAAAGCCGTCGATAATCTTATCGTCGAAAAATTTCCAGAGAAAATTTTTGGAAGTTGATATAATTGGGTCTGCAATTGCAAAAAAGTAGAATTCATCTACATAGTATTTATTATAAAGTGTTTTGTAAAATAGATTAAATTTTGTTGAAAGTTTTCTCGGGATTGCCAATGTTTCATCCGAGTAAAATTTATTTGCCAATATTATACCAAGTAGAGCGATAAGGATCGAAAAACCCATTAGAATGTATTCTCCGATTGCTAAATGTGGGATATGGTGTGCTTTGATAGTACCAGTTGAAGCAAGAATTTTGGTTGCATCGGTAAATACTGGATAAAGCCAGGTTTCTATAAGATTTGGATGTTCACTGAACCAAAAGCCAAGAATGTAAGGAATACCTAAAAAACCTCCAAATATTGACAGGAAAGCAAGAATTTGCAAAGGAACTGTCATAACTTTTGGTGCTTCGTGGGGATGAATATGATAAGAATCGAATCGTTCCTTCCCTAAGAATACAAGGTTGAGAAGTCGAAACATATAAAAAGCAGTAAAAAGAGATGAAACGACTAAAATTAACCAAAGCAGGATATTTCCACTATCGAAGACTTTCCAAAGAATTTCATCTTTGGAGAAGAATCCACTGAAAAAAGGAATTCCAGATATTGCTATTGTTGCAACAAGAAATGTTGAATATGTTTTAGGCATATACTTTCGTAAACCACCCATATTTTTGATGTTCTGCTCTTCGTGCATTCCGTGAATTACTGCCCCAGCACCTAAAAACAAAAGCCCTTTGAAGAAAGCGTGTGTCATTACGTGAAAAACGCCAGCGACAAATGCTCCAACTCCAAGAGCTGAGAACATAAAGCCAAGTTGGCTTACAGTTGAATATGCGAGAACTTTTTTAATGTCGTTTTGAACCAAACCTATCGAAGCTGCATAGAAAGCAGTGAAAGTACCGACAATTGCAATTATCATAAGAGTTGAAGGAGCAAGGGAAAACAAAGTGGCATTTCGCGCAACAAGAAATATGCCCGAAGTAACCATTGTCGCAGCGTGGATGAGTGCACTGACTGGGGTCGGACCAGCCATAGCGTCTGGAAGCCAAACTGCAAGAGGTATTTGCGCCGATTTTCCAGTACAAGCTAAGAAAAGTAACAATGTCGTAGTAGTTATTAGGGCGGTATTGTAAAATCCATCGAATGAAAGGGTAAATATCTTATTAAGTTCCAAATAATCAAGTGTTTGAAAATTAAGAAAGAGAATAAACATAGCAATAAGGAAACCAAAATCGCCAATTCTATTTACGATGAAGGCTTTATTACCAGCGTCCCCAGTCCATTCGATTTTAGTTCCTTCGAATTTTCTGTCGTACCAAAAACCAATTAGTAAGTATGAACATAGCCCTACACCTTCCCATCCAAGAAACGTAAGTAAAAAGCTATTAGCAAGAACAAGGTTCAGCATCATAAAAATAAAGAGATTTAGATATGCAAAAAAGCGGTAAAAACCTCGGTCGCCGTGCATATATCCGATAGAATATACGTGAATTAAAAAGCCAACCCCAGTAACAATAAGTGAAAAAAGGATGGAAAGTTGGTCAACTAAATACGCTATGTTGACCGATAAATCACCAGTTACAATCCAAGGGTAGATAACTACAACTTTTGGTTCAGAATACCCTTTGGAAATCCATTCAAATAATATTAGAGAAGATAAAAGAAAAGAAAGAAAAATAGTTCCACTGCCAATGGTTCCTATAATCGCTTCTTTTTTTAAAAATTTTCCAAAGATACCAAGAATCAGAAAGCCAGCAAGAGGAAATAAAGGGACAAGATATACCCAGGATGTCATAATTAAAACCGCAATTTAAGTTTTAAACTAAAAATAAATTATAAAATTAAGAATACATTGAGACTTAACAAAATTTTTCGCAATCGTTACTTCTTTTTATTTTTTTCTTTTTTTCTTAATTTTGTAATCTAATTTTTTGGAAAAAATATGGGAAAGCAACGCACTTTTGCCGATAAGATGAAAAAAACAGCCAAAGTTCAAACTGGCTATAATGTTAAAGTTATAAAAGGTTATGTAAACGAGTCTGGAAATTTGCGTTTCTTAACTCGATTTGTCAAAGTTAATGATTTGAATGAGTTGACAAACATTGATATTAATAAGTAAATTATAGATATGAAGAAGGGAATTCATCCATATTACCACACAATAACAGTCGTGATGACAGACGGAACGACTTTTAAAACTCGCTCTTGTTACAAAGGCGACCGACTTGTCCTTGAAATCGACTCCAAGTCCCATCCATTCTACACAGGGAAACAAGTGCTTGTTGATACCGCTGGTCGAGTCGACAGATTCCAGAAACGGCTCGAACGAACGAAGCAACTTCAAGAACAAAGGAGGAAACAATGAATGCCATTCACGCAGTTTTAAGCCCCTCGACACAAAAGAATAAAAAGCTTGTTAAGAAAAAAGCGAATCCGTATAAAAATGTCGAAGTTTTCGATTATCTTGATTTTAAGTTCCTCGAAAAATTTATCAACGACCAGGGCAAAATTTTGCCACGAAGACTTACAGGAGTTACCCCGAAGCAACAGCGGCAGATTGCTAAAGCGGTTAAATATGCAAGACACTTAGCTCTTTTACCCTTTGTTTCGCAAGATATTGGGTAAAATCAAGGTTTGGTATTATCATTAACTTCCTTAATAAACTTAGCGTAATATCTTTCTAAATTTGCTTCGTTTTAGCGTTGTTTTCTCATAGTTCAAGTATTAAAACCCAAGAATTTTTTAACTAAATTTTTCAATTTTATTAGAAAATTTATTTCATCTAATTTTTGTGAAAATTGCGTAAATTCTAATCAATGAAAATTCTTTTTACTCAATTGTTGTTTTTCTTGTTATTATATTCAAATATTTTCGGTTCGGACTTTAAAAGAAATGTACTATATTTTCAACTTTTCGGAGAGGGCATTGGAGTTTCGTTAAATGGTGAAACGAGACTTCATTCGAACGCAGTCTTGAGAATTGGACTATCGTGGTTCGTTGTTGCATCAGGAATTCCCGTATCTTTAAGTTATATTTCTGGGGTGAATTCATCGCATCATTTGGAATTGGGTTTAGGCTTTAATTTTGCAGATGTTTCTGCTGTAAAAAGGCTTTTAGACCCAGAAAATACGCTCGATATACCAAATCAAATTGTTATTCCTTTTGGTATTGTAGGTTACAGATTACAACCAAAAAACGGAGGTTTTGTTTTCCGTGCAAGTTTTACTCCTTTAATTATTGATTGGAGAAAATTCTTCCCCTATGCTGGGCTTTCCTTTGGTTATTGCTTTTGAGCATAGTTTTAAACACCTTCAGATGAAATTTAAGTAGAAATTTAATTATATCCTTCCTTTTAATCTTCATTCCAAAATAATCTGATAAATCTAATTTACCTTTTGAGATTATTTAATAATCTTTGGTTGGAATTTTATAGTATATGTGTATTTGGGATGCCAAAATATTTATCAATTAATATTGCAAAGAAAAATAATTACCTCGTTATTAAAAAAAATTTTAATTTTGAATTTTGTAATATGTTTGTTTAATTTTTAGGATTAACTAATATGAAAAAAGTCCTTTGTATTGCAATTTTAATCTCGTTTATAGTCCCCTTTACTTTGATTTCTTCTACGGATGAAGTAAAGCTTTTAACTAATGCTCATTGCGGAGGATGTAAAGCTAAAATCGAGAAAGCTTTGAAAAAAGTAGATGGGGTTGAAAATGCTGAGCTGGATTTGGAAACGAAAATTGTTGTTGTGAAGTATAGTAATCAAAAAACTGACCCCGAGACCTTGGTTTCTGCTATTAAGAAAGCTGGTTACGATGCTGCAATTTACACCGAAGGTGCAGAAATTAAATTAGAAGAACATAAGGACAAACATTGCAAGAGCAAGAAAGAGAAACCTTGCAAAGATAAAAATGATGATTGCAAGAAAAAGGAATCGACCCCTAAGAATTAATCGTTAATTATACAAATTGATTCTTTTCGTTTTCATTTAGACCGTTGGGTTTCTCGACCTTAACTTTGTAGCTCTTGAAATATCGAATTAATGAAAAAATTTCTAAAGAGTTGCGAGTTATTTTTAAAAAAATATCTGCAACATTTTGTTTATAAGTCTAAAACTAAACCTAAAAAGATTGACTCTTTTGAACAAGCGGATTTTCTAATAGCTTGTAAAAAGGTACTTTTTCTTCGACACGACAGAATTGGAGACCTAATCGTTTCTGCTCCCATTGTTAAAAAATTTAGAGTTCACTACCCTTCGTATATAATCCATATACTTTTGAGTAGCCGAAACATTGTTGCAAAGAGTTGTATCGAAAATTATGTGGACAAGATTATAGTTCTCGAGCGAAAATTCTTCGGACTATTAGATGCTCTCCGAATCTTGAAAAAAGAGAAATATGATTTAATCATAGATTTGTTCGATAATCCTTCTTTGACTTCCAGCCTTCTAATTAAGTTTTTAAAACCAAAATTTTCCATAGGTTTCGAAAAAGAAAATTGTCATTTATACACGCATATTGTGGAATTGCCAAGTAAATCGACAACACACATTGTCGAGCGTTTAAAAAGTCTGCTCTACATTTTCGGAATTCGAGAAGATACAATAGATTTGGAATATCCCAAAAAGGAAACAAAATTGCTTCCTACAAGAAAAAAACCGAGGGTTGGAATAAATATTTCGGGTTCGTCTTTTGATAGGTATTGGGGTACCGATAAATTCGAGGAATTGATAAAAAAAATACAGAATAGATTCGGTTACGAAATTGTTCTTTTCGGCACAAAAAAATATCGTAAAGAACTCGAAAGCTTAAGTAATAATGAAGACGTTATATTAGCACCTTTTACCCAAAAATTCGACGAATTTGCAGCTATGCTTGCAACTTGTAACTACATCGTAACCCCAGATACTTCGGTTGCTCATATCGCCTCGGCCTATAAAATCCCATCTTTGGTTTTTTATCATTTTGTCGATGAAAAGTTTGGAATGCCTTGGTTCCCTTATAAATCTCCTTTTCGTGCCTTGTTATCTACGAAATCTCGATTCGATGATATTTCTCCCGATGAAGCGTTTCAAAAGTTCGTTTCACTTGTGGAACTTGAATGAAAATTGCAATATTGCAGCTCGGAACTTTTGGCGATATGATTTTGTCCACTCCGATTTTTTCTGCTTTAAAAAGTCAATTTAGAGATATTGAAATAACTTTAATAGCTGGTCGGAGAAACCACATTGTTGTTGCTTATAATCCACACATCGACCAAATCCTAATTTGGGATAAGTTTCCAACGAAACTTTTGAAAGTTATTCTTGCTTTGAAAAGAACAAAATTTGACTTTTACATCGACCCAAAGGACCACTTTTCGAAACAAAGCAGAATTATTGCAAAGATTGTCGTTGCTGAAAAAAAAATTGGGTTGAATCCAGAGAACTCGAAAATTTTTGACATTTCGCTGCCAAATGAAAACTTCAACAAACACCTTCATTTCACTCAAAGAATCTTCCAAGCATTCGAACCTATTGGGTTTAAAAATACTTATAGTGAAATTCCTATTCCAGAATTATTTGTAAGCGAGCAGTCCCGCGCTTATGTTGAAAATTATTTAAGAAATCAATCCCTCGACAAAGAAGGATATTTGGTCCTGAATATTTCTGCAGGTTATGTAAGTCGAACTTTTTCCTTTGAAAGCTTGGTCGAAATTTTTCGAAGTTTGCATTTCAAAATTCCAGTTGTTTTGTCTTTTCATCCGAAAGATAGGAAAGTTGCTTTAAATTTAGGAGAAAGGTTTAAAAAAATAAAAATTTTTTGGTCGAGGTCAATTTTAGATACTATTAAACTTGTGGAGCATTCTCGATGCGTTATTACCCCAGACACTTCGATAGTTCATATAGCTACAGCCTTTCTAAAACCTACCCTTGCATTTTACAACGGACTCGACGAGTCTTTCAACAAATTTCATCCCAATAATCCAAATGCAGTAATAATTAGAGCAAAACCCGGAGATAACGGGATTCAGTCGATTACATTGAATAAAATCCTCGATGCAATTGATGAATTTATTTCTAATATCTAATATGTTTTTTTTATTATCGGATGTAGAATTTGTTATTTCTTTTATTTTTCTTCATCCTTTGCAGTGTTTATTTTGAGAGGACAGTACAATGGACACCATCCGATGGCACTTGTAATAAGAAATACTACAGCAACTATTCCAAAAATGATTGCCGAAAGCCCGGTAAGTTGCTTAAGTGCTATTAATATAGCAATTACTATTGCCAGCATTATTCTTAGAGTTCGGTCGAAAGAACCCATATTTTTTTTCATAGTATTTTAAGATTTTGTTAAACACTAAAGACCAAACGAAGCTCGATTAAATTTGTTTTATTTTAATTAATTTAATCTACTCTTAACAGAATTTATTTTCGTTTGAAGCTTTTTGTTTTTTGGGCTAAGGTTTAATGCAGATAAATAGTCGTTTAAGGCGAGTTCAAAATTGCCAAGTTCAAAATGTGCGTCGCCCCGAAATTCAAAAACGTCGAATTGGGTTGAGTCCAATTCTAAAGCTTTTGTAAAGTCTGAAATTGCAGATTCAAAGCGCGTTGCCGATAAATTACACAAACCACGATTAACATAAGCATTGACAAATTTAGGGTTTAATTCGATTACTTTGTTGAAATCTTTTATTGCTTGGTCGTATTGTCCTAAATCGAGATAGACATTACCTCGGTTATAGTAACCGAAATAATAGGATGAATCCAATGAGATTGCAGTGGAATAATCTTTCAAGGCTAAGTTAAGTTCTCCTTGGCTTTCGTAAATCAAACCTCTTCCTAAATAGGGATGTGGTATTCTTTCGGGATATTTTTCAATTGCGTCTTGCCAAAGTGTAAAATCGTTTTTCCATTTATAAATTTCAGTTCTATTGATGATGAAAAAAATTACGGCGATTATTGAAATTATAATGTAAATGTTTTTCTTTAGATGTTTCGAGCTCAAATAGGCAATAAAAAAACTAAATCCAAAAACTGAAAAATAAATGTATCGGTCGGCAACTGTCGACCAATATTGGTAGTAAAAGGTTAAAAGATTGGAAACAGGAAGATAGCCAATTGTAAACAAAAGTAAAGCAAACAAAAGTTCTTTTTTCCTAATCAATATAGTCAAAATGATTAATGAAAGAGAAAAAATTGAAGGGAAAAGAAGAGTTACATCGCGGAGAACATTAGCGTAGGTCAATCCGTATCCAGGGGAAGAATTGATTGGAAAAAATAATTTTAACAAGTAGAAGCCTATAGAATTGAACCAAAAGATGGGTCTTAAATATAATGGTATTTCGAAATGAATTGTTTTAGTAGATTCCGCAAAATATGCAATTACAACGAAGGGAATGCTTGCGAGTAAATATGGTAAGTTTTTTAACAATAAGTCTTTTAGTCTGGTGGTATTGCAATAGTAATAATCTACGATTAAAATGATAAGTGGGAAGACAACTCCAGTTGGTTTCGAAAGCATTGAAAAAACAAGCGCAGCTATTACGAATATTTTTTGCTTTAGCTTGGTTAAAGTCAAGAAAAAGTAGATTGAAAGTAGTCCGAAAGTTGTAGAAAGTAGTCCACGTGCTTCTGAAACCCAAGCCACACTTTCTATTTGAATTGGATGCAATGCGAAAATCAACGTTCCTAATAGTATCGAGGCTTTGTCTTGTAGAAATTTGTTAAGAATAAAAAAAACCAAAAGAGAATTAGCAAGATGAAGAACAACATTGAAAAGATGGAACCAAAATGGGTTATAAGATTTTTCTATTGCAAGAATTAGGCTCCAAAATATATATGTAAGCGGCATATACATTTTGTCCTTTTTTGGGACAAAGTGTTCACATATTGTGGTCAGCGAATTACTTATAGGTAAATTTTTTTCGTTGATGTAAAGGTCTTTGTCGTCCCAAACAAAAGAAAATTCGAGAACTGGAAAGTAAAAAAGTAATATTGAAAAAGAAATCAAAAAAATAAAAAAAGTAGTCGAGAGATTATTTCGCTTTTGCTTTTTATTAATTGTCATTAGGTTTGTTTCGGAAGGAAAAAGCAAAAATTAAATATCCAGATATTGCTCTTTTTCCCATTCAGTAACTTGGATTTTGAATTCATTCCATTCAGTTTCTTTAATTCTTAAAAATCTTTGGAAGAGCGAGTCCCCAAAAGTTTTACGGCAAAGCTCGCTATTTTTGACATAATTAAGAGCTTCGTAAAGAGAAGAAGGTAATGTTTCGATTTTCAACTCTTCCAATTTGTGGTTGTCGAAAAGGTAAAGGTCTTCTTCAATTGGGGGAGGCGATTGCATATTTTTTTTCACGCCTTCTAAGCCGGATGCTAACATAACTGCGAAAGCCAAGTATGGGTTAGCTGAAGGGTCTGGACAACGAAGTTCGATACGAGCCGATTCGGATTTTTCTTCGAACCATTTGGGAATTCTTATCAGAGCGGAGCGATTTATTCTTGCCCAAGAAATATAAACAGGAGCTTCGTAGCCAACCACCAACCGTTTATAGGAATTAACTGTCGGACACAAAACGCCACAAATTTCTTTGATGTGTCCTAATTGGCCAGCGATAAAAGAATAAGCAATTGCTGAAAGGTTATATTTGTCGTTCGGATTGTAAAAAGCATTTTTTTTAAGGTTAAGGTCGTACAAGCTTTGATGAACGTGCATACCCGAGCCATTAATTCCAAGAATGGGTTTAGGCATAAACGAAGCGAAAAGATTATATCTTTGAGCAACTGCTTTGACGGTCGAGCGTAAAGTTAAAACTTTGTCTGCTGTTGAAAGGGCGTCCCCATAACGAAAGTCAACTTCGAACTGACCAATTGCAACTTCGTGGTGGGTTGCTTCGACTTCGATGTTGAAGTACTCCAAATTTTTGCTGATTTCACGCATAATTTCTTGGGCAAATTCACCCGCAAGGTCGAAATACCCGCGTTCGTCGATTGGCTCGAATCCATTAGCCGTTTTCCTAAATAGAAAGAACTCAACTTCTGGCCCAAGATTATATTGATAACCTAACGAAATGGCGTCTTGTAAAGCTCGTTTTAGAACATATCGTGGGTCGGCTTCGAAAGGTGAACCATCGGGCTTATAAATGTCGCAAATGAACCGAGCAGTTCGATGCTCGTTATTACTAAGCCAAGGAATGATTGCGTAAGTGGACAAATCGGGTTTTAGATATAAGTCGCTTTCGTGGATTCGTGCAAAACCTTCGATTGAAGAGCCGTCGAACCAAGTACCAAATTTAAGTGTTTCTTGGATTCGTGTAATCGGGATTGTAACTTCTTTAAGTGTCCCAAGTATGTCGGCGAATTGAAGGTTCACGAAGGTTACTTTATCGTTTTGCAGCTGTTTTAATAATTCTTCCATAGCTTGAATTATTTAAAAAAATTCAAAAATATAAAATTTGGTTCAAAATAATTTTGAATTTAACAGAATTTTGTAAAATAAGTTATCCTTTGGAACTTTTGGTTTTATTTAAATGCAAGAAAGGAAGCCTCCGTCGACTGGAATACTAACACCATTAATGTAATTTGCGAATTCAGATGCAAGAAAAGTGGCAAGATAGGCAATATCCGAAGGCAATCCTAATCTTTTAGCAGGGACCGATTCAACGAGTTTGTTAATTTCATATTCAAAGTTCGTTTTGTTTTCATCTGCTTTCTTTTCGACAAGTTCTTTTAGGCGTTCGGTCAATGTAAAGCCTGGAAGAATGTTATTTACCGTTATTCCAAAAGGAGCAAGTTCGCGAGAAAGGGTTTTTGCCCAGCTTCCCATAGCACCTCGAATAGTATTAGAAACACCGAGATTATCTATTGGCTGTCTTAAGCCTATAGAAACAATGTTGATAATTCTTCCGAACCTTTTATCCTTCATTTTTGGGATTAAAACTTGAGTTAAAGTTTGTGCAGAAAGGATATGGTTGTAATATGCTTGAATTAGTTCAGAAATGCTTGCATTTATAAGCTTCCCCGCAGAAGGTCCACCAGTATTATTTACTAAGATATCTGGGTAGCCAACATCATCGAAGAACGATTCTGTTGTTACTTTTAAAAGTTCAATGTTACCAATATCAATGGCGATATAGTGATGAACTTTTTGTGTTCTTTCGGAAAGATGGTTTATTAGTTGTTGTAATTTAGCCTCGTTTCTCGCTAATGCAATTACTTTAGCTCCAGCAAACGCGAAACATTCTGCGATAGCTTTTCCAATGCCTTGCGAAGCACCGCAAACCAATGCAATTTTTCCTTCAAGCTTGATTTCCATTTTTATAAAGCCAATAGTTTTTCAACTTTAAGAGGAGAAATATATTTAAAGATAGTCACACTTCGCAAATTTGAAATTTATTTTGTTCATCAAAAATGATAAAGACTCTAATTAGTAACTTTATAAAAGATGAAATTCAAAATTAGCTTTCGGGTTTTGTTTCCGGATTTTTGCTCGATTCTATACTTGATGTAGTTTCTTTTGCTTCTTCCTTTTGTTCAGGTGAAGTAAATGTAGGAGCAAGCGAAGGATAAAGTGTAGTTGTAATGTGGTCATCTGGTTGAGTTTTAGTTTCTATGCCTTCGTAATCAGCGGCCTCGGATGAATCGAAGTAACTTCTAGTTGTATCGATAACTACTTTGTCAGCATTAGGTACTGGATGAGCTGCATTGTAAAGGTCTATTGCAGTTTGGTCCATAGTTCGAAGTGCTTCGACGGCCGAAAGGACAATTTTTTTGGAATCCTTTTCGAATTCAACGACGCGTAAAGGTAATTTATCCCCAAGATGGAAATAATCGCTAATTACACGAACAGGGGCAAAAGATAATTGAGAAATTGGGACAAAACCGTCGACACCGTCTGGCAATTCAACTATTACTCCTTTTTCTATAATTCTTTCAATTTTACCTTCCGTAAGGGTGCCAACTTTATACTTTTCTTCGAAATAATCCCAGGGGTCAGTTTCGAGTTGCTTATGGCTAAGAGCGATTCTCCGTTGTTCTTTGTCGACAGAAATTACGACTACCTCTAACTCTTCCCCTTTTTTAACGAATTCACCCGGATGCCTTATCTTTTTCTTCCAAGATAAATCGCTTATGTGAACCAAGCCATCGACTCCCGGTTCAAGTTCAACAAAGATGCCAAAATTCGTAATATTGCGGACAACTCCCCGATGTCTTGAACCTATTGGATATTTCAAGGCTAATTCTTCCCAAGGGTCGGGTTGTAATTGCTTCATTCCAAGAGCAAGCTTTTTTTCTTCTTTATCTATGTTTAGAACTACTGCATCAACAATTTGTCCTAAGGAAACAACTTGAGAAGGATGTTTAACGTGCTGAGTCCAAGACATTTCGCTAATATGGATTAACCCTTCAATACCTTTTTCAATCTCTATGAAAGCACCATAATCTGTAAGGCTGACAACTTTACCACGAACTTTAGTTCCTTTTTCATATTTGTCCCCAATTGAATCCCAAGGATGCGGGGTTAATTGCTTCATCCCCAAAGATATTCTCTTTTTGTCTGCATCGAAATCGAGAACAACTACCTTAACTTTTTGGTCGAGTTCAACTACTTCGCTGGGATGTGTTACTCGACCCCAAGAAAGGTCTGTTATGTGAATAAGTCCATCTACCCCGCCAAGGTCTACAAATACACCAAAGTCTGTAATTGCTTTGATAACCCCTTCGAGAACTAGACCTTTTTCTAATTTCGAAAGAAGTGCTTCGCGTTGGTCTTTAAGTTGGTCTTCTAAAATAACTTTATGGCTTACGACCACATTTTTATTTAGTTGGTCAATTTTTACGACTTTAACATCTATCGTTTTTCCGACCCAGGAATCGAAATCGCGAACTGGTCGAATTTCGATTTGCGAGCCGGGGAGAAATGCTTCGACACCAAGTAAATCGACAACCATTCCGCCTTTTATCCTTCTTAAAATGCGAACGGGGACACTTTCCTGGTTTTCATATATTTTATTTATTTCTTGCCAAAGTCGCATAAAATCTGCTCGTTTCTGCGAAAGAACCACACGGCCTTTGCTATCTTCGAGACTTTCGACAAAAACATCGATTGAATCGCCTTCGCGTAAAAGGTCGAAACTCAAAAGCTCGCTTTTGGGAATAACTCCAACACTTTTAAAGCCAATATCGACAATGACTTCATCCTTTGTAACTTCAATTATTTTTCCGCGTATTAATTGCCCTTCTTTGATTTCTCGAAAGTTTTTTTGTAGAAGCTCTTCATATGTCTGCTCATCAATTTCAAAATCGGTAAACGAAAATTCGCCTAAATCGCTCGACTTTAAAGATTTTGGTTTGCTAGCAATAGAAACACTCGTATCGGGGTTCAAAAATAGGTTAATATCATCTTGTAGATTATTTTGAGGTTCAGTCATTAATTACCTCCAGAAAAAAACTTTTTTGTTAAACATAAAATTTAAAGAGTTGCAATTTAATACAAATAAACGAAATAGCAAAATTGTAAACAACCATCTTATTTGGATGAAATAGGTTGTTTTACACTTTGCTACATAGTCTTGTGGACTATTGTTGCAGTAGCTTGGGCGGTAGGAGTTACAAGAATGTCTTGGATTAAAACGTGTTCGGGCAATGTTACACAAAACAAAATAATATTTGCAATATCGAAAGGGGTAAGTGGTTTGTAGCCTTTATAAACTTGTTCAGCACGAGTTTTGTCTCCTTTAAATCTTACTTGGGAGAATTCGGTTTGGACAAGTCCTGGGTCGACATTAGTTACTTTTATGTTTGTTCCATTAAAATCAATAATCATAGATTCCGAAAGAGCTTTTACAGCAAACTTTGTTGCACAATAGACATTTCCATTTGGGTAGATTGCTCTGCCTGCCAAAGACCCAATGTTTACAATGTGTCCAGAATTCTTTTGTAGGAAAATTGGAGCAACCAACTTTGTAATGTAAAGCAGACCCAATATATTTGTTTGAACCATCTCTTCCCAATCAGAGATTGCTCCTTCGTAAATTTTTTCTAATCCTCTTGCAAGCCCAGCATTGTTTATAAGTATGTCGATATCCTTGAAATCTTGGGGAATCGAATTAATTTTCTCTTTTAGTTCATCAAACTTACGCACATCCGCAGTAATAAGATGAGTTTTAGTATCGTAATTATGGGCGAATTCTTTCGCAATTTCTTCTAATCTTTCTTTTCTACGGGCTAATAAAATAAGTTTTGCACCATTTTCGGCAAAAATCCTTGCCGTTGCTTCTCCAATTCCCGAAGATGCACCTGTTATAAAAGCTATTTTTCCGTTCAACTTCATTTACAAACCAAACTTATTGGACAAAACTTCGACAATGCGTTTATGAATTTCTTCTATTGGTTCGTCGCCGTCTAAAATAACAAAACGGCTTTGGTTAAGTTTTGCTATGGTTCTAAATCCTTCGATAACATTTTTGATGAACTCTGCTTCTTCATTTTCGAAACGGTCTATTTTTAAACTTTTCGAGCGCCTTAGCATTGTTTCTAAAGAAATATCTATTAAGAAGGTAATGTCTGGTTTTATTCCTTGAGAGGAATAAAAATTACATTGGTTTACAAAGTCTTCTGGTAGTTTTCGACCAAATACTTGGTATGCAATTGTTGAATCCCAGAATCTATCGCACAAAACTATAGAACCCTCCGTCAGAGCTGGCTTGATTACTTTTTCTACTAAATCGGAGCGCGCAGCTTCGAACAAGAACAATTCTGTAAATGAATTCATTTTGTTTTTTGGTTCAAGCAAAATTTGGCGTAGAGTTTCGGCTATTTCAGTTCCGCCCGGTTCTCGAATTGTGATAACTTTTTTCTTCTTTCTGATTAAGTATTCGGAAAGAAGCTTAATCTGGGTCGTCTTTCCACAAAAGTCTATACCTTCGAAAGTTATTAACATTAATTTACTCCTTACCTTCAATTAGGAAAACAATTTCGCCTTTTATATCCTCTTTTTTTTGGATAAAATCTAACATTTCTTCAAATGAACCTCGGAAGAATTCTTCATGTAGTTTAGTAAGTTCACGCGCAACACAAACTTTTCGGTTTTTTTCGACAAAGTTCGCCAAATCGGTAACGAATTTTTTAATTTGGTGTGGCGAGACAAAAGCAATCGAAGTAACTTCTTCGTTTGAAAACTGTTCGATGAACTTTTTGTAATTTTTTTTCTTTGGGGGGTAACCAAAAAATTTAAACGAATGAGTTGGGAGCCCGCTTGCAATTAGGGCTGTCAATAATGCAGACGGACCAGGCAAAGGTATAACTTTAATTCCTTCGGATATGCAAGCTGTAAGGAGACGATATCCAGGGTCGGAAATCAAAGGTGTACCTGCATCGCTTATCAAAGCAACCGAATTACCTAATTTTAGTTTTTCTATTATAATTTTTGCTTTTTTTGTTTCAATCGAGTCGTAATAACTGATTAGTTCTTTTGAGGGAAGTTCAAGTAATTTCAAAAGATGGCTCGTTGTTCTCGTATCTTCGCAAGCAATTATGTCAACTTGTTTTAATACATCTAAAGCTCGCAATGTTATATCGCGAATGTTGCCGATTGGTGTAGGGACAAGGTAAAGAGCACCTTTTTCGATTTCAAACTTGTTCATTTTTTGTTCTGAGTTTTGAGAAAAAATCTTTTAGTAAACGGGAGGATTCTTCTTCCAAAATACCAGATACTATTGTTACTCTGTGGTTTAGTTTTGAATGGTCCAAAATGTTCAACACTGAACCGCCAGCACCCGCCTTCGGGTCGAATGCAGAAAAGACAACAATAGGTATCCTTGAAAGTACGATTGCACCAGCACACATCGGGCAAGGTTCTAATGTTGAAAAGAGAATACAATCGTCCAAGAATTTTGTCTTGGTTTTTTTTATTGCTTTGGTAATTGCTATTAGTTCTGCGTGGGCAGTCGGGTCGAATTTTTTTTGAACTTGATTATGCCCTCGTGAAATGATTTTGTTGTTCTGAACAATAATTGCACCGATTGGGACATCTTCCGATAAATCGCATTTTTTTGCTTCTTTCAAGGCAATCTTCATAAAATAATGTAGATTCATAAGATATATGCCTTTCAAACAACGAAATTAAGTATTTCGAAACAAACAAAAGAGGATTTCGGGCGTCTCTATTTTTTTGGATATACTATGTTTCAAGGCAAAATAGAAATCGAAAATGGTTCCATAAAAGGATTAGTCCCTAAAAGTTCAAGACTAATAATCGAAATAGATAATGAAATCTTTGATTTAGGTAATAGTTTTGCGTATCCCGGATTTGTCGATTCACACTTGCATTTACTTTCTGGGGGCGAATTTCTTTCTATGCCCGAATTAAGCTCTGCAAAGTCTGATATTGAATGTATAGAAATGGTTTTAAAGAATAAATACAAGAGGGGTAATTGGGTTTTTGCAAGAGGGTGGAATCAAGAAAATTGGTTTAAAAAAGAATTTCCCGACAAAGAACTTTTAGATAAATTTTTCCCCGACGAGCCCGTATGCTTTTTTAGAGCCGATGGACATTGTTTCTGGGTGAATACTTTTGCTTTGAAAATGTGTAGAATAGATGATTATACTGTATCCCCACCCGGTGGTGAAATTTTGAAAAATTCCAACGGAAGTTTGAAAGGAATTCTTATTGATAATGCAACTAATTTAGTTAAGAGGCATTTCCCGAAATATACTAAGAAAGAAGTTTGGAGTTTGCTATCGAAATGCTTTTCTCATTTAGCTCAGTACGGTATAACTGCTGTTCACGAAATAGAGCTCGACCCTTTGTATTTAGAGGATTTTTGTTCTTATTTCTCTTCGTCAAATCTTAGTTTGGCGACTAAATTTTTCCTTTCAGGTTTAAATATCGAGGAATTCGAAGAAGTAATTTCAAAGAATGAAGTTAAAGAGCTTGTGGGGATTAAACTATATATGGATGGAGCATTAGGCTCATACGGGGCATTGTTGGTTGAGCCATACGAAGATAAACAAACACATTTGGGTTTGCAGCTCCTTAGCGAGAAAGAATTAGCAGAAAAGATTAAGTACGCTTCCGAGCATAATTTAGGAGTAGCAATTCATTCGATTGGGGATAAATCAACAAATATAATATTGAATGTATATAAAAATTATTTGAACGAAGGAAACAGTTCGCCCCCTTTTTTTAGAATTGAACATTCCCAAGTGGTAAATTTTGATGATTTAGAACTTTACAAGGAGCTTAATGTTGTTGCTTCTGTCCAACCTATACACTTTCTTTCGGATTACTATATGGCTCGCAATCGGCTTGGGAACCGTACAATCAGAGCTTATCTATGGAAGTCATTTTTAGGCAGAGGGGTTACTTTGATTAGCGGTTCAGATTTTCCAATCGAAAATCCTAATCCTTTGCGTGGAATTGATGCTTTTGTGAATAGGGCAAAATATGACACCAATAAATATTATTCCAACGAGGCTTTGAGAATTGGCGAGGCTATTTCATCGTATAATTACTATCCTTGTCTTTCAATTAATGAATCGCCACATAAGCTCGAACCTGGATGTATTGCTAACATAACAGTTTTAGATAGAGATTTATTTTCCATTTCGCCAGCCGAAATTCTTGAAACCAATGTTATAGCAACTGTTAGCCTTGGGAAA
Source organism: Ignavibacteria bacterium (assembly GCA_026417135.1). Lineage (GTDB taxonomy): Bacteria > Bacteroidota > Ignavibacteria > Kapaibacteriales > UBA2268 > Naka2016. The sequence continues at coordinate 134,654 of JAOADV010000004.1, forward strand.
ATAGTTTTTTCTGCAATATAGTTCAATGAAAGACTGTTTCCTAAATTTTCAATAAAAAATACATTAAAGTTGGGATTTTAAAAAATTAAAAAAGAATTTAATCGTCTCTAACTTTTAATTTTAGATTATATGGACAGAAGAAGTTTTATTGGTTTAGGATTAAGTGGGTTTTTGATTCTTAAAAATAAAAACTTATATGCAATCAACAATCACAAGAGTATGTTAAACAAAAGTAAAGGTGAAACTATGTCGAGCAAATTTGAATTACCACCACTTCCGTATGCGTATGATGCTTTAGAGCCTTATATTGACAAGTGGACGATGGAGTTGCATCATACCAAGCATCATCAAGCCTATGTAAACAATTTGAACAAGGCAATCGAAGGGACTGAATTCGCTGATAAAAGCTTAGAAGAAATAATCGCAAACGCTTCGAGAATACCAGTTGCCGCACGAAATAATGGCGGGGGACACTGGAATCATACCTTTTTCTGGAATATTATGAAACCAAATGGAGGTGGCTTTCCAGTTGGTGAGTTAGCCGAAGCAATAAACTCGACTTTCGGTTCTTTCGAAAACTTCAAAAAGTTGTTTTTCGATTCAGCTATGGGAAGATTTGGCTCGGGTTGGGCCTGGTTGATTGCTTCCGATAGCAAACTTGTTGTTGCTTCAACTCCAAATCAAGATAATCCTTTAATGGATTTGGCAGAAGTTCGCGGAATTCCCATTCTTGGTATCGATGTTTGGGAACACGCTTATTATCTAAAGTACCAAAATCGAAGGAACGAATATATAGAAAATTGGTGGAACGTTGTTAACTGGGATGCTGTTAATCAAAACTTCCTTAAAGCAAAAAATAAGCGATAAGTTTTACAGCTTGTTTTATTCGACTAGAATAGTAGTATTTAAAACATCTTAACAAAAGACCTAAATTGTTGAACAAGGGGTTATAAAACCCATTGTTCAGCATATTTTTCACAGAAATTTTTTTAATCAAGCGAATACTCTTTTGTTTTATTTTTTTGTTATTCTACAATTAAATAATTTAATTCACGAATTGTTTTTCGTTTACATATCGAAAAAAAATTGTATTAGAAAGCGTTTTTTTAACAATAAAAAATTTATTGGAAATTGTCAATGTCGTACTTTGTTTAACTTATATATTCCAGATGTGCAGTGAAGTGTCGTAGATATGGTGCTTCGTAAGTGATTTTCATACCTTTCAGGTTTTGTCTATGTTTGTAAACTCTATCTATTACATCGGCAACATAAAGAAGATGATTATTTGTATAAACTCGCCGTGGAATAGCCAAGCGGACAAGTTCAAAATTCGAAGGTTGGAAACTACCACTTTCTTTTCTTTTCCCGAACATTAGCGAACCAATTTCTACTGTTCTGACTCCTCCTTCGATGTAAATTTCACAAGCAATTGCTTGACCCGGAAATTGATGGGATGGGATATGAGGTGTAAATTTCGAAGCATCAATATAGACTGCGTGACCACCAGTTGGAAGAAGTATTGGAATACCCCTTTTCTGAAGTTCATTACCCAAAAATTTGACTTGTTCTATTCTGTAGCTTAAATAACTTTCGTCCAAAGCTTCCATTAATCCGACAGCAAGAGCTTCGAGGTCGCGTCGAGCTAATCCACCATAAGTGATAAACCCTTCTGTAACAATAAGTATTACACGAGCTTGTTCGGCAATCTGGTCGAGATTTGTTGCAATAAACCCCCCTGTATTCGATAATCCATCTTTTTTTGCGCTCATTAAGCATCCGTCGGCATAGGAAAACATTTCTTTGGCTATTTCAATTATTGATTTAGACTCATAGCCTTGTTCTCTTTGCTTTATAAAATAAGCATTTTCGGCAAATCTACAGCAATCGATAAAGAAAGGTATTCCATATTTATGCGAAATTTCGCTTGTTTTGCGTATGTTTTCCATCGAAACTGGTTGACCACCACCACTATTGTTGGTAACGGTCAGCATCACAAGAGGAATTTTTTCTTTTGTATGAGTGTTAATAAAACTTTCAAGTTTATCTAAATCGATGTTTCCCTTGAAATCTGCAATTTCGTCAGTCTTAAGAGCAATAGGGCTTGGAAAGTCGAATGCTGTGGCACCAGTGTATTCAATATTCGCACGTGTTGTGTCGAAATGTGTGTTGCTTGGGATAAGTTTTCCTTTACCACCGAGGATGGAAAATAATATTCTTTCGGCTGCGCGCCCCTGATGAGTTGGAATTATGTGTTTGAACCCAGTTATATTTCTAACAACTTCTTCGAACTTGTAGTAACTTCTTGAACCAGCGTAGGCTTCGTCGCCGTCGAACATTGCAGACCATTGTTTAGAGCTCATTGCTCCCGTTCCGCTATCGGTTAACAAATCGATTGTAATATCGTCGGAGCGTAAAAAAAATAGATTGTAATGTGCTTCGCGAAGTTTTTCAACTCGATATTCTCTTTGGGTGATTGGAATCGGTTCTACTACTTTGATTCTGAAAGGTTCGAATTCCATATTTCTAAATATTGTAAAAAAAGCAATTTAGTAATATTTTGGGAATTGTAGGAGATGTGTTAGTTGTTCGGTATCTTCTCTGTGTTTTTGATTAATGATGTTGACGACGGTAAAATTTATTTCTTTTGATTTCTTCTTTTTGCGATGGCTACTAATCTAAAACTTAATTTTGGTTAGATGAAAAAGGGAAATTAAAAATTGTAAAGGTAAAATAGAATTTTTAAAAAGGATTAAATATCTCAAAAGCTTTAAAATTTTTGGGGCTCTTTGTTGATTGAACCATTGTATTAATCATTTATCCATTTTAACTTTAAACCGTAAATATGTTCGAATGTATTTATTTTTGTTTTTTTGAGGGTTAGGTTGCTCGGCGAACTTAGTGCATTGACAGCTTCCGTGCTTTGGTCTATTTCACCGTATATTTTTACGGCAATTGTGAAAAGAATAGGAAGTTTTGTTGTTAATGTGGCTCGATTATTCATTTCGACAAATTTAATGTGTTTGACCTTAATTGTTCTAAATGTTGAATTAAATTTCAATGCCTTTCAAATAGTTTATTTTGCTTTAAGTGCATTAATAGGGCTTGCAATAGGGGACACTTTTCTTTTCAAGGCTTTAAAGGAGCTTGGTGCAAGATATACACTTTTGATTATGTCGAGCAATCCAGCGATAGGAGCAATTTTAGCATTTATTGTATTTGGTGAAATTATTTCTTTTTTGGGTATAATTGGTATGCTTGTTACGATAGCTGGGATAGTTGTTGTAATTTTATTTAACAAAAATGAAGTGGAAGTGAAAGGTAAAATATATTTTAAAGGTGTTGTTTTTGCAATTGCCTCGGCTTTGTTTCAAGCTGTTGGATTAATTTTTACGAAGCTTGCCTTTTTCGAAGCTCCAATCCATCCATTCTTTGCAGCCTTTCTAAGAATGTTCCCAGCTTTTTTGGCTTTGTTAATTGCTGGGATGATAACTAAAAAAGTAAACTTCGGCACTTTTAGGATAGTTTTTGGCAAAGGTACAGCTTTACTTATCTTGGTTGGTTCCTTTATTGGTTCATTTCTTGGCATAACTTTGAGTTATGTTGCTGTTTCGTATACTGAAGTTGGTGTTGCAGCGACTTTGATGTCCTTACAACCAGTTTTAATGTTGCCTATATCAAAGTTTATACAAAAGGAAAAATTGACGTATAAGTCAGTTTTGGGAGCATTTTTAGCGGTTACGGGTATTGCACTTCTTTTTATGCGATATTAATCTTTTGGAATTCCAAAATTTATTATTAAAGTTAATTTCTGCTTTTTCATTTAGAAATATGGTGAAGCTAATAAGTTTTCGTTTCGAGTGATATTTAACGAAGATTTTTTATTACATTTTTTATCACTTCGTATGAAAAGCCTTTTCCAAGCAAAAATTTAGCAAGTCGTTCTTCTACCTTATCTTTTTTTAAATTTATAAGTTGCCTATATTTTTTCTTGGCAATTTCCAATGCATTGTGGAGTTCGATTTCTTGATGCGAGAGATTAACCAAAGCTTGCTCAATTATCGTCGGATTTATTCCTTTCCTCTTTAAAGCATTCTTGGCATTTCGGAAACTAACTCTTTTTTTGTTTAAGAGGTAATCGGAATATTTTTCAGCAAACGATAAATCGTCGAGATAGCCAAAATCGACGAGAAAAGCAATAACTTTTTGAACGATGCCTTCGTCGTAGCCCATCTTCCGCAGTTTATCTTCTATTTCAAATGTAGTTCTTGGCTTGTATGAAAAGTATTTAAGAGCAGCATTTTTAGCTTCGATAATCTTTTGTTGAAAAATTAGGTTAGCAAGCTCTTCGCTCGAAATTGTTTTATTCTTAGAGAGTTTGTTTTGTATGACTAAATCAACTGCGAAAGTGTATTGTTCATTGGAATCGAAGGAAATTATGCAAGTTTTTTTGTTATTTGAAAACTTAACATCAATTATTCTTAGATTATTCATAAAATAGGAAGATTAAGGTTCTTGCGGAGCTCGGTTTCAAGTTGCTTGTAGTATTGAGTGTTTTCGAGTAAATACTTTCGCAAGCCTTCGCGCCCTTGTATTCTTTCGTTGTTTATTGCAAACCAAGAACCAGCCTTTGCAATTAAATTGAAATTGACTGCAAGGTCTATTATGTCGTTCAACTTAGATATTCCTTCGTTGTAGAGAATGTCGAACTCACATTCTTTAAATGGTGGTGCAACCTTGTTCTTCACGATTTTAGCACGAACTCGATTGCCAATTATATCTTGACCATCCTTAATCACATCTTTTCTTCGAACATCAATTCGAACTGATGCATAAAACTTCAAGGCGTTACCGCCAGTGGTTGTTTCTGGATTTCCAAAGACCACTCCTAATTTACTTCGAAGCTGATTGGTAAAAATAACACAAGTATTGGTTCGTGCAATAGAGGCGTTCAACTTTCGCATAGCTTGGGACATTAGCCGTGCTTGTACGCCCATTTGCGGATCGCCCATTTCTCCTTCAATCTCGACCCTTGGAGTCAAAGCAGCAACAGAATCTATGACAATTACGTCGACCGCATTACTCCGAACTAAGGTTTCGACAATATCGAGTGCTTGCTCCCCAAACTCGGGTTGCGAAAGCAGAAGCGAAGTCAAATCGACGCCGAGTTTTTGTGCATAATTTATATCAAGTGCGTGCTCGGTATCGACAAATGCAGCTATGCCTCCATTTTTTTGTGCCTCGGCAATGACGTGCAAACAAACTGTAGTCTTTCCAGAAGACTCTGGTCCGAAGACTTCGGTAATTCGGCCTCTCGGGACGCCACCTATACCAATTGCTGCATCCAGCGAAAGGCAACCAGTAGAAATTGCATCGACTTGAACAATGTTTGTATCGCTAAGCTTCATTATAGCTCCTTTTCCGTGCTGTTTTTCGATTTGTTCGATTGCTAATTTTACTGCTCTTAATTTTTCTTCGCTGATTTTGGTAGTTTCTGCTTTAGATTCTTTTGAGTTTCCCATTTAACACCATATTTATGCTTTTAAAGTTTAAATTACTAATTTTTTTATGCTATGCCAAATACATAAATTGTTATAACTAATAAGTTATGAATTGTTGGCAAAGATTAAAAGCTCGTTGTAGAGTGTGTGGATAGTTTTACCGCTTAGTGGGTCAATCCAATCACTTGCAATTTCATTCGAAGGGAGAAGTACGAATAACCTTTCTCGGAAGTGTGGATGAGGAATTACAAGTTCCTCGCTAAAATGTTGTAGTTTTCCGTAAAGTATTATATCAATATCAATTTCTCTGGCGTGCCATTTTGGACGTTTTTTTCTTCCAATGTTTTTTTCGATTTCCTTACATTTCATAAGCAAGTTTAAAGGGGTTAGTGAAGTAAGTCCTGTAACAACGGCATTAATGAATCTCGGTTGGTTTTCATATCCTTTTGGTTCAGTTTCGTAAAAAGAGGAAACTTTAACATTTTTTAGAACTTCGTTTGTTTGGAGTAAAGTGATTGCCTTGTTGATATTTTCAGTTCTATTACCAAGGTTCGAACCCAAAGCAAGTAACACTTCGACTTCACGTACTTCCATTTTCTTCTTCGTCTCTTGTGCGGTGTAGTTCAGTTTCAATGTAAGAAACAACATTATGAATGGGTACGTTAATTTTTCTTACTCTAAGTTTGGCTTCTACTACTTCTGGGAATTTTTGAAATACAAAGTCGAGAATTTTGGAAGCCACAGTTTCAATTAAATTAAACGATTCGTCGGCAAAAGTCTCTTCGATACAATTCATTGCCTCTTCATAATTGAGAGCGTATGCAACATTATCGTATTGTATAGCGTTTGTAGCGTCGTACCAAAGGTCGAGGTCCACTTCGTAGCGTCCCCCTAAGTCCTTTTCTGCTTGTTTTACACCGTGATATGCATAGAATTGAGCACCTTTGATAGAAAGTCGAGCAATTTGATTATTTTTCATATTTCGTGAAAATAAAAACACAAAATTAATGGTTTGTATATTAAATTTAATTTTCAAAGTTGGTCAAATTTCGATTTTTGTTGCGAAGATGAGCAAAGTTCCATTATTTCTGTTACTACTTTTTAATTTTAGTTTTGCTCGGTATTTTCAAATGCCAATCGATACAGTCCTTTGGTTCAAGCCGGGGAAGGGACAGCGTTTGGGCCAAGATAGTACCTATTTCCCGAGGAATATTTTTAAGCTTCCCGACAGTTCAGCATCCGAAAAAATTCCTTCTTCGAAACCAGAAGATATATGTTCAATAGGGTTAGGAGGCGAAATCGTTGTTGGGTTCAAAGATTTTGTTCTTATTGATGCCGATGGATACGACTTCACAATCTTCGAAAATGCTTTTATCAATCCTATTACAGGAAGAGTTTTTGCTGAACCAGCTGTTGTTTCAGTAAGTCTCGATGGGGCAAACTTTATCGATTTTCCTTGCGATTTTCAAACTTTGTACGGCTGTGCCGGGACTCGCCCAACTAATGGCAAAGCTAATCCTTACGACCCAAGTGTAAGTGGCGGGAACTCTTTCGACTTATCGGCCCTTGGGCTTTCTAAGGTAAGATACATTAAGATTAAAGATGTTTGCGATATCATTCGGGAAGATACAAGCAATCCTTTCTTCGACCCATTACTTTCTGGTTTCGATTTAGATTGTGTTGTTGGACTTCATTTAATCCCTTTTCAGACTAATGCTTCAACTGTTTCAGATAAGAATTACTCTATTTTTAGTCAGAGTGATTTTTTGATAATTCATTCTTTCGAAAAAATACATTTTGTCGTTTTCGACCTAATTGGGCATAAGATTTACGAAACTGAAGTAAATGGATTTGAATATATCGATATAAATTCTTTTACAAACACGGTTTTGTTTTGTATTTTGAACTCTGATAAATTTTTAGAAATAATTAAAGTTGTTAATGTTGAAGGACAAATTTTCATTAGCAGCTATTAGCGTTTCTTTAGTTTTCATTTTTACTTTTTGCGAAAACCAAAAAGATAAAGAACCTTTTAACATTTTTGGCAATTCGAAAAGAACATCATCCTATGAACATTTAGGTAATTTCTGGACTGGTGGTGCTTTTGTCGATATTATCGATTGCAAAGACAAAAGTGGGTTTCTTACTTTTCCGTTGGCACTCGAAGGAAACCGATTTATAACTTCTACATATAATGGACATATTGTGTTTTTCGAGCATTCTAACGTCGTATGGGAAAATTCTCTTGCAGAAAACGAATATGTTTTAACTAACATAGTTGCAGCGCCAGATGAAACTTGCTGTTTTATTACTAACTTTCGGCGTCTTGTGTGTATTTCGTCGAAAGGCGAAGAAAAATGGTCAGTAAATCTTTCCGATACATCGAAAACCTTTTCGACTTTGCTTGCCCTTAAAGATGGTTTGTATTTTTCTTCATCGAACCTACTTTATAAATTTGATTTCGATGGCAACTTAAAATGGGCTTTTGAATTACCTTTGGTAACTACACCAACATTTACCGAGTTCCCAAATGTTGGTATAGTTTTGAATTTGACCAACGACTCTTCGGGCAGGACAGATACGGTAATGTTAATAAATAGTAAGGGAGAATTAATTTGGCGAAGACCGATTGAAAATTGTAGGCTTATTCGCTATCCAATCGTTTTTTCCAATAAAATCTTCGTTTTTGGATATCGATATCATCAACAAAAGCAAGAAGGATTTCTTTTTTGTCTCGATAAAAATGGAACCGAAATTTGGAGTAGGCAATATGAAATTGTCCCTCGTTTTCTTTCTATCTCGAATGATGGTTTTTTGTACTTGATTTTATATAATTCTGGTTTAGGGGAAACCCTTAGTGCTATTTATAAGATAGACCAAGATGGAAACATTGTCAAGAAGCAATTTGTTACTGGAATTTTTCACTCACCACTACTTATTAGCCAGCGATTGATAGGAAGTATTCTTTACAAAGGTGGTAGCCCTTCGATGATTTTTTTCGATAAGGACTTGCATCTTTGGAAAATAATTAACCTTTCGAAATTTCCGAGTGTTCTAAATTTTCCAGCTGTTTTGCAAGATTGTACCTTAATTTTTCCAGCAATTAGTGGCAATTTCATTCTTCGAATCGATGAAAACCCAATAATTAAATTATTACCTTGGTAAAGAAATAAGTTTAAATTTTTTTCGTTAAGATTTTTTTTGTTCAAAGAGGTATTTGTTTTATGGCAATCTTGAAATATGAAGAACAAGAGAATTTTATAGTCCTTTTTTTAGAAGGCGATTTTGTTTCGACCGAAGACATAAACTTGCTTAGGTCAACTTTCAAGTCTTTATCCGAGAAAGAAAACAATTTACTTGTTGTTAATCTTGAAAAAACAAACTTTTTAAGTTCCTCTTCCCTTGGCGTTTTGCTCTCTGCTAATGCGATGTTCGAAAAGAACAGAGGTAAAATAGTTCTTTGCTGTATGAATGATTATATCCGTAACTTATTTGCAATCACCAAGCTTGATTTGATTTTCGATATTTATCAAACGACCGACGAGGCAAAAAAAGGATTGCTGGGCAGTAGCAAAAAGTAATTCAATATTATTTATCTTCCAATTATATTAGATTTATTTATTTAACCATTCTTTAAAGGTTTTTTCGAAAAGCTCGTTTGTAATTTGTGGTTCATTATAATATCCAGCAGAATTACGCTGACGAAAAGCTTCGTATAAAGTTACTGCACAAGCCACCGAAATATTTAAACTTTCGGTCATTCCAACTTGTGGAATTCTTAAATTTCCGTCTGCTAAATTTACTGCAAGTTCCGAAACCCCAGTGTGTTCGTTACCAAAAACAATTGCAATCGGTTCAAGGAAGTTTATTTCATAAATAGAAATTGACATTTTTGTTAAGCTTGTCGTATAGATTTTAAAACCTTTTTTTCTTAAATGTTCGAAACATTCTTGTACTTCGTTGAAAAAATGAATTTTCAACCATTTCATAGCACTTGCTGAACTTTTCATACTCAATTCGGGGAATTTCTGTCCACTATGGTAAACCAAAAAGACCTCGAAGATGCCCACCGCGTCGCACGACCGAAGAACAGCCGAAACGTTGTGCGGGTCGTGAACATTTTCCAAAACTACTGTTAAATCTAATTGTCTTTTTTTAAGGACTTGCTCGATTTTTTTTCGTCTTGCTTCCGTTCGCTCCATTTCCATTTTTGCAAAAAACAAAAATAATTTAAACTCGTTTTTTTACTAATTATGGTATTATTAAAAGAAATTTTAGAGAAAACAGAACTTACCCAAGCGGACTTAATTTCTCTTTTGTCTTGCGAATTGCCCGACGAAATTGAACAAATACGCGCCAAAGCTTACGAGATAATGAAATCTGAAGTCGGCGAAAAAGTTTATCTTCGCGGTCTAATCGAATTCTCCAACATATGTGTCAACGACTGCTATTACTGTGGAATAAGGCGGAGTAATAAGTCCATTCAAAGATATACCTTGCAATACGATGAGATTCTCGATTGTGCAATGTTTGCATTTAGAAATGGGTATGGTTCGATTGTCTTGCAATCGGGCGAACAAAGAACAAAAAAATTCATTGATTTTTTATGTAGGATAATAAGTGAAATCAAAGCAAAAACGATTTCGGACTCTTTACCGAATGGACTTGGAATAACACTTTGCATCGGCGAACAAACCTATGCTTCTTATAAAAGGCTTTTCGAGGCTGGGGCACATCGTTACTTGCTGCGTATCGAAACTTCAAATCCAGAACTATTTAGAATGATACATCCCCGAGATATTTCTTTCGAAAATCGATTGGAATGTTTATATAGTTTGAAGGATATAGGTTTCCAAGTAGGGACTGGTGTGATGATAGGGTTGCCCGGTCAATCATTAGAGGATTTAGCCAATGATATACTATTTTTTAAAGAAATTGATGCAGATATGATTGGAATGGGACCGTATATAGTTCACAAAGAAACACCTTTTGCTAACTTCGAGGATTACTTTCAAAAAAATAAAAGAGATATTTATAAGTTGTCTTTAAAGATGATTGCGGTAGTTCGTATTTTTCTCCGTGATGTAAACATAGCATCAACAACGGCGCTTCAAGCTTTGTACCCATTTGGACGAGAGGAAGGACTTCGTTTCGGGGCAAATGTTATAATGCCTTTACTTACTCCCGTAAGTGTACGAAAAAATTATGTTCTTTACGAAGGAAAACCTTGTATTGATGAATTTACTAATTCTTGTGGAGAGTGTATTATAGCAAGAATCGAATCAATCGGTCGTACCGTAGGATATAATCAATTCGGCGACTCCAAACATTATCATAAAAAGGATAAGATTTAACACCTCTATTTTACAAAATCAAGAATTTTTTGATGTTTGAAATAAAATATCTTTTTTCTATAATATTAGAAAGCATATATAATTTTCGTTTTTTTATGATTCGCTTTTTACATACATTTAAAGATTTTCCTACATTAATAATTTCATCCAATAAGTTTTTTGTTTTGTAATTGCTCAATTCTATAAAATTGTTTGAACTTACGGGATTCCATAATATTCAATAACTTTCCAAC
>JAOADV010000050.1 GCA_026417135.1 Ignavibacteria bacterium
TAAAAATAACCGCTTCCATGTTTCAATCCTTGTTTTGGTGGATGTTTCTCTGCAACATCTACTTCTAACTCGATTTCGCTGGCGTTTGGATAAGTTTCAATCCTTGTTTTGGTGGATGTTTCTCTGCAACAGTAATAAGCTCCTTTTTGCTCATTGTTCCTATTTTTTTTGCAATTTTACTAAAACTTTTTTTTTCGTTTTTTTCATAAAAAATTCAGCGAAAAATAGGAAATTTTTTTTATTTTTCATCGTAAACGAATTCGCAATTTATTCAAAAACCAAAACTTATCAATATTATAGTTTTTTGTTTAGATAAAATTATGTGATTAGTCCTCTCAATTTTCAAAGAACTAGATTTGCGTGCAAATATTTCTGTACGAGCAGTCGATGCAACGGTTTGGATATTTAGTCCTTTTTGGGAAACATCCTTTTAAAATTATATCAAAAATTTCTATAATGGTTGATTTAGCATTTTCAAAGTCCTTGTTTGAATAAACTATTTCTTTTAATATATTTTTGCTTCGGACATAACATATATACCCTTTGTAAACTGGAATATTATAGTTTTTATGAATAAGAAGAGCATATAAAGTTGATTGTAACTTGTGAGTATTAAAAGTAAATTCCGTAA
>JAOADV010000051.1 GCA_026417135.1 Ignavibacteria bacterium
TGTAAAGACTGGCCACCCAGTCTCTACTTTGTTTATACTAAATTCAATTCATTTTTCAAAAAAAGTATTTATTGAAAAATAATTTTTCTTCCTTTTTGCATACTCGGAAATTGTTCTCAAATTGCGAGTGAACACTACTTGTTTAAAAATAATTAATCTAAAAAGAAAAAATATTTTATATATCCTAACAAAATTATTTGGTTATTTAAAATTATTTTTTATATTTGAATTTTACAATTGGATAGAATCGAAAGATAAAAGACCCCTCTGTTTTTTCTTTCAATCTTTCCAATAGTAAAAAGTAGTTTTTATGTCTAACTAAAACTGGTGCTTTATGCTCAATTTCAATCAAATCCGTTTGCTACAATTAGTTTGTAGCATCGCAATAGCTTTTGTTCTTACCTTTTCTTTAGCTTCCTCGCAAAAGGTTTCGAAATTCGTGCAAGGTGCAAACAATCAAGTTGCAGACAAGGAATTGAAAATTACAAGCAATGGACTTGACAAATTGACCAAAGAGACGAATTTTAAATTTCAAAAAGAGAATTGGCAATTCTTTATCGAGAACAAGGGGCAATGGCCAGAAGAAGTTCTTTATCTTACACGCATAGGTGGGCTCGACGCT
>JAOADV010000052.1 GCA_026417135.1 Ignavibacteria bacterium
GGATTAATATTTCGCACCTACCAGCGGGAGTGTATTTCGCAAGGCTTGGGAATTTTACAGAAAAATTTATAATAATTAGGTAATAATTTTTAACATAATAAAAAACATAACTTCATTTTTAAACTTTTTTAAAGGTGATTTTATGAAAAAATTATTATTTATTTTTTTTGTTATTTTCTCGCAAAATGCTTTTTCCCAATGGGAAGAAGTTAATAATGGTTTATATGGAGGCACTGTAAACTGCTTTGCAGTGAGTGGAAGAAATATTTTTGCTGGAACTTATGGTGGAGTGTACCTTTCAACCGACGGCGGAAATAATTGGTTACAGAAAAACAATGGTTTGCAATCTTACAATGTATTGTCCATAGCCGTTATGGGAAATAAAATTATAGCTGGAACTTCTGTTGGTAGTGTTTACATATCCACAGATAATGGGGATAATTGGATAGAAAAAAGCAATGGTTTAACAAAAAACAACGCAATACGTTCAATTGCAGTAAGTGGGAATAATATATGGATAGGTAGAGATGGTGGAGGTGTATATTTATCTACTGATATTGGAGAAAGTTGGACTTTAAAAAACAAAGGTCTTGGAAC
>JAOADV010000053.1 GCA_026417135.1 Ignavibacteria bacterium
ATAAATTCCCCTTCGTAAATATGTTTATTTTGAAATTTTGTTCTTTTCATATTAAATTTTTTTTAATTTGGTTTTTTAAGTATAATTTTCACAAAAATTTATTAATTTTCCATTTTGGCAATATAAATAAATGGTAAAGTGCTATGGTTTATAAAGTTGTTGTTTTAGGTGGTAGCTTTGCTGGGCTAACAGCAGCGTTCGACTTGAAAAGGAAATTGAAGTCCGAAGTTGATGTTACTGTTGTTTCACGGACGGACAAGTTTTGGTTCATACCATCGTTGATTTGGGTACCTTTTGGGCGAAGAAATGCAGAAGATATTTCTTTCGATTTAAAGCCCGCCTTGGAAAAGAAAGGAATTAACTTTTATCACGAAACGGCTATAAAAATATACCCAGAAGAAAATCGTGTTCAAACCGACAAACGCGATTTGTTTTACGACTATCTTGTAATTGCAACTGGACCTTCGTATAATTTTGAAATTATTCCGGGACTTGGTCCAAAAAATGGTTTTACCCAATCAGTTTGTAATATTCACGAAGCAATGGAATGCCGAACCGCTTGGGAAAATTTCTTAAAAGACCCAGGACCTATAGT
>JAOADV010000054.1:0-131 GCA_026417135.1 Ignavibacteria bacterium
GCAGCGGACGCACAGCACATAGCTGCGGAGATAGTGGGTAGGTTCAAAAAAGAAAGAAAACCTTTGCCGGCTATAGCCCTTACAACGGACACATCCATATTAACCGCAGTGGGCAACGACTATGGCCTGTC
>JAOADV010000054.1:154-420 GCA_026417135.1 Ignavibacteria bacterium
ATTCTTGAAGTTGCACAGATTATAGCCAAGGCTTTAAAGGATGGCAACAAGGTTCTTCTCTTTGGAAACGGTGGAAGTGCAGCGGACGCACAGCACATAGCTGCGGAGATAGTGGGTAGGTTCAAAAAAGAAAGAAAACCTTTGCCAGCCATAGCACTTACAACGGACACATCCATATTAACCGCAGTGGGCAACGACTATGGCTTTGAAAGCATCTTTGAAAGGCAAATCCAGGCCCTTTGCACGCCGGGCGACATAGCCATAGG
>JAOADV010000054.1:430-581 GCA_026417135.1 Ignavibacteria bacterium
ATGTGTATAAGAGACAGGCACAGATTATAGCCAAGGCTTTAAAGGACGGCAACAAGGTTCTTCTCTTTGGAAACGGTGGAAGTGCAGCGGACGCACAGCACATAGCTGCGGAGATAGTGGGTAGGTTCAAAAAAGAAAGAAAACCTTTGCC
>JAOADV010000055.1 GCA_026417135.1 Ignavibacteria bacterium
AAAAAGAAAAGTTTCAATCCTTGTTTTGGTGGATGTTTCTCTGCAACAATAACAAAAAAATATATAATAGTAGCTACAACAAAGTTTCAATCCTTGTTTTGGTGGATGTTTCTCTGCAACAAAATTTGTTCGCAACGCCCGTGTATTATCTCGTTTAGTTTCAATCCTTGTTTTGGTGGATGTTTCTCTGCAACATTTTAGATATTTTGTCAACAATTCTCAATGTTGTTGTTTCAATCCTTGTTTTGGTGGATGTTTCTCTGCAACTTCAAGAATTTTTACTTCGAAAATTAGAAGATGTTAGTTTCAATCCTTGTTTTGGTGGATGTTTCTCTGCAACCCTTCTTTTTCGTCTATATCCCCGATTTCTATTTCGTTTCAATCCTTGTTTTGGTGGATGTTTCTCTGCAACCGCCCTCAGAGCGGGTAAAGTTTTTCTACAAACCGTGTTTCAATCCTTGTTTTGGTGGATGTTTCTCTGCAAACGGGGACGCCCCAATACGCTGGTGGTTCGTCTAATTTGTTTCAAGCCTTGTTTTGGTGGAGGTTTCTCTGCAACCCGTCGACTAATTCTAAAACC
>JAOADV010000056.1 GCA_026417135.1 Ignavibacteria bacterium
GGATTGAAACCTTAGCGAAANAGATTTAGTATACGAAATAGTAGAGTTGCAGAGAAACATCCACCAAAACAAGGATTGAAACTTTTCTTTTTCCAGTTTTTCTAATCGTTCTGTTAATGTTGCAGAGAAACATCCACCAAAACAAGGATTGAAACACTAAACTTCCAGTTCCTCGAATTTGTTCTAAAAGTTGCAGAGAAACATCCACCAAAACAAGGATTGAAACCTTGATAGTAGCATCAGACGACCAAATGAGCAAGAGTTGCAGAGAAACATCCACCAAAACAAGGATTGAAACACGGGCGTGTTTTTGGCTAACAAAAACTATCAATTGTTGCAGAGAAACATCCACCAAAACAAGGATTGAAACTAAGTTGAAAATCTATAAAAGACCAAAAATTATCTGGTTGCAGAGAAACATCCACCAAAACAAGGATTGAAACAAAGATTAATGTCGGGGTTGAAAAACCTTAGAAGTAGTTGCAGAGAAACATCCACCAAAACAAGGATTGAAACAATATCTTCTTGGGTTCGATGGAAATGTCCTACAATGGTTGCAGAGAAACATCC
>JAOADV010000057.1 GCA_026417135.1 Ignavibacteria bacterium
GATAAATAGTCTTTTATAATTTTTTTATGTCTCATACCTAATTTGACTTGAAAAACTGATTTTCTTTTTCTTTATAATTTAAGTTTTTTTGTTTTAAATCTGTCAAAGAGAATTTAGCTATTGCATCAAACCATTCTTTTTTACTTTTCCCTTTTCAAAGCCATACTGTTTTTAATTTCTGATTCTTCAAAACACCAGCCCTCGAAACTCCTATAGTCTTGAATGTAACCTTGTTCTTTTAAATTTTTCAACTTACCTTTTGACAGAAAAAAGTTAGAACCATAATTAACAGATTCTATCAATATCCGTTTAAATTCATAATCTAATTCTTCTTTCTCCGATAAGAGTATTTTTGGTTCAAAAGGTACCAATAAACCTAATTCTTCAGAAATATCATCATAAATTCGTTTAATCAAATCGTAAAATTCATTATCTGTTATTTCAACATTTAAACCAAGGTCATTTTTCGCTTCTTTCCAGTGTAACAAATAATCATGCCCACTAGACCCATCACACAAAAAATTAATAATATTTTCTATCTTAGCGTTATCCAAGCC
>JAOADV010000058.1 GCA_026417135.1 Ignavibacteria bacterium
ATAAAAATGTTTACAATTTATTAATCGAAGTATAGTAAAAAATTAAATTCTGAATAATTTACCAAGGATATTATGCAAAAGATTATTTCAAAACCTTAAAAAACCAAATGGTACTTATTAATATAAAGTAAAGGTTATAATATTCAGACAAATAACTTTTCTTTAATGGTAAAAGTAAATAGTATTTTATCAATAAATTTGTTTTTGCAAAATAATTCAATTAATTAGAACTTTTCGACTCGGTTTCCTAAATTATAAAAATATGCATTTAAGTTGTTAAGGGGAATTATTCAAAATAACTTTAATGTTCAAATATTGTATTAATAGTTATATACTGGTATATTGAACTTTTTCCTCAATATGGAAAAAGAATTTTTCATTTCAATATTTTGATGAATAACTTATTCTATTGCATTTTTATCAATTTATTGTAATGAATGATTGTATTTTGATTATTTTTTAAAAGTATTGTGTAAACCCCATTTGATAATTGGCTGATATCCAAATCCAACTTAATTTCTTCGAGAGAATTAAATTG
>JAOADV010000059.1 GCA_026417135.1 Ignavibacteria bacterium
CCCAGCTGTATATATATCGTTGTCATCATTACCCGGTGCCCATTGCGTCCCGGTCCATTTCAAAACTTGACCACTCGTCGGAGCTGCACTCGAAACTGAATTTCCTTGTATCTTCGCAACCGTAGGATTTGGATATGTTCCACTTAAATCACCACCAGCATTGCTACCTATTCCTACTTTGTTGTTGAATGCATTCCAATCCGTTGAACTTAATAATCCAGTCTGCGTCCCACTTGCTATCGCTATGTCTATACTCGTTCCACTTCCTATTACTGCATTCGTACCATTAGTTATTGTTACTCCACTTGTTGTCGTTGTTAAATTACCCTTCGCTAACACTGGCTCGTATACCCCATTGTGATTATGGTCGCTACGAGCAACTGTATTAGCTGTGCCATTCCCCCCAAATATTACACTTATTACATTCGAACTTATATCTATTCCATTCCCAGCTGTATATATATCGTTGTCATCATTACCCGGTGCCCATTGCGTCCCGGTCCATTTCAAAACTTGACCACTCG
>JAOADV010000005.1 GCA_026417135.1 Ignavibacteria bacterium
ACAAATTGCAGAGTTTTGTCCAACGGTATCGCCGATAATTACCGTTCCAGGTTCAATTACCAATACGCCTAATGAATCTACAAATACATAGCCATCGAGAGCATAAATCTTTCTCGACGTAAGCTGAACTCTCGTTTTGATTGGGTCCCGTAATATGGAATCCGCTTTGACCGGAAGTGGTTGTTCAATTTCGAAAGGAGCATCGTTAATATCCGAAACACTTTCATTCAAAGTTCCATCTGGATTAAGTAAAACCATTCTTATATAACCAGTTGTCGTTTTGATAGCGGGGACACGCCATCCACCATCGACTCGGCCCCGTGTTCTTCCACTGTCGAGAACATTACTTAAACCAGTAATTGTTGTCCAAGGACCATTCGACGATGTTCCGAATTGAAAAGCATAGCGAGAGCGATAAGTTCCAGCAATTGTTGTATCCCAAATAATGTTCACAGATGAACCCGCGCGGAATTTTTCGCCACCATTCGGGAATACTAGTCTTAATGACGTTGGCTTTTCAGGCTCGGGGGGCTTTACAGTATCTTTCTTCGGTTCATAAATGGCATTAATAGGGTCGTATTCAGCCCAAGGCAAATCCCAACGCTCGGTCAACACTGGCGAAAATGCTCCAAGATATGACACTCTCTCGAAAAATGGGTCGTCGATTCGCACAATGCCATCACGAACAAAAGACGCTGCATTTAGAAAACCAGCATTCTGCTTTGGAACTGGATTAATTAATCCTTGCTCGCCGAATGGGTCTGTCAAATTAGCCTTGTAAGGCGAAGACCTATCGACATAGTTTTGAAATTCTGGTTTTTCGAGCCAAGTTGTTGGTATTGGTGATACACCATCGACTTGAAATAAGACTAATTTAATCCCATAGAAATGATTCCTGCGAATCTGCAATGTATCACCCTTCGCAGCATTCTGCGAACCAGTTGAATATATTTGCACTCCACGATTCCAGCCAAGTATTACAGAATTAAATAACGACTGCCTACAATTCCGTCGAAATTGAACAGCAGTGTTATACCTCGAATTATATCTATTCGGTCCAGTCCCAGTCGTCCAAGATGTATCCTTTAATGGACCTATCGCAGTTACATTCGAAAATATAGCATTTGTCATCGGAGCATTCCAACTACCAGCAGCATCATTGTCGCATTCAAATACCTGACTATTCGATACATCCGCTAACTGTGGGTCTCGTATCGACAAGGCAAACTGAACCTTCCCAGAATATCCATTGTCAGTGTCAAAATCATCATCTAATCCATTGTATGCAATAATACGCTTAGCATTTACAGAACCCCCAAACCATTCATACGAATCATCATTAGCATACGAAACCATAACATTCTCTATCTTGGTCTTACGCCCTACGCCTCCCATAGTCAAAGAGTTTAACTCTTGATTCGGTGCAGCTGCTATCCCCGCAAACTCAATCCGCACATATCTCAAAACTCCACTGCTATCGTCGTCATTTGGATTGTTGCGACCGCCAAACCATCCTCGAACACGATTAGCATCGGCTATACCACCTTCCAAAGCAGCTTCTCCACCAGGATGATTTGTCGATGCAAGACCGCATATCAACAGACCGCCCCAATCACCTGCCCGCCTTTGTCCCGGAGGTGCAGAACTGGTGAATATGATGGGCTTCTGCGGTGTACCATCAGCAATAATTTTACCGCCTCGGTTCACACAAATTGCAGAGTTTTGTCCAACGGTATCGCCAATTACAATTGTTCCAGGTTCTATGACCAATACACCTAACGAATCTACAAAGACATATCCGTCAAGCCCGTAGATTTTTTTGGCGCTTAACTGTACTCTTGTTTTAATTGGGTCTCTTAAAATAGAATCAGCTTTAATTGGCGGGGGTTGTTCTATTTCAAATGGCTGGTCATTTCTATCCCAGACATCCTCGTTAAGAGTTCCATCAGGATTCAACAAAATCATTCTTATAAAGCCAGTTGTAGTTCTAACAGCGGGGACACGCCAACCCCCGTCAACCCGTCCGCGTGTTCTTCCACTGTCGAGCACATTACCTAAACCAGGAATAGTAGCCCAAGGACCAACTGCAGATGTTGCAAATTGAAAAGCATATCGGGAACGAAATGTTCCAGCAATACTTGTATCCCAACTTATAGTTACCGATGAACCAGCACGAAATTTTTCGCCACCACGAGGAGAAGTAAGCTTTAAAACCTTTGGCTGCGCAAATAATGTTTGAGTAAGTAAAAAAGTGGCTATTAAAAGAACTAGATAATTCATAAAAAGCCCAGTTTGTTTGACAAAATATTTAATTAAGAGTGTAGGATATTCCAAAGGTAATAGTATTACCAAATTTGTTTGTCGCCCAGCGCCGACCAGCTTGTTCCAATATTGTTTCAGCACCTAAAATATTTTTAATGGAAAGTCTAAGGTCGAACATTCCTATGCGCTGTCCGAAAGACAAATCAAGGTAATGTTGAGGAAGTTCATAAATGTGTGGGTCATCTGCATTATATATACCTTTTTGAGAAACTTTAACAATTCGTTTCCCGTATGTATTATATGCTAATGAAACGAGTGTCCCGGTCGAAGAGTTTTGGTAGAACAAAGCAACATTAAGAGTGTAAGGTGATTGCCCCCACATAGGCCTAACATCTTCCGTACCAACTCCTCCTTGTCGAACTGTTATTTTCGAGGAAATCCAAGCAAAGTTACTGACAAGAGAAAAATTATCTAAAATATGCCAAAAAGACCCCAAATTCTTCCTCAATTCGAGCTCAAAGCCGAAGTTTCTTGCAACTCCATCGGCATTTTCAAAAGTCCGAGTAAGCTCGCTCTGTTGTGGATAGATTGTTTCTTCTATGGCATTTTGAAACTCTTTGTAAAAAATACCTAAAGAGTATAGCTCGGAAGAAGTTGGAAAAATTTCGTATCGCAAATCAAAATTGTCGATAAGAGAACGCTTTAAATTAGGATTACCTTGAACCAAAGCCATTTCGTAGTAATCATAAAAAGCAAATGGCGCAAATTCTCGGAACGAAGGCCTCGCTAATGTCCGAGCAACAGAAAATCTTAGATTTGACATCTTATCGGTCAAAAAGATTAGGTTAAGAGAAGGAAGTAAATCGAAAGTTTTATAATTAATATTAACTGGTTCATCATTTATTTTGTGACTGTTTAACTTTATGAGGTTATTTTCGAGGCGCAATCCACCAATTATTCGTGTAGATAAGCCGAAAATGTTAAACCTTTGGTCTAACATAAAATAGCCCGCCAAAAGATTTTCCGCAGAAGAATAAGAGTCGCTTAACTTTGAATCTTCCCCAATTCGCAAACCATCATCATAAGAAAAGTTCTCGGGGGCGAAAACTTCGCCTAAATTATCATATAAACTTAATTTCTCGTAAATATCTTCGCGAATATATGGAGACATAGTTATTGTAATTGAGCGAGCATTGAAGTTCCTTTTTCTGTTCTCAGTTAAAAAACCAAATTTTATCTTCAAATTCTCGAAACTTCTTTCCAAATCGACTTTAGCATTCAAAGAATTTTCATTAGTATTTGCAAAGAATCGACCAGCACGAGTTCCATCACCTTGCTGGTTAGGTAAGACTTCAAGACTAAAAGGAGTTTGTGGGTCTAACTCAACATTCGAAAGTGCACGCGAAAACTTAAAACGGCGATAGTCAGGCTCGTCTCTTAATATTAAAGAGTATCCAACATTCCAATCTATCTTTAGGCCTAAGGGTTCAAGGAAATTGTTTCCAGTAAAAGAAGTATTAAATAGAGTCTTTTGAGTATAATGCAAACTAAAATTCTTAAACTCTATAAACTGGTATCCTTTATCTGTACCCTCTAAGATAAGAACTTCGTCGTCGGCGTTATTAACAAAAGAATTTTTCCAAGAATAAATTTGATTCGAGGGTGTTTTAATAGCTAAATTAAGCATTGCACCAAGGTTTACCGAATTTAGTGATTTTGAACCTTGGGTTGCATAAATAGTATCAAAATTGGAAAGATAAGTGTTTCGAGTGATTTGCAAAATTTTATGTTCGTTTGAGTAAAGCCCATTGAAAGTTACTCCGAGGAGGTAATCCGATAAATCAAAACTATTAAGATATTGGAGATTAACATTTCTATTGTCAAAGGGGAGAATTGTTCTTCTTTCGGTCTTTAATGTTTTATTACTCAAAGATTTAGCAACACTTTCAAAAGTTTGTTTAGCATTCGTTGTATCGAAAGGATTATTAGCACGATTGAGGAGTTCGTTAAATTCTCGTCTATTTGATGGAAATGAAGAAGGCAGCTTCCTTGTTCCATCATCAAAACCTAACCAGTCGAGCTTGCCACCTCGGTAAAAAACGTAGGAGTTCTTTCTAAAAGTAGTAACTGAATTACTATTGGTGCTAAAACTAACCTTAAAAGCATTACTAGCAGGGAAATCTACTGTATTTAGTTGGACTAATCCTCCTGTAAAACTTCCGGGCAAATCGGGAGTATAAGATTTAACAAGATTTACATTTTCGATAAAATCGCTTGGATATAAATCGAAAGAAAATGCCCTTTTATCTGTTTCAGTCGAGGGCAAAGTTGTTCCATTCAAAGTAGCAAGATTATAGCGTTCACCTATTCCACGAACAATTACAAAATCGTTCATCAAGGTTACGCCGGAGATTCGCCTAAGCGCAGATACTAAACTTCTATCGGGTAATCTTTTTATTTCGGTTATCGAAATACCATCACTAAGATTTATGGAATTCTTTTTCATAGAAAGCATAGCTGCTTCGTTATCGTTTATTCGAGTAGCTTCGATTGTAACTTCTTTTGTTGCTTTAATTTCGGGATATAGCGGTACGACTACTTCGTTCTCTTTGACAGTTTCAACATTTTGTATGACTTTTGTTTCGTATCCAACATAACTGACCTTTAATGAATATACAGTAGGTTTCAAGCCAGCAATACGAAATCTTCCTTTTGTATCGGTGAAAGCACCCCTTTGTTCTTCTAAAACTTGAACAGTAGCCCCAACTAACGGTTCGGAAGTTTCACCATCCAAAACTTTACCAGTTAATACTAATGAACCCTCTTTAGAATACAAAAGACTTGTTGAACATATCAACAAAAAAAGGTATAATATTTTTTTCATAAATAACACAAAGGTTTTTTGGAAAATACAAAATTCCTCAGCCAAAATAAGTTTTTGATAAAAAAAATGTTAAAAGATTGTTAAGAAATTCAAATTTTTCTCTTTGAAATGAAACAAGAAAAAATTCGTTAATAGTAAATTATTCTTAACTATACATCTTTAAAACTGGAAAATGGGGAAAAAAGGGAACAACGAACCAAAAAACAGTCGAAATGGCTTTGAATTTATATTTGTCAAAGGTGCCCGAAAACACAATCTAAAAAATATTGATGTAGAAATTCCAAGAAATAAATTTGTCGTAATAACTGGTCTTTCTGGTTCGGGAAAATCAACTCTTGCGTTCGACACAATTCATAGTGAAGGGCATCGCCGCTACGTAGACTGCTTGTCCGCTTATTCTCGGCAATTTATTGGTACTTATAAAAATCCCGAAGTTGACCTTATAGAAGGAATCTCGCCATCTATATCTATCGAACAAAAGCGAATTAGCCATAACCCGCGTTCCACCGTAGGTACTGTAACAGAAATCTACGACTATCTACGACTTTTATTCGCAAAAATAGGCGTCCAATATTGCCCAAATTGCAAAATTCCAGTCGAAAAGAAAACGATTGATGAAATAGTTGAAAAGATAATAAAAGACTTTCAAGGCAAGAAAATCAAGATTTTAGCTTCTGTTGTCCGAGGGAGAAAGGGTCATTACCGAGAACTTTTCGAGCAATTTCTTCGACTTGGGTTCACTCAGGTCCGAGTTGATGGTGAATTCCGTGAACTTGTCGAAGATATGAAAGTTTCGCGTTACCAAATCCACACAATTGAACTTGTAGTCGATAAACTAATTGTCAATAAAAATCAGGAACATCGCCTGTATCAATCTTGCGATTTAGCACTAAATTATGGGGAAGGAAATATTATAATTTTCGATTCAGATGCCGAAACAGAAAAGCTTTTAAGTATTAATTACTCTTGTCCAAGTTGTTCTCGTTCATTCGAACCACTTGCTCCAAATAGCTTTTCATACAATTCAAGATATGGTGCTTGTGGAAATTGTGATGGAATAGGTGAATTATTTGATTTCGATGAATCATTACTAATGCCAGACAAAAGTCTATCGATTGCCGAAGGAGGTATTGAAATCCTTACCGAACATCGCTTTTCTTGGCTTGTCGAACAAGTTTTTGCTGTTGCAAACAAGTATAAGATAGATTTAAACAAACCAATAGCAGAATTTACACCCGAAGAGTTAAACCTATTGCTCTTTGGAAACGGAGAAAACCCAATCGAAATAAGCTACAAATCCAGTACATCGAATGTTGTATATACACATACATACAATGGAATTATTAATTCGTTAAGGCACCTTTACAAAAATTCCAACTCACCTATGACCACGAGACTTTTAGAAAAATACATCCGTGGTTTCACTTGCCCAGTCTGTAATGGTTCGCGATTAAAAGAGGATAGTGTAAATGTTTTCATTCAAAACTACTCTATCTACGACATTTCCCATTGTTATATTACCAAAGCGAAAAAAATTCTGCAAGAAATCCATGAAAATCTAACTCAGCGCGAGCTACAAATTGCTAAATTAATTTTCCGAGAATTGTTCGCACGATTATCATTTCTCGAAAAACTTGGGATAGGTTACGTATCTATCGACAGACCAGTGAGAACCCTTTCGGGAGGCGAATCACAAAGAATTCGGCTTGCAGCTTCTTTAGGTTCTGAATTAGTCGGTGTAACTTATGTTCTCGATGAACCAAGTATAGGACTTCATCAATATGACAATCACAAACTAATTGAATCATTGAAAAATCTCCGAGATATTGGCAACTCCGTTATAGTCGTTGAACACGATAAATCCACAATCGAGAATTCCGATTACATAATCGACCTTGGGCCAAGAGCAGGATTGGACGGTGGCGAAGTAGTATTTTCTTGTGAACCTCAATACCTTTCAAATCTACCAGAAAATGTCAAGAATAAATCGCTAACAGCCCAATACTTGCTTAATGAGAAAAGGATAGAAATACCAAAAAATCGAAGAAAAGGAAACGGCAAATTCATCATCTTGCACGGAGCAAAAGGTAATAATTTAAAGAATGTTACCTTAAAACTACCCTTAGGGGTTTTTATTTGTGTTACCGGATTAAGTGGCTCTGGGAAATCATCGTTAATAAACGACACGCTGTTCCCAATCCTTTCGAACCACTTTTTTAGAACGAATTACAAGCCATTACCTTACGATTCCATCGAAGGAATTGAAAATATAGATAAAATAATTGAAATCGACCAGTCCCCAATAGGAAGAACTCCAAGGTCAAACCCTGCAACATACACTGGGGTTTTTACAGAAATCCGTTCATTTTTCGCACTACTTCCGGAATCGAGGCTTCGAGGATATAAAGCTGGAAGATTTTCATTTAATGTTGCTGGGGGCCGCTGCGAGGATTGTCAAGGTGGAGGAATGAAAGTTATCGAAATGAATTTCTTACCCGAAGTATATGTTGTATGCGATACTTGCGGTGGTAAAAGATATAACGACGAAACTTTAGTAGTAAAATATAAAGGAAAATCGATTGCCGATGTTTTGGAAATGACTGTTGCCGAAGCTTATGAATTATTTAAAGATATACCAAAAATAAAGAACAAACTAAAAACGCTTGTTGAAGTTGGTCTGGGCTACATTAAGCTAGGCCAGCAAGCACCAACTCTTTCTGGTGGAGAAGCCCAACGAGTTAAGCTTGCAACTGAACTATCCAAAAAAAGCACTGGAAAAACTTTGTATCTTTTGGATGAACCAACAACTGGTTTACATTTCGAAGATATCAACGTTCTTTTGAAATTACTTCAAAGCCTTGTCGATAAAGGTAACACTGTAATTGTTATCGAGCATAACCTGGAAGTGATAAAATCTGCCGATTGGATAATAGACCTTGGACCTCTCGGAGGCGACGAAGGTGGCGAAATTATAGCCGAAGGAACCCCCGAGCAAGTTGCTCTAAATACAAGAAGTTACACTGGAATGTTCCTCAAACAAGAGCTTTCAATTGGTTAATTTCATTTACCAAGTATTTATAAACTTAGTTAACCTAATTTCACCTTTACTCTGCTTTGTTTCAGAAAAATTTAGAATTCGAGAAAAGAATTGGAAAAAAGTCCTCGAAAGTCAAATTCATTTGCTTTCTAACTCGGACGACGAGAAGTTAAGAATCTGGGTTCATTCTTCTTCGATGGGGGAGTTCGAACAAGCAAAACCAATAATAGAATTATTAAAGAAAAAATTCAATAACATTTTTATTACTGCATCTTTTTTTTCTCCATCGGGTTACGAAAATCAAAAAAATTACAGACCCGCCGATGTCAAGCTTTACCTTCCTTTGGATACAAGAAAGAACGTTTCTTATTTTTTAAGCTTAATAAAACCGAATTTAGCCATTTTCATCCGCTATGAAATTTGGCTTAATTTGCTAATACATTTAAAAAGAAGCGGAATACCCGCTTTCCTTGTTTCTGCTACAAAACCCCGTGGATTTAACTTACTAACAAAAGAGTACTACAAGATATCATTTTCAAAATTTACTAAAATATATCCATCGAGCGAACAAGATTTTAAATTTTTTGAATCTTTGAAGATAAATGTTCCATTGGAGAAAATTACCGACACAAGATTCGACAGAGTTTGGATTCGAATTAACGAAAAAAAAGAAAAAATTCTTAGCAAAGAAGAATTAGGGTCCGATTTCGTTTTAGTTGCTGGAAGTATCTGGAAAGAAGATGCTAAATTAATTTTGTCCAGAATTTCTTTTATTAAAAACTTTTACTCACTAAAAATTGTTTACGTCCCACACGAACCTACAACCTCGTTAATAAATTTAATTAAAAGATACGACCCACAGACTATCCTTTTAAGCGATATTTTGAATAACCTAAGTATTATTAAAGATCAGTCGGAGAACATAATTGTCGATAAAGTTGGGTTTCTTTTGGACTTATATTCGATTGCCGATGCAGTGTTTGTCGGAGGTGGCTTTGGGAAGGGGGTTCATAGTGTCGTAGAACCAGCTGGATATTTTCTGCCTATTTCTTGCGGTCCACGAATATCGAACTCGCAAGAAGCACAGTTTATGTCCGAAAACGGCATAATACGGATAGTTAGAAACACCACCGACTTTTTAGATTGGCTTTCACGTGTCCGATACAATAAAGATTATTATAAAAGCATCACTGAAAAAACAAAAGAGTACTTTATGCAAAGATTGGGTTCTACCGAGAAAGTTGTTAATGAAATAATATCGATAGGAAATCTATTCAGAGCTAACAATCTTTAGAAATTCCCTTGATTTTTTGAAGTCTTCCTCCAATTCGAAGGTAAACTTTTCAATGTCCATATTTGAAAGTTCGGGAAAATGCTCGACAAGATTCTTCCAAGATTGCTCCTCTTCAAACTTAATAATCCTTTGCCCTTCGAAAAAGTCCGCCCCCCAAATTTCGCATAATAGGTCGGCAAATCTTACAACTGACGCAAGGACATTATCCTCCTTCAGCCTATTTAATTTTGAATGATAACCAATAGTGTTGATGATTTGAGGGGGTAGTTTCCACCTTTGTGCAATAAAATAACCAACTTCCAAATGGTCCACACCGAAAATACTTTTTTCTGCTTCAACATCGAGCACCACATTGTTCGTAATCATATCGATAACTTTTAAGTAGTCCGAAAGTTTATATTGCATAAGTATAAGTTTTCCAAAATCGTGAAGCAAGCCACCGACAAACTCTAATTCTCTAAAATTGCGGCCAACTTTTCCTAAAAGAGCCTTAGATATTATCCCAGTAGAAGCAGAATGCATCCAAAATTTTTCCATTAATTGCTTTACTTGGGATTGCCCTTTTATCATAAATCGAGAAAAAATCGAAACGCCTATAACTATGTTTGCTAATCGGTTCAAACCAATAGTGATTATCGCTTGGGAAATCGAGGCAACAGGAGTTCGCAAGCCATAAATTGCCGAATTAGCAACTTTCAAGACTTTAGCAGTTAAAGGGGCATCGGTTTCGATAGTTTGAGCAACATTTCTAATATCGACATTATCGTCTTCGATTTGTTGCAAAATTTTTGCAGTAACACTTGGTAAAGTAGCAATCTCTTGGATTTCTAAAAGTTTTTCTAAAATTAGCATTATAAATTCAACAAGTTACTTCAATTTTTTATTACTTTAAATATTTTGCTCCCAATTACATTTTCAAAAATAATGAAATAAATTCCACTTTCAAAACTTTTTAGGTTCAATTTAATTTCCCCGTTCGAAAAATTATCTAAGGCTGTTATAAAAATAGACCTACCTAATACATCCCTAATTTCAATTTTCCTTACCCCATTAGAAATCTTGACATACAAAAAATCATCGAAAGGATTGGGAAAAATTTGAATATTACTGAAATCATCGGGAACAGTGGCTGGCTGTTGCCTCGTTCGGAACTTCCAGGTTTCTGACCAATCGCCATTCCCATTTTGAGTAAGCCCCCGGACTTTCCAATAGTAGGTTGTTTGATAAGAAAGTCCCGAAACTAAATATTGTGTTGTGTTCAATTTTGTTTCTCTGGCAATTATATCGCTTGTAAAATTAGGGTCGAGCGATAACACAAACTCGTACCATTCAGCACCCGCAACTAAATCCCATATAAAATTAACATAAAGTGGCATATCAGTAGTATCATTTGGTGGGTAAACAAGTTGGGGAACTCCGATAGAAGTACTAAAGGAGCGTGTTTCACTCCACAGCCCAATATATTGGTCCACTTTATACCTAACCCGCCAATAGTAAGTCTTATTCGGAAGGAGGTCTTTCAGTGAATAAGAATTAGTTCTAAGTGTGGAATCGTTGACAACAAAATTCGTAAAATCGGGGGTAGTGGAAATTTGAATATGATGATGAGTCGCTTGTGCAAAATCGCCCCATTTTAAAAGAAGTGGAGCTTTGATATTTTCTTGTTTGTCATAGGGACTTAACAATTCTGGGGCTTGAATGATTGTAATGAACCACCATACTTCGGACCAATCGCTACTGCCATGTTCGTCAGATGCACGAATTCTCCAATAATATTTGGTAAAATGTTCCAGGAGTTTCGTTTCGAACTGGTCATTTGCTTGCGAAAGCCCATCGAAGAATTTATACTCGAAGTTCTGGTCCAAAGCTATTTGCACTTCATAACTTATTCCACCTTTTACTTGATTCCAACGAAGCGTAGTAATTGTCGGAACTCCGTAAGTTCTATTTGCTGGACTACGTAAAACAGGAGCTTGAATCTTTGTTTTGAACTTCCAAACTTCTGACCATTCGGATTGAGCAGTACCTACTCGACCAGCAACTCGCCAATAATACTCAGTATAATATTCAAGGTCTGAGTTATGAATGTAACTTGTATCATTTACATTGGTAAAAGTTCTATTAATTACGAAATTCGAAAAGTTTGAATCTTTCGAGACTTGCAGTATATAGCCAGTAGCTCCTTCCGACTTCATCCAAATGAAGGTTGGCCGAAGTCCCAAAGCATGTTGTTGATTAAGTGGTGCCACCAATGTTGGGGATTTTATTATAGTTGTAAAAGTGAACGTGGGGGACCAATTCCCAAGTGCATTATTTAACCTTGGCCTTACTCGCCAGAAGTATAGGGTATAGTATTTCAACAAATATTTATTCGCCCAAATTGTATCGTAGAAAACAATTTTTTCTCGAACCATACTGAAATCATCGTAGTCGGAAAGTTCAAACTCATACATTTCTGCTTTTGGTAAATGTTTCCAAATGAAATCTAACTTTATTGGTACTCCTCTGGCATTTTGTGGTGGAGAAATTAGTTCAACACGTGAAAAAGCATTTGGGTCGATAGTTCGATATATACTTTTCGAGCTAACAAGCCAGATATATCCTTGATTGTCGGCTTTAAGCATACTAACAATTTCGCGCAAAAAACCATAGTATATGTGTGTAGAATCCCAACTACTACCAGAGTTAATTGAAGTTAAAATTCCACCCATTGTTGAACCTAAAAGTATCTGGTCGAAAGGTGTAACAACTATTGGTTGTAAAAACTGATTCTGTGGGCTTACATACTTAATCGACCAACTGGCACCTTCGTTAGTCGAAATGTATAATGCCATATCGGCTGTAACAAAAACAGTTCCACTTCTAGTAAATCCGATTGAGCGATAGAAATTGGAACTCTTCCCAAGAGCAATTGACCAACTATTTCCATTGTTAGTCGATTTTATCACGCTGTCGGTTAAGGAAATATATACATTGCCATTTGAATTAAATCCAATGAAACTGATACCCGAAGAAGTTTTTGCACGAACCCCTAAAGCTGTCCAAGTACTTCCAGCATCAGTTGAACGAAGAACATCGGAGGAAGGTGAATTCGGGTTCTGAGGATTAGCTGGACGAAAACCAATCCCAAGGAAAAACAAATTATTCCTTGTTCCAATAGTAACAAACATAGTATCGCGCTTTTCCAACAAAGTAGCCCAAGTAGTGCCTTGGTCGGTCGAAACAAGCAAACGACCCGCTGCGGTATCTATCCTCGAGCCAAGAGCCAAAATCCTCCCCGTTGAATCATTAGTGAAAAATCTTACACGAGTGTTACCCATATCCATTTCGGTCCAAGTCAAACCTTGGTCGCTGCTTCGATAAGACCTACCATTGGTAAGGGAAACAAAAAGATAATTGCCATACGAATGAAAAGCTTCGATAGAAATCAAGCTTGCAGAGCGAAGAACAGTCCAACTTACGCCACCGTTTGTACTTCGATACAAAGAACCATCGGAAGCACCGGCGAACAATTGGCCAGTTCGACTTCTACCCAACGCAGATATGCCAAGTTCACGAAGGTTAGTTAGTTGCCAATCTTCTGCATTTCTCGAATCATAGCGTAGAACTCCAATCCTATCGGTCCCCGCAATTGGTTCTTCATTATTGAAATATGTAACTGCCGTAACGTTTTTTAAAGTGTCGTTAGCTTTAAAAACTGTCCAATTTAAGCCATTATTTTCAGAAATGAACACACCTCCTTGATATGTTCCACAGAGAATTTCGCCAAGTCCAGTTTTGGCAAACGAAGTGATAACTCTAAAGTTGGATGCATATCCAGACTTGGTCCAATTATTACCATTATCAGTTGAATAATAAATTCCATCACCATCTGTCCCTGCCAATACCCCACCATTATTAGCTATCGTGAAACAATTTACAGTATAGAAACCTAAACCTTTATTTACAGCAACCCAAGAACTTCCACTATTGGTCGAACGATAAATCCCATAGCCTTCGACTGCAACAAAAATAATCGAAGGATATTTAACTTTCAATGCACGAATTTTCAAAGAAGGCAAACCAGTATTTACTTGTGTCCACAAAGCTCCATTGTTCGTCGAAACAAAAACACCACCACCGTAAGTTGAAGCAAAAATTCGACCCAACGAATCGATTTCTATACTGGTAATATATGGATTGGTCAACCCAGAGCTAACCAAAGTCCAATTCTGACCTAAATTCAACGAGCGATAGACACCTTCTCCCCAAACACCGATATACATTACGTCGCTACTATCAAATGTAATGGCTTTAATGATAGAAGGGTTGGGCGAAGGAATAGCATTCCAAACTCTGGCTAAAGTATCCCGGCTTGGTTGGGAAAAACAAATCACCAAATTAAAAATAAGCAAAACCAAAACATTTGGTATAATTTTTGTTCTCATAATATTACCTTTGGTTTTTTTATTAAATTCGTTTGTAAATTAACTATTTTTTTTCAAAAAATGAAAGATTTAGAAAAAAGTATAAAAACTGACGGTAAGAACTCCAAGGAAAAGGTCAAAAATTTATATTTCAACCGAGAATTAAGTTTCCTTGAATTTAATCGTCGGGTTCTTTACGAAGCTACCGACAGAAGGCATCCACTACTCGAAAGACTGAAGTTCCTTGCAATATTCAGCTCGAACCTCGATGAATTTTTTATGATTAGAGTTGCTGGTCTTAAACGACAAGTTGAATCTGGAGTTGTCGAACTGTCCAGCGACGGATTGACACCCGAAGAACAACTTTCTGCAATTAGAGAGCGAGTTTTAGAACTTTACAAACTTCAAGAAAACTTGTATTATCAAATTTGGGAGGAACTTGAGAAAGAAGGTATCTACTTACATAATTACAAAGAACTATCGCAAGAAGACAAGAATTATCTAAGGGAGTTTTTTTGCACAAACGTTTTACCAATTTTGACTCCAAGAATCATCGACCAAGCCCATCCTTTCCCAAATTTAATTAACCGCGCTTTGAATATAGTTTTTGTTTTAAAAGAAAAGGATAATAAAAGTGGAGCACAAGGCTACAATTTTGTCCAACTTTCCGATAAAATCCCAAGATTTGTCAAACTTCCAAGGAAACCGAAAGGAGAATACCATTTTGTATTGATTGAACAAGTAATAAAGGCAAATTGGGATGTTTTATTCCCCGGTTATCAAGTTATATCGTCGAACACATTTCGTGTTACAAGAGATGCAGACATCGAAATTGCAGAAGATGAAGCCGAAGATTTGTTGTTCGCAATCTCCGAGCAAATCAAACTCCGCATTTGGGGAACAGCAGTTGTCCGACTCGAAGTAAGCACCAAGATGTCCGACGAACTCGTAGAGTTCTTACAAACAAATCTTGGAATAAAAGATTCCGATACTTATAGGCTGAACCGACCCTTGAAACTTCCGGACTTCTTTTATTTACTTTCCATCGACAAAAGGCATTTAAAAGATATTCCATTTCAGACTCGTATACCTTTGGAACTCCGTTCGCAACAGAAAAATATTTTCGATATAATCAAAAACGGAGATATTCTTGTACACCACCCTTTCGATTCTTTCACAAACTCTGTACTTCGTTTTATAAGAACCGCCGCCGAAGACCCCAATGTACTTTCAATCAAAATAACACTCTATCGTGTTGGGCAGAATTCCCCAGTCGTCGAAGCTTTAAAAAAAGCTGCCCAGAATGGGAAAGATGTTGTCGCATTCGTCGAGCTAAAAGCACGATTCGATGAAGAGAGCAATATCGGTTGGGCAAAAGAACTCGAAGAAATTGGGGTTAATGTAGTTTATGGTGTTCTCGGAGGCAAAACGCATTCAAAAATTGCTTTAGTCATTCGGCAAGAGGGAAATATATTACGAAAATACGTACATCTTAGCACTGGAAACTACAATGCTTTCACAGCAAGAATTTACACTGATATGGGTCTTTTTACCGCCGACGAAGACTTTGGCTGGGATGCAGTTCAATTTTTCAACCTACTTACTGGATACTCCAAATATACCGAATGGCGAAAATTGATTGTTGCACCATTTGACTTAAAACGGAAATTGATAGAATTGATTCGCAGAGAAGCAGAAAACTCGACCCCAGAAAATTCTGGTCTAATATTCGCAAAAATGAATTCCATCGCTCACGACGAAATAACACAAGAACTTTACAAAGCCTCGCAGAAAAACGTTAAAATTAAACTTTTAGTTCGAGGAATATGTTGTCTTGTTCCGGGCGTTAAAAATCTAAGCGAAAATATCGAGGTTAGAAGCATTCTTGGAAGATTTCTCGAACATACTCGGATTTTTTATTTTTATGCTAATGGTAAGCAAGAAATTTACCTTTCCAGCGCCGATTGGATGACTCGGAATCTTAATCGTAGAATTGAACTGATGTTTCCAATCGAAAATCCTATTCTGAAGGAAAAATTGATTAAAATTCTCGAACTATACTGGAAGGACAATACAAAGTCTTGGCGGTTACTATCCAACGGGCAATACGAAAAAATTCAACCAGCTAACGGCGAAGAAGAATTTAATACTCAACAATACTTCTTGAATGAAATTGCCGAGATAAGAAAAGAAACAAGAATTCGAATTCTTCCTATTTCCAAATAGCCTTATGGATAAAAATCTCAACGTTTTCATAGTTTCGGGAGAAAGTTCAGGCGACTCCCACTCGGCTAAACTTATGGCAGAACTATTAAAATTGCAACCAGAAATCAAGTTCTATGGAATCGGTGGCAACGAAATGGAAAAGATAGGCTTGCAAAGTATAGTCCCCATATCAAAAATTTCAGTGGTAGGAATATACGAAGTAGTAAAAAATTTTTTTCATATACAGAAGGCTTACAAACAAGCTTGCAACTTGCTTAGAAGTAATAACTTTAATCTTGTAATTTTAGTCGATTTTCCCGGTTTCAACTTACGAATCGCACAAGTCGCTAAATCATTGAATATCCCTATTTGCTATTACATAGCTCCTCAACTTTGGGCTTGGGGCAAAAACAGAATAAAAAAGCTACAAAACTACATAAACAAGTTGTTGGTTGTTTTCCCTTTCGAAGAAAATTTTTTCAAATCTTATGGTATCGATACCGAGTTTGTAGGCCATCCTTTACTTGATGAGACCATCTTTAAGCAAGAAATTTTACCCTACGAAAAACGCGAAAACATCGTGGCACTTTTTCCCGGCTCAAGAAAATCGGAAATTCTACAACACAAAAACTTAGTAATCGAGATTATCAATAAGTTAAAGAGCCGACTTCCAAACTACGCAGTTACCATTCCTATCGCAAAGAATTTAGAAAAAGAGTTTATCGAAAAAGAATTAGCCGAAGTTGTAAATTTTATCCATTTTACATACGATTCTCTTGAATTATTGCGAAAGGCAAAATTCGGAATAATTAAATCTGGCACATCCAATTTGGAATCTGCCCTTTTAGGTTTACCTTTCGCTATGTTTTACTCTACTTCTTTCTTTACGTATTTTTTAGCAAAAAAACTGATTAATTTAAATTCTTTATCAATAGCGAATATTTTGCTTAATGATAAAGTAGTTCCAGAATTCATTCAGAAAGATGCCATTCCAGAAAAAATTGTGGACTTAGCTCAATATGTTTTAACAGACCAAGAAGTTTATCAGAATTTTCAAAACAGGTTATTCGAAATTCGAAAAATACTTGGGGGAAGTGGTGCAAGTAGCAACGCCGCCAAAATCATCCAAAAAACCTTTTTCGAGAAATAAAACCAAGCTTACCCAATACCCCAATACTTTTTCCCTTTCGAAAACTTGTTTAATACTTCACTCAATTTAGGTGCAAATTTCAAAAACGGGTCTTTTTTCAACAAAGAGAAGGCATATTCCCTTGACTTTGAAATAATCTCCCCATCTGTTGCCAAATTAAGGTAGCGAAATTCTGGAAAGCCAGTTTGTTGTTTACCAAGAACGTCGCCAGGACCGCGTAATTTCAAATCAATCTCTGCAATTTTGAATCCGTCGGAAATCGATTCAATCGCTTTCAACCGAACTAACGCCGACCTTTTTTCAGATTCAGGGAACAACTTTTCGCCTCGTAAAGTATCAAACCTATCTTTGGTTACAAGGAAACAATAAGATTTGTAACTACCTCGCCCCACTCTCCCTCGTAGTTGATGAAGTTGTGCCAAGCCAAACCGTTCAGCACTTTCGACAACCATAATTGTAGCATTCGGAACGTCGATACCAACCTCGATTACGGTAGTTGCAACTAAAATCGAAAATTCTTTATTCTTGAATCTTTGCATCACCTCTTCTTTTTCATGCGGTTTCATCCTCCCATGAAGTAAACCACACTTATACTCTGGGAAAATATCTTTTTGAAGTAATTCCCAATGCTCGGTCGCCGATTTTATGTCTAATTTTTCCGATTTCTCTATCAATGGATAAACAAAAAATGCTTGCCTTCCATCTTTAATTTTTTCACGAATAAAATCATACATTTTAGGCAAGTCCTTTTCGTAAACGATTCTTGTCCATACCGGCTTCCTACCTTTGGGAAACTCTTTTATCATTGAAACGTCGAGGTCGCCGTAAAGCGTCATAGCCAAAGTTCTGGGAATTGGAGTAGCCGACATCACCAACATATGTGGAACAAAATTATTTGAAAGAGACATCGATGCTATTTGTCGAAGGCGATGCCTTTGTTCGACACCAAAACGATGTTGCTCATCGATGATAATCAACCCTAAATTTTTATATAACACATTTCCTTCGAAAAGTGCATGCGTACCAACAATTATATCTATTTCACCATTTTTAATTCTCCTTTCAATGATTTCCCGCTCCCTTTGACTTTGACTTCCAACAACAATCTCAATGGTAACGGGAAATCCAAACAATAGGTTCTGTAAAGTCAATAGATGCTGTTCAGCAAGGACTTCGGTAGGTGCCATTATGGCAGATTGGAAACAATTCTCTTTCGCAAGCAACATCGCAAAAACTGCTACAATGGTTTTACCAGAACCAACATCACCTTGGATTAATCTATTCATTGGTTTTCCACTTCGAAAGTCATAAAAAATTTCTCGGATTACCTTCTTTTGGTCGTTTGTCAGCTCAAATTTTAAACTTTTATAGAATTGACTTAACAAAGTTCCCTTTTGTTCGAACTTTGGGGCTTTCAACATCGTTTTGAAATGATTTCTTTTTAAACCTAATAGCAACTCGAAAAGGAAAGCTTCTTGGAACTTGAACCTATTGAAAAGCTCATCAATTTCCTCGGGGTTTGTTGGAAAGTGAATGTTAAGCAAAGAATATTGTAGGTCCTTGAATTTTAAGTCATTAACTATTTCGCTTGGCAAAAAGTCCTCGACTTTTTCAACGGCTTGTTCTATAATACTTTTTATAAGTTTTCGAAGAACTTTATTATTGATTTTTGCAACTTTAAAAAAAGACGGGATTGAATAAACTGGCAAAGTCGAGCCCTTTTGAAATTCGTATTGTTCCTCGGTATCGAACTTTTCAACTTCTGGATGGTGAATCACCAATTCCCCAAAAGCATTGATTTCCGGCACACCATTGACTATGTAATATTCACCGACCTGAAAATATTTGTAATAATAATCTATGTAGTTCCAGTAGAATATCTTTAACTTGTCATCGTTCAAATCCTTAGCCAAAATAGTAAGAAAAGGCTTTCGGCTACGGGGATTTTGGATTTTATTTTCTAAAACTCTGACAACTAGTGTAATTTCCTCTTTGAAGCTATATTCTTTAGACTCCTCGACAAAAAATTCTTCTTTTAAAAGCTTTCCACAAACTTGCTTAATTGTCAAAAGTGATGACCGGTTTACATAAGACCTTGGAAAATAAAAAAGCAAATCAACATCGTAGTTAATTCCGACTTTTTGGAATGCCTTAGCTCGTAAAGGTCCAACTCCTTTTAAATACTGAATTGGGGCAGGTTCGGAGCGAAAAACATAATACATTTTCAAATTTCGTAAACTGTACTTTCAAGCAAAGTAACTCCACCAGAAAGGGATAATTTATCAAACTTACTATTGCTGTAACTGAAATCAACCCAAAGTGGTTCCCTACTTGTTGGTATAATTTTGTATGGTGGAATAAGTTTCTTCCGCAAAAACAAAGAAAGCGAAGTTGCAAGAGCACCAGTTCCACAAGCTCCAGTTTCGTTCTCAACTCCCTTCTCGTATGTCCTCAAAAAAATTATGTCGTCGTCGAAAAGGTACAGGTCGAAATTTGTTCCTTTTGGGCTAAAATCTGTATGAAATCTAATTTCTTTACCTAACTCATTTAAATTGTAATCGAAGAAGTTATCTTTTAAAATATTTGATTCTAAATCTTCAATATCAACAACAAAATGCGGAGACCCAACATCAATAAAATCTCCCACGAGCTCCTTATCTTGTAGATTCAATCTACGATTGGTTTCGACAATATCTGGTGGTGGGAAAAAAATTTTTACCATCTCCTCATCTATTTCCCCGTAATATTTTCGCCCCCAAACATCGAAAGTAACCATTTTTCTACAATTAATAACAATGCTGTACTTATAAGCAAGGTAAACCGCACATCTCGCACCATTTCCACACATCATTCCGAACGAACCATCGGGATTGTAAAACCAAAGAGAAAAATCATATTCGTCAGATGGTGGTTGCGACAAAACTAATAATCCGTCCGTTACTCTTTTAGAATATGCCATTCGGCAAATGTCTTTCGAAAACTCTCTGAAGAATTTGCGATTAAGTTTCAATTCAAAATTGTTTACAAAGGAAAAAATATTTCCGGAGCCCGAAACAATGTCAACTTTGATTACCACAAGTAATCTCCCAATAACAAGAAATCAAAGTTTGCGAAAGTTCCTCGTGGATAAGACCATTAGTGGCAAGAATGTTGTTGCAATCAATCCAATACTTTTCGCAATTATATTGGGTTACAAGCCCACCAGCCTCCTCGACAAGTAAAAATCCCGCAGCAACATCCCAAGGATTCAAATTAATTTCCCAAAAACCATCGAAACGACCACAAGCCACATAAGCTAAGTCGAGCGCTGCAGACCCAAGTCGTCGAACTGGGATACCCCGCTTGAGCATCATTACAAATTGCTCGACACAGTGCCCCGGATTATTATCTATGTTATATGGGAAACCAGTAACAAGAAAGGAGTCGTCGAGTTTGTCGCATTTCGAAACCTTGATTTTTTCATCATTTAAAAAAGCCCCTTTACCACGTTCAGCAACAAACATTTCATCCAGAATTGGATTGTAAACCACACCAGTCAGAATTTCATACTGTCGCGAAAGTGCAATAGAAATACTAAAGATTGGAAGATTATGGGCGTAATTTACAGTCCCATCGAGTGGGTCTATAATCCAAACTAATTCATTCTTATCGAAAAAATTCGAACTACCACTTTCTTCTGCAAGAAAAGAAGTTTCGGGAAATCTTTTAGACAAAGCATCGATAATATAATCCTCAGATTTACGGTCGAATTCAGTAACCAAGTTGTTCTTACCTTCCTTGTTGTCAATCCAAAAGTTGGTTCCAAAGCCCTCGAGAAGAATCTTTCCAGCTTTTCTTGCAACTTCGACAGCAGAATATGTATAATCTGTAAACATAAAATTTTCGTATTTAACCAAAACTAACATCAGAAGGACGATAATAACAAAGTTTTGTTTAAGTAAACAAATAATTAACAAAATTATTAAAATACTTTTGCTAAATTTGTAATTATAAGATAGGAGGTTTAGAATTCGACTTATTTGGGGAAAAAGACGAGCGATACCCGAATAAAAATCCTTTAAAGAGTAAAGTTCTTGTCCTTAATCAAAGTTATGAACCCATAAGCGTTTGTTCAGCGAAGAAAGCAATTATTTTACTTTTAATGACAAAAGCCGAATTAGTCGCAACTAAAAACGGATTGAAAATTCGTTCGGTAAACCGAAACTTTCCTATCCCAAGTATAATTCGTATCCTAAGATATATTAAAATTCCATATAAAAGGATTGAACTTTCGAGAAAAAATATTTTGCGAAGAGATGGCAATCGTTGTCAATATTGTGGCACCCATTCAACAAACTTAACAGTTGACCACGTCATTCCAAAATCACGCGGTGGAACAGATTCTTGGGACAATCTCGTTGCTGCTTGTATCTCTTGCAACAACAAAAAAGGAAACCGAAGTCCAGAAGAAGCTGGAATGAAACTTATCGCCAAGCCCAGAAAGCCCAACCACATAGTCTTTATTATAAATTTCGTTGGAAGTTCAATCGAAGAAGATTGGAAACCTTATCTATTCTTAGATTAATTTATTTTACCAGAACCCTTTCATTTTTTACTGTTTTCTGCAATGACTTTTTAAATCCAAGTTTTTCAAATAGCAATAGCTGAAATATCTTTTAATAAATTTGTAAAGCATTATACCAAAAAGGTTGATTTGAAATAGATTTTATTTTAAGTCTTCGGAAACCTTTGCAACAAAATTCTGAGCTATTTTTAATTTACTTCCTTAAAATTCATTCTTTGGTATAATTGGTACTCGCTTAGAAATTTCGTAAAAAGCAACCACAAAAAAACCAACAGCCCCAAGAGTAAGTGAAATATCAGTAAAAGTAGGTAGGTAAAACGATTCGTATCCAGAGACAAAATCTTTTGCAAGCACTGGGATAATCAGCAAATAACGCTCCAACCACATACCAACAATAACAGCACCGGACACAAGCAATTGAATTTTTTTCTTCCCTTTTAATTTTCTAAACAAAAACAACTGGGGCAAAACGAACAACAAAATAAGCATAGCAATATTTAAAATATTAAAAGGAAAACTTAGCCTTGCTTGTACAATTTGCAATTCGAAAAAATTTTGTGAATAAAAAGAGTAAAATACTTCCAAAACGTAGAAATAGAGAAGAATATACGAAAAAGAAAGTACTAATTTAGAAATTTTCTCTCGAACTTCATCAGTAATCTCTTCCCCAAAATGGCTAAACTTCGATAGGACAACAGAAACGAAAAGAATAAAAGCCAATCCCGAATAAATTGCACCAACGACAAAAAAGATTGGGAGCGAAGTAGAATGCCAAGTAGGTAGAAACGTGGTCGAAAAATCGTACGAAACAATTGTATGAACAGAAACTACAACAAAAGTCAGCACACCAGCAAAAATGTGGTAGCTCCATCGATATTCAATCCAATTGTCAAGAGAACCAATCCAAATTTTTTCCTTTAATTTTCCGACAATTTTAGTTGGAATCTTCGATTTCAGTTTTACATATTCCAAATCGGGTAGAATTCCAAAAATCCAAAACAAAAAACTCAAAATAAAATACGAGAAAACTGCAATCACATCCCAAGTGATAGCAGACATAAAATTTGGGTAAGCCAACATTTGATTTGGATAAGGGAAAAGCCAATAAAAAAACCAAGGCCTACCCATATGAAGGAACGGAAAGAACGCAGAAATGACAATTGTGATAATAGTCATTGTTTCTGCAACTCGGTGAATTGGCTTACGCCAGCTTTGTCGAAGAAGGTAAAATACTGCAGAAATCAGCGTTCCAGAATGAGAAACTCCTATCCAAAAAACAAAATTTACAATTTCAATCCCCCAAACGACTTTTGAATTCAAACCCCAACTTTTTAAGCCGACTATAAGAGTATAAATCGCAGAAGTAAAACCTAAAAGAACAAAAAGCCAAGAGATGCTAAGAATTATCTTTTTTATAAAACTATACCTACTCATCCGATACATTCAAGAAATACAAAATGTTGGGGGAAGTATTCAACTTTGGCAACAAATATTTTACTTCCGAATTTTTGTGAGAAGTTAGAATTTTTTCTTTTCTACCAAAAAACAACGCAGAAACTGGACAAGCCTCTTGGCAAGCAGTCTTTACATCGTATTCATATTCTTCATTTCCTTTGAGTTTAGAAAGCGATTTGGCAAAATTTATACGATGAATGCAAAAAGTACATTTTTCGCTAACTCCTCGCGAACGAATCGTAACGAAGGGATTCGACATTCTTGGGAGAAAGTTAAGATGAGCTTCCGTACTCGAAATAAAATTAAACTTACGGACCTTGTAAGGGCAATTTACCATACAAAAACGGGAGCCGACACAACGACTATAGGTCATCTCGTTTATCCCTTCTTGAATATGACTTGTTGCACCAACAGGACATACGCTTTCGCAAGGGGCGAAATCACAATGTTGACACATAATTGGCAAAAATATAACCTCTTTACCATATTTTGGCTCGGCAAATTTCTGTATGCCTATCCAAAACATATCCCTTTCTTTACTGATGAATTCGATTCCTACAATTGGTATGTTGTTTTCTATTTGGCAAGCAACCATACATAAATTACATCCAATGCATTTCTGAACATCAACAGACATTACCCATTTTCTATCTTGCAAAATCCTATTTTTATTAATAGATTTCGATTCATCGTAACCCGTAGTCCCCAAAATCTCTTCAAGTTTTATATCCGAGAAGTTATTCCGTGAAAATTTTGCTAAATGTATCTTGCGACCTAACAATCTTTCAAACCTTACGTTGGAAATGTCCAGATAGTAATAATTTTGCTTCCTTACAAGATCTACCAAATCCAAGTAATCAAAGTCGAAGTTTTTATGAATGTAATAGTTATCGTAATAAAAAAAATAATTTGCTTTTGAGTTTTCAAGAGATACAATTGGAAATACCAGTTCTTTTAAGTCTGAAAATTTAAGGCAATAGGTTTCCCCATCGAGCAATTCCATTTTGCCAAATAAATCCAACGAGGTAAACAAAGGAATACCCCAAGTTGCACTGCTAATAGGTTCCGGTATCTCATTTAAGTAGATATTATAGGAATATTCACCTGCATAAGAGTATTGATGGGGAATTATCAGGATTTCTTTGCTCTGCAACCTTTGCTGGCTCAAGCTTTGCTTTATAAATTCAATAGATGTACGAAGTTGTACTCGACCTAAGTTTGGGTGGGGACATTGGTCTGACCCCTTAGAGAAAAATCCTTCAGATAAATTTTCTCGTAGTTCTACACTATCGAAACTTTCGGAATATCTTTTAAAAATAAAACTTTTGTATTCTTCAAGATTAAATTTCCTTTTACTTAAATAATCTTTTAGACAAAACAAGAATTCTGGCGTAGAAATAGAATTAGAATTTAAAGGGAAAATAATCTGTTGTTGTGCAGAAATCGAACCGTCAAAATTAGCATAGTCCAACCAAAATTCAAGATAATGTTTAGCAGGGAAATAACATCCGCTATGCTCTACGAGTTTGTTTGCATAAAGCGAAGAAGATACAACATTCTCTTTTGGGTAGTCTTCTATAAATTCACTGAGTGGGCTGTTTAACGAAAAATACGGGTTGTAATTTAAGAAAACAACTTTACCAATGTTTTGTGTTTTTAAAAGCGATGAGTCAAACTTTTCGAGAAAGTTACTTTTTTCTGACAAATCAATCTTATGATAATTTAGCGTAAAGGTATTACCATTCGTTATGTAATCCAGCAAATAGCAAATTAAATGAAGAGTTGGACTTGCAAAGTCGGAACAAAGAAATACGACATTTCCACGATTACGTAAAATTTCATCAATTAATTCTTGCGATATTAATTCATTTTCTCTAAGTGATATGTCATCAAGTTCAACGAAAGCAGAGCCACTGTTAACAAATTCTTTCGAAAGTAGAGTTAATAAATTGAAAGCAACTCTTTCTATTTCATAATTACTTAATATATATCTTCTGTTCGAATTCATTCCAGTAAGAGAAACTATGCTTTCGAAGGTATAAATCTTATGCTTTTTTGGATTGAATTTATTTGCATAAAAAGGAAAAAACAAGTCGTTAAAGAGGAAATCTCTTTCAAAGTTGACAATGATTTTAGTTTCGTGAATATCTTTTAGGATATAAAATTTTTCATCGAAAATCATCCGATTTGCCGAAATTTGGTTCGAACAAAAGTCGAAGGTGGGTAAATTATAAATAGCAAGATTTTCGAAAGAGTTTTGTAAATCGAGCTGAAGTTTCCAAATAGTTGGAGAATGAAGGTATTCACAAAAGACGAGAACTTTTTGCCCTTTCTTGATAGTTTCAAGCAAACTTTCGAAAGTATGCGATAGAACTTCGCTTAGATTAAACTTTTTATCTCCAATTCGAGGGTGATTAAATCGGAGCGGGTCGTAAAGATTGTATAACGAAGCCAAAATCGGTGCAGCTAAAGCACCTTTCGAAAAGGGATGGAAAGGGTTTCCCGAAATCCAAAATGGTGCATCGTTGATTGTTTTAACATTAATACCAACGGGAAACCCCGACCAAGGAAATGTTGTGGAGTAATTTGCAACATTTTCGAAAGGGGGGAAATAATCTTGTTTAACTTTGCTCGTGAAGATTAAATCTGGCCGCCGACAAGAAGAAAATAAAAAAAAACTTGACCAAAGCAAACGCGACAAAAAGTCTCTTCTTTCCATACTTAATTATGGCAGCTTGAACATTCAATAGAGGCTGGTTGCAAAGGTTTGGAAATAGGAATTATAAGCCTAAGATTATACTCTAAAACTTTATGAGAAGGAAAAGAACTATCCAAAGAGTCTTGTGGAATATAAAAAATCCCCGAAATTTCCCTTGGCGAGATAGCATAAGCTGAGGGATTCTTATGGCATTCAACACACCATCCCATTGTCAAAGGACGAACTCGATAGACAGAATCCATTTCTTCAACATTTCCGTGGCAAGTTGCACAGTCTATTCCAGAGCGAATATGGTGACTATGGCTAAATCTTACATAATCGGGCAAGTCGTAAACTTTATTCCAATTTAGAGAAATTAAGCTATCGTAGGAATAAACAACATTCTTAAGGAATTCGCTTTCAGTTTTCAAGGCTATATGACAGGTCATACAAGTTCGGGTCGTCGGGTAATTAGCGTAAGAATTTATTTCAACTTGATGATGACAAAAAAGACAGCTAATATTGTATCTACTGTGAACTTTATGTGAAAAAGAGACACTTTGAATAGGAGTATAACCAACACCGGTCCGTAGGTATGTTAAAATTAAAAAGAGGTTGAAAGCTAAAAGAATTAAAACTAAAACAAGAGCAAAAACTTTTTGTAAAGTGTATTTCATAAAAGCAAAAATAGTAGAAAAACCGCAAATGTTTAAATATTCAACGATTTAATTCGTTTATGTGTTTATATTGTAGTCAAAATGGGGGCTAATCTTGAATACCGACAAAATAAAACCACAAGAGTTCGAGTTTGTTGCTGAAATCAAGCAATTGTTGGATATCATTATTAATTCATTATATACACATCCAGAAATATTCATCCGAGAGTTAGTTTCAAATTCATCCGATGCACTCAACAAAATAAGATTAATAAGTTTAACACAACATAACATCCAAAGCCCCGAGCTGGAGCTACGAATCGACATAACAGTCGACCCAACAACAAACAAGTTCTCCATCGAAGACACTGGAATTGGAATGACCCGAGACGAAGTAATAAGGCAAATTGGAACTATTGCCCATTCCGGAACATCGAATTTTTTAAAACCTTTTGCCAATGACCAAAAACAATTAGATATAAACTTAATTGGACGATTTGGGGTAGGCTTTTATTCAGTATTTATGGTAACAGAAGAAGTTACTCTCGAAACACGCTCGTACTTACCAGATTCAACTGCTGTTCGGTGGAAATCCTCTGGAAAAGAAAAATACATAGTCGAAGAAATTGAGCGAGAACGAAGAGGTACACTTGTTTACTTTAACTTGAAACCAGAACACAAGGAATTTGCCAATCCCGAAAAGGTAAAAGAAATTATTAAACGATACTCTAATTTTGTCGGCTTTCCAATCTATGTTAACAATGAAAGAGTTAATACTATTGAATCCATTTGGCATAAGAAGAAAGAAGAGCTCGAAGAAACTGAAGTAATCGAATTCTATAAATTCATTACAAACGATACAAATCCACCTCTGTCTTTTTTCCCCATACAAGTTGAAGGTACTGTGAATTTCAAAGCACTATTATTTATTCCCGATAGTCCACCCAAGCTTTTTTGGCAGTCCTTTTTTGAAAAAACTATTCATTTGTATTCACACAGAGTATTTATCCAAGACGATAACTCGGAAATACTACCCGAATACTTGCGTTTTGTAAGAGGAGTTCTCGATACCGAAGATTTACCATTGAACATTTCCCGAGAAACTATTCAAAATTCTCCAGTAATTTCAAAAATTCGACAAATCCTGACATCGAGAATTTTGAATCACCTCGAAGAATTGCTTACAACAAATCCAGATAAATACGACAGATTCATCGAAACCTTTGGTCAAA
Source organism: Ignavibacteria bacterium (assembly GCA_026417135.1). GTDB lineage: Bacteria > Bacteroidota > Ignavibacteria > Kapaibacteriales > UBA2268 > Naka2016. The sequence goes on from JAOADV010000005.1 coordinate 27,844, forward strand.
TATTAAAAGGCGGAATTTCTATTGATTCATCAAACAAAGAACGGATAATAAGCTTGCTTAAATACCAAAGCACAACACTTCCAAAGGGTCAATACACAACCTTAGATGATTACATTGCACGAATGAAAGAAGGTCAAAAGTCAATCTATTACGTTCTCGCTAATAGTAGGGATTTAATCGAAAGGAATCCAAATTTAGAATACTTCAAAAGAAACAATCTTGAAGTACTTATTATGACAGACCCGATAGACGCTTTTGTGGTACCTTTCATCACAGAATATAAAGACAAACCTTTAAAATCTATCGACAAAGCCGACCCAGAAATAAAAAAAGATGAAACCTACGAAGCTAAAAAATTAGACCCAGTTTTGGCTAATAAACTATTCGAAAGATTTAAACAAGTTTTAGGCGACAAGGTGCTAAATGTACAAGAGTCGAACCGATTGATAGAGTTCCCAATTACACTCGTAGCACCCCAATATGGGCTCGACCCACAATCCGAAAAGATTTTCAAAATTCTTGATAAAGACTTTATCAAGACAAAAAGAATTTTAGAAATTAACACTTCTCATCCATTAATTTGTAATTTAGCAGAGATTGTAGATAAGAATTCAGATGAAAAAATTCTGAACGATATTATTCTACAACTTTACGAAGGAACTTTGCTTTTGGATGGAGAAATTGAAAATACACTTGGTTTTGTTGAACGCCTAAATAACTTGATACAACAATTGACAGACTTTTTAAAATATAAAAGTTAAGAATATTATAATAAAAAATTAGTAATTCGTTAAATAATTTGTCTAAACATAGATTGTAGGGTTAACTTTCTAAATTAAGGGAAAAGTATGCGTTTATCGGAATTTAACTTCACAATTCTAAAAAGTCAAATTGCAAAGTTTCCTGCCGACCCTCGCGATTCTTCGCGACTTTTAGTCTTGAACCGAAAAACCGGCGAAATCGAAGACAAAACCTTTTCCGATATTGTCGACTATATCGACAAAGGAGATTGTTTGGTGTTAAACGAAACGATGGTTTTTCCGGGTCGCTTGTATGGTAAAAAAGAAAAAACAAATGCCAGGATTGAAGTGCTACTACTTCGAGAACTGCGTCCAGAAGAAAAGCTTTGGGACGCATTGGTCGAACCTGCGCGAAAAGTTCGTATTGGGAACAAAATTTACTTCGGGGAAAACAATTTTTACGCAGAAGTTATGGACAATACTACATCGCGTGGAAGAACACTTCGCCTAAGCTACGAAGGAAATATTTACAAACTACTTGAACGAATAGGCGAGATGCCTTTACACCATTATATTAAAAGGGAACACTCGCCACTCGATAAAGTTAATTATCAAACTGTATTCGCAAACTCTAACTTTAGAGCATCGATTGCCCCGCCAACTGCTGGTTTACATTTCACCAAAGAGCTACTCGAAAAAATAAAGAAAAAAGGAGTAAAAATTGCAAAAATTGTTCTCAATATTGGTCAAGGTGTTTTCGAAAGAATAGAAGTCGAAGATTTAACAAAACACAAAATGTACAGCGAATACTTTATTATACCAGAAGAATCAGCAGATATTATCAACAAAACTCTAAAAATGAAGCGCGAAGTCTTTGTCGTTGGATGTAGCACAGCTCGTGCATTAGAATCTTCTGTTTTAGTTTCTGGAACAGTTAAACCCAACAAGGACTGGACGGATAAATTTATCTATCCACCATACGATTTCAAAATTGCTACAAAATTAATTATGAACTTCCACGAATATAACGACCCAGCAACTTTCTTGGGAATGGCTTTTGCTGGAAAGGAAAACTATATGAAAGCAATTAAGCACGCTTTAAAAAATGAATATCGCTTCCTTGCTTACGGCGACGCAATGCTTATTATTTAAAAATTTCACCTTCTTTTTTCGTTTAATTACCCTTTTTAGGTAATAAATTAATTAATGTTTTAAGAATTTGTGCTTAGATTATTTTTTTTCAATAAACTCGAACGCTTAAACTACAAATAATCGAAAAAATCAATTTGAATTCTCAATTTTCAAATGTTTTGGACTTCACTTCGACATAATCTAGGCTTGAAATTTTGTGATTTAAATACAAATTTTTCTGTCCTCTAAAATTTGTTCAAGTTTTTCTAAAAGTTCCAAAGTTAATTTGTCCGCAACAAAATAGCCATCATTTGTTAAACAAATTCCATCTTGTGTAAAATTTGCTAAACCAAGCGAAACCCATAACTCAAACAAATCATAACCAAAAGATTTAAGGTCGGTGTTAAATTCCAAGTCGAATTTTTTAAATATAATACCTTCGGACCGAAGCCCCAACATTATCGTTTCTGTCAATCTCTGCTCGAAAGTCAAATCTTCTTCCCCTTCGATTGGAAGCTTACCATCGTTGATATGTTCGAAATACTGCTTTAACCCACGATAGTTCCACCATCTTTTGTTATTAATAAAACTATGTGCCGAAGGACCAAAACCTATGTAATTGTCCCTTCTCCAATACATTAGATTATGTTTTGCTTCATACCCATTCTTTGCATAATTTGAAACTTCGTATTGATTAAACCCAGCATCCGTCAACTTATTGTAAATCAATTTATATAGAGCATAATCTTCTTTCTCGGACAATGGTTCAATTTTTTTCGAAACCAAGTCCAAATAAAGCCTAGTTCCCTCTTCATAAATTAAACTATATGCTGAAATATGTTTTAAATCATAATTTCCGAGAAGGTCTAAGGTTTTTTCAAGATTAGATGCGTTCTGGTTTGGTATTGAAAAGAGAATATCCACGCTAACATTATCAAAGTGTTGCAAAGCTGTTTCTATCGAAAGAAGTGCTTCGCCAACACTATGCACCCTTCCAAGAAATTCTAACTCTTCAGATATTAAGGATTGTACACCAATACTTATTCTATTGACACCTATGGATTTGTAAAAAGATAAATTCTTCAAAAAATCTGACCCGGGGTTACACTCAATCGTGAATTCTGTAAGATATGATAAATCAAAAGATTTATCAATAGAGTTTACAATAATTTCAAGATAGCGAGGCTCAAGTATTGAAGGGGTCCCCCCACCAAGAAAAATTGTCTCGACTTTATCCAGAGCTAACCTTTCAGAAGCGAATTCAATTTCTTTTCGTAAAGCCTTCACAAAATCGTCAACTTCGGCAAGATTAATAATTGAATAAAAATCGCAATAAGAACACTTCTTAAGACAAAATGGGATATGAATATACAAACCAAGCATTTTAAGAAAGATTGTATTCGTTTATTTTTCTATAAAGTGTTCTTTCGCTTATGCCAAGAGCTCTGGCAGTTTTTCTTCTATTACCTTTAAATTTTTTTAAAGTATATATAATTAAGTCCCTCTCGATATTTTCCAAATTCAAATTATCGTCGGAAATCGTTGGCAAGCCATCGCTCTCGACAAAATGAAATTGCTCCGGTTTAATTTCAATTATATTAGCATTGATAGATTCCAAACGGGAAGTCATTTCCCCAACCGATGTCTTCAATATTTCAATATCCCTTTTCAATTCAAGCAATGTTCTAAAAATCACCTCGATATTTATAGGGGTTTCTTTAGAACTTGGTAAAAAGATAAGAGAACTTTCTCGGGGCTGTTCGACAACTCGATAAGGTGGCAAAGCTGGGGGGATGTATTTTCGGAGTAAATCCAAAGTAATATATCCCGTCTTCTCTAACTGAATTATAGTTTCTACGAGATTTTTTAGTTCCCGAACGTTCCCTTTCCAAGGCATTCCTCGTAAAATATTTAAAGCGTCGAGAGAAATACCTTCATAATCGATGCCAAGTTGGTTACAAGTTTTTTCAGCAAAGAAAGAAACAAGAAGTGGAATATCTTCGGGTCGCTCCCTTAGCGCAGGCAAGATAATCTGTAAATTTCTTAATCGATAATACAAATCTTGCCGAAAAGTACCACGATAAATTTCGTCCTCTAAAAAACGATTTGTAGCTGCAATAACTCTAACATCGACTTTCTTTGTTTCAGTCGAACCTAATCGGTTAAATTCACCAGTTTCAATAACCCGAAGCAATTTGACTTGCGTTCCGATGGGCATTTCTCCAATTTCGTCGAGAAAAATTGTTCCTCTGTGGGCTACCTCGAAATATCCTTTCCTTTGCTCATAAGCACCAGTAAAGGCGCCTTTTTCGTGCCCAAAAAGCTCCGATTCTAACAAAGTTTCGGGTATTGCTCCACAATTAACACTTACAAAAGGATACTTTCTTCGCTTACTTAATTGGTAAATCGCATTTGCGACAACTTCCTTCCCGGTCCCAGTTTCTCCCATTATCAAAACGTTTAAGTCCGTTGGGGCAACTTGCTGAATTGTGTAAAAAATTTCGAGCATTTTGTTCGATGCCCCGACCAATCCAAATCTATTACGAAAAAAGTCCACAAGGTTTTGTTCTATTTTTACCTCTTCCATAACCTAATTCCCACGTTTTTTCAGCCAATCCTCCCATCCACCAGCATAAACAAAAACATTTTTATGACCAAGCCTTAATAAATCCTTAGCGACTTTATGGCTTGCATCGCAAGCACCTCCCTCGCAATAAACTATAATTACGTAATTATCCCCAAAAGGAACTTTGGAAAGATTTTGAAAATAAGCACCAACATCCGATTCGAAAGCAAAGATATTCAAAGCATTTGCAATATGACCTTGTTGATAATCTTCAGGCCTTCGCGCATCAACAAGAATAATATTTGGAGAATTAATATACTTAATTAATTGCTCGTAGATAATTTCTGGAACTTTGAAATCTTCGTTTAAATAGGATGATTCACTTTTAGGTAATATTTTATCTTGGTTTTTATTTTGAACTTCATCGGCTTTGGGATTTAGGGATACTTTTTCAGAAAAACTGTTTAATGCAATGCTATCTTGTGGCTTGTTTGTGCTTTCCATCGAAACGACTACAAGACTATCTGTGCTCCCAAGTAACCTCTCCAAAGTTGAATCGGAAACAACTGTCGGTTTTTGGAGTAAATTAATTCCTTTTGGATTAAAATAATTAAAAACAATAGCAACGAGAACAGAAAAAAGAATAATTAAAACTGCTTCTGGTAGAACCTTTTTAAAATTGATTTTTTTCATTCATAAACCCCTTATTTTCCGTAAAGTTTCGTATGCCCAATTAATTTCTTTCATCTTTTTGTTTGCAAGTTCACGAAGTTCCGTTCCAAGCTGCGCAACTCGGTCTGGATGATATTCTCTAACTTTTTTTCTGTAAGCCTCCTTTATCTCGTCTGGACTGGAATTTTTTTCTATGCCGAGAATTTTGTAAGGGTCTTTTTCGGTATAAAAATCTTCTTTCGAAGTGTTTGTATGGCAATTTTTGGCATCACTAACAGCATCGTCAATCTGACGCTTCAACTCACTATCAAAGTCGAAATCCACATTAAACTCATTTGGACCCCCTATCGATTCGTTACCTCCGATATGTATTTTAAAGAAATTCTTAATCCTTTCAAAAAGTTGACCCATAATAAAACCTTTTTAAAATCGATTAACGAATAAGATTAACTTTTATGACATCTTTTTAAATCTATCTGACAAAATGTCCTAAAAAATAGACTTTTCACAATGAAAATATTATCAATTTTTGTATAATTTTGTAATTCTTTTTTGAGTAATGTATCGAGGGAAAAATGTTAAGAACTATCGCGTGGGTTATATTTTTTCTTTACATATTCATTCCAATTGTAAAATCCCAAAATGATTTCCCGCTTGTAACGTTAACTGAACTCTACGACGAAGTTCCTAATGTAGCCAATTGTTACGAAGGAAAATTAAAAGCATCGGAAAAGCAAAAAATACTTCAAGCATTAAACTATATACGACAAATTCACGGATTAAAACCAGTTGAATATCATTCTGGTTACGACAAGGAAGTTGCTAAAAGTGCATTGATAACAGTTGCAAATTCACTTTTAGACCACTTTCCTAAGTCATCGTACCATTGCTATACGCAAGATGGTTACAATGGAAGCAGTACATCGAATCTATATATTTTCGCTGGGTCCTCGCCAAGTATGATGCCTACATCCGAATATAGCTTGCAAGCTTGGATGATTGACTATAATGTAACCCAACTTGGGCATAGGAGAGCTTTGCTAAATCCTTTTTTAAAATACACTTCTTTTGGTCGGGTCGACGGCTACCCAAAAACGAATAACAACTACTTCGTTTCTGGAATGTCTATAAAAGTTTATGGATTTCCCTCGGAACACAACCTTTCCGATTGGAATCAAGAGTTTATTGCTTATCCTTACCAAGAATATCCCGCTTCTTACTTCGATTCAAGATGGTACTTATCATTCACTGTTATTGCCGATAAAAGCAACATTTGGAATAATGGTCAAAACAAAGTTGATTTTTCTCAAGCAAAAGTCAAAATTACCGACCCAAACAATCAAAACATTGCTGTTTCCAATTTAAAATACGACTATATTGGCGCTGGCGTTCCAAATTGTCTTTATTGGTTGAGCACCTCTATTCAAAAAAATGTCCGTTATACCGTAACAATTTCTGATGTTCGCGTTGGAGGGCAAAATAAAACTTACACATACTGGTTTAGACTAACTGATGCTCCTTCGACCACAATCCAACCACCAACATTACTTTCACCCCCCGATAACTCAACCGAAGTTGAAACTCAGGTAACATTATCTTGGTCAAGTGTAAGTGGAGCACAAACCTACTCTTTGCAAGTTTCAAAAAATATCGATTTTAACAACACAATCGTTAACCTTACCAATCTTACAACAACATCTTATTTACTTTCGAACTTAGAACCAAAGACCAAGTATTATTGGAGAGTTAAAGCCCACCAAGGGCAAGAGCAAAGCTCGTGGTCTTCGGTTTACTCCTTTACAACAAAGGATGCACCTTTACTTGCTCCGGGCCTTTTTGAACCTCTCCCAGAAGCAACAAGTATTTCGCTTCGTCCAAAATTTGTTTGGGGACGCATTCCAATGGCAGAAAAATACCACTTGCAAGCTAATCTTTCAGAGGATTTTGACGATTTTTCAATGCAACTTAACGAACAAAACATAACAGATACTTCCTATCAAGCACTTGTTAACTTTTTCCCAAAAACTCTTTACTATTGGCGTGTAAGAGCAATTCGGGGAACTCAATCAGGTGGATGGTCACAAGTTTGGAAGTTTTGGACACTCGACCCCACTACCGTCGAAGAGCAAATGCCAAGTAGCAATTCAGCTCTTGTCATAGATAACGAAATGAGTTCAATCATTTTCATCGGAAACTTCGACAAACCAAAAAAAATTACTTTATATAATTTATTCGGCAAACGCTTTTGCTTATCTGAAAATTCATCACATTCGAATTATATTCAAATACCATATTCACAATTAACGCAAGGACTTTGGTATTTGCAAATATCTTTGCCAAATGAAAATTATCTCGTTAAGTTATTGATAATTAAGTAAAATATTGGAAATTTGAAAAAAGAAAGCGAAGTAAATCTATTTCAAACAATTTCATCTTTACGTCGAGATTATTCTAGAAATAAATTCGACGAAAAAACTGCCAAAGACAACCCTTTTGAACAATTTGAAATATGGTTCGAAGAAGTTCTACGAATGGACTTTCTCGAACCAAATGCTATGGTTTTAGCAACATCTACAAAAAATGGAATTCCTTCCGCACGGGTTGTTCTTCTTAAAAAATTCGACAAGACTGGCTTTGTTTTCTTTACAAATTACGAAAGTCAAAAAGGAAGGGAAATTGAAGAAAACCCAAATGCCGCGCTACTTTTTTATTGGGACAAATTAGAGCGGCAGGTAAGGATAAATGGAATCATAACTAAAACTTCGTGGGAAGAGTCGAATGAATATTTTCAAACGCGACCATATCTTTCCAAAATTGGTGCTTGGGCTTCGAAGCAAAGTCAAGAACTAAAATCTCGATTTACTTTAATTCGTTCCGTCGCAAACTACATAATAAAATATGCAAATTTCGTTCCTCTTCCCCCTTTTTGGGGCGGCTACCGCCTTGTCCCTAACTATTTCGAATTTTGGCAAGGCCGAGAAAGTAGACTGCACGATAGGATTGCTTACTATCTCCAAGAAAACGGTTCTTGGCGAAAGCAACGACTTTATCCATAATTTAAAATAAAAATATTAAATGCTCTTTAAATTTAAAGAGCAACCTTCATAATAAAACAAATTTTTTCGAGACACTAACAAGCTATAGTTCCTCGAAACTAAAAAACGAAACTGAATTTTTATTGAACTTCCTACAGGTTCTTTCCAAAAATCTTATTTGAAAAATTTACCTAAGCTAAGAATTAATATTACTCATCTATGATTTGATTTATAACCTTAGCTTATTTATTAAATACTTTCGTTTGCATTACATCACTGTATTAATACTTAAAAAACAAAACGACTTTTAGGAATATTGCTCAATTTTCAATTTTATGATTTTTCCGCTTTAATCACAACTAAATACTTTACAAAATTTAGCAATATAATTCAAATCGAAAAAGGTACATACCTATTTAATATTAGATTAGATTGTCCTTGAAAACAGAATCAAAATTTTCTGATATCCTTTATTTTTAAATAAAATAGCTTGTTAATAAAATTAATAATTCAATTATTCAGTTCGTTTGTAAGAAATTCGTTTAAAATTCCAACTCAATGCCTAAAAAGTAATTTCGTTCGGCGGCTGGGAAAAATTCCTTACCTTCGGCACCAGCAGCATAAAGCTGATTGAAAAGGTTTCTAACTTGGAGCTTGAAATTTAAACTTTGAAAATAGCCAATATTCCTAAAGCTATAATTTGCATTTAAATTCACCACAAAGTAGGGGTCGACTTTGTTATCCGCATAGTAATCACCTCGATAAACTAAATGCCTTATCAAATCCTTGTTCTCTGTAATCAAATTTCCATAATTATCTGTCCGATAACCTCCGACATACTGACCGTGTAAAGAAGCAAAAAATCCACCATATTCATAGCTAAGCCTAATGTTACCCATAAAATCTGGAAAACCAGAGATTGGATTATCTTTAAACGATATTTTTACAGAGTCGTAGGTAAAGAAATCGTAGTCGACTATTCTATTGTTTGAAAGAGTTGCATTTCCATAAAAAGAAAGTTTGCCAAAATCACTCTCGACAATTGTGCCTATTGCTTCCAATTCCAATCCGTAATGATGAGAACGCGGTATGTTTTCTTCAATTGGGTTACCAAAAATATCAATTCTTCCCGTTTTAGCAAGCTCGTCTGCGTAGCTCATAAAGTAAAGATTCGTGTTGAAGTTGAAATTATCGGAAATCTTGAAATTCGAGCCAAACTCAATATCGAGCATACTTTCGGGTTTTAGCAAAGGTTTGCTAAAATCGTAGCGAATTTCATTTCCAACTTGTTTGAATTCGAACTGAGGCTTAGCTCCAAAGTATGAATCTTCGGCAGGATAAAGATTTCGCATCCGAGGTTCTCGCGAAGTGTATGCAACGAAACCAAACAAATTCCAATCTGGACTCAACTTGTAACTAAATCCAATTCTTGGGTTGAAAAACAAATATTTTATATCGAACAAGAAATTTTCGCCACCAACACGTTTACCATCGATATTTGTAAAATAAACATATTTCCCACCAGCCTTTTCATTTTTTATAGCATATCTTTGATAGTTCAGTTGTGCTTCGGCAAAAACGGAAAGCTCATCCAAAATGTAATATTGGTTGCGAACGAAACCAGAAAACATATCGCGGAAGCCATCTATACTATAAACTTTGTAATCTGGATTAAAGTTAGTCGGAAGGTACTCGGCAAAACGAATTTTCCCCCAACGAACAGAGCGATGGAGACGCATTTCCAACCCAGCAGTTAATTCGTTTTTACCGTATTTCCATACAATTCGTGGAATCCATCCGCCGTGTTTATTTCCAACAAAGCCACGAAATATTGTTCCAGTCGGATTTTGAGAAGGCGAAAATCCATACTCGCTTGTAAGGCGAAGCATAAAAGTATCTGCCCAACTTGCATCATAATCGAAGAAACCATCGCCCGTGTAATAAAACAATATTGAAAGAAACCTTAAATCTGGGCTGATTTGCCAATCGTTAAGAATTTCGTAATGTGGTTGCGAAAATTCTTCGATTTCTTGTTTACGTCTTTCGACAGAAAATAGAACATTCTTTCCTGTGCTGTCGTAGGTCCAAAAGCCCAAATTATACCTACGTTTTGTCAAATCCTTAACGAATTCTTTTGGCACACCAGTATAGTCCAAGCCATCGGTAAAAGGGCCACCAAAAATATTGACTTGGGTCGAAAAATTATCGTCGAAACGAGCTGCACTAAAAAAGTAGCTATTCAAAAAAGCATAAGAATGATTTCTATATCCTAAAGAATTTGTACGCGACAATCTACCATAAAATGCATATTTATCGACTAAACCAGAGGAAAATTCTATCGAATATTTCGTCACATTTGCTTTTATCTCGGAAGGGTCACCATTACCAAATTCTTGAAATCCTATTCCAGTGAAAAGCTTGACACTCCGCCTTTCAAGAAAATAGCCTGTCGTAAAATTTATCGACCCACCTATTGCAGCAGAGCCGTAATGATTTAATCCTGCTCCTCGTTGGATTTGCACTTGTTGGACATTTGGCATAAAATCGGGGAAGTCTATCCAATAAACATTGTGGTCTTCGGGGTCGTTTTGTGGCACCCCGTTAATCATAACCGAAATGCGTCTTTGGTTAAATCCCCGCATAGTCATATTAGAATAGCCAATATCATTACCGCTTTGAGAATAGGTTATTATCGAAGGTAGTTCGCTGAGCAATCTTGGGATGTCTTGTGTGGTATAAATTGGCTCGATTTGTTTGTAACTAAGCTCGGAAAAGGGAATTGGAGTTTCACCTCTAATCGCACGAGTTGAAGTTACAGTTACGCTTGGTAGAACGAATTTTTTAAGTGTGTCGCTTGCTTCTTCATTAGCAAGCAAAGCTGTTGCAAGAATGAAAAGAACCAAGGGAAACATAATTTTAAACATAACGCCACCTTACGAATAGTTCAACATATCAAACTATCCGCTTGGAGGCTTGTCGAGGATTAATACTGGAATTGTAGGGTTTTGCGTCCGTTTCCCTACGCCAGCATTACCTGGATCAGGTTCCAGGGGTATCCTCTCAGCCCAAAAATCTTGAGCACCCCCAACGGACAATAACAAAATTAAGAAAAAATGAAATTTTAAAAAATTATCGATAAAAAATTTCAATACATAAAACTTTTACTCAAAATGCAAAGAAATATTTGACGAAAGCATACTTCACCATTTGCTTTCGTTTAAAAAGAAATTCGAAAAACTACTTTATTCGAGTTTTCCCGATAACTTTAAACAACTTGGAATTTAAACAATTTCCAATCTTACTTTGATTCGCCTATGATAAATGGAGGGGTTCCTTTGCCAGTGCCAACAAGGATAATTTTCGAATTCGGGGAATTAACCAGCTCTTTCTGAACCTTGATAAGCTCAAATTGAATAATTTTGTCGGTTAAACCAGCATTGATAATTCTTTGTGCATCTGCTATGCCTTGTGCTTCGACGCGCTTACGCTCGGCCTCTTGACGTTCTTTTTGAAGAACAAACTCCATTCTTTGTGCCTCTTGAACAGCAGTAATTTTTCTTTCGATGGATTCTTTGACCGATGGTGGCAAAGTTATATTTCGAACAAGTAATCTTTCGAGAATTATACCTCTTTTTTGAAATTCATCGTAGATTTTTTCCTTAATTCTCTGCTCGAATTCTTCCCTCTTATCGGAGAACAAAGAAATTGCATCGTAATAAGTTGCACTTTCGCGAATACCAGTTCGAGTGATTGGCCTTATAATCTTATCTTGATAATTCATTCCTATTTCACGGTATATCTTTGGAGCTTGGTCTGGATAAATTCGATATAACACGGTCAAATCTATCGTTACTTCGAGCCCATCCCTACTGAGAACCCGAATTGCATCGTCGGCCGAATGTGCGGATTCGTCGGTTTGGCCACTCATAGTGTAATTTTGAGTTTGTATGCTCATTTCTCGAATCTCGATAAAGGGATTTACGAAATTTAAGCCTTCGTACAAAACATTTGGCTGAACCTTTCCAAATAAAATTTGAACGCCAACGTGCCCAGCATCGACTTGTCGAATTGTTGCTGTCAGAAAGCCAACGAAAGAAACTAACAATCCTATTATTATTGCACCCTTCTTGTATTTACCCGGGGTAATCGAAAAAATTCCTAATGCAAGTATTATTAGACCGATTGCAAGAAGAAGCATTTTTTTACCTATTTATTTGTGAAACATACTACTCCCAAAGATTTACCACAACTTTCCCAATTTGCTTTCCGAGCAAGATTTTATCGATTTCATCATTCAACTCTGTTAAAGAAACTTCTCGAAAAAGTTTATCAAAAGGAATTTTCCATTCTGTCGACAATTTTTCCCATACAAGCAATCTTTTTTCCATTTTGGTTTCGGCTGAATCTATACCTACCAGCGATACCCCGCGAAGAATAAACGGATAAACTGTAATGTCGAGTTTTTCGGATTCGACCAAGCCTACAGAAGCAACAACTCCGTCATAATCGGTAGAACGAATAATTGTCGATAAAGTATTCCCACCAACATTATCAATACTTGCAATCCATTTTCGTGGCAAAAGAGGTTTACCAGACGTATCGTTTACTTCGCTACGATGAATCACTTCTTTTGCTCCTAAAGAACGCAAAAAATCTTCCATTTCGAGCTTCCCAGTGGAAGCAACAACATAATAGCCCAGTTTAGACAAAATAGCAACAGCAAGACTTCCAACTCCACCAGTACTTCCAGTTACAAGAACTTTCCCAGAACTTGGGCCAATATTCCTTTGGTTAAAAGCAAATATACATAGGCCAACTGTAAATCCAGCTGTCCCCAAAACCATTGATTCTAATAATGAAAGATTTTCTGGTAAAGGCACAACCCATTCTGATGGAACAGAAATGTATTGTCCAAATCCACCAGAAGTATTCATCCCCAAATCGTATCCAGTAACAACTACTTGGTCGCCAACTTTGAATTTAGAGGACTTTGTTTCGACAACAATACCTGCAGCGTCGACTCCCGGTGTATGCGGATAGACACGCGTTATTCCTTTATGTCCTCGAGCTGAAAGAGCATCTTTATAATTCAACGCAGAATATAAAACCTTTACAATAACATCATTTTTAGGTAGCTCAGAAATTTTTTTGAGCCCAACATACCTTCGGAAATCGTTAGTTCCAACTTCTTCGACAATTAATGCTTTAAATTCTAAATCATTCATATAGCCTATAAATTTGTGCAAATAAGTATAAAGAAGTTTCTAAAACAAATATATTACAAATTTTCGATTTTTAACAAAATAATCCAAACGAATGCCAGCTTTAATTCTCAAAAAATTTATTTTTATGTTGCAAAAATTTTAAAATATAATTTTCCATACTATGTTTGATTAAAACAAGGTTGATTATGAGATTAATTTTTTTGGGTCCGCCCGGTGCAGGAAAAGGAACACAATCGGAACTGATTTGCAAAGATTTTGGTATCAAACAAATCTCGACGGGGGATTTGCTTCGTTATCATCGAATCGAAGGAACTGAGTTAGGCAAAAAAGCTCAGTTCTATATGGATAAAGGCGAATTAGTTCCAGATGAAATAATTATTGAAATGATTAGAAACGAATTGCGTAAAACTGAATATCTCGATGGTTTTTTATTGGATGGTTTTCCAAGAACAATTCCACAAGCAGAAGCACTCGATAAACTCCTTTCGGATTCTGGACTAAAACTTGATGCAGTTTTAGTTTTAATCGTTCCAATGGAAGAACTTGTAGCAAGATTAACTGCACGCAGGGTTTGTCCTAAATGTGGCAAAGTCTATCATTTAATTAGTAATCCACCTAAGAATGATAACATTTGCGACATCGATGGAATCGAGCTATACCAAAGAACCGACGATACCGAAGAAACTGTAAGAAACCGACTTAATGTTTATGAGCAACAAACAGCACCTTTGATTGGTTACTACGAAAACCAGGGTCTCGCTTATAAAGTCGATGGTAATGGGAAAATCGAAGATATTTACAAAAAAATTAAGGATATTATTTTAAAGATATTAAAGGGAAAAGAAGAAACACATTCAGAAAAATAAAAAGTTAGGAACTCATTGATTGGAGGAAATCCCTATTGGAACGTGTTCCTTTCATTTTTTCAAGTAAAAACTCCATAGCCTCGACCGGTTGCATATCGCTCAACAACTTTCTCAAAATCCAAACACGGTTTAACTCTTCTTGAGTAAGCAATAATTCTTCTTTTCTGGTTCCACTTCGGTTCACATCAATTGCAGGGAAAATTCTTCGGTCGGAAATTCGCCTATCAAGTACTAATTCCATATTGCCTGTCCCTTTGAACTCTTCAAAAATAACTTCATCCATTCGACTTCCAGTTTCGATTAATGCTGTGGCAATAATTGTTAGAGAACCTCCCTCTTCAATATTCCTTGCAGCACCAAAAAATCTTTTTGGCTTATGCAAAGCATTTGCATCGACACCCCCCGAAAGAATTTTACCGGAGTGCGGTGTCACGGTATTGCTTGCACGAGCGAGACGGGTCAAAGAATCAAGCAAAATAACAACGTCGAGTTTAGCTTCGACCAGCCGTTTTGCTTTTTCGAGGACGATGTCGGCAACTTGCATATGCCGTTCGGGTGGTTCATCAAATGTCGACGAGATAATTTCAGCCTTGACTGAACGCTCCATATCCGTAACTTCTTCGGGGCGCTCGTCAATCAGCAAAATAATCAACTTTATTTCTGGGTGATTTTTTACAATCGCATTTGCCATTTGCTGTAATAATATAGTTTTTCCAGATTTCGGGGGTGCAACAATTAAGCCGCGTTGACCTTTTCCAATAGGACACAACAAATTGACAATCCTCATCGAGTATTCTGTTGGAGTGGTTTCTAAATTAATTCTTTTAACTGGGTAAGTTGGGGTAAGATTATCGAAAAGAGGTCTATCCCGAAGCAATTCGGGTTCCATATAATTTACACTTTCGGTCTTAAGCAAAGCATAATACCTTTCACCATCTTTTTTTGGTGGGCGTACCAAACCCCGAATTGTATCCCCAGTTCGCAAACCAAATCTTTTAATTTGTGAAACCGATACATACACATCATCGGGGGAATTAAGATAATTGTAATCGGCGGAACGCAAGAATCCGTAACCATCTGGGTGAATTTCAAGCACACCAGTTGCGGTAAGCAAATTGTCTGCTTGTGGCTCTTTAACTTGAGTTTGTGTTTTAGCCTCCAAAATTTTTAGTATCAACTCTTGCTTCCTTAAGTCCGAAAAATTAGTAATTCCCAAAGATTTCGCAATGGCAGTCAATTCCGCTATCTTTTTAGATTTTAAAAGCTCAATATCAATTAGTTCTTGGGCAGGAATATTATTCCCATCTCTGGTCTTATATACCATCTTTGACTCCGATTATTTATATTTATTAAAAGTCATAGGATTTTCGAAAGAGAAACATTGAAATTCAGAACGAAAATAAATGATCAATCTAAAATCACTATGTAAATTAACAAAAAATTTTTATATCTTACACATTTATAAACGAAATTAAGTAAAAAATTGTTTATTGCAAAAAAAACATATTTAAAAATTTTTTTTGTGATTTTAGCTTTTGCTGTTTTTATTATTCTATACGTCGATAATGTAATAAGAATAAGAAAAATAACACGTGAAAAATATCAAATCGAGAAACGTCTCGAAGAAATTCAAAACGAAAATGCAATTTTAGACAAAAAAATAAATGAATTACGAAGTCCAGAAAGGATAATAACATTTGCCCAAGAAAAACTCAAAATGAAGTTGCCACAAAAGGCCCCAAAGAAATAAAAAGGGCTTGTTCCAAAATGGAACAAGCCCCAACGAAAAAACTATGGATTCCAGTAAGTCTTATCCCACCATAATTTGTCGGTAAAAATAAAGTCTGGATTTTCGAAATTTGGCGCTGTCGATTTTAAATTCTCATAATTATATAAACGTTCGTAGAAAGGATAAGGAAATCTTCTTGGAATTGTGTTCCCGACGACTGGTTTCAAGCGTGGGAAACCGGTTCTTCGCCAATCGGTGTAAACTTCTGGATTGAAGAAAAGAGCAATATACTTTTGAGTAATAATATTTTCAAGCTTCAAGTTATTTTCGCCCACATCAACTGAAGGTTGCGACAGATATGCTTGTGCGTCAGCATCGGCAACTCCCATTTTAGCCATAGATGCAAGAATACCGGCTTTATATGCATTATAAGCAGCGTTAAGATTGCCTTTTGCAAGCTGACATTCAGCTTCGATGAACTTTGCCTCGGCATAAGTAATAAAAGGAACGGGCGAATTAATGCTAGCATAAAAAGGTCCCAAACGAGACTGTCGGCTAAATCCACCTTTATCATCCGGTTTAGCTATCTTAGGTCTTCGAGGGTCGTTGAGACTATTCATTATCTCCATTAAAGTGGAATCCAAATTAACATCGCCTCGTTGAACGTCGAATTGATAAAGTGGATTTGCTTCGGTTTCTTTGTTTGTAAAATTAAACTGAAGGTCGTCGCTATTACTAGTGAATCCCCTTTGCAACATCCCAAGAGCAACGTCGTAATTCTTTAAATGCAAGTAATATCTGGCTTGAAGAGTATATGCTGCTTTTATCCAGTTCGCCACCTTTCCACCATACATAAGGTCGTCGGCACCAGGTTTAAAAACACTATTCGTTTCGTTTAAATTGGTGATAGCTTGTGATAAAAGAACAAAGATTATGTCGTAAATGTCTTTCTGGCTGTCATATTTTGGTTTTAATTTTTTCGTTCCTTGGAAAGCTTCTGTATAAGGAATATCCCCAAGCAAGTCTGTCCACATTCCAAGGCTAAAAGCCATTAGAATTTGGGCAATACCTTTATAATGTGGGGATTTTTGCTGGTCTGCCATATTAATTATTTGGTAAAGGTCCATCATAGGACCACCATACATCGTATTCCAAGCATTATTGATATCTTCTTCGGAGAAAATGTATTTGTAAATAACTTCGTGCTGTCTTCCAGCGCCAAAAAGTTGCTGAGTAAAACAACCAGTATAGCGACCGATATCACCACCCAAAACATAAGCTATTCCAGCTTGCGTCGTTGGTAGTATCGTTTTCATCGGGACATTGGATGGGCTCGTCGGGTCAATATTCAAATTCGGGTCAATCCACCTTTCGCAAGCAAATGAAAGCATTAACATAAAAATAACGGAAAATAATATTCTTTTTTTCATAACCGTCTCCCTTTGTTAATCAAATTAAAAATCAACAGCAATTGTGAAATTGTAACTTCGAATGCCTGGCATATTGAAATAATCGAGACCTTGGGCACTATATGCACCCATAAGATTTGTTTCTGGGTCGACACCAGTGTATTTTGTGCTAAGGAATAGGTTTCTTCCAGTAAATGTTAGAATTATGTTAGAAAATGGGGTATATTCTACAATCGCCTTTGGCAAGGTATATGACAAAGAAAGCTCACGCAACCTAATCCAGCTAGCATCTTCAATGAAATCTTCAGTATTGTTCCCGAATCCAGAACCACGGCCTGCAACATACCAATTGTGGTCGACTACTACTTCGATATCGTTCTTCTCTTTTGAAGTCTTCTTGATACCTTTGAAAACTTTTTTCGAACCCCTTATTTCAGTATCTTTATGAGTACCAAAATAATATAAAGCACCTTTAGTCCCATTCCACATTTTACCACCTTGCTTAATATCAATCAAGAAGGACAAGGTCAAACCTTTCCAACTCACTGAATTGCGTAAGCCCAAAAGCCAATCGGGGTTTGCAGTTCCAAAATCTTTCTCGTTCCCATCCCAAATTGGAAAACCATAAGTTCTGGAATTTGGGTTATCGTCAATTAATATCTCCCCAGTAGCTGAATCTCTTGCCCAGCCGAAACCAAAAATAGTCCCATAAGGTTTACCAGCAACAATTCGAACGGAAGAACCAACGAAACCACCAAGGAAGATATTATCTATACCTTCGTAAAGTTCATCGACCATATTTTTGTTTGTCGAGAAATTCAAATCGATACTCCAACGCCAATCCGCTGTGTTAATTGGAGTGAAATTCAAAATTGCTTCGAATCCTTTGTTCGAAATCTTTCCGGCATTAAAAATTGAATAATAGTAGCCAGTCGTTCGTGAAATTGGGACGCTAAAAATTTGGTCTTTACTCACAGAGTTGTAATAAGTCAGGTCCAAAGAGAAAAGATTTTCTAAGAAGGCAAAATTGAAACCAATTTCCCAAGATGTGGTCATCTCGGGTCGAATTTTATCATTTCCAAGAACATCACCAGTAACAAAGCCAACTTGATTATTGAATGGGAATGAAATTCCGTTCGTCCATCCGTCGCCGTAAGATGCTTGAATGAAGGGGGTCGTTGTTGCATACATCGGAGCGTCTTTACCAACAACAGCGTAGTTGAAACGAATCTTACCAAAGTTTAAGAAACTATCCTTAAACACATCTTTAAAAAGATTTGTGAATATAACACTTAGACTTCCCTGCCCATACCAAAAAGAATTCTTATCTTTTGGCAAGGTAGTGGACATATCGTTTCTTAACGACCCATTAAAATAAAGCCATTGTTGATAATCCAAGGTTAAGTCCCCGTAGAACCCAAGTCTTCGCAAAGTCCCTCTCGATTGTCGAACAATTTGGCTAGTTGTGTTAGAAATGTGATAGAAATCTGGAACAATTAACCCATCCCCTTGCGTATAAATCCAACTACCTTTGGATTGATAAAGGTTATTTCCTAACATAAACTTGGCAACTAGGTCATCGGTCAAATTATAATTAAACGAAAGAATTAAATCGGAGGTAAGGTCATTGCTGTAAATTTCGTGATGGAAGATTTGTCCAGCTGGTGCTGTCAATGAGTATATTGCAAATTCTTGTCGTCGTTTATCGGAATAGATATCGCTACCAACTCGGAGCATAAGGTCGATATTCGGATTGAAATAATAATTCAACTGAATATTACCTATAAATCTATCGACATTATCGAAAAATGGATTTCGGGCAACGGTCCAATAAGGATTGTCGTAGCCACCTCCACCACGATAGGTTCTTTGAGTGCCATCTGGGAACATATAGGCATCTGGTTTTTTGTAAGCATCTGTGCCATAACCATTGGAATTATCAAAACTTATCGGAGTACGAAGCAATCCCAACATAACACCAGAAATATTGCTTCCTTGTTGGATACGTCTACCTCCTGAGCTAATGTATGAAACATTACCCGAAGCTTTAAACTGTGATGATATTCGAGCCTCCCCATTAAAGCGAACCGTTTGCCTTTCGAATTTAGAAAGTGGAACTACTCCTTCCGATTTCGAATTAGAAAGCGATAGGAAGAAAGAACCAAAATCTGTCCCTCCAGCCATAGAAAGATTTTGAGTGTTACTCATTCCGGGGATAAAGAAATTACTGAGATTATCAAAAGGCTCAATTTTCTTGAAACGTGAAGGGTTATTTATGCTATCTACAAAATACTTTCCGACGATATTTCCATATTTACTAAATCGATTTGTCGATTCTAAATCCCAGTAAAGAGTATCGATATTGCCACCCCAGCTTAAAGGAGTTCTGCTACCGGGTTGTGCTGGAATTCCGCCAGCTCCTTGTGTAAACTTTTTCTGAAGTTCGGGCAATTTGTTAACTTCTTCGATTGTAGTTGTTGCAGAAAAAGAAACATTAATTCGTTCGGTCTCTGCAACTCGTCCTTTCTTTGTTGTTATAACAACAGCACCGTTAGAAGCACGGATACCATACAAAGCGGTTGCAGAAGGACCTTTGAGAATTGTTACCGATTCAATATCGTCTGGATTCAAATCAATTGCACGATTTGAATATGCAACTCCTGAAAGCAGATTATTAGTACCATTGTCTGGGTTTCCACTATAAATCATCGAATTATCGATGGGAATTCCATCGACTATAAACAAAGGTTGATTACCCCCTAAGAAAGAATTTTGCCCACGGATTTGAATGTAGGCAGAAGCTCCAGGCATCCCAGTGGAATTTACAACTTGTACCCCAGCAACTTTTCCAGTAATTGAATTAACTACATTTGTCGTTCGAGCTTGTGAAATTATGTCGCCCCTTACTTCTTCGAAAGCATAACCAATAGATTGCTTTTCTCTTTCCAAACCAATTGCTGTTACAATAATTTCTTGAGTAAGCAACTTATCTTCTTCCAAAGCAACATTAATAAAATCCTTCGCTTCGAGAGTTACTTCTTTTGTTTTCATCCCGACGCGACGAAAGACAATAGTTTTAGCATACGATGGTACTTTCAAAATAAATGACCCATCTGCTTTGGTGAAAGTTCCAATAGCAGTTCCTTTAACCATTACGGTTACACCAGAAAGCGTGTTGCCTTGTTCGTCTGTTACCTTTCCAGTTATTACCCTATCTTGGGCAAAACCATAAGAAAAGCAAATCATTAATAACAAAACAAAGTAAACAAATTTTGCTTTCATATCCCCACTACCATTATTATACATAATTAAAGAGTTTATAAGAGATTAGGAAAAGAGAGCGAAACAGATTGAAAAAGGAATAATCGAGGAAGAGAATAAGGAAACAAAGGTCTGTCCCGAATCCAAATTCCTATAAAGAGAAACATAGTTGACCTTCAAAATGTTAATAATAATTAAAAAATGTGAAAGGGCTGATAGAATATGGATTTTTCGAACACGAAAACTAAAATTTATTATCATATTCTATCGTTTATACTAATACAAATTTAGCAAGCGATTTCAAATTTGCAAATATATTTACAAAAATTTTAAATTATTTTAACAAATTCTATTCTAAACTTCTAACAGCTTTAATTTCAAACTTTGAATTTAAAATATCAAAAGAAATCACAGACAATTTTAATATGTCCAATCCAAGAACACCGTCGATGTTAAATAAGTAATCCTTGGGCATTTCGACGGTGTGTATATCTTTAAAAACAATTTTACTCTTATCAATTGTAACTTCGAAGTAAGGAACAACAAGCGAGGGATTAAACTTCCAACCACCAACTGAACCAATAACTTTGGTCTGCTCGTAAATCTTACCAAAATCAACTTTATTAAATACATTATAAGTCAAAGCACTTTTCTCGGCGCCAAGGTCGAAGGCGAAAAGAATATTGACATCATCTAATTTGGATAAGACTATTGGAATACCTACCCAAAAAAAATTTCTGTCCTTCGCAATGCTCAACTTTAATGGCTTTTCAATAATTATTCTCCTTGCGATGTAATCAAGGACAAATTTTGCATTTTTGATTGCTTTCCATCCCACAATACCATAAATTTCCGTTGGAACGTTCGAAGAAAGTAATCTAAGTCTAAGATTAAAATCGTCGACAATTAAGCAAGGATGATTTAGTAACTGCATCGAACCTAATTTAAATGATGAAATCACAGAAGGTTTTACATCAACTTTATAGTTTGTCGTTGTCAATGCTTTACTCTTCCTTTGAGTCAGTGGCAAGATGTTGCAATCTTCAGCTGTTTTACTCGAAAGAATTGTATAATTTGTTCCAGTATCGAACCAAAAGTGTCGTAGGTTGCCATTAATTTCGACTGGAACAATAATTGCCCCAGAAGGGGATGTGAAAAAACTAATTGTATCTTTATCCTCGAAAAAATTAACTTTTTCGCTATTTAGTTTCGAAAAAGCTTCTGCAAGTATAAAAACGCTGTCGGGGTCGTGTATAATTAATGCTGATGCTGGAAGTAGTTTGTCCCACTTCGATTGGAATATGAGAGCATTAACAAGGATAGTATAAATTTCATTTTTATAAGAGATATATGGAAAACTTTCCAATATACGAAAAGCTTTCTCTTCGGCAGTCGAAAATTCTGAATTAATGATTGAATTAACAATGTCGAGAAAAGCTTTTTCTTCGAAGCTTAATTCATCTAAGTTAATTAAATCGAGCTGGTAATTCTTTACTTTTTCGATAAAAGTGAATTCATGTTCTCTTGTTTTAATTTTTACTTGCCCTTTTGGGGTCGAAGGACCACAGTGAATCAGAAATACGAAGACAAATATTAGAATAAAATTTAAAGAAAATATTAAATTAAATTTCATAATTAATCAAATTTATAAAAAATGTCAAAAATTAATTTAAATGTAAGGACTAAATACACTGCATTCGAATTAAAAAACTTTGTGACGACAAGAGTTCTAACTAACTCGATTATTACATCCTTTCTGACTTCATATCGTTGGGAAAATTACAAACTTGTGTTCACATCGAAATTTGGTAATGGACAAATCGAATTGCAAGATTACTTGATTAATTTCGAAATGGACCTAAACATTTTAGGACAGCCACTGAAAGGTCTAATCGAATCAAAATTCTCGGACGAACTTAAGAAGCTCGAGTAAACTTCGTACTTTGTAAAACTACCCCTAAAATAATAACAAGCAAACCTATTATCGTTGAATAATGAATACTTTCCTTTAATATCAAACTAATGAAAAGTATAGAGATAAAAGGTGAAAGATAGATTAAATTGTTAATTTTAGCTGGATTTTTTGCAAATTTCAAAGCTTTATTCCAAACCAAAAATGTGATACCCATCTCGAAAAAACCAATGTAAACAACTGGAAGAATTTCTAAACCAACTAATAGTTCAAATTCCGTTTTTAAAGCGAGATAAATAAAACAATATAAGGTGCCAAAACTAAAATTTAAGAGTAAGCGCAGATTATCATCAGTTTTAGATGATAGATTTATAAGCCACGAAAGACCCCAAACCAAGGCGCTCGAAAGCGCAAAAATTGCTCCATAGGGATTACTTGGCTTTAAACTAACTATACTACCTTTCGACAATATAATAAGAACACCAAAAAAACTTATAAACAAGGCAAAATAGGACAAAAGGGGTATTCTTTTTCTTTGGTAAATTGCTGTTAAAACGGTTAATACAATTGCCCAAGTGTAATTCAAACTTAATGCTTCTTGTGCTGGTAACAATGAATATGCTTTAAAAAGAATTGAATAATAAAGAAATGGGTTTAAAAAACCAGCCAGAGCAGAAATATAAACTTGCTTTAATGTAATTGCTCGAACAAGTTTAAACTTATTAAAAGTAATAAGATTAACTAGTAATATAGAAAATGAAAAAAAAGAAGAGTAAGCAACGAGTAATTCGGGGGTTACTTTTTGTAATGCAATTTTAAATGCTGTAGCAACAGTTGACCAAAAGAGAATAGCGATTATTCCAAAAAGAAGAGACTTTTGTTCATCTTGCATCGACAACTACAAATTTAGGTATGGTATAACTTTTTGGAAGCTTCCGTTTGAGACCTTAATCAGATATAAGCCCGGTGCAAAATCCAAACCTTTAAACACAAGAATTTTGTGGATACCTTGTCCAAGCTCAAAAATTTGAGGTTTTGCAACAAGATTTCCTTTTACATCGTAGATTGAAACTTGAAAAGAACTTGAAAATGGGGTCGTAATAGTCAAACAAAGACTATTTGCACCTTCAAAAAAATCAGAATTTAATTCAACATCAATTTTTACATTATTGTCGTAAACATACAAAGTGGATTCAAATTGTTCGCACAAGACATAAGTGGTATCGACAAAAATGGAATCTGGGAAAAACGGTAAAGCAGTAGAAAATGTTTCAAATCTCTCCTTTATGTAAAATATCTGTTTATGAATAGAATCCCCAGACTTAAAAATTAACCTAACTGGGGATTGAAAAACTTCTGGGACATTGGCGCCAATTTGAGTTTGTAAGATTGTTATGTTGGCATTATGAAAGCCACTATCATTTTTGAAATGATTAATACTTGAAGAAATCGAAAAAATTGGATGGCCAGCCTTGAAAAGCCATTGCTCGAAAAACTTATCGAAGTCGATAGGTGAATTTTGAATATTTTCTTTAAAATGATTTATAAAATCTTCGTTTTGAATTGAATTAAATTTATTTTTATCGAAAAAACTTCGTAAAGTCTTGAAAAAGAGTGTATCCCCAACAAATTCTTTAAGCATATGATAAATCCAGCTTGCTTTTTGATAAACCAAAACAGAATAATCTCCGAATATCGTATTTATTGGTAATCCATAAATTGGAGGTAAATTTAACCCTCCGTCTCGAAGATAACGGCGGCGAGAACTTAAAATAAACAAATCATAACCGGGTTTGCCCCAAAGGTATTCAGCCCAAAGTGCTTCGCTCCAAGTTGCTCCACCTTCGTTAAACCAGATGTCATCCCAACTGGCACAAGTTACGTAGTTACCAATCCATTGGTGAGCAAGTTCATGTGCAACAACAAATTGTGCATTCTGACGCAGCAAAGCCCGATTCAAAGATGTTATTGTTTGATGTTCCATTCCGCCATAATGAAATGGCATAAGCACGACAGTTCCATATTTAGCAAAGGGATATTCCCCAAAAATGTTAGAATAAAACTCCAGCATTTTAACAGTAGGTTTAAAAGTATTTTTTGCATTATACTCCGAACCATCAGTCTTAGTCGAAAGATAGTCCTTTTCCCAAACATAGTAAGGAACTTCAATTGAATCGAGCGGATTTGTAATTTTTCGGTACCAATCGGAGTAACGATAGAATATCGATGCAGTTACAGCCATCAAGTATGTAGCAATAGGTTTATCGCTTTCCCAATAATATACTTTTGCAGAATCGCCTTCATTTTCGACCTTGTTGAGAATCCCATTAGAAGCAACGGTATACTCCTTTGGAACTCGTACCGTAATTGTTGCATCAGCTTTATCGTAAGGATTATCGTTCGAAGGCAACCAAAATCTTGCATCATTCGGCTGACTCATCGTATAAGCAATTCTTTCTTCGACAAACACAGAGTCGTAGAAAGGAGCAGGCAATCGACCCACAAACTTCCCCTTTGGATACAAAAAAAAGCCCCGATAGTTTTCCTCTGGAATATTTCTTGCATATTTGTAAAAAACAGTAACAACTGCAGAATCGCCAGAATTAAGGTTTTTCGGCAAGCCTATGTTTAGTCTTCTGTTGGCAATCTGAGGGGTCGGTGTTATTTTTTGTTTGAAATTATCAAATTCTACAAACACAGAATCGATAACTAAATCTCTTGCATCCAGCTCGACCAAGTTGAAATTGTCTTGTTGTATCCGCACCGTAATCTTGTTGATACCTAACCAAACTCTGCTCAGAGAATCCATTGCTTTTGGGTCTTTCATCAAATTATACCAATCTAAATACAAGTCGTAACGAAGGACATCGTAAGGTCTTTTCGTAACTTGTTGAACGTTGTCTGAAGAAAATTTCTTATTTTGAAAATTGTAGGAATTAATATTTAACTCTTTGTTCGAAACATTTCCGATAAAAAAATCTTTCGCAGACGCAGTTAAGCTTTGTAGTTGCAAAATTGAAAAAAATAAGAAAACACAACGAAGTAATGAATTTTCTTTCATATTAACTCAAAAACAATTTTGTACAAAAACATTCGTTTCAAAACTTGAAAAAGCAAATATATCAATAAAAATTGTTTCATAGCCAATATGGATATCGCGACCAAAATCAAGATGAACAATGATATTGAAATACCTATACTTGGTTTAGGAACTTATATGCTAAAACCAGGCGAAGAATGTTATAATGCTTGTCTTTGGGCATTCGAAGTTGGTTATAGGCATATCGATACAGCCTCCTTTTATGGTAACGAAGAAGACGTCGGCCGAGCTGTAAGAGATTCCGGAATTAAAAGAGAAGATATATTTGTAACGACAAAAGTATGGAACGACGACCAAGGTTACGATAAAACACTCGAGGCTGTCGATAAAAGCCTAACCAAACTTGGTTTCGATTATATTGACCTTTATTTAATTCATTGGCCTGTACCAACTTTGCGTCGACAAACTTGGAAAGCTCTCGAAAAGGTTTACGACCAAGGTATAGTTGCTTCGATTGGAGTCAGCAACTACACTATTTCACATTTGCAGGAATTATTCAACTATGCAAATGTCATCCCAGTCGTAAATCAGGTAGAATTCTCGCCTTATTTATATCAAAAAGAACTGAAAGAATTCTGCGAAGAGAATAAAATTTTGATAGAAGCATATTCGCCACTTGGTCGAGGACGCAAGCTTAACGACCCACGATTGATTGAATTAGCGAAGAAATATCAGAAAACCCCAGCACAAATACTCATCCGTTGGGCACTCCAAATGGGTACAATTGTAATACCTAAATCAGCAAAAAGAGAAAGAATTATCGAAAATGCTTCGGTTTTCGATTTCGAGCTTAGCAAAGAAGATGTTCAATATCTTTGCACATTTAACGAAGGGTTCCGTGTTGCTTGGAATCCCGAAAAGGTACAGTAGAACTAAATGTTAGATATAGAAAACTTCGAAGAATACGCACAAAAAATTACCCAATTCGTTTTGGATTATTACAAAAATATCGAATCATTCCCCGTGAAATCTATAGTTGAACCCGGGGATATTTTCCACAAAATACCAAACGAACCACCTATCGAAGCTGAATCGTTTGACCAAATTTTGGATGACTTTAATAAAATTATTTTGCCCGGAATAACTCATTGGCAACATCCGCGGTTTTTTGCTTATTTTCCAGCAAATACAAGTTTCCCTTCAATTTTAGCCGAATATTTAGTCTCTGCGTTGGGAGTTCAAGCGATGATATGGCAAACATCCCCGGCATCGACCGAATTAGAAGAAAAAATGATGATTTGGCTTAGAAAGCTACTTGGAATTTCTGAAGATTTCAACGGAGTAATTCAAGACACAGCATCGACTTCTACATTAGTTGCTCTATTAACTGCAAGGGAAAAGTTTTCGAACTTTTCTATTAACAATCAAGGATTTAGAGGGGAAAAATTCGTAGTCTATTGCTCGACCGAAGCTCATTCATCGATTGAAAAAGCTGTAAAAATTGTAGGTATCGGAGCAAATAATTTAAGAAAGATTCCAGTTGACGATACTGATTTTTCGATGCGATGTGAACTTTTAGAAAAACAAATAAGAAACGATATAAAGTTAGGATTCAAACCATTGTGCGTTGTCGGAGCCTTAGGAACAACTGGTTCGATGGCAATCGACCCTTTAATAGAAATTGGAGAAATTGCCAAAAAATACGATTTATGGTACCATATCGATGGTGCTATGGCGGGCTCAGCATTAATACTCGACGAATTTAGTAAGCTCCGCGAAGGAGTAAATTTAGCAGACACATTTGTCTTTAATCCTCATAAGTGGCTTTTTACAAATTTCGATTGCTCTGCATTCTATATTAAAGATAAAGATACTCTTTTGAAAACTTTTGAAATTTACCCAGAATATCTTAAAACAGACCTCGACCGAAGAGTTAACAACTACAGAGATTGGGGAATACAACTCGGACGACGATTTCGCTCTTTAAAACTATGGTTTGTTATTCGTTCCTTTGGGATAAAAGGTCTAAAAAAAATTATTCGTTCCCATCTCGATATGGCAAAAGAATTATCTGAATTAATCGAAAAGGAAGAAATCTTTGAAATCTTAGCACCAGTAAATTTTACCACAATTTGTTTCAGATATCGACCCAGAAAGGAAGATAGCGAGGGAAATTTGGAAATACTGAACAAAAAGCTTTTGGCAAAAATCAATGAAAGCGGATTTGCTTATCTAACACATACAAAATTAAATGGTAAATTTGCAATTCGTTTCTCTATAGGACAAACAAATACAAAATTTGCACACGTCTTCGAGACTTGGGAGTTTATCAAGTCGATTGCAAAGCAATTGAATTAAGAGTATTTTATGAAAAGAAAAAATAATTCGTTTAGACCAAAAGAAAGAATAATACCTATCGAAAAAGTTTCTTACGAAGAAACACTACTCGATAATGGAGTTTTAGTAATCACAGAAAAGGTACCATACTTCAATTCCTTTGCCTTTGGAATTGGTATTAGAGTTGGTTCGAGGCGTGATTTCCCGGGATACGAAGGAATAGCACATTTTATCGAACATCTACTTTTTCGTCGAACAAAAAACCTTAGCTCAACTCAAATAAACGAACTTTTCGAAAGTTACGGCGCCTATTTCAATGCTTTCACTACAAAAGAATACACGGTTTTTTATGTTCGCGCCTTACGAACTAACTTCAAAAGGGTTTGGAAACTGCTTTTCGATATTGTGTTTCAAAGAAATTTTATTAAACAAGACATAGACAAGGAACGCTCTATCATCTTCGAAGAAATTCGTTCCACTAAAGAAGACCCAGAAGAGGAAATTTTAGATTATACCGATAAAATACAATTCCAGAATACAGATTTAGCACACCCGATTGTTGGGTCGGTAAGCTCAGTTAAAAGAATTACATTAAAAGAAATAGAAGAATTTTATTCCAAATTCTTCGGTGCAAATAATATAGTTGTCTCGGTTGTAGGTAATTTCGAACATTCAGAAATTTTGGACGAAATTGGTAGCCAATTTTCTTCTTTACAAAGAAACAATGAAGAATTTCCAAACAATTCAATAGTTTTCTCCAAAGTTCCAAAATTCAAAAAATTAAGAAGACAATTTTTGCAAAGTCATCTTACTATTTCGACTAAATTACCACGTCTAAACCAAACCGAGCGATATATATCTGCAATTGCAAATATTTTAATTGCTGATTGTGCGAGCAGTCGACTGTATAAAAAACTCAGAGAAGAAACTGGACTTGTTTATAATGTTTCCTCTTCTTTTTCAACATTTTCCGATTGTTCAGCAATTTATATTTACTCGACGATGAATCCAAACAAGCAAAACAAGTCTATCGAATTAATCTCGCAAGAAATAGAAAATATTGCAAAAAATGGCTTTACCCAGAAAGAGATGGAACTTTCGAAAGAACAAATCAAGTCTTCGACAATTATTGCTTTCGAAAACCTTTCCGAAAGACTGCAAGCAATTATGAAAGCAGAATTAACTTTTGGTAAATACGAACCACTTTCCGAAACTATTTCGGTAGTTAATTCAATCGAACTCGAAGAGTTAAATCGTTTCGTAAGAAATCATTTTTCTCTTGAAAATTGGACAACAATATTGTTCGAAGCCAAATGAAACTAATCTTTTTTGCAATACTTATCGAGAAATTCAAAAACTTCGTAGTACCATAAAATTTGCTCTTGAGGCTTCAAAATCCAATGACCTTGCTGAGGGAAAATCATTAACTTCGCAGGCAAACCCTTTAATTTTGCTGCAGTAAAAGCTTCGAGACTTTGAGTATAGGGAACGCGAAAATCTTTTTCCCCAGCTGAAATCATTATCGGAGTATCCCAATTTTGAACATATTTATGAGGAGAATGCTTTTCGTATATTGCTTTTGCTTTCGGTTCCCAAAAAGGACCACCAAATTCCCAATTTGGGAACCAAAGTTCTTCGGTCGAACCATATTTACTTTCAAGGTTAAAAACTCCACAATGAGAAAGGAAAGCAGAGAAACGTTTTTGGTGATTCCCAGCCAACCAAAAAACAGCATATCCACCAGCACTTGCTCCAACAGCAGCAACTCCACTCTTATTTACAAAAGGCTCTTTCCTAATCGAGTCTGTTACGTCAAGAATGTCTTCCATCGGTTTGCCACCCCAATCCTTGCTAATTGCGTCGTTCCATTCTTGGCCAAAGCCTGGAACTCCCCTTCTGTTGGGAGCAACGACAATATACCCTTGTGATGCAAAAAGAAACAGATTCCATCGGTAACTGAAATATTGGCTAATTGTCGATTGCGGACCACCTTGACAATATACAATCATAGGGTATTTTTTCTTTTCGTCGAAATCTGGTGGGAAAATAACCCAGGTGTGAATTTTTTTACCATCCCTACTTTTTATCCATCTCTCAGTGATTCTTACGGTTTTAAGTTGCCTATAAATGTCTTCATTTTCGAACGTCAAACGCATTATTGGGTAATTAGGATTAATTAAACTCATTTTGTAAATTTCGAAAGGACGAAGCATATTCCTCCGTCCAAAGAATAGAGTTTGCCCATCCGAAGAAATGTCCAACCCGCCATCGTTGTTATAATAACCCTTGGAAAGTATTCTCCAAAATCCGTCTGTAATGTCAATTTCATATATTTGAACTACAGGACCATCTTCGGCGGAAAAATAAATTTTGGTTGGGTTTGTTGGATTCCAAATAAATTCACCAACCCATTGGTCAAGTCGCCAAGATAGTTCAGTAATTTCGTTTGTCAATCTGTTATAAAGCATTAGCCGAACCCTGTCGCTTTCGAAGCCCGGGCGTTTTTGGCTATGAAAAGCAATCCATTTTCCATCGGGCGAATACTTTGGATTTTTATCGTAGCCGGGTAGGTTTGCAGTAATGTCGAGGGTTTTCTTTGTCTCTAAATTATAGACATAAATATTTGTGTTCGTGCTTGTTGCATAATTATGTTCCTTTTTGCAAGTATAAGCAAGTTCTTTCGAATCGGGCGACCAATCAAATTGTTCGGAACCTCCGAAAGGTGGGTCTGGCGCGTCAAAAGGTTCATTTGACATTAGGTCCACTGGAGTTCCACCTTCAACAGAGGAAATAAATATATGAGTTTTGTATTCATCTTCCCAAGTATCCCAATGTCGAACTGGCAAAGTCTCGTAAATCCTTACCTTTGCTTTATCGAGAAATGGGTATTTCTCTTTTGGTGTCGTAAATATCTTCACATCACTGGCGTATGCTATAAGTTGTCCGTCTGGCGAAACTTTAAAAGCTTTGACGCCTTTTTCGCTATTTGTAATTTGCTTTCGTTCTCTTGTTTCAACATTAATTCTAAACACCTGAGGTTCAGTGGAAGAAGTTGAAATAAAATACACAAATTTCCCAGATTTATCCCATTGATAATCAAATTCATTGAACTGGGGGTCATTTGTTAAATTTTCGGTTGCCCCAGATTCAAGATTTAAAAGGAACAAATCCGTTTCAACGAGATTTTCTCTTATGTTCGGTTTACCAACAGAATAAAGCAAGTATTTACCATTTGGCGAAACTTTTGGTTTACCAACTCGTTTAAGTGTTAAAAGCAGTTCAGGAGTAAACCGATTCTCACCCGGGTAAACAAATATTGGTTCGTGCGGTATGAATTTCCATCCAGAGTCAAGGATAAATTTTGGAAATTCAACATTAAATAATCTCAATAGTTCATTTCTGTCCATTGAATGTACTTTAATCGGGTCGAACTTGTTCAAGAAAAAAGGCACGTAAGGGACACGGTCTGGCGGAAGGTTCATCAAAATCGAATCCAAAACTGGATTTGGAGTGGGTTGAGATAATGTTGGAAAACAAAAGCAAAACCAAAAGAGCACAGAAATGAAATATAACTTTATTCTCATATTACAATTAGATTTAAACAAACCCAAACAAAATTAAGCAAAAGGTATGATATATTAATTTTGTATTTGTTTTGGAGAAAAACATGCCCAAATTATATCTTGGTTTTTTAGCGTCGCACGGCGGTAGTAATATGCAAGCAATCATCGATTCAATAAAGAGGGGTGAACTCGATGCAGTCCCTTGCGTAGTAATTTCGAACAATTCCAACTCCTTGGCTCTCGAAAGGGCAAGAAACGAAGGCATCCCAGCATACCACATTAGCTCCAAACACTTTCCGAACGAAGACGAACTCGACCAAGCAATTTTGGACACACTATTGAAACATAATGTCGATACCGTTGTGCTTGCTGGGTATATGAAAAAGATTGGTCCAAAAGTGTTAACACATTTTAAAAATCGAGTTTTAAATATTCACCCAGCCTTACTTCCCAAATTTGGCGGGCAAGGAATGTATGGGAAATTTGTTCACGAAGCAGTTTTGAAAGCTGGAGAAAAAGAAAGCGGATGTACAGTCCACCTCGTAGATGAAATTTATGACCACGGTCGAATTCTTGGACAAAGAAAAGTCGAAATCTCCCCCGACGACACAGTCGATACGCTTTCAGCAAAAGTTTTAGAACAAGAACATATCCTTTACACAGAAATACTTAAAAAAATTTCCAACGGAGAAATAGTATTATAAACCTCTATCAAGGTGGTACCCACCATCGACAAATATTACTTGTCCAGTGATAAAGTTTGAACAAGTTGCAAAAAAATATACAGCATCGAAAACATCAAAAATCGTCCCATACCTTTGCATTGGAATTCGTGTTAAAGGAATTAAGGGTGAATCTATTTGATTAGGCTCATCTGGAATTAAAATTGTTCCCGGGCTTACGCAGTTAACTGCAATTTTAGGGGCTAATTCTTTTGCTAATGACTTTGTTAATTGTATAACTCCAGCCTTCGATATATTATAGGGAACCCTACCTTTCCAAGTTTCTATTCCACCAAGTGAACCAATATTGATAATTCGAGCCCCAATCTTGGCATATTCAGAAAATATTTTAGAAACAAAAAAGTAGGATTTTAAATTTATTGCCAATGTTTCATCCCATAGTTGTTCATCAATTTCACCGACCTCTTTTTTATCTGGAAAAATTCCTGCATTATTTACTAAAACATCTGGAACTCCAAATTCCTTGAATGCTTTTTCGAATGTTTTAGATATATCTTGAATTTGGCGTAAATCCAACGAAAACTGATAGGTTTTACTTGTAAAATTCTTTTCTATGAACTTTCGAGCATCCTCGACTCCTTGTTGTGTTTTATTATAATGAAAGATAACATCCCAGCCTTTCCGAGCAAATTCTATTGCTAAACCTTTTCCAATCCTTCGACCGCTTCCTGTAATTAAAATTAAAGGCATAACAAAATCTTAACAATTAAAGATTAATTTAACTATTTTTTAAAAGCTAATTTTAATGTTTCGAATCCTTATTTTGGTTTTTCTCTCCTCCACAATTATTTTTGGAGGTAGATATCGAATCTTTTTTAAAGACAAAGGAAACGAAGAATTTTATCCAAATAGTAGGTTATATATTGACGCTCTCAATTCAATCTCGCAACGAACAAAAGAGAGACGATTGAAAGTCCTACCACAAGAAAATTACATTACTTATGAAGATGTTCCAATTAATTCACAATATCTCGAAGAATTATCCAGAAGGAATTTAAAAATCTTATTAAAACTGAAATGGCTAAACTATGTCGTGGTCGAAGCCGATGAAAGTCAAATAAACGAAATCAAAAATTTGCCTTTTATACGACTTGTCCAGCCAATTGGTAACAAAGTTCCAAAAGAATTTACCAATAAGTTAGCTGTAAAAGATGTTAAAAATTTCATTGCAAATGCTTTTTTTGTCCCAAATTTTAACGATAGCTACTACGGAGAAAGCCTCAACCAGTTGAAAATGTTGGGTATCGACAAATTGAACTCACTTGGATTGTTCGGAGACAGCGTAATAATTGGAATAATGGACACTGGATTTAGAGTAAAATCACATTCGGGTTTCGATTATGCCGATATTTTAAGTGAATACGACTTTCTATATCAAGACTTTACAACAGCAAACGAAGCACAAGATTCTGCTAATCAAGACCTTCACGGAACTATGGTTTTTTCAATTCTTGGTGGATTAATGCCGGGTAAACTTGTGGGGTCGGCCCCCTTTGCCAGTTTCATTCTTGCAAAAACTGAGACTATCAACGAAGAAACACATTTCGAAGAAGACTGTTATGCTTCGGCAGTTGAATGGATGGATTCGCTTGGAGTAGATATAATCACTTCTTCGCTTGGTTATATGAAATTCGATTCTTCTGAACAAAGCTATTCTTTTTCCGATTTCGACGGTAAAACTACACTGGTTTCGGCTTATGCAAACCGAGCGAATAAGTTAGGAATAGTAATGGTTTCTTCTGCGGGGAACAAAGGACCATCGGATTCAACTATCCAAGCTCCAGCCGAAGCATTAGGAGTAATGGCAATTGGGGGTGTTAATAGAACTGGGGACACAGTTTTAAAGTTTTCCTCTCGCGGGCCAACAGCAGATGGAAGAATTAAACCTGACTTCGTTGCTCAAGCTACGAGTGTCGTCAGTTTTGCACCGGGGAAACCCGATACCTTAATTTACGGAAGTGGAACATCCGTTGCTTCGCCTTTATTTGCTGGAGGTACTGCTTTGCTTCTTTCTGCTTTCGAAGAACTAACTCCGAACGAAATTTTATCGAATCTAAAAAAATTTTCAAGTAACAAAGAAAATCCAAACTATTCCTTTGGGTTTGGTATCCCCGACTTTTATCAAACAGCTATATCCCACGATATTCTAATTTCCCATCCCATTACATTCCCTTTCGACAACAAACAGCGAGTCGCTTTTAAAATAAAATTTGGACACCCAATCGACTCGGTTTTTCTTTACACAAAAAATAGCAAAGAGATTGCCTTTGTTAGACGCTTGATGAATTATTCCGAAGCTGGGGATTACTATTTTACCGATTTACAATCTAATTTTATGTACGATACATTCAATATATTTGTAAAAGTTCAATCGAAAAATGGAACCCAAAGACGAAAACCCTTTAATGAAAACAAATATTTCAGTATTGTTACAAATACAAGGTCGAAAAACACTTTATTCTTTGGAAATGAAATTCTAAAAGCCTTAGATTTCTCGAATTTAAACAAAAACCCTTTTTCATCAACTCCCTCAACATTTTTAGAAGGTAAGGAAGAAATAACCTTCGAGCTTTCGACAGACGGGGCTACCGAGTTCGAATTATATTTACTCGATGCTTTGGGGAGAATCGTTTTGAGGAAGAAATACCAAAATATTTACGGAAATACCTACATTGGCAAAATTAATATTATAAATCTTCCAAGTGGTCCTTACTCGATATTAATAAAAAAGCAAAATCTTGAATACGAATTTCTAAGATTCTTTAAGATCCGATAAGTTGTGAATCTTAACTTCTACTTGGGGGAATGGAACTTCTATCCCATTTTTAACCAGTTC
Source organism: Ignavibacteria bacterium (assembly GCA_026417135.1). GTDB lineage: Bacteria > Bacteroidota > Ignavibacteria > Kapaibacteriales > UBA2268 > Naka2016. The sequence goes on from JAOADV010000005.1 coordinate 62,909, forward strand.
ATCCCGTAAAAAGGGTAGTAATCTATTTTTTGTTTGGTACCATTTTTCGGTTGGCGTCCAGAACCGTATATGCACACGAACACTGCTTGATGCAAATTCTTCGACAAATATTTCGGGTTCTGGTATGGCTAATACATTTGTTTCCGAATCGAGGTAATTTTTCAAAACTTTGGAAGCTTTCGAAAAATCGTCGGAATAGCGAATGTCTATTAAATAATCTATTCTACGAGCAACATTTTCCATTAAATTTATTATAACCGAGTTAAAAACTTGCTCGTTAGGAATGCGGACAAAAGGACCATCGAAAGAACGAATTACAGTCGAAAGAAAACGAATTTCTTCGACTATTCCAGATATATTCTGAATAGTTAAAGATTGTCCAAGCTTGATTGGTCGCTCAATTATCAAAAAAATACCCGCAATCCCATTCCCGAGAACTTTTTGAGTAGCAAGACCAACAATGATAGATAAAAATCCACCAGCAACTATCAACCCTTCGAGCTTTACTCCAAAATACATAAGCGACAGAATGACATAGATAACAACAAAGCCATAAATGATTATTTTAATTAAAAGATTTAGCGACTGCAATGAAATTTTTTCCCGAAGAATAAACTTTATTTTCCTTGTCAAAAAACTTAAAAGAACTAAGCCAAGAATAAAAATGGATATAATAACAATGAGTTCGATAAAAAACTTTGCCGAGATAAAACTTAATTGCTTCATAAGCCAAATTCCATCAGAAACTTGGATTTTGACAAAATTTTTGTTGGGATTAAATCGATACTTTGCGTAGTTTCCGAAATATCGGAAGGGGTAAGAAATTCAGTTTCTGCAAACTGGTCCGATATAACTCTGATTCGAGCTTTTGCTTTACATTCATTACCTTTAAAGAAGATTTGTATAAAAGAAAAGTCAAAAACGGACTTTGTCAAAATTGCACGGACCGAGCTAGTATTTACCACCGAAAGTTCAAGGCAACCCGTTTCGAACAAAGTTTGCGATACTGGTTCTGTACTAATTTCTGTTTTCCAAAGCCGACAGACAATCCCTTTATGAGAATCCCCATAAAGAGCCAATTTTGTTTTCGACAAATTTAACATATCAATATGTGTAACCAATCTTCTATCATTTTGTAGAAAAAAAGACAAAGAAATTGGAAAATCACAGAAACATTGGATTTCGGAATCTGGAAACAAGACCAATGGATTATTGAAAAGCAAAAGAAGATAAGTTGTCGAAAAATCCGAAATCAAAGGTTCTGTCGGCTGAATTAAAAGGTTGGTATAATTTAGAACTGGAAGTGTAAATTTTCTTTCGCTTTCTGGGAGTAAATTTCTTTTGTATATATAAAAATTTGACTCTTTCGTAAATTCAATTTGGAATTTTCCCGAAAAATACTTCTCCAAAAAAGGGAAACTTCCATAGCTATCCACAAAATGTTCCATCTCGCATATAAAAACTTGGGGAATTATCGGTCGGTATCGAAATCTTCGTCAACATCTTCGCCAATATCTTCGTCGTCGCCAAAAAGGTCTTCTATATCGTCTTGGGATAGCAATTCTTCGGGGATTTCTTCGATATCATCCTCGAAATCCTTTTGCTCTCGACTAAAAAACTCATCCTCGTCGATTTCTTCGAGATTTTCCAAGTCCTCGTCGCCAAAAAGCACATTGCTATCGTTAAAATCTTCTGAATCAAAATCCTCGAATAAGTCTTCGCTACCTTCATCCTTTGGACTGGCTCGATAGCAGAAATCATTGTTACTAAAATATTCATCTCCAAATGTTGTGCTCATAGCTTTAACAAATTTGTTTCACAAAATAATCAAATTAACTATTATTTGAAAAACAAAATAATAAAAACTTATTATTCAAAACAAAAAACGAATTTTTATTTTGCTCTTCAGCAAAATAAGCAAACCTATCGGGCCGAGGCAGTTTTCTTTACAAGATTGGGGTCGGTCAACGATTTCAAGAATGATACAATGTATTTAACTTGTTCTTCGGTTAATTCCTTTCCAATATTAATGGATGCCATAATTTTAACAGCTTCCTCGAGCGAATTGACGCTCCCATCGTGAAAATAAGGATGGGTTAGCTCGATATTCCTTAACATTGCAACCTTAAACATAAATTTGTCGGATTCTTGCTTTGTAACCTCGTATCTGCCTAAATCTTTCAAATTATAATATGGTTTGACCAATCCCATTTTCTGGTAAATATTGCCACCAAAAAGTGGGCCCGTGTGGCAAATTATACACCCAACCTCGATAAATGTTTTAAGTCCTATTTTCTCTTCGTTTGTTAGAGCATCTTTCTCACCAGCAATCCACCTATCGTATCTAGATTTCGAAACAAGTGTTCTTTCGAAAGCTGCAATTGCATTTGCAATGTTATCAAAGGTAATGGGATTTTTTTGGTTTGGGTATGCTTTCTTGAAAAGTTCTTGATATTCGGGTATATTAGAAATAGCCTTTTCGACTTCCTTTTCGTTTGGCATAGCCATCTCAAGTGGATTCAAAATGGGTCCTTTGGCTTGGTCTTTCAAATCTGGTGAGCGACCATCCCAAAATTGAACGAACTGAAACCCAGCATTGAAAACAGTTGGTGTATTTCTTGTTCCAATCCTTCCTTCGATTGCACCCGGTGAAGTTGGAAGATTATCGACCCCAGCCTTGTTGTTAATATCGTGGCAAGTATTGCACGACATTGTGTTGTTTACAGAAAGCTTAGTTTCGAAATACAATTTTTTGCCAAGTTCGATAAGCTCGGGTGTGTCGAATTCGCTTCCCGGCATTTTGTTCGGTAGGATACCAAATATTGTTGCAGATTTTTCGAGGAGTTCTTTTTCTTCTTGTTCGCTCAATTTAGGAACAGAACCTTCCTTATTACCTCCGCAAGCTATAAAGAATAGGAACAAAAATGATATCAAAACAATTAGTTTCATTTGCACTTTCCAAATTATTGTAAAACAGAAATATTGAAGTTCAAAAATAAAAAACTTTACAAAATCAAATTTAAAAGTTTACCCGAAATTTTATTTTACTTTTTCTTATCCTTCTTTTCACTCTTCGAGAGAATCTCTGCACGAGCAGCTGCTAATCTTGCTATTGGAACTCTAAAAGGTGAACAAGAAACATAATCCAAGCCGATTCGGTGGCAAAATTCAATTGAAGCGGGTTCGCCGCCGTGCTCGCCACAAATTCCAACTTTTAGATTCTTTTTGACTTTACGCCCATCTTTCACTGCTAATTTCATCAAGAAACCAACGCCATCTTGGTCTATTGTTTCGAATGGGTCGCGGCTGTAAATTTCTTTTTCAATATATGGGAAAAGAAATCGTGCAGAATCATCCCGACTAATTCCCAAAGTGGTTTGTGTTAAGTCGTTCGTTCCAAACGAGAAAAATTCAGCAACTTGAGCAATTTCTCGTGCGGTTATAGCACCTCGTGGTATTTCAATCATTGTCCCCACTAAATAATCAAAAGTAACGCCTGTCTCTTCCATAACCTCTTTTGCAACCCTTCGAATAATTTCCTCTTGATGTTTTAGTTCCTTGTAGTGTCCAACAAGGGGAATCATAATTTCTGGAAAAGCATCGACACCTTGTTTCTTAACATTTACGGTTGCTTCGAATATTGCTCGCGCTTGCATTTCAGTGATTTCGGGATAAACAATACCCAAACGACAACCCCTAAAACCAAGCATAGGATTGAATTCTTTTAGAGATTCTACTCTTTCGACAACTTTTTTAAGTGGCACGTTCATTAACTTTGCCAATTCCTTTTGGCCAGCTTCGTCGTGTGGTAAAAATTCGTGCAAAGGTGGGTCAATCGTACGTATTGTAACAGGCCTACTCCCCATAGCCATAAAGATACCCTCGAAATCTTGACGTTGAAATGGAAGCAACTTTTGTAGTGCTCTTTTTCTATCTTCAACTGTATCTGCCAAAATCATTTCTCGCATCGGTCCAATTTTCCCTTCTCCAAAAAACATATGCTCTGTTCGGCAAAGCCCAATACCTTCGGCACCAAACGCAACCGCATTTCTTGCCTGGTCAGGTTGGTCCGCATTTGTTCTTACCTTTAATTTTCTATACTTATCTGCCCATTCCATTATTTGCTTGTAAATTTGATATGTCGGAGCTTGTTCTTCTGGTAAAGACTTTTCTATTAGAACTTGAACAACTTCGCTGGGTTTAGTAGAAATTTTACCATTGAAAACTTCCCCAGTTGTACCATCAATTGAAATATAATCTCCTTCCTTTAAGACAACATCGGAACCTTCGACTCGCATAGTTCGACTTTTATAATCGATAATCAATGCCCCACAACCTGCAACACAAACTTTGCCCATTTGCCTTGCTACCAAAGCAGCGTGCGAAGTCATACCACCACGCGAAGTCAAAATACCTTCGGCAGCGTTCATCCCAGCAATATCCTCGGGGGAAGTCTCGATTCGAACTAAAATTACCTTTTCGCCTCGCTTTGCCCATTCAACAGCATCTTCGGCACTAAACACAATACGACCACTTGCGGCGCCAGGTCCAGCATTTAACCCTTTTGCCAAAAGTTGACCACTTTCTACTGCTTTTTTCTTTTCATTTGAATCGAAGATAGGACGAAGAAGTTGATTCAATTGGTCGGGTTCAATTCGCAACAGAGCTTCCTTCGGCTTGATTAGCCCTTCGTTTACCATATCCACAGCAATTTTTATCGCTGCAAAGGCTGTGCGCTTACCAGCACGGCATTGCAACATAAAAAGCTTACCTTTTTGTATTGTAAACTCTATATCTTGCATTTCACGATAGTGCTTTTCAAGTATATCGCGAATTTTCCAAAGTTCATTGTAACTTTTGGGGTCTTTTTCTTTAAGCTGGTCTATTGGTAAAGGAGTTCGAATACCAGCAACGACATCTTCACCTTGTGCATTCATAAGGAACTCGCCATAAAGAGTATTTTCGCCTGTTGCTGGGTCGCGAGTGAAAGCCACACCAGTTCCACTGTCTTCACCCAAATTTCCATAAACCATTGCCTGAACATTAACGGCAGTTCCCCACCAGTCTGGAATGTTGTGTAATTTTCGATAAATTACTGCTCGTTGGTTATTCCACGAACGGAACACAGCACCAATTGCTCCCCAAAGCTGTTCTTCGGGGTCTTCGGGAAAGTCGACACCAACCCTTTCCTTAATTGCTTGTTTAAATTGTTGCACTAAATCCTTAAGGTCGTCGGCATCAAGTTCGACATCGAATTCTACTCCTTTTTGTTTTTTCTTCGCTTCCAAAATTTCCTCGAACGGGTCTATATCTTCTTTTGTTTGTGGTTTAAGACCTAAGACAACATCACCGTACATTGCAACAAATCGCCGATAAGCATCGTAAGCAAATCTTGGATTTCCAGTTTGTTCAATAAGACCTTGCACAGTTACATCATTTAGCCCAAGATTCAAGACAGTATCCATCATTCCGGGCATCGAACTTTTTGCACCAGAACGAACAGATACCAAAAGCGGGTTTTTAGGGTCACCAAATTTAGCACCCATTACTTGCTCGACTCGTTGCAATGCTTCTTTAACTTGTGAATAGAGTTCCTTTGGGTAGCTTCCATTGTGTTGATAATAATACGTACACACTTCTGTCGAAATAGTAAAACCCGGAGGCACTGGTAGTCCAAGATTGGTCATTTCGGCAAGATTTGCACCTTTTCCGCCGAGTAGGTCTTTCATCTTGGCATTGCCTTCGGCATATCCATTACCAAAGAAATAAACAAATTTGGTTGATTTCTTATCTTTTTTACCCATATAAAGCCTTTAAAATTTAAAAAAAGACAAATTTAAGGAATTTTGAGTAAAACCAAAATCAGAGGAAGGCAGTTCAAAAGATAAAAGTACCAAACAGAAATAAGATATTTGGTAACAAAGGCGATTGAAACAACCTTTAAAGTAACAATAATTTAAAACTTTTCTGTAGGTTAAACTACAAAGTTTATTTTTGAAATATTACAACTTACCGAGAAATTTTCGACCTTATTTAAAAGCAAACAAAGATTGATTAAATTACTCCAAATAAGGTTTTTTTGACTTTATTATCTTTATATACTATGTAATTACTTAACGAACGAAAAAGTAAATCGGGAATTTTAACTTTTCAATAAAGTTCTAAGTTTATAGATGTTAGTTTTTCTCGGACTCGGTTTCCTCTTCACTTGTTCTTTTGCCCAGCTCGCTGTCAATCATCAACAAACCAGCCTTCCAATCGCCAATAATCTTTAACCTTTCGACAACGTCGCCAACTATTGCTTCTTCTTCGACTTGTTCAGTAATGAACCATTGAAGGAAAACATTAGCAGCGTAATCGTTTTCTTGGATTGATAACCGAGTAAGTTCATTAATGTGAGCTGTTACAAGCTGTTCGTGTCGAAGAGCATCTTCCATAGCCTCGAGTGGGGAATTCCAGCTGGACGGAGGAGCACTTATTGCTCCAATTTTTACACGTCCTCCCCTTTCAAGTATATGGTCGAAAAATTTCATAGCGTGAGCCAATTCCTCTTGGGCTTGAATTCTGAACCAATGGGCAAAGCCTTTTAAAAAAATCGAATCGAAATATGCCGACATTGAAAGATACAAGTTCGAAGAATACATTTCTCGAACAAGTTGTGCATTGAATTCATTTTGGATAATTTCTTTAATCATATCTTCCCACCATAAATAAAATGAAAAAAATTCTTAACGATTTAAAATAAATTTTATTAAAAAAATTTTTTCGACACGACAAACTAAATTTAATTTTTCTTCCTATACTTATATTAAACAAACAATGTTAACTACAGAATCAATTCGCTACCTTAAAATTGCATTAGGCAAAAACAAAGAAACATCTTTCAGAAAGGATGAAATTGTCTATCGAAATTTATTTTAAAGATTACTCTAAACTTCAAATCAATTTAAAGGAATTCTTATTATCACTTGGGTGCCGGGTCTACCTTCGCTTGCAAGATATGATGGAGAGAAAATATTTATCTTTCCATTCAACTTTTTAACAGCTTCGTTAACTAAAGCCATACCAAGCCCCGTACCTTCTATATTTTTCTGCTTAACGAGGGATGTTCGATAGAATTCACTAAATATTTTCTCAATTTCTTTTTTGGGTATTCCAATTCCATTGTCGGCAACAGAAATGGCAACTTCGTTGTGAAGTTGGTTAACGATTAATTCGACTTTTCCGTTCGGTTCGGTATACTTTATCGCATTCGAGACCAAATTTGATATTGCAAGGTTCAACAAATTAAAATTCGTCGAAATCTTTACGGGTTGCTCTCCAACATCCAATTTAAAATCAAGGTTTTTGGACGAAGCCATAACACTGAACGATTGGTGAATTTCCTTGCACAAAGCAACCAAATCGACCTCTTCTTTCAGGAAAAATTCCTCTGTTAGCTTCATATTGGTTATTTTCAAGATATTATCTATCAAATCAATAGCATTTTTTAAACGAGACTGAATTCGTTCGATTGGCTTCTTGTAACTTTCTGGCAACTGCTCTATGCTTCCGTCTGCTAACAAATCGACCCAAGTCAAAGCAGCTGATATAGGGGTTTTTAAATCGTGCACAACAGTCATAACATACTTCGACTTGGATTTTTCTGCTTCTTCCAAGTCCTTGTATGCATAGAAGAGTTCTTTCTCTCTTTCGTAAAGTTTACGAGCGATTGAATTAGCAAGATAAATTGAGATAAAAACAACTATTGCAAAAGTTACGAAAAAAGTTCCAAGATAGTAACTATCATTATATAATGGATATTTTACTATTCCAGTGATTTGGTAATGTGGTATAATCGAATGATACTCCAGTATAGCCCCAGATAAAGACAGTATGATAACTATCGCCATCAATAAACACATAATAGAACCGGGAAGAATTATGCTTCCAATAATAATATGGAAAATATAAAAGGTTGTAAATGGAGATTCAACCCCACCAGTAAAATAGATTAACAACATCAAGGCAATAAAATCAACTATTATCTGTAGCAACGAAAAATGAAGGCTGTGCACATTATACTTCTTTGATATTTCGCCAAATTTGTTCCATAAGCGATGAAATAGAAAATTATAAAGTAAAATGAGTAGCATAATGATAGATATGCTAAGAGTCTGGATTTGAACACCTTCGACGAATTTTTTGACAACTTCTATGCCTATGATGAAAGAAAAAAGGAGTATTACAGCCAAATATCTTAAGTTTATTAGCCACTTGTTTCGCTTGCGTATTTCTTCCCAAAAGTTTTCATAATGAACACGGTCTGGAACAAATGTGAAAATACTTTTCATAATATCATTCTTTTTCCTATTTTTGAACCTAATTTCAAATTAAAATTAAGAATTTACTTTTATTTTACAAAAATTGTATGATAAATAATAAGTACTCCATCTTCAATGGTAAAAACATAATTCTTGGCATAACTGGCTCTATCGCAGCATATAAAGCTTTGCTTTTAATTAGAGAATTGGTCAAACTCGGAGCTAATGTTTTCCCAGTATTAACCCCTTCGGCAACCCACTTCGTTACACCGTTGAGTGCAGGAAACCTGTCCAAGCAAAATGTAATTTTGGATATGTTCGACATCAATATTCAATTTGGAGGGGCTTGGCACATAAACTTAGTTCACTCTTGCGATATGATGGTAATTGCTCCGTGTACTGCCTCGACGCTTGGTAAAATAGCAAACGGAATTTGCGACAATTCCCTTGTTACGCTTGCAACTGCCTTGACAAGCGATATTCCACTTTTGATTGCCCCAGCTATGGATACTTCAATGTACCTTAATCCTTCGACCCAAAAAAATTTGACTATCCTACAAAACAATGGGGCAATAATAATTCCACCAGATAAAGGTGAACTTTCCAGTGGGCTTGTTGGCGAAGGGCGTTTGCCAGAAATTCCCGTTCTTCTGGATTATATCGAAACTTATTTATTTTTGAGTAAAACTGAACAAAACTTAGCAAATAAGCTTAAAACTAAACTTCGAAATAAAAAAATATTAATAACAGCTGGACCAACCTACGAAAAAATCGACGATGTTCGATTCATCGGAAATTATTCATCTGGAAGAATGGGTTATTCTTTGGCAGCGGTAGGTTCAATTCTGGGGGCAGACGTTCATTTGGTTTCTGGTCCGACGAGCTTAAAAATGCACCACAATGTCGAAACCTCATATGTTGAAAATTCCGACGATATGTACGAAATTGTAGTCGATTCATTCCCCGAAGTCGACATTGCAATTTTATCTGCTGCAGTTGCCGATTTCAAACCATTCGAAAAAATTAAAGGGAAAATAAAAAAAGAAAAGACAGAAAAACTTACTTTGGAATTAATTCAAACCAAAGATATTCTTAAAAAGCTCGGGACTTTAAAAAAGAATCAAATTCTTGTTGGTTTTGCTTTGGAAGAAGAAGATAACGGATTAAAGAATGCTTGGAGAAAAATGACCAGCAAAGGTGCAGATATGATTGTCTTAAACTTTTTGGACAAGCAAGAAAGTGGCTTTCAAACAGAAAACAACACAATCACAATACTCAATTTCCAAAGCGATGACGTTATGAATATAAATACCTATGAAACAATGAGCAAGAACTTGTGTTCGGTAGTGATTTATAGTGAAATTTCAAATTTGCTGAAGTAATATTACAACCCTCAATCAGTCGGAATATTTTCTTGCAATTTCGTAAAGGTATTCAAAGCTAAAAATTCCAGTGTCGTGGCCATCTTCCCAAACAAATTGTAAGCCGTAGTTACCAACAATTTCTATTGACTTAAGTTTATAAGCATTTTCATTCAAAATAGTTAGTTTTGGCAAGGTAACTTTTTTACCAGCAACTTCTTCACCTTGACATTGGGCACAGGGACAATTTTTGCGAATAAACCGAAGCTCTACCAAAGATTCAAACCCGTCGTCCCAAATTATTTTTAGAAAATTATTGTCGACCCGCATAATTTCGAGAGGCAACATAAGATTTACCTTAATCGCCTAACTCTAATGTTCCACAATATAACAAAACAAATTGCTGCTACTGCACACATCAATAATATTATCCAAAATGAAGTGTGAAGTTCTTGCGACAAAGGTAAGGGGACATTCATCGAAAAAAGGCTAACTACAAAAGTGGGAACCATAATGGTAATCATAATGATGTTGAGGGTCTTCATCAAGACGTTCAAATTATTAGCAATTATCGAAGCACGTGCATCCATCAAGCTCGCTAAGATAGACGAGTAAGTTTCGGCTTGACGAAGACATTGATTGTTCTCGATGATAATATCTTCGAGAAGTTCCCTTTCTTCTTCGGTAATGTTTAGCTTGTTGGCATTAAATCGAATTTTTTCTAAAAGGAACTGATTAGTTGTTATTGCGTTGCTATAATACACTAAGCTCTTTTCTAATTCAAAAAGTTGAAGCAGATATTTATTTTCTTGAGCTTGGCTCAATTTTCTTTCCAGTTCATCCGAAATTTTGTTTATTGTATTTAAATGTGAATAAAACTGAGCGATAAAGCTATAAATAACTTTAAAAAAAACATCTTTTATCGATGTTACTCGGTTAAATGGTTTAGTTAAAAGCAAATCCGTCAGTGGGTCCTGCGACACAACAACCATCTTATCCAAAAATAAGAAAATACCAATTGATTGAACACGGAAAATAAGACTATCCGCTGCGATATGATGCTTCGGTGCTTTGATAATGAATGCAAAATGTTGAGGTTCAACCTCAAGACGTGCTAACTCGTCGGGGTCTAACGAAGAAGTTAATGTATGCTCGTCGATAAGAAAATTTTCGGTAAGAAGCCTTCTTTCGTCGTCGGACAAGTCTGTCATAAACATTAAATTACCATCTTCACATTCAACTAATCGGTCGTTTATAATTTTAAATTTAGTAATCATCGTAAACACCAAAAAATTCCAAATTAAGAATTTTAAGATTAATAATACTCAAAACTAAATTAAGCCCTTCGCATAACTTTATTTTGTTCAAAAATTTTATTTTTGCTTTTTATTATTATTATTGTAAAGCATTACCTTTGAAAGAAATTTTCAGTTTAAATTATTTTCAAATGTTTTTAAAACAAAATAAAGGGAAATTATGAAGATTTCAACGAAATTGTTCTTTTCCTTTGGGTTACTAGTTCTAATCGTAGTTGCATTCGCCATATTTGCTCCAATTCAAATGTCTTCGTTATCTTCCTATTTAGAAAAAGTTAAAAATGAAAACCTTCAAAAGATATTGTTGCTAAACGATATCAAAGATAATCAAAACATTATTGCACGTGCTCTTAGGAATATTATACTCGTAGAAGACACAATTGTTAAAAACCAAGAATGGAACAGGGTTTTACAATCTAGAAAAAATATCAGCGACGCCCTCGAAAAACTTGAAAAATCAATTACCACAGACGAAGAAAAAAGAATTTTTAAAGAAATAACAGAAGTCCGACGCTATTATATTGATGGTCAGAACAAAATTTATGAGTTCGGCCGGGAAAATAAAATTAAAGAAGCCATCGATTTCTTGCTCGGAGATTTCCGCGAAATTCAAAATAAATATTTTGGATTAGTAAATAAATATTTAGACGAAGAGCTTAAACATGTCGATGAAACTATTGTTGCAAGTGATAAGCTGGCCGGAATTTCGCAAAACATATTTTTGATTGGAGGCTTAATTGGCATAGTGTTGGGCCTTGTCTTTTCCCTTGTTATTTCCAAAAACATATCGAAGCCTATAATTAAAGCTGTCGATGCTAGCGAAAAAATTTCCCGCGGTGACACAAATGTCGAACTCGAAACGAAAACCAAAGACGAAACCGCTTTGCTTATATCTTCGATGAAAAAAATGGTCGAGACTATAAGTTCAATGCTCAGTGACGTAAAAATGCTTGCAAAGGCAACCATCGAAGGAAAGTTGAATGTGCGAGCAGATTCATCAAAATATCAAGGTGATTTTAAAGAATTAATCGATGGATTTAATGGAACACTCGACGCTGTAATACAACCATTGAACGTTGCAGCTTCATATGTAGATAAAATTTCAAAAGGGGATATACCTCCAAAAATTACCGATGATTACAAGGGCGATTTCAATGAAATAAAAAACAATTTGAATAATTTAATTGATAATTTGAATAATGTTTCGAATATCGCCACAAACATCGCCAACGGTAATTTAGACATTCAAATAATCGAGCGTTCAACAAACGATACTCTAATGATTTCTTTAAATAGAATGAGTACAAGTTTGAAAAAAGTAGTTAACGATATCTATTCGATTGTCGATAAAGCTAAAAAAGGCTATCTCGACTACCGTTGCGAACGCTTTGGGCACCAGGGAGAATTTCTAAGGCTCATAGATGGAATAAACCAAACTCTTGACATTATTACGAACATATTCGATTACGCTGGAAACTTTATGGTTGCCGACTCCGATGGTTACATCAATTACTTGAACAAATCGCAATACAACTTTTTAACCAAATACGAGTCTGATTACAAAAAGGCATATCCCGACTTCGCTGTTTCAAAGATTGTTGGAACGCACATTGACCGATGGCATAAGAATCCGTCGAGAAATAGACAAATATTAAGTAATTTGACAAATTCGTATGAAGCAAGAATTAGCATAGGGGACCAAATAATGCGTTTAGTTATAAACCCATTAAAAGATAGTAATCAAAATATCTTAGGATATGTTGTTCAATGGAATAATTATACGAACGAAACAAATTTAGAAAATGAATTAACAAAGATAGGTAATAAAATAACAGACGGCGATATTAACGTAAGAATCGAAACTGGGAAATTTTTTGGCAACTACATTGAAATTGCGATGAAAATTAACAATATGCTCGATTCAATCATAAAGCCTTTAAAAGTAGCTGCTGTCTATATCGAGCAAATTTCCAAGGGTTTAATACCGGAAAAAATAACAGATGAATACAAAGGAGATTTCAACGAGATAAAAAACAATTTAAACATATTAATCGATTCAATCAGTAGAATAATTAACGATTCTTTGTTACTTGGTAAAGCAATTGCAGATGGAAATTTGAATATACGCTCCGATTCTGCAAAACATCAAGGAGCGTTTCTTGAAATAATAGACACAATAAATAACGCCGTAGATAATATTGCCGAACCATTGCAAGAAACTGCCAAAGTTATGAATTTTATGAAGGAAGGTGATTTAACAGTACGTATGCTTGGGAACTATTCTGGGGAGCTTCAAAAGTTGAAAGAAAACATTAACATTATGGCGGAATCGCTAAGCGCCTTGTTATTGCAAATTTCTTCCTCGGCAGAAATTTCGGCTACCGCAGCTTCGGAAATTTCGGCAATAGCCGATACATTAGCCGCTTCGTCGGCAGAAAACAGTGCACAAATCGACGAACTTGCTTCTGCAATAGAAGAAATGAGCAGAACTATTTCGGAAAATGCTTTAGGAGCAACTCGCGCAGCGGAAATGGCTGAACAAAACAAAAAAATAGCAAGCGAAGGCGGTGCTTCTGTCGAAGAAACAGTATCCAAAATGAACGAAATCGCCTCGGTTGTTCGAACCACTGCCGAGAAAATCGAAAGACTTGGAGAGTCGAGTAAAGAAATTGGGGAAATAATTTCTGTTATCGACGATATTGCCGACCAAACGAACTTGTTAGCTTTAAATGCTGCAATCGAAGCAGCACGCGCTGGAGAACAAGGGCGAGGTTTTGCCGTTGTTGCCGACGAAGTTCGAAAATTAGCCGAAAGAACTACCGAAGCAACTAAGCAAATCGAAAAAATGATAAAAAGCATTCAAAAAGAGACCGACGAAGCTGTTCGTGCAATGAAACAAGGAACAGACGAAGTCAACAACGGAATAAGGCTTGCAGACAAAGCTGGCTCGGCTTTGAAAATGATTGTCAAAAGCTCTCAAGAAGTTTGGGACACAATAAACCAAATAGCCGCAGCAACAGAGGAACAATCGTCAACTTCCGAGCAAATTGCAAAAAACATAGCCTCCATTTCCCAAGTAACAGCCGATACTGCAAATAGGGTCCAAGATATAGCAAAAGCAACAGAAGACCTTGCAAAGCAAATCGAATTACTTCGCTCCCTAATCGAAAAATTTAAACTTCATAAAGAAGATACCCAAATGTTCTTTGAAGCTCAAGAACCACGCAAACTTGGAACAAGAGAAAGTAGAAGGTTTCTCGCTCCGGGTGAAAGCTAAGAACTTTTTTGTCAAAATCATCTGAATTGTAATTCGATTAAACAAGATTTTCTTTGTTCAGAACGAAATTGATGCTTGTTGTTGCTTGAATGAATTAATCTTGACCTCCCACAAGTTGATAAATTACGAAATCATATAATTCAGAAAATTACATTTAGCAATAGTAAACTTTTTTTTTCGTTTACCTTGTTTTGTTTATATTGTTTATGCTTGTTTTTTTGATTTTAGTGTCGATATTTTTTTCGTTATTAACTGCTTGCCAAGGTGGAATTTCCCCAGATGATGGAGCAGCGGAAAGTATTGTTGTTGGAAGAATTATTGTCGTTTCTGGAAAGGCAAGTTGGCCACCACCCGATTCCTCTCGCGAACTTAGAGTTCTGGTTGTTCCACAATACCCACCTATTAATATTTTTGCCGATATTCTACAAGGCAAAGCTTACCTTTCAGATACACTGGTGCGATACACTGACACAATTCCCTTTAGGGTTGTGGTTCAAAAACCTCCAATGAATTCTGCATTTATTTTAGCTTCACTAAGATACGGCAATATTTCTCAACAAAGGCTAATCGGCTTTTATAAAAAAAATCGTGAAAGTAAACTCCCCGATATGTTGAAAATTGATAAAGGTCAAATATTAAAAGGATTGGATATATTTGTCGACTTTAACAATCTACCAGAGCAAAAGCCACAATGAAATCATACCTTAGCATATTGTTATTAATTTTTCTTTTGAACACAAACAGTTATAGCCAAGTTAGTGTGTCTGGTAAAGTTATAGATTATTACGACCGAAAACCCTTGGTTGGGGTTTCCGTTTACTTAGAAGGTACTCTTCTTGGAAGTATTTCAGACAATGAAGGCAACTTTAATATAAAAAAAGTTTACGCTGGGAGTTATACTATAATTGCTTTCATTTCGGGTTACGAAATTTTCAAGAAAAAAATAATAGTGCAAGACAGCAACTATTTTATCCCTATTGAATTAAAGATAAAAGAAGTAAAAAAACCAGAAATTGTTGTTTCATCTGCCCGCAGAATTCAATCTTTCCAAGAAGTTCCTGTTTCGATGACCATAATCGACGAAGATTACTTACGAAGCAACGCTTATATCGAGTTGAAAGACTATCTAAGGTTTGTCCCAAGTGTTGAAACAAATTTCGATAACATAAGTATTCGCGGTTCATCTGGATATCAATTTGGGTCGGGTTCGCGAATCACTTTACTTATCGATGGATTTCCATTTCTTACCGCCGATAATGCTACTCCAAATCTTGAGTTTATGAGCCCCGACATAGTTTCGCGGGTCGAAATACTTAAAGCACCTGGCTCCTCACTTTATGGCTCGTCGGCTATGAGTGGAGTAATTAACATTATTACAAAAGAACCAAAAAATAAATCATTAATCGAAGCAAAAATTACCAGCGGAATTTACACTCTACCAAAGTATGAACAATGGCAATACACAAAAAATCTTAGAACCCGAAACAAATTTGTTTTAAATGCAAGCGAGCGAACAAAATTTGGCGATATACTAATCGCAAGCAATTTCACCAATGATGAAAGTTATAGGAAATTTAACAAAAGCAACACTTTTAATTTTTTTGGAAAATATTCAAATAATTTCGATTGGAACTCTCGGCTTAAAATTTTTACACTCTTCAATTACAAATATGCCGATGACGGTAGTTTTTGGAGTGGCGCATACCGAGCAACCATTCCGCCAGAAAGTTACGACCCTAGCAAGAAAACAATTTCTAACAAGACCGCCCTTGCATTAGAATACCAATCTTTTTTCGGAAAAAGTTCTTTCCTATCTTTCAAGTCCTCGCTTTTTCGCTCCGAATTCAAATCCAACTCGCCTCCAGCCGACACCAACTATCTCTCCTCGACAGCTTACAATAATAACAATGAATTGCAGATAAATCATCTTATCTTCGAAAATTCTTTTTTAACTGCTGGAATTTCCTTAACGAACAATTGGGTGAATTCGTCGCGATATGGAAATAGAAAACAAAACATTGTCTCGTTCTTCATCCAAGATGAATTTACCAAAGTTGAAAATTTTATTTTTACTGGTGGCATTCGACTCGATTACGATATATGCGATTCTTCAAAAAACTATTTCGAAGCCTCGCCGAGATTTGCTATTGCATACAATTCACCCCAAAAATTTTCCCTCAGAGGCTCGATAGGTAAGGGATTTCGAGTCGCCACAATTTCCGAAAGGTTCGCATCCAGAAGATTTAGTGGATTTACTATTGAGCCCAACCCAAATTTGTCCCCAGAAAAATCTTGGAATATTGAATTGGGATTTTCTAATGAAAGCAAAATATTCTCCAAAAGTGCTTATTACGACTTGTCCTTGTTCTTTTCAAAATATAAGAATTTGATTGAACCGCAGTTCGACCCAACTGCTATGAAACCGACAATAAGATTTAAAAATGTAGCAAACGCCGAAATAAAAGGAATTGATTTTTCTTTTAACTACGCAATCACGCAAAATACGGACCTTCGAATGAGTTTAACTTTTATCGACCCAATAGACCTTAATACAAAAGAAATTTTAAAATTCCGTTCAAAGTTCCATTTTACAACGGGCTTATTGCAGGAATTTGATATTCTTAATTTTTCGATTTTCTACAAATTTGTAAGTAAAATAGTTGAAGTCGATAATCAACTAAAATTTATATTAAAAGACTACGACGTTCGAACCTCAACACATCTGGTTGATTTAAATCTTAACCTCGATTTCAAAAAATTTAATCTTCCTATTGTCTTTTCAATTTCAATTCAAAATCTTTTAGATTATTATTATGTAGATTTAGTCGGAAATCTCGCACCAACAAGATACATTTCGTTTGGTATAAAGAAAACAATAGCATCAAATTAGTATCCCTCTAATTAAAGAGTATTTAAAAGTATAAGTTTGTTGTCAAATAAAATTTGGTAAGGCTATCATTTCAAAACATTTGATTTAGTTCAATGAAACTTTCTTGGTAAAAGTAAAATGAAAATGCGCTTTCTTATTTTTTTTACACAATTTTATCTTTCCAAACGAATCTCCAAATCGTTAATTTGTTGGCTAAGCATCTTGCCTGTCCAAAAAACTCCGCAAAAACTGGAAGCTTATGTTTCCTCACTTCGCACAGGCTGGAAGCCTGTGCTACCAAATGGTAGGATTTGTTTATATTTTAATTTTTCTTCCCTACTTTAGGGACAAAATCTTGGTAATATTCAGGAACGAAGTTTTGCGATGAAGTCCATTTACCACTCTTCATCATTTCTAAGCTCGAAAACGCAACAAACTTGGCACTTGGATAAAATAGCTTTCCATAATTCAAGCCTTTGGAAAAAATAATTTTTGGGTCCCCACAAACTACATCGCTATCACTAAGTTTGTCACCGATAGAGTTTTTGTCTAAAAGTTCAACTTTAGAAATAGGTTCAAGTTCTAATGAGAAAAACTGGGAATAATACAAATCCTTGTGGGAATGAATAAGCACAACAATTCGAGAAAACTCCAAACCATTTAAGAACGACTTCGCTGCAAAAGCAAGGGAAAATAAAGTTGGGACAGAAATTAATTTAATATTATCGTCGAAACAAATGCCCTTAGCTAAGGATGCGCCGATACGTAATCCAGTGAAAGACCCAGGACCAGAAGACACAGCGATATAATCAAGTTTGTCGAAATTAATCTTGGAATCTTGTAGAATACGGCGTACGAGTTCTGCAAGTATGTAATCGTGGATATTTGGAATAAATACCGAATATTCTGCTACAATTTCATTTCCTTTTAGCAAAGCAACTGAACAATTCGTCGTTGTTGTGTCAATTGCGAGAACTGTTGGGTTAAAAATCACAATATCGTCTCTTTTATCATCTTTTTCAACCGCCATACAATTTCCACTGCATCGTTAAACGAAACAATTGGAGTTTTAAAACAAAGCCTATCACCATTTTCGTAAAATTTTCCTCCAGCAATAGATACACCAAAATCTAAAAGCATCGGTAGAACCCTCTCGTAAAACTGATTATTCTCCCTTTTAGGAAATTCCAAATTTAGAACTTTTCTTTTAATTTTTACTTTTTCGATACCTGTATCCAAAGCCTTTAGTCGCAAGTTAATGACTTTAAATAAGTTTTCGACTTCGACTGGAAATTTGCCAAATTTATCTTGTATTTCCATTTGAACTTTTTTCAATTCCTCGATAGTTTTAACTCCATAAAGCTCTTTGTAATATCGAAATCGGTCCATTTCATTTGGCATATAATGTTGAGGCAAAAAAGCATCGAAATCGACTTCTAATTGAATTTCTTCGTTTTTTAAAAATTTGGTAGAAATATCACCTAATTCATCTTTGAATATCTCCGAAAATTCTTCCCTTTTAATTTCGGCAACTGCTTCGTCGAGTATTTTATGATACATTTCGTAACCAATTTCGTGGATGAACCCACTTTGCTCGACCCCAAAAAGATTTCCAGCACCTCGAATTTCAAGGTCGCGCAAAGCAAGCTTGAATCCACTTCCTAAATCTGTATATTCCTCTAATGCTTGCAATCGATGTAGTGCCTTCTTGGTTAAAGTTTCTAAAGGTGGAATAATTAAATAACAAAATGCTTGTACATTTTTTCTCCCAACTCTTCCACGCAATTGATAAAGTTCAGCTAACCCAAAATTCTGCGCATTATAAATAAAGATAGTATTTGCTCTTGGAATGTCAATGCCAGATTCAATAATTTTTGTGGTTAACAAAATTTCAAATTCTCCAAGGATAAAATTATAAACAATCTCTTCAAGCTCCGAGTTTTTCATTTGCCCGTGTGCAACACCGATTTTAGCTGAAGGCAACAACTTCAGCAAGCGATTCAACACAAGCTCGAGTCTACTTATTTTATCGACAACGAAAAAAACTTGTCCATTTCGTGCAAGTTCCTTTCGTATAGCATCCTTGATAAAGTCATCGTTCCAATAAATTACTTCTGTATATATTGGCAACCGATTACGCGGTGGAGTTTCCATCAAACTCATATCTCTTATTCCAAGAAGAGAAAACTGCAAAGTTCGAGGAATCGGCGTAGCAGTTAGAGTTATAGTATCTATATTCACTCTTAACTTTCTTAGTTTCTCCTTTGCTGTAACCCCAAATCGATGCTCTTCATCGATAATCAGTAAACCAAGGTCTTTAAATTTCACATCCTCACTCAATAAGCGGTGTGTCCCAATTATTATATCAATCTTACCTTCTGAAAGTTTTTCTAAAATTTCTGATGTCTTCTTTCCACTTTTAAACCGCGATAAAGACTCAATGATTACTGGATACTTTCCCAATCGCTCTTTAAATGTAACTTCGTGTTGACTTGCTAAAATCGTAGTTGGAACAAGAACAGCAACTTGTTTCCCCGACTGTACAGCTTTAAACGCAGCTCTTATTGCTACTTCAGTTTTGCCAAAACCAACATCACCACAGATTAATCTATCCATAGGTATTTCGGATTCCATATCTTTTTTTACATCTTCGGTTGCCTTTGCTTGGTCTATGGTATCTTCGTAAATAAAAGACGCCTCGCACTCTTTTTGCCAAATAGTATCGCATCCAAAAGCAAAACCTTTTGTCAACTTTCTTTCGGCATATATTTTTATCAATTCTTTTGCTGCATCTTTTAATCGTTCCTTTATTCTACGCTTCTTTCGCTCCCAATCGTTCGTCCCAAGTTTCGATAATTTAGGAACTACCCCTTCTTCGGCAGTGTACTTTTGAAGCTTGTATAAATAACTCAAATTCAAATATACAACGTCGTCGTCGGCAAAAACTAAACGAACACAGTCGTGAGAGCAATCATTAAAGTTAATACGTTGTATTCCGTCAAATTTCGCTATTCCCTTGTCAATATGAACTACATAATCCCCAACGTTCAATTCTTTCAACTCACTGAGTGTTATACCTCTCTTTTTCAAATCTTTACTTGTAACACGGACCCTTTGTCTTCCGAAAATCTGATGTTCAGACCAAAATACAAGCCCAAGACTGTCGAAAACAAAACTTTCTCCGAGAGGCTTATCGAACCAAATGCAGTCTGTGATTATTTCTTCGGGACTTTTTATCCCTTCATATTTTTCAAGATTCTGCTCAAATTCTAATTCAATTGCATTCCTTACAATATCCTTCAATCTATTCGAAAGTAGTTCACCATCGGATGCAAAGCATATTATATAACCACTTTGATAATAATCAAGAAACTCTTTGGCAAAATTACTTATCGAAGAGTACGAGCTAGGCAAACTTCTACTCTTAACTTCAACATTAGAAAACAATATCGAATTCAAGTAGATAGTTTGGTATTCTTTCTTGAATTTAAAATCTGGATTATTGTTTTGGATAATTTCTGGTTGAACAACAACTAATAAATCCTCGTTGATAAAATAATCTTCGATAGGAGAAATTCGCTCTTGAAATTGAGATAATGTTGTAATGAATTCAATTTCATTCAAATTTTTCTGACTTCTATGCGTTTCGATGTCAAATTCACGAATGGATTCAATTTCGTCACCAAAAAATTCAAGTCGTATCGGATTACTTAGTCCAATCGGGAAAAAGTCGACAATCGAACCTCGAACTGCGATATCACCAATACGCTCAACATAATCTTTTTTTTCGAAACCTTTTAAAAGTAAATTACCTATAAACTCTTGATATTGTATCGGCTTGCCAACGTAAAGATGTTCCTTTGTGTTCAGCAACGAGTTTGGCTCGGGAAAATTTATTTGGAGAACCTCTGGACTTAATAGAAGAATTGAATTCTGCCTTTCGGCAAAACAAACTAACTTTTCGAAAAGAACCAATTCTCTATCGGCAACGCTTGCACGAAGTACACTGGATGAACTGGGAAAACTTAAGGAATATACATCATTTCCTTCGAAAAACTCGGACAAATCTAAATAGATTTTATTAATAGAGTCATCGTCTGGTGCGACAACGATAATTCTTCGATTTGGAACTAACCTTCGGAATAAATAAATAAAAAAAGATAACAAAGACCCGTTCAAAAAGCGAATTCCAAAGGTTTCGCCTTTACCAAGGAATTTGGAAATTTCTTTAAGTTCCTTTGTTTGTAAAAAATTTGTAATTATTTGATTTAACAAATCTTGTTCGAACACTTATGGTAAAATTCAAAAAATTTATCCGACAAATACAAGTTCATCAGTAAACCAAATAGAGAAAAAAATTTTAAATCTAACTTTTCTCAAAATTAATTTTTTACAAAGCAAAGTCATAAGAATTATTGCTCAACTCAGAATAAAACGTTGGAAAAGATAAGTGAAATACTTTTTGTTTTTCTGCAAGGGTCGGGTCCGAAACTCAATTCCATTTTCTGTCTCGACTTTTTCTATAACATCGGATAAATCGTAAACATACTGCATCAATTCTAATCGATTGTATGGAAGAAGCAAACAAACAAAATCGGTCTCTTTTTCCATTATTGTTATCATTTTTTCGAGCAAAGAATTTAGATTGATGCCTCTTTCTGCCGAAATCAAAATAGCATCGGGATACCTTCTCTGTAAGTCTCGAATATATTCTTTATCCTTGATTAAATCAATTTTATTCAAAACAAGGATTCTCGGTTTCTGGTTTAAATTTAAACTTTCCAAAGTCTCGTCGACAACTTGAATTTGCTCGGAAAGAAAGCGATGACTGGCATCGGCAACGTGAATTAAAGCTTCGGCATAGCTAACTTCGGCGAGAGTGCTACGAAACGAGGCAACAAGGTGGGCTGGCAATTTTCGGATAAATCCAACAGTATCGGAAAGTAAGACTATTTTACCATTGGGAAGCCGCAAAGCACGAGTTGTTGTATCCAAAGTTGCAAACAATTTATTTGCTACGAAAACATCGGATTCGGTCAACGCGCGCATAAGAGTTGACTTGCCTGCATTAGTATAACCAACAAAAGAAAACTTAAAGAATTCATCTCTTGCTTTTCGTTCGACTTCTTTTTGCTTGGCAATATCAAGCAATTTTTTCTTTAATTTCTGGATACGCTCTTTTAGTAATCTCCTGTCCGTTTCAATTTGCTTTTCCCCTGGACCTCGAGTTCCAATACCTCCATATTGTTTCGACAAGTGGGTCCACAATTTCGTTAACCGAGGCAACATATATTGCAGTTGAGCAAGTTCAACTTGGGTCTTTGCTTCCAAAGTTCTAGCATTTTGTGCAAAAATAGACAAAATTAATGTTGTTCTATCTATCACTTTAACTTGAAATTCAGTCTCGAGATTTTTTAATTGCACTGGTGATAAGTCGTCGTCGAAAACTATCAGAGTGATATTTTTATCGTTGATTAATTGTTTAATTTCTTGAACTTTTCCCTTACCAATAGCTGTTGCTGGATATGGAGTTGAAAGTTCTTGAGAAATATAATCGACAACCTCACCACCCGCCGTATCAACCAACAAAGCTAATTCTTCGAGATGCTCTTCAATTACTTCTTTTTCGGTGCCCTTTCTCGGAACCGCAACAAGCAAAGTTTTTTCGGGAGCAATGCTATTTTCGACCATCCTCACGTATGTGAAACATCAAAACGAATAAACGAAATATTTAAAGCAAAATTTTGTCAAGATTAGTAAGTTACTTAATTTGCATAATGTTTTTAAAAAAACGGCTGATATATGGTATCGTTTCAACTCGATGAAATTCACGAACAAATTAGGCAAACCATTAGGAAATTCGCACAAGAAGAAATCGCCCCTACTGTTGTCGAAAGAGATATTAATTCAACTTATCCAAAGGAAATTATAAAAAAACTCGGCGAACTGGGATTTCTCGGAATGACAGTATCCCCAGAATGGGGTGGTTCGGGACTGGACACTATAAGTTACGTTATTGCAATGGAAGAAATTAGTAAAGTCGATGCTTCGGTAGCAGTTATATTCTCTGTCCATAATTCTCTTGTAAATTGGATTTTCGAAAAATATGGGTCCAATTATTTAAAAGAAAAATATTTGCGAAGACTTGTTACTGGAGAGTTAATCGGTGCTTATGCTTTAAGCGAACCAGAAGCTGGAAGCGACGCGACACAAATTAAAACTTCTGCAACGAAATTTGGTAATCATTGGGTTTTAAATGGAACCAAAAATTGGATAACCACAGGCGAAAATGCCGATATTTACGTCGTTTTTGCCAATACCAACTTCGAACTGCGACATAAAGGTATAACTTGCTTTGCAATTGAAAAGGGAACAAAGGGTTTTGAACCGGGGAAAAAAGAAGACAAAATGGGATTACGTTCCAGCGACACAACTTCGATTGGCCTAACTAATGTCGAAGTACCAGAAGAAAACGTGATTGGTAATGTTGGAGAAGGTTTCTACATTGCAATGAACGGGCTCAACGGAGGTAGAATTGGAATTGCTGCACAAGCTTTGGGCATTGCGCAAGGAGCTTTCGAAGCAGCTGTTCGTTATGCAAAAGAAAGAGTAACTTTTGGCAAACCTATAATCGAGCATCAATTAATTCAAGCCAAACTTGCACAAATGTCGATGAAAATCAATGCTGCTCGACTTTTGATTTACAAAGCAGCTTGGCTAAGAGATAACGGATACGACCATATCCAAGAAGCTGCCGAAGCAAAGCTCTTTGCAAGTACCATAGCAAACGAAATCACCCGCGAGGCTGTCCAAATTCACGGTGGTTATGGATACGTTCGTGAATACCACGTCGAAAGAATGATGCGCGATGCAAAGGTAACGGAAATTTACGAAGGGACTTCCGAAATTCAGCAGCTGGTCATAGCAAAAGAAATCATCAAAAAAATGTAATTATTACAATTTTTTTCGACTTCTTCGATTATTATATTAGATTGTTGGTTAATTTTAGCCAAATTAATGTGAGTGCAAAAAAGTAAGTAATATGAGAAATTGCTTGGAAATAACTTATTAAATTGCTCTTTGGCATAATTTTTTATACATAAAACTTTAAAAAGGCAATAATTATGGCAAAAAAAGAAGCTAACGAGTTAGAAAACGGTGGAGCTCCTGCGAACGAAGTCAAAGAGGAGAAGAAGCAGTCTTCTTCGCTTGGCTTGATTCATATTCTTGCAATAGTCGGAGGCTCCCTTTTAATCTTGATCCTTGCAACAAGATTTATCTTCTTGCCGTATATTCGTGAAGCGCTTGAATTGCAAGACCCCACTAAACAAGAAGCAAAAATGAAAGAAGAAGAAAGCCGAAAAAAGCTTGACCCATTTGCAGATGTGGACAAAAAGCTAATTCGGTTCGTTCAAACTGGAAGGATTACCACAAATCCCTTAAATTCTGAACAATTTGTAGTCGTTAATCTTAGCTTTCGTTTTTCGGCAAAAGACGAAAAGGTTTTAAAAGAATCAGTTATCGAAGGGGGCGAAGGAAGCACAACTCTGCAACCAGAAATTATGGGACGAATTCGAGGGAAAATCAATCAAATGTTAGGTTCTTCGACAGTACAAGATTTGCAACAGCAACGAACTAATCTTCCATTAATCTTCAAAGACAGTTTAAAACATATTTTCGAATACCATGAACTAAATCTTGGTGAAGTCTTTTTAGAAGAATTTATAATTCAATAGCATAGATATATGAGCGAAGTCCTTTCACAATCCGAAATAGATAAACTGCTCGACGAAATGTCGAGTGGAGCACTCGACGTCGAAGATTTCGCCGGAGAAAGAATCAAAAAAAGCGAGATTGTCAATTACGATTTCCGCAGACCCAATCGCATTTCCAAAAGCCAAGTTCGAACCTTTCAAAGCATTCACGAGAACTTTGCCGAAACATTTGGATATTATCTTGTTTCGCGTCTGCAAACCGTTGTCTCGATTTCAGTTACCTCCGTGGACCAATTATTTTACTCAGAATATATACTTTCTGTTTCTAATCCCAGTTGTTTATATGTTTTCGATATTGTTGGAACCGATGGAGCCGGTATATTGGAAATTAGTCCTCAACTCGCCTTAGTACTTGTCGAAAGGCTTCTTGGGGGAAGCGGTGAAGTCCAACCTAAACCGAGAGCAATAACCACAATAGAGCAATCTGTTATTAAAAACGTTATTGAACAAGCACTCCATTATTTAGAAAATGCTTGGCGTTCAATTGCCGAACTTTCATTTAAATATCAGCGATTAGAGTTAGAGGCAGACTTTGTCCAAGTCGCACCTTCATCCGAAATTGTTATCGTAGTCTCATTCGATGTCAACATTGGCTTGCACACCTATCTTATGAATCTTTGCTTTCCTACATTTGCCTTGGAAGAGGTATTAACCAAACTCTCTCGTCAACAAGTTACTGCTGGACCAATTAAAATGACTCCCGAAAAAATGAGAGAAAACGTCGAGACGCTTAAAAGGCATATGTCGAAAACCTTTCTTCCCGTAGTTGCTGAACTTGGTCGCTCGTCAATAACTGCAAAAGAACTTCTCGAACTAAAAGCAGGGGACATTATCAAATTAAAAAATAAAATAACAGACGAGATTACAATTTATATTGCTGGAAGACGCAAATTTGCTGGGCGCCCGGGAATGGTTGATGGTAAAAAAGCTGTAAAAATTTTGCGTCCTCTTCGCGAAGAGGACCTTATCGAAGATGATTTGTTTTACAAAGAGGAGAGCTAAAAATGTCTTTATCACAAGAAGAAATAGACGCTCTTATAAGCAGTGGTGCAAAGATACCCCCCGAAGAAAAGGGAACCTCTACGCCCGAAGGTTTAACAATTCCCACGGGACAATCCTCTGAAATTGGAGAAACAATTTACTCTCCGCTCGACCCAAAACTTGAAATGCTATACGATTTGCAACTTCCCGTTTCAATCGAACTGGGAAGAACTAATATGCTTATCCGAGATATTTTGTATTTGGGACGAGGTTCTGTGATAGAATTCGATAAACTTGTTAGTGAACCAGTTGATGTTTTAGTCAATGGGAAAAAAATTGCAGAAGGCGAAGTTGTTGTCATTGACAAGCATTTTGGAATTCGTATAACTACCCTTGTTGACCCAACAGAAAGATTAAAAACCTTAAAGAAATAATTTTTTACTCTATGAGCAATGCAGAATTTCTTCAATCAATAATAATTGTTGTAACTTTTTTAGTAGCTGTCTTTGTTATATCAAATTTCCTTCGAAAGTCAATTATCCGAAGAAAAACTAACGGAATAGAGTTTCAGTTCAATATTATTTCGCGATTACCATTAACAAATAAATCCTTTCTTTATATTGTTCAGGTGGGCAAAAATTTCTTACTTATTGGGGCAAGCGACAATCAAGTATCTGCGTTAGCCGATATAACTAAACTAATTAACAATAATCTAACCGAAACTACAAGCACTATACTTAAACCAAAAATCTCAAATCCAAACCCTAGACAAGTTCAAAGTTTTTCCTTCAAGGATTTTCTCAAAGAAACCTTTAAGAAATCGAAAAATTAGATCAGTTTAAGAATTTCCTCTGGTTTAAAAGCCACTTTGACATTTTTCAAAAAATCGATTTTTTCGAAATTTTCGCATAAGGTGTCCAAACATTGAAAAAAATCTAACCATTTTCTTCCACAGCAAATAATTTCTTTTTGCAAAAAGGAACGCTCTTTCAAAGCTAATAATGCAAAAAACTCAAGCAAAGTCCCGCTGCCACCATAAAAAACAAGAAAAATATCTCCAAGTTCAACCAGTTTTTGTAATCTTTCGAGATAAGTATCAACTTCAATAATTCGAGTAAGGAAGATATTTGGTACTTTTACTCCTTTTCTCAAAACCACACCTATTCTTTCAACTTGAAAAGATGAAGCTCCTTTTGCCGAAGCTTCCATAACCCCATAATAACCACCATTGACGATGTTATATCCTTTCTCCCCCAACAATCTTCCAACTTCAAATGCAAACTTATAAGTTCCCGAATCTTGTAAACATTTGCCATTTCCAAATATAACAGCAGTCATTTTAGATAATACCTAAAAAAACTAAAAATCCTAAATTGTAATTTATATTTTTCATCCAAAATGAAAATCAGTGTTGTAATAGTTACGCGAAATCGAAAAGAAGATTTAATTTGTTCAATTAATGCTTATTTGCGTCAAACTTATCCATTGAAAGAAATCGTCGTCGTTGACAACGGTTCTACCGATGGGACAAAGGAAGAGATTCCAAAACTATTTCCCGAAGTAAAATACTATTGGATACCAGAAAACTTTGATATTCGCTCGATAATTCTTGGAGTATATTGGAGCGACGGCGAAATAATTTGGCGATGCGACAGCGATTCCTACCCCGAAAGCGAATACGCATTCGAACAAGTTGTCGATATATTGAAAAAACACCCAGAGATAGATATTATCGCAACAGAAAACATCGATGTTAGAAGAGATTATAGTGTTTGGGACTGGTATCCTTTAACTGTTTCGAAGACAAATATACCCGATGGGGGCTATGAATCCCCGGTTTTTCAAGGGACTGGTGCAGCAATTCGCCGTAAAGTTTTCGACACTATCGGAGGATTCATAGGTTTCGGATTCGAAGAATACGACTTCGCCGCACGAGCAATAATCGCAGGTTTCAACATAAGATATTTCCCAAATATTAGAGTCCTTCACTTTGCAAGTTTAAAAGAACGAAACAGACCACACCGTTGGCTAACTACTTCAGAACAATTTATACGCTTTTCTTGGCGTTACTTCCCTTTTTTTCGAGCATTAGGAAGGACAATTTTGATAGTTCTTGCTCAATTGCTCGAAGGAATTGCAAAAGGACTTAAACCGTCAATTCTCATCGAAGGGTTTCTTTTAATGTGCTACACAATTTTCAAAACCGTACGAACAGAAAGAATGGTTCCACCCAAAGACAAATTAAAAAAAATAACTATGGGACGAAGCCTATTTTTGAGAATTATAAGAAATTACATATATATGCTTAGCTCACGATTCAAACGAAGAAAAAAATGAAGATATTACAAATTAGTCCTCAATTTCCCTACCCACTCGATAGTGGTGGGAAAATTGGCATTTACAACATAACTCGAACTCTTAGTTCTTTCGGAGCTAAAGTTACATTAGTAGCCTTTTCTTCGAAAGAAATACCTAATGAACACATAGCCCATTTCGAAGAATTCTGTACATTAAGACTTCTTCGTCACTCTACCTCCAACACACTTCCGCGTATAATAAAATTTTTTTTGCTCAACAAGCCAATTCTCACAGAGAAATTTTTTACTCGAAAATCAAGAAATTTTTTCTTGGAATTATTACCCGAATTAGATTTCGATATTGTACACTTGGACCACACATCTCTATATTCTTTAGGGAAATGGGTCCAAGACCTCACAAAAAAGCCTTTTGGATTGCGACTACACAATATTGAATGGATTATTTGGAAACGTTACCTTGACGAACAAATTAAATATTCACCTCAATGGATTTTTCTTAACCAACAAACTAAACTCTTAAAGGAGAAAGAAAAGGAAGCAATAGAAAGCGCCCAAGTTGTTTTTAGTTGTACTGACGAAGATAGAAATCGAGCGATGGAGCTTGCCAAAAAATCTAATATTGTAACCGTTAGCCCCGGTATTGACTTGAATAAATGGAAACCCGACAGAACAGCCAAAAGAAATCCAAAAGAAATTGTTTTTGCTACAACTTTCGGTTGGGTTCATAATCTTAATGGCCTTCGCTGGTTCCTCGAAAAGGTATTTCCAATCGTAAGAAAAGAAGTTCCCGATGTCGTCTTGACAATTATTGGGAAAGATGCTCCAAATTCTCTAAAAAATTTCACAAATGTTAGCTTAGTTGGATATGTCGATTCAGTTCAACCCTATTACAATCGAGCAAATTTAGCGATATCACCATTGTTTGTCGGTAGCGGGATTCGAGTTAAAATTTTGGAAGCTATGGCAATGGAATTACCAGTAGTCTCTACAATTGTAGGTAAAGAAGGAATTACAGCTACAGAAGAGAACGGATTATTTGCAAGCGACAACCCAGAAGAATTTGCCACTTATGTTGTTCAATTAATCAAAAATTATGATTATGCAAGATATAAAGGTGAGCAAGCAAGAAAATACATTAGCGAAAACCATTCTGTCGAAAACAACATTAAGATAATTTTTTTGGAATACAAAAAAATACTCGACAAACAAATACATCAAAGTCCAAAACCTTTCTTTCCCTAATTTTGTAGTGTATGAAAATAATTAATTTCTATATTTTACGACAACACTTTGGACCTTTCCTATTTGGCACTGTTTTGGTTGTCTTCCTTTTTTTGTTTCAGTTTTTAATGAGGGACTTAGACAAGCTCGTAGGTAAAGGATTAAGTATTTGGGTAATTCTTCATTTAATCACATTAAATTTGTCTTGGATGATAGTGCTTGCAATTCCAATGGGAGTGCTATTTTCGACTTTAATGACCTTTGGAAATATGTCTGCAAATTACGAAATAACAGCACTGAAATCTGGTGGAGCGAGCTTTTTCCAAATGTTTTCTTCTGTTTTGATATTTTCATTCCTACTATTTTTATTCCTCCTTTGGTTTAACGACCGAGTTCTGCCAGAATCCAACCACCAGGCAAAAATTTTAATGATGGACATAAACAGAAAAAAACCAACGTTTGCCTTAGAAGCAGGGCAATTTTCTACTCTTATCGAAAATTACACTATTCTTGCACGGTGGGTCGATTCAATCTCCAATAGTATAACCGGGATAAACATTTACGATTTGTCCGATTCGTATAAAACAAGCACAATTTCGGCAGACTCGGGATTTGTCCTCTTTCTGCCAAACATCAGCAAATTCTTGTTCACTTTATACAAAGGCGAAGTTCTTCAAGTAGTCCCATATGATTTACACAATTATAAAAAGATAAAGTTCGAAAGGCTGGAATTAATGCTGGATGCACGTGGCTTTCTTTTAGAAAGAAGTAACGAAGCAATGGTTAGCCGAAGCGACCGAGAAATGAGTATTCAAGATATGCAAGAAATCGTTAATGCTGCAAGAAACGCTGCAAGAGAAACCGAAAAAAAACTTGAAAAAATAGTAACTACACCAGCTCTTGCTATTGTTAAAACAGATAATCTCGATTCGGCAACGATAGATGGACTAAAAGATTTAGTCTCTCGGGATATTTCATACTTGGAAACACAGTTAACATCGGAATCATATAGAATGTTCGATTTAGAAACGCGGGCTCGACAATACGAAGTCGAAATTCACAAAAAGTATGCTATTCCATTTGCTTGCATTGTCTTTACTTTAGTAGGATGCCCATTGGGTATGCTCACTCGTCGAGGTAACTTCGGGATAGCTGCAGCAATATCTATTGGTTTTTACATTTTTTACTGGGCTTGTCTTATAGGTGGAGAAAAACTCGCCGACCGCGGCTATATTTCATCATTTTGGAGTATGTGGATT
This sequence comes from Ignavibacteria bacterium, assembly GCA_026417135.1. GTDB lineage: Bacteria > Bacteroidota > Ignavibacteria > Kapaibacteriales > UBA2268 > Naka2016. The sequence continues at coordinate 93,589 of JAOADV010000005.1, forward strand.
GGAAATTTTTTAATCCTTATATTTTCAATTTATTTGATAATTCGAGTTAACTATGAGGTTTTTTCGCGTGAAATAATTTTTTCAATATTCAGAAGACAATAAAATAATGTATCACTTCTTTAGGAGATAAGATTCTATGTCGTACAAAATATGTGTTGTAGGAACTGGCTATGTTGGACTCGTTTCGGGTGCCACACTTGCCGCTACTGGTAACTACGTTACCTGCGTCGATATCGATGAACACAAGGTCAAACTATTAAATCAAGGCATTCCAACAATTTATGAGCCTGGACTCGAACCCATATTAAAACAAAACATCGAGGAAGAAAGGCTTTATTTTACCACAAATCTTGAAGAAGCTGTTCTATCTTCATTAGTAATATTTCTTTGCTTGCCTACCCCACCAAACGAAGATGGGTCCGCTGATTTACAACACATCCTAAAAGTTGTTCGCGAAATTGGGGATATTTTCAAACGGCACAATATAGTCGAGCAAAGAATTATTGTAAACAAAAGCACTGTACCAGTAGGAACAGCAGACCTTGTAAAATCAATTTTAGACGAGACGTTTCCAGAAAATAACATCGCAGTCGCAAGTAATCCCGAATTTCTTCGCGAAGGTTTTGCTGTAGAAGACTCGTTAAAACCAGAGCGAATTGTGATTGGAACCCGAAGCAAATTTGCAGAAGAAATACTACGCGACTTATATGAACCATTTGTTAGAAGTGGTAACCCAATTTACGTTTTCGACGAAAGAACATCAGAACTTGTCAAGTATTCTGCAAACGCTTTTTTAGCAACAAAAATTTCTTTTATGAACGAGCTTTCCGCACTTTGTGAAGTCGTCGGTGCGGATATCGAAAAGGTCAGAATTGGAATTGGTTCGGATAGCCGTATTGGTCGCCGATTTTTATTTGCTGGAATCGGATTCGGTGGGTCTTGTTTCCCAAAAGATATTAGAGCATTATTGAAATTATCCGAAGAATATGGCGTCCAACTTAACATCGTTAAATCCACTTACGAAGCAAATTTGCGACAAATCAAAAGATTTATCGATAAAATTCTTAACAGATTCGAAAATAACCTTCATAATAAAAAGTTTGCATTGTGGGGTCTTTCTTTTAAGCCCAATACCGACGATATACGCGAAGCTCCCGCTTTCAAGATAATTGACTCTTTACTCGAAAAATCAGCTGAAATTTGTGCCTACGACCCTGCCGCAATGGAAAACGCTAAAAAACACTATGGGACAAAAATTTGTTTCGAAAAAAATATGTATGACTGCCTACAAAATGCTGACGCATTAATTATTGCCACCGAATGGAATCAATTTCGAAATCCAGACTTTTCAACCATAAAAAATAAATTAAAGAATCCAATTATTTTCGATGGAAGAAATCTATATACATTCGAAGAAATGGATAAATTCGGTTTTGAATATTATTGCGTTGGACGGCAGAAAAAGTAGCAATTATAAATAAATTTTTTTTCAAACTCCAAACACATTCTAATTACTAAGAGATATTTATTAATAATTGATTTATGTTTTGACCGGGAAAAAAGATTAAAAAAACCAAAATATCACTCGAGTTCCTCCAACAGACTTTAATATGTTTTTGTGTAAATTATTCAAAATTAAGTTGAGTTTGAAGCAAAATAACTGGCAATTTCTTGGGGAAATTTCGAGCAAAAGTTAAATCTAAAAACTAATCGAACCTCTTTTGATAAAAATGGCAATAAGGGGTTTTCCCGTGCTTCGAGTAATAGTCTTGGTGATAGTCTTCTGCAACCCAAAATTCTTCGAACTTTTCTAATTTTGTAGCAACATTATATTTTTTATCTTTTAATGTATGAATCAATTCTTCTGCTATTTTCTTCTGAGTTTCGTCAACATAGAAAATAACAGAGCGATACTGTGTGCCAATATCTGGTCCTTGCCGATTGATTTGGGTTGGGTCGTGTATTTCGAAGAAATATTTTAATAAATCTTTATATGTTATAACATTGGGATTAAATTCAACCTTCACAGTTTCAGCGTGACCAGTAGTACCAGTGCAAACTTCATCATAAGTCGGATTTTCCTTGGTGCCACCAGAATATCCGACGGTAGTAGAAATTACCCCATCAAGTTGCTTTAACAAATGTTCAACTCCCCAAAAACAACCCCCAGCAAGGTAAGCAACTTGCAAGTGTATGTCCTTTTCTGGAACAAAATTTAGAGAAAGAGAATTTACACAATGACGAACATTTTTGGGAGTTAAATTTTCCCCAAAGAAAATATGACCAAGATGTGCCCCACAGTTAGCACAAACAATTTCTGTTCGAATACCGTCAGAATCGGGCAATTTCCGAACCGCACCAGCAATTTCGTCGTCGAAGCTGGGCCAACCTGAGCCTGAATCAAATTTATCGAGCGAACGATACAAAGGCGTATTACAACGTTTGCAAGTGTAAATCCCTTTCTCGAAATGTTTATAATACTTACCAGAAAAGGGTGGCTCCGTACCTTTATGTATAATTATCCGTTCTTCTTCGGGAGTTAATTTATTGTAGTTATCCATCCAAACATCCTTTATGAAAAATACGAAACTAAGAACAAAATTAATGCATATAAAACACAAACTGAAAATCAAGCATCCACCTGCAAACTTTACCAAAAAGTAAAATACGTCGTAAAAAAACTATAACTGTTAAGTAATCAAAAATAATTTACGCAGAAAAAAATAAAATAAACGAAATCATACACCGAGTATTTTTCCCATCAATATTTGCTTTTCAAAGGAATTTTTCGGATTTTGCTAGGAGAAAGTAAATTTTTTTTCCACTGTAGAATTTTTTACACAAAATTTTTTGCGACTAATAATTTTTTAATTTTTTAATTTTAATTAAAAATTATGTTCATTCGACTTACAAATCTAAGTCCTTACATTACATAAAGTTCAAAAAACTATACCTCCGATAATTTTTGACTTGGCAATGGAAAAATTACTCAAAAATTAAATTTTATTCATTAAAAAAAATTAATTGCAAGTTTCTAACACTATTATTTTATTGCACTTTTGTTCTTTATATAATCACTGAAAAGATATTACGAATAACATAAAGGGGTTGTATGCAATTTATATACCAACTTAAAATCAAAACTTTAATTTTGCTGGTAATTTCCCCCTTTTTGTTATTATACTTTGTAAATCCCCCCGAAACATTTTCGAAAAAAGCAAAAAAAACAAGTGAGCTCAAAAAGAAAAAAAAGAAAAAGGCAAGCCGACATTACAACCCACAAAAAACTAAAGCAGAGGCTCTAAATATATTGAATTCCTCCAGTGCTAATTACCTTCTCCAACTCGCTAACGGAGAAATAGAAGAAGATGATTTCATCCTTCTGGATTCATTAATTTTAGACCAAGGCGACGACCCAATTGAATTGGAAATCGAAGACGACAAGCCAATCGACCTCGATGTCTTTAGAACTATGTACATAAGTTACGTCGAAGGCGACGACTATATGCAAATCGGAGGCAATCTATTTTCGGGTATTAGTAAGAAAAAAATTATGGAGAATATTCTAAAGTGGCTTGGGACACCATATTATTTCGGTGGAACTACCAATCGAGGAATAGATTGTTCTGCATTCACAAGACAAATTTTTTACTCCTCTGCTCGTATCCTCCTACCACGCACAGCAAGAGAACAAATTAATATTGGAATTCCCATAAAAAGAAATCGACTTGAATTTGGAGACCTTGTCTTCTTCCACACACGTCGCCACGCATATGTTTCCCACGTCGGCATATACCTTGGCGATAATCTCTTTGTCCATTCAAGTTCTCGCTATGGTGTTACGGTTTCCTCTTTGGAAAGCAAATATTATAGCTCTCGATTTATTGGTGCACGCAGACTCACCCCAAACGACTTTTCCAAACTATCGAAATCAGAAGCCTTTTTAGAAGACTAAAATTTCTTAATTTGTGTACTTCTATATCATAGCATTTTTTAAATGCACGATATTTTTTTTAGTGTAATAATTACAACATACAATCGATTAGAACTGCTTAAGAGAGCAATTAATTCCTTGATTTCACAATATGAAAAACAATGGGAAGCTATCATTGTCGACGATGGAAGCACCGACAATACCCACTTTTACTCTATTTCACTTTGCAAGGAAGATAATCGTTTTGTTTATATTTACCAATCGAACAAAGGCTCAGCATATGCCCGGGAAATTGGAATAAAACTGGCAAACGGTTTATACATTACCTTCCTTGATTCCGACGACGAATACGAAACGAACCATTTATCGATGAGAAAAAGAATACTCATCGAAAATCCATTTATCGATTTTCTTTACGGTGGTTATAAAGTAATTGGGTCAAAATATGTCCCCGATATAAATAACCCTCGAAAACTAATTTCGCTCGAGAAATGCGTCGTCGGAGGAACTTTTTTCATCCGAAAAGAACAAATTTCTAAACTTGGTGGCATCCCAAAATTAGAATACGGTGAAGACGCTCGGCTCTTCGAAGTAGCTAAAAACATTGGATTAAAAGTCGTTCGTGTTGATTATCCCACCTATATCTATCATCGAGAACATTCTAATACTCAGACAAAAAACAAAAGATGAAGAAAAAGGAAAAAGTTAAAAAAGTAATAGAAATCTTAGAGAAAGAATTTCCAGATGCAAAAATTAGGCTAAATCATTCTTCTTCTTTTGAATTACTTGTCGCAACAATTTTATCGGCTCAATGCACAGACGAAAGGGTAAACATTGTAACTAAAAAACTTTTTGAACAATATCGTAATCCAAGTGATTTTTCCAAACTTAAACCCGAAGAACTAGAAAAAATAATATTTTCAACTGGATATTATAAATCCAAGGCAAAACATATCATCGAAAGCTCAAAGAAAATATTAGCTGAGTTCAATGGAGAAGTCCCAAGTAATTTAAGTGACCTTACAAAATTGCCGGGAGTTGGAAGGAAAACAGCCAACGTGATTTTATCTCATATTTTCAACAAACCCACTATCGTCGTCGACACTCACGTTGTCAAAATCACAAACCGATTGGGATTAGTAGCAACAAAGGACCCAAAAAAAATAGAATTCGAACTAATGAAAATCGTCCCGAAAGATAAATGGGTCAATTTCACTCATCTTTTAATAGCACACGGTCGCAAATTTTGTTTAAGTCGAAAACCAAAGTGTGCAATCTGCCCCATTAATAACTTTTGCGAATTTCAAAAAAACATTGAAACTTTTTGATATTTTAAGTGTTTAAATTTTTTTTATTATTAAGATGGTTAAAATGATAAAAATATATTTTTCCTTTTTTTTAAGTTTTTTCTTTGTTACTAATGTTTCGTTAAGCCAAAAAGAGATAATAAAAGATAGCAAAGGAACAGACTTTTGGCTTACCTTTCTTCCAAATTATCATAATAATTACTATCAAAATGACCCAAGATTGAAATATGGTGATTCCTTATACATTTTCATAACTTGCTCTGAACCAACAACTGGCAAAATTGAATTTTGGAGTAGAGATGAAGTTTACAATTCTATTAATTTTGTTATTACCGACCCAACACAGGTTTATGTATTCAAAGTACCTTCTTTCGACTACTGTTTAACAGGATACAATCAAAGTAGTGTAATAAATCACAATACAACAGCAAATCAAAACGAAAGAATTGCGAAAAATTCTTTCCACATAACAAGCGAAAAAGAAGTAACCGTTTATGGTTTAAATCAAGCAGTAACAACATCGGATGCATTTCTTGCTTTGCCTACCGACGTTTTAGATAAGAGATACTTTATTCTAAGTTACGACAGTGATGGCTCTGTCGATTTCTTTCCGCCATACAACTTGCAGGGCAGCAGTACACCTTCGGAATTTGCAATAGTTGCAACCGAAGACAACACGAGTATTACTATTTTCCCAAGTTCCCCTACTGCAAGAAATGGATTGAACGTTCAAAATATAAGACTAAACAAAGGGGAAGTTTATCTTGTTCAAGCTAACATCGACCCAACAAATTTGAATGGCGACTTGACTGGCACAGAAATTCGTTCATCCAAACCTATCGCAGTCTTTTCGGGACATCAACGAGCAAAAATTCCTATTAGCATCTCGGTGAATAATCCTTCGAGAGATATTTTAACCGAACAAATCCCACCCGTTTCAACTTGGGGGAAAAATTCTATCGTCGTTCCTTTTGCTAAATCCCAAAGCGAAATAAGAGAAGGGACCGACTTGTTCCGAGTCCTTGCCGCCGAAGATAATACCGAAATTTACCTTAATGGAAACAAAGTTACAACCATTAACCAAGGTGAGTATTACGAACGTGAATTAACCCAGCCATATTTCGTCTCTTCCAACAAGCCAATCCTTGTCGGTGCATTTAAAAAGACTTGTGGTTCTGGCCAAACTTATTCTGGCGACCCATTTTTCGCAATTATGCCACCAACCGAACAGTATATGAAAAGTTATCGAGTTATTAACTCACAAGCATACGAATTAAGCAGAAATTATCCTAACACATACCAAAAGGTTTACTTAGAACAATACATATCAATAGTAATTCCGCGAGCCTCTTGGCAAAGCTTTCGAATAGATGGTTTACCCTTATCCGCTGCACAAATTCAATCCATTCCGGGTTCAGAGTATGTTTACGCAAATATAAGGGTTAATGATGGCGTCCACTTCTGTGTTGCCGACACTGGCTTTGGTATAGTCGTTTACGGCTATGGACAAGCAAATTCTTATGGTTACATAGGTGGTTGCAACTTCGAAGTTTTAAACTTCCTCGACCCTCAAATTGCTTTCTTACAAACAGACAGCTGTTTTGTTCGGAATGGCTTTGCGTTCAAACGAAGAGCAATCGATGCTTCTTTAAACAACTTGATAACTATCGACTCACTGACTCAAAACTGTTACAAACACTATGAATTTCGTCATAATGATACAATCTATTTTGGATTTCGGCTGATAGACTCTTTGTTGGATGGTCGTTTCGCCGTTTGTGTTGTCGATACAATGAACTTAAAAAGTCAAGTTATCGAGGAATGGATACCCGGTTTTACAGTAGCATTAGAACCGTCATCACAGGGGATGCCCTATTTTTCCTCGCAGATTGCTGCGGGAAAAGCTTTTTGTACCGAGATAAACCTCATCAATTATGGTAGATTCGAGCAAATTATAGAACGGATGTACTTGAAAAACTCTAAAATTTCTTCTAATTCTTTAACTAAATTAACCATACAACCCGGAGGAAAAGTCGTCGTTCCCTTCTGCATACAATTCAACAAAGACACAACAATTGTGGATACTTTGATTATCGAAAACTCTTGCACAAGCCGCCAAATATTAGCTTTAAAAGTAGTTTTCGTTTCTGATGAAACAAAACCAAAAGTTACAATTCTTAAAGACAGTTGCTTCACTTATGTGGATGTAAATATAAGCGACAGTTTAGAAATCGACAAAGGTTTAAGAAAAGTAGAAGTCGTTCAAAATAAAAACTGCGAAATTACAATCGATGAAAAACTCCCGGAAAAGGTTGATATCAAGATTAGGATAATAGATATTTTTCAAGATACTTATTTAGGTATAGTTGCAGAAGATTCAGTTGGCAACGAAATTCAATTTTACGATACAATCCCAGGTTTTACCCTATCTGTAAGCAATTACCCCCGAGATACTATAATCAATTTAGGTCCTTTACCAGTAGGTTCTTTAAAATGCTATAACTTAGAACTATATAATTATGGAAACCACCTTTTACCATTAGAAAAAATATACTTTTCGAAGAACCGAAATTTTTCAATTATACCTTCGAGCTTACCAGTTCGTATCCCACCCCGCAGTTTAGTCCCGCTAACATATTGTTTCAATCCTAATGAAACAAATACATACTACGATACTCTAAACATTGAATTTTATTGTACAAATCAGAAGTTTGTATTCTTTGGAATAGGTATCCCTATCGAACTTGAATCTATGTCAAATTGTAAAGTTCTGGTAAAATCTAAAATTGATAAATCTTTAAACAACTCGAACCATAGCGATATTTTCCCAAATCCAGCAAATAGAACAATATATATATCGCCCGACAAAAATTTCCAAGGCGAATTAAAAGTAACCATTGCCGACATCATTGGTAACAAAATGCTTGAATACACTTTAATTAATTTCAAAAGCTCTTTAGTAGAAATTGACATTTCTGACTTTCCGATTGGAACTTACTTCGTAATCTTGAAAGACTCCAATGGAAACTTTATGCTTAAAAATTTTCTAAAAATTGATTAAGAACAATTCCATATTCTAATAGTTTCGTTGATATTCAAAAGCAAAGCAATCTTTTAGCCTCGCTATTTAATGCTGGAAAGAACAACCTACGGTAAATTAACCATAAAAGCATAAACTATTCGTTTTTCGAAATTGTTGCAAGTAATTTTGAAAAATCGTTTAATATTATTTAATTTCGTTCGTTTTATTTCTCTATACTTTCGAGGCAAAATATGAAAAAAGTTTGGATAATTTTTCTTGCAATGATTTTTGGCTTGGTAATTGGAGTCTATCTTTCACCTCTAATTTCGAAAGATAATCTTTACCAACAGATTAAGAAATTCGACAAGGCGCTGAACTTAGTAATAAAAAACTATATAGAACCCGTCGACTCCCATCAACTTGTTGAAGCTGCGATAAAAGGTATGCTGAATGAATTGGACGTCCACAGTGTATATATTTCCGCCGAAGAGATGAAAAGAGTAACAGAGGACTTTCAAGGAAGTTTCGAAGGCATTGGTGTGGAATTCGATATCATAAACGATACAATTGTAATCGTTGCACCAATACCAGGGGGACCAAGCGAAGCATTAGGAATTCGCTCAGGAGACAAAATCGTTAAAATCAATGGAGTTAGTGCAGTTGGTATGTCTCGTAGCGAAGTTCCGAAAAAGCTTAGGGGACCAAAGGGAACCACTGTCGAAGTCGATATAAAACGCGAAGGGGTTAAAGATTTGCTCCACTTTAAGATAATTCGGGACAAAATCCCTCTCCATACCATATCTGCTTCCTTTATGGTCGACGGAACGGATATTGGAGTTATTGTTGTTAACCGCTTTGCAGCCACTACCCACGATGAGTTGCTCAATGCACTAAGAAAACTCACCGAAAATGGGATGAAAAAACTGGTTCTGGATTTACGAAACAATCCAGGCGGGTATCTATCCCAAGCTTTCTTAATGGCAGAAGAATTCCTTTCGGAAGGCGACACAATTGTTTACACAAAGGGTCGATTTCCCGAGTTCGACGAAACTTATATTTCATCGAAGAACACAAATTATACCAAAATTCCAATTATTGTCCTAATTAATTCTGGTTCGGCAAGCGCAAGCGAAATTGTTTCGGGGGCAATTCAAGACCGCGACCGCGGCCTTATCGTTGGCGAAACTTCATTCGGCAAAGGCTTAGTTCAAAGACAATACGAATTGGGCGATGGCTCTGCAATGCGAATAACAATTGCTAAATACTTTACTCCTTCTGGAAGAACAATTCAAAGGCCCTACAAAGACAAGGACAAGTATAGACACCTTGTTGGACGCTTCGATTTAGAGGAAGGTTCATACATTTACGACGCTTACGAGAAAATAATAAAACAAGTACAAAATTTCAACGAAAAGGAAACCGACCCAGCGAAAAAAATCAAAATTGACTCTCTACCCATTTATTATACAAAATCAAAGAGAGTAGTTTTCGGCGGTGGGGGTATTACTCCCGACTACATTATCAAATCCGACACAATCACAAGATTGTCTGTAACTATTCGTTCGCGAAACTTATTCCTCGAATTTGTCGACAAAAATTTAAGGAAAAAGATAGACGAAATTAAAGGTAAATACCCAGATTTTCAACAATTTAATAGAAATTTTGCTATCACCGAATCGGTATTAGAGGAGTTCAAGCAACTTGTCAAAAGCAAAGGAATCGAAATCGACGAGCAATCTTGGGAAAAAGACAAAGACTATTATGCAACTTACTTAAAAGCTCAAATTGCTCGTATCCTTTGGACTTCGAACGAGTTCAACCAAATATTTTATTCAATAGATAACCAATTTATAAAGGCACTCGAACTCTTTCCCGAAGCCATAAAAATCGCAAAGCTAAGGTAAAATCAACAATTTTATTTGGGATTTTGATTACTAAATTTTTGTTATAACCTTCTCATTTTTTAGAAGTTACATATCTTACTTGTTGTTTTTGCCTTTCACCATTAAAAGGAGTAACAAATTCAAAGTTCCTTTTTGAGATACTGCAACTCCTGTTAATATAATGAAATTTTCAAGTGGCAATGACAGAAACTTTGCTTCTGGAAAAGGTTCAAATTTATTTATTCAAAATGATTATTCAGTACAATCAAAGACAAATGATTGCTGGACGAAAAAACAGCCACTGTATATCATCTGTTTTAACCAATCTTATTTGTAACTTTATCACCAAATTAACAGCATAAAATCGTTTGCTTTAGCCAAACCACTATAAGCAGGAAAACTAACTAATCTCTTCGAGATTTGGAAACAATTGGGAATTGCAACAATTTATAGTCTTAAATCCTTTTCCAACTTTATGCTATTGTAACTTCTTTGCAAAGGTAAACATCTTGTATTGCATTTAGTAGTTCGATACCTTCTTTCATTGGTTTTTGAAATGCTTTCCGTCCAGAGATCAATCCCATCCCACCTGCTCGTTTATTAATCACTGCTGTTTTTACTGCTTGAGCCAAATCATTTTCGCCCGAAGGACCTCCACTATTGATTAAGCCAACTTTACCCATATAATTGTTTGCAACTTGATAACGGCAAAGGTCAATTGGATGGTCCGAACACAATTCATCATACATTCTTTTATCGAATTTCCCGTAAGATTTACTTTCAACATTTAAGGCAAGAAATCCACCATTATTTTCCGGCATCTTTTGTTTAATTATATCGGCTTGAAGTGTTGCTCCAAGATGATTTGCTTGACCAGTCAAATCTGCCGAAATATGATAATCTTTGTCTCGATTGAATGCTGAATTCCTTAAATAACACCAAAGTATAGTAGCCATTCCAAGTTCGTGGGCAAAAGCAAAGGCTTCAGAAATTTCTACAATTTGCCGAGAACTTTCTTCGCTTCCAAAATAAATTGTGGCACCAACTGCCACTGCACCAAGATTATAGGCTTCTTCGATGGTACCAAACAAAACTTGGTCGTATTTGTTCGGATATGTCAACAATTCGTTGTGGTTGATTTTAACAATGAAGGGAATTTTATGAGCATACTTTCTCGAAACCATACCCAAAACTCCAAAAGTCGAAGCAACAGCATTACAACCGCCTTCGATTGCCAAAGTTACGATATTTTCGGGGTCGAAATAAATTGGATTCTTCGCAAAACTTGCACCAGCGGAATGTTCAACTCCTTGGTCGATAGGTAAAATCGAAAGATAACCCGTCCCCGAAAGTCTTCCAGAATTAAAAAGCCTGTGCAAATTCCCCAAAACTCTATTGTTTCGGTCGGATTGAGCAAAGACACGGTCGATAAAATCAGGTCCCGGCAAAGTAAGCAACTCTTTGCTAATCTTTGGACTTGTGAAACCAAGCAGATATTCAGCTTCGTTTCCTAACAAAGATTGAATTTTTTCAAACATAATTTACCCCAATTGTGAAATGTAAAATTAGTATAATTTCAAAAATTATTAAATGGAAAATGTTAAAAAAGAAGTAAGCAATAACTTTTCATATCGAGAAGTATCTTCGAAATAAATTTGAAATCCAAAGCAAAATCGAAAAATCAGCAATAGTATCTAAAGGTGTAATTTAATGAGAGAAAGACTTTGCAATTAGTTCCAGTTCCTCGTCTTTTAAGTATGGATGCATAGGTAAAGAAAAAATTCTTTCAGAAATACTTTCCGAAATGGGGAAATCGCCGAGTTTATATCCCAAATCCTCGTTTACTTTTTGTAAATGTAATGGCTTAGGATAATAAATCGCTGTTGGAATTCCATTTAACTTTAGGCTTTCTAAAAGTTGCTCCCTTTCTTCCTTCGAATCTGCAAGTACAGAAAATTGTGCCCAAGAAGAGGAACAGCCATCTGGAATAACTGGTGTAGTTACTTTTCCATCTAAAAGTTGGATATACTTATTTGCAATACTATTTCGTAGTTCCAATTCTTCTTCAAAAATTTCGAGTTTGACAAGAAGAATAGCAGCTTGAATCGTATCGAATCTTCCATTCAGTCCCAAACGAACATTATCGTAGCGGTCCTTTCCTTGCCCGTGAATTCTAATCGAGAGTAAAATTTGATAAAGTTCATCACTATCGGTAAAAATTGCTCCACCATCCCCATAACAACCTAATGGTTTGGCAGGGAAAAATGAAGTAGCCGAAGCATCACCCCAAGAACAAGAAAATTTCCCATCCCTTTTACCACCAAAACTTTGGGCAGCATCTTCCAACACACGCAACTCGTAAGTTTTTGCAATTTTTAAAATTTTCCCGTAATCGGCTGGCAAACCAAAAAGATTAACTGGCAAAATCACCTTCGGACGCAACTTGCGTTCTTTTTTAACTCTTTCGATTTCCATTAAAAGTTTATCTGGGTCAATATTAAATGTAGTTGGCTCGATATCGACAAAAACAGGAGTTGCACCAAGTAACCTAATTACTTCAGATGTTGCAATGAATGTAAATGGTGTAGTAAAAACAGCATCACCTTCGCCTATTTCCCAAGCCATTAAAGTCATAAGTAAAGCATCGGTCCCCGATGAGCAAGAAACACAATACTTTCTACCAACAAAGTTTGCCAGTTTTTCTTCCAATTCGACAATTTCTGGTCCTAAAATAAACTTACAACTTTCGAGAACTTTCGACAATCTCTGGTTTAGTCGTTCTTTTATTCGTTCGTATTGCCTCTGTAAATCAATAAATTGCACCTTTACCTCCCTATGCCTTTATAATAAATTCCTACACTTTTAATTTCTTCCTTATTTAAATAATTTCTCCCATCTATAACAACCTTGATATCAAATTTCTTTAAATACTCTGCTGTTAGAATTCCAAAACTATCGTGAGCAGTGGCAAGCACAATAGCAAAAGTGTCTTGCAAAGCTTCCTCCAAACTTTCCGCAGTAGAAAGCTCAGGAAAATATGGGTCGAAAACAACAAGCTTCGCCTTCATTTTTTCGAGCAAGGCTTTAATTTTCAAAGCTGGGCTTTCGCGAAGGTCTTTCACATTCGGCTTGTAAGAAAGCCCAAGAAGAGCAATTTGTGTTCCACTTACTGGTTTAGAAAATTCATTTAAAGCATTAACTAAATGAGAAATTGTATAATTTGGCATCGAGTTGTTAATTTCTCTGGCTAATTTTAAAAATTTATGCTCGAATCCGCTTTTCATTGCTCTATCAATTAAATAATAAGGGTCGACGGGTATGCAGTGTCCACCAACTCCACAACCGGGATAATGTGGCAAAAAGGCAAAAGGTTTATTCGAAGCACCTTTAATAACTGCAATTATATCAATGCCAAGGATATCGAAACTCTTCGCTATTTCATTAACGAAAGCAATATTTATATCGCGAAAAGTATTTTCAATAATTTTTGTAGCTTCGACGGTTTTAAGGTCTGGCATTTCGTTTATTTCAGCATCAATAAATTTTCTATAAAAATCGGCAATAAAGCGAGTTGTTTCCATATTCGTAGCCCCAACGTTTCGTGGAATATTGTAAACATTCCACTTCGGGTCGCCGGGGTTTATTCGCTCAGGGCAATGTGCAACATTGAAATCCCTCAATACCTTTAATCCAGTCAATTCCTGCAGTTTGGGGATGATAAGTTCATCGCAAACACCGGGATTAATTGTAGATTCAACCACCACAATTTGCCCCCGTTGAAGGAACTTTGCAATCGTTTCTATTGCATTTATTAAAGGTTGAAGGTTGGGCGTATAATCGTCGAGAACGGGAGTTGGAACACAGACGAAATAAATATCCGAGCCTTCAATTATTTCGTCGCTCGAAGATACTTTTATCGAAACAATTTTTAAATCTTCTTCGGCTTGTTGGTCTTCGATTGGGCATATTCCTTGAGTTATTTTCTTTACTTTCGATTCGTTTGGGTCGAAGCCAACTACTTCGCATCCGACTTTCTTTTTAATGGCTAATGCAAGAGGTAATCCGACATAACCTAATCCTATAACAGCAACTTTCATAGTTCGAAACTTTTTTAAAATACAAAAATAGACAAATGCCAAGACAAATAATTAAAAAAGATAATTTCTGTAAAGGTAACTTGAAAAGATAATTCATTCCCCAAATTTCAATTCAGAATTTAATTTTCCACCTTTGCTTAACATTACTTGTTCGTAGTTCACATCTCAAAACCCTTTTAAAATGTTTCCACTCGTAAATGAAAAGTAAAAGTCAATCAAATAGTTGAAAAAAAATTATAAAACTCGAAATTTCCGAGTGGAAGACTTAAAAAATATTTGACCTACAGAAATAAATATTTTCCGATAAAAAATTTCACTGCAACAGAACCTTCAATACTTTGGGTTATATTCGAAATGACTTAATTATCGAATGCATCCAACGACTATACTATGAATTTATTCCCAAAACGGAGGAAGTCTGTAAATGAAGAAACTAACAAAATCTTAATTCAATCCATCATCTTTTTTATTATCGTTGGGCTATTATTATTCCGACTTGGGAAATTCGGGTTTTCCTCTATTTCGTCTTCGGAAACTGAGTTAATCTCTTCGTTTGAAATAAAAAATGGCTCTCTTTGGTTGATTTTCTCTGGTTCAGTCCCAACATTGCCTATTATATTCTGTTTCAACTGCTTTCGATAACAAGCCGGAGCATTTCTGTCGTTTATATCAATTCCGTCATTTTTCTTCATTTGCAAAGTTTGAAAAGAGTCAGCGGAATTCAGAATAATCTTTTCTTTAGATTTAATCGAAAGAAATTCCTCTTTTAAATCGGTTTCCAGCCTTACTTTTTTCTTCCCAAGCTCTTTTTTGTCGCCTAAGTAATCTTGAATAAAGGAGTTGTTGAAGCCAGTAATTATTATTGTTACAGAAACGGAATTGGAGTATTCTGGATGCGTAACTACACCGGGAATAATATGTAAATTGGGATTCGTTGCCTCTTTGATTTTGTTCAAAATAATATCAAGCTCATTAAGAAGGAAGTCCTCTCCACAAGTTACGTGAACCAACGCACTACGCGCATTTCTTAAATCAACTCCTTCCAAAAGTGGCGAATTCAAGGCAGTTTCGACTGCCAAGAAGGAACGTTGTTCGCCTTCGCCAAAACCTTTACCTATCAATGCATCCCCTTTACCTTGTATAACTGCTTTGACGTCCGCAAAGTCAACATTAATCTCGCCGACATTATTAATCAAATCAATTATCCCTTTTGTCGCATCAAAAACTATTCTGTCTGCAAGTTGAAAAGCTTTCTTAAAAGATAAGCTTTGTTCTTTCGAAAGTCGAGAAAGTTTTTCGTTCGATACTATTAGCAAGCCGTCGAGATGCTTTCTGATATTTTCAATACCAATTAAAGCATTATTCCAACGCTCTGGTCCTTCGCTTTTCAATGGAGTTAAAACCACACCTACCGTAAGTGAATCATTTTCTTTTGCTGCACGTGCAACAATAGGAGATGCACCAGTACCAGTTCCTCCGCCCATTCCAGTAGCGATAAATATCATATCCTTTCCTTTAAGGACATCCACTATTGTTTGAAAATCTTCTTCTGCAGCGATTTTCCCAAGTTCTGGATTCGAACCTGCCCCTTGTCCTTTGGTTCGAGTTTTTCCTATGATTACTTTTGTTTGAGCATTAATATTTTTCAGTTGTTTTGCATCAGTATTAATGGCGATGAGGTCAACACCATCGAGCCCAAAATTGCACAAGTTTTGTATCGTATTACAACCAGCCCCCCCAACACCGACTACAGCTATCTTCGTTACCGCTTCAAAAGTAGTATCCAACTCAATCATATTTCCCCCCCTTTTTCTAATTTATAAGTTTTTAAAAAGTTCTACAACCTTTTGCCAAAGACCAACTTTTTTACCATTCCTTTGTACATCACTGCTTTTGTTCGTTTCTTGCTTAATATTGGTATTCTTCAAACCCCAAAGAGCTAATCCAACAGAGGTAGAAAAGAATGGTTTGTTAACTTCTTGGGCAAGCCCCTTGTAATTTAAATCCGACGGGTAACCAATCCTAACTGGCATACCAAAAACATCGCTGGCTAAATCTTCAACTCCTTCGATAAGAACAGTTCCACCAGTTAAAACTATACCAGCACCTAAACGATGAATCAAATTTGACTTTTCCAATTCCTCTTTTGCTAATTCAAATATTTCTGCTAATCTTGGCTGAATGACTTGACAAATTTGCTTCCTGCTAAAAGTCATCGGCTTACGACCGCGAATACCTGGAACCATAATCTGTCGATTTTCCCTTAAAGTATCGATGTAACAATGACCAGATTGCTTCTTAATTTCTTCTGCTTGCGAAAACACTATATTCATTACTTGCCTAATATCATCGGTAATATGCCTTCCGGCAAATGGAACACTGCTTGCAAACCTCATTACTCCGTCCAAAAAAATTGCTACATCAGTAGTTAGTTCACCAACATCAACTATTGCAACTCCTAACTCCATCTCGTCTTCATCTAAAATAGCCAAAGCAGTAGCAAGTGGTTCGAAGACAAAGCTTTCGACCTCTAATCCATTTTTTTCGAGGCAAAGCGATATATTTTTAATATCCAAAGCCAAAGCGGAAATTACTTTTGTCTGGACTTCAAGCCTATTACCACTCATACCTATTGGGTTAACAATTCCCTTCAAATTATTATTAATTATAAATTCCTGCGGGATAACGTGTATCGTTTGGTATTCTTGCGTTAGTCCAATTTGTCTTGCCTCTTCCAAAACGCGTTGTACATCCTCGTCGGTGATAACCCTATTTTGAGAATTAACAGAAACAACTCCCCGACTTTCTTGAAATCTAATGTTTTGATTACAAATACCTACAACTACAGACTTAAAATCCAAGTTAGATTGAGTCTTTGCAGAATTAATTGCACTCTCTATATCTAAAGTGGTGTGTTGGATATTGTCGACTTTACCATGTCGACCTTTATTCCTTTTTCTTTCAATAATACCAACACCTAATATTGTTGGCTCAATCTCTTGTGGTGAATTCGACAAAACTGTCGCACATATCTTCCAAGTCCCAATATCTAATCCAACACAAAACTTTTCATCGTTTTTACTTATACTTGTAGTTTTGTTCTTTTTGTCCATAAATTTTTATCTTTTTGTTTGCAACTTTAATAAGAAACATTTTTCTTTCTTTGGAATTCAACATCATTTAAAACCATAGAAAATCTAAGCCATCGTTCAGAGATAATTTTGGTAGTTAAAGAAGAGTAGGAGGTAATCGAGTTTAAAACAAAAAGGAAAAAATTTCGAGAAAAATTCTCAAAGGTTTGGTAAAAACCACTTTCTTGGAAATATTGAATTAAATCTCCCCCCATAAACATAAAAACCTAACCTTATGGTTAGATTAACCCCTCATTATACTGCAATTCAAATTTAAAATAATTTTATCAAATATCCAAATTTTTTTAAAAAATAAATTTTTTAAACCATCTCGATGGAAAGTTTTTAATAATTTTGCTTTTTCAAATTTAATAGGTATCAAAAAATGAAGATATTGAGTTACTTTTTTTTGTCTTTATTTTTAATCGCAATTTTATCTTGTTCTCGCGAAAAAATTGATATGGAGGCAAAAATGAATTTCGAAAATGATTATGCGAGCCTAATTAAAGAGTATGAAAGCAAAATTATCCCCGCATACAATGCTATGGCCTTGCAGTATTTTGTTGCTGCAACAAACAGCACAAAAGAAAATTGGGAACTGTTCGCCCAAAAAGAAATTGTCTTGAATGAAATACTTTCCAATAAAGAACTTTTCCAAAGAATAAAAAAATTGAAGGAATCGAACTTAACTGACGACAGTTTGAAGAGAAGGAGGCTCGAAGTTCTATATTTGACATTCCTTGGCAAACAAGTTGACACTGCTAAACTTAATCAAATTACCAAGCAACAATCCGAAATTGAGAACAAATATACAACTTTCAGGGCAATAGTAGGTAAAAGAAAATTAACAGATAACGATGTAGAAGAAATTCTAAAAAAATCTACAAATAACCAAGAATTACAGCAAGTATGGGAGGCTCATAAAAAGATTGGACCACTCGTTGCTAACGATATAATCAAGCTTGTCAAGTTAAGAAATGAAATTGCTCGCGAACTTGGTTTTAAAAACTTCCACGATATGAGCTTGCGTTTGAGTGAACAGGACCCAGAAGAAATAGAACGAATCTTCGATGAACTCGACAAACTTACCCGAGATGCTTTTGCAAAAGAAAAAGAAATTATGGACAAAATCTTAGCCAAAAGATACAAAATCAAACCCGAAGAACTTATGCCTTGGCACTATCAAAATCGATTTTTCCAAGAAGCACCGCAAATCTACGATGTCGATTTGGATAAGTATTACAAAGACAAGGATATAGCTAAAATTGCAATCGAATACTACGCATCGATTGGTTTGCCAATCGACGATATTATGGCGCGGAGCGACCTATACGAAAGGGAACAAAAAAACCAACATGCTTTTTGCATTAATGTTGACAGGGACAAGAAAGATATTAGAATTCTTTGCAACATCAAACCCAACGCGAGATGGATGGAAACAACATTGCACGAAAATGGGCACGCTCTTTACGAAAAATATCTCGACGACAATTTACCTTGGGATTTAAAGTCGCCAGCACACATCTTTACAACCGAAGCAATTGCAATGATTTTCGGAAGAAAAGCATCGAATCCAAAATGGATGTTAGATGTTCTAAAAATTCCTGCCGACGAAATTGCAAAAATTGAAGATGCTGTCGAAAAAACCCTTAGATTACAACAACTTGTGTTCAGTCGTTGGTCCCAAGTTATGTTCCGTTTCGAAAAGAGTATGTACGAAAATCCGGACCAAGATTTGAACAAGCTCTGGTGGGATTTAGTAGAAAAATACCAAATGATTAAAAAACCAGAAGGCAGAAACGAACCCGATTGGGCAACGAAAATTCACATCGCGACGAGTCCTTGTTATTACCACAACTATTTACTTGGTGAACTTCTTGCATCACAACTTTATAATTACATAGTAGTTAACATTGAAAAAGGAAATCCAACCGAAAATTATAGTTTTTGGAATAATCCAATGGTTGGCAAGTACTTAATCGATAAAATCTTTTCTGTTGGGGCAAAATACCATTGGAATCAGATGATTGAAAAAGCTACTGGCGAAAAATTAACAGCTAAATATTACGCTCAACAATTCGTAAATTAGTTCTTGCCGAGCTCTTTTAAATGTCAAATTGGAAAGATTCAAATTGTTCAAATCAGTTAAGTAGAATATTGTATTGGCTCGAACTTTTTGAATCAAAAAAAGAATACTTGTTGTATTTTTCCGAAAGATTGTTCGATTTTATAACTTAAGATTTTTAAAAATTACTGGGTGCCGAAACGTTTTCTTTATATCAGTAAAACTTTCGACCGAGAGACAATCGATTACGATATATTAATGGAGAAATAATGAAAAGGAAAATCATTCTTTTATTTCTCTTTTCAACTTTGTCGTGTTATTCACAAGAATCTTTTTGGAGCGATAATTTAAAAAGTGTTTTCGGTGAATTGGGCTGGACGAAAATTAAATTAAGCGCCGCTTTAGGTTTTAGATTTTGGAATTTGGGAGTATCGATGGGGTTGGCAGGTTTTGCAAATCCTTCACCAAAGTATATTTATCCAGATTTTAACCAATTCCCGATGCCAAAACAAGGTGAGTACGAAGAATTTACTTTTACCTATATTCTTGTTACAACAGACTTTTACTACTTTTATGAAATTTTCGACGACTTCATAATAGTTCCATCTTTAGGATTTTATGTTCAGCAGGATTCAATACTCGCCCGCTCGACTCGCCAAAACGACCCAGCAGGCTTTGGGGCACTTTACTATTTGGGCAAAACAGTAAATAAGACGGGAATTAATATTGGTATCGGTTTGGACTATTATTTCTTGGACAACTACTTCGCTGGAATAGGTTTTAATCTGCGAAGAGGAATTTACCTCCGCTTTGCTTACTACTGGTTTTAACTGTCATTCTAAACTCTGATTATTTTTTATTCAAGATTTTCAATGCTTCTTTAATAACTAGCTCAATGGAAATGTCCTTATTGGCTTTGTCTTGAAGAATATTCAGAACTACGCTTCGTGTTTGAAGTTCACCATATCCAAGAACTTTTAAAGCCAAGACAGCTTCGTTAAAAAGATTTTGAATATTGGTATCGACCGATTCCCGTTTGTCGAACGTAACTTTCTTAACTTTTTCTTTCAGTTCCATAATCAGACGCTCGGCTGTTCTTTTACCTATCCCTGGAATTTGAGTTAGTCTTGTAGTTTCTTCTTTTCCGATACAATCCCAAAATTCGGATACAGACAAGTAAGATAAAACAATAATCGCAGTTTTAGGTCCAATACCAGGTATTTCGATTAACTCGGTAAATACTTCCTTTTCCGCAAGGGAATGAAATCCATATAAATTGAAATTATTATCCCGAAAAACCACTTGGGTATAAAGCAAAACTTCGCTTCCAATTTCTCCTAATTTACTGGTTGTATTTAAAGTAGTTGCACAGCGGAAGCCAAACCCGTTGCATTCAATTTCGACAAAATTGGCATACTTACCAACTAGCTTTCCCTTAATATAAGATAGCATTTTGGATTTTTTGTTTAATTTACAATTTAAAAAAATATTAGGGGAAAAAATGTACAATTCGCTTGACGATTTCTTTAAAGATTTCAAAATCGAATCTGAAAACACTTTAAAAGTCTTTCAGCATTTAACAAACGAGAGCCTTTCGAAGAAAGTCTATCCAGAAGGAAGAACTCTCGGAAGAATTGCATGGCATATCGTAACATCAATACCCGAATCTTTTCAGCAAATCGGATTGAAACTTGAATGTCCAGACCACTCCCTTCCTCCACCAAAAGTTGTAAGCGAGTTCTCGTATGCCTACGAAACTTGTGTTCATCTTTTAGTCGAAAATTTAAAGAAGAACTTTACCGACGAGGATTTAAACAAAGAGTTCGAATTTTATGGGGAAAAACTTTTGTTAAAAGATATTCTTTACGGATTCATTAAACACGAAATCCACCACCGGGCGCAAATGATTGTACTTATGCGACAAGCCTCCCTAACTGTTCCGGGAATCTATGGACCATCGAAAGAGGAATGGAAGGAGTATGGAATGGAACCACAAGAATGAAGAAGATTATTCAATTTCTTTAAAAAATATTATCGATGCACATAACTTAATCGCACCGTTCATTCATAAAACCCCAATTTTTACATCCCGTTCGTTGAATAAGCTATGTAATTCAGAATTATTTTTCAAGTGCGAAAACTTTCAAAAAGTCGGGGCTTTTAAAATTCGTGGGGCTTTAAATGCTTTGCTTTCATTAAAAAAAGAAGACCTTAGTCGGGGCGTTGCTACACATTCTTCGGGTAATCACGCCCAAGCTATAGCTTATGCAGCGCAACTTTTAGGAATAAAAGCAACCATAGTTATGCCTTCATCTGCTTCTCAAATAAAAGTCAACGCAGTTCGCAACTACAATGCTGAAATTATTTTTTGCAAACCTACTTTGCAATCGAGGGAAGAAACACTAAATGAGTTTGTATCCAAGAATAAATCTGTTTTTATTCATCCTTACGACAACCCCTTCGTCATTGCTGGGCAAGGCACAGTTGCCAAAGAAACTTTAGAAGAAATCGACAACTTAGATTATATCGTTGCACCAGTTGGTGGTGGCGGACTTCTTAGCGGAACATCTATTGCAACCAAAGGAATTTCTCCAAAGACGAAAGTAATCGGTGCCGAACCAAAAGGTGCCGACGATGCCTTCAAGTCAATTCGAGATAATAAACTTTATCCATCAATCGAGCCTAAAACAATTGCCGATGGACTTTTAACATCGCTTTCTGAAAGAACTTTTAATATTATCAAAAGGAATGTCGAACAAATCTTAACAGTCAGCGAAGAAAATATTATCAACGCAATGTTTCTATTATTCGAGCGAATGAAAATAGTTGTCGAACCTTCTGCCGCAGTATCATTAGCTGCGGTCATCGAACACAAAGACTTCTTCGAAGAAAAAAAGGTAGCTATAATACTTTCGGGTGGAAATGTGGACTTACGACATCTTCCCTGGCTCGAATAAACTACCAATCCTCGGCTGGCTCGTCGATCTCTTCCTCAAAATCTTCTACATCATCAATCTCCGTACTTTCTGCTTCCTGAGGAGGTAAGTCTTTGTCCAGATATCGAAATTCACCATTATCAAAACGAAGTGTATCCTTAAAGTAAACCACTCTGAAAGAACCAGTTGGACCATTTCTTTGCTTGCCAATGATAATCTCTGCAGTTCCTTCTGTTGGTTCTTTTGTATCGCTCCAAATTTTTATGTCGTAAATTTCGGGACGGTAAATAAAAAGCACAACGTCGGCATCTTGTTCGATACTACCAGATTCACGCAAATCCGAAAGTTGCGGTCTTTTGTTAGCTCTTGTCTCGACGGAACGGTTAAGTTGGGAAAGTGCAACAATCGGTATATCCAACTCTTTTGCAATCTGCTTTAATGTCCGAGAGATAATAGAAATTTCTCGTTCTCTACTTTCAGCTTTTGGTGGGTCAATCAACTGCAAATAATCCACAAAGATTAATCCAACTTTGTGCTCAGTTTTCATTCTCCGAGCTTTTGCTCGAAGTTCTAACAAATTTATCCTTGGGCTATCGTCGATATATAAAGGTGCATTCGAAAGCTTTGTTATTTTATCTATTATAGTTTTCAACTCCTTTCGGTTAATATTTCCCGTTCGAATTTTATGATTGTTTATACCAGTTTGCGATGAAATTAATCGCATAGTAAGTTGTTGAGCAGACATTTCGAGTGAAAAGAATCCAACTGGGATATTATAATCTACCGCAACAGTTCTCGCTATGGATAAAGCAAATGCAGTTTTTCCAACGGAAGGCCGAGCAGCGATAATTATAAGGTCTGACTTTTGAAATCCACCTAAATATCTGTCCATATCGATAAAACCAGTTGGAACGCCTGTTATTCCTTTTTTATCCGATTCAATCAAATGAGTTAAAGAGTCGATTGCACCGAAAATCAATTTTTTTATGTTCAAATAATTCTTTGCAAACCTACGTTCAGCGATTTCGAATATCATTTTCTCTGCATTATCGACTTCTTCGAGAGCATCCCCAGAATCGTCGAAACAATTGAAAATTATCTTTCCCGCAGTCGAAATTAAAGCTCTTTTTATATACTTTTCTTGAACAATTTTTCCATAATACTCAACATTCTCCGCAGTTGGAACAATCGATAGCAAGTCGGTAAGATATTGTTCGCCTCCTATCGTTTCAAATTGCCCTTTCTTTTTCAATTCTTCGGTTAATGTTAAAATATCGACTTGTGTCCCTTTCTCGAACATTGCTACAATTGTTTCAAAAATTAATTGATTTTTTTGGATATAAAAGCTTTCTTTCGACAACAGCTCAACTGCACGGATTATTGCTGCATTATCAAGAAGCATAGAACCAAGCACTGCCATTTCGGCATCGGGAGAATGCGGTGGTAAACGATTTCCGATTACACTATAAACATCTTGATTGTTACCATTTTTCAAAATTCTTCCTTTTTTCCCCATACCCTACCCCAAAAAAGCAAAAAAATAAAATTTTTTCATTTAAAAAAATTTTCTGCAAATCCTTGATAAAAAAGAAAATAAATTTTCAGAAAAAATTCACTTACATTTTAATTCACGATTCAAGAATTATTTGCCTTAGTTTTATAACCAAGTCGAGAAAGACAGACGAAATTGCAACATTCGAAAGTACCATATAATTTGCATTTTCGATTTCTTGAATCGCCTTGTATAAGGGTTTCGATGCAAAATTCTTAGCAAATCGTCTAAGCGTCTCGATATCGTCATAATTAATAACATATCTTTCATCCGAGGATTTAGAAACTACAATGGCATCGCGAATCCATTGCTCTAATAGCATTAGCAAATGCTGAGACTGTTTCTTATCGATGTTATCGACAAGACTATTTATTTCTTCGGAAAGCACTTTGAAGGGAACTTCTTTTTTTAAACCAATCCGAAGTATGTTAACAAATTTATCTCTCGAAGCTATGATATTCGAATTAATCAAATCAAGTGCATTAGTAAAAGAGCCATTGGCAAAGCGAGCTATTAAATTGCTTTCTTCTTCTGATAACATAAAATCAGAAATTAGCTTATCCTTTATCAAATTAATTTCTATTGGAGGGAAATAAATTGGAATACATCGAGAAACTATGGTTGGTAGCAATAAATTTCTTTGAACTGATAACAAGATAAAAGTAACATCGTCGCGAGGCTCTTCCAAAGTTTTTAGAAAAGCATTTTGAGCTTCGGAGCGCATCTCTTCTGCATTAATAATAATAACAAACCTTCGCATAGGTAGAGCGTTCGAAAGTGCAAGATTTTTCCTTAACTCCCTAATTTGAGCTATTCTAATTTGACTTGCACCAGCAATTTGAAATCTTACGTATGGTGAATTAATTTTTTCAATCAACTTACGATTTATTTCGTCCAGCTGTTCGTCCGTCAAACCCGAAAAAACAGATTCTGCTTTAGTCTGTGCTTTCGATGCTGGCAAAGAAAAAATGAACTCAAGATTAGGATATGTTGATTTGTTTATTGAAATACAATTCTTGCAAGTTTCACAAGCCTCGATGGAATTATCATTTCTTCGGGGAGTCAAACAAGAGGCGGTTTTCACAAATTCCAATGCAGTAGCAAATTTGCCAACACCTTCGTTCCCAAAGAAAAGATAGGCATTTGGGTAACGTCCTTCGAGAATCGTCCTTTGCAAGTTTTCTTTAATAATACTTTGGCCCAAAACTTTATCCCATCCCATAGTCTGGTTTGGTTTTCGTCTAAAAAAATTTTTAATTTAAAAATTTCATTGTAATAATAATAAAACAAAATTGAGTTACAAATATGGAGAAAAATAACTACATATCATTAGAGGAACAAATTATAACTCGCTCCATAGCAGAATCATTCGAAACAGATTTCTGTGTCCACAACCGAGGACCACAATGTTCGCGCCAGCCAGTCCTACTGAAAAAAGATGTCCTACCACACTTACAATTGGATTTATCAAAGGAGTATTTGCTCAAAGCATACAAAATTATGTTACTTGGAAGATTGACCGATGAAAAACATTTAAAATTGTTAAAACAAGGCAAATCTTTTTTTCACATCGGAGGTAGTGGGCACGAGGCAATTCAAGCAGCAATCGGTTTAACTTTGCGACCCGGGAAGGATTGGTTTTGGCTGTATTATCGAGATGTAACATTGGCCTACGCATTAGGAATAACCCCCTATGAATATTTTCTTGCCGCTTTTGGCAAACCATCGTGTGTTATGACTGGTGGTCGGCAAATGCCGGGGCATTATGGTCACCCCAAGTTGAATATTCCAACTTCTTCGTCGCCTACTGGAACTCAATTTCTCAATGCCGTTGGAACAGCCAAAGCTGCTGTATATTTGAAAAGCGGCGACATTACTTACGTCGACTCGGGCGAAGGTGCTACAAGCGAGGGAGAATTCTACGAGGCTGTGAACTGGGCAACTCGCGAAAGACTGCCCCTGATTTTTTGCATACAAGACAATAAATATGCAATTTCAGTTCCACGTGAACATCAAGGAATGGGAGAAACCGTTGGCCATAGTTTTTGTTGCTATGCAAATCTGAAAATTAAAACTTTCGATGGTACAAATTTCTTTGAGTCTCTACTTGCTGCGCGAGAGGCTTTCGAATACACCACTTCTGGTTGCGGTCCAGTTCTACTTCACGCATTAGTCGAAAGATTGCTCCCCCACTCTTCGAGCGACGACCACAGAAAATATCGCTCCCCTGATGATTTGCAACAAGCCCTTTCGAAAGACCCAATTAAAAGGTTAGAATCTTACCTCCTGGAAAACAAATTAGCTAATAGCGATGAACTTTCAAAGATACAAGATGAAGTTGGTAGGGAAATCGACGAAGCCGTAGAATTAGCATTAATAGCACCAGAACCTAATCCCGAAGATGCTGTAAAACACGTATTTGCTCCAAAGGAAACGATGAACTTACCATATTCATCGTCCGAACCACAAGAAGGACCAAAAATTGTTATGGTCGATGCCATAAATCATGCACTCCACGAAGAAATGGAATACAACCCAAAAATGTTAATTTTTGGCGAAGACATTGCCGACCCGAAAGGCGGGGTCTTTACAGCAACAAAGGGATTGTCGAACAAATTCGGTACAGAAAGAGTTTTTAACTCCCCACTTGCTGAAGCTTCCATCGCAGGAGTCGCACTTGGTCTTGCTTTGCGTGGTTTCAAGCCCGTTGTCGAAATGCAATTTGGCGATTACATTTGGCCCGCATTTATGCAAATTAAAAACGAAATTGCAACGATGCGTTACCGCTCGAACGGAAATTTCACCGCTCCAGTTGTCATTCGCGTCGCTGTTGGCGGATATATCCACGGCGGGCTCTATCATTCCCAAAATATAGAATCAATCTTTGCACACATACCCGGTTTGCTCATCGCTTACCCATCGACAGCAGCCGACGCAAAAGGCTTACTTAAAACAGCTTGCAGATTGCAAGACCCTGTAATCTTTTGCGAACATAAAGGATTATACCGACATCCATTTTCTTCGACCCCAGAGCCGGATAAAGACTATCTAATACCATTCGGTAAAGGTAAAATTGTCCAGGAAGGCTCGGATTTAACTATCATTACTTGGGGTATGGGTGTTAAAGATTCAATCGCTGCTTCTCGCAAAATTATGAAGCAGCACCCA
This sequence comes from Ignavibacteria bacterium, assembly GCA_026417135.1. Taxonomy (GTDB): domain Bacteria; phylum Bacteroidota; class Ignavibacteria; order Kapaibacteriales; family UBA2268; genus Naka2016. Next base: position 120,684 of record JAOADV010000005.1, read on the forward strand.
GAAATAAGTATCGAAATCATCGACTTACGAACAATTATACCTTGGGATAAAGAACTGGTCTTTGATTCTGTGAAAAAGACCAACCGAGCAATTATTGTTCACGAAGACACTTGGACTAATGGATTCGGTGCTGAAATTGGAGCAACAATAGCGCAAGAAATGTTCAACTATCTCGATGCCCCGGTTTATCGTGTTGCCTCGTTCGATTCTCACATACCATATAATCCTATTTACGAAAATTACGTTCTCGTAAACGAAGATAAGATTTACCAAGCAATACAAAACTCTTTAAAATTTTAAGTTTCTTAAACATCGATTTTACCAATTTCACTAATTTTGCTTTTTTAAAGAATGCTAATGCTCGTTTTTGTCGGTCTTTTTCTTACAATTTTCACTCTCAATTCTCTTTCTAATGACATAATTGATACAATCTTCGTCGAGCAATTACCTCGAATAATAAAAGAAGAGTTGAATGTTTACAACTTGAAAATTCAAACAAGAAAAAACAAACTTTCGCATTACTACTTGGGATTAGATTGGGAAAGTATTTATAAAGCATACAATTTAAAATCTAACCAAAAGCTCGTATTAACCTTTGTAAATCTCGTGGATTCAGTTGAATTTTGTTTTTCCGCTGGAAGCGATACTAATTTCATATTTTTTTTCAAAAAGATAAAATATCAGTGGCAAGATACTCTTAGATTTTCCGAAGAAAAGAAGACAAAAAAAATCGACTTTGGGAAAGTATATCAAGGCTACAAACATCTCAACCCAATTAAAATTACCATCACCAACATAAGCAATGAAAACTGGAAACAAAGTTACGAAAAAAACATAGCTGTATTTTGCGGGAAAAGGTTTCTATTTTTTATTCCCTCGATTGAAAAATTTTACATTCAAAAATCTACACTGTCGAACAAAAATGACGAAAAATGAAGAAAAAAAGAATTGTAGAATGTGTACCTAATTTTTCGGAAGGTCGGAACGAAAAAATTATTAATGCAATCGCCGACGCTATCCGAGAAACTTCTGGGGTAAAACTTTTGGACGTCGACCCTGGCAAATCCACAAACAGAACTGTCTACACTTTTGTCGGTGAACCAGAGCGAGTTATCCAAGCAGCATTAAATTCCGCAAGAGTTGCACGCAAACTAATCGATATGCGGCATCATTCTGGCGAACACCCAAGAATCGGAGCACTCGACGTTTGCCCTTTTATCCCAATATCCAACGTTACTATGGACGAATGTGTCGAACTATCGAAAGAATTCGCTCGCAGAGTTTCCGAAGAACTTGGCATTCCAGTTTATCTATATGAATTTGCCCAACCTTTAGAATACAGAAAAAAATTGTCTCAAATTCGCGAAGGTGAATACGAAGGCTTGGCAGAAAAGATTCAGAAGCCAGAATGGACTCCAGACTTTGGACCGGCTGAATTCATACCAGAATGGGGCGCTACTGTTACTGGTGCCCGCAATTTCCTTATCGCCTACAATGTTAACATCCTTGGCACAAAGGAGCAAGCCCACCGTATCGCCTTAAACATACGCGAAGCTGGTAGGGGTCCAAAAGAGCCCGGCTTATTTCCGGAAGTTAAGGCAATCGGCTGGTGGGTCGAAGAATATAACTTAGCACAAGTTTCTATTAACTTCACCAATTACAAAGTAACTCCTCCACACATTGTTTTCGAAGAAATTAAAAGACAAGCCAACGAGTTAAAGATAGCTGTTGTTGGCTCGGAACTTGTTGGTCTTATTCCTTTGGAAGCAATCCTTATGGCAGCCGACTATTACATCGAAAAAGAAGGGCTCTTCGTTTTGGAAGAGGACCAAAAAATTCGTCTAGCTGTCGAAAGGCTCGGTCTTAATTCAATTTCTAAATTTATTCCAAACAAAAAGATAATAGAATATCTTGTAGCAGAAGAACCAGAGGAACCATTAGCAAGAGCAAGCGTTAGAGATTTTATCCAAAAGATTGCTGCAAGGACCCCAACTCCGGGAGGTGGCTCTGCTTCGGCCGCAATTGCAGCAATAGGAACTGCCCTTGCTTGTATGGTTGCCCAGCTAACCTACGGAGTCAGAAAGTTCGAACATCTAACCGAGCAGCTACGAAAAGTTATCCCACCACTTTATTTCGGAACAAAAGAACTAATCTCTATGATTGATGCCGATTCCAACGCTTTCGACCAATATATGCAAGCTTTGAAATTACCTAAATCGACAGCACAAGAAATTGAAAAACGCGAACTTGCCATAGAAGAAAGCTTAAAGAACGCAATTCAAGTCCCTTTCGAAGTTATGAAACTTGCCGATTCTTGCTGGGATGCATTAATCGAAGTGGCAAAGATTGGCAACATTGCTTCGAAATCTGATGTCGAAATTGGAGCTAAAGCTCTCGAAACTGGTATTTGGGGTGCCTATCGCAATGTTCTCATTAATCTTCCGAACATCAAGGACGAAGAATTTCGCGAAAAGATACTCCGCGAATCGGAATTCATCGTTGCAAAAGCAAGGGAAAATTTGGAAAAAGCTCTTTTGATTATCGAAACAAGAACATAAGCTTTTTCCAGTTCCACAATAAAAGTTTATTTTGAAAAACAAAAAAAAGTTAATAATTTTACGAATACAATTGGACATTTTTAGAAATGAGCGAAAAAACTTTTAAAGGAAAACGCAAAATAAAAACTTTACAATTCGGAAAATTAGAAATTGAACCACACCACATTTTCTACTTCGAAAATGGCCTTTTCGGGTTCGAAGATTTACGCGAATTTGTAATAATTGCCGAAGAAGAAACTCTCCCCTTCAAATGGTTAATTTCGCTCGAACGACCAGAAATTGGCTTTCCATTGCTTAGTCCTTGGCATATCGACCTTCTTTACGACCCCGGCGACGACTTCGACCTCGAAAAAAATGTGCTGATGGTAATTATTACTCTCGAAAACGAAAACAAGCAAATGACCGCTAATATGAAAGCCCCAGTCGTCTTCGATGTCGAAAATCAAAGGGGCTGGCAAGTGATTCTCCCGACCGATAAGTATTCTACCAACTATGTTATTCCCAACAAAATAGAAAGCGAAAACAAATAAAAGGAATTATATGTTAGTTTTATCAAGGAAGATAGGCGAAGTTATTACAATCGGCTCTTCTATAAAAATTACTGTCCTTGATTACTCTCGTGGTGTTGTTCGTTTAGGTATCGAAGCTCCAAAATCTATCCCAGTCCACCGGAAAGAAGTTTACGATAAAATCATTGAAATTAATCGAAAGGCAGTCCGAACCGAAATCGAAGAACTCCGCAAAGCTATGAAAAGTGTTTCGGCAAACTTAAACCAAAACGTTGGCGACAATCTTACCCCAACATTAGTATTCAACAAAGAAAAACAAACGCTTGGAAAAGTAAATTCGGAGTAGTATGGTAGAATATTGTGCTTTGATAATCGACGACGATATTTGGATGCAGAGAATTCTTTCGAAAACACTTCAAAGCTACGGCTTTCGAAAAACTATTCTTGCATCCAACGGCTACGAAGGTATAAGCCTTGCTATTGAACATTTACCCGATATCATCGTTTTGGATATCCTTATGCCCGACCTTTCGGGACACCAGACTTTAAAATTACTCCGTTCGATAAACCTCACAAAGAATATCCCAGTTTTGATGGTTTCGGCTCTTTCCGATACCGAAAATCTTGGTAAAGCAGTGAAAATGGGAGTCAATGGTTATATTTCGAAACCATTCACTCGCACCACCGTCTACGAAAAACTACTTAACATATTCGGACAAGATAGGATGGAAAAAATCGCTGCTGGTGAACCAATCGAAACTACAATTTCCGACCATGAACTTAACTTGAAAAACTTGATTGCACGAGCCGAAGAAGAAGACATTTCCCAACCCAAAGTCAGCGAATCGCAAGCTTCGTCGCTTAGCGAAAAGGTCAGCTCGAGCTACCGCGAAGAAGACGAAGAAAAAAACATCGAAGTAATAAAAAAACTGCTCCTTAAAACAAAAAAGCCAAGCGAATAAAAAAACGCTTACTTTAATTGCAATAATCTTCATTACCACCAATCTTTCCTCTAAGTTATATCGAAATATTCAAAACACTGAAACTGAAATTTACACAGGTTCCATAACATTAAAGATTTAAAAAAATATCTATTTTCGTCTAACCCAGCCTGCGTGTCCAGTTTATCCCTGTGGAAAAATCTTCCTTGCAAAATGAAAACCTTACTTGTTGAACTCGAATTGGAAACTGCTTTGAATTTGCGGACTTGCTTGGCTTGGGGTCCGCGTCGGACCAGCAACATATCTGCCCACGAAATCAAAAAAGCAAAAGAGAAAAACTTGCTTCTTTTCGCTTGGACGCTCGACAAAAAAGACCTTCTCGACGATTACCTACTCCGAAAAAATTTCGACGGCATTCTAACCAACTACCCAGCACTTGTTTGTTGCATCCACTTGTGTACGAAGGAGTAAAACAAAAGTTTTCTTTTGCCCAATATGTTACTCTGTTTACTTTTCGATTATGAACTGGTTAGGAATTTTATTAACCCTTCTTCTCCAATTATTTCTTTCAATCTTTTATGGTAAACATCAATCAAAAAGTCGATAGTAACCTCTCTTGCTTTGATATTTTCTTGCTGCTTAATCAAGCGATTTTGCGACCTTGTAATTATCCATACCTCAGACTTACCATTAACAGTTGATATTTCTATATTATCTGGAACTATAATTGATGATTTAGTTATTAAATTAATGTAGTTATCAATTTGTTGGGTCTTTTTACTTAAGTAATCGGAATGTAATGTGAAATCGAAAACAACAACAAGGCTTCCAATTTTAAAAACGCCATCGGGTAATCCTGCTTGATTTTCTCGTGGATATTTATAAACTTGATTTATTCCTAATAACTTTAAAAGATAATAACCATATTCTTCGAATTGCTTGCTGTCGTGGGTTTCCCTTAACTCTTCGAAAAACAACGGTTCCAGCAATTTTAATGGATCCAACCTTTCTTTAGGTTCTTCCAAAATATACCATCCACTCTTTTTATAATTAGAATAATATTTGTCATCATTTGGTTCGATCTCCCTCTCCAGATGCACTTTGAAATACACTTTGTCCCCTTTGCCACTAATTTCTAAAACTTCGCCTTCCCAAACTTTTTCGATTTTTTGGTTTGAATCATCTATTTTTATAAA
>JAOADV010000060.1 GCA_026417135.1 Ignavibacteria bacterium
GTCTTCCTTCCATTGAATTCATTTCCGTAATATGAAGCATAGCCTTTAAATTGCTTGTCGTTTACTTCACCTTTTGATAAATTTGTAGACGATTTTTGATTTTCAGAATTCGAATTAAACCTAATTACAGATGAACATCCAATGAACGGAAACAGGGATAATATAATAAAAAATATTTTTAAATTCATTGATATATAAGAAAAAAGTGTTAATTTTGTAATTCTACAAAATGGCGGAAGTAGCTCAGCAGGTAGAGCATCAGATTGTGGCTCTGAGGGTCGTGGGTTCGAACCCCATCTTTCGCCCCACTTCCTTAAATTTTTCATTTCAATAAATCTTTTAGTCCACAGATCCACCAGCTTTTTCAGGTGGTCATCGGAAAGCTCGGGCAGTGTCACGGTGTGTTGAGGCGAATACAGTATGACTTCGCACTTGCCGTAAGCCTCTTTTGTTTTGTAGATTGAGGTGGCCACATCATCGGGCACCGGGGGCTCCGGGGATAGCGCGGGAAAGTCG
>JAOADV010000061.1 GCA_026417135.1 Ignavibacteria bacterium
GTTTAGCAAACCGTTGCCTTCAGCCACTCGGCCACCTCTCCGAAAAAAAAATTAAAAGAACAAATCAAAACCTTAACGACGGTTTAGTCCCACTGGGATTGGTTCAACTAAAATTCTATCTTTTCGGAAAGCTGTCTTAAAATATTTAAAGAACAATTATCTTAATTTCAATGAGCAAATATAAATTCATATCAAGTAAATCCAAAACTATATCATTAGCTTGTATATTAATCGAAAATTAATTCCTGCTTCTGGTAAAATTGATTTTACTCGCGATAAATGATTTCGATATTCTTTGTTGAACAGATTTTCAATTGAAAATCCAATATTATTAACATTATGTCCAATTTGGAAAATATATTGCGTAAATAAATTCATAATTACGAAACCAGCAGTTCTTTCCTCAAACTCATCAACTCTGTTTTGTGCAGCAGACCATTCAATAATGAGTCCAGTTGATAAATTATCTCTAAAATATCTAAGACCAAAATCGCCCTTAAGTGGTGGAATCTG
>JAOADV010000062.1 GCA_026417135.1 Ignavibacteria bacterium
GCATAATGGTAGTGCAGCGGTCTTGAAAACCGCCGGGCGAAAGCCTGTGGGGGTTCGAGTCCCTCACCCACCGCAATCATTTTTTTATTTTTTTCTTTTCTGCTATTTATCTTCAATTTTTAAAGGGTTAGAAAGATAAAAATTTGTTATTTATTTTTTCTTTTTATCGAAATGCTTTAAGTTTAATTCTTTTTTTTAGTTATTAGTTTAATAAACATTGCACGAGGTTAAGTTTGTAAATCAGCCTATTTTCTAAATTTCCAAAATTTTGTACTTATAAGTTATTTTTTGAATTAGAGTAAAAATTTTCCCAAAAAAGGGATTTGGTAATTCAAGTTTTAAATATAATTAATTGAAATTTTTAAGAATACTCTTTTATTATGCAGAAAAAGGAGAAACTAATTCAATATTAATTTTATTCAACTTTTTAAATATGTGATAGAAATAATTATTAAACTTAAAATTATAAGTTTATCCTTTTATTGTGTTGGCTCCGTCGACGTAGACG
>JAOADV010000063.1 GCA_026417135.1 Ignavibacteria bacterium
TTCCGTGCCACCATCGTGACATTCAATGCCAAAAAGGTGGCATATCAATGCCACCCTACGTTCATTTTTGCCACCTGTTGGCAAATCTCTTCTATTTTCTTGCTACAAAATTGCCACCGTTTAAATTTATCTGCCAACTTGGCAACTTTGCGTGCCGATGAGTGGCATTCGATGCCACTCTACATTTATTTCTGCCACAACGTGGCAAAATTCCGCGCCATCATTGTGACATTCAATGCCAAAAAGGTGGCATAGCAATGCTACACTACGTTTATTTTTGCCACCTATTGAAATTGGTGGCAAAATTTTTGCGGGCCGTTCGGCCCGTTGCCCGTGGCAAATATACTTTAACTTAATTTTATCTGAAGTGTATTAGAATGTTATGAAGGTATTTTTAATTCGTGCAACTTGGGGGACTCGAACCCCCGACCAGCTGATTAAGAGTCAGCTGCTCTACCAACCGAGCTAAAGTTGCGTTACAAAAATAAGAAATTTCACTT
>JAOADV010000006.1 GCA_026417135.1 Ignavibacteria bacterium
GTTTTGAGTCCTTCGGCACGAATATTCCGTAAAACCTCAACTCCATTCAACAAAGGCATAAAAACATCGACAACAGCGATGTCGGGTCGATAGTATACGATTTTATCGAAAGCCTCCAATCCATTGGAGGCTTCACCGACAACTTCGAACATAGGTTCAGATTGGAGATAATATCTTAGTCCAATTCGAACCAATTCGTGGTCGTCGGCTAAAAAAACGGAATAATTTCGATGAAAATCCATAAAACAACTTCCTTGTAAAAATGCAAATTAAAAAGCAAGAACGGAATATAACTAAGTAGAAATACTCAAAATTACTTCTTTTGGGAGGTATATAGTATTGAAAACCTTACAAGGCCCGAGGCTGTTTTGATACCCAATTTTTGCATAATGTTAGACCTATGGTTTTGTACCGTGCGGACGCTAATCCCAAGTATCTCCCCGATTTCTTTGCTTGTTTTACCTAAGGCAATATAATTCAAAATTTCGTGTTCCCGCTTGGTAATCAAAACATTCGTATTATCGGCGGTATAGTCAAGATTTGAAGACCTATTGAGAATATTTAGAATGGATTTAGAAAATACTCTTTCTCCAATTAAAACACGATAAATTGCATCTATCAAGAATGACGGGGAAACTTCTTTCGATAAGTACCCGTCTGCTTGTGCCGAAAGAGCCCTTTCAATATAACCAATATCCTCGAAAGCTGTAAGGATAAGAACTTGGGTATCGGGGAACTCCGATTTAATAATTGTAGTTGCCTTTATGCCATCCATATTAGGCATACTTATGTCCATCAAAACAATCATAGGTTTGTAATCTCGGACAAAAGAAACTGCTTCTTTCCCATCGACAGCTTCGCCGACAATCCTAATCCTTTTATCAATAGAAAGAACTTTCCTTAGCCCAGCACGAACAATCTCGTGGTCATCGGCAACTAAGACCGTGATTTCCTTTGGCAATATAGTTTCATCAATCATTTTCAAATCCAATATTTTTCAATTCTTCAATCCAAATGGAATAATCGGCATCGCTTGGCATTCGCCAGTTTCCACGTGGAGAAAAGGCAACGGTTCCTACTTTTGGTCCATCGGGCATACAACTACGCTTAAATTGATTAGTGAAAAACCGAACATAAAAATTATTCATCCAATGTAAAATGACGTTACTTTCGTATTTATCGTTGAAAGCAATTCTTGCCATCTCGAAAATTTTTCTCGGACCAAAACCATATCGGAAAAAGTAAAACATAAAGAAGTCGTTTAAGTCGAACGGTCCGATAATTTCTTCTGTTTTTTGCGAAATTTCATTATTTTCTGGCGGCAGAAGTTCTGGCGAGACTGGCGTTGCAATAATGTTTTGTAGGAATTTAGACATTTCCCCACTGAAAACTTCGTTTGCTACCCAATCGATTACATAACGCACAAGAGTCTTTGGCACGCCAGCATTCACATTATACATCGACATATGGTCGGCGTTGTAAGTAGACCAGCCAAGAGCAATTTCCGAAAGATTACCAGTTCCAACAACCAATGCATTTAATTTATTTGCTAAATCCATTAAAATTTGCATACGCTCGCGGGCTTGGGCATTTTCGAAAACCAAATCATATTTTTCAAAATCCGAACCTATTTCCTTTAAATGCAAACGCACAGACTCTTTAATATCTATTATTCTCGACTCGACCCCGAGAAGGCTTACTAAATTCTTTGCATTTTCCAAAGTTATTTGGGAAGTGCCAAAACCGGGTAAAATTACAGCATGAATACCAGACCTCGAAAAGTTCAGCTTATCGAAAGTCCTTGTAGCAACGAGGAGTGCAAGCGTAGAATCCAACCCGCCAGAAATTCCAATGACAATATCTTTTACCCCGACGTAAAGCAAGCGCCGAGCAAGCCCTGTCGATTGTATTTCGAATATTTCTTCGCAAACTTCTCGCCGCTTTGTCTCATCTTCGGGTATAAAAGGATATGGTTTAATACCTCGATAAATACTTTCTGGTTGAATATCATCTATATTAAATGGGACCGATACAACGCGGAAATCGTTCGAGTGAACTTCGGGGAAGGAATCGTTAAAAATTCTTTCTTTAGCGATTAATTCTATATCAACATCAGCTATAATATATTCACTTGAAAAAGAAAAACGCTTTGTTTCTCCTAAAAGCTTACCATTTTCAGCAATTATGCAATGTCCAGAAAAAACTAAATCGGTTGTGGACTCCCAGGGACTACATCCAGCATATACATAGGCGCAATTGCAACGAGCCGATTGTGAAAGAACAAGTTCCCTACGATAATGCATTTTTCCAATCCATTCGTCGCTGGCACTTAGATTAAAAATAATATTCGCACCAGCCTTTGTTAGTTCAGTGCTAACTGGATGAACAGCCCACAAATCTTGGCAAATCTCTATGCCAAGAGTTAAATTAGTATTTACTATGTCCTTGAAAACAAGATTATTACCAAATGGAACAATTTTACCAAATAATTCAACTTCTTTAAAATTAGAAATATTGGAAAACCAACGCCGTTCGTAAAACTCTTGGGTATTTGGTATATATGTTTTATGTACCAAGCCAAGCAAATTACCATCGTTGATTAACCCAGCACAGTTAAAGAGCTTACCTTCGAGCGAAAAAGGGAACCCTACAATAATTACAATTGGTTTATTCTTGCTAAAATTGATAATTTTTTCTAATCCTAAAATTGTCTTTCGAAGTAATGCAGATTGATAAAATAAATCACCACAAGTATATCCGGTTAAAGAAAGCTCTGGGAAAACGACAAATTGTACATCATTTTTCCAAAGCAATTCTATTGTTTCTATAATTTTTTCTGTGTTGAAATCTACATTTCCGACGCGAATTTCTGGGGCAACAGCGGCGACACGCACCCAATTGTTATCTTTAAACTTTGTCCTAAAAATATTTTTTATCATATATTTCAAAGTGATTAATAATTAAATTGATTCTTTATTTCTTGGAACACTTTTGAAGGAAAAATATAATCCATACAAAAGTATTCGGTATTTGTGCAAGTAGGACTAAAAAAACATTTACAAGGTTTTTCTGGTTCTATAATTAAACCTCGCCCAAAAAGTTCAAATTCACAACGATTGAATATATTATTGAAAAGAATAACCTTTTTCTTTAAACCAATGGCAATATGTAGAGCCATTGTTACAGCAGTAACTACCAAATCACATTGGTTAACTAAAGAGATAAAGGTTTTTAAATCGAAAAAACCTGGATAGTATGCCCCAGTAATTTTCGAAATACGAAGATTTTTTTCATTTTCACTTTCCCCACCCAAAAGCAAAGGGAAATAATTATTATCTTGCAATAATTTGACTAACTCTATCCAGTTATGTTCGGGCCAGAGCCTCGAAACCCATCTACCTCCGCATCCAACGTTCAATCCAATGATTGGAGCACCATTATTAGGTATATTCCAACGAATAGAGTTATCGGTTTCAAGGATATATTCTTCTCCGTTATACTTCCAACCAACAATTTCAAAAATTTCTTCGAGATAGGACTTTTTATTTTCCTTATTAACACTGTCGAAAAGTCCAGTTAAAAACTTGTGGAAACTCAACTCATTCACGGGCGAAGGCTTTCCATTTTCCAAGGTAAAGCCGTATTTTTCCTTTGCCCTTAACGATTTTGACAAAGCACAAGCATTTAAGTCTTTATCCAAATTAATAACTTTATAAAACTCAGTTTGTTGCAATAGTAATATCGAATCCAAATTAAAAGGGAGAACTTTATCGACAATCGAAGGAATAATTTCGGGAGTATAAGTTAACCACCAAACAGCACTTTTGGGATGTTCTTCGAAAATTCTATGGAGTAAAGGCGTAGTTCGAATAACATCCCCAATTGCTCCAAGTTTTATAATTAAAATTATATTTTCACGAGGTATGTAAAAATTACAGTCTGAACATACAACACCAAACTTTTTATGAGGAGTACAAGGCACATCGCCGCGGAAAAACTTACAATCGGATTTTATCGAATATTTCTTACGGAGCATATCAAAACTTGTAATATACCCCAACAGCAAGTTGAAAATTATAAACTGGATTTTCAGCCTTTTCGTAATCCGACGAAGGTGTCAAAAGTTCACCCCGTTTATGATTTCTTCCAACAAGGTTCAAATAACCTACACCCAAGTGAAGATTGACATACCAAGGATGGACTACTTCGCCCAGAAAGCCAAATTTAAAACGGCTTCCCAAACGAAAAGCTGCATTTTTATGGGAAACATTCCTTACAACCGTCGAATCGTAAGCTTCGTAATCAATGCGAACACTATAGTTACTTTTTCCTACAAAATTCGCCATTAAGTCCAACTCAGAATAGGCTCTGACATTCGCAAATGGTAATTTGAATAGGAAATATCTGAAACCAGCAACAAAAGACGAAACATCTATAAAATGACGAAGATACAAGGTAACACGAGGTGAATATGGAACTCGATGGTAGGCACGATAAAATACCAAGTCCACACCAATCGGAACTTCGAAGTTTAAGTGGTCGAATTTCCAGACAGCATTCAAAGCAAATCCATTTTGAAAACCAAAAAAACCACCCCCAATTGCATCCTTTTTTTCGGGCTTTATAAATACAGAAGTAATACTTTCATTTCCAAAAACACTTGTTGGACTTATTGAAAATTCAAGTGCCAAATCCTTAAACTGAGCAAAATTTGTTAATGAAAAAAAGAAAAAGAAAATAAAGACATAAAATTTTATCATAAAAACTCCTAAAATTTTTCTCGAATGTTGTAATTAATTCTTTCGGCAAGGGATTTTATGTTCATTTCGCCTAACAACCCAATTGATATTAACTGTGCACCAAATATAATCAATGTAATTCCAAAAAGCAAAAGAGGACGATTAGTTAGGTAAGTTTTTCCAAGCAGCCACTCTATGAACAAATAAAGATTGACAGCAAATCCAAAAAACGAGATGAGCACTCCAATAAACCCAAAGAAATGGAGTGGCCTTTGCATAAAACGAGTTGTAATCATAACCGTTAGCAAGTCTAAAAAACCTTTGACGAAGCGGCCAGCCCCAAATTTTGTTTTGCCATACTTTCTCGGGTGGTGCCTCACTGGAACTTCTGTAACTCTAAATCCATCCCAATAAGCAAGAACGGGGATATAACGGTGCATTTCTCCGTATACTTTCAATCGCCTAACAACAACATTGCGGTAAGCTTTCAATCCACAATTGAAATCGTGTAATCTAATACCACTCACAATTGAAGTAACAAGATTAAACAATTTCGAAGGTAGAATTTTTGTTATCGGGTCGTTTCGTTTCTTTTTCCAACCAGAGACCAAATCGTATCCCTCATTCAATTTCTTTATTAAGTTAGGTATTTCTTCTGGGTCATCTTGTAAATCGGCATCCATAGTGATAACATATTTTCCTTTCGCTGCGGCGAAACCAACTTGTAAAGCCGATGATTTACCATAATTCCTTCGAAAACTTATACAATGAAAGCGTTGATTTTTGTTGTGTAATTCTTTAATCTTTTCTAATGATGCATCGGTCGAGCCATCGTCAACAAAAATTACTTCGTATCTATTTTTAGCAATTCTATTCAAGACACTTTCAATTGAGTTAGCAAGCTCCTTAATTGATTGTTCTTCGTTGTAAAGTGGGACAACAACACTAATTAAAATATCGCCCGAACCAGAACTCTTAGGTTGCAATTTTTGTTGAGACGCTCTATGTTTTGCTTCTCGATAGTTTTCACTCAATTTTGATTTGGCGTTTTCTTTCATAACAAAATTAACTAAAAAATCAATAACTTATCGATAACTCTCGAACCATCCTTTAAATTAATTACATAAAAATACAAACCCTTCGAAAGAGCTGGAAAAGAAATAAAAGATAAATTCTCCCTTAAAAACTCTTCGAAAACAAGATTACCCAAAGAATCAAATATCTGTAAATGTAGTTCCGAAGAATTTGGATTATAAATGTATAAATATTTCTCTTCCGATAAATAATTGACCGAAGGGATTAATTCATCCGATTGATTATCGACATTTAAGTTTAGCCTCAAAAGAATTTTAATTTCGAAACGGAAATGAGTTACAAATTCATTAGAAATGACAGCGAAATTCGTTTGGCGCATATCTACATCAAGAATATATGGCTCGGTGATTCTGGCATAAACAAATTCCTCTTTAAGTATGGGCCAACTAAGGCTCAGCCGAATTCCGCTTTCGCGAAACACCCACATATTAAATTTAATAGTATCTTTAACATCCGTAGGAAAAGGTCGTAAATCTAAGTAGGAAAGGACATTTCCTTCGCGTGAGCTATCGTAGAAAACTAAAAAGCCATAAATTTTGTATCCACTTGGAGGCAAAAAAGGTGGTAAATCTAATTCTCCTAAGCCAGTATCTAACCCATTTGTAGCATTCTTGTGAAAGCCTAAAACAAGTTTATCGAAAACAAGAGTATCATTACCAATTACTTTCATTCGAAATCGTAGTGTTTCTTGGAGAAACAAGCAGTTTTGGTTGGTAAAGAAAAATAATAAAAGAACAAATATCAATCTTAACATAAGTTAACCTCCTTAAATAAAAAAAGAATGGGCAACATAAAGAATGTTGCCCATTCCGAAGGTTTAAGGTTTGAAACTTCTACTTTATAATGTTCAAAACAACAAACTTCGATGTATTTCCGACTTTCATTTTGCATAGGTATTGACCACTTGCAAATTCATCTGCATTGATTGTCAATGAATAATCGCCAGCTCTTGTAAATCCGTTCACTAAGGTTTTGACTTCCTTACCAAAAACATCAACCAAAGTAATTTGAACATCGGAATCTTGCTTCAATGTATATCGCAAAACAGAAGACGAAACAACTGGATTCGGGGTAACAAGAAGTTCCGACTCGGAAGCGAGATTAGAAACAAGAACTCGGATTGTGTTGCTGGCAGATGGAATGATGAGTGTATTACTACTGGGAGAAATAGTCCCAAGAACAGAACCAGTAACCGCATCGACAAATGTATATTCATTAGATGGGTCGCTGATACTAATAGATATTGGGAATGTTACTCCCGATAACACAAAAGTAGGAGCAAGGCTTGTTTCCATAAGGGAGTTGTTTGTAAAGCGTATATCGAAGATTTCAGAAATTGGTAATGGCGGCAATTCGAACATGGACGGTTCAGCTTCAGTATTAAACGCAAGGTACAATGTTTTACTATTTTGTGCGTTGTCCGAAATCTCCATTTTAACGCTTTGTTCTTTCATTAAATCCCTTATGCTTGGTGCATCATTGGTGATTGCTTTTTCGCTGCGAGCCAAAAGCAATAAATAACCATGGGCATCAGATTTAATCCAATAGCCCAAACCCGGACGCAACTCGGAAACTTCTTCGTAACCGCGATTAGTTTTGTAGGACCAAACCCCGTTTCGTCGAACTTCAACTGGGTTAGGCGATTCAAGACCAAAACTTGAGAACGCAATGTTTCGAATGGATAGAGGAGTCGAGACACAACCAATTGTATTCCAACCCGGATAAATCTTGACTGAATCTCCAGAAAAGACCGAAATTTCTGGGATAAAGGAGCCAGCAAATTTTCTATCGACTCTGTCGCTATATTTTACAAAATATCCAACTCCAACCCTCAGCAATTCATCAAATTGATACTGATTTTGGGACCAGAAAAACGGTTTATTAATAGCATTCGGATAAACCACATCCCATTCGTTATTGATTGGACGAACTGGTAACGAAAGGAAATTCCATCCTTTCTTGATTATTGGCTGGCCGAATTCATCAACATAGTCGATAACTCTTGCTGGGGTATATTCAATTAAGAAAGAGCGTACTCTTGGGTCGTCAATCGTATAAGAGAACATTGTACCACCGACGATTGTTGCTCGTCGCATATTAACAGCGGGGAAAAGCTGACCGTTAGCAGTATCGCGTAGGAATAGATTTGCACCATCGGGGAAATCGCGGATATCCCAGTAAATAACTATTGGGTAATAGGACGGGTCTTCTGCTTTAAATCTTACCAAGAAAATATGCGATTGCATAGTATCGTGCATATTACGAATATCGCGAGAAATACACCATTTAGGTGTTCCATCTGCATTGTCGTCGTCTGGGCTAAAATTACCAAATCCGTTCGCCACTTCTAATTTAACATTTTGAGGTGCATTTGGAGGTGGGAAAAATCGAGCCCCAAACTCATTATCTGGCATTGGGTAATCGAATGCATATTCTCCAAATAAAGTATCAACTCCAATTGTAGCGCGATGCCCAGTTCCAAAAATTAATTTAACAGGATTGCCAAAGCCAACTCGAGGAACAATTGTCAAATTAATTCCAGCAGCTTTGCTCGATTCAAACCACTCAATTGGATTACGGAAATAAATGAACGTTACTTTCACCCTTACTGGGGAAATTAAAGCTGAATGAGATTTGAAAGTAATGTAGCCAACATAAATACCTGTAGGTTCAGGACCTGGGTTTTGAATAGCTGTCGGGTCGCACTGAATTTCGATATGAACTTCGGGGTCTGAGTCAATTCTACGACCCCAAATTGGAGTACCAATTATTTCACCTAAGATACCATTATCAATGAATGGAATGAAACCTTTTCGTGTTCGCATTGGAAATGGAGTTTTTGCACGTGCTCCAGGAGGTACCCAAGTTCTCACAAACAACCAGGGCTCACTCGTCTCCACCTCAATGTCAAGTAATCTTGAAGTTGGAACTTGGTTCCAAAGCCGGAAACTTCGTTTTCCCCAAGGCAATGGAGTGGGAGCAGCAGAATCTATTGTAATAGGGTCTCGCAATTCATACAAAGAGCCATCGTCGGAAATAGGAGCTATTTGTGGAACCAATCCGATTGCCCTTTCAAGGATAAATCCAAATTGTGGGACTTGGTCACTTATTCTTAAGAAAACAACACCGGGATAATGTGGTTCGGTATTCCACACTGGTGGAAAAGGTTCATTATTTACGCCTGCTAACCCAGCAAACTTATCTGGGTCAGGAAAATCTCGATAAACGTCGCGCCCTTTCCAGGTAGGTCTATATTTTGCAAATGGAGCCTCTTTTCTAACATTCAAATCATTATACATTATTGTATCTGTTCCAATTATGAGTGGAGTATTACCAGCAAGCCCAATGGGTTCACCTGCTCTTGGAACTAATACGAAACGAATATACAAGAACACCTTGAAATCATTCGAGGGAGGTAATGGTTTTGTCGAAACACCTGTAATCTTTATAGCGCGCCCTTTCGAGTAGTCGGCATATGGAGTTAAAGGATTTAAAAATTTTCTATATGTTGTATCCCTTTCATCCATCCAAGAAATACTGAAGTCTTTCGCCAAGGTATGATACTTATACCTTTCGTCATTAAAGTAATCCAATTCTCGTGAACCAAAAGTTTGTACTCCAACAGCTCGAATTGCGGAAGAGTCGTACAGCACTTTAAAACTGAAACTTTTTATTGGGTCGGCAATGTAAATATCCTTGGTTTCTTCTCTTGTATACCAACCATTTTCGATAAAAACAGGAACTAAAAACTCTCTTGGCTTATTTGGGTCAACGGAAGGTGGTATCCAAATTCTTCCATCTGGATACCAATTAGCATCCCAATCATCACTACCACCGTTAAGCGAAAGCCGTGGGATGCTTGGGATATTACCAGTTGCTGGCGGTTGAGCATTAATGTCATTAATTATCAGTATAAAACCGAACGTAAGAGCAACAATCAATAGCCTAAAGAAGCCATTGTAAAATGTCTGCTTATTCATAAATCCTCCAATTGTTTAAACAATTACTAACTAATTTTATCATTTTCAAAATTTTGTTGTCATACTTATTTTTAAAAACAATTAAATAAATCCCATTGGGTAAATTAACATCTTTCAATCTGCAATAACTACTTTCGACTACCAATTTTCCCATTAAATCATATATACTTATTAAAAAATCATCATAGTAATCTATTTTATAAAACTTATTATCACCTTCGACTATTGAGATAGGTTTATCATAAAAAACAATAGTAGAGTCAAACCCTAATTTCGCAATACACTTACAAAACAAATTAGTATTCGGCACAATTCTTATCTGAGCAAATTTATCTTCGCCAATAAAAAATGCTTTAATCTTTAAACTGTGATTTGCAATAGTATCATTTAATAACTTTAAATGAGCTTTATACCCGTTTTGCATTTTTTCAACAAACATAACTTCGATGCCTGGTCCAACGCTTGTGACTTCTTCAAAACCTAACAAAGTGGTATCCAGAAAAAAATCTATTTCAAAAAATTCTACCCTCGATTTTTTGGGCAGAAAAACTTGCGTAACAAAATCAAAACGGTTCAGAGTGGTTTTAATGGTATCGTCAGAAACATTTACCAACAAAACTCTTTGTTCTTTTGGCAAAACTTCTCCAATCAAAAGAGTAGGAATCAAACTATCAATGATTACTTTAAACTCATCGGTAAATTCAATGTAATTAATTTTGAAATGAGCTGTATCTGGGCATAGAGTTTTCCACAGTCCATTAAATGCAACAAGTGGTCTATCCCCAGAAATCGGAATCATACCAAACGAAATAGCATAGCCATTAATTTTTCCTTCTTTTGAATTAATCGTAGCGGATTTGTTGTCGAAAAATTCACTTAAAGTTCCAATATACAATACATCAGTAATCTTGACCTTACTCGTATCGAATTGTATCTCGTAATTAAACCCGAAGAGAGAGTCGCTTTGTCTAACTCTGCCAACACCCATTACGAGAATGAATCTCTTTTCGTTCTCATTCCCGCACACATCAATTTTCAAAGAACCATATATACTTAATTCGCAATTTACTCTTCTTTGGGGGTAAAGAGCCTGGCTTATTAGCAAAATAAGCCAGGCAAACCCCAAAAACTTACTTAACAATAACGAGCTTTTTAACAACGCTTGTTCCGTTCGATATCAAACGAACAAAATATACGCCATTAGATAAATCGCTGTCTCCAAGTAAACTGTTCAATTCAATTGCAAATTGAGACACAGTTTCAACAGCATAATTTCTATTAGCTAAAATCTTTCCAGTATTATCAGCAATTTCTAACTGATAATTACCAATTTGATTCAAGGTTAGCAATATTTTAGGCGAAGAGCTAAAGTTATCGACGATTGATAGAAAATCATCTGCATTTCTTGTAGTCGTCAACACAAAATGTGGAATTTGAATATTATCGTTAAATCTAATCTCTTTGAAGTTTAAATGGTTTAGGTTATCTCTTAATTTTATATATCCTATCGGTTCCGAATCGTCAAAAGATATACTACCAGCAAAAACACCCCTATTATTGAAGTTTTCAACCAATAAACCATTTACGTTACTTTCCAATTCAAAACTATTGTCCATTTCGATAAACAATGAAATCGGTCCATTCACAGTGCCATTTAAATAGATAGGTATCCTATAGCCATCGTTAGTTAATTCAGGTTCTTTAAATATAACCTTATCGGCTAGTTCTATTGTCCCAATTCTGCCATATTGTGGTATTGTATCGTAAAGCCAAGGTAATTCTGGCAACCTTCCAGATATATAATGTAATATCAAAGCAGCATCATATTCATTTGCTCTAAAGAATATTTGTTTTAGAGAACCAATTTCTGCAGGCAGACTATCTCCAAAATACTTATTTCGCCAGCGTATATCTTTTCGAACACCAAATTGGTCATAATAATATCGTCCATTATGATTAACATCACCGTGATAAGCGGCTCTTCTGCGTACACTATCCAAAGGAATACCAGTAGCAATACTTCTCATAATTATACGAGCATCAGTAACAGTAACATATCGGCTTTGGGGCATATTATAATGTTTTCTCGCCCATCCTTTAGACAAATCAACGTCCCCATCGCCCCAGAATTCCTCGACATTATATCGAGTTAGTGCTCGGAAACGAATTCTTCTATCAGTTCCGCCTGAAGGTGTCCATTCATTCGTCAAACGTTTGCTTGTTCGTGCAATATAGGGGTCTTTTTCAAATTCAAGTCCATTAATAAAGTCTGCAGGAGAAAAATCCCCTTTAACGCCTACCGAAGCATTTCGGGTAACGACACGAGTATCGGTTGTAAACTCATTGCCACCAATCTGACCATAAGCAAATTCAATTTCTCCTTGGGCGCTGAATGGGTCTTGAGACTTATAAAGTCTCAATTGAAATGTAGCAATGCTCGACTTAATATTTCTATCATTTACATTTAGGAATCTCCATTCGACGATAAAAATCCCACGGTCGGGGTCGGATTTGTAGTGAATCTTCGTCTGCTTGTATTGATTCATAACTTGTTCTTGGTAGGTTCTATAGACGTGGTCACCCCAGAAAGGAGCAAGCACATTCTTTGGATAAGATGGGTTAACGTCAAATAAAGCGGTTGGGTCCTTTGCTGGAACATACGGAGGAAGACTAAACGTAACAAAACCATTCACACAAACCCATAGTTTAGTGAATATTTCCCCAGCAAATTCAAATGGAAACCCAATATCGATACCAGTTGGATAAGAATAACCATCGTCTAAGTCCTGTAGCCACATAGGTGGCAAACCAAACGCAGATGGAGGAATTTCAATACCATCCTCCAATGGTTCGTAGGGAACGTTGCGAATCAGACGAACGGTATCGAAATCACCGTAAACTTGCGCATTCGAAACACTCTGAATGGATAACAGTAATGTAAAAATTGCAGTTATCCCAAGAGCTACTCGGAAAATTTTCTTCATTTTTATTCTCCTAATTTTATTGTATAACATTTCTAACCTCCATCAAATTTTGGCTTGCCCCGGAAGGGGCAAGCCAATTCACTTTTTATCTAATAATGTTTACTGGATAATTATAAACATCTGTCCCGCTCGTCAATCTTAAGAAGTAAACGCCATTTGCAACTTCATTTGTAACTTCCCAATATTCGGTGTATTGTCCTTGAGTGTAATATCCACTAACTATTGTCGACACAACCTTTCCAAGAGCATCAACAAGTTCAATCTTAACAAATCCATCAGTGTTTATACCAAATGAAACACGAGCAGTATTGCTAACTGGGTTCGGACTTACCTGGCTAATGCCAAATGTTACTCCTGGCAATTGTTCGACATTGCTAATCCAGTCGTGAACAATTAGGAATCCAGCAACTACGTCGCGTCCAATTTGCACTCTCCAATATTGACCTTCATCTATGATTCTAATATCGCCATCTTTTGGATAACCTTCTCCTGTCTTCATATTGTAATTGAATATGTTCCCATTAGACCTATCATCACGAATGAACCATTGACTACCAGTTGGATTTCTTTGTGCGTCATTCTTATCGGGTATTTCATCCTTACGCCATCTAATAGATACTGGATAGAAAGTAGAAGTATTTCCCACAACTCCACCAGCTTGGAAGCGACCTTTGTAAATTCTAAAGTCAGGTAAATTCCTTGCTCTTGGGAAGATATTTCGATGCGTTCCGTTCGTTAATGGGACTGACCATCGAGCATCGAATACGTCAATTGGTGGGATTGCTGGCAATTCATATTCGCAGAAGACAGCATCAAGAGTACCAACAGCTTCACCATCAAGACCATCACCAGTTGTT
The DNA here is from genome assembly GCA_026417135.1 of Ignavibacteria bacterium. GTDB lineage: Bacteria > Bacteroidota > Ignavibacteria > Kapaibacteriales > UBA2268 > Naka2016. Next base: position 13,656 of record JAOADV010000006.1, read on the forward strand.
GCATCGCGAGGCGCAGTTCCAAAGTAGAGCAATTGCCAAGCACTCTTTCCATCACCCGGTATATTGCCGGGGAATGTATTCTCAACTCTTAAAGTGCAGACAAAGTCAGTTGGTGCCGATATTTGAACCCTGTAAATCAAAGTATCTCTTGCACCACTAGCGTCTGTTACCTCAACAAATATCGAGACTTTACCATCTGGGTCGCGAGCATCTGGGAATGCTGTTGTCTTAATAAGAACCTTAACCGTATCCTTATCTCGTATGCCTCGAATAACGCTAGGTTCAATAGTAAATCCAGCAGGTCTAATAACTCTCAATGTTAATTCTTCGGTTGGGTCGCCAGGAACACGGCCACGACGTAAGTCATAATCCCAGACATAGAGTGTATCTTCATAACTCTTGCCAATATCGACACATCTAACTTTTGGAGCATTAGTAATTCGTGGTTTATGATTTGTAGAATCAACAAACAGGCTAAGCACTTTTATTGCAGACAATTGTCTTTCGTCGCCGACAATATCCCAAACTGCTACAACAACTTGCTCAGTTCTTGGTGCATCTTTGACTCCCGGAGTTCCATAGAGCAAGCCACTTGTTGGATTAATTTTCAACCATCGTGGGGTTGTTTTCAAATTGGAAATATTCCAATAACCAGCTTCTGGGAAACAGGGGTCTCGTGGTATTGAATCAAGTGGATATTCAGGATAAATAAGTTCGAACTCGTGTGTTTGCCCGAAGTTCGGGTCGAATACTTTAATAGCTTTACTTGAGTCTATTAATTGTGGATTATAATCAACATCCTCTTTTGCTGGCGGTAGGGACTCAGTAATAATTATTGGGGCAACATTAATAAAGACTGGCATTGTCATAAAGTTAATACCGCCGTGCCCATCATTGACGACGATTGTGAAAACTGTATCAGTATTTAATGCTTGATTATAACGCACTGGTTGAGATGGTTTTAAGAGGTCCCAAGCAACACTTGAATCGATACGGATATTAATTTGACCTCGTGTTGTCAAATCAACCCCGAATGGGTCTGCAGTACCATCAGTTCCATATTTCATCAGATATTGATTGCCCATCCAAACAGGTCGAGTTTGTGTGATAACTTGCTCATTCTTTATCCCATCTTTGTTCTGGTCGTATGTTGTAGTGTCAATCACGGTGGTATCGCCGCCGCCGCCCCACCAATCACGATTACGTATAGCAATATTCATAAATCCATAGGCGGTCTTTCCAAACCGGAAATCCCAACCGCGAGGTTCAAGAGTTTCGGCTGCTAAATCCTCTAATTCATCATCCGTATTGAAATCAACTTGGAATCTCAATTTATTGGTCAAATTAGCTTTTAACTTATTGCCTTCTTCCTCAGTCGTCATACCACAGGTGTAAACCGAGGGTTTATAGATTACATAAGGTACAAGGTTAGTCCCAGCACGGTCAATTCTCTTATAGATTGTTTCAGCTTGTGCATCTGCTTCGGCCTCGGTTGCTACCCAATCCATAAACCTTGGGATACTATCGATAACAAATATTCTAAACGAATACTCAACAAAATATTGACCTCCATAATGTATCGTATCCTGTTGCAAATATCTTGCATTTGTAACATCATACCTGTAAGCATTCAAGTACGGTGCGAATATGTATATGAACTTATCGATAGTATCTTGTGGAGCGCCAATAGCACGCAATGAGTCGATAACTCTGAAAGCTGGTGGATAATTTTCAGCTCGAACGGTAACCCATTCTCCACCTGGTACTACGTATGGGTTTATTGGTCGACCACGAAATACAATATATCCAAGAGCATTATCTTTGGGGTTAAGCACGGTTTGGTCACCAGCAGGAATTGTATCGACAAGCAACCACCTTGCTAAAGCAGTAGTTGGGTCAACATTCCAATGATAAGTAAGACGGCTATACCGATTTGGCTGTAGGAACGAGCGCGGGTCGAAGTATTTATTTGTATCCATAGCCGTAACAGCAGCAATACTATCTCTTCCTTGACCTTCTTCGGGTGCCAAATCTGAATATGTTCCTTTATATTGAGGATATTCACGGTCTTCTGTAAGAAAGATTGTATGTAAGAATTCAACAAGTTTCAAAGTATCCAACATACCTCTGCGGGATGGAAACTCGGAAGGAACAATTTTTACTATCGTATCCTTTTGCAATTTTACCATATTTCCAGTGAAGACAGGAGGTTCGGTTGAACGAACAATTCTGAACGAAATTCCTTTGTCGAAGGCTGGAACTTCACCTTCTCTCCAAAGAACTGTTCGAGAAACTACTCGAACAATATCACCAGCGTTTACAGGAAGAGCTCGGTAACGTTCACCAGCATAGAATGTTTGATTACCTTGGTTGGATGGAGGCATTACAGGTCTATTCGAAAAGAGATTCGGCACACTCCCCAATCCTGTGGTGGAAGCGTGATATCTTCGACCAAGCAATGCACCGCGGTCTTCTCTTTCTGGTTGGAATCTTAATTGCCTTAGCAAGAAGGCACCAACACCAAGATTATAAAGTCCTTCCTCTGTTCGTCGAATGGTTGTGTTCGGGTTTCTTGCAGATGAGTCTGGCACTAATTCAACCCGAGCACGGAATATTTCTCTATATGGGGCATTTTCATCGACTTGTTTCAAAGGAACTCTGATATAATCACCCGTGGTCTCATTAATAATAAAGAATACTGTTTCATTTAGTAATCTTGGGTCGTGATTTGAACGTTCAGCTAAACCTTCGTAATTACTTTGTGCTTCAAGGAAGAGAGGATATCCAATTGGATGATAATAATTACCCTCTTCATCAGGTCTGAACTCATCCTGCATAGCAGCTATGAATGGATAAATTAATTGGCCATTTGCATCTCTTGCTTCCGCAACAAATGGGTCGCGAATCCAGCGCTTCACATATTTGCCAAAGGATGGAAAGCCGGGAACATTGAAGGTTCTCAATCTCGGTGGAATACCAACAGCAAAATCTTCGATTGGTACCATTCTTCTATTCGAGTAGTCCGCAACCTTAATGTCTGTCCCTTTATCGTAAAGGTCATAAACAAGTCCTGACATTAAAACTTTTTCTGGAATACTGTATTGTCCAGGGGTATTCTCATCTGCACCATTTTGTAATGGTATCGGTCTATAAGTAAATTTATGTATCGATTCGAAAGGACCTTGTTCGCGTGGGTCAGCTGTTTGTGGGAACATAAATTTCATGTAAGTTTCATTCTTCGGATTAAACTCAGAGTCTACAAAGAAGGTCTCCATAAGAGCTGGTTGGGCATAGATTGTATCGGTTCCTTGTATTGCAATAATTTTTCTTTGATAAACTAACGACAACACGACATTTGCTTCGGTTCTACCCCAATAATTTCCACGCAAAGTGTCTGTCCCACCGAATCCTTCTTTTTTACCAGAAAGAACTCCCTTAGTATTGGGAGCGTCGGGTAAACGAATAAGAAATCTTGCTTTATTGTTATAAATTGAATTAGCTGCTTCTGGGGCAAGGTGAGATGGAAGTGGTCCAACAATCTCACCATAAAGTATCGCACCAGCCAAATCACTTGATGCAGAATTAGCGACAATGTTTCTGTTATTGTCCCTTCTCAAAGGTCCAGAAATAACATTCATATCGTAGCCAATCTTCGAATAGGCTTCGTTGCCAGTAATTAACGACCTATTGAACACAAGTCGTAGGTTATAATTATCAGAGTAAACAGCAGCCCCAGTAAATGCTTTGTTATTTTGGATTCTTACACGATTGAAGAAAATTGAATCTACACGATTAGCCCTATCATCATCGACAACATCAAGAATATAAATGGCACCTCCAAGACCAACACCATTTTCGGGTAAATCTGTGTCCCAATTCTTGCGAACAACATCAACATATCTTGCGTCGGAGGGTTTAATGTCGTTCCAAGTATTTCCTCCATCGAGTGTCCGCTTCAACAAACCATAATCTCCAGCTATCACACCCCATTGAGATGTTGGGAAAACAGCTGAATAGATACTATAATTAGTCCCAACATTTAGTGGTGTCCAATTAGTTCCAGCGTTTGTTGTTTTCCAAGCTAATCCATACTCACCAAAAACATATCCAATGTTAGCCGAGGTGAAAACTATCTTATTGAAACTATATTGCAAATCTTCAACTATCTTGTCCCAAGAAGCACCACCATTGTTTGTTTTAAGGATTACTCCCCAATGGCCAACTGCATAACCAGTATTTAGGTCGGTGAAATAAACATCGCGGAGACTTGCATAAGTATTTGCGAAACGAACATCCCAAGTAGAACCACCATCGGTGGTCATAATAATTGTTCCAAGGTCCCCGACAGCAAAACCACGAGTCGCCGAAACAAAGTAAACAGCTCGTAAATTATTGTTTGTAACTCCAGTGCCAACTTGGACCCAAGTTTCGCCCGCATCAGTGGTTTTTAAAATAGTACCAAAAGAACCAACAGCAAAGCCAACATTAGTCGTCGGGAAATAGATATCATTCAATGCGTAAGAATAAATAGCTGGATTCACCTCACGCCAAGTGCCACCATTATTATCGGTTTTCAATATAACCCCGCGGTCCCCAGCTATGAAACCAAGATTCCCTCTGAAAGTAACAGACATTAATCTATATGGCTGGGAGTAATTATTGTATTGCCATCGGTCGCCACCTTGGGTTATCTTTATTATTGTACCAGATTGACCAACAGCAAATCCGGAGGTCATATCAAAAAAGGCAACATCGTATAGTTTGTTTACGGTAGTTTCGGTACCCTTTTCGACTTGTGTTGTACCACTACCACTTTGAGTTTGCAATATCTTTTCTTCAACAATGACTTCGTTATCCAAAAATTGAGTTAACATTCTTGTATCTGGTGGATAAGCAGTAGATTGCCAAGTGAATACATCATTTGTAGATTGAAAATCTACCGCTAAAAGGGTGGCTGGGTCAACCACAACATTATCAACATCACTTACAAAATACCTTCTCGTATTTGTTTCTGGGTTGACCATAGCAATTGCACCGCCATTACCATTGTAAACCTTATTGGCGATGAATTGAACCCCTTTAACTACATTCAAATCAGCATTTATAGAATAAATAGCACCGCCTCCACGAATAAATGGTTTATTAATATCGGCAACCCCTTCGCCAACAGTGTTATTTACAAATTGAACTCTACGAAGTTCAACAGCTTTTTGTCGCGAAGGAATAAGTAGAGAACCTTGTGGAACGTGAATAGTGATGGCACCACCACCGAACCCAGATTTATTGTTTTCGAAAATAACTGGATAATTTCCGCCATAACCAATAAGACTATTTGCTTCGACGCCACCAGCCCCAACAATGCTCATATTTCTTGCTGTATAAATTGCTCCACCAAACGCAGTTGCTGTATTACCAACGAATTTAATGTCGAAGCCATAATTCCGAGTCAAAGGAGTTACATCTGAACCACCAATAACTGGGGACATTTCGGGGTCGGTATTTCCATCGACAAAAATAGCTCCACCAGAACCAGAACGGTTGTTAGTAAAGTGTGTTTCATTTCCGGGAGCAGTACGCTCTGGACCACCTCTTACTTGTAATCTGCCAAATGTATTTTCGCAAAAGATTGCACCACCACGTGAAAAGTACCCACTATTCGTTCCAGTAATAGAATCTTGTAAATACTTAACGTAAGTTTCGTTTGAAATAAATTTACCAGCAACAATCAATGAAGTATTTGCCCCAACATAAATAGCTCCACCACGAGCACCAAACGTATTTCCATGATTTTGGTAGTTACTTGCAACGTTTCCAATTGCTTCGTAGGTATCAGCTGTCGGGAAAGTAATCAAACCTCTTGTTGTCGTATTAACAGAGTTGTTTATACCTATACCAACTTCAATTCTCGTGTCTTGGCCGTACTGGTCGTTCCTTCCAGAAATATAGATAGCACCACCAAAAGCAACGTTACCATACTGCTGGGGATATGCAGCGGGTTCATCCGTAGCGTCAGTAACAACTGGAACGGGTGGATTTCCAATCAAACGAGTTTTAACATTTGCAAGCTGAACATAATTACGTTCGAATTTAACATTTCTAATACGCCCCAATAACAATGCCAATCGTCCATCGTCAATTGCTTGCCTTTGGAAACTATTTAAAGGTTCCGAAGTTGACTCGTCAATTAAATCATATGCCTTAATAGGATAGTTACTCAAAATTCTCGAAATAGAACCATCTTTTTCTCGATAGTTTGGATTTTTGTTTGAAGGGTAATTTGGCAAAGTATTAATAATCGGGTCGAAAGGATAACCTTCTGGAGCTTGCAATAGGGCTAATGCCCCACCACGATGCCGAGCCATATTATTACGGAACTCAACATTAATCAGCCAAAGCCTCGAAGACAACGAAGTTATAGCACCACCAGTACCGTTCGTTAACTTTGCAAGTTCTCTATTCAAATTAGTCCAAGTCTCGCCCAAATTGGTACCATAAAATGGTTTATCACCAACGGTTACATCTTTTCTAAACCCTTCGAAGGTACAATTTCTAAAGAATGCGGCTCTTGCTCCAGGAAGAACAACAATATGCCCCCATTCTCTTGAAAAATTGTTATCGGGTTGTCCAATAAATCTAATTCTTGCAGGTGTGATATTTACACTACGTCCTCCAAATCGACGCCAGGGATATAACCACAAGTTTAAATCGTTTGCTGGGTCGAACTGAAGTCGAGCTGCATAGAACATTATTGCATATTCGAAAGGTAATATAACTTGTTGCGGACTAAGCGGACCAGGAACTTCTGGTAAGTTACTAAATCCTCGAAGATTTCTATTAAAAATTACACCGAACATATAATTATTCTTAGCAGAATGAATTGTTAAATCCCTTACCGTCCCAACATTCACAACCCCTGGATGCAAGAAGTAATTTACATCCGAATAGCCATCATAAGATTGAGGGTTCGAAGGAGAACCTGGTGGGTCGGTTGGCCTTAAACCTCCCGGATTAGCATTATAAGTTGCAGAAGCAAGACCATCGGCAATGATGCGACCGCCGACAGAATCAATTAATCTACCATTTGGGTAGAACAAGATTGTCGTCCCAGGTTCGATAATAAGAGTTCCACCAATTACATAATCACGATTAATTACATAGATAGTGTCCTTGACAAAAATTCGAATCTCATCGGGTGCAACGCGGCCTGATACAAATGCTTGCGGCTGTGCATAAGCATCAAATGTTAGAAAACCTAACAGAATCAAAAATAAACCCAAACGAAACAATCGTTGCATAACTCCTCCTTTAATTCCTAACAATTGTTAATAAAATATATTTCATTGTTTAAAAAATTGCACAACAATATCATTTTTTTAAATAAAATCAAAATTTACTCAATTATTATGCCAAGTCTTACAAGACCGGCTTTGGCTAAACCAACAAATTCCGATTGATTATTTCCTATAATCGTTCTGTAAAGCTTCTCTGCTTTTTCTTTCTTCCCTAATTTTTCCAGACACAATCCTTGGAAAAACATATACCGGTCCTTAACAACTACGGGCAAAGCATACGAAGATGCCATTTCATAATACTTCTCGGCTTCACTGTAATTCCCTAAAGTTTCATAAGCTACTCCCAAACCCGCGCAAGCACCTTCGAGTACTATATTTGATTTTGATTCCAAAGCAATCTTAAAATACTCAATAGCCTTTTGCGGTTGGTCAATTTGCAAGTAACAATTCCCAGCATACAAAGCGGCAACATTTGCTGGTGGAACACCCTTATATAAATTAACTATCTGAACCAAACCAATTACTTCTTCCCCTCGGATTTGTTTCGTCTTATCACCATTTAATGCTCGCTCGTAATCGGCATTTTCCAGATATGGTAAAATACGCGATATTGCTACCGATGCTTTATTTTCAGCCTCCAATTCCGATTTGGAAGCAAAATATCTATATACAAGGATAACCAAAACAATAGCAATTAGCGAACCAGCAGCTATCAAAACAATTTTTTGGTTCTCCTCGAGAAACCTTTGTATCCCCGAAGAACTTTTAGCCAAACCTTCAACTTCTTTTGATTCCAAAATCTTCATTAGTTACTTCCTAAAAGAAACCAAACCAACATTTCCTCGAATTTACCCACTCTGTCAAAACGCAAATTGCTCAAAAAATTCCAAAAAAAATAACGAATACGACAATTGAACAACTAAAAAAGATAAAATTAAACAATTTTTACAAACAAAATGTATACCAATACTAACACTGTTAATCAATTTTCACACTAAAAAATTAAAAATTACAATCAAGAGACAATTGATAAAAATAAAATGCAAATTTAAGCATAAAATTTTTTTCCCCAAATTTTTTTCTTGCATTTCTATTTGGCTAAACTGCTTTTTTCATTTTGCTGGGACTCGACATTCCTAACTTCGAAAATTTTCGCAATTACTATGCTAATCTCATAAAGGATAAATAAAGGTCCAGCAAAAATTAATTGATTTACCGGGTCGGGTGTTGGGGTTAAAACTGCTGCCAGTATTAAAATCGCTACAATCGAATGTCTGCGATACTTTCTCATAAATTTCGAAGTTAGAATTCCAAACTTGGAAAGAACAAAGCTAACCATTGGCATTTCGAAAATCAAACCAGAAGAAAGAATCATCATCGTAACAAAGCCAAAATAGTAATTGATATCAAATCGATTCTCTATCGCACTTGTCCCAAAATATGCTGAAAAATTAAGCATTAGAGGAACAAGGACGAAATAAGCAAATAAAACCCCAAGTAAAAAGCAAAAAGTTGTAAAGAAGGTAACCAACCGAACCCACTTTTTCTCATTGGGGTATAGTCCGGGAGCTACGAATTTCCAAATCTGGTAGAGTATGAATGGCAAAGAAATAATTACCCCACCAACGAGTAAAACTTTAAAATACAAAAATGGTTGCCCAAAAGGCTGTAAATTTTGCAGTTTTAATCCTATTCGGGTCGCTGGGCCTAATAATAATTCATTTATAATGAAGTCAATTTTCAAACCTACTATTATACAACCAACAATCACACCAATTAATGAATATATGATTCTTTTTCGTAGCTCATCTACGTGTTCTAAAAAAGTCATATCAGAATCTGAACTACTTTGTTTTGCCTTTTTCTTAAAAATCATAACCGAAGCTCCGCCGTGTTAAATATCAAACACACAAATGTTAAATATTTTATACACAAAGTCAAAAGTATGTTGTTGCTAAATTATAAACTACAAAATTCCTAAAATTCGACACAACAAGATTTAGTTAACCTATGTCAAGTTAACTAAGGCAAATAAAAAATAAGTTAATGGACTATTGGTACATTCACCATTTGTTCGAACTTATGTTGGTACCTTGTTTAAGAGAATAAAGTACGAAATTGATATCTTATTAACTATAGTAGTGCTCAAATAACGATTAATTTTAAACCTCGAAGAATTTCCCAGCAAACAACTAAAAGATTTTTAATTCGAAATCTTTGAGCCTTAATAAAAATTTTTCGATTATTTATATCGAAACCTTATGGATTTAAGATTTTCGAGCGTATATTTCAATGTCTTTCTTTAAATCGTAAGCTTTAGTGTTATGAGGGAACTTTTGTATTTCTGTATTTATCGAAGTCAAGGCATCCGAGTACTTTCCGACGCGTAACTCTGAATAGGCTTTCATAAGATAGAGATTTGGAATTGAAATTTCATTTGCTTCGCAAATAGAAATTGCTTGTTCGATATAAATTATAGAAGATTCGAAATCTTGATTTTGAAAGAAGCGAATAGCATTGTTTACAGCAAACTCTAACTTGTTTGCTTCTTCGGAATAAGGCTCGTTATCGTAGAAAAAACCATCCATTTTACCTCCACCCTAAATTTAAGAAAGGAAGGCCAACAGAAAGTCCTTCGCTTTCAATTCAGTTTTATTACTGCCTTTTTGAAAGTTCCTTGTAAATATGAGCTAAAGCTCCAGAAATAATTACAGCAAATACAAAAAGGGAAACTATAAAAAGAAAAACTCCAATCGGATTCAGACCATAGGAGAAAGAGGGTTGGAAAGGAAAAGGACTTGTAAAGTCTTCGTTAAACTCATCGAAAGTTGAATAATCCAACTCTGGACTAGTTCTGAAAATAAGCCAAATAATTAAAACTACAACAAACCAAATTAGCATTAAAATAAAAAGCCCGCCAAAAATATCCCATTTATATCCGTAAGTTGATTTACTCGAAGCTTTAATAGATTCGAATACACCCATATTTTTATCGAGAAGGTAATAATAGGATAACATCCAAGAAATTGAAAGAATTAGACCGGGAATTAATACAAAACCATACGCAATACCAACACCAGCCGAAACTAAAGCCAACAGCAAAAGAAAATCGGGCATAAAATCCCTATACTTCTTGCTGAAAATCTCACCTATCGAAAAGTCTTCTCCTTTGCTCATTTTAACGATTAGCCCATAAATACCGATAGTAGTCCCAACATTAACGTATGGTATCCAAATGCTTATTAGATAAAGAAAGAAGCTACCGATTAATTGGAAAAAATACTTAAACCCAATTGCGAAGCCGTTGGAGATAATACTTCCAACACTTAATTCAATTTGTGGTTCTTGGGGTACTTCCCCAAAAGTTTGAATTTGTTCTTCCATAAATCCTCCAAAAAATTATACAAATAAATAAAAAACGAGGCTTGGCCCCGAAATATTAAAAATTCTTAACAAGTCGAAAATTTGCAATCGGACAACATTTAGAATAACTTAAAAGGAGGGTGCGGAAGGCGGGAGTCGAACCCGCACGCCCTACCGGGCGCCACCCCCTCAAGATGGTGCGTCTGCCATTTCCGCCACTTCCGCAAATCGAATTCATTGATTTTCAAAATTAATACTTTTTGCTAAAAAAAACAAGTTGTAATTCTTTATGACACCAAATCATCAATCAGTTTACATTCATAAAAACATACGCGAAGATGAAGTTAAAAACAATAATTTAATAGATGAACTTAATCTAACTCCTTCTGGCAGAAGACATTTAATTTGTTATAAACGAAGGAAAAGCCTTATTCTACGGTTACGCTTTTTGCCAGATTACGCGGTTGGTCGACGTTGCATCCAAGTTCTACGGCAATATAATACGCGAGTAATTGCAACGGGATAACGGAAAGAATTGGGGTCAGCATAGGTAAAGTTTCTGGAATGTATATTACTTTCTCTGCATATTTTTTCATATTTTCATCGCCTTCTGTTGCTATCGAAATCACTCGCCCTCTGCGTGAACGAACTTCTTCAATGTTAGATAAAACTTTATTATAAATTGGGTCTTTCGGAGCAATAAAAACGACAGGCATATTTTCGTCTATAAGGGCAATTGGTCCGTGTTTCATTTCGGCAGAAGGATATCCTTCGGCATGAATGTAAGAGATTTCTTTCAACTTTAAGGCACCTTCCAAAGCAACGGGAAAATTGTAGCCTCGGCCTAAGTACAGAAAATTCCGCGAATAAGAAAATTCTTTGGCTATTTGACGCAATTGCTCCGCATTTTGCAAAATTTTATTAACTTTTTCGGGCAACGCCTTAATTTCATTAGCTATAAGTATCCCTTCTTCTTGCGAAAGACTACGCATCCTACCTAAAAGAAGTGAAATTAGTGTCAGAATAACAAGTTGGGAAGTAAAAGCTTTTGTAGATGCTACACCTATTTCGGGCCCAGCGTGAATATAAACCCCAGCATCGGTTTCTCGTGCAATGGAACTTCCAACAACATTTACAATTCCCAAAACCGTAGCTTTCTTCCTTTTTGCTTCTTGCACTGCAGCAAGTGTGTCGGCTGTTTCGCCACTTTGGGAAATTGCTATAACGATATCATTTTGTCGAATTATAGGATTACGATATCTAAATTCAGATGCATATTCAACTTCTACTGGTATTCCACATAGATTCTCTATCAAATATTCGCCAATAAGAGCAGCGTGCCACGAAGTTCCACATGCAGTAATCAAAATTCTGTCGACATTTTGCAACTTGTCGATTACGGGAAGAAGCCCTCCAAGTCTGGCATTACCTTCATCGACAAGCAAACGGCCCCGACAAGCATCTTGGATAGTTTGAGGTTGTTCGAAAATTTCTTTAAGCATAAAATGTTCGAACCCACCTTTTTCGATTTTGCTCAAATCGAATTCCAGAACTTGAATATCGCTACTTGTTGGCAAATTATCAATTGTTTTCGTTTGATAACCGTCTTTGGTAATAATTACCAACTCGTTGTCTGAAAGGTAAGTAACTTGTCGTGTATATTGAATTATCGCAGAAGCATCCGAAGCTACGATATACTCGTCTTCTCCAATTCCGACAATTATCGGGCTACCGCGTCTGGCAGCAATAATCTTGTTTGGTTCATAGGATGATATCACTGCCACCCCGAAAGTCCCTTTTACTTTCGAAAGTGCAATTCTGACAGCTTTCTCCAAGTCTTTAAATTTCTCGTAAAAATAACCAATAAGAACAGAAAGAACCTCTGTGTCGGTTTCCGATTTAAAAAAATATCCTTTTTCTTTAAGCCAAAGTTTTAATGTTGCATAATTTTCTATTATTCCATTATGAACGATAGAAATATTGCCAGAATTATCAAGATGAGGATGTGCATTAATATCATTAGGTTCGCCGTGTGTTGCCCAACGAGTGTGGGCAATTCCAATATTGGACTTAAATTCTAAACCATTAAGAAGGACTACTAAATCCGAAACTTTTCCTTGCTTTTTATACGATACAATCTTACCATTTTCAATCAAAGAAAAACCAGCAGAATCATAGCCCCTATATTCTAATCTTTGCAATCCATTGATTAAGACATTCAAAGCCCTTCGGTGTCCAACATATCCTACGATACCACACATTTTGACTTTTGCTAAAAATTCATTAATTTATTTTGCAAATTATTCAAATTAATGGAAAAATCTGGAATTAAACAAAACCCATCTTTAAAGATATTGCTTTTCATTATCCCATCAATCTTAATTGCTTGCTTTATTCATTCGAAATTAATAATCGTAACCTCAATTTTATCGGGTATTTGTGGAATAATTGCTTTCATCGTCCACCGAAACAACATTGCTTCCATTTTACTCTGTTTTGCTTGTGGACTTCTAATTTCCACAAATTTAATTGGGCCAACAAGGCTTCCAATTACAAATAAGTTTACAGCAATAGAAGGAAAATTGTTCGGTAAGGTCGAAAATGTTTATTCCAAAGACTCAAACTTCGTTCGTTTAAAACTTTTAGGAAAAATTTCATTCCAAAACCAAACTTTCGAAAATGTTCCAGTTATGTTATCAATTTTTATAGGCGAAGAAAAATCATATAACATCGAAAAAGGGTCAATAATTTTAGCTTCAGCTTTCTTTCGAGCTCCCCGTAGAAAAAATATACCTACCGACCCCGACGAAATCCGAATTGCAAATTTCGAAGAGATTGTTTTGTTCGCAAGGACAAGTTGCAAACGGATAATTCGTATCTGGCAACCAAAGAACACCCCGCAAGAAATTTTTAAAGGAATAAAAATCAAGTTGCAAGAAAACCTTCGAGATTGCTTATCCTCCCGAAATAAAGCTATATTTTCGGCTTTATTACTTGGAGACAAATCGGAGTTGGACGAAGACGAAAAGGAAAAATTTTCCATTACTGGTATGTCCCACATTTTAGCTTTAAGTGGTTTCCACTTTGGTTTGGTATCTGCAATTTTTCTTGCAATCTTTTCTTTTGTAAGATTAAATCAATTAAAATTTATTCTCGTCGGAACTGCTATCCTTTTTTATCTCTTCATTGTGGAGTTCCCGCCTTCTGGCGTTCGAGCAACAATTATGATTTTGATTTTTTTATACGCAACTTTATTAGAAAGAAAAACATCAATTCTTAACACTTTGGGTCTAATTTTGCTTTTCATTTTGTTACTTTATCCAAAAATGATATTTTCAGTAGGTTTTCAACTTTCTTTTCTTGCCGTTACGAGTATCGCTCTGTTTAATAACCCCACCTCTTCATTTTTAAATAAAATTATCAAATCCAAGAGTAAAATAATAAAATATTTTGTCAGCCTTTTAGCAATAACAATTGCAGTCCAAATTCTTGTTGCTCCAACAATAGCATACTATTTCAACTATTATACTTTTATCTCCTTTTTTTCAAACATCCTACTTGTGCCAATTTTTTCCTTAGCAATTATCTATGGTTTCATTTTTTTAATTGTTTCCTTATTTTCTCTGCAATTCGCATCGATTTTTGGAACTACCGCCGAATTTTTCCTTGAAATTGCCAAAAGAATTAATGATTTCCTTTGGATTTCTTTTCAATCTTTGGTAATCAAAGAAGATTCCGTTTTTCTCCTCTCTATTTTACTTTCCCTAACTACAATTTTTATTATACTTTCGAAAAACAAAAAAGATTTAGCACTACGGGCCTTTTTTGCTTCAATAGTCATCATTATCGCAATTAATAATACTAAAATTGAACCCAGCCCAGCTCCGAAAATCATCCCAAGGAAAAATTTTGTTGCTGTTTTAGTCGATAGTCCAAACAAACTATATTGCTTAATTCTCGACCGAAAGCCAAGGCAAAGCCCCTCGGCCGATATCGCTTTCGAACGATATATATCCAGTTTTGGGAAATCAATTATTGTAGGTTACAACGGGAACGTGGGAATCGCAATCGCTGATAATTTAAAATTGAATACAAATCTTAAAACATTTGTAATTTCAGAAGAAACACAAAAACTAATTTCCAAAATACTTTTAGGTCATTCAAGTATTTATAAAATTTAGAGGTCGAGTATGGAACTAAAAATTTTACAACCTCAAATTTTTCCAAAAGATAAAATTATCGCCGGAGTAACAATGCGTAATAACCATATTCACCCAATAGGTTTATCTTTGGGAATTAGTAAACATATAGACCAGCATACCTTTTATCGACACAAAAAAATTCTTGCCAATTACTTAAATGTATCGACATCTGATTTCTATTTTGTCCATCAAACACATAGCGATATAATCCATTTTGTCGATGGGGATTACAAAACAATGTACGGGGATGCCCTCGTAACAAATAGAAAAAACAAAATTTTAATAGTTAAAATAGCCGATTGCGCTGGCGTTTTGATTTACGACCCAAAAAAAGAAGTTATCTCTGCCGTTCATTCTGGTTGGCGGGGTAGTGCTAAAAACATTGTTCCTAAAACTATTCAATATCTTATAGACAACTTTGGTACTAAACCAGAAGATTTACTTATTTACATTTCACCATTAGCTTCTGCTGAAAAATACACAGTAGGCATCGAAGTTGCTAAAATTTTTCCTAATTCAACAATAAAGGCAAATGGAAATTACTTTTTCGACAACCGAAAAGAACTTCTTTTGCAGTTAAAATCAGTTGGAGTACAACAAAGTAATATCGAGATTTCTCCTTTATGCACAATTTCATCCACGGAACTTCACTCTTTTCGTCGCGACGGAGATTTTTCTGGTAGAATGGCTGCTTTTATCGGCTTGAAATGAGACCAACTTTTCATTCATTTAGCATAAGTTAATCAATGAGAAAATGCACATATATCATAAAATAATCTTATTCGAAATTACAAGAGTTATTTCGAGCTACAAGTTTTTCTCAAATCCTTACCGATAGTTTCCAATTTTTTCTAAAAACTTTACCTTAATTCATTAAATTCATTTTTTTAAAATTACAGATGCTATGAAAAAATTCGTTTTCCTTTTTCTATTTTTCTCGTTAATAGGATGTAGCTTTTTTAAAAAAGAAATAATTTACACCGAGAAAGCACCAAAACCTATCGGACCATATTCGCAAGCCATAAAAGTAGGAGCATTTATTTTCCTCTCTGGGCAAATTGGTGTCGACCCTTCAACCAACAACTTAGAAGAAGGCGTTGAAAACCAATTTGTTCAAATAATGAAAAACATAGAAAATATACTCGTTGCTACCAATTCAAAATTGAGCGATATTGTTAAAGTTACCATTTATCTTGTCGATATAAACGATTTCGAAAAACTGAATCAACTATACAGCAGATATTTTACCGAACCTTATCCCGCACGGGAAACAGTCGAAGTTTCGCGTCTTCCAAAAAATGCCAAGATTGAGATTTCTATTATTGCAGTAAAAACAAGAAGGTAAATAAATCACATTTGTTCTGGAGCATTTATACCCAAAATATTTAATCCATTACCTAATACTCTTTGTGTAACCTTCGCAAGTTTAAATCTTTCCGAAAGCAAAGGCTCGTTGCTTCCAATTATTCTGCATTCGTGGTAAAAAGTATGAAATGCTGTTGCAACATCATTAAGATATTCTGCAAGTATCTGTGGCTCAAATTTAAAGGCACTAAGTTTAATATTTTCGGGGAACATACGCAAAATTTTAATAAGATTAATTTCGTGGGGGGTATTTAGATGTTCTGTCTTGTTATTTGGATTGAAAGCAATTCCCCTTTCTTTTGCTGTTCTAAAAATCGAAGCAATCCGAGCATATGCATACTGAAGGTAAAAAACTGGGTTTTTTTCGCTTTGCTCACGCGCAAGATTAAGTTCAAATTCAAGATGTGTCGAAACGCTACGCATCAAGAAGAAAAAGCGAACCACATCGGCACCAACCTCAGATATGAGTTCATCGAGAGTGTAAACCCGTCCACTCCTTTTAGACATTTTAACTTGCGCCCCATTTTCTGTAAGTGTAACAAATTGATGAATGACAACCTTCACTTTGCTTGGGTCGAAACCAAGAGCTCGGACCCCAGCCAGCACGTCTGGAACAGTGGCTATATGGTCCGCACCTAAAACATCTATAATTATATCATAACCACGAAGAAATTTTTCGCGATGGTAAGCAATATCGGGAAGTCTATAAGTCGGTTCCCCGCTCGACTTGACAATTACGCGGTCCTCTGCTAATCCTAATTTTGATAATGCAAACCATAAAGCACCGTCTTTTTCGTAGACGAGCTGTTTATCGGATAATATACTTATTACCTCTTGTATTTTCCCATCTTTATAAAGACTATCTTCATTAAAATAAACATCTTGATGAATATTTAACGAGTGCAAAGTAGCTTTAATTTTATCGAACGACCATTGCTCTCCAAATTTTTGGCAAATCTCGAGATTTTCCTTCGATTCTGGAATTAAACTACTTCCGTAGCTTTGTTCCAACAATTTCGCAATTTCCCAAATATATTCACCAGCGTATCCATCTTCGGGGAATGGGTAGTTTTCCTCGCCCAAAAGCTGACGATAGCGAGCATAAATAGATTTGGCAAGGTTTTGCATTTGCTTACCAGCATTGTTAAAATAGTATTCTCTGGTAACATCGTAACCTAACCATTGATACAAATTTGCTATACTATCGCCAATACAAGCATTGCGACCGTGTCCTAGATGCAAAAGCCCAGTAGGATTTGCACTAACATACTCTACATTTACCTTTTTTCCCGCTCCTTCGCGACTTTCACCGTATCTTTCCCCAATTTCAAACAACCTATCAAGTTCTTTACAATAAAAAAGATTCGATAACTTCACATTAATAAAACCAGGTCCATCGACGGAAATTTTATCAACAAGAGATTCATCGAGGTCGATTAATTTTACAATTTCTTCGGCAATTTCTCTTGGTTTTTTCTTCATTTCTTTTGCGATTAGCAAAGGAGTCGTACAAGCGAAGTCACCAAACTCTGGATTCTTTGGCAATTCGAACACAAGTTTTCCTCCTATTTCGCTCAGTCCGTAGGAAATAAATGCATTTTCGAAAGCTTTTTCGATAAATTCTGGGACCATAATTTTCTAATTCACCTCTGTTAAATGAAATTCCAAAAGAAACTTAGTTTTATTACGAACCAAAGTAAGTTTACCACTTTCCCCAATTTTATAAAAAGCACCATCGCCCCAAAGTTTTTCCAAATTGTAAAATCGCCGGGCTTCGTAATGCATTATGTGCACGACTACATCGAAAAAATCCACAAGTATCCAACTTGTAGAGTTTATACCTTCGATTCTTGGTTTGGGATATCCATACTCTTTCGACTTCTTTTCCATTTCGTCGACTATTGCTCGCATCTGCACATCAGAATCGCAAGAGCAGATGACAAAATAGAAAGATGGGGCAGTTTCTATCTTGGTCAAATCAATTATTAAAACAGCTTGTGCAATCTTTTCGACAGCTGTTATAGCACATAACTTAGCCAAATTCCTTGCAGAAAGAATATCTTTGTTCAACTCCTCACCAAATTAATAAACATAATGAGACGAAAAACTAACGATAAGGTTTTAAAAGCTTATAATCGTAGCCAAGTATAAGAACTGCGTCGAAGCTCGAATCAAAAGTTGTATCCATTGGCAACAGTTTATCCTTTGGAAAATCTATTATTGCAGAAAGGAAATTAACAACTCTATATGAATTAGGTCTGAAAAATACGACAGTTCTTTCGAACTCTTTTTGATGATTCGCTATTTTACTTTCAATTTCAAAATTTTTCAGATAAAGCATCATTTCTCTTGCAAGTCCAGCAATTTTAGTCCCATTCAATATTTCAACTTTTCCAATGGGATAAGATTCAAACACAATCGACGAACTTTTTAAATCTTGCTTTTTATTAATCGGCTGGTATTTAAAATACAAAGACAATCCTACGAGAAAAAAAAGAACAAAAAAAATAAGAGTTGACAAGTAAAAGAAAATGTCTTTAATTTTGCTTAACATAGAAAATCAAAAATAACACATATTTTTAACAAAATGAGGTAAATAGATGGCTCTTGTCAAGCTAAAAGGAGTAATATTAAACCCAACTGAAAATGGGGACGTCGAGATAATTCGAAATAGTAATCTTGAATTTTCCAATTCAAATGGAAAAATATCTAAAATATCACCCCTCGATAATAAGGAAGAAAAAAACCTTTCGGATAAAATTGAAACCATTATAATTCCCGGACTTATTGATTTGCATTCACACATACCACAACTTCCCGGTGTTGGAAAAAATGCAGATGAATTACTCCCTTGGTTAAAGAACCATATTTTCCCTCTCGAAACCAAATTCAATTCGCTCGAATACGCAGAAGTCGTAATTCGAAGATTTTTCGAAGATGCACTAAGTTGTGGAACGACAACATTTGTGCTTTACTCATCCATCCACAAAGAAGCAACTAATCTAAGTTTCGAAATTGCAAAAGAATTCGGGATAAGAGCTTTTATAGGAAAAGTAATGATGGACCGCGATATGAAACGATATCCGGAACCGCTTCCAACAATGGCTCGAAATATCAAGGATTCGATGGAACTTGCAAAACAATGGCACGGAGAGAATGGTGGATTATTACATTATATTTTTACACCACGTTTCGCAGGCTCTTGCTCGATGAAGTTGCTCCAAAAAACAGCGGAAATAGCAAAAGATGGCAACTTTTTTATCCAATCGCACCTTGCGGAGAACCAAAGCGAAGTAAACTTTATAAAATCATTATTCGAAAGAGAGAAATTAAAAGTACCAACAAACACTCACATCTTCAAAAAAAGCAATCTATTAGGAGAAAGAACTCTTCTTGCCCACTGTCTCTATCTTTCCCAAATTGAACTGCAAATACTTGAATCAACTGGGACGAACATCATCCATTGCCCAACTTCAAACATATTTTTGCAAAGTGGATTTATGCCTTTTCGTCGTTATCAAGACCATAAAATAAATATTGGATTGGGGACCGATGTGGCTGGGGGCTATTCCCTTTCTTTGTTCAACGAAATGCGAAATGCAATAGAAACCTCGAAAATCGTTAATGTTGTTTCTTATGCACGACCTAAGCCAATCCTAACAGCCAAAGAAGTCTTCTGGATATCGACCCTTGGAGCTGCAAAAATCCTAAAAATTGATAATGAAATAGGCAGTTTAGAACCCGGCAAGGATGCTGACCTTGTTGTAATTAAGCCTAACAAGCTTTTCAATTTCTATTGTAATCTCAATTCAACCGAAGATATCTTACAAAGCCTTATTTACCTTCCACATACTTATTTAATACAAGAAGTTTATATAAGAGGAAGAAAAATAAAAATAAATCAAAAATAGAAAGGTAAAAGGTTGTCGAGTCTCGTAAATGGGGTTAGTACCTAACTTCGACTGTCATAGGCTGGATTGAAACGATGCTTGTGAAGAAACCAATAAGGTAATCGACAAAAGTAAATTGTGTAATAATCTCGTAATCCTTCGCACCTTTTGCCATTTCCTTTGTATCAACTTTATTAATTGGAACAAGCCCAAATAAGACATACCAAGTTCTTGCAGTTTCGACGCGATTCCCTTTTGCACCTTCGCCAACAACGTGATGTTGGGTAAAGCAAGAAACAATTAACATTGTGAAGGATATCATCAAAATTAGAGAAAGTAGCTTCTTCATAACAACTCCTAAATTGTTGGACAAAACATAGACTAACTAATTAATTAATATATAAATTCGAGAGTCCCAAGCGACGACTCGACAACCTTTGCAAGTTCAGTAGAATACGCAGCCTTCGGAATAACAAAATCAATTTGAAACACTGAATTCGATAAATTCAAACCTAAAAATCTAAAATTAACAATTTGTTCGTTTTGTGTTAAATACTGGGTAATTGAAATTTTACCTTTTCTAAAATTTGCTTTTTGAAAAGTGAAAGAATCGAACATAGCAGAAAATAGACTGTCCAAAGAATCAATATATGCTTCGAAACTTTTACCGACAGAAATTTGAGAAATAATCAAAAAAGACTTGCTCGAACTATCGAAGAAAACAGATTTTATCAGCATCGAATCTGTTTGTCTTCGTCCAGTTTCTTCATCAATTCTTATTTTTGTGGTCAATTCCGATGAAGGCAAAACGACCCAACCTTTTGGCGGTGCAATCTTAATACCTATTTCCGAAAATTCTATAACTTTTTGGATTAGATTTGAATCCACATTGAAAAAAATTTCATTTCGAGCTTCGGAAATTTCGCTTTTCGAGCAAGAGATTGAAAAAATAGAAACAAAAATAAATAACTTTAAAAATTGATTGGAAAAAGACATATTTTTTGACTTATTTTGTTTTAAATCTAATTTTAAAATAAACAAGACAAGCTAAATAGCCCAAGAGGTTCAACCGAAAGAAAAGCTTCAGCATATTTTGTTCCAATTAAAGAACCAAAATACCGAGCACGACTTTCCAATTCCTCGAGAAACTCTGGACGAGATAACAATGTCGTGGGTTCAGCACTGCTCGATTTTCCCTCGACATAAACTTGAGAAGAATAACATTTGATTGAATTCATTTTAATTTCAAAGAAATCAGAAATATCTACAAAAAAATCTGGGGGCCTTGGAAATGGATAATATTGCATATAACAATACATCTTTCTAATCCGCCAAGGAATCTGTTTAACCCCGTTAAATTCAGTTTCAACTTTTTGCAGACCACTTAAGAACATAGCCTTACGAACAATTTTGTGCAACGCTTCGTGGTCGGGGTGTCGCTCGAAATCTGGACTCATCAAAACTATCTTCGGACGATACTTTCGCAAAACGATTATTGTTTTTAATATAGTTTCTTTATCGGGGGCTAAGTTCCCATCCTCAAGCTCAAGGTTCTCTCTAAAAGCCAAACCCAACACTTTACTTGCTGCTTCTGCTTCGGCAATTCTAAGTTCTGGATTACCACGCGTTCCAAATTGCCCGGGTGTCATATCGACAACAGCAATTTTATATCCTTCGTAGGCCAACTTCGCTATCGAACCACCACACGATATTTCGATATCGTCTGGATGAGAACCAAAGGCAAGCACATCAACTACAAAATCACTTCCGATCATTTTCCTGTTAGGTTATGAAGTTTCTGAACACGAACACTATGGCGACCGCCATCAAATTTTTCCGAAAGAAAAGCCAAGGCAATTTCCTTTACATTTTCAAAAGAAAGGATCCGAGCACCAAGCGTTAAAATGTTGGCATCGTTGTGGCGACGGGCTAGCCGAGCCATACCAACCGTACAACAATTAGCTGCTCTTATTCCTTCAATTTTGTTCGCAACAATGGACATTCCGATACCGCTCCCACAAATGAGAATGCCAAAATCGTAAGCACCTTTTGCAACTTCGCGAGCTAATGGAACGGCAAAATCGGGATAATCGCAACTTTCTTTGGTATTACAGCCAAAGTCTGTTACTTCGTAGGATAGCTCCTTGAGAAAAGAAGATAAAGCAGTTTTAAATTCATAACCGGCGTGGTCGGACCCAAGAGCTATCTTCATTTACAAAAAATTATTTAAAACTAAATAACAATTTCTGTCATTGGCGAGTGATAGGGCTCTTGACGAGGAGTGGGAGAAACATTCTTCCCGAAATTGAACAAATCGGGCTTATGTTTTTTCTCAATTTTTTCCTGAATCAACATTAATGCTTTAATTAAGGCTTCGGGACGAGGAGGACACCCAGAAACATAGACATCAACGGGTAAAAACAAATCTATCCCTTGAACAACTGAATAGCTTCTAAACATCCCACCAGTCGATGCACATACACCCATCGAAACCACCCATTTGGGGTCGGGCATTTGGTCGTAAATCTTTCTTACGACCCAAGCCATTTTGTAAGTAACAGTCCCAGCAACAATAAGTAAATCCGATTGTCGAGGTGTCATTCTAAAAACCTCGGAACCAAAGCGCGAAACATCGAATCGAGGGGAAGCAAACGCCATCATCTCGATAGCACAGCAAGAAATTCCCAATGGCATTGGCCAGACGGAATTCTTTTGTGCCCATTTCAAAACAGCGTCCAGCCGAGTGGTGAGAAAACCATCTCGACCAAGTAATTTATCTAATCCCATTGTAAACCTCCCTTTTTCAATTCATAATAGAACCCAGCAAATAAGACGATAATAAAAATAATCATTGCAAGAAAAGAGGCAAGTCCAAGTTCGGTAAATGTCAAAGCCCAAGGGTAAATGAACACAATTTCAATATCGAAAACAATAAAGCTCATAGCAATTAAATAAAATTTGACAGAAAAACGTTCCCTCGCTGTTCGAAACGGGATCATACCGCTTTCGTAAGTTGTGATTTTTTCGCGAGTTACACGCCGCGAGCCCATCCATTCAGACAGAAGCAAGAAAATAAATGCAACCCCAAAGCCAAACAAAATCATTAACACAAGGGGTAAATAAGTCGTTAACATAGCCAGATAAAAAAAGCAAACTTAAATAAAAAATTTAAATTTCGAAAAATAAATTTTTTAAAATTCACTCTCATCTAATGAATTGAAAGATGATAAATTTCGTGAGTTCAATCACATTCTAACGTTTGGATGTAAAGGGAATATATTTTAAATTGTAAGGTAATTTTTGTTGAAAGTAAAATGAAAAAGTCAATAACTCTATTGACAATCATTACGATTCTTGTTTGTTCTAAGCTCGTTGGCGAAGATGCAAAAGATTTCTTTCGTAGGATGATGGAATATGCACACCCAACGCCAGTCGAAACATTTAAAGAACTTCCCGCAATTCCGCTATCGAAACCATTATTAAATACATTCTTCTATAACTTTGCAACCACAGTAGATGAAACTGGAACTTACCAAATGCAAAATGAGTCGTCGATTGCCGTAAACCCTTTGAACCCTAAAATTTTGATTGCCTCTGCTGTCGATTATCGCGATACATCTGCAACTTGGGTTTACATTTCCACAAATGAAGGCAAAACTTGGATAAATAAAAAACTTGGAAGACCATATCCGGGGTGGCGCTCTACAAACGACCCATCTGTTACTTTTTCCTACGACGGAATAGCTTATCTTGTTTATGGAGGGTTTGGCAATATTTCTGATACTGGAATAATGTATGGCGAAAACGGAGTTTTTCTTGCCCGTTCGTTCGACAACGGAAAAACTTGGGAAGCACATATTCCTATAATCGTACATTTAGGACCCCAAACTTTGGATTCCACCTTCGAAGATAAATATTACATTACTTGCGACAATTCTCCTCTCTCCCCTTATCGAGGGAACCTATATGTTCCTTGGAAGCGTGTTTTCCCAAGAGATTCCGCAACCCAAATTGTTATTTCAATCTCAACCGATAAAGGTTCAACTTGGTCAGTTCCCAAACCGATTAGCCCCAGAAAACCAAGAACTTCCGAAGATACTACATTTGGCCAAAGCTTCCCTCTTGCCACTATCGGACCAAATGGTGAAGTGTATGTAGTTTGGAACGACGGAGTCGAAAGTGGAATAGGATTTGCAAAATCAACTGACGGTGGTAAAACTTTCTCTGAACCAAGGATAATTTTGAAATACAAGCCTTTTGGTACGACTAAGTATATTACAAACCAAGGATATCGGCACACGGTAAAAGGCAAAGTTCGAGCAGAAGCATATCCTTCGATTACTTGCGATATCACAAGTGGTCCACGTAAAGGCTACCTTTATCTCACTTGGTCTGCAGACCCAATACCAAACGTTTACTTTTCCTATTCCTCTGATGGTGGCGAAACCTGGTCCACACCCAAAATAGTTCATTCGGACGAAAAAAACGACCAATTCTGGCAATGGATTGCATTGGACCCAACTAACGGAGATATAGCTGTAATGTACCTCGATAGCCGAAGAGACCCCGACAATCTTTTGGTTGAATGCTGGGTTAGCTATTCAAGTGATGGGGGCGAAAACTGGATTGACCGACCAGTTTCCGATGTAACCACTGACTTACGCCTAAATCCCTTTTCGGAAAATTCCTTTGCTGGCGATTACAGCGGTTGTGCCTTTTACAATGGAAAAATCTTTCCTTCTTGGGTGGATATGCGTGCTTCAGTTAAAAATATTTTCGATAGCGATGTTTATACTGCATTTATCTCGATAAATATGCCAACTCCTCCCGAAAACTTCTCTGCAAGAACTATTCCCACAGAAAAAAGTGCCATTCAATTAACTTGGGATATACCGAAAAGTAAAGTTTTCGGTCATCCCTTGAACACCAACGGTTTGAAATATTTGCTGAAAAGGAATGGAATAGAAATTGCAACCTTGCACTCGAACATTGTAAGTTTCAAAGATACGGGGCTTGCTCCCTACAATCTATACACTTATTCAATCTCTTCCATTTTTGAAAACGATACAAGTATAGAAGTGCACTCAAAAGCATATTCCGGAGGCGCAAAGCAACCACTTCCCCCATTTATTGTTCAAGTTCAAATTCAAACATCAAAAAGCTTAGCACTCGAAGTCAAGATACCTTCGCTTCGTGCAGATAGCAACACAATTCTTGTTAACTTAGATTCAATAATATTTTACGACGAGGAAAAGTTTTTAACCTCAGTTTCGTTAAGTTCTACCGACACTGGTTTATACAAACTTATCGAATTCCCAGTCCAAGAGGAAGGATTTTACAGAATTAAAGCAAAAATCAAAGACTTAGACGGGAACCTAAGCGAATTTTCGAACGAAAAAATTTGCTTTGCAGGTAAAATAACAAATCTTGAAACCGAGGATTTTATTGACGATTTTAACTCGACTAAAGCCAAAAAATATATTAAAATTAACGGATGGGAATTTGCAAACAACTTCTTCGTTTCAAGTCCCAGCTCGATAACAGATTCACCTTTTGGGAACTATCCCCAAAGAACAGAAATGATTTTAGGAACTTTTCCATTCATTTTGCCGAACGATGGAGAAGTATATCTAAGTTTCTACAATACTGCAATCATCCATAGAACAGATACTGGATACGTCGAATTAGTGAACTTTAATCAAAATTCAATTCTACTTGCGAAATACAATATGGAAGATTTTGCCCCTTGGAAAGATAAAGTCCTAAACAAAGAAGACTGGCGAAAAGAACTAATTAAGATAAACGTTGATACAGCGAAAAGAAATCTTGGAAGTGAACCAGTTTATATACGATTTCGTCTCCATAGTGGTACACTTGGCACCGATGATGGATGGTACATCGACGATTTAACAATTTCGCGCAGCTCATTGTTTGCCGAAGATTTAAGCTCGACAAAAGTTAGTGTATTTCCAACCCCTGTTGTAAGTTACTTGCAAATTAATTCTCCTACTCCTATCAAAAGTTTAAGTATTTTTAACCATCTTGGAAATAAAATTTCGGTCGAAGAAATGGAATTTAAAGATTCACAAACGGCTCTTCTAAACGTAAAGAACCTTGCAAATGGGACTTACTTCATATTTTTATCCAACGGAGAAAACGACAGACTAATTGTTCCATTCGTGATTTATAGATAATTAATTCATTAAAATCATAAAATAACGAATTAAATATTTCGTTAAAAGTTGATATTTCCAAGAATTTTGGGTTAAATTATTTACAAATGGTTAGTGTTGAAATACAATTTTTTCGCGGGTGTCCCACTTCAAGCGAAATGATACAACGGGTTCGAAAATCAATCGAAGGCTTGGATAAGGTCGAATACATTGAAACACTTGTCGAAGATAATGATAAAGCAAAAGCTATAGGTTTCCGCGGTTCCCCGACATTGTTAATCGATGGAGAAGATTTCGAAGGGATACCTTCGCCAGCCGAACCTTCGCTTTCCTGTCGCTTTTATCCAAAAGGATTACCCACAATTCAACAAATTCGAGAAAGGATAATTAGACAATTTTAAGCAAAAATGAAAAAGGCTTTTCTTCTTGTTTTATTTCTATTTGGCTGTGCTACAAAAGAAGATAATCAAAACAAAAATTATATTTTCACTTCCAACTACCCTTTGAAGCTTATTATTCAAGAAATAATTGGCGATTCAAGCAGAGTAATTTCGCTTGTTCCCCCAAGTGCTTCGGAACATACCTTTCAACCAAAGTTTTCCGACATTCAAAAACTTGAAAAAGCAAAAATCTTTTTCTATGTCTCGGATTTACTGGACCATTGGGTAACCAATACTATTCCTAACAAAGTCGAAGTTATAAAATTTATAAGCAAAGATAGACTAATTCATTACTTGGAAGGTTCTGATGTTGACCCTCATTTTTGGACCGACCCAAGCATAATCGAAAGTATCGTCGATTCAATTGCTCGGAAACTGATTGCGATATTTCCCGAGAAAGCAGCGGAAATTCAAAAAAATTCAAATAATTTCAGAAGTAAACTTATTCGCCTCGATAAACAAGTTCGTGAAATAACAAGACCAATCGAAGGGAAATACGTATTCTTGTTCCACCCTTCGTTTCTTTACTTTCTAAAAAGATATAATCTAAATTACGGTGGTAGTATCGAAGAAACTGCCGGAATGGACCCTACTCCAAAACACATCCAAGAAATAGCAAAAAAAATAAAAGAATTTGAATTACAAGCCATTTTTACCGAACCCCAACTAAACCCAGAACCAGCAAAAGTAATAGCAAAAGAAACTGGGGTCAAATTGTTTGAACTCGACCCATTGGGCTTTCAGAACGTAAATAGTTACGAGGAGCTAATTTTAAAAAATGCAAACACTTTGCTAAATGCGCTTAAATAACAAAAAAGCAATAAGCGTCGAAAATTTGTCTGTGTATTTCGGGGACTTCTGCGTTCTCGAAAATTTGAACTTCTCGGTCGAACAAGGCGATTTTGTCACAGTTGTTGGTCCAAACGGTGGTGGCAAAACAACACTTATCAAAACAATTCTTGGTGCAATTCGCCCTAAAATGGGAAATATATTAATTTTTGGAGAAAACCCCAATAAAATTGATTTTCGTTATTTGGGGTATGTTCCTCAATTAAAAAACTTCGATAGGACATTTCCAGCAAAAGCGATAGAAATCGTTGCCACCGGTCTAACTGGGCACTGGAACTTCATCTTAAACAAAGCCACAAAAAAACTTTCTTTAGAGGCTCTCGAACAAGTTGGAGTTCCTCATCTTGCAAATCAGCAAATCAACAGACTTTCTGGGGGCGAGCTTCAACGAGTTTATCTTGCCCGTGCTTTAGTTCGAAACCCCAAAATATTAGTACTTGATGAACCAATTACGGGAGTAGATATAGTCGGTGAAAACGACTTTGGTAAAGTCCTTGAAATGCAACAAAAAATGCATAGTTTAACGGTTTTTATGGTAACACACGATTGGGAATACGCATATCACCATTCCTCTTATGTAATCCTTTTGAACAAAAGAATTTTTGCTTTCGATATCCCAAAAAGGGCATTTACCGAGTCCGCTTTAAGAAATACATTTGGACATATTGGACACGAACATTCAATACAATTTATAGCTTCGAAAAATGATTGAAACACTCACAAATATTTTCGTTCTCAGAGGAATTCTTTCTGGAATAATTCTTGGTTTTTTGGGTGGTTACTACGGTAGTTTTATCGTCCAACGAAGAATGAGTTTCCTTGGCGATGGGCTTGCACACGTCGCATTCGGCGGAATTGCTTTGGGTCTTCTTCTCGAAAAAGAACCACTTTGGATTGCACTTCCTTTTACGATACTTGTCGCTATTGCATTAACATTTTTAAAAGAGAAATCGGAACTTGAAATCGATACAGCAATTGGTATATTTTTCGCAATAAGTGTAGCACTTGGTATTTTGTTCATATCATTAAATAAGCATTATATATCCGACGCTTTCTCTTACCTCTTTGGCTCTATTCTTTTAGTTTCCGAAATGAATTTACTTTTTTCCAGCTTTGTAACAATATTAACTATTATTCTTACTCCAATCCTTTGGAAAAGATGGACTTATACAAGTTTCGACAGGGAACTTGCAATAACAGACAAAATCAATGTTTCTGTGGATAATTACATACTTTCGATTTTAATCGCATTGACAATTGTAACTTCAATTAAATTGGTGGGCATATTTTTAGTTGCATCATTTCTTGTTATTCCTTCTGCTTCGGCAAAACTTATTTCTAAAACCTTTACTCAACTAACATTATTTGGAATTATTTTCGGGGTTTTGAGTTCAATTTTCGGGATATTTTTTTCAATTTCTTTGGATGTACCAACTGGTTCGACAATTATCCTTACACAAGCGCTTATCTTCCTTTTTTGCTTAATAATCAAAAATTTCAACTTCAAGAGAAAAAATTCGCATAACGTTCAGACAAGATAAAATTTACCACATAAATCTCACAAAAAAAGATGTTAATTAATCGACAAATACTATTGGACATAGACACTTTCCATCAAACTTGATTTGCAAAAGATAAAAACCTATTGGTAGATCATAATTTAAGTTCAAAGCGATTTTCGCTAACTTATTTTCGATTATGCAAGATTCAACTTCTGCAATTCTTTCGCCACCTATTGTAAACAAACGAAGGGTGATAGGTCCTTGAACATTTGTAGCAAAGGTAACAAACAAAGTCATCGAGGACTTGTCGTAATATATTTTATAACAGCTTAAATCTTCGTTATTTTGGCTAACTTGTGAGTAATCTGAATAGAATTCGAGGGCGCCTATCGCTCTTGGTTTTTTGAAAGGTCTTCCAACAAAATCAATTGTAGGCTCATCAAAGTCTAAGCCTTTTCCCACCGCAGGCGAATCGAAAAGAAGATTGAAATCCCTTTCTCCTATATCCTTAAATCTTGGGTCGAAATTTACAATTGTATTCAAATGTGTTAAATTTTTGTTTGGTCCGTTCCAGTTCGGATTGTCGGTATTATACCAAAGGTTATTACTGAAAAGAAAAGTATGGGGAGAAGTATTACTTCCAATGTTTATTCCCAACTCATTACTAGCGTTATTACTAAAGTAACAAATATTATTTGCAAAAACATTATTGCCACAAGTTAAAAACCCCGGATTTGTATTCTCCTGGAGAATTCGAACAAGCCATCTGCTTGGATTTACAAGTGTGTTGTTTATTACTTTGCAATGAACCGCTCCCACGAAAGCAATCGGAGCAACCGACCCAACAAATATATTAGAATAAACAAATATTTCAGAAGCTTCGAAAATCGCACCTTTTGGTCTGAAATAATCTAAACCAGTCGACCCACCAATATTAATTGCTCGCTGACCACCATTTATAAACACATTTTGTTCGATTTTAATATTGCTACTACCTCCTTTTGCTTGTATGCAATTAGAACCAGCATTGTAGAAAATGCTATTCTTTATTACTCCATAATGGCAACCAACCATATCAATAAGACTTCCACCCGGAGAGCCATTCTGGAAAGTGCAACCAACTACCCAAAATGTATCGACACCCGAAAGTTTCAATTCATCATTATTTCCAGTTGCATCCATATTAAGCCAGCTACAACCCTCTATTATAATGTGATGACTGGGCGTCTCGTATGTTCCACCATCATCTATATTCACACCATTTAATTTTTGAGATGCAAAACTTAAACCTTTAATGTGCAAATACGACACATCTGAAAACTGAATTGCTGTGTTTCCACCGACGAAACTTGCTGGATTTCTTTCTGAAGAAAGAATGTAAATCCAATTTTCTTTAGTCCCATTAAGATTTCTTATATATTCACCTCCAGCCAAAGTTCCCTCGACGAGCAATGTATCTCCCGGTTTAGCAATTTCAGCGGCAAGTCTTAATGTAGGAAAATCCCCTTGCGCACCAACTCGAATTACTTTTGAAAACAATGCACCATTAAGAATAAAATACAATACAAGAACAAAAACAAAACGAAGGCAAAATTTTTTCATAATAATCACTTAATCTTATTTGACATTATCAAATATACTTAAAACTTATACACTAAACTAAAATATTGGATAAAAATTTGTTTTTGTAGAATTGAATAAAAAAATTATTTTGCCTAATTTACTATAAAGGAATGAAAATATCCGAAAGTAACGGAGAACTTCTGCGAGGACTTGGGCTTGTTACAACAACAGCAATTGTTGTTGGAGCAGTCATTGGCTCGGGTATATTTAAAAAGCCAAATGTTATGGCAGAAACGTTAGGTTCGCCCGAGTTAATGCTTATCGTCTGGGTAGTTGCTGGAATAGTTACATTATGTGGAGCATTAAGTAATGCCGAAGTTGCAAGTATTATCTCTGTAACTGGTGGACAGTACAAATTTTTCGAAGTAATGTATGGAAGGTTTTTCGCCTGGCTTTATGGGTGGGCAATGTTTATCGTAGTCCAAACTGGGTCGATAGCCTCGATTTCATATATCTTCTCTGAATATTCTCAACATTTTATTCAGCTCCCACACTTTCCTGAAGCAATCGAAAAATCGTATCGAATCGACATTCCATACATTGGTAGTATATTCCCGCTTGCTGATTTTGGAACAAAACTTCTGACAGTTTGTTTAATATTTTTCCTCACCTTTATTAACATCCGTGGAGTAGTTATAGGCGGGCAAGTTTCTGCTTTTTTCACCATTATGAAAGTTTCAGCTATTTTATTTATTGTTGTCATTGCTTTTTCATTTGGCAACGGAAATTTTGAAAATTTTGTAAAGGAAAGCGAAAATTTCGAAAGAAACTACTCAGCAAACATTTTAAGCGGGCTATTGGTTGGCCTTTCTGCTGCTTTTTGGGCATTCGATGGGTGGAACAACATTACTTATGTAGCTGGGGAAGTGAAAAATCCAAAACGCAATATTCCTTTGGCTTTGACTTTCGGTACCTTGATAGTTTTAACTGTTTACATCCTGATTAATCTTGCTTACTTATATATTCTACCAATAGACAAAATTGCCCAGTCCAAACTGGTCGCTGCCGACACAGCAGATGCTATAATTTATGGTTTTGGGGGCGCCTTTATTTCTCTTGCAGTTATGGTCTCGACATTCGGAACAGCAAACGGCACAATAATGGTTAGCGCACGTGTATATTATTCTATGGCAAAAGATAAATATTTTTTCCCCTTCGTATCCAATATCAATCAAAAATACCGTACCCCAGCAAATTCACTATTTTTGCAAGCAATATGGTCTAGTATTCTGGTTTTTAGTGGGACTTTCGACATTTTAACCGATATGCTTATTTTTGTAAGTTGGATATTTTATGCAATGGGTGCTTTTGGCTTATTTATCTTGAGGCGGAAATTACCAGATATACCGCGTAAATATAAAGTTATTGGATATCCTTTCGTTCCAGCCTTTTTCGTTATATTTGCACTCACATTTGTAATTTTTACATTGCTTAACGACATATACTTATTTCGCGAAGGCAAAGTTCAAATAATAAATTCTGTTTTCGGTATCATTCTTGTTTTGTCGGGTTTGCCTATTTATCTTTACTATCACATTAAAGATAAATCCTTTAAAAATTCCAAATCAATTTATAAGAGGTAGCTATGCCTGCATTGGTTTTCCTGATTCATTCAAAAACTCCCGAGCGTAGAAAACTGCAAAAGGTTTGCGAAGCTTTGTACGAAGGAAGTGTAATAATTTACCCGACCGATACCGGCTTCACTCTCGGTTGTGCTCTCGAAAACAAGGACGCTATACAAAAGATTCGGCAAATTCGTAACATACCCGAAGATAAGGCACTTACTTTTCTTTGCAGTTCGCTCGAAAACATTTCGCAATTTGCAAAGGTAAGCAATCAAGCCTTTAAAGCTCTTAAAAAGTTGATTCCCGGACCCTACACTTTCATCCTTCCAGCCTCGAAAGAAGTACCTCGTTTCGCACAAGACCCTAAGCGAAAAACTGCTGGAATAAGGGTCCCAAATCATACTCTTTCGCAAGCATTACTCGAAGAGCTTGGCTCCCCAATTATTTCAATTAGTGCAAAAATCGAAGGTTTTGAATATTCCCACCCCGAGGAACTGCTGGAAAAATTTCTTCCTCTTGTTGATGTAGCTGTAAAAACAGACGAATACAACTTCACTGGCGAGTCGACCGTTATTGATATGACAACAGATGAATTCAAAATCATCCGACCGGGTGCTGGTTACGAAAAAGCATTAGAACTACTTGGGTTAAGTGAGTAATTTTTTTGCAAGGTGTTAAAAAAGTCTGACAAAAAGACAAAGGCAGTCGAAAGACTGCCTTTTTGTCAGAATTTTATATTTTCTAAATCAATTTTCGTTCATCGAATCGTAAAGTTCTCTTAATTTCTTTCGCAAGTGAAGAACAGCGTAACGTTTTCTTGCCAGAAGTGTATTTATATTGACGCCAGTTTCTTCGGACATTTCTCTAAAAGAGATTCCCTGAAATTCATTTTTAACAAAAACCTCCCTTTGTTCGGGGGGCAACTCGTTCAAACCCTCTTGAACTTGTTCCCAAATAGTTTTACGAAGAAGTTCTGTATCGGGGTCGGAAGTCCTATCGGTGATAAAACTTTCAAAAGTGTCCGATGGGTCGTCGCTTGAACTTGGAAGTTGCATATCCGAAAAAGTTTCTGCACGCTTTTTTCTATAAGAATCGATTATTCTATTCCTAATCGCAGTAAAAACCCACGAAGGTATATTTTCGATAGGCTTTTGCATCTGTTGCGCAGCAGCAAGAACATTTGCAAAAACATCTTGAAGGATATCTTCGGCTTCTTCTTGGCTACGAACTCGTTGGCGAATAAATCCAAGAAACTTTTTTCGCTCGGTTCGGAACAATTGCTCGATTTTCTCTGAAAAATTCATAAAATCCTCCTTATTTAAAATTATACTATTTTCTAAGAGTTCAAAGTCCGAAAGTCTGTCAAAATGTCGTATTCTAAATTTCTCCCCTTTAAACATTTTATTTCGCCGAACATTACAAGAAAAACGACATATCCTTGAAACTCTTATCAATAGTATAATTTTAAATATCGATAATTAACTCCTTCTTTGTGAAACTTTTCAATCATATAGACAATTTTTCTTAATAAAAGTTACAAATTAACATAAAGTTAAATCATAGGAATTTTTATGCCAAATTTTTTTGCATTTTCGATTGCTCTTTCGTAGCCAGCATCCGAATGCCGAATAATACCAAGCATCGGGTCGTATGTAAGCACTCTCTTCAATCTAACTTCTGCTTCATCAGTTCCATCGGCAACGACAACCATACCAGCATGAAGGGAAAGTCCCATACCAACCCCACCCCCGTGATGAAACGAAACCCAACTTGCTCCCCCAATTGCATTCAAAGCAAAATTAAAATAGACCCAATCTGCAATAGCATCGGAACCGTCTTTCATACTCTCGGTTTCTCTGTAAGGCGAGGCAACAGAACCGCAATCGAGATGGTCGCGTCCGATTACTATTGGTGCAGAAAGCTCACCAGTCTTCACAAGTTCGTTGAACAATAATCCAGCTTTAAGTCGGTCCCCATAGCCGAGCCAACAAATTCTTGCGGGTAAAGCTTGAAAACGCACATAATTTTGAGCATTTTGTATCCAACGATGCAAAGCAGCATCCCCAGGAAAAGCGTCCATAATTGCTTGGTCTGTTTTGTAAATATCATTAGGGTCGCCCGATAACGCTACCCAACGGAAAGGTCCTTTCCCATCGCAAAACAAAGGTCGAATATATTCTGGAACGAACCCTGGAAAAGAGAAGGCATTCGGAACATTTCCGTAATCTCGGGCAATACCCCGAATATTGTTACCGTAGTCGAAGACAATAGAGCCACGATTTTTAAACTCAATCATAGTCCGAACGTGAATTGCAATAGATTTATACGCCTCTTCGAGATACTTTTCTGGGTTTTCTACTCTAAGCTTATCGGCTTCCTCTTTGGTGTAGCCAGCTGGGTAATAACCATTTAACGGGTCGTGAGCAGCTGTTTGGTCGGTAACTACATCGGGAATAATATTCCTACGAAGAATTTCTGGATGTATCTCGGCAGCATTACCAACCAAACCAACCGAAACCGCTTGTTTTTCTTCTTTTGCCTTTAAAACTATCGAAAGAGCTTCGTCGAGACTTTTTGTCTTAATTTGGCAATACCCATCTTTCATTCGTTTATCAATCCGCTTTTCATCGACTTCCACGGTTAACGACGCGGCCCCTGCAAAATAAGCAGCAAGGGGTTGAGCACCACCCATACCACCCATCCCAGCAGTCAATAGAAACCTACCAAAAAGATTACCACCAAAATGTTGTTTAGCAACCGCCGAAAAGGTTTCGTAAGTTCCTTGCAATATCCCTTGTGTCCCGATATAAATCCAACTACCAGCTGTCATCTGCCCATACATAATCAAACCAAGCTGTTCAAGTCGGCGAAATTCTTCCCAAGTAGCCCACTTCGGAACTAAGTTCGAATTAGCAATAATCACTCTCGGTGCGAGCGAATAAGTTTGCACAACCCCAACTGGCTTCCCCGATTGGACCAGCAAAGTTTCGTCAACTTCAAGGTTACGCAATGATTCAAGTATTGCATCAAAGCACTGCCAATTCCGCGCTGCTTTCCCAGCACCTCCGTAAACTATTAGTTGTTCGGGCCTCTCCGCATTTTCGGGGTCAACATTATGCTGAATCATCCGATAAGCAGCTTCGATTTGCCAATTTTTGCAAGTCAAATTAGTACCACGTGGAACTTTTATAGTTCTCATCTCTAAACCAAAACTTTTTAAAATTAACTTTTAGAATAATTTAACAGAGGTGAAATTTTTTTCTATACTTTTTCCGAATATAATCAAAATACTAAAATACAAAAATAAAATAAAAACTAAAAAATAAAAAATTAGAGAATAATAACTCAAAACTTCCTAAATGTAGCATATTTTTTTAAAAAAATAAGGCTGGCATAAAGCCAGCCTCGCAATTCACAAGTCAATAAGGTTTTACTTTTTTTCTTCGTTCGAAAATGTTTCTTTCAAAGCGATTAATATTTTCTGGCTAATCTCTTCGGCTATGATGCGTTTGACGTGGTCGTCGCTTGTAAGATACTCAGAAATTGCGCGTTCGACTCTATTTTTTATTATTTCGGCAGATTGTCCAACAAGAACAGTTGTCAGTTGATGAATGTCATATTGTTGAATTCGAAGTGCTTCGAGCTGGCTCTTATTTGCATCTTCCATTTTCTTTAGCATTCTATCCATTCGTTCTTCTTCCTCGGTGTAAATCAACGTTATTGCCAAAAGCAAAAGCATCGAGAATTCGAGGAAAATAGCCATTAATATGAAAGATGGTTTAGTCGCTGGAATAAACTTCAAACCACGAATACCGATTGCAACAATAAGGAAAGCTGCGCCACCATATGCCAAGCCAGTTACGTTATTTGAATATTTCTCGGTGAAGTGGTGGGCCATATACAATCGAAGTCCTTTAAAGATTAAGAAATGATTTCGTCGCCAAAGAATACCATCTTTTGTATCTTCTATTTCCTTCAAAACAAAATCCGAGAAATAGTCTTTAATTCTATTATATAAAGTCCCATTTCTGAATTTGACGATGTCGGTAGTTTCGTCGAACAAATCCTCGAAACGGAATGAATGGTGGACGGAGGCAACTTCTTCGCCGGATGTTCGTTCCCAAACAATTCGGAAAGCTCGTTCGACCTCTTCGCGGTCCAACTCTGCTAACCTATCATCGGGCATAACCAAAATTTCAACTACATCCTCGGAAAAACCAGTTTGCAGTCGAATCTTTGTTTTTGTGTTATCGATTTGCCGGTCAAAAAGTAAAGACATAAAGCCCAACCGAGTTGGTAGAAACATAGTCAAGAGACAGCAAAAAAAGCAAGGTCGAGAGCCAATATCCAAAAGCCAATCCAAGGTTGTAGGATAATTGCGTGTTCACCTATTACTTCGGATTTAACATAAAATTCGTCTGGGTCCTTGGCATAACCGTGCACCTCCTCTGTTCGCTTTTCGAAGGTAAAGTCGAAAATAAATTCCCTATTTATCAGGTCTTTTGCAATTTCAATACGCCCTTGTTTTATTATTTCACCAGCTTTTTCCTTCGTAGTCGATGCCCAGACTAAACCTTTGAATTGTATAAATCCAATTTTTGCAAGTTTATCGCTGCTTGGACGGAACAAAGGGACAACAAATTCGGCAGTAGCCCAGGGTATCACAGTATAGAAAAATATAAAGAAGAACACAACAATCAAGACTACGAACAAACCAACTTGCGTAACACCAAGCCTTTTCGCTGGGACTTGTTCGGGTCTTCTGAATTTGCCTTTTGCTGTCATTAATTTCTCCCTTTTAACCTAACAAATTTTAAAAAATCTATTTAATTAAACTTTTAATTTCTATATCCATACAAAAACACAAATAAAATAATTTTAAATTAAAAAATTACTGACAAAAAGCAAAATTAATAATAATTGTTTGTTAAAAAATAAAAATTTAAATGAATTATTTGTCAAATTTTCAAAATACAAAATTGTAGTTACTTTTATTACAAAATTCCAACTTTTTTTAAATTTGCATTTATGAGAAGACAAACATTAACTGCAAATAGGTCGTTATTTAAAG
This sequence comes from Ignavibacteria bacterium, assembly GCA_026417135.1. GTDB lineage: Bacteria > Bacteroidota > Ignavibacteria > Kapaibacteriales > UBA2268 > Naka2016. The sequence goes on from JAOADV010000006.1 coordinate 50,991, forward strand.
GAACTATTCGTGGTGGTTCCTTTCTTTCATACTTCCTTCTGATTACTTTACTTATACCTCATTTCCATCGAGCCTTTTCTTTGCCTTAATCTTGCTTTTTCTTTTTAAACCCATTTCCAATTAAACTTTTTTTACTAATATCGGAGGTTAATATGTTTTATCTTAATAGCAAATATGTCCCAAAATACTTTGTCGAAAAAGAAAACGTTATCGAAACAATTCGAAATCACATCCTTATTGATGGTTATAATCTTGTTGCCGATTTGCAAGAGAGCACACCCAGTTACTTTGTCGATAAGATAACTGGGAAAAAATATCGGGATTTCTTTACTTGCTTTGCATCCTTACCGCTCGGATTAAACCATCCAAAGATGCTGGAACCAGAATTTGTCGAGTTCTTAAAAATGGTCTCCATAAACAAACCATCTAACTCGGATATTTACTCCGAAGTTTTTGCAACTTTTGTCAATACGTTTTTTAGTTTAGCAGTTCCTAATACTTTTAAGTATGCATTTTTAATAGAAGGTGGAGCTCCAGCAGTCGAAAATGCTTTGAAGGTAGCTTTCGATTGGAAAGTCCAAAAAAATTTCTCCAAAGGATACAAAGAAGAAAAAGGAACTAAGATTATCCACTTCCGAGAAGCATTTCACGGCCGCACTGGCTATACCCTAAGCCTTACTAATACCGACCCGATTAAAATTAACTACTTCCCGAAATTTGATTGGCCGAGGATAACAAATCCCAAAATGTTTTTTCCTTTTGAAGGTGAAAATAAAAGTATGACTTTAGATTTGGAAATCAAAGCAATCGAAGAAATTAAAAGAGCTTTCCACGAAAATCGAGATGAGATTGCTGGTATTATAATCGAACCAATACAAGGGGAAGGGGGCGATAATCACTTTCGTTCGGAATTCTTAGTTAAATTGAGAGAACTTGCCGACGAAAACGATTGTTTACTAATTTTCGATGAAATACAAACAGGAGTTGGAATTACTGGCACTATGTGGGCGTTCGAACAACTCGGTGTATTACCAGATATATTAGTGTTCGGCAAAAAGATGCAAGTATGTGGGCTGGTAGCCAACTCCAAAGTTGACGAGGTCGAAACAAACGTGTTCAAAGTTCACGGAAGAATCAATTCAACTTGGGGCGGGAACTTGACCGATATGGCTCGTGCTACCCGTTATCTTGAAATTATCGAAGAAGACAATCTCTTGGATAATGCAAAAAAACAAGGCAAGTACTTACAAAGCAAACTCAAAGAGTTGGGAAACGAATTTCCAAGCTTGGTGAATAATATTCGAGGTAGAGGTTTATTCTGTGCGTTCGACCTTCCAAATAAAGGATTACGAGAAAAATTTAGAGAAATAGCATTTAATCATCAACTACTAATTTTAGGCTCTGGGGAAAAATCAATACGCTTCCGTCCGGCACTTTGTATAACACAAGAAGATATTGACGACGGAATATCAACCATACGACAAATATTGCACGAGCTAATTTCTCAAAAATAGATTTTGATAAAATAATTCTGGGGAAATTTATTAGTGCGAGAAATTTGTGATTTTTTTCAATACCGATATTCTTTTCCAATTGAAGAAATTTCCTTTTGAATAAGCAATGCTTAAATTTGCTTGAAATTCAAAAGAAGTTCCTAACTCAATTGATTGACAATCGATAGATTACTAACTCTTGCAAAAAATTTAGTACGAACCATATTTTGTGGTGATTTAATCTTTTGAATGACTCAATGAAATTTCAAAAAATTTTTTTAAATTGCATTTTGAATTGGGCGGATAGCTCAGGTGGTATAGAGCGCCTGCCTTACAAGCAGGAGGTCGGGAGTTCGAATCTCTCTTCGCCCACAATAATTTGCAGAAGTGGCGGAACTGGCAGACGCGCTGGACTCAAAATCCAGTGGGCTTAAAAACCCGTGTGGGTTCGACTCCCACCTTCTGCACTACACCCACGAAAATTTCCTTAGCTTTATCCTCAAATTTCAAATATTTTTTGGCCTTATTTTTCGTAAATCTTAATATTATTTTGTATTAGGGAACCATCTGGAAGGACCATAGGATAATCTGGAACAATCAGACCTTTTCTAATCTTTCTCAATTTATTTTTTATCAATGCTTTGCGAAAAGGAGCAATTCTATCGACAAAAAGTATTCCATTTAAATGGTCGATTTCGTGTTGTAAAACTCTCGAAAGCAACCCATCCACCTCTTTTTTGTGTTCTTTGCCGTCCAAATCAACGTAACGGAATTGGATAATCGAAGGGCGAACCACATCTTCCCTAATTTCTGGAATGGACAAGCACCCTTCGTTGAAGGACTCTGTTTCCTCGGAAAAAAACTCTATTTCGGGATTAAGATATGCTTGTTTGCGATGTATCAGCGTCCCATCGAGAGATATATCGCCAACTACGACCAAAGAAACGGTCTTACCAACTTGATTCGCTGCAAGTCCAATTCCTTCGGCTTTCTCCATCGTTTCGAACATATCTTCAATAAGTTGGATTAAGTTGTCATCGATTTCATCGATTGGGGACGTCTTTTGGTTTAATATTGGATGAAAAGCATTTAAAATTGGTAAAACCATTTTTAAAAATTCCTAAAAAATATATTAACGAAACTTGAAATTTTCTATTTTGAATTCAATAAACATCCTCGTTTTCGCTTTTTGGTTCCCAATCAACACCTTCACAAGGGATATAACCTTCGGCTACGTGTTCATCGTAAAGCTTACACAACTGGCTTGTAGAATCAAAATGAACACACTTCCCACAAAGGGTAGATTCTTCGACATCCTGAATTTTTTTCTTAAAGAATTGGTATTGTTTCCAGCCCGGATAAGCGGCAAAAAGCCAAAGAAAAAGAAGAGAAATCCACCAATATTTTCTATTTTCAATGAGTTCCATAACAATAAAACTAAAAAAGAGGATTATAGCACTCCGTAGAAGGATACCCCAAACTATTGAACCAGTTGTTACAATAGGTGTAACTTTTCCATCATAATTTTCTTCGACCCCTAAACGAAACATTAACAAATCGAGTAACCTATTAATAATATCCATTTCAAGCATTTATAAACATTTCAAAACTACATCAAAATAGCCAATTTTTTATTAATTTGCATATTTTAAAAATTTTGGAACTATAATGATTAATCCGAAAACATTTGGTCTGCTTGTATTATGTTTTTTGATGCTACAATTTTCAAATATTTCCGCACAAGAAAATAAAAAAAATACCTCAACTCGCCCAAAACAAAACTCTACAAATATTAAGTCCACTGTTGTAGCCACTGTTGGCAAAGAAAAAATAACATACGAAGAAATCGAAAAAGCTTACTCAAAAAACCTTGCCAAAAAAAATACTCCATTCCATTTACTTCCAAAAGATTCATTGCTCGACTTTGTAAATCTTTATTTAAGATACCGCTTAAAAGTTAACGATGCTTTCCTTCGTGGACTCGACAAAGACCCCAACGTTGTTGAAGAAATAAAACAAAACCGACGGCTTCTTGCCGAAACATTTTACTTCGAAAAAAAACTGGTTGAACCTAATGTTGAACGAATGCTAAAATATAGAGAATTTGATGCACAAGTTTCGTACATTTTTTTACAATTTCCTTCGGATAATCCAGACACATTACCAACTTACAATAGAGCTCTGAAACTCATCGAATTACTAAAAAAGGGTGAAGACTTCGGAAAATTAGCAAAGGACTCGTCGCAAGACCGTGAAACTGCCGAACGAGGTGGTTTAATTTTGAACTTCATTACGGGAGGCAAGGTTCAGCGACCTATCGAGGATGCAATTTTTTCCTTAAAAGTTGGTGAATACACAGAACAACCTATTCGAACTAAATTTGGCTACTTTATTTTAAAACTGAACAAGTTAGTTCCGAGGACAAAGGTTAAAGGAAAGCATATTCTTATTTCTGTCGGACCCAATAGAGATACTACATCAGCATTTCGAAAAGCCGACAGCCTACTCAATCTCATACGCATCGGAGCAGATTTTTCGCGTCTCGCCGAAGAAAATTCAGACGACCCAGCCTCTGCAATGCGGGGTGGCGACTTAGGTGGCTGGTACTCTCGTTCCAGCGGTCTCGAAACATCTGGAAGATTCTTCACTACTGCTTTCGAAGAGGCTCTTTACTCGCTGAAAGACAACGAAATTTCAAAACCAATTTTAACTGAATATGGCGTTCATATCATCAAAAGAGATTCCACCGGATTTTTCAATAGAGACGAAGACCGCGAAGAATTAAAAAGACTTTATAAACGCCTTTATTACGAAAGCGATAAAAAAGAATTTATTGAAAAACTCCAACGCTCTTATGGATTTTCTATCGAAACAACCACTTTAAAAAAATTCCTTTCATTAGTCGATACTACTAAAACAGCAATGGACACAAATTTCTTGAAAACTGAATTCCCTTCGGAACTCCAAAAATCGGTTTTGTATAAATTACAAGATAGAAACTTTTCCTTAGAAAGCTTTATTAACACTTTAAAGACAAAACAAGAGTATAAATCGACGAGTTTGAATACTGCTGGAATCACAAATGCAATAAGCAAATTAGTCTATCCAATCGTTATCGACGAAGCAACAAAAAATCTCGAGGAAGAAAATCAAGAATTTGCTTCGATGATACGAGAATTTCGCGATGGTATTCTCCTTTTTAGGGTCGAAGCATTAGAAGTTTGGGATAAGTTAAAATTCGACTCGACATTAGCATACCAATACTGGGAGAAAAATAAAAGCAAATATAAAACACATCCTTCTTACGAGCTATACGAAATTTATGTTTTAAGCGATTCTTTAGCCCAAGCAATTTACAACCGAATAAAAAATAACGAAGATTTCGAAGAACTTGCTGGCCAATTCACTCAAAGAGCAAATCTACGCGAAAAGAAAGGTTTCTGGGGCAAAGTTACTACTCGCGAAAGTAAATTAGCACAAAAACTATTCGAGATGAATGCTCAAGCTGGGCAAATTTATGGACCTTTTCAATTCGACGATGGTTATTCTATCGTGAAAGTTTCAAATTACGAAGCACCCCGCGAGAAAACTTTCAACGAAGCTATACCAGACTTTGCCACAGACGTTCAAGAAATTATACAAAAGAATCTTCTTGAAAGATGGTTAGCAAAAGCTCAAAAACAAATCCCAATTAAGATTAATCATAAACAGTTAGATTTAGTTGTCGACACTCTAAAGAAAACATCAACAAAATGAAAATATTTAAGTATGTCCTCCTTTTAATCTTTATTGTAACTTTTGTTGGATATGCTCAAAGAGAGATTGGTCCTATCGACCGAATTGTCGCTATCGTTGGCGACGAAATAATAATGCTTTCACAAATACGAGAACAAGCGGAACTGCTTTCGAATCAAAATCCAAAACTTAATCCAGCAGATATTGAACTCCAAAAAAAGATTCTTTTTCAACTAATCACCGAAAAGCTTTTGCTTATCAAAGCCAAATTAGATTCAATCGTTGTTACCGACGAAGAAATCAACCAAAGATTCGAGATTCAATTAAAGGCATTAGTCAACTTATACGGCAGCGAAAAACGCTTAGAGGAAGTTTACAATATGCCTTTAGAAAAGTTAAAATCCACCTTTCGCGAGCAAATTCGTAATCTCATTCTAATCGAAAAAATCAAAGAAAAGAATTTGGGGGAAATTAAAGCGACCGAACGAGAAGTACTTGAATTCTACAATCAACATAAAGATACTTTACCAACGATACCAGAGCAAGTTGAACTTTACCACATAGTAAAATCCTTTAAACCTACAGAAGAACAAATCCAAAAGAAATTTGAGCTTGCAAAAGCAATTAGAGATTCCATAGTGAAAACTGGTAATTTCGAGTACTATGCAAAAAAATATAGCGAGGATTACTTTACAGCTGGAAGGGGCGGCGAGCTCGACTGGGCTACAAACGAGACATTTATGCAAGAAGTAATCGAAGCCCTTTCCCGTTTACAAATCCGAGAGATATCGCAACCCGTTGCAACACCTCTTGGTTTCCAAATTTTTCAAATACTTGAACGAAAAAAAGATTCCCTTTTAGTTCGACATATACTGTTTAAAATTCTTCCAACCGTGGAGGATATCCAACAAATTAAATCTTTTCTTGATTCGTTGCGGTCCTTGTGTGCCAAAGGTTATAAATTTGAAGACTTAGCAAGACAACATTCGGACGACCAAGAAACCAGAGGTGCTGGCGGATTTTTAGGTATATACCCAGTTCAAAACTTGCCCGAACAGTTCCGAACAGTTATCGATGAAATTAGCGAAGGGGGAATTTCCAAACCCTTTCTCTATAAAACACAACCGAGCGAGTCATATCATATAATATACAAAAAAAAGGTCATTCCAGAGCATCGACCAACACCCGAAACAGACTATAAGGAACTGGAACAGTTAGTTATTAGTTACAAGCAAAAAATACTTTTGGAAGAGCTATTAAACAAACTCAAAACAACGATATACTGGGAAATTATCGACCCCTCTTTCAAATAATCTAAAAAACCACAATAAGTTCAAAAGATTATAAATTACTTTGAATTGGACTTGTCGAATAAAGGCAACTGGCCTTCAATTTGTTTGAAGTGAAATCTTTTTAATTTAAGTCGGTATTTCTCGTCGATTGTACCATTATTAAGTCTATCGATAATCATTTTATGATAATTTTCATCAATCTCTGCGGAAATAAAGTTTCTATTTAGCCTTCGACACACTTCGATTTCAGAGCCACTTCCACCAAAAAGTACTAAAACAATATCTCCTTCTAAAGTTGAAGCATTTATCAACATCTCGGATAGCTTTTGTGGGATTTGGCAAGCGTGAAAGGTTTTTTCTTTACTAACATTCTTTACCAAATCGAAGTAGAACCAACTGTAAGGCATTCTACCTTTCGAACCATTTTGCAAGTTCCTTTGTATTCTTTTATCTTCGGGATTTTGATATGGAACTGCTACATTATCTTTATAAAATTTGCTGGCTTTGGTTTTTNTGCAATGAAGAATGCTTCTGTGTGCTGTTGTAAATCTTTTGGGTGAATGCCCAACATTTGTGTTATAAATCCAAACATAATCGAATACTTCGTAACAAACTTTATCTAAATAACAAACTCGTAAATATGAATTTTGCTTTGGGTAGTTAATAAAGAACATATTGCCATCATCTTTAAGCACTCGCAACGATTCTTTCGCTAATTCAATATACCATTCAATATACTCCTCGAAATTTTTTGTATATGTCTTATCCCCATATCTAACCCCAACATTGTAGTCTGGGTCCCCATAAACCATATCGACACTCTTGTCTGGTAATTCTTTTAACAAATCAAAAATATCCATTAAGAAAACTTTATTTACAAAAGAATTTATCAGGTTACCCATCGAAAACCTCGGAAATAAAATCATACAATTTCTTGCGTCCAAGGTAATTCCAATAAACAATGTCCTCCATAATAAAAAGCCATTTAAGTGTTTTTAGCAACACTTCCACATTTGCACCAACAGAAGAAACTTGCCTCAAGTTAGGATAACCATTCAAAATTTTATCTACATCATTCTCTTTGCATTCATAGATTAATTCAATTGCTTTTTTGAGTTCATTAATACAAGTTGGGCTTGCATCTTTCTTCCGACGGATATCATTTCTTATATCGTCGTGCTTACCGCTATTTAAACCAAACTCTTTCCTTACTTCTACTTTAAAGTATCGAAACCTTATCTATGGAAGATAAGATTCAATAATTTATATACAATCCGAGCAATTGTAAGATTTGGGTGGTGAAAATTATCGATTGGCGAAAGCTCTGTTACATCGAATCCAATTATATTTTTGTTTTGCTTAATTAACCCCTTTATTATTGTTACTAAATCAGAGTAATAAAAACCATTGGGTTCGGGTGTCCCAGTTGCTGGAATGACAGAAGGGTCGAAAAAATCGACGTCTAAGGTAATATAAACATTCTTCCCCAAAGTTTCTACAACTTTCGAATGCCAATCGGAGCCGTAATATCCTTCATTGATTTTTGAAGCGAAAAAAACATTAATTTTTCTATCTTTTATGAAAAGTGCCTCTTCTTTCGACAATGCTCTAATTCCCACTTGCGTAACTTTTTCGGCTGGTAAAAATTCACAAATCCTCGAAATAACACAAGCATGTGAATAGGGTGTATCTTCGTAAATCTGTCTTAAATCTGAATGAGCGTCAAATTGTAAAAGGTATAAATCGGGGTACTTCGAGAAAAATGTTTCTACTATTGGTAAGGTAATCGAATGTTCACCCCCCAGCGAAACCACAAATTTCTCGTCTTTCAACAATTGTGAAACATTTTCTCGAATCAGACTAAGTGATTCGGGAATATCAAGACCATCGAAAACCAATGGTTCAATTGTTGCAATACCTTTTTCGAAACAAAGTTCGCGTTCAGTTTCATCATCGTAAAATTCAACATAAGCACTTGCTTCCAAGATTGCACGAGGTCCGTTCCTTGCACCTTTCCCATAACTTGTTGTCATTTCGTAAGGTATTGGATTGATAACAATTGCAGAACTTTCGTAAGATGAATATTCAGAACCAATCGATAAAAAATTGTTATTGATTGGCAAAACCTTCATAAAATACCAAACCTTATGGAGTATTTTACTTAAATAATCGACAAAAATAAGTGAAATTATTCACAATTATGGCAGAAATCTTTAAAAAACAGAACCAGAATTCTTTTACTGACTTTGTTTATTTTCCAACTATTTAATTTGACTTTCGAAGTCCGAATTTTATAAAGTGATTCAAAAGATTCTTGGAAGAGTATTTTCGCATTAATAGTGTTTAGATACTTGAAATCCAATAATTTCTATCCAAGCTTCGATATTGAATAGCTTCGCTAATGTGGTTTGGGCGAATATCTTCAGAATTATCCAAATCGGCTATTGTTCGACTAATTTTAAGAATTCTATCGTAGGCACGCGCAGAAAATCCAAGCCTTTCTATAGCAACACGTAATATATCTTGGGATTTCTCATCGAGTTTGCAGTATTTGCGAATTTCTTTCGGTCCCATATCTGCATTCTTATATATTTTCGAATTAGAAAACCTTTCTGCTTGAATTTTTCTGGCACGAACGACCCTACTTCGAATTTCTTCGGAACGACCACTATCGGAAACTTGTGTCAGCTCTGAGTATTTGACTGCGGGCACTTCGATATGAATATCAATCCTATCGAGCAATGGACCAGAAATTTTGGATTGATATTTCTGAATCATTCCCGGGTTACAAGTGCACTCCTTGTATGGATTCCCAAAATTTCCACAAGGACAAGGATTCATCGAACAAACAAGCATAAAGTTTGCTGGATATTCGATGGTCATTTTTGTTCGAGAAATGCAAACCTTTTTATCTTCCAGCGGCTGGCGTAGTACTTCTAAAACATTTCTTGCAAATTCGGGAAGCTCATCGAGGAAAAGAACACCGTGGTGGGCTAATGAAATCTCTCCCGGTTTTATTTTATTCATACCACCACCAACAAGTGCAGCATCCGAAATCGTATGATGTGGAGCTCGGAAGGGTCTAACCGTTACTAATGCCTCATTGTTTTGCAATAATCCTGCAACCGAATGTATCTTGGTTGTCTCTAACGCCTCTTCCAAAGTCAAAGGCGGTAAAATTGTTGGAATTCTTTTTGCAAGCATTGTTTTCCCGGAACCGGGTGGACCAATCATCAAAATATTGTGGCCACCAGCAGCAGCAACTTCCAACGCACGCTTGACATTTTGTTGGCCCTTGACATCGGCAAAATCCAAAAAATAATTTTTCTGACTTTCCTCGAAAATTTTTTGTTTATCGACTATTCTCGGGGCTATTTCTTCCTGATTATTCAAATAATTCACTGCTTGCAACAAAGAGTGAAGTGGAATGATTTCGATACCTTCGACCAATGCAGCCTCGTTAGCATTCATTTCTGGCAAAGCTACTGCACGAAAACCAAGAGCTTTTGCCTCGAAAGAAATTGGTAAAGCTCCGTGAATGGGCCTTAAGCTACCTTCGAGCGACAATTCCCCCAAGAACAAAATTCCTTCGGTTGCTTCTTGAGGAACAAAGCCTACTGCCGATAGAATTCCTATCGCAATTGGCAAGTCGAACGCACTACCTTCTTTCCTTACATCGGCTGGAGCAAGATTTACAGTAATTTTCTTCGCTGGAAATGGAATACCACTGTTCTTTACTGCTGCAACAACTCTTTCCCGAGATTCTTTTACAGCTGAATCTGGTAGTCCAACTATAATAAAATTTGGAAGAGCATTATCGATATGAACTTCGATATCAACTAAAAATGCATTAATTCCAAGCACACTTGAAGATTGTACTCTTGAATACATTCTTTAATTCTGTTGTTCTAAAAGGCTTTTATAAAAGTAAAGGAGCAAATCAATGTAGGAAACAATTCCAATGAGATTTTCATCTTCGTCGACAACTGGCAAACAATCCGCTTTTTTCTTCAAAAAAATTTCAATTGCTTTAACAAGGCTATCGTTTGGAAAAAGACGCGTCACATTGCGCTCGACTAAATAATCGAAATCCGAAATGGTGGAAAATTCGGCTTCTTCTACTTCTTCGTCTGGGTCGTAAATCCTTTTCCTAATATATTCGTTAAGAGTAGTATTAGAAATTATACCAACAAACTTCCCTTTTTCGACGACGGGAACGTGTCGAATTTTTTCGGAAGCAATGTAATCCAAGACCTTGCGAAGTGGTTCTTCCCAACTTACGACGAATAAATCTTTCGACATAATATCGCTGACTTTTGGTATCGATTTCATTATTTGCTCCTCCTTTTGACAAAGGCAAAATAATAAAAAAATAGAGAAAAAATAAACAAAATCGCTAACATAGTATTCCGAAAAGTATCCAAGGAACGAAAATATACTTATTCATTAAATTCTTTCACTAACAAAAATCAAACACAATGGTTTAGAATGAATATATTTTCACAAATTCTTGAACAAAATACCGAAAATCTTTTTTCACTAAATCTCCATTCAAATCCTTAATTTTGTATTTTTTTGACTATGGAACTAAGTTTAGAGCGAACAAAACAACTACTAAAAAACTGCAAAGGCAAGCATATCGCAGTAGTTGGCGACGTAATGTTAGACAGATTTCTATGGGGGACAGTTTCGCGAATTTCGCCCGAAGCTCCTGTTCCAGTTGTAGATTTGGAAGAAGAAAGCTCGCATCTCGGAGGTGCTTCGAATGTCGCTAACAATTTATGCAAACTCGGAATCAAACCCATATTATGTGGTGTTGTAGGCAACGACAACAGCGGTAAACTTTTCCTTGAAATCGCAAAAGAGAGCGGGATTGATACATCTGGTATTTTCATCGACGAGTTCCGACCCACAACAGTAAAAACTCGTATCATTGCAAATAATCAACACGTTGTACGAGTAGACAGGGAAATCGTAGACCCTATTTCAGAAAAAGCCAGCGAGTATATTCTTAGCGTTTTGAATACAAACAGCAATATTGAAGGAATAATTTTTCAAGACTATAATAAGGGGACTTTGACAAAAGAACTAATCAAGAAAATCATTGCAATAGCAAAGGCTCGTGATATTTCGACATTTGTCGACCCAAAGTTCGAAAATTTTTTTGAATATACGGAAACGACAATATTTAAACCTAACCGGAAGGAAGCACAATTAGCTCTTGGGATAAAAATCGCCAACGAAACGCAGATTATTGAAGCTGGAGAGAAATTGCTCTATAGACTAAATTGTAAAGCAGTACTTCTTACTCTTGGTAAAGATGGAATGGCATTGTTCGAAAAAGATGGCGAAATTTCATTTATTCCAACAAGAGCTCGTAAAGTTGCGGACGTTTCGGGTGCGGGCGACACCACAATAGCAACTTTTGCTGCAATGCTAATTGCCGGCGGAAATTTCAAAGAGTCTGCTACCATAGCTAACTATGCTGCTGGTGTTGTATGCGAAGAGCCCGGTGTTGTGCCTATTACAATAGAGCGTTTACTTGATTCAATTAGAAAGAACAACAGAAAAACTAAGATAAATGATACTAACATTTGAGGAAATAAAAAAAACCTCCGAAAAGCTTCGCCTCGAAGGTAAAATAATAGTCTTTACTAATGGCTGTTTCGATTTACTTCACCTTGGTCATTTATATTATTTACAAGAAGCAAAAAAATTAGGGGATGTATTAGTTGTTGGTTTAAACAGTGATAGCTCGGTAAAAAGATTAAAAGGCGAAAATCGCCCAATTTTTAATCAAGAACATCGCTCGTCTATTTTAGATGCACTAAAACCCATTGATTACGTTGTAATATTCGAAGAAGATACTCCTTTAGAGTTAATAAAAATAGTTCAACCAAACATATTAGTAAAGGGTGGAGATTATAGCATCGACAATGTTGTCGGGGCTGAATTTGTCCAAAGCTACGGCGGTAAAGTTATCATCATACCATATCTCGAAGGCTTTTCGACCACAGAAATCTTAAAAAGAATTGCAAAAAAATTTGAATAAACTCACTTACCAATATCTTCATTAGAACTAAGTTCATAATTGCTGTAATTTTGTTAAAAATTATAATCAGTGATTGACTATGGAAATTTCGTCGGTTATTACACTGAAATTACTTTCTTAAATATCGTGAAGTAACAAAGCTTCCAGAATTTGCTATTGATTTTGGATGGGCAAGATGCCCCCCAACCTATTTCTATTTACATTTAGCTCGGCAAATTATTTGTATTTATCAAATAGATAAATGTCCTTTTTAAATCTTCGATATGTTAAATTTTATCCAGATTTAACTACAACTTTGTTTTGTTTTCAAAACCTAATGAAATTATGAAAAAAAGAAGGGGCTGACCAAAAAGTCAGCCCCATACTTCGTTTTCCAAAGCTTTGAATGCTACCGGACTAAAACAAGCTGACGAGACAATTTCTTGCCATTGAATTCAAGTGTATAAATATAAACTCCACTTCCAAAATTCATTGCGACTGCGTCGAAAACAACGCTATGCAATCCAGCTTCGAAATGTCCGTTGGCAAGCGAGAAAACTTTATCTCCAACTAAGGTGCTTATAGTTAGTTTGGCAAACCCAGAGGATGGTATATAAAATTCAATTTTAGCTTTACCATCTGTTGGGTTGGGAACGCTTTGGAATAATTCAAATGTCTCGGACTCTTCGGGAACATCGAGAATTGTTCGGAATGTTACAGTAACTTCACATTCAGAGCTGAATACCTCGCCGCAATTATTGTAAACACGCACTTTATATTTACCAGCATCATCAGTCTGTACATTTGTTATTTCGAGCGTAGCATTTGTTTGATTGAGCTCAACCCCATCCTTGAACCAACGGTATTGGAGATTGTCGCCACTTGCTTCGATAGTTAATCGAAGTGTCTGACCAACATTTAAGCTAACATTCGGTGGCAAGTTCTTAGTGATTCTTGGTTTCATAAATACAAGCAAGTTTGCAGGACCGAATGTAGCTTTGTCGAAGCCTTCGATAGAAACGACAACATCGTAAAGTCCAGAATTTTCGGGACCAGCATTAGTGATAGTAAGTGTGGAGGTATTAGTTCCGGAGTATTTACCACCATCTTCAAGAGGTAAGCCGTTGAACCTCCATTGATATTTAAGAGTATAACCAGCTACGCTCGACACAGCATTTACTGTAATACTAACAGTTTGCCCTTCGCAAACTTGGACATCGTTCAAAGGTTGGCCAAGAACTTTGGGCTTTTCTGCCAAAGTGATTAAATCGGAAGTATCCCTTCCACAAATACCTTCGACAATTACGTAATAATTTGCTCCAAGGTCAGCAGGTCGAATGTCTCGAATTGTAAGAATCGATGAGGTAGCACCTGCAATACGGTCGCTATTTCTAAGCGCTGTATTACCACGATACCATTGAATTTTTGGTTGCAAAAGTGGATTATCGGAGATATGAACATCAATTTCAAAAGTGGCTACTCCACCCATATTAGCATAAACTTGCTTAGGCTGCCGAGTAATATTAGTTCTTTCGACTGCATATAGCAATACTGGCTCTGTCCAAACGGGTTCGGCTTCGCCAGTACCAGTGATTCGACATCTGTAAACATCAGCCATATCGTGGCGAAGAGCAGGCAAATTATAAATTGCTTGATTAGCTCCGGGAATTTCTACTCCACCTTTATACCATTGGTACGAAAGAGTTCCACCAAAATCAATTGTTGCAACAACGCTGAAGAACTTACCGGTTGCACCAACGCAATCGACAATTTCTTTTGGCTGTGTAACAATTCTAATTACAGGATTCAAAGAATTCACACCGATGTAAAATGCTTTTAGACGCTGTTCACCGTTATAATCATACTTCTCCACTTCGTCGGCAAGTGCACCAAGCTCGTATAGAGGATTGCGGAAGTATAAAGCTGGGTCGATTCGGGCTACCATCGGATAATCTACAGATAAAAATTCGTATGTTACTGAAACAGAGTTCATATCCATTCCAGTAGCACTACGCCAACCTGCCAGATTTGCAATGTTACCGAAGATACCACCAACAAGAACTGTCCCAGCGGTATAGAAATTATTTTCATCTGAAATGACAGAACCTGCAGCAGGTGGTGTTCCCCAAATCTGGAATGCATTTCCAGTACCTCGATTATAAACCATATTACGCTTGAACAAGTTCCCAGTGCCAAGTCCGAGATTGTTCAAATAGGAAATCGGTCCAGTATTTGTACCAAAATATGTGTTGTAAACCATAATAGTATTTCTTACTCCATCGAGGTACAAAGCACCCGAACCAGAAGTTGTAACAATATTATTGGCAATTACAGCAGAAGAGTTCAAAAGGTGCAAGCCATAGTTACCACCGCTAAGTTTCACGTAGTTCCTATAAATCTTAGCATTACTCGAATTTTCAATATAAATACCTTTGTTATTAGAGTTATTAGCAAAGTTCTTTTCTACCAACAAGGCTTGGGCTCCCGAATTCCTTACAATTATCGAACTCTTATTATTGGTGCCAGTCGAACTCGAAGTGAACTCGTTTTCGACAATAGAAAGATTGCCAACATTTTCAACATATATACCGTTTGTATTAGTAGTCATTATTGTGTTTTTGCTAATCTGAACTGGATAGAAACTATTGACAATAGTCAATCCAGCGTTAGGATTAGTCAATGCAGTTGAGGTTGCTGGACCAACTCCTCCGATTCTATTATTTCTAAATACGTAGGGCGTTGACAATGGTGATTCACTTTGGTTTTTATCGTCGAACGAGACGAGTGGCAAGCCAGAACTACGGAAGTAAATCCCATAAACCAAATTAACCCCAGTAATTGTATTATCGATAATATTAACTAAATCAACCCCATCGAGATATAAACCATACCAGTTCTGACTTGTAAAGATATTGTTGCTAATATTGTAATTTCGTGATGTTTGCCCAGTTGGGGAGACTTGCCATATAGCAACCGAACCGTTTCGGAAAGTAGAATTAGTTATTGTAAGACTTTCGAGTAAATTTGCATCGGAGAATATCAAAGCAAAATTATTATTTCTCGAGGGATTGGAGCAACCAACTATAACACAATTGTCGATGGTTAACCCTTTTACACCGCCAGTAATTCTAATAACATTGCCAAAGCTGCAACTATTATTCCTAATTGTCAAGTTACGGAAAGTTATGCTTCCCAGCCTATCAATTAACATTACAAAGTTATTGGCTGAGCTTGTTGGAGTAAATTCAACTATCACATCCTCATTTCTTCCAGTTGAGGATTCAAATGTAATCGGAAATTGACGATAGCCAACAGGTTTTAGAGTTAAGCCACCTTGGTAAGTACCAGGTCGAATTTGAACAGTTATAGGACCAGCAACACCCCAATATTCGATAAAGCTTGTAAAGTCAAGCAATGTTCTGAAATCGGGGCTACGACCACCAACCGTATATGTACCTCCGGGAAGTGCTTTGTAAACCATTACTGTGTTCTCGTCGTTGCTGGGGTCGTCGTCGGGGAATCCGTTGGGATTTGATGTTGCAGCACGGATGTAGAATGGAATATTAGCAGTTCCAAAATCGTAAGTACCAACAGCAACATCGATAGAATCACGAGCAGCGAGATTCCCAGTCCAATCGAATGGCGTTTGTGGAACACCATTTACCCACCAGCTTATTCGAACCGAAGTTAAAGGTTTGGGAGCGTAATTTCTAATCCGTAAACGGACAACATTTACACCGGGGTCAATAGGAAGCATACCGTCAGCATTTAAGAAACCAGCATCATTAAGAATTGGAGTTACATTCCTTGTAAATGCATCATTTGTGGGGTCGGCATCTGGTAAAGCATTTGCTGCCGCATCTGGTCCTCTTGGGTTTGTGGTCCAAGCACGAATAACAATTGGACCCCAGGGTGCTCTTGGTGTAAATAAGAAAGAAGGATGAATTGTAACTTCAACGGTCCGACCAGTATCTAAATTACCAGTCCATTGGAATGGAGTTTGAGTAACTCCATCGACTGACCAGTTAATGGTTACACTCGTTAATGGGAAGAATTTCCCAAAATTCCTTAATATTACACGAACTGGCTGAGGCTGGTAAGAATTGAATTTATCGACTGGACTTGTAATCCCGGTAATACCAGCATCGTTTTGTTTGATATCCCCTTGGAACTTAGCAAGCCAAGCTTCTGGAGTTGCACTAACAGCAGTTTGATGTCCATTAGACGAAGCAATAACGTCGGTAGAATATGTATAACCACCAATAAATGGATTGCCCTGACCATCGACAGAGACACAACCATAATAAATTAAATCGGTGCTATTCCCACCGTAATAAGTACCTGCTGGTCGGGTTCTGCCGTCTGGCGAAAGCATTGCTAAGAATGCGTCTGGCGTTGAATTAAGAGTTCTTTGAAAACCATCTGTGGTAAAAATCCTATCGGTTGAATAAGTGTAGCCACCCAAATAAACATTTTCACTGCCATCGGCAGCAACACCCATACCATAATCTGAGTTATTACCTCCATAATACGTTCCCCAAACGAGAGAACCGTTTGTGTTGAACTTCCCTACAAAAGCTTCTGGAGTTGTTGTAACAGAAGTTTGAAATGCACCAGTAGATGCAATACCAGTAGTTGAAGAGGTATAACCTGTTAAATAAAGATTTCCATTGGGGTCCGCATTCATTGCATAGCAATAGTCTGTGCTATTTCCACCATAATATGTTCCCCATTGACGAACACCATTGGTGTTAAATTTAACAAGGAAAGCGTCGGGAGTTGTGCTAATCGATGGCTGGTGAACACCCGAAGTAGCAATTCCAGCAGAGGACCAAGTCGTCCCAGCAATAAACACATTGCCACTGGCATCGCAAACGGTACCAAAAATATAGTCTGTGCTAGTTCCACCATAATAAGTTCCCCACTGACGAACGCCACTTGTATTGAATTTAACTAAGAAGCCATCGGGGGTTGTGCTTAAAGAAGTTTGATGAGCACCAGACGTTGCAATACCAGAAGTCGAATATGTATAGTAACCAGCCAAGTAAGAATTACCAGAAGCATCGGCAGCACAAGCATAACATATATCAGAGTCTGTACCACCGTAGTAGGTACCCCAATGTCGAGTTCCATTAGAATATAACTTTACCAAAAAGCAATCAACTGAGCCAGCAAATGAAGTTTGGTGTGCACCAGAAGATGCAATAACATTAGTTGAATAAGTGTAGCCACCAAAATAAACATTTTCGGAGTTATCGACACTTATACCAAATCCATAATCTGAATTATTTCCGCCGTAATATGTACCCCACTGACGAACTCCATTTGCATTAAACTTCACTATAAAAGCGTCGGGCGTCGTATTGATAGTTGTTTGAAAAGCACCAGAAGTCGCTATGTTATTCGAAGACGATGTGTACCCAGTGATGTAGGAATTACCATTTCGGTCGGCATATATCGTATATCCAATTTCAGTACTGCTACCTCCATAATAAGTTCCCCAAAGCCTTGTTTTGGGGTCGATAATTAAATTCTTCGACTTATCGTAATTTTCAACAACAAAGGAAATAGAATTATCTGAATTTTTAACAAAGCGGCTTTCGACAAATTTTGCAGTAGAAAGGATCTCAGATGAATTTGTATATTTATCTAAGCTCGTCAATTGGTAGGCAACTGGTGGTTCCTGTTCAATAGAACCAAAAGGAGTGGAAATTTTTAATAATCCTTTCTCAGTAATTTGAACATCTTGTGCACCATCGAACTTAAACGAAATTTGAGATGGGTCCGCACCTGGTTTCAATACAAAATCATATTGGAATTTTAATTCTTTGTTACCATAGATGACAAAATCAATGTTCGGATAAACATTTTCTAAGACAATTGTCTTATAATTACGCACAAAAGTAACTCCATCGGGACAGTGAGGTAAATAGTAATTATCGTAATCGGGACCCATTTCTTTGGCTACTATCCTTGGGTGAAGGTTAGAATTGAGAAGTTTCATATCGACACGATAAACGTCGAACTGAAAAACTTGTTCTTTTAATGGCTCCTTGGAAAGCAAAGCATCGCGTATGTCTTTCTCGTTAAAAGCGGAACTTTCACGAGGCTTGACGAAGGAAAAGCTTATTACATTTTTCTTTACAATAATTAAGCCAAAGTCAACTTGGGCAACGAATTGGACATCGCGAGCTACATTTCCGAATTCGTCGATGATTTGCCCCTTGTTTTCGATAAACTTAATGCTACGATTCTTGAGCAAATCGTTCGAAATTGGCGTTGCCGATGCTACCGCAAAAGCGATAACAAAGGTCAAAAGAGTTAGAATTGTTTTTTTCATGGCACCCCTCCTAATATATTAAAAAAACAATTAAAAATTTTTTTCAAAGAACTATAACACAAATATAAAAAAAAATTTACAAAATTAAAATACTAAAAAAACAAGTTAAGAAAAAATAAAAAAAACAAAAATTATTTTACAGGAGTTTCTATTATAATCTGAACGGTTCGTGAATAACTTCGTCCCTGAGGCAAATTGTTGTCAAAAATCAATTCCTCATTTCCTATTGGAATTAGCTTTGTTTGAAATTCGGGAATGCCAAGATACTTTTGAACAGCAAGACATCTTTTAAAGGCTAAATCTTTATTGTACGAAGGCTCGCCAATCCTATCGGTATAGCCCAAAATAACTACATTTGAATTAGGTTTAATTTTCTTTTTTATTTCGTTTAAAATTGGAACGTGGGCGGGCAATATATCTGCCTTATCAAAATCGAAAACTATCAAAGAATACCTTTCGATTTTTTTGTCGCCGAGCATTTCTTCTCGCTTTTTCCGTATAGTTTTCTGCTCGATTTTTAATTGAACTTTGTCGACCTCCTTTTGGTCTAAAATATCAGTTGCACTAAAAATAACTTCAATCGGCTCTTCTAAGCGAGGAATAGGCTCTTGTTCAACATCCCAAACGACCTGGTTACGAAAATCGCTTCCGAAGTAATTTCTCAAGATTTGTCCAGCTTGTTCAATCGAAATTGTCCAACCCTTAATTGGTGAGTCTGAATAGACATCTGCTCGAATGTCGACAAATGGTGGATTAGCAAATCGTTGTATTTGACTAAGGTAGATAGGTGCTAAAATTTTTAAATCGTTAGAATAGATCTCTACTCTTTGATTTTCTTCAATTCCATCGGGAATATTTGGATTTGTAAATTTATCGGGCAAGTTTTGGTATTTAATTTGAATTTGATTTGGATTTACATTCCAAATATTGACAAAATAGTCGCGAACTTTTTCGGCGCGTCTTCGCGATAATTCCAGATTCTTCTCTTCTTCGCCAGTATTGCTATTACAACCAACAAGAGTAATTCGAGCAGAAGGATTATCTTTCAACCTTTTACCAACAATGTTTAAGAGATTTTCATATATTTTTAAAGTATTCCAAGGCAAAGAATTTTCGTCGAATTTATCCACTTCCTCCTTTTCTAACAATTTTTGAGAGGTAAAAGCTAAATCGGATTTACCAGTTTGAAAAAATACATAAGGAAGCAAAGGAAACTTTTCTTCTGTTTCGATTTCATCAATTATTAATGTTGGATTATCTTGAGTTGTACCGTCTCTGCTACGTCCGACAACTTTTAAGCTAAGTTGGATTAGAGAAACTTGAGGGACTTGCTTAATATATTTTTCTAATATTGTTGTTTCGTAAAGGAAGCCGTCTTCTACTTTATTCTTTTTCGTTCCAAGTATCTTTGCTTCGACAAGTTCAATTCTCGATTGTTTCAACCCTAAAACTGGCACGGTCGAAGTATCGCGTACCAACAGAGTGTCGTAATAATAATTAACCACTGGTGGTGGATAAATTGGAACTCGAAAAGCAAGAGCAAAATTAATGTTAGAAATTTTCCAACTTACATTTGTGATATTTTGTAATGGCAAGGCAAAGTTAAATTCGGGCGAAAGAAAAAAATCTTGAAGGATTTCAAAATCATAAGAAATTCCGAGAACGGGTCTAATTTGGAATTTCTTTACCAAAGGAATTTCAATGTTGCTGTGTTCGTTTCTCGTTTTCTTTCCATCAAGAAAATATACACCTTCTGGCGAAGTAATGGTTTCTTTCTGGTCAATTTTTGAAACAAGAAAATAGGTGAAATTCAGTCCTCCTTTAACCCAAAAATTATCATAAAAATTGTAATGAATTTCGGGTTGAACATTAAGACCAAATAGGTTTGCTTTTAGTTCGTGGTCAACATAAACTGGCATAATTTCAATGTTCTTTGGGTCGTTGACCAACCTTACATTTGTATGACCAATAAATTCCTTTTCGTTAAACACAACTCCGTCGCTACCGATACCTGCACGCAAACCAAAATCCCATTTTTCGCTTAAACCTTTTCGGAAAAGCAAACTGAAATCCCATCCTAAGCCTATAGTAGTTCCATACTTAGGACAACAATTAGGTATTCCAGAAAGTTTATTGAAATCGGCAAAATGTACATTCAATTTTAAACTTCCCGCTCCACCTAATTGGAACAATGGGCTAACGCTTTGCGTCAACAAAAGATTTGGAAAAGTCAAGCCGAAAAAAAACAAAAAAAACTTATTGATACCCATTTCTTAGTGAATAAATTTATAAACCTTGTTTGAAGATAAATTAGTTACACGTAGGAAATATACCCCAGCTGGAAAGTGGGATAAATCAAACTCAAAGGAAAAACTCTTCGTTTCGTTATCATCGTTAACAAATTCCTTTTCGATTACAGCATTGCCAAAAAGTGTAAGAACCTGTAGCAAATGTTTACCTTTTGTAGTTGTCTCGATTTCTATCTTATAAGGATTATTCGAATTGATAAAATTAACAACCAATTGGTTAGGTTGTTTTAACAATCGTTTACCACCTTCGGTGCAAATTTCAATACGAATTGAACCATCAAGTAATTTGGTTTCTTTGAAATACGCCGGTCTGCTCCAATTGCATTCCAAAAGAGAAACTTTAGAGAAATCTGTATCCGAAAGTAAAGGTACACCTAAAAATTGCCCGACAACTATTTCCTCGCCTTTAAGCGTGTCGATTAGACATCGAAAAGTAATTATACGATTTGGATTTACGATTCTATCATCAAGAATTTCGCCTTTTACTATGTTTTGTATATGGTATATGCTCCAATAGTATTGAATTTTACATTCTAAATGGAGAGAAGAGATTGGCTGAGTGAATTCGGAAAGTCGTGCATAAACTGGCAAATATCCAACAAGAGATTTAGGATTGAAAAGAACCTCGCCAACTCTAACTTCTGCAGAAACAGGTGGCAAACCATACCCACGAAGAGGCAAAAGAATTGTATCAATACAATCTGGATATTGAATAGCAACTTTAAGAGTATCGTAGAACCAGCCTTCACGGTTAGGTTTAAAAGTAACATTCTGGGTTAAGTTCGAATTCGCAGAAAGTGAAAGATTTCCGATTAGGTCAGTTGAAAAAACTAATGGATTATTAAATTGTAAAACATTCCTTATAAGGGAAGCTGGTCCAGTATTCTCGATTACGAAAGGTAAAATATTTGTGGAATTTATTGGAACTTGACCAAAATTGATTTCCGAAACGACAAAGTTAACGAAACGAACACGATTTGCAGTAAGCGTTATATCGGCAAACCGAGTAGAATTGTTTATAAATATGAATAAACGCAAAGTAGCAGAATAGCGCCGAGGACCATCGTTGCCCGAGAAAATCAAAACCAATTCACGAACAGAGTCTACGAGAACTGGAAAAGTTGTTTGAACTTTAAAAAACCGTGCGTCGTTGCCAATAATTATAGATGAATCGATGCGAAAACGAATAGTCCCTAAATTTTCGACAGAGAACCGAATTGTGTCCGAAGAGCAAATGGGAATATTTCCAAAGTCGATACGATTTGGAACGGAATAACTACCAGCTGTCCCCCAACCTTTCAAATAAACCCATTGAGTATCGGGGCAAGGACTATAATAGACGATACGCATTGAGTCGAAAAATTCACCTTCGCGGTCGGGACGAAATGTAAAAACTACTCTTACTGAATCCTTTGGAAAAAGTACAGCCGAAGAAGGATTAGGCTCGAAAACATTTTTATTCCCTTCAATGTCTCGAATACGTTGTGGGTCCGAAACAGTTCCATAATTAACAAGGAGAAGTGTCCTTCGTTTAAAATCGCCAATCTGACAAACCCCGAAATCGAGTGTATCGGGAAGCAAGTCAACATTTAAATTCTCTTGAATAGCAGAAAGCTTAATCGAAATTCTTGGATTGTTCTTATCGTTGCTTTCAATGATAAGTTCGGCAGTTTTTAGACCGGGAGCTGCACCTTTGACACCAACAAATTTAACGGCACAGCTATCGACAGAATTCGGAGGAATCACATTTTTCGAAAGAGAATTAGAAAGAATAAAATGCTCTGGATTATAATTCTGCCGTATATAAACTCTTTGTACAATTAAATCCGAGGTACCTTTATTTGTAATGTAAATTATTGTATCTTTCGATTTGCAATGTAAAAAAGTACCTAAGAAAACTGAATCTACATTTGCAAAAATAGTAGCATTTGTTCCATAACCTTTTAATAAAAATCGGACAGAATCGGGACAGCCAATTTCGCTGTTCGAAAAAAGTTCAACAATTTTATTGAATTCTCCCACAGAAGAAGGGGAAAAAGTATAGTAAAGCTTCAAAGTATCACCCGGCCTTAAATAAGTGGGTATTTCTGGTTCGCTACCAATAAAGTTAAAAACGGAATTACTTGTAGGCTCTTTATCAAAATAACTTGTCCCAGTTCCACGATTAATAATAACCACAACTGCGGTGTCGGTCTCTCCAACAGAAACAAAACCAAAGTAGCCTCCGTGAATTAGAACAGTATTGCTGCTAATTGCCTCTGCAACTACGAAAAGAGTATCGAAATGATTACAAATGTCAAATGCATAAATCAATCGAATAAAGATTTTGCCGTCGGCATTCGGATTTATCTCTAAAGAATTAACAATACTATCGCTTGCAAAAATTTGACGACCGATTTGAAAATCATAGTTAATCGCAGAAGCACCAGTATTGTCAACATTAATTATTTTAATTGGATAGTTCCCCGAATTGAGAATTGCAAAATTTACCTTATATGTTTTCCCAACGCATATTAGACCGACATTTATTGTATCTACAATTTTGTTTTTATATTTAAAAGCGGTCGAAACATTTATGCGAAAATACTTTATATATAGGACTTTCCTTAAAGCAGGGCAGTCCAAAGGAAATACAACGATAGAATCGAGAAATTCGCCAAAATTTTTTCCTGGAAGAATCGAGATATTTAATGTATCGTTAAATCCAGAACCGACAATTTCTTGAGAACTTTTAAATGTTAACCTATTTCCGCTTATGCTGTAGCCAAACCTTAATGAAAAAGAACTTCGGTTCCAAACGAGACAAATTGTATCTATGCGTTCTTCTCCACAAATAACACCCAGCCGTAGAGTATCTAATATATTTAGCCTATCGAAAGAATATACATCGAATTTGTAAGGATAAACTTCAAGACGAATTTCAACTTTCCAAGGATTGTTCGACCAGTCGTCATCGCTATGTTCAATCAAAAGAGTGTCAATTAGTGTTTGTTCTAATCCAGAACCATTCAGAGTATATTTCACAAGAAACTTTATCGAGTCGTTAGGCTGTAAAACAACATCACTTCGAGGTGAAACCAGTTCAAATCCGAGATTTTTCTTAAAACGGGAACGTGAAAAAAATACTCGTAATTCTCCGTCCCCGATGTTTTTAATGTAGCCTGAATCTAAATATACATTTCCCGGGCAATCCAAAATAAATTTCTTTAATTTATCTGTTCCAGAGCAAATTCCTTGCAATTGCCTTCGTAGAATATTAGTTGCCGACTGTGAAAATAGATATCTTGGCTGGTATTTAAAAGTATCGACAAAATAATAATTAAAATCTTGGATTGCACAAAGATAAAAAACTCTACTTGTATCTGGAAGAGACAACTTAACATTCCAATTGTTTGAACCTATGAAGCCACTGACAATAGTGTCCAAGACCCAATCACCTTTTTGGGACTTAACAAAAACTAACACAGAGTCTGAATTTGGATTTTTCCCACCATTAATGGTAAAATTCCTTTTCACAACTGAAACAGTATCGGTCGATACCCCGACAAAAGCCGAGGGGTTAGTATGCGAAAAAGAAACATTAGCAATCGACGGGGCATCTAAGCGAAAATAACCTCTGCCACCACCAGTCCCCCCATTAGCGGAAAGAGACAGATTTTGTGCAACCAATTTAGCACAAATAGAAATAGAACCACCAGAGCCACCACCACCAGCCCCATAAGAACTTTGGCCCCCACTAGCACCATTAGCCAATACAGACAAATTTTCGATATTGCGGGCAAAGATACGAATCGCGCCGCCACCGCCACCCCCAGAACCTGCACAAACATTGAAACCAGAAGGATTCCCACTTGCACCACCGCTTCCACCAGCGATAGGCACAATCATTCTATTTCCGTGTATCTTACCTCCATTAATATAATTCGATGGGTCGCTCTGTCCTTCCGATGCATACCCACCAGCCCCACCAGTTCTATTGTTAATCGACCCAGTTCCACCCCCGTAACCTCCAGAACGATTCCAATTGCTCTGGTCGCCAGAACCAATTCCACATCTACCAAATGGATGCCCAGTACCTCCACCGGAAGCTTCCCAACCATAAGGAATTTCGGGCGGTGGTATCTCGTTCAAACTTTTGCCAGAATCTCCAGTTCCAAGCCCTAAACTCTTGTAGGCACCTCCCCCAGTCAAATTGTTCACCCCTCCACGTCCACCAGATGTAAAACCATTGCCACCTTCCTCGCCAGGATTACCAGTCAGATGGTCGCAAAATTTACCTCCTCCACCGCCACCACCTGGACCAGCATTTTGAATACGAATATCGCCACCACTAACATTGATTCTACTACTTGTTCCTCGACCAGTTATGTTGCCAGTGCATAGTAAAATGAATGGTAAATATGTTCTATTTCGGGTGGGAAACGAGAGTGTATTATTCAAAAAAGCTTTATATTCAAGGTTTTCAAGATTCAAATTATCTACAATCATTGCTCCACTTCGGGAACGGCGACCAAGTTGACCAGAACCAAAGACTTGGTTTGCTTGAACTAAGTTCCCAAATGAATATGGCTTTACAATGTAAAACGTATCAGGATTCGATAAGTTCCCGTCGACTGCAACTCTAAAAGGTATTCGGAATTCGCTATTTAACAGTGTCCAATCTTCGCTATTCGGTTCATTTATATCTGGATTAACAAAAAAATAAGTTGCTATCATCCTCCCTTGCCAAAACACAGCCAAAGGTCCGACAATAATTTTGTTTGTATCTTCGAGTCTGTCGAAAACTATCCTAACTTTACCGTTATTGTTAAGATATAATGTATCGTTACCAAAATTTCCAAAATAATTGTGTGGACCAATTATTTCTACATAAACTCCTAAACCTTTCGACCCAATATCTGGAATAATGTAAGAGATTTTAGGTTGGGCAAGGCTAACCGCCAAACATTGAAAAAAGAAGAGTATTTTAAAAATCAGCAACTTGCTGTGCATAAACATCCTAAAAAAGTGGGCAAAACTAAATTAAGAAAAAGAATTAAATTTAAAGGGAATTTATAAAAATATTAGTTTAACAACACGCAGTTTACAATTCTCACAATTATTACTTTTACTTTATTGGGTTGTAAAAAATTATTCAAAGTTTTTTTAATTTGGAATTGTTTGTTTGAAAATGAAAATGAATAAAAAGAAATCTTACGGCACAGTGTTTTTAGGATTGTTACTCAAAAGGAGGTGCATATGAAACAATTAACAACTATTTTGCTCTCGGCTTTTTCTGCTTTCGTTATGCT
Source organism: Ignavibacteria bacterium (assembly GCA_026417135.1). Lineage (GTDB taxonomy): Bacteria > Bacteroidota > Ignavibacteria > Kapaibacteriales > UBA2268 > Naka2016. The sequence goes on from JAOADV010000006.1 coordinate 77,482, forward strand.
ATTTGTATCTGCGTGCACTGGTCCAGAAGGACCGGCGGGACCACCGGGGAAAGATGGAACTCCGGGGACAGCTGTTTGCGGCGTTTGCCACGAATCATCTTCTTTGCTTTTAGCAAAGCAAATGCAATTCCACAACTCGCTACACTACAAGGGAACAAATTTCGGGACAGCTAATAGAACTCAATGTGCAGTCTGCCACACTCACGAAGGCTTTCGCGAATCGCTTACAACCAAGCTAGACACAACTCTTGCAGTAATACCAAATCCTACTGGACCGAACTGCCGCACTTGCCACTTTATTCATACAAAATTCGATTCAACGGATTACCAATTGACTTACACTTCACCGGTTAAATTCAGACACGGGGGACAAACCGTCGACTTCGGTGCCGGAAACCTCTGTGCAAAATGCCATCAAGCAAGAATAGTTAATCCAATGCCAGTCGTGGGTGGCGATAGCATTAATGTCGCAACCTTCCGCTGGGGACCACATTATGGTATGAATGCAAACATCCTTGCTGGAATGGGTGGATACGAAATTCCTGGACCACAAGAATATCCACAAAAAAATCCACACAAGACTGCAATCAAGGATGGTTGTATAACTTGCCATATGGGTCCGACCTTTGGTGCTTTTGCTGGTGGACACAGTTTCAAGATGAGCTACCTTTCTGGAAATCAAAAAGTCGAGCATCCAGCTTCTTGCGCTACCGCAGATTGCCATCCGGGAGCGAACAAATTCGACATTGATGGAAAAGTTACTGAAATCAAAAATCTAATTGCCCAACTCCGCCAAAAACTCATTGACCGTGGATTACTCGATGTCTCGAGAAATCCCGATGGTACTAATGTATTGGAGGAATATATAATGCTTCCGGGTAATAGGCCAAAGAAATTTTCCTCGCTCGAAGCGGGCGCAGTTCTTAATTATTTACTTGTAGCAAAGGACCGAAGCAATGGTATTCATAATTACAAGTACGCTAAAGCTTTGCTTGTAAATACTTTGAATGCTTTACAGTAGTTATAAACATTTTAAACGCAAATTATGAAAAGTCTTACTTTAATCTTGATACTACTTTTAATATTGACGGGCGAGCTCGATACTCGCCCGCAATATTCAATCCTTCAAACTTATGGGACAAAGTGTTCAGCGTGCCACGTAAACGTCCAAGGTGGCGGAGTACGTTCGATTGCTGGTTGGTTGTCGCGTAAGGATATCTCTTTGATTGACCCAGAATGGATTGCTTTAAAAAGATTTTTCGAAAACCTGACAGCTTCGAATTCCTTTTACCACGACAAATTCGTATTCGGTTTTGATGCTCGTATTCAATCTGCAAGGTGGCCCAAGGGCCCAGCCTCCTCCGAGCGAGATTATATGCTTATGCAAGCTTCACCCTATTTAGTTATCCAACCATTTCAATGGCTTTGGTTCGAAGGCTTTTACAACATCGCTTACGACCTCGAAAAAGCAAAAAGATATCCAGCCCAGCAACCTTACGCTTTTAGCTTAAATCTAAAACCTTTCGCCGACTTTCCTTCCCTGCGTGTGGGCTTCTTTCAACCACCTATAGGACAAAAATGGGACGACCATACAATGTTCGTACGAACTGCAATTGCAAATCGTGGCAGACATTATATCGTTCCCGACGACTATGCAGATTGGGGCGCCCAACTTGACTACGAGAATATTCCTTGGTTAAGTTTGTCGCTTGGAGCATTTAGCGGCAAAAATTTCAGCATCTTAAAAGTTCCAAACAAGGAAGGCAAATCCATTCCGATTGTAGAAGAAAATTCGATTGGCATTGCAACACGAGGAATGATTTCGCCAGAGTTAATTTCTGGTGTTACTTCCTACGCCGGGGGAACTTTTTACCTTAATGGAGATTATTACATTTCCAGTGCCTTTCTTGGAATAGGATTACCCGATAAAGTATGTTTAATTGGTGAATACGTCCGTACGCAAAAAGAAAATTCCAGATTAACTTTGACTTTTACTACTGAATTAACATATCAAATTACCGAAAGCCTACTTCCATTTGTCCGTGCAGAAAGGTCGATTTTAAAAGACAAAAATGAAAATAATCCTATATATGCTAATCACCTCGTTATTGGAGCGCATATTATACTTTTACCTTCGATAGACCTTCTAATAGAATATAGAATACTCGACCGCGAACATTTACCGAAATACTTTTCGCAATGGGCTTTCCAGTTACATCTATATTATTAAAAACGGAGAAGCTATGGAAGAAACAAAAGGAACCTCGAGAAGAGAATTTTTAAGATTAACGGGTTCTTTCTTTGTTGTTGGTATGGCAGTAACAACCGTATACCCAGTTTTAACCTCTTGCGAGCGAGACGAAGAATTACCCACTCTACCAGTAGGTTCCAATTTAATTGTGGATATATCGAAATACCCACAATTACAAGAGATACCCGGTATCGCAAAAATCAAGTTCCAAAGCCCAATCCAAATTACGCTAATAATTAAAAGGATTTCGCAAACCGAATTTATCGTTTTTTCTTCTATTTGTCCACACCAAGCAGTCGAGCTGGATATTCCAACCAATCCAGATGGAAATATTCGCTGTCCCTTGCATTCAGTTGAATTTTCGTCCAAAAAAGAGCCTTTCGGACCGGGTTATGTCGTTGCTAATCCACAAGGGGTTCGAGTTTCAACCTTACCAAACTATCATTATGAATTCGACCGAAGCAAAAATATTTTAACAATAAAATTGTCTTAACAATTTGAACTTTTGTTTATATAATTGCAAGGTAATTATGAAGAGACTAACAATTATCGGAATTTTGTTCGCCTTCGTTTTTTACTACATCCAAAGCCAAGCACAAGAGACCGACACGAAAGGTAAGGAAATATTTATCGAAGCAAAGTGCAATACTTGTCACGCTTTATCCTCGCAACAAATCGAAGCAAAAAGTAAAGCCCAAAAAGACAAAGCTGGCGACATTTCAGAAATGAAAATAGAATTTGAAACCGATTTTTTAATTAAATATTTGAAAAAGGAAGTCGAAATTAACAAGAAAAAACATCCAGTTGCTTTCAAAGGGAGCGACGAAGATTTAAAAATACTTGTCGATTTTATAAAACAAAATGCAAAACGAGAAGGTGAAGAAAATAAAGATACTCAACAAAATACAGAGGGACAGAAATAGAAATTTCTTTTTTCCCAAACTCATAGTTTTGCTACATTTCGAGTATGAAAAGGAAAAATGAAACTATTTTTGAACTCGATATTTTTAATGTTGTTTTCCATTTGCCTTTTTGCTCAAGGAAAGAAAATCGCTGACAATTCGGTTTGTTTGTCTTGCCACGACGACCCTACCATCACGATGGAGCGAAATGGCAAGACAATATCATTAGAGGTTAAAAAACATATTTTTTCTACTTCAGTACATTCATCTTTAACTTGCGACAAGTGTCATATTAATTTCAATCCAGACGAAATTCCACACAGCCCCAAAATCGAACCAGTTAATTGTTTGAGCTGTCACAAGAATGCATCACAAACACACAAGTTCCATCCAAGAATAGCATTTGCAAGTGGAACGGGTGGAACCGACGATGTTAACTGTAAAAAATGTCACGGTTATCATAACGTAAGCTCTCCAAAAAAGCTTGGTTCACGAACTCATTTCTTAAATTCGACAAATTTTTGCGGTGGATGCCACGAAAAAGAGCGAGACTTACATATTAAATCTGAGCACTCCGTTCACCTATCCAAAGATAACCCAAACGCCCCAACTTGTATATTTTGCCACCAAATGCCCATAACAAAAGGAAACAAACTTCCGATTGTACAGTTAAAATTGAACCAAGAAAAACTTTGCTTGACTTGCCATATTAAACAAGTTGAAAATCCATTTGCGAAAACTCTTATCGATTACGATAAAAGTGTACACGGGTCGGCATTAAGAAAAGGAAATCAAAATTCTGCTGGATGTATAGATTGCCACGGCTCTCACGACCTACAAAAAGTCGATGCTCCGACATCGAGGATACACCCTACTAAAGTTTCTGAAATCTGCGGTAAATGCCACGTAGCAATCACACAAGAATACCATTCCAGTATTCACGGGATAGAACTTGTCAAAGGTAACCAAGATGTCCCCGGTTGCACCTACTGCCACGGTGAGCATGCAATTAGCCCTATGGCAAAGGTAGAACAAAGAATAATCGAAGCAAACAGAATGAACTTTAGAACTCTGGTTTCGAACCAAATGGTTTTTTGTGTCCGTTGCCATACGAACGATACCTTAATGAACAAATACAATTTAAGTACGCTCGCCAAAGCACACGATTGGCTACCAAATTTGGAAGCACATTGGGAAACTGTTCGTTGCGTCGATTGTCATTCCTCTTACGAACCGCCAAACCTATCTCATAACATTTTGTCCCGGGAAGCAACAGTAAAAAAATGTGAAGAATGTCATTCGAAAAATTCAATTTTGATGACCAAACTATACAAGCACGAAAAGGAGCAATCGCGTGAAAAATATGGATTTATTAATGGAACTATTCTCAGCGATGCTTATGTAATTGCCTCAACGCGCAACGTTTATTTGGATTTTTTTGGAGTTGCTCTGTTTTCTGCTATGATTGTTCTTATTCTGCTTCATTCATTTCTTCGTTGGTATTTCCGCCCAAGTAAAAACACGGTAACCGAACAAAAAGACTCCGAGATAAAAGACATTATGGAAAAAAGTGACTAAAATCAAATGTATTAACCAGATTGTAATACAAAGAAAAACCAAGAACACAGGATGAAAAAAAAATACCTTTATCCATTTTGGCTCCGATTTTGGCATTGGTTTAACGCCTTACTCTTTCTTCTTCTTATTTTTTCTGGCTTGAGTATACATTTTTCCGACCCTAAAGCAATCATCTTAATACCATTCGATGTTTCTATCGCCATACATAATATCAGCGGAATAGTTCTATCCTTGAACTACCTTTTCTATCTCGTAATGAATCTAATAAGTGGAAATTATAAAAATTACATCCCCAAATTAAAAAATTTAAAAGAAAGAATTTATTTACAAGCAAGATACTACCTTATAGGAATTTTCATAGGTGAACCTCATCCTTTCGAAACTGACGAGAAACAAAAATTTAACCCATTACAACAAATTTCATACTTTTTTATTATGGGCTTTTTTATGCCCATAATTATCATTAGTGGATGGTTATTGATGTTCCCCGAACTTGCCCCAGACGAATTCCTTGGCTTAGGTGGGGTCTGGCCAATGGCTTTACTTCACACTATTGCTGGATACATCCTTACCATATTTATGGTCGTGCATATCTACTTAGGTACAACTGGGAAAACACTTGGGGAACTATATAAATCGATGCTAACTGGCTGGCATCTTTCTCACGAAGAACAGCCTAAACCAGCTCAAGCAGTCAAACAATCCCCCAAAAAGAAACGAATTCTACCCATTGTCTTTTACAACCCAATTACTTTGACGGGAACATTAATATCTATACTTAGTTTTGTTATCATTGTTTTTTTAATCATTGTTGAATTTTTTACCGAAAATCCAAATCCCTATCTTGGTATTGTTACATTTGTTGTCCTACCGACTTTCTTCATCTTCGGGTTAATATTGGTTATAGTGGGCGCCTTGAAAGAAAATCGAAGATTATTAAGTGCTGGCGAAAAAGTAAGAAAACTACCCGTAATCGATTTTAATAATCCAAAGCACCAAGTTGCTACAATCATTTTTTCTGTTGGCGGACTTTTACTGCTGATATTTACATCCTTTGGAACCTATAAGGCATACGAGTATACTGATTCCGACCAATTTTGCGGGGAAGTTTGCCATAAAGTTATGGAACCATACTATGTTGCTTACAAAGAATCCCCCCACTCTCGTGTTGGATGTGTAAAATGCCATATTGGACCTGGTGCCGATTGGTTTGTAAAATCGAAACTAAGCGGAACATACCAAGTTTTTTCTACTATTTTCAACCTATATTCTCGCCCAATACCTACCCCAGTCGAAAATCTTCGACCCGCACAAGAAACTTGCGAGCAATGCCATTGGCCCAAACACTTCTATAACGAAAAAAACCAAAGTTACGATTTCTTTACATCCGACGAAAAGAACTCCGAATACCAAATTTCTATGAGTTTAAAGGTCGGCGGCGGAAGCCCCGAACTTGGCATAAGCGACGGAATCCATTGGCATATGTATCTTGCAAATGAAATTACATATTGGTCCCCCGACCCAAAAAGGCAAATTATTCCTTGGGTAAAATCTAAATCTCTAATTACTGGCGAAGAAACTGTTTATTTGGATACAACATACAAATTCCCTAAGGAACAAAAATCGCCTCCACGCGAACAAATAAGGCGATTAGATTGTATCGATTGCCACAATCGCCCAACCCATATTTTCCACCAACCAAATCAAACCATTAATAAACTCCTTTCCAGCGAAAGAATTGACAAAACCTTACCATATATCAAGAGCATTTCGGTCCAAGTTCTCGAAAATTACGTTAGAAGCAGAAAAACCGCCTTCGATAACATCAAATCTTTTGTTACAAATTTTTATAAGGAAAATTATCCCGACATATTTGTCGCAAAGCAAAAGGAAATCGAAAAAGCAATAAGCGAACTTCATAAGGTCTATATGCGTAACTATTTCCCAGATATGAAAGCAAATTGGAAAAACTATCCCGACAATATTGGTCATTTGTTCAGTCCCGGATGTTTCCGTTGCCACGAAGGCAATCATATCAGTACAACTGGAAAAGTTATCGCAAACGACTGTAATGTTTGCCATATCATTACTTATCAAAAAGCACCAAACGGCGTAACCCAAACCTCAGCAAATGGCTTAGATTTTCTACATCCCGGGGGCATTGAAAATTTGTCGCAAAAAAATAAATGCTACGTCTGTCACGGTCCTCAACCACAAAAGCCTGTTTTTCAACCAAGAATAGAGCAAGCAAGAAATTAAAAATAACTTTTTATATTTGCCTTTAATTTTAAGTCGTAACTTGATGATACTTTCGCGTGCAATCTCTTTGTTTTTAGAATATTTAGCCAACGAGAAAAAGTATAGCACAAAAACTATACAAACTTACGAACTTGCTCTCCGGCAATTTTCCTCCCTTTTAGTCGAAGAAATTTCAAGCGAAGTTCCAATAAATGAAATAGAGCTTAGTCATATACGAAGATATTTATCCTGGCTTTATTACCAGAAATATTCAAAAAAATCCATTAAATTAAAATTATCGGCGATAAAGTCCTTGTTCAAGTTTCTCTACAAAAGAGACCTTATCGATAAAAACCCAGCAACTCTCGTTTCCGTTCCAAAAGTCGAACAAAATATTCCATCGTTTCTTTTGTTGGAAGAAATTAAAACCTTGCTTAATTCGATTAAACCCGATAACCCAATCAATGCTCGAAACCTTGCACTTATCGAATTACTTTATGGAACTGGCTTGCGTATATCAGAAGCTTTGGAACTTAAAGTAAGTAGTATAAACACAAGCTCGAAATTAATCAAAGTTATTGGAAAAGGGAAAAAAGAACGCTGGGTGCCAATTGGTGCGAAAGCAATCGAAGCTATTCAAACATATTTAAAATTTCGGAACCACCTCCTGAACAACTACTCAATCGATTATCTCTTTCTTACTAAATCTGGAAAACCTTTAACACCGACTGATGCATACCGCATCATTAATTCAATCCTTAAAAGATTTAGCGAAACTAAACAAAAAAGCCCACATACTTTACGCCACACCTTCGCAACACATCTTTTAAACCGAGGTGCCGATATTAGGTCTGTCAGTGAAATGCTGGGACATTCGTCGCTTTCCTCGACACAAATATATACTCATATTTCAACACAAAAACTGAAAGAAGAATACAAAAAATCGCATCCTAAAGCCTAAAAAGGCAACCGAGGTTTGACATCGAGAAGTTGTGCCTTCGCAACTTCATCTTCTCGAACAATTTCAACATTGCGGAATCTTCCCAACGAAACATATTTGTCGATTATTTTACCCTTGTGTTTCAACAAGGCATAACCTTTGCCTAATGGATTAAATGGGTTAAGAATTTGAATATTTCGTTCCAAATTTTCTAATTTCTCTTTCAGTCTATCGAAATAATTTTTCAAAACCAATTGAAATCGTTCTTCCAATTCGTCGGAATATTGCTTGAAATATCGTATCTTATCCTCGATTTTCCTAAAACCATAAGAAAGAACCAAGTTCCTTATTTCCTTTTTCCGCTCTTCCAATCCTTCTTGAATATGCTCTATCAAACTCTCTTTTAACAATACAATTTGTTCGCTAAGCATATCAATAGTTAAAGGAGTTGCCATTTCGGCTGCTGCTGTTGGAGTTGGTGCCCTCCTATCGGCAACAAAATCTGCTATGGTAAAATCTGTCTCGTGTCCGACTGCCGAAATAATCGGCACTTTCGAATTAAAAATTGCGCGAGCAACTATTTCCTCGTTGAAAGCCCAAAGGTCTTCTATCGACCCACCCCCTCGTCCAAGGATAATTAAGTCCAAAGGTAGTTGGTTCAACTCTTTAATTGCTTCGACTATATCGAATTTCGCTTCCTCGCCTTGTACCAATGTTTCACGAAAATAAACAGTGCATAGTGGATTTCTTCGATTAATTGTGGTCAAAATATCTTGAATTGCAGCTCCAGTCGAAGATGTTGCAATGCCAATTCTAAGAGGTAAAAAAGGGATTGTCCGTTTTCTCGAGATTTCGAATAAACCTTCCTCGCTTAATTTTCTTTTCAAGGCTTCGAATTGGAGATATAAATCGCCAAGACCAATAGGCTGTATTAATTCACAATCAATTTGGTATTGACCTCTTGCTGAATAAACCGTCAGCCAGCCAGAAACTATAACGTTTAACCCATCGGAAAGCTCGAAGTTTAGAAATTTCGAGCGCCAGAAAACACAGTTAACCTGTGCTTCTGCATCCTTCAATGTAAAATACCTATGCCCAGAACTATGAAGTTTATAGTTCGAAACCTCGCCCCGAACCGTAACAAAACCTAATTCGCTTTGCAACAAATTTGCAATCTTTTGAGTAAGTTCAGATACTGTTAATACTTTACCTTCATCCATTTAAATCTTTAAAACTTTGAATTATTGCCAAAGATTGTTTTGTTGTCCATCCTAATAAATTTGCTTACTTATCTTCTTTAAACCTACTTTTCCAGAGATTTGCAAGCCGTTCTCGAATTTTTTTCTCAAAAGCAATATTTGTCGGGTCGTATAATTTTTTTGTGTTAAATCCAATAGGAAAGTAATTTTCATCAACAAAATGTTCGGGAAAATCGTGCGGATATTTATATCCAAAACCGTAACCAAACTGGGACATTAGCCTTGTCGGAGCATTACGCAAATGAAGGGGAACTTCAAGATTTGGTGTTTCGCGAACAATCTTCATAGCCTCTAACAAAGCTAAATAAGAAGCGTTAGACTTAGGAGCAGAAGCAAGATAGGTTACACCTTGGGCCAAATTAATTTGTGCTTCTGGCATACCAACCGAATTTACAGCGTTAAACACGGAAACAGCAACTAAAAGTGCCATTGGATCCGCATTACCAATATCTTCGCTGGCAAAAATTATCATTCTTCTTGCAATAAATAATGGGTCCTCGCCAGCATCTAACATTTTCGACAGCCATATCAAAGCCGCGTCGGGGTCCGACCCACGAAGCGATTTAATAAATGCCGAGATAGTATCGTAATGATAATCACCTGCTTTATCGTATTTAGAATATTTTGATTGAGCAACTTTCAAAACAGCTTCTCTTGTAATTGAAATCTCCCCTTTTGATTTTTTTAGATAGGAAAATGAATTTTCCAGCAAATTCAAGGCAACCCTTGCATCGCCCCCCGACAGAAGGAAGAAAATATCGTAATCTTCGATTGATATATTATATTTCGACAAAATTTCATCGTTTTTTATAGAGCGATTTAACAAAGTAACTATTTCATCGAAATTCAATGGATAAAGTTTATATATTTGACAACGAGAAAGCAAAGCTGGTATGACTTCGAACGAAGGATTTTCTGTTGTTGCCCCGACCAATGTTACAATTCCTTTTTCGACAGCGTGCAACAGATAGTCTTGTTGAGCTTTATTGAAACGATGAATCTCGTCGATAAAAAGAAGCGTTTTTCGCCCTTTCTCCAAAGAATAATTTGCTTTGGAAATTATTTCCTTAACTTCCTTTACTCCCGCTTCGACAGCCGAAATCCTTACAAAGTTAAACCCCCCAGCGTTTGCAATTAAATAAGCTAAGGTAGTCTTCCCAACACCCGGCGGACCCCAGAAGATTATTGAAGGGAAATTTCCAGCAATAAAAAAAGCTCGTAGAGGTGCACCTTCGCCAAGTAAATGGTTTTGACCCAAAACTTCATCAATACTTTTTGGTCTCATCCTTTCGGCAAGTGGAGAAAAAATTTTTTTCTCTTTCTCTTCACTCTTTTCGAAAAGCTCTTCCATAAATTAGTACTTGATACTGCAAAAATATTCAATCGATATTAATCGAAGATTGAAACCTTAAACACAAGATTTGTAAATCGAAAAAAGTTGATTTCTCCTTCATTAAAAATTAGTTAACAAAATACAAAAATAAGGATTTACAATACATTTTGTAACTAATTGACTTTAATTAGTTTTTCCAAAATTTCCTAAAATGGAGTTGTTTGTTAATTTGTTGTATGGAACATTCCCTATTCTTCAGAAACTCTACTAAAAACCTTTAATAGGAACAAAATAATCAGGATTACAAGGGACTTGAAAGAAAGCAAAGATGACACGAGAATTTATTTGGTCGTACGGATTCGAGGTAAATTCTTTTTGTATTCCAAAACACGATTAATGAACTCAAGAGCAAGAGCCCGAGAGACTGGGTTTTCGTCGGGAAGTCGTTCTGGGTGCCATTGAACCGCAAGAATTGTTGGTTTTCCTTTTGGGTCTTCCCATTCGTAGCTTTCGATAAGTCCATCCAATGTCCAAGCAACTTTACGAAGACCTTTCCCAAGTCTTTCAACACCTTGATGATGAAAGCTATTAACTATTATGGTATCTTCTTGTACCAATTTGTAAAAAAATGATGATTTATCAAGAACTACCTTATGCAAACATTGTTCAGACGGATTTTTACAACGATGCACTACATCCGATGGATAATATGTAGGTAAATCGGGGAAAAGTGTTCCACCAAGGTAAACATTTAATATTTGCTCTCCTCTACAAATTGCAAAGATTGGCAATTTTTTTTCGAAAGCAATCTCGAGCAAGGCAAACTCGAGACTATCCCTATAATCATCAACTTCACAAAGTGCACTATCATAGGCACGGCCATAATATTTTGGATTAACATCCAACCCTCCAGTTAGTACTACTCCACAAGCATTAGCCATAATATTTCTAAGTTCATTTACTTCAATTCCATAGGCATTTATACATTTAATACTTGGATAGTATTTTTGGAGATAATGGCAATATTTTTCATAATTAGGCGAACCAGAAATCCTCGAAAAAACTATTTCAATTGTGTCGGAAGAGCAAAGCAAAGAAGTTGTAATGAAAAAAGTAAAATAAATAATACAAAAAGATTTGAGATTTTTCATCTAAATGCCACTTTACCATCAACAAAATATTTACTTGGGTCATTATCGGGAGCAAGAATATCGAAACGAGCAAATACAAGGCAATGGTCCGAAACTTTTTCAGCCTTTTCTTTCGAAAGAGTCCGATAAAAATTATATACCGAGACACTATTTGGAATCAATCGCTCCGAAGCCGATTTACTCACGACGATGTGGTCGATTACATAGGCATTTTCGTAGCGACAACTTTTTAAGCTCTCGGTTAAAAAAATTAAGTTAGGATTATCGGAAAGTGGATACATAGTATTAAATTTTACTCTGCGAGGCGTATCGTTCAAGTCACCAATTATAAACACATCAAGCTCGTTTTTATGTTGAAGAATAGAATCAGCCCAAGCCGAAGCAATTTCAGCTTGTCGTATTCGTAGAACTCTGCTTTCCTCGAGCTTTTCGGGGGTATCGTCGAAACGAGATGTAGCTTTGAAATGAGCAACAAGAACAAGGAAATCGAAATCACCTTTTTGAACAGCAGTAACCAAGCCCGGACGAGTGCGCCGGTCGACAATCTCGAGTGGTGAATAATCGCAAATGAATTTTACTCTGACGGTTTTTCTAAAAAGAACAGCAACCTTTTGTGGAGCATCATCATTCGATATAACGAAGGAATAATTGGGTAAGTAGCGTACGACCCGCTCGAGTGCGCTTGCATTTTCGATTTCTTGCAAACCAACTATATCGCAATCGGCTTCTTTAATTATTTCAGCTATTGTTTTATAGTCTTCTTCTGTTCGGTCAATTCTATCGTTTACCCCATCGCCTAACCATTCGATATTGAAAGTTCCTACTACAATTTCTTTCTGGTTAGAGACTTCGCGAAAATCATCAGTTTTCTTTCGCTCGCACCTTTCGCACCCGAAACAGATAAAGGAGAATAATGCTAAGATTAAAGCTTTAACTCTCAATTTTACTTTCAAATTTTTTGTAAAATTCTAAATTTGTCAAATTTTTGAATATTAAAACAAACACATAACCAATAGCAAGCCCTAAGAACGCACCAAATAAAACATCGGCTGGATAATGAACTCCGACATAAACCCTCGATATCGCAATAAGTGAAGCAATTATGAAAAAATGCAATTTATATCGTGTAAAGAAACTCGACATCAATGTCGCAAAGGCAAAATTGTTTACTGAATGGGACGACGGAAATGACTTTCCAGCACCGCAATGCACTAATAACCTAACATCTTCGAGAGAATGGCAAGGGCGAATCCTTTCGAATATTTCTTTTATTACTTGACTGCTGAGCTGGTCGGATACGGTTATTGTCAACACCAATATTAAGACAAAAGCCTTTCCTTTCAATCGATGGCGCGTCCAAAGAAAATAAATAAGAAAAATATAGGTCAAATACCAGTTCTCTTGTGTAGTTATAAGGACAAATAATTTATCGAAAAAAGTATTTGCAATTGTTTTGTTTATAAAATAAAATATAGATACATCGATATTGTAAAAGAATTCCATTTAAAATATCTATTTATTAAACTATTTTGCAATCTTTAAATAAATTGATTAACCAAATTATTAATTTTGAAACTTTCAAATTAAAAAAACTAAATGATTCGAAAGAACATAGACCTTTGTGGTTTGGGTAATGGCTTGGTGGATTTACTTTATGAGGTAAGTTTCGAATTGTTAGATTCTCTTGGATTACGAAAAGGCGAAATGCGACTTGTCGATAGTAATCGGCAAAAGGAACTTTTCGAAAAATTACAAGGGCTTGAATATCGGGTATGTAGTGGTGGCTCTGCTGCGAATACTATTATTGCCTTTACTCAATTCGGAGGAAAAACTGCATATCATACGGTGCTCGGAGACGATGAATTTGGCCATTTCTATTCAGAAGAATTCGAAAAATTAGGGATTTCTCTTTTCGCTCCACACATTCCCGAACCAACAGGGACTTGCATTGTATTAATTACCCCCGATTCCGAACGAACAATGAATACCTCTTTAGGTGCCACTGCCCATTTTGGAATTGAACACATAAACGAAAGCTTTATCAAAGAAGCTAAATGGATTTATCTCGAAGGCTATAAATTTTCTTCGCCCAAAAGCACAGAAGCTTTATTTCATTCTATTGAACTTGCTAAAAAGTATTCGACTAAGATTGCCCTGACAGTTTCCGATGTTTTTATTATCAGCAATTTTTTTGACAATGTAATCGAAGTTGCACGCAAATCGGACTTACTTTTCTGTAACGAATATGAATCAAAAGTACTTACCGAATCGAAGACTTTCGAGCAAGCAGTTGAACGATTGAAACTGCTAAGCAAAAATTTCGTCATAACTCGGGGCGAAAATGGTTCCTATGCATACATTGGAAACAAGGAATATCGATTTTCTGCTTATCCGACAAGGGCAATTGATACAACTGGTGCCGGCGATATGTATGCTGGGGCATTTTTATTTGGCTTTGTAGTTCATAAAAATTTAGAATACGCTGGCCGTATCGCCTCATTCGCTGCGTCGGAAGTTGTATCGCAATTTGGGGCCCGACTTAGGACCGACCATCTGGCAAATCTTAATAAAAAACTTATCGAGTTGCAAAAATGATTCAACGCTCCATATTAAAACTTGTATTTATCCAAATTTTGTCGATTTATATTTCCTTCGGGCAAAGTGGCTCCACATTTTCAGAATTTAAGGTTAAACTCTCCCGCTACTTTTCCCAAGATATGATAGAAGATATAGAGCACCAATTTCCACAAAAAACGAGATTTTCGGTTTGGGGATGGGACGTCGGCGATTTTTCTGGGGACGGAAATCCAGACCTTGGTGTTTCTATAAAGGTGCACGACGAGCGAAGAAAAGTAACCTACGTTTACCTTTTTGCCGATATCGATGGATTCCTCGAACAAGTTTTTATGCAGCCATTTGAATTTGTCGAACTACCTCTCGAAATTGGCATATCAATCAAAAACTCAAAATGTTACATAACCCAAAAGAAAGATAGCGACTTTTGGACAATCCGAGGTTATACCTTCCAAAATGGCGTGGTTTACTTAGTCGAAGAATATGTTTCAAGAAATCTGCTTGGACATAGCCTCGAAACAAACATTTCTTTTGAAAAAAACGAAAGCATTATTAAAGTCAACAAAACAAAAAAAGCGGATTTGGATTTCGAAAGCAAATTTTTTTTCGTTCCATCCTATCCTCGCAACTCTGAAATATTTATTGGGTATCCTTCGGAAACCAAAGTTGCACAAGTCGATTACGCAATAAAAGGAAGCTATTATTGGAAAGGAGAATACGATTCTAATTACAAAATTAAATCTTCATACGACGACGACTATATATACCTTTCCTTTACAATCCAAGACGATATATTTATCCCAAAAGAATGCGAAAAATGTAACGGCGATTTTGTTTCGCTATGGTTCAATTTTGAACCTACAAATTCCACATTAAAAAGAATTTTTAAACAATCGGGGAATAAATTAGTTGTGAAAGAAGTCCCCGAAGGAAACATTTACCATCTTACAATAAACTTAGGAAACTTTGCCAAAAGTTACCCAAATGTTGAAAGCATTTATTCACTCGAGCCGATGGACGATGAGCAAGTTCGTTCTGTAAGTAGAATCAAAGTTTTTTCCACACAAACCAACGGAAACATTATCTTAAAAGTTCGCATTCCTTATAGTCTTTTTGGGTTCGAGCGAAGCCCAGTAGATTCGGACCAGCCAGTGTATATAGGATTCACAGCAATATACCACGACCTCGACAACGAGTTCCGCCCTTCCGAGATAACTCAAATTGCCAGCTCTATTTTCGACGAAACAAATCCAGCGACTTTCGGCGAATTAATTTTCATCACCGATTTTCGGAAATTCAGTTTTGCACAAAATATCTTCCTAAGCAATATCTTGAACTCACTCGAAGAATTTGGCTTTTGATGAATTTAGAAAAAAACAAATACAGCTTAAAAATTATTAACGAAATTGCCCCATATTTGAATCTTGGATGGCAACTTATAATTACTATACTCTTGTTTGTGGTTATAGGATATTTTCTTGACAACTGGTTGAAAACAGCACCTATCTTGCTCATTGTCTTTTCTTTACTTGGATGTGCCATTGCCTTGGTCAACTTTATTCGTTTTGCATTGAAAAAAGAGAAAAAGTGAAGGAAATTTTAGTTGCATTCTTAATTTCGGCTACAAATTTTTTAAGTGGAATTCTTATTTATCGATATGTAATTGATAAGCCAACAAAAACTTTTAGTCGCGTTTTTTTCTCTTCCATAATAATAAGATTTTCTTTAAATATTTTCTCAATTTGGTTTTTTGTTAAGTTGCTTAAATTTGAACCACTTAAATTTGTTCTTTCGTTTATGGTATTTTCTTTTTTTCTTTTAATTTTCGAAGTTATCTACATCAACAAAATTTCAAAATTCTTAATTTTGCAGTTTAAAAATTTTACCGAAAGCGATAAAATTTAGTTATGAAAGTCGATACACATACCAGCCACAATGATGCAAAAGAGCATTCAGAAGGTAGTGTCCCGAAAGACCAAATTTTCCCAACTTTACTCGGAAGCCTTGGAGAACACCGAGAATTAACCTTTTTCAACTATCACATAATCGATTTACCAGTAATTTTATACGACAAAGAAAACGGCTTTAGCTTCTATTCCAATTTGCATTCGATGGAAAAAGACGGCAAATATGTTTATTCAAGTACCCACAAAATTGTCAAAGCAAATAATCCTAATGAAACTCCAACAATCGACCTTTCACCATCGAGCCTTGTATGTTTTCAATGGCTTGCTATTTTGGTATTACTTATTGCTTTCTTCCGTGTTGGAAGAAAATGCAAAAAAAATCCATTAGCCCCGCCAAAGGGTCTTCACAATATAATTGAAACAGTAGTACTTTTTTTACGCGATAATGTTGTTTTACCTAATATTCCAAACAAAACTTTAGCCTACAAACTGTTACCATACTTCGTTGCTCTCTTTTTCTTCATTCTACTTATGAATTTATTTGGTTTAATTCCTGGTGGACATACTGCAACTGGTGCTCTTGGAACTACTGCTGGTCTTGCATTGACTGCTCTATTGGTAATAAATGGCACTGCAATTAAACAAATTGGGCTGAAAAACTGGTTGAAACATTTACTTGGCGGAGCCCCTTGGTATTTGTTCTTTATAATGGTACCAATCGAAATTATTTCAATTTTTACAAAACCTTTTGCACTAACTGTCCGATTATTTGCAAATATGACAGCGGGTCACGTCGTGTTGCTTTCTCTTGTAGGCTTAATATTTTATCTGAATACATTGATAATGGCTGTAGTGGTCGTTCCATTTTCTGTTTTTATGTATGCTTTAGAGCTACTTGTCGCATTTCTACAAGCATTCATTTTCGTTACTTTAACAGCAGTTTTCACTGGATTAGCAATTGGAGAGCATTCTCACGAAACACATTAGTGTCTTTTTTCTCAATAAAAACATATTGGAGGATTTATGGAACAGAACTTAGCACAATTAGGAGCATATTTAGGAGCCGGAATTGGAGCAGGAATCTCTGTTATCGGAGCTGGGCTTGGTATTGGACGCTTGGCAAGCTCAGCTCTCGAATCTGCTGCTCGTCAACCCGAATCGGCTGGCGATTTACGAACAACTATGATTATTGCTGCAGCACTTATCGAAGGAGTTGCTCTTTTTTCTTGTGTTATTGCTATGCTTTTGGCAATTAAGTAAAAATTTCTTCTTTTTACTTATAGTTGAAATATTTAACTGACTTTATTTGAAGTTAATATATAGAAAATTATGGATTCACTTTTAAGTTTAAATCCAGGCTTAATGATTTGGACTATTCTAAATTTCTTAATTTTCCTTTTCTTGCTTATCAAATTCGGTACCAAACCAATAGCAAATGCACTAAGAGCCCGCGAAGATTATATCGCTCAAAATATCTCGAACGCTGAGAAAGCAAACCAAGAAGCACAAAAATTGCTCGAAGAAACCCAAGAAAAACTTCGTCAGGCTCAATCCGAAATGATGTCTATCGTCCAAAAAGGAAAACAACAAGCCGATGAGCATATTCGCCGAGCCACCGAAGAAGCAGAAAAGATTCGCCGGGAGAAAATCGAAGAAGCAAATCGCGAAATTAACAGAAGTAAAGAACAAGCACTTTTTGAACTTCGCAAAGAAGTTGCTCAACTAGTTGTATTAGCAACCGAAAAACTTCTCGACGAAAAACTTGACAACGAAAAGCACATACAAATTGTTAATTCTTACATAGATAAAATTCCAAAGAACTAAAAATGAGTGAAAAAAGAATTTCTTATCGTTATGCCAAGGCTATTTTCAGTACAGCAGTTTCGGAAAATCTCGAAGACGATGTTTATCGCGACTTCCAAACTATAGAGAAAATAATTTCTTCAATTCCAGAATTACTTAGCCTTTCAAAAAAGCCGATAATTCAACCGTTAAGGAAGAAAAAATTATACAAGGAAATTTTAAGCGACAAAATCTCTTCGATTACTTTAAATTTTGTTCTTTTTTTGGCAGATAAAGGAAGAGACTCCCTAATATTAAGTATAGCCGAACAATATTTTGCACTCTACTACAACAAAAAAGGGATTCTTCCAGTCGAAATTTTTCTGGCAACTGAAATCGACGATAATCTAAAGTCTCGTTTTATAGAAAAGCTCGAAGCCAACACTGGGAAAAAAATCTTGCCAAAATTTGTAGTCGATAGAACTCTTAAAGGTGGCTTTAAAGTTAAAATCGAAGATTGGGTCTTCGATGCTACTTTAAAGAACAGACTAAACATACTTTTCGAAGAACTCATAACTGGAAAAATGTAAATCAATATAAAGGTTTAAAATGTTCGACGTACGACCCGAAGAAATATCTGCAATTCTACGCAAGCAACTTTCTGGATTTGAAAGTGAAACCGATATTTACGAAGTTGGTACAGTTCTTCAAGTTGGCGACGGAGTCGCCCGCGTCTATGGACTCACAAAGGTGATGGCTGCGGAACTTGTAGAATTTCCAAACAATCTTTTCGGTATGGTTTTAAATCTCGAAGAAGACAATGTTGGGGTCGTTCTTTTCGGGGACGACCGTCTCGTAAAAGAAGGCGATTTAGTCCGTAGAACTAAAAGAGTTGCATCGGTCCCTGTTGGAAAAGAACTTCTGGGACGTGTTGTAAACCCTCTGGGCATACCACTGGACGAAAAAGGTCCAATCAACACAGAACAACGTCTTCCAATCGAACGAAAAGCTCCGGGAGTAATTTTCCGCCAACCAGTTAAAGAACCACTGCAAACTGGTTTGAAAATGATTGATGCTCTTATTCCAATTGGCCGCGGACAGAGAGAATTAATCATTGGCGACAGGCAAACTGGTAAAACTGCAATTGCTATCGATACTATTATCAACCAAAAATTTACACATACCGAAAGAGCAAAAGAGCTCGGAATTCAACCAGTATATTGCATCTATGTAGCAATAGGACAAAAAGCATCTACTGTTGCCAATGTTGTTGCAACTTTGGAAGAATTTGGGGCAATGGAATATACAATAGTAGTTATGGCAAATGCTTCGGACCCAGCACCTTTGCAATTTATTGCTCCATATTGCGGTTGCGCTATGGGAGAATATTTCCGAGATAACGGGATGCACGCTTTAATTATTTACGACGACTTATCCAAACAAGCCGCTGCATACCGACAAGTTTCCCTGCTTCTTCGTAGGCCTCCGGGAAGAGAAGCCTACCCTGGCGACATTTTCTATTTACATAGCCGACTTTTAGAACGAGCAGCAAAATATTCCGACGAATTCGGGGGAGGCTCGTTGACTGCTTTACCAATCATTGAAACACAAGCAGGTGATGTTGCAGCATACATTCCTACTAATGTAATTTCAATCACCGACGGACAGATTTACCTCGAACCAAATCTTTTCAATGCTGGTATTCGTCCAGCAATGAATATTGGTATATCAGTTTCCCGAGTTGGTGGTAACGCTCAAATCAAGGCAATGAAGAAAGTTGCTGGTCCTTTGAAAATAGAATTAGCTCAATATAGAGAACTCGAAGCTTTTGCCAAATTTGGTTCCGACCTCGACAAAACCACACAACAGCAATTGCGCCGTGGGGCACGCTTGACCGAAATTTTGAAACAAAAGCAATATAACCCACTTCCAGTCGAAAAGCAGATTGCACTACTTTGGACAGCAACCAATGGATATTTGGATGATTTTCCAGTTGAAATTCTTTCGACATTCGAAACAGAATTCTTTGAATATTTAGAAACAACTTCCTACAACTTGCTCGACTCAATTATTCGTGTCAAAGATTTAACAGATGAAATAGTCCAAAACTTAAGAACTGCAGTTGAAAACTTCATTGAATCATTCAAAACAAAATACAAATTGGTATGATTTTGCTGACTGGAGGTGCTGGATTTATCGGTTCCACATTTTTAAAGTTGTTGAATGATAATGGAATAAAGGATATAATCATAGTCGACCGTATTGGTAAGACTTCCAAATGGAAAAATTTAATTGGAAAACGATTCTACGATTTTTACCACAAAGACCAGTTTCTTCAACTTTTCGAGACAAAAAAATTTACCAATTTACGCTTCGATGTAATTTTTCATTTCGGTGCTTGTACGGACACCACCGAAACAAATATGGATTACTTACTCGAAAATAATTTCAAATATAGCGTAAAGTTGGCCCAATTTGCGGCGGAAAAAGATATTCGTTTCATCTACGCAAGTAGTGCTGCTACTTATGGAATGGGCGAAAAAGGATACGACGATAATCTCGTTTTCGAGCTTGTACCTCTCAATCCTTACGGCTATACCAAATATCTTTTCGACTGCTGGGTTGTTCAAAATTCACTCGACAAGACCTTCGTAGGTTTAAAATTTTTCAATGTCTTTGGACCTAACGAATACCACAAAGAAGAAATGGCAAGTATGGTTTACAAAGCCTATAATCAAGCCATTTCAAAAGGTAAAATTTCACTTTTCAAGTCCACAAATCCAAATTTTAGCGATGGAGAGCAAAAAAGAGATTTCATTTACATCAAGGATACATTAGAAATCATCTGGAAAATTTATAATTCGAACGTAGCTGGGATTTACAATGTCGGGACTGGGGCTGCCCGAAGTTGGAACGAACTCGCATTTTGCGTCTTTAAATGCTTGAATCTAAAACCAAATATTGAATACTTCGATATGCCAAAAGACCTTTATTCACAATATCAAAATTTCACACAAGCCAAAATGGATAAGCTTTTGTCCAAACTCGGAGAACAAAAATTCACATCGCTCGAGGACGCAATCGACGACTACATAAATAACTATCTTGTTAAAGATTGGAAATATTTTTAGGGAAACTATATGCCAACTCTTAGAGATATTAGGCGGAGGATTTTGGCAGTTGCCAGCACAAAGAAAATCACTCAAGCAATGAGGATGGTATCGACTGCCAAACTGAAAAGAGCACAAGATGCGATAATTAATGCTCGTCCCTATTCCTATTTGTTAAGGTCCGTACTCGAACAAGTTGCCACACATATCGAAGGGGATTTTTCGCATCCCCTACTCGAAAAAAGGAAAAGTATTCAAAACTATTGCTTAATTGTCGTTACCTCCGACCGCGGGCTTTGTGGCAGTTTCAATTCAAATCTAATTAGATTTCTACAAAGGTATATCAACGAAGTTGTATTAAAGGAATGCCAAAATGCAAACATTTCGATGATTCGTTTAGGAAAGCGAGGCATTTCTGGAATTAAGTTAAGAAACATCGATTATATTCGTGATATTTCTGGAATTTCTGGAAAGGTCGATTATGGAATCATAGCCGAACTTTCCCATTTCTTAATTCAAGCCTTTATCGAAAAAAAATTCGACAAGGTTATATTTATTTTCAATGAATTTAAAAATATACTAACCCAAGTTCCCTCTGCGTTTACTCTTTTGCCATTCGACATTGATGAAAGCTTAAAACAACCCCAAAAAGTTACGAAGCTTAGCCAGTCCGCCGAACGAAAACAAAAATACAATTTAATTTACCTTTTCGAACCAAATCCCAAAGCAATTTTAGATAATATTATCCCAAAGTATGTCGAAAATCAAATATTTCGAATTATTTTAGAATCCAATGCAGCTGAACACGCCGCCCGAAGAATGGCAATGGAAAACGCAACAAACAATGCAATAGAATTAATCGAACATCTTCAACTCATTTTCAACAAGGAACGGCAAGCTTCGATTACCAAAGAAATGCTCGATATAGTCGGCGGTGCAAATGCACTAAAAAGCGAATAGAAACTACCTCTGGCTATTATTTCCACTGCTTAAAATTTGCAAGAATTTGGGGTGTTTTAGCTCGTTTTATTTTTTTCAATAATTATCTGAGTTGCAAAATAGCCTTCCACCTGAGAATACCCAAAAACCATAGAATTTGATAATTTAAAATTTCTAATTGTAAATAAGATACACAAAATAAGAACTTATGAACATATCAAGTAAAATAAGCTTAGCAGTTCAAGTTCCCAAAATTTGTTTTTTCATAAATTAGGCACTTCACAAATAAAAAAATGTAGAAAAGTTATGGAAAAAGTAAAAACAAGAGTATTTGCAATATTAGAAGTTGGAAAACCAGGAGACAAATGGAGCAGAGCTTTCGATATTTTCATTGTCAGTTTGATAACATTAAATACCTTTGCAGTAATTTTAGAAAGCGTAGAAAGTATTTACGAACAATACCATGTCATCTTCAACGGATTCGAATATTTTTCTATAACAATATTTTCCATTGAGTACATACTTAGACTCTGGTCTTGCACGGTTGACCCATCGCATAAACATCCGATTTTTGGTCGATTACGATTTGCTCTAAAACCTTTGCTAATTATTGACTTAATTGCTATTCTACCTTTCTTTTTACCACTTCTTTTGCCGTTCGACCTAAGAACTTTCAGAATAATACGACTATTTAGAATTTTTCGAATCTTGAAATTAGCTCGATACACGGAAGCCTTGAAGATATTTGTCAAAGTGTTGAAAGAGAAAAAAGAAGAATTACTCCTTTCGATGATAATAATCTTTATTTCATCGGTTATTGTATCTACTGTGGTTTATTTTTTCGAAAAAAATGTTCAACCACACAACTTTTCTAATATTCCCGATGCACTCTGGTGGGCTTTAATAACTCTAACAACCGTCGGGTATGGGGATATGTACCCATTAACTTTGCTAGGGAAATTTTTTGCTACTATTCTTGCTCTTTTGGGTATTGCTTTATTTGCTTTACCCGCTGGTATAATTGCCTCTGGCTTCGTCGATGAAATTCAAAAGAAGAAGGACAATCAAATTACTTGTCCACATTGTGGGAAAAATATAACACTAAATCAACGAATTTTTTAATACACAAATTATAACGATATATTCCCAGCTTGTGCATAACGAAATAATAATAACTTTTATCTTTTGAAACACATTTTGGACGGGGAAGATGCCCGTCCTATCATCTATTTAAAACTTTGCGTTAACTGAATGGATTTTATTATACACAATTTATTTTTCAAGTTAATGAACATAAGTTCGATGCTACGCTCGTTATATATGCAATAATTATAAATCCTTCGTTGTAATTTAATATTTTGCAGAAAGTTGGATAAAGTGAAAGAATTTACAACAGCCCGAACCACGCCTGTAAATCGCTTTTCAAGCAAGAACTTACCTTTTGTTATTCAAGTCTTTGAAATATTCTTAAAAAAATATCGTTTAAGAAAAGTCGATAAAAGATTGGCTTATGTCGAAGAAAAAAAATCTAATTGTTGTTGAATCGCCAACCAAGGCTAAAACAATTAATAAATATCTTGGCAAAGACTATATTGTTGAACCTTCTGTTGGCCATATTAAAGACTTAAAGAAACATACTTTAAGCGTCGATATCAAAAATGGCTTCAAACCGATTTATGAAATCATTCGTGGAAAGAAAGATACCATAAAAAAAATTAGAGAAGAAGCAACAAAATGCGAGAAAGTTTACATCGCAACCGACCCAGACCGTGAAGGAGAAGCAATTGCTTGGCATATTGCCGAAGAAATCTCCATCCCTGGGAAAAAAATAGAGCGTGTGCTTTTTAACGAGATTACTCCAAAAGGAATACAAGAGGGCTTGAAAAACACCCGAGAACTCGACGAAAAACTATACTCTTCGCAGCAAGCCCGACGAGTGCTGGACCGACTCATCGGTTTTCAGATTTCACCTTTTGTATCGAACGCTTTGATTAAGAAATCCAATTTAAAACTTTCGGCTGGGCGTGTACAATCGGTTGCTCTGCGTTTAATTTGTGAAAGAGAAGAAGATATCGAAAACTTTGTCCCATTCGAATACTGGAATATTTTAGGAAAATTCGAAGCAAACGGCAAATCCTTTACGGGAAAATTAATAGAATTCGATGGCGTTCAAATCAAAAATCCAGAAGGTTCAAAAACAATTCAAAGAGGCGAGACACAGAAGGAATTTCAAAAGAGAATCTCAAATTTTGTTTTTATTTCAAGCGAAGAAGATGCAGTCAAACTTGTAGAAAGAATTAAAAAAGAAGAGTATTATGTAAGAAGTATCAAAAGAAACAAATTCAAAAGTTCCCCAAAACCACCTTTTATTACTTCTACATTACAGCAAGAAGCAGCTCGCAAACTTGGTTTCTCAAGCAAATTAACTATGATGTTGGCACAACGACTTTACGAAGGTGTTTCACTCGGTAAGGAAGGGAACGTTGGTTTAATAACATATATGCGAACCGATTCAGTTCGGGTTTCACAAGATGCAATAAGTTCGGTTCGCAATTTTATCGAAACGAAATTTGGCAAAAAATACTTGCCAACGAAACCAAATGAGTACAAATCCAAGTCTTTGAACGTTCAAGATGCACACGAAGCAATTAGACCAACATATCTCGAAAAAACTCCCGAGTCGCTCGAAAAATTTCTCGATAAAAACCTATATGAACTTTACAAGTTGATATACTATCGCTTCGTTGCCTCGCAAATGACAGCCGCCGAATACGAACAAACTACAATCGAGATTGCAAGCCCATCCTTTGTCTTCCGCGCCAGCGGACGCGTACTGACCTTTGATGGCTACCTTGCCGTCTATCAAGAATCTTCGGACGAAAGCGAAAAAGACGACGAATCCAAGGTCCTTTTGCCCCAAATCCACGAAAACCAAAAGCTTACACTAATTGATGTTGAAACAAAATACTCGCAAACACAACCACCGCCACGTTACAACCAAGCTACTTTAATCAAAGAACTCGAAGAAAAAGGAATAGGACGACCAAGTACCTATGCTACAATAGTTTCTACTTTATTAGACAGAAAGTACATCGAGTTGAAGAAAAAGGCATTTGTTCCTACCGAACTTGGGAAAGAGGTTAATGGAATACTTATAAATTATTTTTCCGACATTTTTAATGTAAAGTTCACTGCAAAGATGGAAGATGCTCTCGATACAATTGCCGAAGGCAAAAGCGAATATGTCCAAGTTGTCGGAAGTTTTTTTACACCATTAAGCAAACTTTTAGAAAAAGCGAACAACGAAATTTTCGAAAATGGTGTAAAATGTGATGTCTGCGGAGCTCCAATGGTAATTCGAGTATCGAAAAAAGGTAGATTTTTAGGCTGTTCCCGTTATCCCAATTGCCAAAATACTAAACCCATTACAGCATTTCAAGAAAACAAAGAGCAAAAAATAGCCGAAGGTATTTTCTGTGATGAATGCGGAAAACCAATGGTTATACGAAAAGGAAAATATGGAGAATTCTATGGTTGCTCGGATTACCCCTCTTGCAAAGGAACTAAACCTATAAACGGCAGTAAGGCTTTCCGACCGATAGAAATTCAAGATGAAAAATGCCCAAAATGTAAAAGCACAATGGTATTGCGGATTGGCAGAAACGGTTATTTTCTTGCTTGTTCAAGGTATCCAGAATGTAAAGGAACAAAAAAAATTACAAAGCAAGAAGCAGAAAAATTGACTAAAATTTAAAAGTGCAAATCCAAGCTTTTAGAACTTTTTTGTACACGCCTAAGAAAAATTAATTAATTTGCAATGAATAAATGAGTTAATTTTAGGACCTTAAATGGAAAAAAATACTCTAAGTTTTCACATTCAAAAAGTTATCAACGGTGAACGCAAATTTGAAAATGTCTTCCAATCCGTAACAAGGATGATACTTGGCGACCCTTCGAAAATAGCAAAGGTTATAGTAAATGGTCGCTCGACCTACGATTTCCTTGTTTTTCGGGAGGGAAAGAAACATCTCGTCGGAATGTTCGATGAAATAAACAGCCTTGTGTCGTTCGTTAAAGATGCCGCCGAAGGAGGTTCGTCGGCAGAGATGGCTTTTGTGCTGATTGGTGAGCCTGGCAATGGTAAAACCTTTTTTATCGATTTCCTTATGCATCTTTATCGAAATTTCATCGTTTTACCAGAAA
The DNA here is from genome assembly GCA_026417135.1 of Ignavibacteria bacterium. GTDB lineage: Bacteria > Bacteroidota > Ignavibacteria > Kapaibacteriales > UBA2268 > Naka2016. The sequence continues at coordinate 103,649 of JAOADV010000006.1, forward strand.
ATAGAAGATACACCTTTAAATTTAAAAATATGGATAAGCTGGGGCGTTATGGAAAAATCACCGAAATTGAATCGCAAACTTACGAAGACCCAATGATTTTGGCAATGAACTTATACGAAGACAGAAGTAAAAATATAGAATTTCTCGAAAAACTTGGGGCAAAGGAAACAGATATTACCAAATTTTACAAACTCTACCGCCCACTTGGGGCTTGCACTTACTACATTTGGAATCAAATTCGGGAACATTGCGACGGAGACATCGAAAAAATGTTAGAATTTGTCGAAGTTTTTCCCGTGCCTATTTCGGAATCGAGAGGGACTTTAACTGGAAAATTCACAGCAAAAGATAAAATCACATCTTCTGCTGTCGATTTAATTGGAGAAGAGTCGATTACTCGTTTATTGAATTTAAGCGATACCGACAATCCTTATCGATTCGACTTAAGACGAGGCGCCTTGGCAAGAGTTGCTGGTGGCGGAATTCATTTTGCCGACGAAATATTTAAAAACAAAAAAGATTTGATACAAGTTTATCTTGGAGTTATTCAAAATAGGACTATTGAAATTGAAGGGTTTAAATGGCCTTTGGATACACTAATACTTGCAACCAGCAACAATAGTGAATTTGCTCGTTTTTTGGAAGAAAGGGAACAAGCTCCAATTGTCGACCGTTGCCGATTGTGTTATATGTCGCACAATACAAATTACAAACTTCAGCTTGAACTAACACGATACGCTATCGGAAGTTGGGAAAAAACTACATTTGCTGGGGAAAATTTGCACATCGACCCGAATTTAGTTTATACTGCTTCGGTTGCAGTAGTGCTTACTCGTATGCCCAAATCGGACAAGCTCACTCCAATCGAGATGATGAAACTTGCAGCTGGTGAAGTCGCTGGCGAAAAATCTTTGAAAACTTTGAGCGAAGTTATTAATGAACTAAACGCCGACCCAGATATCACAAAAAGATTTGGGCAAAAAGGTTTGGGACATAGAAATCTTGGTAGAGCTATACAAATTTTACTCGAAAGAACTGAAACACAAGAAGGAAAATGTATGTATAGCGGAGATATTTTCCCCGCACTCGAAACAGTAATTCTCGACTACGTCCAAGACCCAAACGATAAGATTAAGTATTTCAACGACTTAAAACTTGCAAAACAATTATACCGACAAAATGTTTTAACTTCCATTTTCAACGCCTATATGAACGAACCCGATGCAATCGAACGAGATGTTATGAACTATGTAAATATGGTAATAGGAATCGACGCTAAAAATCTTGGACCCGATAGGATTTGGACATATCGGGACCCTCGAACTGGGAAACTTGTATCTTTGAAAATAGATGAATCTTTTATTAACAGCGTCGAAGAACGTCTTGGTTTAAAAACAAAGGAGCAAAAGCAAAGCTTTCGAACTACTATCATTAAAATCTATGGTCAAAGAGTAGTTAAAGAACCAAGCTACAATTTTATGGACAATGCAGAACTTGTAAAAGCGGTAACTGATGTTCGTCTTAAATCTGATATTTCCGGTGCTGGAAGCCTTGTTGGGGCTCTTTCGAACAGAACTAACGAGGAAAACCAAAAACTTTACAACAGAATGATAAATACGATGATTAACAAACTTGGTTATTGCAAAACTTGTGCTGAAAAAACTATTGAATATTTCTGTACCCAAGAAGATGCAGCGTAGTTAGACTATGAAAAAAGAAGTAAAAACCAATTTGGTGGAAAAGAAAAGAAAAAGAATTGTAAAGTTCGAGACAATATACCAAGCAAAGCCAGTTGAAAAAGTTCCAATCCAAGACCCAACTATTTTAGCAATTGCCCAATTAGCCAAGAAGTATAATTTCGAACTTTACCTCGTCGGTGGCACTGTTCGGGATTTCTTCTTGAAAAGGGAAAGATACGATGTCGATTTCACTGTCGTCGGCGATTCCATTGAATTTTCCAAGATAGTCTCCGAGCACTTCAAAACGAAAATTATTACCTTCCCACGCTTTTTTACTTCAATGGTCCCGATAGGCAATAGAAATTTCGAATTTGTAGGGACCCGAAAAGAAGTTTATATTCCAAGTAGCCGAAAACCTATTGTTTCAACTGGAACTTTAGAAGACGATTTAAGGCGACGCGACTTTACAATAAATGCAATGGCAGTGTCGCTGAACGAACCAGATTTTGGAAAACTTATCGACCTTTTCGATGGTTTCAAAGACTTACAAAACAAAATCATACGAACTCCTCTCGACCCAAAAGTAACTTACGAAGACGACCCCTTGCGTATGCTAAGGGCTATCAGATTTGCTTCTCAATTGAACTTCACAATAGAACAAGAAAGCTTGGATACAATTTCCGAAATGCGACATAGAATTGAAATTGTTTCGCAAGAAAGAATTACCGACGAACTCTTGAAAATTCTTGAATCCCAAAAACCAAGTATTGGATTTAGCCTTTTATACACTACTGGCTTGCTCGAATTAATCTTTCCTGAACTAAATGCTATGGCAGGCGTCGAAACAAGAGAAGAAAATGGAATTTCCTATGCACATAAAGACGTTTTTACCCACAGTTTAAAAGTCTTGGACAAAATTGCTGAAATTTCCAATAACCTTTGGCTACGATTTTCAGCCCTTATCCACGATATTGGCAAGCCTAAAACAAAGCGATTTGTTTCTGGAATTGGTTGGACATTTTATGGGCACGAAGAAATTGGGGCTAAAATGGTCCCAGATATTTTTCGGAAACTAAAATTGCCTTTCGAAAAAATTGAATATGTCGAGCGTTTAGTCCGTTTGCATCAGCGACCTATGGCACTTGTTGACGAAGGTGTTACCGATTCGGCTATACGACGGCTTGCCGCATACGCAGGCGATGCACTCGAAGATTTGTTCTTGCTTTGTCGTTCCGACATCACCACCAACAATCCGAACCTATCCAAAAAGTATCTGAACAATTATCAAAAAGTTTGGAATAAAGTTCTCGAAGTTCAAGAAAAGGACAAACTGCGTCAGTTCCAATCCCCAATTCGGGGCGAAGAAATAATGGAAACTTTCGGTTTGTCCCCTTCGCCCGAAGTTGGAATTATCAAAACAGCAATCGAAGAAGCTATTTTAGAAGGGATTATTCCAAACGAACCCGAACCAGCACGAAATTTTATGAACGAAAGGATTGAACTTTGGAAAAATTTGCTTCAATCTGTAAATATTCGCGATATAAAAAGAGATAAAGATTTAATCAAGAAAATTTTTGTTTACTCAACTTTGAAAGAAGCACAAGCAAAATAAACAGAAAATAAGAAAATCTAAGCGATACAAGGATTAAAAAACAAAAATCTTTGGTCCCAGCCATAAAAAAGATGAGTTAATGCCCTTAATGCTCGGCAAACCTAAATCCTCATTGTTCTAACTTTTTTCATAATCGTATCTCGACGACATATATAAATTCTTTGGCACACAATGATGAGAAATAGAATCCTCTCTCATTTAATTATTGCCTGTTTCACTATCCACTTAATTTAAATATCAAAAGTAATAACCTAAAAGCAAGGTTATTTAGTCAATAAAGAACTGCTTCTATTTTTACAATAAATGAAATAGAATCGCACTAGCTGTTGCCCGAAGTAGAAGAAGAATCCCTGCTTCTCCAAATGGTAGGGCGGACATCTCGACTGCCCAAAAAGTAGCACAAGCATCTTGCTTGTGCGTGAATAATTTCATTCAACACCCCTACGCCCCTCTACGAGAGGAGAAAAGAAGAAAAATTCCCCTCTTATAAAGGGGGTAAAGGGGTGTTCAAAAACAATTCGAAAGCAGAGATGCTTTCGATACCTCCAAAGTACCAAAAACATCCCTGCTTTTGAGACGACGGCAGGGATGCCTTCGCTACTTCAATTCGCACAGGCTGGAAGCCCGTGCTACTTCGAAAACAAAGATAATCTAATGTTTTAGCTATTCTTAGTTGTTTCGTTCAATTACATCGCTTTACCACAGACTTCGATTTTCATTATTACACATCTTCTCTTTTAAATACTCAAATTATGTTCTATGATATTTTGTTTTTCTATTTCAGTCAGTTTTTATATTTTTGCCTTTTTAAATTTTTAATTTCACAAAATTTAGGTTGACTATGAGTAATAATATCACTAAAGCTGATATTATCGACGAAATTGCAAAAGCAACGGGGCTTACGAAAATCGAAACAAAGGCTGTCGTCGATGGAGTTCTTACAACAGTTATAAATTCCATTGCCAATGGGAAAAGAATCGAACTACGGGGATTTGGCGTCTTCAAGTCAAAAGAAAGGAAACCTCGGATGGCACGGAACCCCAAAACTGGTGAAGTAGTTCCTCTCGACAAAAGATTCGTCCCAGTCTTCAAACCTTCACCTGGTTTCTTAAAACGTGTTAACGATAATTTGAACAACAAATCTTAGAGGGAAGAATGCCTTGCGGTAGAAAAAGGAAACGCCATAAAATGAATACGCATAAGAGAAAAAAGCGACTCCGCAAAAATCGTCATAAGAAGAAGAATCGTTAATTTTTCCACTAATTTCTCCTAATTTTAACGAACAGATGAGCTTTATTTCAATATCTGCTTGTGTCTTTATTCTAAATATTTTATCTTTCTTTTTCTTGTTTGCCCAAAATAATTCTCTTCGGGCAACCACTCTTTTGAAAGGTAAAGTTGTAGAACGTAGCACAAACCGACCTTTAGAAACAAAATTCATCCTTGTCGACGAAAGCGGAAAAATAATAAAAATTAAAACTGGTTCGGACGGTAGTTTCCATATGCCAATAAATCAAGCTGGAAGATACAAAATTTTTAGCGACGACTGGCTTGCACTCGAACCAGAGGAAATTGAAATAAATTCGACACAAACATATTACGAAAAAGAAGTTGTTGTATATATACTTCACTTCAAGCCAGGTCAAACAATTAAAAATGTTATTGGATTTGGAGATAAACCGCCTTTTCTAAAACCTGAAGGGAAAAAAGTATTTACAATTCTAAAAGAACTAAATCAATATTCCCCAAAGCTATTCTTTAAAATACTTTTAAAAATTAACGAATCCAACTTTACAACCCAAACAAAAACCATTAAGGAAGGAAAAAAAAATAAAAAAATTATATTAACTCCAAGACAACAAGCACAAGAACTTGCCGAAAAATGGATTGAAGAAACCCAAAATTTTCTTAATTCTTTGAAATTTCCCAAAAGAAAGTATAAAATTAGTGTTGAATATCTTCATAATCCCATAAAATCGAAAGCAATAAAGAAAAAAAGTAAAGAAAAGGAATCCTTCGAAACAACCCCAGAGGCAAACCTTGAAATAATTATCGACTCTATCTTAAATTTGGATTTAGATAAGAATTAAAATAATTTCTTTTTACAATTGAAAAAGTAAATTTTTAACTAGAATTATTTAGATTATTTTTTCTTGAAATACTTCTTTGGAAATTCAAAAAATCTTGTTTTACCACTTTGCGTTAGAATTTCAGACCAAGAATTGATTTCGAAATCAATACAAAGAATCCCAGTTGTTGGAATATTATCGATGAAAGTATCGGAAAGCTGGTTCCCAAGCAAAGTCAAATCTGGGTTATGTCCAAAAATAAATATTGTTTGAATATTGTCGTCGATTTTAGCTATCATCTGACGAATAGCATTGGGGCCCAAGTTGTATATCTCTTCTCGGACAAGAACTTCATTCATATCGAAATCATATTCCTTAGCAAAGAATTTAACGGTTTGCAGAGTCCGTTCAGTTGGGCTAGTAATAACAAGATTTGGGTAAACCCCTTTTTCCTTCAACAATTTAGCCATAAAAGGCGCATCCCTCTTTCCTCGCTTATTCAATGGACGTTCAATATCTGTTTTATCGGGGTCAGACCAATCGGATTTTGCGTGCCTTATTAGGACCAAAGTCTTCATAATTTAGTTTTCTTTAAATTTAAAAATTCTCTTTCGAGTCTTAAAGTTTCTTTAACTTTTAAGGCTTTGCTCGGCTCATTAATTTTAAGAAAACTTGCAACAAGACATTTTTCAAAACGTGTACGAATTTCTTCTCGCCTATCTAATTCTTCGATTTGTAACCAAGCTTTTTGGTCAAAATAAGTTTGAAGCTTAAGGATTGCGCGTTTAGGAAATTTAGATGTGTCTTTTTCGGCACTTACTAAGACATTATTAAGTTTCGAATAAACATCGATGACAATACTTTCAGTTTCGTTATTCCTTTTATTGTATTGTTCTAATTTATCTATTATGCTATCGAGAGATTTGCTTGACGAAAAATCCAAAACTTTAAACTTCATATTCATTTGTGGTTGTAAACTAATAACGACATCGTTCGGACCTCGGGGAAAAGAAAACATATTTAGCCTTTTAATGATGCTGTTAACAATATCGTAGGTCAAGTTCGTAGAAACCAGTTCCAATCCTCCACGAATAGCTAATTCAGATAGAAAACCTCCGTTAATATCATTGTAATGCTTTAAAATCATCTGACGAATGAACTGAGCTTGATTATAAGTTCGCTGAAAGTCGTCTGCGAAGATGCCTTTGCGTGCACGGAGAACTTGCAAAGTGGACTTACTATCCTTAAACCCGAGAAATTCAAGCAAGCCTACAACTTGCGAAAATCCAAGCTCGACATAATAATGAATTTTCTCTAATTCAGTAATTTTTCTTAATTCTTCAAGATAGGCTGTTCTGCCCCGCGAAGCACGAACAACAGTCAGCTTATTTTGGCCAGTTGAATCGTGGAAACCTGCATCAGCTGGGGTATCCCGAGGTACAGAAATTATCTCTATCTTCCCAATATCCCAAAGTATCGAGATTATGTGATTCGCATCTGCGTGATTGTAACTTGAACCCAAGCGGGAATCGAGCCCAACAAATGCAATATTTAGTCTTTTACCAGAATAGGAACTATACAATCGGGAATTGGCTTCAACTTTAAAAAATTGTTCATCGCTACGAATGAGTTTATTATCCTTATCTTCAACATTCGACAATTTCGAAACATTTACAGAATCAATATTTTTCTCGAAAGATTGGTTGGGCTCTTTCGTTTCGAAATCTATATTGTCGCCCCAAAAAGTTCTAAAAAGAGCAAACAGAGCAGAGCAAAATACAAGGAAGAACGCACCCCAAAGAAAAAACAATATATTTCTGCTTTTGGCTGTTCTTTTCCTATTGGAACTTTTTGTCATAAAAATTAATAAATTGAAAAGTGCAAATTAAGAATAAGTAAAGAAAAGCAAACTTAATAAAAAAACTTTTTTTTCTCGATTTTTATTTTTAATTTTGTAATCTTATTTTTTAATGGACAAATATGAATTATACTGGACCAAAGGTAAAACTATCGAGAAAATTAGGGTTGAACTTAACCTCGAAAGCCCAGAAATATACGCAAAGAAAACCACAGCCCCCTGGGCAACATGGCAGAAGCAAAAGGCGCCCAAGACTTTCCGACTACGGAAGACAGCTTCTTGAAAAACAAAGGTTACGCTTTCAATACAATGTTTCCGAGCGTCAGATGGCAAAATATTTCGACGAAGCCTCGAGATTTACTGGTAATACAGGTGATATACTTCTCCAAATACTTGAATCCCGGCTCGATTCGCTAGTATATCGTGCTGGTTTCGCACCTACAATCTATGCTGCACGGCAACTTGTATCGCACGGGCATATACTTGTTAACGGGAAACGAGTTAATATACCATCATATCAAGTAAAACCTAACTCGATAGTCTCGCTCAAAGAATCCAGTCGTAATATTCCATTTGTTGTTGAATCTATTCGGAGTGTTCAGCCACCCCCATATTTAGATCTGATTAAAGCTGATTTTCAGTTCAAGTATTTGTATGTTCCTCCAAAGGAAGAAATACCAGCGCAAGTAGAGCTACACCAAGTTGTCGAATATTACGCAAGGTAAAATCAAACGTTAGTTGGTTCTATTAAATTTAATTTTCTTCCTTTACAACTTTTCCTAAACAAAAGTATGAGTTAAGCTCACGTTAGATAAATTCCTTGAAAAATTCATCTTGACAAATTATTAAATACACAAAAGACATTAGTTAGAGTAAATTCCATTTTGTAAAGTTACCTTAATGAAATAAAAAAAGGGGCATTTGCCCCTTAGTTCAAGTAATTTATGTTGGTTTTTAAACTTGCGATTTTTTTAAATTAAATCCAGCAAGACCTATTTGTAATCTAAAACTTATCCAAATTACTTCTGGAAAAATAGGTCGAGTTCGAGAGTGAAATTATCGTAGATAACATTATCTCCTAAATTTTCGAAGAACGAACCAGAACCATAACGAACGTCGAATTTGGTTCGGTCTATATCGATATTAGCTTTGGCTCTTGCGGTATTTCCTTCGAATTTTACGTTTGCAGGGAAGGAAATTGTTTGTGTTATTCCTTTAATAGTTAATTTTCCAGTAATAGCATAGTTTGGTTCGTTTGGTTTTGCAGTTTTCAATGGAGTTGTATGTGTAATAACAAATTGAGACGATGGGAATTTATCGACAGAGAAAAAGTCATCCGATTTCAAATGTCCAATTAGCTTCTGGTTAAGCGACTTGTCTTTTAAATCTTCATTTACCATAGACTTCATATCTACTTCGAAATTCCCCGAAGTAATTTTGTTTCCATCAAATGTGATTTGGCCAGATTTAAATGAAATCCAACCCCAGTGCGAGCCGAGAAACTTTTTCCCTATCCATTTAATTTTGCTTCTTTCAACTTTTAGTTTGTAAACTTCGCTTGCAAATGTCGAATTGTATGCAAAAGCAATTAGTAAAGATGCAAAGAACAAATATTTTTTTAGAAATGACTTTGCCATTTTTCACCTTTTTTGATTAACATAAAAATTTTTTTGACGAGACTAAATTTTTCTTATTTTAAAACACATTAGATACAAAAAAACTAAAATTTTTTGTTTTTTCATTTTTTACATTTTTAACCTTCTTTAAAAAACTTGACTTTTATTATTTTAGGACTTGTTCTTTGTCGGAACACTAAAGGTTTTTGTCAACAAACAAGAGGTTAAAAATGTCTCTTTTGAAGAACAAGCTTTCCCAAATCTTTCCAGCAATACGCGACGAAATTTCTGCATTTGTCAAGCAATACGGGGACAAAGTCGTATCGCAAGTAACTCTTTCGCAAGTTTATGGAGGTATGCGTGGAATAATTGCATTAGTTTGCGATACCAGCGAAGTTCCGCCAGACAAAGGATTAATCATTCGCGGTATTGAACTAAAATATTTAGCCGATAAGCTTCCAGAAGAAATACTTTGGCTTTTACTAACTGGGGAACTACCCACACAAGACGAACTCAAAGATTTGCAAGCAGAACTTAAAGCCCACGAAGAAGTCCCAGAATATGTTTGGAACGTTTTGGATGCTATGCCTCCGGATTCTCACCCTATGGCTATGTTTAACACTGCTATTCTTGTTATGCAAAGAGAGTCAATCTTTACCAAAAAATATTCCGAAGGATTAAAGAAAGGAGAATACTGGGAGGCAACATACGACGATTTAATTAATATTATAGCGAAACTCCCAGCAATTGGTGCCTATGTTTACCGAAAGAGATTTAATAAGGGACCAAGAATCGAAAGCGACAAAAATGCCGATTGGGCAAAGAACTTTGTACATATGATTGGTCTTCCCGACCCGAACGGCGAACTTACTGAACTAATGCGGTTATATTTCACTTTGCACTGCGACCACGAGGACGGTAATGTCAGCGCATTTTCTGCTTTCACAATTAACTCCGCTCTTTCCGACCTTTACTATGCACTTTCGGGTGGCTTGAACGGTCTGGCTGGTCCATTGCATGGCTTAGCAAATCAAGAATGCTTAGGATGGATATTGGG
>JAOADV010000007.1 GCA_026417135.1 Ignavibacteria bacterium
TATCGAACGGAATGTATATCATAACAATGCAAAGCCAAAGCTACCGAACAAAACAAGAATTTGTATTGACGAAGTAAATTTCCAATTCCTCTGAAGAAGGGGAAATTTTACTGATATTTTTTGCCCCTTTCGATGATTTCGAAAGGGGCTTTTTTTTGGATTATAGTTTAAACAAATATTATAAAAACAAATTGAATATAAAATTTTAATTTTTAAGAAAATGCAAAAAATTTTGTTTAGTTTTTTGTTAAATTGTAAGTTCATTGTGTTATTCTTTTGAAACTTTAATTGGTTTAATTTGAAAAGAAAGCATATAAATTTTGAGAAGAAGCAAAGCAAATATCATTTTTCTCAATCCACATTAATGTATTTATCAAAAAAAAGAAAGGAGAAATGCAGTTATGGCTCAAACAGCAACCAATAAGCGGCTTGTTACTCTTATCCCTGGCGATGGGATAGGACCGGAAGCAGTCAACGCAACAAGAAGAATTATCGAGGCAACGGGTGTTCCAATCGAGTGGGAGGTTTGCGAGGCTGGAGCAAATGTTTTCAAAAAGGGATTAGAATCGGGTGTTCCAGCAGAAACAATTGAGTCCATTCGAAGAACTCGTGTTGTGTTGAAAGGACCATTAGAGACACCAGTCGGCTATGGCGAAAAAAGTGCAAATGTTACTTTAAGAAAACTTTTCGAAACTTATGCTAACATTCGTCCTGTTCGAGAACTTCCCGGAGTGCCAACTCCATATAGTGGACGAAATATCGACCTTGTAGTCGTTCGTGAAAATGTCGAGGATTTGTACGCTGGTATCGAACATATGCAAACTCCTGGAGTTGCACAATGCCTGAAATTAATTTCTCGAAAAGGCTGCGAAAAAGTTGTGCGGTTGGCGTTCGAACTTTGCCGCGCAGAAGGGCGAAAGAAAATCCATTGTGCCACAAAGTCGAATATAATGAAGTTGACTGAAGGAATGTTGAAACGGACTTTCGAGGCAATTGCTCCAGAATATCCCGATATCGAAGCCCAACATATTATTATTGACAATTGTGCGCACCAACTTGTTAAAAGACCAGAACAATTCGAAGTTATCGTAACCACAAATATGAATGGCGACATTATTAGCGATTTAACTTCTGCTCTCATTGGTGGCTTGGGATTTGCTCCTTCCGCAAATATTGGTAATGATGTTGCTATCTTTGAAGCTGTCCACGGTTCTGCTCCTAAGTATGCTGGCAAAAATGTCATTAATCCAACGGCAGTGCTTTGGTCTGGAATCTTTATGTTGCGACACATTGGCGAGTTCGAAGCCGCAGCAGCTATTGAACACGCTATTCTTGTAACTCTCGAGGAAGGAAAAGTTCGCACTGGCGATGTCGTTGGTTACGATAAATGTAATTCCACAACTGAATACACAGATGCTATAATTTCGAATCTTGGGAGAAAATCTGAAAGATGGCTCGTACGCGATTATAAGCCTTTAAAGCTACCCCAAGTTTCGAAAGAATTCGACTTCGTCAAACCGCAAAGTCGTCGTGTAATTGGAGTTGATATTTTTATCGAGACTTCTAAGCAACCCGAGGAAGTTGGACCGAAACTCGAAGAGATTTGCGCAAATACTCCTTTAAAACTCAAAATGATGTCCAACCGTGGGACCAAAGTTTACACTCCTACTGGAGCAATTACCGATTGTGTGGACCATTTCCGCTGCCGTTTCATTTTGCGTTCGAACGATGGTGAATTGACCGATGCTCAACTAATTGACCTTCTCCAACGCGTATCCTCTGAGTTTCGGTGGATGCATATTGAAAAGTTGCAAGAATTTGATGGTCAACCAGGATTCACAAAAGCACAAGGTGAAGACTAAAGTTATAGTTTTATTATTGATGGTAATTCGGAGGGGCACATTTTTTTGTGCCCCAAATTTTTTTTCTGAATTTTTAGATTATAATTTGTAAATGTAGCGAATGCTTTTTTTGTTTTCGAAATGGGTTTCTTCAATAGAGTATAGTAACAAAAGAGAACCAATAAATAAAATAATCATAACTCCACAACGCGAAGAGTTACACAAAAAGGGTGGGGGAAGGTAGCGTAGCTATCCAAAACAAAATTCAAAAGGAACTTTGCCACTAATTGGAAGGACGGGCATCTTACCTATCCAATAATGGTAATTCATTAAGGTTTTTTGTTATAAATCAAAACAGTTCTGCAATGTAGATATTAAAAAAATTATTTTTCAAACAATACCAAAATAGAATTTTGGTCTAATCTTTCTAGTGTAAAAAAGCTTTCGAATTCGAAAAAAAGTCCTAAACTTGTTGAGTTTGTAGTAAATGTTTTTCGCCAGAGCACGTTGCTTTTAAATAATCCCGGTTCATAAGTGCAATAAAGCTTACGGAAATCTGTTTTGGGCAAGCAGCTTCGCATTCATAGAAGTTAGTGCAGTTACCGAACCCTTCTTTTTGCATCTGTTCAACCATAGCAAGAACGCGCCGCTTACGTTCGGGCTGACCTTGTGGTAAATAGGCAAAATGTGCAACTTTTGCGGCGACGAAAAGCATTGCCGATGCATTTGGACAAGCAGCAACACAAGCTCCACAGCCTATACATTGAGCAGCGTCCATAGCGGTTTCAGCATCATCCTTTGGGACGATTATACTGTTAGCTTCGGGAGCTTGCCCAGCATTAACGCTTATAAATCCACCAGCCTGTATTATTCTATCGAAAGCGGAGCGGTCGACAACTAAGTCTTTTATAATTGGAAAGGCTCTTGCCCTAAATGGTTCAATCCAAATTTCGTCTCCATCCTTGAATTTTCTCATATGTAGTTGACAAGTGGTGGTCGCTGGTTCGTGACCGTGAGGAATCCCGTTAATAGTCAAAGAGCAAGCACCGCAAATACCTTCTCGACAGTCGTGTTCGAATGCAACTGGTTCTTTTCCTTCAAGAATCAATCGTTCATTTAAAACATCAAGCATTTCAAGGAACGACATATCCTCGATTACATCATCGAGATGATAGGTTTCGAACCGACCCTTTGCCTTTGCATTCTTTTGCCTCCATATATGAAGTGTTACTTTCATTATTTATAACTCCTCACAGTTAATGGTACATACTCAAAAACAAGAGGTTCAATGTGGCGAATTGGTTTGTTTCCGTCGCCAGTAAATTCCCAAGCGGCGACGTGCGCAAATTTTTCATCGTTTCGTTTTGCTTCACCGTCTGGATATTGGTGCTCTTCGCGGAAGTGACCTCCGCAAGACTCATCTCGTTCGAGAGCATCCCAAAGGATTAGTTCTGCAAATTCTAAAAAGTCGGCAACACGAAGTGCTTTTTCCAGAACTATATTTAAATCCCCTTCTTCGCCAACGATGGTTAAATTGCTCCAAAACTCTTCTCTTATTTGAGGAACAATTTCTAATGCCTTTTTTAAACCTTGCTCATTTCGGCTCATTCCGCAGTAATCCCACATTACTTTACCCAATTCTCGATGGAATTGCGTTGGAGTCTTTTTACCATTAATCGACATTAACTTTTTAATTCGAGAAGTTACTTCTTCTTCGGCTTTCTTGAATTCAACTTTGTCTGTATTTACCTTATCGAGTTTCGTCGTTGCAAAGAAGTGTCCGATTGTATAAGGTAAGATAAAATAGCCATCTGCTAAACCTTGCATAAGGGCGCTTGCTCCTAACCGATTTGCTCCGTGGTCAGAAAAATTTGCTTCTCCGATAACAAATAATCCCGGTAAATTACTCATCAAATTGTAATCGACCCACAAGCCACCCATAGTATAATGTGGTGCTGGATAAATCATCATCGGTGTTTCGTATGGATTTTCGCCAGTTATTCTTTCATACATTTCAAAAAGGTTACCATAGCGTTCTTCAATCACTTCTCGACCTAATCTTTTAATTGCATCGGCAAAATCGAGATATACAGCATTGCCAGTTAATCCTACTCCGCGTCCCTCGTCGCAAACTCTTTTTGCAGCACGCGAAGCTATGTCTCTTGGAGCCAAGTTTCCATAACCGGGATACATACGCTCGAGAAAATAATCTCTTTCGTTTTCTGGAATATCGTTAGGTCTTCGCTTATCTCCTGGATTAATCGGCACCCAAACCCGACCATCATTTCTCAGCGATTCACTCATTAAAGTAAGTTTAGATTGATGTTCTCCACTTTGGGGTATACAAGTGGGATGTATCTGGGTGAAACAAGGGTTTGCAAAGAAAGCACCGCGTTTGTATGCTCTGTAGGTTGCGGTTACATTACATACTTGGGCATTTGTCGAAAGGAAGAAGACGTTCGAATAGCCACCAGTTGCAAGAACTACTGCATCGCCCCAATGAGATTCAATTTTACCACTGAGCAAATCTCTTGTAACAATCCCGCGTGCAATTCCATCAATTACAACGAGGTCGAGCATTTCCTTCCGTGTATGAAGTTTTATTTTCTTTAAACCCACTTGTCGCATCATCGAAGAATACGCTCCTAAAAGCAGTTGTTGCCCAGTTTGACTACGGGCATAGAATGTTCGGGATAGCTGTGCTCCGCCAAAGGAACGATTGCTGAGATAACCACTATATTCCCGGGCAAAGGGAACACCTTGAGCTACGCATTGGTCGATAATGGAATTACTCACTTGTGCAAGTCGGTAAACGTTGGCTTCGCGTGCTCGGAAGTCTCCACCTTTGACTGTGTCGTAGAAAAGTCGCCAGATACTATCGCCGTCGTTTGGATAATTCTTGGCGGCATTAATGCCACCTTGTGCAGCAATACTGTGGGCTCGTCGAGGACTGTCGTGGAAAGTAAAAACTTCGACGTTATAACCAAGTTCGGCGAGGGAAGCAGAAGCCGAAGCTCCAGCTAATCCAGTCCCAACAACAATGATTTTGTATTTTAGTTTATTTGCGGGACTTACCAGCTTCATTTCGAAACGGTGTCGGTCCCATTTTTCTTCGATACGACCCGATGGTACTTTACCGTCTAATATCATATCTCGCCTCCTACCAAACCAGACATAATAGATATTGGTATAGAAATCAAGCAAATAACAATAATAATAGAAAGAATAGTGCTTAGGTTTTGCAAGGTTGGAAAATAGTGTTTCTCGTTAAAACCTAAGGTCTGGAACATACTTTGTATTGCGTGGTCAAGGTGAAAACCGACTATTATAACACCTACAATATAAACTAACGAGATTAAGGGATTTTTAAAGCCTAAAACTACCATTTTATAAACATCAAATCGTTCCAAAATAACGGTAGAAACAGCATTATGCATTTGAAAGAATTCTGCACTATAGTGCTGAGGATTGGTTACACGAAAAGTGAAATGCAAAAGATGGTATAGTACGAAAGCGAAAATCATAATTCCAGTCCATATCATTGTTCGCGAGCTAAATCGAGCTTTTAAATAATGTTTTAAAGCGTAACCAGTTGGTTTTGCGTTCCAGTTCTCGAATTTTAATTTAATTGAGGTGATGATATGAAGAACTACCGAAACTATTAGAACAACCCGGAAAATCCAAAGAATTGGACCTAAACTATGAAGAAAGGCAGAATATGAGTTTAAAGTGTCGCGGCCAAAATAAATTAGAAGATTACCAGCAGTGTGAATAATTAAATAAAGTACTAATATCGCTCCAGTAACAGCCATAACGACTTTGCTAAGAATAGTTGAGCGAAGGTAGCTAAATATCCCCATAAAACCTCGCAACGTTATTTAACAAACAATTCAATGAACTTATAACTGTAAATAACTAATTTAGATAAAAAATTAAGAAAAAAGCCCAGTTATTATATAGAATTTTGTAAATTTTTTCTCAAATGTGTATCATTTTGTTGCATTATCAAGGTATGATATACTCAACTTTTTTGAGTATTGAGCTATTTTTACCGAGGTGTTTTCTACTTCCTTAGTCAAAATTTCTATTGAATTTGTTAAAGATTTTATTGCATTAGATAATTCTGCCAGTTGACTTTGTTTTCTGAAAGCTTCTTCTTCTTCCTTCCTTAATGTATCGGAAATTTTTTGTAAAGCCATCTTTTTTTCTTTCGAAGCAAAAAGGTCTATCAATAGAAAGATAAATATTGCAATGAGAAAGAACGAGAGTAGCTTCAAAACAATACCCAAGCTTCTTAAAGCTTCGGTTTCGAGTATTTTGTTGAATATATACATTATGTTATTTCCAACGACAAAACTTCCTATTGAAGCTAACGCAAGGAACACAAAGGGTATCCAAGTGAACTTTTTACTTAAGTTTAAATACTTCGAGCGTGTTTCGATTATCGAATTTTCTGCGTTTAGAATTTCTTTTTGTAGCTCGACTACTTCTTTTTCTAAAGTTTGCCTCTTTGTTTTTAGTTCGTCGAGCTCTTTTTGGTCTTTTACAAGTTTAAGTTGCGACTCTTCCAAAAGTTTTTCTGTTTTTTCTTTAAAATCTACGACAATAGAGTTAAGAAATTCAGTTTTTTGCTCGAATCTAACATTGTCGAGCAGTTTATTTAATTTAATTAGATTTTCACGCAAATTTGGTTGTAAGGTGAATATCCCGTCCTTTTCGATGAAAAGTTGTTTGTGCGATAAAACAAAATTAATTACGTCGGGGTAATCCTCGTTGAAGGCAGTTTCGAGAACTTCGCCAAAGTCGATTTCATTAAAGTATGCAATGTTTCGGATGATTTTCCTTTCGTAAGTGGTAAGCAATTCGATAGGAGAAATTGCTATCGTATAATCATTTGCTAATTGATTTAACAAATCGAACTTTTCCTTTTCCTTTTTCTTTAAATTCATAGAAATAATAATAGAGTAATGTGTTCGAATCTTGTAAAATTCGTTCGTATTTGGAATTGGTTCTGCTAAATCGCTTTCATTTTTTAAATAACGGAATAAACTTCCGTAGGTTTCCAAATTCATTGGAATACAACGCAAAGCTTCTTCGCCGAATTTCGGTAACAGTGAAAGAAAATCGATTGAGTCTTTCAAAATTTTAGGCACCCTTTCAAAAATTTTCTCGTAAAGGATATTGAAAAAAATATTTTCGTTTTCTCGATTTAAATTGGCATCGAATTCCCCAAAAAATAAATCCAGAATGAATGGTATTCCAAATGTATATTTATAAACTTCTTCCAAGTCAAATTCCTTAGAAAATCTTTTAGAGTAATCAAAGGTTTCGGCTTTTGAAAGGGGCGCAAGCGTGTATATGGCAAGTTTTTCGGCAGGTTCGCAATTTAAAATTTTTCTTGCAGTTAAATTATTTCTGGAAGTTAGTATGAATTGAAAATTGAATATATCCGAAAGCTTAATATTAACCTCGGGCGATTCAACCGTATAAGCTTTGAAATTGTGTAATGAAAGATTAGAAAGATAACGATATAAGTGTTTTACTATCCAATAATCAATCGAAGC
The DNA here is from genome assembly GCA_026417135.1 of Ignavibacteria bacterium. GTDB lineage: Bacteria > Bacteroidota > Ignavibacteria > Kapaibacteriales > UBA2268 > Naka2016. The sequence continues at coordinate 7,406 of JAOADV010000007.1, forward strand.
AGCGGAAAGTTCGTAATTGTCGAAGATGAAATACAAATTAATTGATTTATCTGAGTCACGTTTTTCTGCAGCCAAAGAAACGAAAGGAATAAGTAAAGTTTCTACAAGTATATCAAGAAAATCTAACAAAACTCGGCGGTCGGATTTCTTTTGGAAAATTAAATTGATTGTATTTTCTAACTTTGGGAGCTCTTTTAGTCGATTGGTCCCAAGATAGTCAAGCGAAAGATAATCGTAAAAGTTGTATGAACTGGCGACAAATTCCGACAAATTTTTATCGATACCTTCGAGTTCGTTTAAAACTTCAACAAATCGCTCAGAAAAAAATTGTAGGTCCTCGAAATTGAGCTTTTCGAGTTCGGAGATATTTGTTTTAAATCTCAAGGACTTGTAAAGATTACAGAATTGGAAAGTATCATTAAGGTCGAAGAAAAAGACGAATGTGTTCGCTTTTTCCGATAGAATATCGTTAATAAGTTTAGAAACAAGAAAAGACTTACCAACGCCAAAAGTTCCTTGCAAGCAAATGAATGGACAACCGTTGTTAACTGCATTTTCGAAAACAAGCTGGTAAACTTTATCTTGTTCCATATTAGTTAAATGTTGAACAGAATTTTGACTTCCGTCCCTTTCTCACTCGTTTGTACTGTAAAATTGTCGGATAGCTCTTTTATTAAGAAAATACCACGGCCTCTTTCTTTGTGAATATTTTCTGGTTTCCGAGGGTCATCGAGATTTGTAGGGTCGAACCCGCGACCTTCGTCCGAAACTATTACGATGAGATTTTTGTCGTAGGCAACAACTTTTAAAGTAACGTTTTTCATTGGGTCGCATTGGTTTCCGTGCTGGATTGCATTGATAACAGCTTCGGTCGTGGCTACAAGAATATCCTGAAATTTTTTCTTTTCGAAAGGAAATTTGTTTTGGACTTTTTGAAGTATAGTTTCGATTATCGAAAGTGAAAACTTGTCAGAAGTAAAATTGATTTCGAGCTCGAAGTTATCTTCCATTGCAAAACTATACTTTAACGCTTATTTTCAAAATCAAATTTGGCACTACACCAGCAACCTTATAGTTCCAAAATTTTAACTCGTACCAACCTTGCAAAAATACAATGTTATTGTCATTATAAAAAAACCTTATTTCTGTTTCTGGGGCAAAAGAATAATACTTATAGACCCGATTAATTTGGTAAGCTACGAGCGGACTTTGTTCAATATTATAGATTCGACCACCGAAGGAAAATCTCAAATTTTCGACGATTTCGGTTCCTAAAAGGTATCGGAGGAATATTTCATTGGTTATTGTTTCTTTTGTCATCGAAAATTCTTTCCAAAATAATGTACCTCTTTCCGAAAATTTAATAATCGCATTACCAAATAACGATAAACTTTTCGACAATGGAACAAAAAGGGAATCGCGATAAGAAATCTGACGAAATGCATAGCTTTGAACCGATTTGCCCGTCGATTCAAAATCAAATGTTACATAATTCGAGATAATTTCAACACTGGGGGAATAGGATAAGAATTCCGTTCGATATTGTGTCGATGCCGTTAGTCGAATAATCCGGTTCCAATTGTTTAACATACTGCGTGTAGCTTTGAGAAAGACCAAATGGTTCAAGTGTAATTCCAATTGAGCAGTAAAAAGTAGATACGAGGAAAATATACGTTTGTAAGAAATGTTTGTTATAGCAGAAAATTCATCTCTGTCGTCGTCGTTTAATGGCGAAGGTGTGTCGTATCGCATAATACCAATATTTGAGCTCATTGAAAAAGTATTCTTGCGGTCGGGCTCCAAACCTAAGGATAAATATAGATTAAGACGGGTTTGAATATTATTCTTCTGATATTCCAAAGAATATAGTTGACTTAGCGTTTTTTCGTCTATTTCGAATTTTGGTTTTAGAGAATTATCCTCATTTCTGTAAAAGTAGGAAATTCCGAGTAGTGGGTAGAAAGTTGGGGTTTTTAAATCAAAATTTAGATTCAACGAAATAGAGTTTTCAGTTAGTTCTTTGCGGAGCGCCGAAAACGCATTTGTAGGGTCGAATTTATTGTATTCTCTTTGAACCAAAAAAGAGAGGAAATCGAGCTTAAAAAAGGTTGAAAAATTATCTAAAAGAAAATATTTGAAAGAGACCGAAGGCGAAAAAGTGTAGTGAGTTCTTCGTTCGAAAAAATCTGGTAAATAGGTTGGTGGAACGATATAATCCATTGTGTTCTCTTTATAATTTAGGTCGAAAAAAATTTGACTTGAATCCTCGAAAATTCCAGATAAATTCGAATGGAATGAAAAGTTGGAAAATTTTCTTTCCTTTTGTAAACTTAATCTTTCGTTGACTAATCGGTTGTTAAATGTGAAATTGATAAATTTTAAGTTCGAGGTCTCGAAATAAAGGAAATATCTTGTGCCGTTTGTTTTAACAACCCATTGTTGGTTATGTTCTCTACCAAAGGATACCCCTCCGCGCAACTTGTTGAAAAGCTCGAATTCCAAACCAAGATTTCCATTAAATCTTTCTGCTTCTTTTATTCCAATGTTTCGCGAATCTGAGTTAAGCAAATAATTTGTTTGAAAAAGCAATGAAATCGGTGTAAATATCTGAGCAAAGTAAGTAAAATTTAGATTTTCCTCGTTACGAAAAGCATCGTCTACTCCTTTAATTATGCTTCCAGAATAAAGGTTGTTGAAAACAACTCGTCCGAACAAAATATTTTTGTTAAGCGAAATTGAGCTATTCAACTTGTATATGTTGTATTGCTTATCGAATATTGTGGAATAGTAATTTGTCGGCAAAAAAGCTCGGTCGAACGCAACAAATTGTGAAGGTTGAAGGAATATTCTTTGTTGGGAAAGAACAAACAAAGAAAAACTAATCAGTATTGTTCGAATCTTCAAGTTTGATTGTTTGTTGATTGCACTTTCTTTTGTATTCAAGGACAAGTTCAACAATCGTTTTATAATCTTCTTGAACAATAAATTTTTTCCCAGTTCGAAGTGAAATAACCGATTGAATACCAATTTCGACAGTTTCGATTTCTTCTGCATTAATTACAATACGTTGTCCATCAAGTTTGGTTACAAGTATCATTGAATTCTTATATAAACCTTCCCGATAATTGGTTCAGTTTTTGCAATAGTTTGGATTCTTTCGATGTTTTCAATGTTTAGATGTGTCCCGGCAACTGCGATTTTTAACCCAGTGTCTGTTACAATGTTTCTCGATAGAACCATACCTTCCATTAAATCCTCGACATTGATTGAACGTTCAGTTGGAATTTTTAAAGTCGAGGCACGGTGGGCAAAAAATTGGTCTAAAAGAACAATTAAACGGAAATCGTAAACACGACGTGATTCGGCTTCCATCATCGAAATAATTTTGTTCGTTTCAAATTTCTTTTGGTTGAAATAATCATCGAAGTCAACGACGACCCGCAGCAATCGAGAAACAAAGGGAATATTACTTTTTTCTAATTTATCTGGCAATCCACTTCCATCGTAGTTTTCGTAAATGTGTATAACAGCTTCGGCTACATCTTCGAACCCGCGGAAAAGGGTAAAAGTTTCTTTTGCGAAGAAAGGGATTCTTTCCATCTTTTCGTTTTTAAGGAAGCCATTTTGAGTAGGTATTTCGCCTATATTTCTTTCGGGAAGTTGAAGTCGGCCAATAAAGCAAAGTTTAGCAGAATTCTTGATTAACTCTAATGTCTTTTCATCGTCGATGCCGTATTCATTGGCAATCCAAAGAGCCATTTCGGTTATACGATTTATTCTTTGTGCAGCATCGGGGATACGAAGACATTCGAACAAATATAACATATCCCGCATTCGTAGGGTATCTCGTCGGAGCTCGAATCTCAGTTCCTCAATTGTTTTGTCCCGAAATTCCAAGCTTTTATAAAGGTGCATTATTCGATAAGCATTTTGAAACTTGGCTATAACTTCGTCAATCAAGAAAGGCTTGTTGATGAAATCATCGGCACCGACTTGGAGAGCTTTAAAGTTGAGTTCAGCATTTGAATTCGATGTGATAAATATTATGAATATATTTCGAATGTTTGGATTTTCGGACGCTCTAACGTTTCCTACAAGTTGTTCAATATGGTAAGTATCTTCGGGATAATTTGCAACAATAATCATTAAGTCGTTGTATTTTTGCACCAAATTCCAACATTCTAAACCGTTTTCGACAGAAAAAATTGGGGATTTGCGAAAAACTCTTTCTATTACAGCTTTTAAAGAGTTTTTTGTGGACTCGTTTTTCTCTACAATGCAAAAAGGTATAAAAAATTCGTTCATTTATTGTGATTCAAAACCTTTACTTTTTAATTCTCTCAAAAGAGCCTCCCGTTCAATTTCCAATTGACGAATTCGGCGTTCGACTATATCGAGCTCTTCGGGCATAGATTCAATTTCCAATTTAATTTTACTGCACGCTTCGTCTATTAAATCGATAGCCTTGTCGGGAAGAAATCTATCGGTGATGTAACGATGCGAAAGTTCTGCGGCAGATACAATTGCAGAATCCGATATTTTAACACCGTGATGGACTTCGTATCGTTCTTTCAAACCTCTTAAAATTGAAATAGTTTCTTCGACGGTAGGTTCATCGACAAAAACTTTTTGAAATCTACGCTCCAAGGCTGGGTCTTTTTCGATATACTTTTGGTATTCGTCTAAAGTAGTTGCCCCTATACAACGAAGCTCTCCGCGAGCAAGAGCTGGTTTTAATATATTTGCTGCGTCCATACTACCTTGGGCTGAGCCCGCCCCGATTAAAGTATGAATTTCATCGATGAAAAGAATTATTTGCCCTTCGGATTCGGACACTTCTTTTATCACAGCTTTTAAACGCTCCTCGAATTGACCACGATATGTCGTTCCAGCAACTAATGCTCCCATATCGAGCATAACGACAACCTTATCTTTGAGATTATCTGGTACATCCCCCGAAACAATCATAATTGCAATTCCTTCGGCTATTGCAGTTTTTCCAACACCGGGCTCTCCAATTAAAACCGGATTGTTTTTTGTCCTTCTTGAAAGTACTTGGAGAACTCGCCGAATTTCCTCTTCGCGTCCAATTACAGGATCGATTTTGCCTTGACGCACTTCATCATTCAATATTCTACCATATCGCCTTAAAGCTTGGTATTTTTCCTCTGGGCTTTGGTCGGTTACTCGATGTTCACCTCGAATTTCCTTTAAAATTTTTAAAACTTTATCCCGATTGACCCCAAGCGAGGCAAGCAAATCGGATACGTTCGAACGAACTTCCATCAAAGCAAGAAATAAGTGTTCAACGCTCACGTAATCGTCCCGCATCGTCTTGGCTTCTTTAAATGCAAAGTCGAAAACTTGGTTTAGTGTTGGACTTAAATATAAATTTCCAGTAAAACCACTTACTTTAGGGAGAGATTCGAGTAATTCGTTAACACGAATCATTAACTTTTTAACATTCACTTCAAGTTTCTTTAAAATTTCGACAACGAGATTTTCTTCGTCTTGAATAAAAGCTGCAAATAGGTGAATAGGTTCTAACGATTGATTGTCGTAGTTACTTGCTATCTCTTGTGCTTTTTGGATTGCTTCTTGCGATTTTAAAGTAAATTTCTGAAAGTTCATATATTTTTTAAATTCACTTTTTAAAACAATATTTTTTTTGAAAACTACTCTTTTAAATCTGTAAATTAATAAAAATTAACATTCAATTAAGAACTACAAGGTTTTTAATCTATGGAAGAAAATATTAAAGGAAAAATACTTTGGATTGACGATGAAATTGAACTTCTTCGGCCCCATTTGCTTTTACTCAAACAAAAAGGATATCTTCTCGATACCGCTACTAATGGTGAAGACGGAATCGAGCTAGCTCGAAAAAATAATTACGATTTAATTTTCCTCGACGAAATGATGTTAGGAATGAGTGGATTGGAAACTTTGACTATCTTGAAAGAAATTAATCCGTATGTCCCAATTACAATGGTAACTAAAAACGAAGCTGAAACTTTAATGGAAGAAGCCATTGGTAGAAAAATTGATGATTATTTGACTAAGCCAGTAAATCCAACGCAAATCCTTGCTGTGTGTAAAAGATTTATCGAATCGGCAAGAATAAATCAAGAAAAAATAATTGAAAGTTTCCTAAGTGATATTAATAGACTTAAATTAAGTTTGAACAATTCGTTAACTTGGCAAGAATGGGTCGATATTTACATAAACCTTGTTAATTGGTCGCTTGAATTAGACCGTTATCCAAACTTAGGATTTGTCGACACACTTCGCGATGTTTTTCGCGAAGCTAATTCTGTTTTTTCGGATTTTGTCGAGAAAAACTATCGTGAATGGATACACACCGAACCCAAACAAGATATTCCTTTATTTTCACCTTTTATTGTAGAAAAATATATTCTTCCAAAAATAAATTCTGAAACCTCGCTTTTTTTCTTCATAATCGATTGCCTGCGATTAGACCAATGGTACGTTATGGAAGAATTACTTCAGCAATACTTTAAAATTCAAAAAGAATATTACTTTTCGATTTTGCCGACAGCAACACCTTATGCGCGTAATTCTATTTTTGCTGGATTATTCCCATACGATATCCAAAAATATTATCCGCAATATTGGGTAGGTGAATTGAATACCGAAGACCATAAACAGAACGCTTACGAAAAGAACTTGCTCGAGGAATTCCTTAAAAGAAAAAAAATCAACTTGTCGACTCCTCTTGCTTACGTCAAAATACACGAGACTGAATATGGAAAAAAGATTGAAAACGAAATACACAAATTCATTCCAAATCAGCTCACAGCAATCGTTGTTAACTCTGTCGATATGATTGCCCATTCCCGTTCAGATTTTGCGATTTTAAAAGAAATCGCCCCGAACGAATCTGCTTATCGTTCCCTTACTCGTTCTTGGTTTATGCATTCAAGCCTTTTTGGTATGTTACAGACCTTATCGACTTACCCTCAAGTTAAAATCGTCCTAACGACTGACCACGGCTCTATTCGTTGTATGCACGGAGTAAAAGTTCTCGGCGACCGTGAAACATCAACTTCCTTACGCTATAAGTTCGGAAAAAATGTAAAATGCGACCCGAGGTATTCTATGCAAATTCAAGACTTAACGGAGCTTAGGTTGCCTAAAATTTCTATAACAGTTAACAATATTATAGCAAAGGAAGATTTCTACTTTGTTTACCCAACTGACTACCATTATTACCTTCAGCGATACAAAGATAGCTTCCAACACGGAGGAATTTCGATGGAAGAAATGATTATTCCAATTGTAACAATGGAACCAAAATAATTTAATCGTTTAGAAATATATTAATAATTTTGTAATTGTAGTGGGCCCGTAGCTCAGTTGGGAGAGCGCTAGAATCGCACTCTAGAGGTCGTGAGTTCGAATCTCATCGGGTCCACTTTTCTTTACCTTCCTGTACGCAAAAGGAAGTCTTGCATCGAAAAAGAGTAAAATCGAACCTTCGAGTATTTCAATTTGTATCCATTCGCCGATAGATACGTTTCTTGCACCTTCTCGCTTGCCTATTTCAAGATATTCAGAGTTCAACTCCCATTTTAAATTTTTTGTTCTAAGTTTTGCTTTAGGTTGTGGAATAATTGAAATCATTTCGTTTTTAGTTGTTCCAAGTTCGATTGATTTACTCAAAGGGATTGCGTATCTGTTGTTCTCGTAAATGCATAAGTTCATCCTTTCGTGAAATTTGTAAAGTATGCTCCAATTATTTAGGGTATGTTCAAGTTCACCTCCGTGAAAACCTAAAACGAGTATATTAAAAAACCCTAATTTTGAGCAAAAGATGAGTGACTTCTCAAAATCGTTAATATCTTGGCTTGGTTCGTGAACAATTTTTGCTTTATCGAAGAAATTTTCGACCTTTGCCTTGCGAAATGCATCCAAATCGCCGACAACATAATCGCAGATAATACCTTTTTCGAATAAACGGACAGCTCCACCGTCGGCGCCAATTACTGGGATATTTTTGAAATCAAGAAAAAAACCTAAGGAAGGCATTGGAGCGTTCAAGCAAACTATACAATCGAAACTTATATCAAATTTTAGTATTTCTATCATTTAACCACAATTAAAAAACAAAATTAATGAACGGATTTTTTGTTTTAGAAATTTAAATTAGGGTAAGTTTCGCTTATCCGAGCAAGAAGTTAGTGTCAAAATTTAAAGGAATTATCGTAAATAAAATAAAAAAATTTAGATTGAATAGTTAGTGACCCCGGCAGGAATTGAACCTGCGGCCCCCTGATTAAAAGTCAGATGCTCTACCACTGAGCTACGGGGTCGTAAAAAAAGAGTACAAAATTAATAATTATTATTGTAGTAAACAAAATGCATTTTTTTTCAAGATTTATCGGTAGATTTTATCTATTTCAAAGAAAAACAAATTATGGAAACATACATAAAAAGCAAAAGTGTTAGTTATGATTTTTTTAATTCTAAGAAGTTGGAATTTTTAGTGTGTTGGTAAACTGATGGAGACATCAGTGATTTACAAAAAATTGTTACAGGGAACAACTGTTAACCCAGTTATTAATGCATCAGTTGATTTAAAGATTAATTTTGCTTTGCAGTTCACATATTGTTTAGGTTTACTTGGGGAAGTTCTAAAAATACACTCAATTATTGTGAAGCTAACATTTAACTTTTGAATTTTTGTATAGTTCAAAAGTGTTTCCAAATCGCTTTTTTGCTGACTTTTGTTTACTACTGTATGCATTGTCAAAAAAATCAAGTAAGGTAAGATATTTAACTTGGTATAAAGCAAAGTTGAATGTTTGACTATTTGGTAATATGGGACTGATTTTGAATACTTTTTAATCCCTAAAATGAGACAGTGTGTATTTACAGTTGATTCAAAATTCGTATTTCAAAAGCTGATTTTTAATCCAGCGTAGCTTGTGCGAGGTCTTGATGGCCCATACATATAGCCTGAATCTCGGTTAGGTCCGATGTCGAAATCTTTTTGAAATGAATTAAAAATGTTGTGTATCCCGAGATAAGTTTCGATTTGAGGAGATGATGAAATTGTATAGTTTAATTTTATTCCCAATTCAAAGAATTTCGGAGTTTTCTTTAAAACATCGCGTGCAACGAAGCCGGAATAATGTGGTATGAACATACTACCAGTATATATTCCCGAAATTGCGATAGAAAAGCTCTGCGAAGGGTAAATATTTGCTACAATGTAGGTGTATATATCTGGGGATTTGAAGATTTTTTTCGAATACTGTGGTTCGATTCCATAGTCTGGATCGCCCGAAGACCACTCAATTTCTTTGGAATATTCGGACTTTTGTGCAGTTAAACTTAATTTGAATTCAAGCAGTTTCGATATTTGCGACTGAACTTCCAAATTCAAGCCTTGCACAATCGCAAGGTTTTCATTAACTCTCAAAAGTATTAAATTGTTGTTGTCGTCTCTTCCAATATTTTTTAATGTGAAGACATCCTTTAAAATTGTTGCAAAAGCTTCGATTGAAAATGAAATTGGGATGCTTAATGCTTTTGTAAAGAAGTCTGTCGATAAAGAGAAAGAATTTGAATATTCTGGTTTTAGGTTTTTGTCAACTAAAATTAAAAGTCCTTCGCCACCGACTTGTGTAATGTGTAAATCTTCGTCGAAGGTTTGGGGCGGGCGATAACCTGTCGAATACGCTACCCGAAGGTTTGTAAAGTTTGAAATTTTGTAAAGGAGATTGACGCGGGGTGAGAATATTAATTCTTTGATTTTGTTATGCTTTTCGACTCGTGCACCGAAGACGATGTTCAAATCTTCGCTAATATTCCAATCGTCCTGAAAAAATACCCCATTTGAAAACGTTGTTTGGTCGATAGTTCTGTTATAAGCTGGAGCTTTATCGAGTATCCAATCGTTGTTGAATTCATATCCAGCTGAAATTATGTGGAACCCAAGTAAATTCTCGATTATATAGTCGAATTGTCCCCCAATAGCGAATGTTCTGTTATCGGTCGAACCGTAAGCGTTTAAGTCCCCTCCAGAACCATAGTAACTGTTTCTTGTAGTGTTTTGAAATCCAGCATTTATTGTGAGTTTATTTAAATTTTGACCCCAGAACAGTTCATATTTTAACGTAATCAAATTAGAATGATGTGAAGCTTGCTCTGTAATGTTAGTTTGATGTGGTGGATTATTCAAGGAGTCCCCACCGCGAATTTTGTGATAAAGTGTTTGAAAAACCAGGCCAATTTTGCTTTTATGATTAGGTTTATAAAATAAGCGGGCCCCAGCAGTTTTAACATCTAATTTCCCTAATTCGGAAAATCCGTCGCCATTTGCGTCCCAATGTTTTCTTTCGCGAGTGTAACCAAAAAGAGAAGCCCCGATATTTTGCTCGTTCGAGATAATGCTCCCGTTTAAGTTAATTGTGTTGTCGTTTGTTTTATTGTAAATCAGCCTTTGGGTAAAGTCAACATCGAAAGAGTTATACGAAGGTTCTTTGGTAATTATGTTGACAATTCCAGCGATTGCATTCCCACCATATAATGAAGAACCACCTCGAATTACTTCGATTCTATCAATCATATTCGATGGGATTTGTTCGAGCCCATAGACTCCGTTCAAAGAAGAAAAAATTGGATTGCCATCAATCAAGATTTGCGAGTAGCGACCGTCCAAGCCATTAATACGAACTTGACTAAAACCACAGTTCTGACAGTTTAATTCTGTGCGAACTCCAGGCTGAAAATTCAAAGCCTCTTTGATATCCACGGAACTTGTCGATTGCATAATTTTACTTGTAACAACGGATACCTTTACTGGAACATCTTCGTAAATTTTTTCGGAGCGAGTTGCAGTTACAACAATGTCGGCAGTCTGAATTGGAGATTCTTCCATTTCAAATTTTAAAAATAGAGTTTTGTGAAGTTCTTTTTCGATTTCAAACTTATAGTAAATTGGCTTTAAGCCAACTCCCGTAATTAGGAGTTCGTATTTACCTTTTGGAATTTCTTTTATGTGAAATCTGCCGTGTTTGTCCGTAATTGCTCCAAGCGAAGTATTAAGAATTCGAACAGTAGCTCCAACAATGGGTTGATTATCACCATTCTTTAATACAACAACTCCTTCGATACAGTTTTCGTGAGCGATTGAGTTAACTAATACAAGTGGAAATAAAACCCAGATAGCCCTAAAAAATTTCATATCGTCGATTTAAGAAGTTAAACATAACAATTTAATTTTTTAGATAACCAAAAATTTAATTTATTATCTTTGTAGATTATTTTTGTAATTATACTTAATTCTGTATTAAACTTGTTGTAATCTATTTTGAAATTAAACTAAATTACCTGCAAATTCTCTTAAGAAATTAATCTAAGCTCTGAGGTGAAAGATGATATGATTAAGTTTTTTTGTTGGAAGAACCAAAAATGGGTTTGCAATTTATATTAGAATTTGAGGACTTTTATTCTGAATTTTTCAGTTTTTCGTAGATAGATAGAATATTTTTTGCAAAATAATCCCAATTTGCCTTGCTTTTGTAAGTTTCAATCCCTTTCAAAAATTTTTCTTTTGATTCTTGAAAAAATTGCTCAATACTTTTTGCTAATCCGTTTGCAGAAGTTTCTTGGACAATTAGCCCTGTTCGAAATGGTTCTATCATCTCGGGCAAACCTCCCACATTTGTAGCGATTATCGGGAGGTCGAAATTGTAAGCTACACCTACAATTCCACTTTGGGTTGCAGTTTTGTATGGAAGAATACATACGTCGCTTGCAGAAAAAAAAGTAGGAACTTCCGCGTCGGGTATGTATCGAAGGAAAAGAGAAATTCTTTTTTCAATTTGTAGCTCATTGATAAGGTGTATGTATTTGTCTTTATTTTCGTATAGCTCTCCAGCTACGATTAGGTGGTAACTATCGTCGAGCTGGCTCATTGCCTCGATTAATATATCCAAACCTTTGTATTCGCGGATGAATCCAAAGAAAAGCAAAACCTTTTTATTTTTTTCGATGTTCAACATTTCCCGAGCTAATTCAGATGGAATTTTCTTTCCGAAATGGTCGTACAAAGGATGTAGCAGTCGGATGAAACGAGCATCTTTATTAATTTTGATTAGTTCGTTTTGAACTTGCTCGCTCATAACGATGAAATAGTGGTTTTGGCTAAGAAAAAATTTATTCAAGATTTTTGAAAAAGGTATCTTTTCATGTGGTTCGATATTGTCGATTATTGAGATGTTATAACATTTCTTTTTGGTTCTTAAAAGGACAAAGCCAAGCGAAGGGGCAAAAAATGGCATCCAATATTTTGTTAAAACTATGTCTGGTTCGTACCGGTGAATTTCTTCGACAGTTTTCTGATAGCTTATTGGATTGATACTATCGAGAATTCTCAAGGAAGGGACAACTTCGACTTTTTCGCTACTTTGGACATATTGAGTTTCCCCGGGAAATAAAAAGTTTGGATATTGACGAGAAAAGTTAAAAGCTCGAACATTGCAAAGTTTCGATAACGCTCTGTAAAGGTTTGCATTAAATTGGGCTATTCCACCTCGATACGGATAAAAAGTAGAAACGTAAGCAATTTTCATAATGTCAAAATTAATAAATGGTTTAGACGTTTACATAAAAAATATTTTAGAATGATGGAAATTAACGAAAAGCTTGAAAATCTTGATATTGATATATCTTACAAGTATTATTGGAGTTACCAATATTATTTGGGGAAGCATTATATCATTCCATTCTTTCGTTCCTTGAAAATCGAAATTGATGTTAATGTGTGTGAAATTGGTAGCGCCGAAGGTGGCGTTGCTTTTGCATTTGCCGAAGAAGGAGCTCTGTCCTGCCTTGCAACAGACATTGCTACGAATAGGCTCGAAGCGGGCGAAAGAATCGCCACACTGCTTAATCGAAAAATTGACTTTCGCTATCACGATATTTTGAACGATATAATTTCTCCAGAATGGTTCGAAAATTTTGGAATTGTCATTCTTCGAGATGTTATTGAGCATTTAGACGATACTACGCTTGCCCTTGCTCAAATTTCGAAAATGTTGCGAAAAGGTGGCTACCTTTACGTAACCTTTCCACCTTATTTTTCACCATTTGGTGGACATCAACATCTTTTAAATAATTTTTTTGGAAAATTCCCCTTTATTCATTGGCTTCCGATAAGTTTTTTTGAATTATTAATTAAGAATGGCAGACCAGCAGATGTAGCAGAAGTTCGTCGCTTGAAGAAAAATAAGTTTACAATAAATAAGTTTTTTTCGGCAGTTTTAAAGAGCGATTTTACCATTTTCGACCAAAGATACTTCCTTTTGCGTCCAGTTTACCAATTTAAATTTGGTTTGAAACCTATTCAACTGCCGAAGCCTTTCACGAATGGATTTTTAAAAGAAATTTTACCAACCGAAGCTTCTTTTATCCTTCAAAAAAAGTAATTCGAAACAAATGGCTGAGAAATTGGAAAAGGATGTCGTAATCGTTGGGCGAAATTCAGTAATCGAAGCACTTCGTTCCGGCTTGAATATCGAAAAAATCTATGTTCGGTTTGGGATAAATGAAAAAGCAATTCAAATGGTATTTGCATTATCGAAACAAAGCGGTATTCCAATTTCAGTTCTTGACAAGGAAAAGTTTTTTAGATTAGAAAAGGAAAACTCGGTTGAAAATAGAACACAAGGAATTATAGCCATAGTTTCAAAAATTCAATATTTCGAGCTCGAAGAATTGATACGGAAATCCTACGAAGTAAACCCAACCCCAGTTTTAGTCCTTTTAGATAAGATACAAGACCCTCAGAATTTAGGAGCAGTTGCAAGGGTAATAGATGGAGCTGGTGCCGAAGGTTTAATTATTCCCCTTAGGAGTTCTGTCCCAGTAACCAGTTCAGCGATTCGTGCGAGTTCGGGAGCTTTACTTCATATACGAATCTGCAAGGTAGGTAGCTTAATATCGGCGATACAGAAATTAAAGGACGAAGGGTTTTGGATTGTAGGTGCAAGCGAAAAAGCGGAAAGAGCATATTTCGAGTTGGATTACAATTTCCCATTGGTTTTAATCTTGGGTAGCGAAGGCTATGGAATAAGTAAGTCTATCCTTAAGAATTGTGATTACTTTGTAAAAATTCCAATGCTTGGGGCTGTCCAATCATTAAATGTTTCCGTATCTGCTGGAATTATTTTATACGAGGTCAGACGACAACGTGGTTTTTATCCTTCTGAGTAATGGTTACTCCTAAGATAACTAAGATACCACCGACAACAAAAAATGGGCTTATTTGTTGTGAAAAAAATATCACAGATAAAATCGTGGTGAATATTGGTTGAAAATTGTTGAAAATTCCTACGTTGCTTGCTGGCAATCTTTTTAGAGCGTAATACCAAATTAAATATGCTACTCCAGAAGTCATTATAGCAAGGTAAACTATTTGAGAAAGATGTATAACTTGAACTTGTGTTAAGTTGGAAAAATCTTTATTAATTATTGAAAATGGTAAATAGAGTATAAGTCCAAGAATCATCGACATTCCAGTAGTATAAATACTTCCATATTTTAGAATTAATGGTTTACCATAAACTGAATAAAAAGCCCAAGAAATACTAGCTGTAATGGCAATTAAGTTGCCAAGGAAAAATTCTGAACGTAACGAAACCCCTTTTTCGACAAGCACAATTGTTATTCCTATAAAAGCTATAATAACACCGAAAACTTTGCGAAGTTGTATTCTTTCCTTTAAAAAATAAGAAGCTACGACTAAAATGAATATTGGAGAAAGTGCGTAAGCAAGAGCAACGTTAGGTGGAGTCGTTAAGTTAATGGATGTGAAAAAAAGATATTGATTTAGTGGAATATTCAAAGCCCCTAAAATTAGGAATTTTGGGATATCTCTTTTCCCGATTTTTAACAATTTTCCATTTCTTGCAACTATGAGAATTAAAAAAAATATTGCTGCGAAGAAGCTCCTTAAAAGAAGAATTGTTGTTGGGGGCAGTTCGAAGGTGAGATTTTTTGCAAAGATATGTGTTGTCGAAGAAATAAATTGTTGCAGAATTAAAAGAAAATATATCATCGGAATAAATTTTTAATTGTATCTGTCTGGTTTTCCCAAATAAATATTTTCGAAGCAAGCTCTAAATCTTTTGAGTAAATATGCCGATTTTTGTGGACATTTATGAAAATTTTTGCAAGATTTTCCGGCGTTTCATTTGGAGCGACAAGTTCCCCAATCCGATAATTCAAGAAAATTTGTTCGATTGCTGGTAATTTGGTTGCCACGATAGGTATTTTTGCTTGGATGTACTCGAAAAGTTTGTTGGGTAAAGCAAGTTTGTACGATAGGGAAATTGGCTCGACAAGGCATAATCCAATATCGGCAACCTTTGTATAGCATAAAAGTTTTTCGTATGGAATAAAGCCAAGAAAATAAACTCTTGAAGAAAGTTCGAGCATATTAGCTAGTTCTGCTAATCTTTCTTTGTATTGTCCATCGCCAATGAGTGCTAAATGTAAATTGTTATCGTACGTTAAAGCTTTTATGGACTGTTCCAAACCTCTTCCTTTAAGTAGAACACCTTGATAAATCAATAGGATATTTTCATCCGAAAGATTTAAATCTTTTTTTAAGTTCTTTTCTTCGTCGAACTGGAATTTTCGAGGAAGGTTTTTTATAACCAAATACTCAACATTTCTGAATTTCGGGTATAAGATTTCTTTGTCGAGTTCCCCAGTAACAATTATTTTATCGACAAATTTAATATAATAACTTTCGAAATAGGATAAAAACAATTGCTTTAAAGGTTTATTCGAAAGAGTTCCTAATGCTGAATATATTTCTCGCGAATCGTAAACAACAATTGAATTTTTCTTTTTCTTAAAGTATGCACCAATTGGTAATGAGTATAAATCTGAGCAAAGGACATATTTTGGTATAACTTTTCGTATGTTTTCTTTGGCTTTACTTACAAACTCATATAGGTTTTTGTAAAGCTTTCTCGTTTTGGGCAAAGTTATGGGAAAGTGGAGTAATCCATCGATTTCATTATCCAAAGAGATTACTGCTATCGTTTTTTCGAGTTTTCTTAATGTATGAATAAAGTTGTTGAGTCTTCCGTCGAATCTGACTTCGTTAAATGCTACGATTAGAATGTCGACATAGATTTGAGTCATAATTATTCGCGGAATTTGTAATGGAAAGTACTTCTAAGAATTCCGTACGAGTTGAATCTTTCTTTAAAGGAAATTAAGGAAAGCGCTGGTGTCATTGGATTTGGGGATTTTGTATCTTGCGAAACACCGATGTCGACCCATTCAAATCCATTTTCAATTGCCCAACGAACTGTCTCATACATAATTAAATAGATTGGTCTAAAATGTTCATATTCGTAAAGTAGCATATTATAAAAACAAAGGACGACTTTGGGATTACAAACGAAAAGCAGTGAACCAGCAATTGGAGTTTCTTTGTAATAGACCATATTTAGCAAGACATCGTCTGGCAACAAAGAGGAAAGGCGTAGCATATCCTCCAACGAATGTGTAGGCTTTGCGTTGTGTTTAGCTTTATTTTTAACTAAAATTTGGTTGAATGTATAATAGTCGTTGCTTCTTTTTACGCTTATTTCCTCATTTCGCAGGATTTTTCGAATTGTTTTTCTCGCAGTCTTGTCGAAAAAAGAAATGAAGTTTTCCGGGGTATCAAAATTTAAGTGAATTGCGTGGCTGATGTAATGAAGCTCGAAGTCGAACTTTCGGTAAAGCATTGCGTATTCAATATTCTGCGTGATAATTTTGTTATATATTATTGGTGGTGGTATAAGGAATATTTCTTTGAAGTTGTTTTTATCGAAGTAATCCATCATTGCATCTACGATTCGAAGACATTTCTCGAAAGGTAGGTTTTCGGTAACGAGCGAGCCGTAGCTTGCTCCAACTGGAGACCAAAAAATACCTTTTTCAGTGATACCACCGGGCAAAACAGCAACAAGTCGATTATTTTCGAAAAACATAAGATGATGGAAATTGTACTTTCCAGTAGGGTGATAATCTAAGAAGGTTTGCAAATGGAAAATAGTTCCATTATTAGAACTTCGGACAAATTTTTCCCATAGATGGCGGCAGTTTTCTTTATACTCGACAACTACAATTTCGGACATTTGATTAAACAAAATTGCAAAATTACAGATATTTCAATATAAAATAGCCCAAAGCCCCCAGTTTTAACTGGAGTACTTTGGGTAGGAGGGATGCCTTAGGGTAATAGGATAATTTTTTGTATATGATAAATATTATCAATTCTTACTTTAACTATGAATGTCCCAGCTGATTTCACTGAAGGCTGCCAAATATAATTTGTTGAACCAGACGAATTGAATAGAAGTTCGGACAATTCGTTGTAAATCCAAATTTCAGAATTGTCTGTATTTGTTTGTATTGTTAACTTATCGTTAAAGGGATTTGGGAAAATTAGAACCGCATTCTCAAGATATTCTTCGACGTTACTTGTTGAACCAATCTTAAATGTTCTCGTTTCGGACCACTCGCTTTCCAACTGACCAGCAAAGGCTTTAACTCGCCAATAGAACCAGGTCTCGGTTGATGCCTTTGTCAAGGTGAATGATGTTTGTTGATAGAGATTTTGCTCGTTCAAAAGAAATTCAAAGTCCGGGTCGTATGCGATTTGCAACCTGAAGAATAGGTTCGCGCCAGTCTTTTCCCATTGGAAATCAATAGGAAGGGTAAGGTCGGGCGATTTATCCTTCGGATAAATAAGGCTTGGAGTTCGTAAAAGTGTTGTAAAGGAGAAAATACTTGACCAATTACTTTGTTGTGTTTCATTAATGGCACGCACACGCCAATAGTATCGAGTTCCGTACGATAGATTTGTTGTTTTGAATAATGTATCGCTTGTTTTCTGATTTGCAATTAGATTAAAGAAAGTTTGGTCGGTGGATACTTGGATTTCATATTCGTTAGCAAATGGTTCTTTAATCCAAACAAGATAGTTCCCAATTTTAAAGTTCATAGAGTTATTTTCTGGATAGAATAAAGTGGGAGGCGGTAAATACCTTTCGGGAACAGTTCTAAATGAAGAGACATCGGACCAAGGACTTTCGGCATCGGAGCAAATGGCTTTAACTCGCCAATAATATTTTGTTGAATAAACTAAATCGTTAATTAGGATGAATGCACTGTTAGAATTATATCTTAAAACGCCAATTTGGAAATTTTTATCCTCGGAAACTTCAACCAAGTATTTTAAAGCAAAAGGAACTGAACTCCACTTGAGAAGTGTTTTCAAAGAAACAAGTGTATCACTATCAGTTGGGGTCATAATAGTTGGTTTTTGAAGTTGGGTCTTGAATTTTTGAACTTCGGACCAGTTACTTTTACCAAATTCTCCAATGGATTGGACTTTCCAGTAATATTCAGTGTAAGGTTCTAAACCTTCGTATTCATATTTTGGTTTTTTGAGGTCAGGCACTTCAACTATGTTTTTGATAAAATTCGGTGATTTTGACAAGACGAAATTGTAGTGGAGAGCACCAGGGACGTCAACCCAAGAAAGCGTTCCGTTTATTGGAATATTTTTTGAATTGTTGCTTGGAGAAAAGTAAAAAGGTGCCGACAGCATAGTTTGGAAAGTTCGGACTTCCGACCAAATTCCAAAATGTTTGTCCCTAATAAGTCGAACACGCCAGTAGTATTCAGTAAAATAAGCGAGGTTGCTAACGTTTATTCCAGCGTTATATACAATTGTATCTATGACAATTAAGTGGAAAACCGAGTCATAAGCAAGTTGAAATTGATAACCTTTCGCATTATTATTTGATTGCCAAGAAAAGGGAATATTTAGGAGTTGATGCCGGACATTGTTTTCTGGGGAGAAAAGTTCCACCTTTTCGTAAATTGTGGTGAAGCTTTGTGTTGCAGACCAAGCACTATTGCAGTTTTCCCTTTTCGAGCGAATTCTCCAATAGAAAGTTTTTCCGTTTGCCAAATCTGGGATTGTAAAAGCAGTGTCGCTTATGTTTTGTATATTGTATATGATATTTGTGAAAAGACTATCCGTTGAAATTTGCAAATCATACTTTTCACCATAGATGTAACTGTTCCAGATGAATCGGGTAGGAACAAGATTGTTGATGGATTTATTTTCGGGAAGCAGTGGTTTCGGGATGCCGACGGTAATCGAGCCAATACAATATTCACCAAAACCAGCAAAACTAGCAGTTAGTGTATTCTGACTTGGATTGTAAGTTGTATTTAATTCAGTGAAGGGACCGAACCCTTCGCCTTGTCGATAAAATATTTTAAAGTTTGATGGGTTGGAAAAGCCACCTAACCCACTTAAATTAATTTGTATTGTTCCTCGTATCGAGTTGATATCGCGTTTTGTAACAACCCATCGATAAGGTATTGCAGCGCAAGGTCCACCTTGATTTAGGTTGTGTGGTTGATATTTATGCTTTTCAACGGTTATATCACCTTGACCAGAAAGTGAAGTAATCTGCAAAACGAGGTTTGTATTAAATTGGGAGTTAGAAAAAGAATATGTATTTGTTGAATTAATTCTTAAAGTAACTGCATCTAATTTGAAGATATACTTATATGCTCGATAAGTTCCATAATCGGAATAATATTCTAAAGTAATTTCTCCTTGGGGAGTAACTTCGGACAGAAGGTACCGATGACCACTGTCCGATTCGGGGCCACCCCAAGAGATTAAGGTATTTCCATTAGGAAGTCGTTGAGCCCCACCCATAGCGTAGGATACAATGTTGTTTGGGGCAATGTATTCCCAGACTTTTGTTACGGTTTTCCGGGTTTCATCAATTTGATATTCAACAACGCGTGAAAAGGGTGTGGGTCGAAGATTTCCATTATCGAATAGTAGTAAGTTACCGTTTGAAAGAATGCGAGGCTCGTGTTGATGTGAAAAACCGAAAAAGCCGTCTATTGTATCGTTAACGAAAGTGAAATCGTTACGGCGAGCCTTGCTACCACCCATTCTCCAAATAATGCTACCAGTTTGTTTATTTATTTTCACTAATTGGTCAAGATTTCGGAAACATAAAATTAAATTCCCATCGCTGGTTAGTTCATAGGAGTTTAAATGGTATGGATTAATGTAGCTGGCAGTTAAGTCAATGTCTTCAGTTGCATCTAAAATTGAAATATGGTCGAAAACATTCCATTCCCAAACGACTTGTTTGTTCCTATGATTAATTTCTTGAATTATGAAATTTCTTACTGTTGCATTTCTGTGTCCATTAGGTACTAACTTGCTCATATCGACAGATTTATACTCAATTCCAAAAAGAAGATAATTATTGTTCGGGAGAATTAAGAATTCGTGGAAATCGGTATTGTATCCAACCGTTGATACAGTTTCGAGGATGTTGAAGTTGGAATCCGCAATAACAAATTTGGAAGAAAGAAAATCGAAAAATGATATTTTCCCATTTGGGTGTATTTTGAAATCTGCAAAACCTTGTCCAAAGAATCCATAATCTTTGGAATAAACAATATAACCAGAATTGTCGTAAACAGCAAGTTGAGAATAATTCATTGGCCCCAAAAAGATGTATCCGGGAGCTGGGTGGTTCCAGATTGTCCTTTCAATGTGTGGTTGGTTGTCACAATATAAAATTCTTGGTAACAGCAGAAGTATTATTGTTATAAATAAATTTTTTTTCATTGTTCAGTCTCTTGTTATTTTAAGAATAGGAAAACTTGATGTTTTTTCGTTGAAGTAAACGACTAAATTGTAAAATCCATTTTGGAGATGAGAAGTTTTTAGATAAATTAAGTTCGATTCGTAAGGTTCTGGGGTTTTGGTGTCGAGCAACTCTCCGTATAAATTATAAATTTCAATTTTTAGAATTTTTTCATCATTAGCATTTATATGCAGATACTCGTCGAATGGGTTTGGCAAAACATTTAATTTACTATTTGTAAACTGAACACTGTTATAATCTGTAATTTCAAATCTTGGGCTTTCCGCGAAAAGGGAGAGATTTTTTAGAGAAGTAATCCGAATCTTATAATCGTTTCCATTTTCGAGAAGCTCCGAAACAGTCCAATTTAATTTGCCATAGACACTATAAATTGAATCAGCTACATTAGTTATCGGAGTGTTTCCTTTGTATAGTGTTATCATAAATGCTGGGTAAAGGTTGTGCGACCATTCAAATGTGTATTGAGTGTTTTTTACCAATATTGAATTAAGCTTTGGGGAATGAATTTGGATGAATGGAGATTTGACTTCGAACGAGAAAACATCTGACCATTCGCTTTCTTCAAATTGATTGAATGCTTTTACCTTCCAATAATATCTACCTTCGGGAAGTTTGGGATGGTAATAAATATTGTTTTTAATACTATCGATATTACTTACAATGTCCGTAAAGTTTTCATCTCTTGATACGAGTAAACGAGAAAATTTGCTTAGACCAGAAGGGGTCCATTGAAACTTAATGGTTTGCTCTGTATTCAAGACAAAGTTATTGAATGGAGAAACAAGTGTGGGTTTATTTGGAGCATAATTAAAATCGTCCGTAGCGAATATGTATTCTCCATCGAGCGAATTGGAATAAGCTCCAAGCAAGTCGGAAGTATCGGCTAGAAACGTAGGTAAAGGTTCAAATGGAGTGGTTTTATTAATCCTTCGCCAAACAGAAATATTCTTTTTATGTTTATGTATAATCATTGGAAATTTTTTTAGGTCAAATAATATTTTGCCTTCGAATTGTTCGATATTTTCAGTTTTTATGATTATTTTATATGGGTTCACAAGTGGTGTTTCGCCTGTAAATCTGGGATAAAGTGGAGCAAATGGATACTTTTCAACGGTAATCGATGAATTTTGCTTATCGACAATGGTATCGAATACAATTGTAACGCCAGTTTGGTTTTCGGTATCTTCGAAATGAATTCTATCTTTTGGGAGTGGGGGCATCGTCCCATACAAAATTTGAGATATTTCTTTCTTGGTTACCCGAGCTTCTGGAAGGTTGGGAGGATAAGGGAAACGGTATGCTCGGTAGGTGGTCATTTGGAAAGCGGCGCCGCGTGGAAAGGACAACTCGAATTCAATTTCTCCTTTTTTGTTGACTTCTGTTACAATGCGATAAAATTGACTAACTATACCGCCCCAGCCAATAACTGTATTGCCATTTGGAAGTCTTTGGGTTGACCCCATTGTTTCGCCATAAATGTCTGGTTCATTTCTATATTCCCAAACTAATTCAGCAGTCAAGTTATCTTCGTCGAGCTTATATTCGACGGCACGGGAGTATTTTGGGGTGTGTTGAACTCCATTGTCATAAAGAGTAACATTGCCATCTGGTTGACGTCGTATGTCGTGTTGGTAGGAAAAATAGGTTGGGGCATTTTCTTCGTGCTCGCCAATGAAAGTGAACATATTTTTCTTGCCACCGAGTCGCCAAATTATTTCGCCAGTTTGCCGATTGATTTTGGTAATTTCCGAAATATGTCGCGATGAAATTAGGATATGACCATCGTAATCTAATTCGACCGCATTAATATGGACTGGGTCTAAAGCTACTCCTTCCAAAGAAGAGTATGTGTCGGTAATTGGGATGTGGTCCCAATCGCGCCATTGGAAAACGACATTTTTATCGGCATCGAGTTCTTGGACAATGCTACCTAAAACAATAGCATTCGGATTACCATTAGGAATTATTTTACTCATATCGATTGGCTGTGGGTCGTATGAAATTAATAAGTAATGTCCGTTTGGGAGCATTTTGAAATCGTGGAAATCTGCAATATATCCACCTCGGCATTGAACGGTATCGATAATATTTAAATTTTCGTCCATAACTTCCATATATGCTTCAGCCCAACCCCAGCCTTGGGGTATGTAGGAAGCAATAATTCGTGCGTTTGTGATTAATCCATTTGGTTGCATTTTGAAGTCGAAACCGGGGACTGGAACCTTTTTATATTTAATTGGCTTTCCGTTGTTATCAAGAATCATTAAGTAACTTCTTTCAGCTCCAAGCCCAAAGTTGGCAATGTAAATATATCCGGGCGCAGGATTTCTTACAGAGTCAATTATGATAGTTGGAAAATCGGAAGGTATCGTATCGCTTGCTGTTTCGTCAGAATAATCTTTTTTCCCCTCATAAAAGGAAAGTGCATTTGAGTACGCTGGGAACTTATCGGCAAAATGAGTTAAAAAAATATGTTTTTGTTCGTCAGGTGTAATCTTTGAAGTAATAAAGTAAAATGTTTTATCTAAAATTTTTACAGTAACCGTTTCTTCGGTTGCAAAAGGTTCGTTAGTGTAAATTGTGAGTGTTTTTTTGTCGTTTGATAACTTTTTTTCAAAAGCGTGAGCGCCCGATTTACTTCCTTGAATTTTTATTTTGTCGGAAAAATCGTTTATATCGATTGGTCTGTCGAAGCGAACGATAATCGGCGTCGAGATTGAATGCATTTGTGTGTTGTGAATAGGATAAAAATAAGTTATGTTTTGGCTGAGAACTAGAATAGGGAAGATTTGGAAAATTATCAATAAGCAGTATTTCATACGTAAGCAAATTTTTGTTCGACTAAACTCTCTAATAAATAATAATGGTTTATTTGGTAGAAAGTTACATTTGCAAATCTTAATTAAGAAGGATATGTTGCTGTAATTGTTATTCATCTACCAAAACCTTTTAGCACACAAACAAACATAAACAAAGTGGAAAAAGTAGGAAATAGAAAAAAAAAGGAATTTTTTGTAGTTATATCTCAGTTCTCTTTGTGGAAAAAAAAACGACTTTTGTGTAAAAGTTTATACTAAACCATTCTTTATAGCGTAATGGGTAATTTCGGCGTTATTTTTGAAGCCCATTTTTTCGAGAATTCTAATTCTATAAGTACTTACTGTATTTGCACTTAAATCGAGTTCTTTTGCGATTTCTTTAATAGTTTTGCCCGAAGCTATCAAGCACATAACTTGATATTCTCTGTCGGACAATTGTTCGTGTAGGGGAGTAGAGTTAGTTTCTTCTAACTTGGAAGCCAAAAGCTCAGCTAAATGTTCCGAAACATACTTGCGGCCCGAGGCAACTTTGTAAATTGCTTCGATTAATTTTTCTGGTTCACATTCCTTATTTAAATACCCGGATGCACCTGCTTTAAGAAGTCGAATTGCATACTGGTCTTCGGGATAAACAGTAAAGATTAGGACTGGTAATTTTGGATTAATTTTTTTGATTTCCTTAAGTGTAGCAAGTCCATCTTTGCCCGGCATTGAAATGTCGAGAATGACAACATCGTATTGCCCCTCGCTTATTTTTTCGACCAGCTCGAACCCCGAGCTTGCTTCCCCGGTTACTCGCAAGCCTATATCTTGTTCTATAATTTGTTTTAAGCCTGTTCTTACGACAGCGTGGTCGTCTGCAATAATAATTTTAATCATGTTAATTTATTGGAATTGTTAAAGTTACAGTTGTGCCTACATTAGAAATTCCTTGAATTTGAAGCTTCCCATTCACAGCATTTGCTCTTTCTTTCATACCCACAATCCCGAGTGAACGATTTGTCGAGATGTCTTCGGGTTTTATTCCTTTTCCGTTATCCGAAACTGTTAAAATAAGATTGTTTGAATCCACATCTAAATTAATGTCAACGCGAGTGGCGTTCGAATGTCGTGCAACATTGGTAAGTATTTCCTGAAATATCCTAAATACGGCAATTGCCTTTGGTTCAGCAAGCTGAATTTCCTGTTTTGTTATATTTAAACGACAACGAACAGCTGTTTGTTTTTGAAATTCTTTTGCTTGCCATTCTATTGCTGCAACAATTCCAAAATGGTCGAGTACACTTGGTCGAAGTTGTGATGAAATCGAACGGACTTTTCGAATTGTCGAATCTATCATTTCAATTAATTTATGCAACCTTTCGTGGAGCACATCCTCCCGAAGGTATTGCTTTTTCAACAACCAGGAAAGTTCGAGTTTCATTGCTGTCAAAACGTGTCCAAGTTCATCGTGAATTTCGAAAGCAAGTCGTTTCTTTTCCTCTTCTCGCAAGGATTCGAAATAAAGAGCTAAGTTTCTCATCTGCTCTTGTGAATTTTTTAGTTGCTCTTCGATAAGTTTTTGTTCAGTTATATCATAAAGTATTAATTGTGCATATTGTATTTTGCCCCTTTCGTCGATTGCATTCTCTATCTGGCTTTCGACCCATTTAATTTCTCCACTTGGTTTTACAATTCGGAAGTCAATGGAATTTTTGTAGTTTGGGAAATGAAGTGCTTCGGAAAAGGTTTTAAATACCTTATGGCGGTCGTCGATATGAACTAGTTCATTTAGATTTATTTTTCCCGAGACTAAATCCTGCGTTGTAAAGCCAGTTAAATCTTCTGCCCATCCTAAAACTTCGAGTATTCTATTTTCGTTCGATATTTTGAGTATTAGACCTTTAATTCTTGTCTCGAAAATTTTCAGTTTTTCTTTCAGTCCCTCGAGTTCTTTCGATAAGTTGTAAATTTCAGTTCCATTATCTACACATACTATTTTTAAATTTTTGTTTGAATTTTGTAGTTTCAAGTCGAATATCGTTGGTATAAGATGTAATTTTCCCCCAGAAGACAAATCCCAAACGATGTTATTTTCTTTTTTTCTTTCCATTTCTTCGATTAAGTCGAAGAATTTAAAGTAGCATTCAATCTTTTCGTCGCTGATTTGCAACATTTTTTTTATAAATGGGTTTTGTAAGTATATTTGGTCAAGTTCATCTTTTACAATAATTCCGGTTTTTAAATTTTCGATAATTTTAGTTAATAGCTCGAATTTTTCATATATTTCTATGTTAATTTCTTCTCCGAAATTGGAAATGAATAAAACGAAATAGTCGCTCGGAGGTAGTATGTTGAAGTGTGTTAAACGACAAGATAAGTTTAATTTATTATTCTTGTGTTTGATTACAAAATTGCTGTAACTTTTGTTCATTAGTTCCGAGTAAATTTCTTCGATGTCAAGTTCAGTAAGTGAAGCGGTAAATAAGTCCCTTAGGTTTTTGTTTTTTTCAATTATCCCTTTTTCGAAAATTGTTTCGAAGTCTTTATTGTAATAAAGAATTTTAAATGTCTTATCGATAACTGCCACAGCAGAAGGTATTCGGTCTAAAAAAGCAATAACATCTTTCGAAAGAGACGAGATTTCGCTTCCTTTACAGAGAATCTCTTCAATAATGTTTATGGAAAATACTTTATTCCCGATAGAAATTGGATTTGAATAAATTTTGGTTAGAACTGTTTCCTCGTTTTTTAATTGACTATGGACAAATAGCGACCTTGGTTCGCCCATTTTAATAGAAAAAGTTGCTGGACAAGATGGGCAAATCGTTTCGCGGCCGAAAATACTTTTGAAGCATTTCTTCGAATCGGACAAAATTCTACTGTGGATTAATGCTTTGTTGTTCCAAACCAAGTCGAAGTTCTGACTAATCAAATAAATTGGGTATTTGCTTTTATCGAAAATATTCGAAACTGAGTAGATTATTTCATCGAAATTTTTGTCTTTTAAAGTGTTTTTAGAAAAAAGTTTTTTTAGTTTGTTTAACAAATTTAAAACTTAAAATATTGATTATACAATTTAATAAACAAAATTTGAATAAAAATATTGTTTAAAGAGGCTCTGGGTTGTTTGCGACAATGACAACTTCATTTTCGAGCAAAATTTTGAACTTAGCAAAAACTTCATTGCGGAGCATTCTTGCAAAATCTAATATTTCTTTTCCAGATGAAGTGCCATAGTTTACTATTACAAGTGAATGATGTTCGTAAGTTCCAACTTTTCCTATTCGTTTTCCTTTCCATCCTAATTGTTCAATCAACCAGCCAGCTGGTATTTTGTATTTTCCATTTTTTGTTCGGTAATACGGAATATTCGAGTTGTTTTCTTTGATTCGAAGAAACTCTTCTTCGTCGATGACTGGATTTTTGAAAAACGAGCCACAGTTTGGCAAAACGGAAGGGTCGGGAAGTTTAGAACTTCTTAGATTGCAAACAGCAGTGTAGATTTTTTTTGGGGTGGGACGGAAAAAAGGAAATACTTTTACTTTTTTTTTCAATTCATCGTGCGAAAGATTTGGTTTTGGAATTTTGGATAACTTTAATACTACGGAGCTGATTATGAATTTATCTTTTAGCTCGGTCTTAAAAATTGAGCTCCGATAGCCAAACCGACACTCCTTTCGTTCAAGTTTTTCGTAACTCCACTTTTCTATGTTAAAGCCACGTACTTCGGTTACAAATTCTTCGATTTCGACACCATAGGCACCAATATTTTGAACAATAGCACCACCGACCGAACCCGGAATTTGTGCCAAGTTTTCAAGTCCAAAAAAACCTCGCTTCAAAGTTTGTTGAACTAACTCTGCCCAACTTACACCAGCCCCAACCAATAAAGAAGCTTCCCATTTCCCATTGCTAATAACTTGGACATTATTGTTGGTCAATCGAATTACTATTCCTTCGAAATCTTCAATGAACAATACATTTGACCCTTCGCCTAAGATAAATTTCTTGTTTTTCTTCGAGACCTCGCTTTCAAGTAGCGAATGAATTTGCTGTTCGTTATTTATTTCGACATAGTGTTGGGCTTTTGCATCTACTGCAAACTTGTTCTTGTCTTTTAAGGAGACCCCTTCAAAAATTCTAACCATATTTTACAAATTTAGAGAATAAAATTCTATTATTTCAAAGTTTAAAACCACTCGTGGCGAGTGCATTTCCAAAAAATTTCCCTTCGATTTTTAAATTTTCATTAATTTATCCTTTTTAAAACAGAATTCTTTCGTTTTTCAAGTTGTATGGACGAAATACTCGTTATTGCCATTGGGAACGATATTATTGGAGATGATGGTGCAGCTTTTGTTGTTGCAGACGAATTGAAAAAGCTTCTTCCGGAAAGTGTTTGTATCGAAAAAATATATACCACCGGATTGGACATTATTGAATTAATAGAAGGAAAACGAAAAGTACTGATTTTAGATACTATTTCAACTTCTGCTAATCCAGTCGGAACAATTTATGAACTTCATCCGGAAGATTTTCGTGTTAATCATTCAAGTTCGGTTCATTATATTGGTTTGCCAGAGGTCATAGAACTATGCAAACTTATTGGAATTCAATCCCCCGAAGAGATTAAGATTATTGCTTTGGAAATCGAGCCTCAGTACAATGTCAATATTGGTTTAAGCCAAACAATTAAAAATAAAATTCCAGAAGTAGTTCTGCTTGCGGAAAAAGTAATCAAAAGTTGGATAGAAATTAATAAAACTTGAATTTCTACTTATAAGCCTAGAAATTGAACTCCAATCCCGCAAACCAGTATCGTTAAACCAGCAAGTGAGTGAACGTATTTTTCTATTCTATTAAATTGAATTAAGTTTATTCCTTTGACTCCAAGAAAAGTAGTAAGCATCATTGTTCCTATTGTTGTGATAGCAAAAAATAGAGATGCAAGCCCAGCAACAACAAAATTATGCTCGATTCCGGGATACATTATAATAGGAATTAAAGGTTCGCAAGGTCCAAAAGCAAATATTATGAAAAGTATCCAAGGAGTTATTTGTACTTTCGAGGTGTTGCCAACAGTGTTGTGGTCTATATGCACATCTCCATCGGTGTGAATATGGAAGTGCTTGTGTTTGCCTTCTTTGAAAATAACTTTTAAACCCCAAATCGAGTAAATAAAACCAAAGGCAATTAGTAACCAACCAGAAATATTGCCTTTCGTTTCCTCAATTGCAACAAGAGAAAGAGCAGATTTCCCTAAAATGATTCCAATGATACCAAGCAAAATAGAAGAAAGTACGTGGCCCACCCCGCAAATGAAGACAATTAAAAGTGTCTGCTTGATTGACCAATTCTTCGCTTTCGATAAGGCAATGAATGGAATATAATGGTCTGGACCAAGGATAGTATGAAGAAAACCAAGAAACCCAGCTGTAGAAATCAATAAAATTGCTTCGTTTTGCATTTTTTTATTATTATTTGTTCAACAAATTCTTGGGAGTTGTTCACCAGATAACATATCTATTATTCTTGTAGTTCCAATTATGGTTTTTAAAGTAACTGTTTGGTTGGTTTCGGGCATAACTTTCCCAATAATTGCGGAATCTTTCCCGTATGGATGGTTTTTCATTGCTTGTAATACTTTTTCTGCGTCCTCCGGGGCAACAATTACTATCAATTTGCCTTCATTTGCAACATACAGTGGGTCGAAACCCAGAATTTCGCAAGCACCTTTGACTTCTTCCGATATTGGAATTGCACATTCTTCTATCATTATATCGAAACCAGAAGAAATAGCAATTTCGTTCAAAACGCTTGCTAAACCACCCCGTGTTGGGTCTCTCATCATTTTAACTTTATCTGATGTTTCGAGAATAGCTTCGACAAGCCCGTTTAGTGGAGCAGAATCACTTAGAATCTCGGTTTCGAACTCAAAGCCTTGTCTTTTGGAAATAATTGCAATTCCGTGTTCTGCAATCCTTCCATTAATGATGATTATGTCATTTGGTTTGCAGTTTTTTGGCGAAATATTAAGATTCGGTCGAACTATACCAATACCAGTTGTATTAATGAAAATCTTGTCTCCTTTTCCTCGTTCGACAACTTTTGTGTCGCCAGTAACAATTTTGACATTTGCGAGTTCTGCTGAATTTTTCATCGATTGAACGATTTCCCACAATTCTTCGATGGGCAAGCCTTCTTCGATAATGAAGCTAACAGAGATGTATAAAGGTTTTGCACCGCAAACCGATAAGTCGTTGATGGTCCCAAATACTGCGAGAGAGCCTATGTTTCCACCGGGGAAAAAAATTGGGTCGACAACAAAAGAGTCGGTTGTAAAAGCAATCTTTAATCCGTCGATTTCCAAAATTGCACCATCGTGAAGTGTATTTAAAATAGGGTTTTCGAACTGCCTTAGGAAGAGTTTTTCAATTAGGTCGTGCATTAAACTTCCACCACCGCCGTGGGCTAAAAGTATTTTGTCATAATTAGTGATAGGGAGTGGACAGCTTAAATTAATTTTGTTCGAGGTATTTTTTTCTTGCTCCATCGAAAATATCATTGTTTATAGATTTTTATGTGAAAGACCTAGCTTGTTTGAACTTATATCTAAAGTATGCCGCACAAGCACCTTCGGACGAAACCATTGGTGCTCCGAGAGGATGCTCTGGTTTACATTCATTTCCAAAAGCTACGCATTCGTTTGGTTTCCTAAAGCCTTGTAAAATTTCGCCAGCTATACAAAGACCTTCTTTTTTTCCTTTAGGTAGCGAACGAAACTCGAATATTTTTTCTGCATCGTAGTCGGAGTATTTGTCGTTAAGATGTAAGCCACTTTTTGGAATAGTTCCTATCCCACGCCATTCTCTGTCCACTCTTTGGAAAACCTCGAAGATAAGTTTCTTAGCATTTTGGTTACCTTCCTTTCGTATTGCTCTTGAATACTCGTTTTGAACTGTATTTATGTTTTTCGAAATCATTTCTACAACCATAGATATTCCAGTAATAATATCCAAAGGTTCGAATCCAGTTGCTACGATTGGAACTTGGTATTTTTCCGCAATTTGTTCATATTCTTCCAACCCCATTACCGTACAAACGTGTCCAGCAGCAAGAATTCCTCTGATTTTAGATTGGTTATTCGCAAGTAAAGCTTCGATTGCGGGAGGAACAAGCATATTTGCACAAAGCAAATAGTAGTTTTTTATTCCGTTGTTTTTGGCTAAAATTACAGACCGAGCGATAGCTGGAACTGTCGTTTCGAAGCCAATAGCGAAAAAAACGATTTTTTTTTCGGGATTTTCCTTTGCAAGGTTTACAGCTTCGAGTGGCGAATAGACGATTTTTACATTGCCTCCATTTGCTTTGGCAAGTAGAAGGTCCCCTTCCGACCCGGGTACACGGAGCATATCTCCAAAAGAAGTTAAAATGACTTCGGGGTTAAGTGCTAATTCTATTGCTTTGTCGATTAACTCGACAGGTGTAACACAAACTGGGCATCCGGGTCCGTGAATTAAACTTACTTTATCCGGAAGTAAAGATTCAAGGTCGTATTTTAAAATAGTATGGGTTTGTCCGCCGCAAATTTCCATTATTGAAAGCGGCGACGTAACCATTTGGTCAATTTTTTTTGTAAGTGCAAATATGTACTTATAATTCCTATATTCGTCGAGGAATTTCATATTTCAAGACTTAAGATTGATATTATTGGACTTTTTGGAGATGAATTCTTCTTCGGCAATGAAAATTTCTTCGAGAGTTTCCAGGAGTTTGTTTGCCTCTTCTTCGTCGATTGTATTCAAGGCAAATCCCACGTGAACAAGTACATAGTCTCCAGTTTTTGCTTCTGGAACTAAATCCAAGCATACTTCTTTTACGATTCCTCCGAAACTTACTTTACCCATTTTTAAGTTTTCGTCTTTATATTCAATTTCTAAGATTTTCCCAGGAACTGCTAAACACATTTTTATAACTCCAAATTGATTTAAGTTTCAAATTTATCATTAAAAAACCAATTTGCAGAAGCAATTTGGCCAAAAGAGATACCTCCGTCGTTTGGTGGTACTCGTTGGTGCCAAGCTACCTTGAATTGATTCTCTTCGAGCCTATTGATTGTTCTTTCCAGAAGGTAGGCATTTTGAAAGCAGCCACCGCTCAAAACTATAGTTGTTTCGTTTCCGACGAGTTTCGCAAGTTTTAAAATAATTTCGGAAAGTGTATTGTGGAATTTTGCAGAAATCCTTCCAACTTCTGTATCACTCTTAATGTCTTCAAGTATACCTTCGATTATTGGTTGCCAATCGATTATTATCGGCTGTGCTTTTTCAATTTCGAAAGGATAATTTTCATTAATATGTGAATTAGCGGTGAATTCCAACATCATTGCTGCTTGGCCTTCGAAGTTTATTCTATGGCATAAATTAACCAAAGAAGCGACAGCGTCGAAAATTCTACCTACACTTGATGTTCTAGGCGTGTTTAAGTTATTTTCGAGCATTTGTGTAAAAATACGAAGTTCATTGTGGCTAAAGTTTAGTTCGAGAAATGGAATTTTTACATTGGACAACTCTTTTCGATAGATTTCCCACAACAAGCTTAGAGCCGAGCGTCGTGGCTCCTTTATTGCTTGCTCGCCGCCAGGTAGGGAAAATTTTCGGAAACTTGCAAAATGCTCGAAATGGAAATTTTTGACTAAGAAAAATTCTCCACCCCAGATTGTGCCATCAAGTCCAAATCCGGTTCCATCCCAAACGACTGCAAGAGCATTGTTTTTAACTTGATTTTCGGCTATACAAGAAGCAGCGTGAGCTATATGATGTTGTATATAGATAACTTTTTTGTTTTCATTATTGAGCGAATTTACAAATTGTGTTGAAAAATAATCAGGATGTAAATCGCAGATAAAAATGGAAGAATCTGACTTATATATTTCTTGAAATTCTTTCACCGCCTTTTTGAAAGAATTTATTGCTTTTTCGTTCGACAAATCACCTATATGCTGACTGATGAAAACGTTTTTTCCTTTTTGCAATGCTATTGTGTTTTTCAATTGTCCCCCAACAGCCAAAAGAGTTTTATCGTCGAATCTGATATTTTCTTCAAACTCTATTGGGAAGGGAGCATATCCTCTTGCTCTACGAAGCATCATAACTTTTCCTTTGATTACTCTTGCAACTGAATCGTCAACATACCTTGCAATCGGTCGGTTATGTACAAGGAAAAAGTCTGCAATATTTTGCAATCTGTCGAGTGCTTCTAATTCGTCGATACACATAGGCTCTTCGCTGATATTTCCGCTTGTTGCAACAATTGGAATGTTTAGCTCATTCATAATTATGTGGTGTAAGGGAGAATAGGGCAACATTATCCCAAGGTAAGGATTTTCGGGGGCTACATATGTCGAAGGTTGTTTTGTATTTGGTGTAGATTTTCTTTTGAGTAAGACAATTGGTGCTTCGGGAGAAAGAAGTAATCTTTCTTCGGCGAGCTCGAGGTTGCAAACTTGGTAAACAGAATCAAGATTTGGGAACATTAGGGCAAATGGCTTGTCGATTCGATGTTTTCTTTCTCTTAACTTTTTTACAGCCTCGTCGTTATACGAATCGACCAAAAGCTGAAATCCGCCTATCCCTTTCAATGCAATAATTTTCCCTTTTTTAATAAGTTCTACAGTTTCTTCGATTGCATCGTGCTTTTTGGAAAGCACATTGCCTTCTCTATCCCAGAGTTCTACGTGAGGACCACATTCTGGACAAGCTATTGGTTGAGCGTGATATCGTCTATCGTTTGGATTGTTGTATTCTTCCCTACATTTTGAACACATCTGGAATTTTTTCATTGTCGTATTGCTTCGGTCGTATGGAAGCGACTCGATTATTGAATATCTCGGACCACAATTGGTACAATTAATGAACGGATACATATACCTTCTATCTTTCGGGTCGAACATTTCCTTCAAACAATCGGGACAAGTCGAGATATCAGGCAAAATAAAAGCAACTGTTTCTGCTTCGTAACGACTATGTAATATTTCAAAAGTCTCGTAGCCTTTTGGTTCGAGAAAAGAATACTCAAAGCTTGAAATAAAAGCGAGTTTTGGCTTTTCCGATTTAATTCTATCAATAAATATTTCCAAAATTTTTCGTTCGCCTTCGCACTCTATTATTACCCCAATTGTCGAATTAAGGACATAACCATTTAAATTTAATTCGTTTGCCAAGCGGTAAACAAATGGGCGGAAACCAACACCTTGGACTGCACCTTTGATTTCAAGCTTGATTCTTTGCCGCATTTAGTTTTGCATCGTTTAGCAAGAAGTTAAACCAGTTTTCCAGACCTTCGCCAGTTCGACACGATACTTCGAAGATTTTTAAATTGCCATTGATTGCCAAAGCGTTTTCTTTTAACTTGGCGATGGAAAATTCAAGAAAAGGAAGTAAATCGATTTTATTTATGATAAGCACATTAGAATTGCGAAACATAACCGGATACTTCAATGGTTTGTCTTCTCCTTCGGTTGTGCTTATCAATGTTATTTTCATTTTCTCCCCAAGCTGGAATTCTGCTGGGCATACCAAATTCCCAACATTTTCGATAAATAATATCTCAATTTGTTCATTCTCGATTTGAGTGAAAGCGTTGCGAACGAGTGTAGCATCCAAATGGCAAGCTCCGTTTGTTACAATTTGAACAACTGGGACATTCAAAGCATCGATTCTTTGTGCGTCCAAGCTTGTTTGCAAATCGCCAGTGATAACTGCGAAATTAATTTTAGACTTTAATTTTTCTATGGTTCTTTCGATTAGACTTGTTTTTCCCGACCCTGGCGAGCTTACCAGGTTGTACGCTGTAATTCCTTTTTCTGCGAAAAGCTTCTTATTCGATAAGGCTATTTCGTCGTTCTTTTGTAGAATTTTCCTTTCTATGGTAATTACACTCATATAAATCTAAATTAAATAAATAACTTCATTCAAGAGTAACAATTTCAACAACTTTTGAATCTAACCCAGACAAAATTTCGACATTACTACTTGAACAGTTGGGACAAACAAAAAATGGGTAATCGGGTTGAGAAATTTCAGCACAATCAATACATTTGAATTTTAGCGGTTTTAAATCGAAATCGAGCTTTGCACCTTCGAACTGCGTTCCTTGTACGAGTATTTCGAAACACATTTCTAAGGATTCTGGAACAATGTTGGAGAATTCCCCAACTTCCAACTTGATAGATTTGACAATTGTTCCGTCAGAATTTGGAACAAAAGATTTAGCTATATTAATTATTTCTTGAGCAAAAACAAGCTCGTGCATTTAGTAATGCCTTGAATAGAAAATTAAGTTAAGTAAAATTACAATTTATGAATTATTTACTAATTTTTTTATTACCTTTCCTTCCGAATTGTAAATAGTTGCTACAAGCGGAATTGTTCCTGGCAAAGAGTGAGTTGCACAACCGTGGCAAGGGTCGTACGCACGAAAAGCCATTTCAATCATATTGAGTAATCCATCGTTGACGATACCATTTTTTATCAAAGCTTTGGCACTTTTTTCGACACTCATTGCGATACGCGCAGAATTATTTTGTGTTGCAACTATGAGATTTGCTTTTTGGATTAAACCAAGCTCGTCGGTTTCATAGTGATGTATCAGAGTTCCTCTAGGGGCTTCGATAACGCCTATACCGACAGAAGGTTCCTTCAGTGGCTTTGGTATATTTCTAATGTCGGTGCTGGTTATCTCGGGGTCTTCGAGTAATTCATTTATTCTTTCTGCTGCATATAAAATTTCGACTACTCTTGCCCAATGGTTTGCAAGCGTAAAGTGGACTGGTTTTCCACCAAGTGTTTCATACATTTCGTTCATTGCCTTTTGAGCAAGCGGGGTCGCCATTCCATCAGATGCATTCAATCTTGCTAATGGGGCTACTGAATAAATGCTCGTTCCATCGCCATCGACAAATCCTTTCCATCCAAGCGGACGTATATAACAGAATTTATCGTAACTCCATGGTTCAACGTGTTCGGCAATATACTCCAAATAATTGTGTATGTGGAATTTTGCAAATTCATTCCCATTGGGGTCGACAACTCTTAGCTTCCCATCATAAAAATTAACACAGTTATTTTCGTCGACTAAACCCATATAGTTTGTTTTGTGGTAATATGCATCGGAGGTGATTAATTTAACATATTCTTGATTGGACAGAACAATATTTTTGAAAACTTCAAGTGTGAATTGTGCGAATTCTAAAGCTTCTTTTGCTACTTCTTTGAATCTTGGTAGTTCTTCTTTTGCAATTCCTTTGGAAACGCCACCGGGTAAACCAAGAACTGGATGTATAACCTTCCCTCCCAAGTAAGTTATTAAATCCCTTAATTTACGACGCATAGATATAACTTTTTTTCCAACTTCGAGCCCGACTTTGCCAATAACTCCGACAACATTTCTTTGTTCTTTTGGTGCGTCGGGTCCAACTATAAAATCTGGGCCACCTAAGACATAGACGTGGAGAGCGTGGTCTTCGACCATAAAAATGTTATATACGAGTTCTCGGATTTTCTTTGCCGTGGGTGTCGGTTCGACTTTGTAGAGGTCGTCGAGCGCCTTAGTCGAAACCATATGGTGTGCGGTTGGGCATACCCCACAGATTCTGCTCGTTATCTGGGGCATATCTTCGGCTGGTCGACCTTTGCAAAAAACTTCGAAACCGCGAAGTTCGGGTACCATAAAATAAGCTCTTTCAACATTGCCTTGGTCGTCGAGGAAAATTTCTATTTTCCCGTGACCTTCGAGCCTTGTAATAGGGTCTATTGTAATTTTTTTCTCTGTCCTCATTGTAAACTCCATTTATTTTTTAGTAATGCTACAAATTTAATCTTCTGTGTAATGTCGATTTTGCAAGTCCATAGCGATAGAAAGTTCCAACAGGGTCGGGGATTCCATTTAAGATTTCATCGATTTCTGGTTCGGTTTTTGCATCAACGGAAGAGGCTATCGAAGATAAAAATTTAGCCCCGTGGTCTCGAACTCGTGATGTTGGTCCAAAGCAGCCAGAGCAAGGCATATTTCCACCGATACAAAGAGCCTCGCATCCACTTCGAGTTGCTGGTCCCATACATATCAAGCCTTGGGCTAAAAAGCATAGCTCGGGGTCTATTTCTACTAAATGCGGTCGCTTAAACTCTTTGAATTGTAAATCAGTTGGTTTCGTATCTTTACGAGGACACTCGTCGCAAAGTGCTACATCTGGCGAAAGAACAGTTCCTTTTGGTGGCAAATTACCGGAAAGTAGTGTAACGAGTGCATTTTTTAATATCTTAGGTGTTGGTGGGCATCCGGGTATGTAATAATCAACGTCCACGACTTGGTCCAATGCGCGTACAGTTTCCCAAAGTACTGGAAGCTCGACTTCGCGACCATTTTCTTTTAGAATTGGCTGGGGGCGTGTTTCATCTGGATTAGAAACCGTTGGTGCTTCGCTATAAACATAGTTTTGAATAAGTTCCTTCCGAAATTCATTAGCCAGACTTGGTATGCCACCCATATGGGAACAAGCTCCATAAGCTATCATAATTTTGCTTTTCTTACGCAGAAGTTGTGCCATTTCGTATTGTTCTGAACTACGAATGGCACCATTAATCATAGATACAAGAATTTCTCCGTCGGCAAACTTTTCAACATCGCTCCTTTTGAAATCCATAGCTACGGGCCAAAAAATAATATCGACATTTTCGACGACGAAAAGAATATCTTCGGCTAAATCGACGACAGATTCCTCGCATCCACCACAAGATGCGCACCAGTACATTGCAACTTTTGGTTTCTCTGCCATATTTTATTCCTCCTTAATTTCCGAAGTTACTGGATGATGTTCAATTTCTTTTTTCAATTCTTCATATTTTTGTGGAAGAGCAAGTGGTCCGAGAGCCTTTACTTGGTTGACCATCTCGTTAACTACTACCCGGACTCTATCGGCTTCCGAAGCTGAAATCCATTCCAAGCGTAGTCTTTCGGGCTCGATTCCAAAAGAGTTGATTACTCTTTGAAGAAGACGGAACCGGCGTAAACATTTATAGTTACCTTCTTGGTAATGGCAATCTCCGGGGTGGCAACCACCAATTAAGACGCCATCGGCGCCTTTTGCGAATGAATCAAGTATGAATTGCGGGTCGACGCGGCCCGAGCACATTACTCGGATAATTCGAATATTTGGGGCATACTTAATGCGCGAGACACCAGCTGAATCCGCTGCTGTATAAGTACACCAATTGCAAAAGAATGCAACAATTTTTGGTTGCCATTCTTTTTGACCATTACCGTTTGATTTGTTCTCCATCATACTTCCTCCTCGTGATAAGTGTAATTTAAGACACCAACTATTTCACTAAATATTTCTTCATCTTCGAACAGATTCTGAACAATTGAACCAGATGGACAAGCTGCAACGCAAGTGCCACATCCTTTACACAGAACTTCATTGATAAATGCTTTCTTTTTGTCTTCTAAGAATGAAATTGCAGTATATGGACACAATGGTATGCAAGACTTACAGCCCGAACAATCATCTTCGAGAACGAATGCAGTATTAGGTTCTATTTCAATGTATCCAGTATCTATCAATGTTAAAGCTTCGGCAGCAGCAGCTCCCGCTTGGGCAACTGTATCGGGTATATCTTTCGGTCCTTGGCAACAACCAG
Source organism: Ignavibacteria bacterium (assembly GCA_026417135.1). GTDB lineage: Bacteria > Bacteroidota > Ignavibacteria > Kapaibacteriales > UBA2268 > Naka2016. The sequence continues at coordinate 45,662 of JAOADV010000007.1, forward strand.
CAAGGAAGATACCGTCGGTAAATGTATTTACTGGTGCAAGCTTTGGATGTCTTTCGATATAAAAGCCTTCGGTTGAACAAGTGATATTGAACATTCTTCGTATTTCTTGGGCATCTGCTCTCGGTTCTAAACCAATCGAAAGTACAACCATATCGACCGGTACTTTAATAATTTCTCCGACCAAAGTGTCTTCTGCTTTAACTACAAGTTTTCCGCAACATCCATTTGAGGTATCGGGATAAATATCTGCAACCCTACCACGTATGAATTTAATCCCTTCTTCTTTCATTCTTATAAAGAATTCATCCATCATTTTTCCTGGAGTTCTTATGTCGATATAAAAGTTATAGATTTCAGCTTCGGTTCTCTCTTTTAGAAGATGTGCCAGCTTAATTGAGTAAAGACAACAAACACGAGAACACCATTGGTTGGTGTTTTTGTCGCGAGAACCTACGCAATGTATAATTGCAATTGATTTTGGTCGGGTTCCATCTCTTAATACTATTTGCCCTTGCGTTGGTCCAGATGCATTAATTAGCCGTTCTACTTCGAGTGCTGTGTAAACGTTGGGATATGTTCCGTAGCCGTAGTATGGTATTTTCTTTGGGTCGAAAGTTTGAAAGCCAGTTGCAATAATGATTGTACCAACTTCGATTTCCTCTATCCGCTCTTTTTGAGTAAAGTCTATTGCGTTAGGTTCGCAAACTTCGACGCATGTTTGCTTGCATTTTCCAGATTTAAACTGTATGCAAGTTTCTGGGTCGATTACAACAAGTAGAGGAACTGCTTGCGGAAACGGAATGTAAACTGGTTTACGCTTTGAAAGACCAAGATTAAATTCATCGTAAAAACGACCCTCTTTATAAACGCAAGCTTCGATACAATCGAGACACCCGATACATAAATCCTCGTTTATATATCTTGGCTTTCGTCGAACCTTAACTTTAAAGTTACCGACATAACCATCGACACCAATGACTTCGGAATAAGTCCACAAAGTAATATTAGGATGGTTTTTCACCGCTGTCATTTTTGGGGTTAGGATACAGGCTGCACAATCTAATGTTGGAAAAGTTTTATCGAACATAGCCATATGTCCACCGATAGAGGGTTCGCGTTCGACTAAATAAACTTTTTTCCCGGCGTTTGCAAGTGTTAGTGCAGCGTGTATTCCAGCAATACCTCCCCCAACAACAAGAACATCGGGGTGTATAGGAACTCTTTTTTGTTCTAAGGGCTTATGATAAACAACTCGGTAAATCGCTGCTCGGACTAAATCAATTGCTTTCTCGGTCGAGGCATAGGGGTCCAAGTGTACCCAAGAATTTTGTTCACGAGTGTTAACCATCTGGAAATAGAACTGGTTCAAGCCCGCTTGGGAGGAAGCGTTTCTAAAGGTTTTCTCGTGTAGGAATGGGGAACAAGCAGCAACTACAATTCTATTAAGGCCTAACTCTTTAATATCTTTTTGTATAAGTTCTTGCCCGGGGTCGGAGCACATATATTTATAATCTCTTGAAACAACTACTTTTGGTAGTTTTGATGCAAATTCTACGACTTTTTGAACATCTACGGTGGAGGCTATGTTAGTTCCGCAATGGCAAATATAAAAGCCAATGCGTATATCCTTATTGTTTCCTTGATTTGTCATAATCAGTCCTCCATTGATTCCGATAATAATTCAACAATATCCTTGACAACCATTTTGTTTTCGTAGCCAGCAACTTTCAAAGCATCTTCGAATCGTGGAATTTCGTATGGACAGCCGACTGCAAGAATGTCTGCACCAGTTGCTATTGCTTCTCGAATTCTAATGTCGGAGAGTCGTTCCATATTTTGGGATTTAAAGTAGGTATCGAGCCACATTCCACCACCTCCGCCACCACAGCAAATTGAATTGATTCTATGGTGGAACATTTCGACTAATTTTATTCCGGGAATTGCATTAAGCAAAGCTCTTGGCTCGTCGAAAAATCCATTGTGTCTTCCCAAACAACAAGAGTCGTGATAAGTAACAGAATAATTTAGCGGGCGAGTAAGCATTGATTTTAATTTGTCGTAGTATGGCATTAGGAAGGGAATAATGTGGTAGACTGGTTTTTTAAAACCATACATACGATAGCGGTAATTGAAGGCATCGAGCGCGTGTGGGTCCGAAGTTACGATTTTATTGAATGTATATTTTCCCAAAATGGAAATATTGTAGTCGATGAGTGCTTCGGCAAGTCCAGTTTCCCATGCTAAAAGTCCACATTCCCCGGCGCTTCTTTCTTCGTTCCCTAAAATTGCGAAGTCGATTTCCAAGCGATTAAATATTTTTGCTATGGCTCGGCAAGTATCTTGCCCTCGAGGATAATATGCTGGATAACTTTCGACAAACCAAAGAACATCGACTGGTCCGGGGTTCTGACTTAAAATGCGAACCGGATACTTGGAAGTAGCGACCCAGTTGGCTCTTTTCCTACCAGATTCGCCCATTGGATTGCCATAACGATAACTATTTTCGAGTGCTTTTTGTAATTCTGCAGGCAATGTAGGAAGCTTTAGTATGGTTTGCTCTTTAATTAGCTGCAACAATACCTCTGTAAGATGGATACCTCGTGGACATTTTGCCATACAAGCATAGCAATTGACACATTTCAACATACTATCTGTATCGGAGACTTTATCTGCCAAACCGTGGAGTAGCATTTCGATAATTCTTCGAGGAGGATATTTCATATATTCTCCGTGGGGACAGGTTCCAACACAAGTTCCGCATTGAATGCAAGTTAGTATTAATTTCCCCTCGCTTGTTTCGTAAATAGTTTCAAGTGTAACACCTTTAATTTCTTCAAGGTCTGCAATCATAGTTTATCTCCTTTCTATAAATAAATTTACTGTTCAATGGAATCCCAAACTAATTCTGCAATGTCTTTTACCGATAATTTTGCTTCGTAACCAGTTGTTTTAACAGCATCTTGGAACATTGCTATATCTTTTGGACAAGCGACAACAAATGTACTAATGTTGTTTAGTGAAACAGCTTCGCGAATTCTATTTTCGGCTGGTCTCTCTTTAACTGGGGTTTTGTCTTCCATCCAAATTCGACCACCGCCAGCACCGCAACAATAACTTTTTCTTCTATTACGGGGCATTTCTTTCAATTTTACACCTATTGCTTTAAGGATGTTCCTTGGCGGGTCGTATATTCCGTTATATCTTCCCAGATAGCAAGGGTCGTGGTAGGTTGCTTCGATGTTTAATTTTTTGTTAATAGTTAACTTCTTTTCTTTGATGAGTTTCTCGATTAGCTCAGTGTAATGCAAAACCTCGATTTTTTCATTTGCTCCATTTCCGTTTAGCCAATACTCGTTTTTTAATGTATTATATGTGTGTGGGTCGGTTGTAACGATTTTTCTAAATTTAGCTTTTCCAAAAGACAACTGATTTTTTTCTTTTAAGAATTCGAACAAACCTTCTTCGCCAATTCGTCGCACATCGTTTCCGGAATTTTTCTCACCTTCGTATAATATACCAAAGTCCAAACCAGCTCTTTGGAAAATCATTGCAGTTTTTTGTGTAATGCTTTCCATTCTTGCATCATAAGCTGCGTAGTCCCCAGTGAACCAAAGGTATTCTACTTCCTCTTTGCGAGCATCTTTAATCTTAAATTCAAGGCTCGAAGCCCATTTAGCTCTATTTCGTTCGGATTGACCAAAAGAGTTGCCATAGCGTTGAAGTTTTTGTAAAACATCTTGGACAGTTTGGTCCATTATTCCTTGATTAATGAGGAAGCGTCGCATATCGACAATCAACTTTGGATGCTCGATAAAAACTGGGCACATTTCTTCGCAAGCTCTACAAGTTGTGCAAGCCCAAAGTTCTGCGTCGGATATAATTTCGCCGTGTACCTTGCCTTCGCCGTTCGATGGTGAACCGTTTGATATTTTCTTCGGATTGAAACTTATCAATACCTTTTCAAGCTTCAAGACAAGATTTTTTGGCGAAAGAGGTGTTCCACTATTATATGCTGGGCAAGCTTCTTGGCAACGGCCACACCAAATACAAGAATCAAGTTGTAAAAGCTGGCGCCAAGTAAATTCTGTGATTTTTTCAACCCCAGATTCATTTGCTGGGGAAAGGCTACCTATTTTCGAGGTATCTTTGAAAATCATATTGACGGAAGCAGAGAAGATATGAAACGCTTTTGTAAATGGTATTGAAGCGATGAACAAAAAAGATAGTAGCATATGTGTTGTCCAAAACCCCACGTGTAAATCTTGAAGGGTTGAGAGGGGCATAGAAGCAAAAAGTTTGGATAATTCGTTGCCAATAGGTGCCCAATGTTTCCAATAAGGATTTTGAACTGAAAGCCGAAGCCCTTCGACTACGAAACCAGTTGAAGCGATTAAGAAAAGAATTCCAAGCAAATAGAAGGAATCCCAACTAAAAGTTGGTTTAATTATAGTTTTAAGTTTTTCGGGCCTAAAAATATATCTTCTAATAAGCGCGATGATAATACCGACAATTAGGAGTATGCCGAAAATATCGAGAAACAATTCGTAATATAGATAGAAATCCCCTTTAAGAAATTGGAAGCCAAAGAAAAGATGGGTAACATCCCAATCGACGGTTGCAATTATAGTTCCAATCAACAAGATAAACATTCCATAAAAAATTGTCAAGTGGAAAATCCCGGGGATGAATTCCGATATGATACGTTTCTGTATAATTGCTCCGTTGAACAAGGATTTAATTCGTTGCCAAAGCGAAAGCAGAATTTTTTCGGGTCGACCGATACGCCATTTCTTTGTATGGCGAATAAAACCAACGGTGAATATGATAATAGAAAGAAATCCCAATGCATATTGTAATATTTCCAGCCAATGAGGGATATTCCAAAATGTTGGCCTTACAGGTTCCATTGGTTATCCCTTTCTTTGTTTCAATTTTTCAGTAAGAATTGGAACAATTTCGAACAAGTCGCCAACTACTCCATAATGTGCAATATTAAATATAGGAGCTTTCGGGTCTGTATTAATTGCAAGTATTGTTTCAGAGTTTTTCATTCCTTCTTGATGTTCTGGTGCTCCACTAATGCCAAGAGCAAGATATAGTTTGGGTTTTACAATCATTCCAGATTTCCCTACTTGCCTTGTCAAGGGTAGCCACCCTTGGTCGACAACTGGACGGGAAGCGGAAACTGCACCACCAATTGCTTCGGCAAGCTCTTCGGCAATTTCGATATTATCTTTATTTTGAATTCCTCTTCCGACCGAAACAAGTATATTTTCTTTCGTTATGTCGATATCTCCAAGTTCTGGTTCAATGTATTTTTTGAAAGATGGTTCGGGGACAAAATCGGGAACTTCAAGCTCTTCGACTGGGGCGGTTCTGTCCGACTTTCCAGCGTCTAATGGGAAAGAACCGGGATATATTCCAACAATACCTTTGTTATCGATAAGTTTAACTTCCGACAAAATCTTTCCGCCGTAGAGTTGGCTTGTTAGGAAAAGGTCCCCATTTTCGAATCTAAAAGTCTTGCAGAAGTTAATAAAAGGTAGGTCTAATCGCCTTGCAAGTATTGGTCCAACTCCGGCAGTGATATTCGTACAAGCAAGTAACAGTATCGAAGCTTGCTTTTGTTTGTAAACGTTCTCGACCAACTTTGCTGTTAGTTGTGGCGGAGTTATCTCTAATTTTTCGTCATCAAGCAATAGTACGGAGTCTGCCAATCCCAGGTTTGGTGTAAGTTTACTTACGTCCTTTCCTATTACTAATGCAAGCAAAGGAACGTTTAGATGTTGGGCAATTTTCTTTCCGACACCTAACATTTCGTAGGTAATATCTACTATATTACCTCGAAGATGCTCAACTAATACAATTACAGAATTGTTCATATTTATCCTCCTAAAAATTTGTCTGTCTCATAAATTATATAAGACCTTTATCAGTAAGTATTTCGACAATTTTCGTGGCAATTTCTTCTGGATTACCTTCTAACATTACAGCCTTCCCAGCGACTTCGGGTTCGTAAAGTTTCTCGATTTCGATACCTTTTGAAGCAAAATCTTGTGTAAACTCCAGCTCTTCGATATTTGCAGATTTCATCATAGCACGGATTTTTGCTATAGGGACATATCGTGGTGGGTTCTCAGCTGCTTGAATACCTAAAACTGCTGGAAGTTCAACTTCGAATTCGCCACGCAAGCCACCGGAAAATTCTTTCCTAATCAAAATATTGTTCTTGTTTTCATTATATTGCACGTAAGTTACAACTCCGTAGACGGGTAGTTCCAGGTATTCTCCAAGATAATAAACGAGTTCTCCTTCGATATCGTCGGTTGCTTGGGAACCAGTCAATATCAAGGTTTTAGAATCGATTAGATTATTTTCTTTAAGATACTTTGCAAAAACTTCGGCAATCGCTGGGGAAGTAAAATTTTGCCAATCGCCCAAGATTTTAACTGCTTTGTCGCAACCTTTGGCAAGAGCAGTGTAAATTGCTTCGTCGACCTCTGGTGCGTCGAGTGTTACTAATGTTACAGTCCCGCCATATTTTTCTTTGAGTATAACTGCTTCTTCGACAGCGTGCTCGTCGTTTTCATTTGCTTTCATTCTCAACCAGTCGGGGTCGAGTGTTTTCCCATCTGATGCAATCTTTAATTCCTCGACCGTATCTGGAACCATTTTAAGAAATACAATCAAGTTCATATGTAACCTCCTAATTCAAAATGTATGAAAACCTCTTTTAGACAAACTTTATGTCTTTAATACCCGGTTCAGTTCGAAGAACGTTTTGAATAAGTGCAATTGCTTCCTTCCTTTCTTTTTCTTTTTCCAAGCCCAAAATCGAAATTTGACCAGTTTCGGCATCGCCTTCGACATCGACTTCGAAACCTCGAGTTGTTGGTGCAAGGAAAAGCAAAAGTTTTGCTTTCGACGAAAGCAAAAGATTATTTAATTGTTTAATGTTTTCCTCGGTAGAGTTAAAATATGGCTGATTGAGAATTTGTTCGACAATTGTAGCAAAATACTCTGGGTCGATTTTATCCAGATTTATGACTAAATCATAATGTTTGGGTTCTTCGATATTTACGCCATAAAGGAAATCGCCCCAAAGTCTTCTTCGTTCGTCAATTAGTCTTATATAGTCGAGAGCTTGCTCGTATGTTAAGTGTGGATTTCTATCTTGCCAAGCTTTGGCTCGATTGTGTAAAGATTTAATTACTCTTATTCTTAGTACAAATGGGATATCGTTTAGGAGGAAATGAGCAAGATGCCCAAGATAAATACAACTACCTTCTTGTAGAATAAGTTCGAGCAAGGCGACTTGGAAACTCAAAAGGTAGTGCTTTCTTTTGTAATATTGACGTTCCCAAGGGCTTGGAGCGCGGTCGAGAAAAGTTATATCAGTAAATCCAGTTTCACTGATTAAGTATTTTTCCCCTTCCTCGATAACTTTTTCTCGAGTTATGATTGGAATTTGTAGTCTTTGCGAAAGTGCATTAGCGAGTTGTTCTGCACCTATTAAAGTTCCACGAGAAATAGTAACAATTTGCATATAAACCCTTGCTTTAGTTTGGATAATTCCTTACTAAATTATTAAATAAGAAATTTTTTTCAAGAGATTGAAGTCCAATAATCGAAAGTTTGTAAATGAGTGTTGTTTGTTTACTGAAATTATGTTTGAAGATAACAAACTAAATAAGTAAAGTTAATAGTTTCTCTTTGAAAGACATCGTGTAGGAATTAAGTCTGTTGAAATTTTGAACTAAATGTTTTGGTGTTGAAAATGCAAGTTTATAATTAGCATAAACTTGTTTGAATCTATTTTTTTTAACAAATTGCGATTTTTTTAAAGAGACAATTAGAGGATAATATGGGGTTAACGAAAAGGCCCTTTGCCGAGCCTTACAAAATTAAAGTAGTCGAACCAGTAAAGATGACTACTCGGGAGTACCGTCTCGAGAAAATGAGAGAAGCTGGTTACAATACTTTTTTACTTCGGTCCGAAGATGTTTACATCGATTTGCTGACCGATAGTGGTACTAATGCTATGAGCGATTACCAATGGGCTGGAATGATGCTTGGCGATGAAGCGTATGCTGGGTCCAAAAATTTTTACTATCTCGAAGAGAATGTCCAAAAATTTTATGGTTACAAATTTGTTGTGCCTACTCATCAAGGCCGAGGTGCCGAACATCTTCTATCGAAAACATTGATTAAACAAGGGGATTATGTCCCGGGCAATATGTATTTTACAACTACTCGCTTGCATCAAGAACTTGCTGGTGGTACTTTTGTTGATGTAATTATTGACGAGGCTCACGACCCTACTGTTTGGCATCCTTTCAAGGGGAATGTCGATTTGCAGAAGTTCGAAGATTTGATAAAAAAAGTCGGTCCAAGTAAGATTCCATATATTACCATTGGTGCTCCAGTCAATATGGCTGGTGGACAACCGGTTTCGATGGAAAATATTCGTGCAGTTAACAATTTAGCACACAGTTACGGGATAAAAGTAGTTTTCGATGCAACACGCGGAGTAGAAAATTCATATTTTATCCAACAACGAGAACCCGGATACCAAAATAAATCGGTTGCCGAAATTTTGAAAGAATTTTGCTCTTACACCGATGCTTGTACAATGAGCGGAAAGAAAGACCTTTATGTTAACATAGGAGGATTTGTTGCTTGCAACGACCCGGACTTGTTCGAAGAGTTGAGGAATTTGGTAGTTGTTTACGAAGGATTGCATACTTACGGTGGGCTTGCTGGTCGTGACCTCGAAGCGATGGCTCGTGGAATTGAAGAAGCTGTCAAGGACGAAAACATAGCCTTTCGAGTGAAGCAAGTCGAATATTTTGGCAACTTGTTACTCGAAGCGGAAATACCTATTGTTGTCCCAATTGGGGGCCACGCTGTTTTTCTTGATGCCAAGAGGTTCTATCCACACATACCACAAAACGAATTCCCAGCTCAAAGGCTTGCTGCGGATTTGTATATAGAAAGTGGCGTTCGCGCAATGGAACGCGGTATTGTTTCTGCTGGTCGAAATAAAATTACTGGCGACCATAATTACCCCAAGTTGGAACTTGTCCGACTAACGATTCCGCGAAGAGTATATACTCAATCCCACCTTGATGTTGCTGCTTGGGCTGTAATGGAGTTATATCGAAATAGAGAAAAAGCCAAGGGGTTAAGGATGGTTTTTGAACCAAAATATTTAAGATTTTTTCAAGCAAGGTTCGAACCAATTGAATAAATTTTATTAAATCTCTGTATTTTTTCAAACTCAAAATGAGGTAGTATATGAATTTCCCAGATGATTTAAAGTACACCAAAGACCACGAATGGGTCAGAATTGTAGATAATATTGCTACAATTGGGATTACTGACCACGCACAAAGCGAACTTGGCGATATTGTTTACGTCGACATCTCGCAAGATATCGGCGAAGTGAACAAGGGTGAATCGATAGGAACTATCGAAGCAGTAAAAACTGTTGCAGATATTTTTGCTCCAGTTTCTGGGAAAGTCGTTGAAGTGAATACTTCAATTAACGACAAGCCCGAAGTTATCAACAAAGACCCTTACGGCGATGGTTGGATTTTGAAAATCGAGATGAGTAATCCGGAGGAATTAAACGAATTGCTTTCGGCAGACGATTACAAGAAACTTATTGGACAAAGTTAAATTATCATTTTTCTTTGATTTTAGATTATTTTGTAAGTACCTTGTTTCGAAGACTTAGGTTTTGATTTCTTTGTTTAAAATAGTCTTAACTTTTTCGACTTTCGATTGCATTCGACTTTGTTCTCCTTTGCGGTAGTCCACTTTGATTACCGAGTAAATTCTATTACATTGTGGTTCTAATATCTTAAAACATTCTGATATGACTTTAAAAACTTCGTCCCAATTACCTTCCATTATTGTTCCCATCGGGGTAAGTCGATAGTTTAACCCGCTTTTGTCGATATGGGAGATGACTTGCGATACCCAAGGGCTTACACTTTCGCCCTTATCGGTTGGAAACATTGAGAATTCAACTAAAACCATATACATCCTACAATTTTTTCAACAAATTTTTAAAGTTTTTTCAAGAATGAATTATTAAATTATTAAATTTGAATTTATTGACTTTTGTCTTGATTGCTAATGACAAGTATAAACGAACTTTATAAACGGCTCGAAAGTTGCGATATTTGTCCCCACAACTGTAACGTTAATCGAATGGTTGGAGAAATCGGAAAGTGTGGGACAAATTCCTCTATTATTGTTTCGAGTTATGGTCCACATTTCGGCGAAGAACCCGAGCTTGTTGGTTACTTAGGTTCGGGAACTATATTTTTTTCTGGTTGCAACTTGCTTTGTGTTTTCTGTCAAAATTATACAATCAGCCATTGTCGGGAAGGAAGAAGTGTAAGTATTAATGAACTTGCAAATATAATGCTTCGATTGCAAGACATTGGTTGCCACAACATTAATTTAGTTAGCCCAACCCACTATGCTCCGCAAATTGCCCAATCTATTATCGAGGCGAAAAGCTATGGCTTAGCTATTCCAATAGTTTACAATACTGGATGTTACGATAAAGTTGAAACTTTGAAAGCTCTCGAAGGTTTGATTGATATATATATGCCAGATTTGAAATTTTCCGACCCAAACAAAGCAAAATTATATACAGAGGCACCCGACTATTTTTATTATGCTTCGTCGGCGGTAATTGAGATGAAGCGACAAGTGGGCATTTTGGTAGTAAGAAATGGTATTGCACGTCGTGGGCTGATAATTCGTCATCTTATTCTCCCCGACAATCAGTCGGACACAATAGAAATAATAGACTTTATCGCCGAGAATCTTGGAACTGATATATATCTTAACTTAATGGACCAATATTATCCTCGATACCAAGCATATCAATATCCAAAGTTAAGCCGTTCTATAACAACAGAGGAATATTCATATTACATAGATTATGCCAAAAGTAGGGGTTTTCGCAACCCCAAATATATTTTTGGTTATGGGTAGTTTCTTTCTCCAAATATTGCAGTACCAATTCTTAAGATTGTTGCACCCTCTTCGACTGCAATTAAGTAATCGTTCGTCATACCCATAGAAAGCTCGTTGAGCGGTAAATTTGGGAAAGATTTTCTAGCTTCCTCAAAAAGGCTTTTCAGTAGTTGAAATTCCTTTCGGATAACTTTTTCATCAAGCGAAAAGCTTCCAATCGTCATTAATCCACGAATTCGTAGGTTTTGCAAATCTTTGATTTCATTGATTAATTCACAAGTTAATTCGGGACTGCAACCAAATTTAGAAGCTTCGCCAGAAGTATTTACTTGGATTAAAATATCGATGGTTTTATTGTTTTTTTCGGCTTGCTTTTCGATTTCTTTTGCCAAATGGACTGAATCAACTGAATGTATTAAGGAAACAAAAGGAGCAATATACTTGACTTTGTTGGTTTGAAGGTGCCCTATAAAATGCCAGTTGACTTGTTTGGATAAACTTTGATTAACAAGTTCGTACTTTGCCTTTAGCTCTTGGGCATAATTTTCGCCGAAATCAGTTATCCCAGCATCCGCAGCATTTAAAATAGCTTCAATGGGATGAGTTTTAGTTACAGCAACTATTTTAACATTTGTAAGAATACCTTTCTTTTCTTTTAAATTTTCAATTGAATCGATTATGGCTTGATAATTTTTGCGAATGGTCTCTTTAGTATATTTTTCTTCCATAAAGTGTTCTTTTTTAGTATAAATTTTTTTTAAAAAGAATTTTTAATTTAATAATTTTTTAAATAGAAAAACATTATGAAATACCCAGACGTTCCTATCTATATGAATCTCCCATTTGTGGTGATGGTACTTGCCATAGCAATTATGCCATTAGCAACTCCACATTTTTGGGAGAGCAATAAGAATAAATTGTTCGTTAGTTTGATATTAGGTATTCCAACTGCTATTTGGCTTTTATTGAATAATTTATCGGAGGCGCTTGTTCATTCTGTTTTTTTCGATTATCTACCGTTTATTATTCTATTAGGGTCATTATTTGTTATTACTGGGGGAATTTTTCTCGAAGGAGACCTCGAAGCAAAACCTAAAACGAATCTTATTTTTTTAATAGTTGGGACAATTTTAGCTTCCTTTATGGGAACTACGGGCGCTGCTATGCTTTTAATTCGTCCGCTTTTAAAAACCAACTTCAGGCGAAAATATAAAGTTCATATTATACTTTTCTTTATTGCTTTGGTTGCAAATTGTGGTGGACTATTGACTCCGTTGGGCGACCCTCCGCTTTTTATACTGTACCTTCGTGGAGTTCCTTTCTTTTGGTTTTTTACACTTGTCAAGGAATGGTTAGTTTGTAATGTAATTTTGCTGACAGTTTTTTATTTTATTGAAAAACACTACTACAAGAAAGAATCGAAAGAGGACCTTGAACTTGACCGTCAAGAATATGTACCATTAAAAGTCCACGGAGGATTCAATCTTATCTTCCTTCTTGGAGTTGTCTTATCTGTTGCTTTTATCAATCCATTATACATTCCATTTATGCAACCACACCATTTCAGTATGTATCTTCGGGAAATAATAATTCTTTCGATGGCAATTCTTTCGTTGATTTTCACAAAACGTGAGATAAGAAAATTGAATAGTTTCAACTGGCATCCGATAGAAGAAGTAGCCTTTTTGTTCTTAGGCATTTTCATTACTTTAACACCTTCTTTGATTTTCCTTGAACATCACGCTAAAGATTTCGGCTTTAAAACCATTTACCAGTTTTACTATGCTGTTGGCTCTCTCAGTAGTTTCTTAGATAATACTCCGACAGCAGTTACATTCTATTCAGTTGCAAAAGGGCTTGTCGAAGCCCAACCAGATTTATTTTTCGATAAGATTATCGTTGGGGGTATCCCCGAACATTTACTCGAAGGCATTGCAACAGCCGCAGTTTTTTTCGGCTCGATGACTTATATTGGCAATGGTCCTAACTTTATGGTAAAGGCAATTGCAGAACACGAAGGTATCGCTATGCCTCACTTTTTTGAATATATGTATAAGTTTTCATTGGTTATTCTTTTGCCAGTTTTCATACTTGTCCAGTTATTATTAATACATTGAGTTATGGTAAGATTTGTTCAAGTTAGTCGAAAATAAGTTTCTTCACTTATTATCTATGTTTGCTTTTTATTGAAAGCATTTTTCATAATCAATACCTTTTTTCAATTGTTGTTCATTTCTTTCGAAATTCTTATGTCTTGGGCTGTAATTAAATCAACTTTAAGGAACTTAAATTTTTTAGTAAAAGCAAAAGGCGGGCAAAGTTGCCCGCCTTTTTCGTCTGTAATTTTAATTACTTAGAGATTATCAATTTTTTAGTTGTGGAAAAACCATTCGAAAGCAAACGGACAGCATATACACCCGAAGAAAGAGATTTTGCGTTCACTGTGAGCTCGTAAGTTCCTTCTTTTAAGAATTCGTTTAGTAATGGGTTAATATAGCCATTTTCAAGATTTATCAAATCGATTTTCGTATTTCCTTCGAAGCTTACGCCAAATTTAATTTGGAAGAAGTCCTCGACGACTGGATTTTGGTTTACTTCGAGGAAGTAATTTGTCGTTGCAATTACAATGGGTCGCATATCGACAACACAAGTGTTGAAAACAATTTTTGATGTATCGCCCGATGGAACGACGCACTTGTCACGTTCGAAAAATGTTATGTTAGAAATGTAGGGATTTAATTCTTTTGCATCGGTAAGCATCAATAAAATTAAAGGTTTTGAAAGGATGCCATCCCTATTTATAGGATTTGTCCCATTTCCAATAATTCGTATACGCGAAAACTTCTCGTCAATTTTTTCTTGGGTAGCTCTCACATTCCAAGTGTTATCCAAAATATCGCCTTTTTCGATGGATTGGAATTCGAACCACTCGGATTTGAAAATAATGTAATATTCAAAGGCTGTAATAGAAGCATCCCGCCAGTTTCTCGACTTTGCAGTTGTTGTGAGTGGTATTTTATATCCGGGGGCAAGTTTATGTTCTGGACCATAGTCAGGAATTGTAAGAGCAACCGAAGTATTGTAGCTTGCTCCAATTAGTTCTACAAAGTAGTTGTTTCCGACGTCGCTATAAACACGAAAGAGTGCGCGGAAGCTTCCAGTCCTATTTGGAGAGAATTTTGCGGAAACTTTAATAGAATTCATTGGTGAAATTGTCATTGGAAACGAAACACCTACTAATTCGAAGTTGTCCTTATCGCCAGAGATAAAGGCTATACTGTCGATAATTGCTTGAGTGGTAGAACTTGTATTTGTAATGGTAAATTCCTTTATTGGCTCATCGCAAAGTAGAACCAAACCATAATTTATTGAATCGACAATAATCCCTTTTTCAATTCCATACCCAATTACTGTGGTATTTGTTGTGATGATAGAATCTGGTGCGGGTGAAGCATCGTTAATTACATTTACTTCTGCAGTCCTTCTATTTACCATCCTCGGGGTAAATCGAACAGGTAGAACTAATGAATCTCCCATTGGTAGTATGATGTTGGTTGGCGGGGCTGTTACCCATTCAAATTCATTTAAGGGATTTTGAGAAAAATTAATTGAACTGATGAACAAGTCGGCAGATTGACTTACAGACTTAATTACAACGCTACCAATATCTGGATGTTGCGTGCCGACTAGGACCGGGGGTTGAAATTCATAACCTCGTATTTGAATTTTTGGGAGGTAACCATAACCTTGTAACGAGCCAATTACGCTGTTGGGCGGAATTCCATCTTCTGGATGAAATTCTGGAATTACAGTGTTGCTATGTTCAAACTCAGCTTGGGGCTCGTAAAGTACTGTAATCTCGATTTGAGTTGTACCAGTTGTACTATTTTCGGGCATCAAGTCCACTGGAACTGAAGGAGTTGGATTGGGAACAATACCATTTGGTTTAATTTTGAAATAGGCGGAGCCTTGACCAAGTTTAATGTCAGTTACTCTAACCTTCGAAGTACCAGAGTTTCTTAGAAAAACTTTGCCTTCGTTCGAAGTTCCGACGCGGCGACGGTGCCAATCGTAGTTGGTGATATAAGGACCGGGTTGTATTCCACTTCCTTTCCAGTTCGAAACACTATCGCCACTTCCAGCGTTGCTGTGGAATGTAACATCGATTTCGAAGTTACCAACAGCAGTTGGTTTAAAACAAGGCGTTTCGAGGAAGACTGTTCCACGCGGTGGAATGATAATATCTAACTGAGGTGTGAAAGGTGAAGATATATAGAATGGTTCAGTTATACCTGTAAATCCAGTGATTACGAGGGTATCTGTTCCGGGATTTTGAATCAACAAGCCAACCCCGGTTTGTTGCAGTTTACACACCGAGAAGTTTATTTGGACTGGACCGGCATCCCAATCTTCGACTGCAATTTTGGGAATCACTCCGCGTCCGACAACAGGAGTTTTAAAGGTATCGCAGTCGGTAACTACAAACAAAGTGTCAATATCGAGCATTGATGGAGTTAAAGATTCATCCGCTGGGGTGTAACTCAATTTGATTGAATGAATTCCCAGAGGTGGTAATTCAATTTCTGGTGGAACGTTCCCATTGGTAATAGAAAAGACAGTTCCTTGTTTTAAGTAAATCGCTTTAATTTTTTCAGTAGTATCGGCGGAAGCGTTTTTAATTTCGACATCGATATTAGAAGTTGTATATAATCTTACTTTTCCGAAGTTTATTGGTCTAGGTCGAATTTCGATGGTATCTGGGTAATAGTAAAGGGTATCGAACGAGGAATTACCAGCGCGGTCGATGATTTGAAGATGGGCCAACGCAGGCTTCCTTTTGTTAATAACTTTGACAATAAAGCTGAAATCGTAATTGGGAGGGAAAGATTTAAATTCTTTCGGAAATTTTAACTCAGTATTGTAAGAGTCATCGAGTAAGAAAATTTCAGATATTCCTTGGTCAATTTGCCGCGGGTCGTCGTCTGGTTTCCCATTTCTTAGTTCAGTTGTTCGAATCGTAAAAATGCCACAGTCTTCTACCACAAAAATTTCTGGGGGCAAGGTATCAGTTTCATCAACTTTGTTGAAAGCCGTACAAGCGGGCCACCCATAGCCATCAGCATTACTGAATCCGTAAATGTACCCGCTAAACTTAGTTTTGCTTCGGACGACGTGGGCTCCGGGTTTCACCATAAGTTTAGCCCAGTAAAGGTCGGTGCCCGGAATTCGGTTGAACAGGAATTGAGGTTGAATTTCCCAAATTGGTTTTCCATCGATTGTTATAGACTTTAATTTTTCGTTGCTTGGGTCATTTGTATCGCCGATGGCAATAATGTTGAAATAATTGTCCAAGAATTGTGCTTCCGCTTCTGGGGTTTGAAAAACAGTGTTCGGAACGAATTGCTCTCTTGGTACAACGAGTATCATAAATGGGTCGAACTCTGGGGCATTGTCCCAGTCTGTGGAATATGAATATTGCATTACAAGTACTGGTTTATCTGCTTCCCAAACCGATGTCCCACGTATAGAGTATTGTTGATTTGGTTCGTTACGGGGGACATAGACTTCCTCGAATTCAGCGAAATCACCGCTTTTTCTCAATAACATTGGACCTCGTTGTCCAAGAAATTTTCCATCCTTGATGTCGTACCATTTAACAGTAAAAGTCGTGTTATCTCTTGCAGCAATGATTCTAAAGAAATCGCCGCGACCTTTTCTTTGGAATTCAACAGTGTAGTATTTTTTCCCCCATGCTTGAACCGGTGGCATCATTTCGCAAAGCATATTACGTCCGTTCCAAAGGTCGAATGAGGGTATTAGCGTTCTTTTGTGGAAAGAGATAAAGCCTATTGGTTTATTCGCAATTATTCTTGAACCAGAAAGGTCGAACACTCCGCGTGTTGTCCCATCCCCCATTACGCAGTAAACATCCCCAGGGTTTAACGATACTTTCCATTTGTCGCCGATTTTACGACCACCTATTGTTCTTCCAATTGTTGCTCCACGTCCTTTTAATTCAATTAATACTTCGGTTCCAACTTGTGAAGGAATGATAATGAAGCCACCACCACGAAACTCGCCGCCAGCGTTGTCTTCTCGAAAATCATAATACGAAAGGTGTATGTATTCAGTTCCCCAAGCATTCATAGGAACGGCGAGATAACCGTCGGCTGTAAATCCTCGATGGTTAAGGACATATACCGAAATGGGTTCATTTGCTGTTAAACGAATGGCTTTTGGTGTTGGAGCTTCACTTTCTCGAACTTCCAAATTCCAAAATAGTTCGTTTCGTAGAGTCGAGAAAGTTGTTATTCTAAAAGCTTCGACTTTTTTGGTTCTAATAAAGTTCATTCCGGGTATTTCTAATGTTACCATACAATTCTTCGACGAAGTTACGTAGATTTCAATAGCGATTTCGCCAGTGTTGCCATAGGGTTGGCGGTCGTCTTCGTTCGGTGGGATGGCTATCCAGTACTCTTTCCCTTGCGATGAGTTAAAAAGCAGTTGTTCGGCTGTGATTTTCTGTCCATATATTGTCGAAATTGAGAGCGAAAAAAGAATAAGTAGGTAAGAAAATTGGACAAAAATTTTTTTCATATTCTATCTCCTAATCTTCTTCTAAAATTTAACAAAAAAAATCTAAATAAGTTACATAAAAAATTTGTAATAATTTAGAGTTTTATACTTTCTTTTATGAAATTTTTATGGCAATTAGAAAAATTTTTCCATATATAAGCAAACATAAAGTAAGATTGATTGTAGGATTTGTGTTTGTTATTGCTTCTAATCTATTTGCTCTAATTATCCCAAAGTTTGTTGGTAAGGCTGTCGATTTAATTGCTCGTGGTAACTTTTTGATGAAAGAAATTTTGGAGATAATTTTTTGGATACTTCTTCTAACTATTGTCAGTGGCTTTTTTATGTATCTAACTCGCCGTATGATAATAGTTTTATCACGCATAGTAGAGTTTGAATTAAGAGAAGATTTTCTCGATAAAGTTTCCATTTTGCCATATTCATTTTTCGCCGAGAACTCAACTGGAAGGCTAATCGCACTGGCTACAAATGATGTTGCTTCCGCTCGTGAGTTTTTAGGTCCCGCATTAATGTATACTGCAAGTACTGTAACAACTTTCGTGATGGCGCTTTTTTTTATGTTAAACTTAGATTTGGAACTTACTTTGCTTTCGATTTTGCCTTTACCTTTGATAACGCTAACCACTTATGTGTTAGGTAGAAAAATTTATATCTCTTTCAAAGATGTACAAGAACATTTCTCAAAATTAACTACTCAAGCACAGGAAACCTTTTCTGCGATTCGTTTGGTGAAAGCTTTTGTTCGTGAAATATATGAAGCAAAGAGGTTCAATGCATTAAGTGAAGAGTATCGTAGAAAAAATATGAAATTGGAGTTCTTTCAAACTTTAATGATACCCTTGCTTATCTTTTTAATTGGCTTGTCGCAACTAATTGTTATTGGGTATGGCGGTCTTCGTGTAATGAGAAATACATTAACACTTGGCGAGGTTTCGCAATTTTTTGTTTACATTAATATGCTTATTTGGCCAGTTGCTGCAATTGGTTGGGTAACTAATTTAATTCAAAGGGCTTCGGCTTCGATTGATAGGCTTTGGAAGGTTTTTGAAATTGAAACCCAAAAATCAGCGAGCTTGTTGAGTATCGATTTGAAAGGTAAAATTGTTTTTGCTAAAGTATCTTTTAAGTACTCTACGGAAACTCAATTTGTTCTTGATGGAATTAGTTTTGTAGTAGAAGAAAAAAAATCTTTGGGGATTTTGGGTGAAATTGGAGCTGGTAAAAGTACAATTGTTAAGCTTTTGTCGAAGATTTATCGAGCTACCGAAGGGACAATTTTTCTCGACCATTTTCCAATAGAGGAAATCGATGATAATTCGTTGAGGAAGCAAATTGGCGTCGTAACCCAAGAGCCTTTTCTTTTTGCAAGCACAATAGCAGAAAATGTTAGAATTGGGAAACTCGATGCAAACGAGGAGGAAATACTTTATGTATTGGAATTGGCTGGTTTGGGAACTGATATACAAAGTTTCCCAAATGGTATTAATACAATCATTGGAGAGCGCGGAATAAATTTATCGGGTGGGCAGAAACAAAGATTGACTATTGCAAGAGCTTTGATTTCGAGACCCAAAATCTTAATACTCGACGACGCTTTCTCTTTGGTAGATTCCGAAACTGAGCAGAAAATCTTGAAAAATATTTTCGAGATCGATTGCACAAAGGTAATTATTTCGACAAGGATATCCTCCGTCCTTTTATGCGATAAAATTATTTTGCTTGAAAATGGGAAAATTGTCGAAGAAGGAAGCCATCGGGATTTGCTTGAGTTGAATGGAAAGTATGCTCGAATTTTTGAAATTCAAAAATTGGCGGAAGAAATAGAAAGGAACTAAGTTAAGAAGAAGTAATTTGGCTAACCCAATCGAGATATTCTTCCAAACCTTGAACGATAGGTATTGCCAATATTTCTGGAACTTTGTCGGTATGAAGTTCTTTTATTCTATGTTTTAATTCCTCGAATTTGTTTTGTGTGGTTTTTATCATCAAAACAAATTCTTTTCGTTCATCAATTTTACCTTCCCATTCGTAAATAGAAATTGCATTTTGCAAGATTGTACAACAAGCTGCGAGCCGTTCGGTAACCAACACTTTTGCGATTTGATAACCATTTAGATAGTTCTCAACTGTCGAGAATACAACAATGTAATTGCTTTCCATCTTTAACCTTTTATATTTGCATTTTGTTTGCAATACAATTTAGCAAAGTTTTAAAAATTTATGATAGAGATTACAATTTTTTATTTACACATTTTAGCTTGGGCGTATGCGTTTACTAAAATATGGCAAGAAAAGGGGCTTTTCTCTGGTTTGTTGGTTGTTTTAGTTTTTGTACTTTTATTTTTTATTCTATGGGCATTAACAAGCCCTATTGCACATCTAATATTTCCCGAAAGTTGGCGAAGTCCATTTTTTACATCCGATACCTTGTCTTTAGTTCTTTTAATTCCCCCCGAAGTCTTTATTTTTTATGTGTATTTTGTAAAAGTTGAAAGAAAAGAAAAGAGTTAGCAAATTTTTGTTAAGTTCAATCGTTTTAAAATTTTTATTTTTAACTGGAGGTAAAATGGCTTTATCAATAGGACATAAAGCACCAGATTTTGTTGCGGAAACAGATTCTGGCAAAAGCATTAAGTTGAGCGATTTTTTGGGCAAATGGGTAGTTTTATATTTTTATCCAAAAGACAACACTTCTGGTTGCACTCGCGAAGCTTGCGATTTCCGAGATAATTATGAACGAATTGCAAGTAACGATGCAGAAGTAATCGGAGTTAGTCCAGATAGTGTCAAATCGCATAAAAATTTTAAAGAAAAATACAACTTGAACTTCCATCTGGTAGCCGACCCGAGCAAGGAGATTTGCAATTCCTATGGCGTATTGGGAGAAAAAATTATGTGTGGGAAAAAACATATTGGAGTTATTCGCTCGACTTACATTATCGACCCCGAAGGGGTGATTCGTTGGATAGATTCGAATGTCAAAGTAGATGGTCACGTCGACGAAGTGATTGCAAAATTAGAACAATTGAAACTTAACAAATGATTGATACTCATTGCCATTTAGATTCGAGTGAATTTGAATCCGACCGAAACGAGGTAATACAAAGAGCAAAAGATTCGGGTGTAGAATTTATTATTGTTCCTTCGACCGACTTTGGAAACTTGGACAAAGTTGTCCAGATAGCTGCAGAAAATGAAAATATATATTGTGCATTGGGAATTCATCCCCATAATGCTATCGAATACTCCGAGGCAGTGGAAGAAAAAATTATAAGTTATTTAAAAGAGAAGAAAAATAAAGTAGTGGCTATTGGTGAAATAGGTTTGGATTACTATTATAATTTCGCGCCCCCAGAAATTCAAAAGGAGGTTTTTGTAAAGCAATTGAAATTGGCGAAACAGTATAATCTTCCAGCGATTATTCACAATCGGGAATCTAACCTGGATTTGCTGGAAATTCTTCGTTCCGAACAAGATGGTAACCTTAGTTTCGTACTTCATTGTTTTTCGCAAGATGAATTCTTTTTGAACGAGGCATTAGAAATTGGTGGTTACATTTCCTTTACTGGAAATGTAACATACAAGAGGAATTCTTTTACTAATGTTATCGAAAGAGTACCCAACGACCGCTTTTTTCTTGAAACTGATGCTCCGTATATGTCGCCCCAGCCTTTCCGAGGGAAAAGAAACGAGCCTTCGTATTTAAAGCATATCGCCGAAAAGATTTCAGAAGTTAAATCTTTATCTTTAAATCAGGTAACTGAAATGACAACAAAAAATGCCATCAAGTTTTTCAAAATTTTAGTTCTATTGTTGCTTTTTTTTGCCCCCCAAATTACGCTTGCAGAGTTCTTCCAAGACAAAAAGTTCGAAGATGAACCGGAGGAGGAATATTTTGTACCTTATCCAAAATTTCTTGGTATAGGTGGGAGTTTTGGGTTTAACACCATTGTAATTTTACAAAGTTGGAGCGAAGGAGGAATTGAGAAAAACCGAAACGCAGCCCAAGAAGGAAAATTCTTCTACTCTGGACATATTTGCTTTTCCCCCATTGATTTTAACATTAATAGATTTGAATTTACCTATACATATTTTAAAAAGGAGCTCGATACTAACTATAAGGACTTGGCAGATATTTACAGAACATTTTCTTTGAGCTCCTTGTTCTTAATTAATCCTTCGATGAGAGTGAATTTTTTTGGCGGTCTTGGTCTTACTTATATAACTAAGACTACGGATTTAGGACATCCTTATCGGGCTTCTCGTAAATCTTTCGGGGCAAATTTTTCCGTTGGTTTTATTTTCAATCTTCCTATTTCGACTGTTGGCTTGTTTACTTTTACTGGGGAATGGCAGTTAATCTTCGACTTTACTCACGACAGAAATGTCTGGGAGTTCAACTTGAAAAGATATGTTGATGCTTATTACTACTACTCTTTGCCAAGATTGAATATAACTTGGTATCCAGAATTTTTTAATTAATCTCGAAAAGAATTGCAAAAGAAGTATTTCTTTTTAGGTTTACTGACGGGCGTTCTTTTATCTTTGTCTTTCCCCCCATATCCTTTTTTTCTATTGGCTTTCGTAGCTTTTATACCAATTTTTTCTGTGTTCCTTCTGGTTCGTCGAAAATGGATACTTTTATACATAGTTTTCTTAATTTATCATTCCGCTACTAATTGGTGGATTAGTAGTTGGCAAAAAGATAGCGACCCATATCTATTGGTTTCGGGTATTGTTCTTGCTTTTGTCCATCCACTTTTTTTTATGCTTCCTTTTGTTGGACTTAATATTGTCAGCAAACGAAAAAATTATCGCTTTGCTCTGTTTCTTTTCCCATTTTTTTGGACTGCATTTGAATGGCTGCACAGTCTTGGCGACCTTGCTTATCCTTGGCTAAGTGTTGGTTACACGCAAATATACAATCATTATTGGATTCAAATTGCAGATTTAGGTGCAGTTTGGTTGGTGAGTTTCTTGATTGTTTTTGCCAATGTTTTGATATTTTTAGCAATAGATGATTATAATCGAAAAGGCTTTTCGAATTTGAGATATTTGATTTTTAATCGTTTTGCTTTCGTTTTTTATTTTATTTTAATTGCCCCATACATTTATGGGATACTTAGAGCTAAACAATTCGAACCTTCTAATATTCAAGCCCATCGCGAAAAAATCCGTGTTGGGATTATTCAACCAAATATCAATCCGTGGCGGAAATGGGAAACGAATGCTTTCGACCAAATCTTAATACATAAAAAAGTTCAAGATTCTTTATTGGAGCGATATTCAGATATTGATTTAGTTGTTTGGAGTGAAACTGCTATAACCTTCTTAAGTCTCGAAGTTAATGCTAATCACAATTTTTCGATTTTCTACGATTTTTTGTCCAAAGACAGTCTTTCTCTTTTAACTGGTTTTGCAGATTTTTATTTTTTGAAACCCACTGATAAAAAGACTTTTGCAACAAAATATTTCTTGGACGATACAACAAAGCCATACAATACATATAACTCGATACTTTTGTTGAACCCAGTTGGTAACAATTATCAAATTTATCATAAAATACGACTTACACCTTTTGGTGAACAAATACCTTTTGGCGAAGTTTTCGGCTTTGCCCGTGATTTTTTGGAATGGAATGTTGGTATATCAAGTTGGACAAAGGGGAAAGAGCAAAATTTGTTAAATATGAATAATGGAAAGAGAACTACAAATATTGCCCCAATAATTTGTATAGAATCCATCTACCCCGACTATTGTGCTGAATTTGTGCGGAAAGGTGCAGAAATAGGTGTAATAATTACCAATGACGGTTGGTACGATTATACATTTGGTCCAATTCAACATTATTTAATAGCAACTGTTCGAGCGATAGAAACACGACGCTTTATTGTGCGTTGTGCTAATACTGGAATTTCTGGGGTTATAAGCCCAAATGGTACGACAGTTGTAAAAGCTCCACAATATCAGAGAGTAGGAATTGTTGTTGATGTTCCAAAATTGAATGAGATGACGATTTATACACGTTTTGGTGATTGGTTGCCATATTTAAGCATAACAATTTCATTATTTGGAATTATTTTTGCTCTTCTTTCGAAATGTCGGGCGGAGGGACAACGTAAATAGAAATTTCCGAAGGAATTAGTCCCGATTTAGCAAGATATTTTATATTGTCTGCAAGTGCTTCATCAATTTTGTTATCTTGGCGAACAATAAGAACTCCACTTTTCGTAACAACGTTTTGTGCAACTATCATTCCGGGCTTTAATTTTTCGACCCTAATTATTCTTTCGACAGCTTGCTCTTCTGGGCTTATGAGCATTTTTTCTACGTCTTTACTTTCAATAAAGATTTCGTCTGTCGAAGAAGTGGTTCGCAAGTCGAAATTCTTAATTGTAAGATTGACTCTTGGAATTGTCAGTTCGGGAATTGCTTGCCTTTTGACCAAATTTTGAAATGTGTTTAGCAAATCCGAATCGAACCAATTGGCACGACGATAGAAAAATTTGATTGCTTCGTTATGGCGGTCGAATGTTTCTTCTTTGGTTTGGACAACAAGACCTTCTTCTTCGAGCCTTGCTATATGGGCTGGTTGGATTCTGTATACTTTATTGTGGTAAATGTTGGCGATTGCTATTATTTGCGATTCAATAAGGACTGAATCACCTTCAAGTTTATTTGGACCCCCAGTTCCAGCACGATTTTCCCAAATTTGACTCAAAATATTTATTGGATAATAAATAATGTTTATATTTTTTAAAATTGAAATAACTTCGGAAAAAAGTCGGAAAAAGTAGTTCCTATCTATTTCATCGATATCGTAAGGGTCATACAAATTATACCTTTTTGGGTAAATAATCGAAGGAAGATTTATTAGCATAGCCGATAAGTTAATATCGGTGATGGTTTTCTCGGGTAATTTAATTTCTTTGGCAAGGTGTTCGCTAATTGCTTTAACGTATGATGTGTGGTTTGTATAATAGTATCTTTCGCTCAAAGATAATACCTTCGATAGGGAGAAAACAAAATCTTTCGCAATATTTTCTTGTAACTGCCAGGTTGGAACTTTCGATAGTTCTTGTATTTTCGATTCGTCGGTAATACCAATTTTTTTGAATGCTTCAAGCAAATTGTTGTTCTGAACTATTAAATTGTATGTGTCGCAAGCATTACGAAGAATCTGGATTAGCTGTATTAAGTCCGTGGGCTTGGTAAGATACATATATGCTCGGCTTTGGTTGAGTGCTGCAATGATTTCTTGTGGATTAGTGTATGCTGATAAAATTATTTTAATTGCGTTGGGAACAAGGCTAAGAGTGTGTTTCAAAAATTCAATCCCGTTCATCACTGGCATATTTAGGTCTGTTAAGATAACAGCTGGTTTAAGTCCCTTTTTGATAGTTTCCAATGCTTCTGGTCCACTTTTGGCAAGTGTAATATCGAAATGTTTCGAAAGGGAAACTTCCAGAAGGCGAAGGAAATTAATGTCGTCGTCGACAATTAATATTGCTCCTTTCTTTTGTTGTGCTTGTTGTTCTTTCATTATTCTAATTCTTTTTTAAAATTGTTTATAAATTCCTTTTTCTATTATATATTTTGCAATCTCAAAATCAATTTTTGTTGTGATTTTAAAATTTATTTCGTCGCCTTCGATAAGTTTGACTTTAAAACCGTAATTTTCTATTACCCCAGCATCGTCGGTAAAAACTTTTTTTTCTTCTATTGCTTTTTTATATGCATCTATTAAAAGAGCTGTTTTGAAAGCTTGCGGAGTTTGAATACAGAAAAGTTTTTCTCTTGAAATTGTTTTTACTATGTATCCAGCTTTATTAATTGTTTTTATTGTATCTATTGTTTTAACTCCCGGCACAACTGCATCGAAAATTTGAACTTTTTCGAATAAGTTCAGCAAAGTAGTATTGGTTACGAAAGGTCGAACAGCATCGTGAATAAAAACGTAATCGGTTTTGCTCATTTTAGGGTTTTGTATTGCATTCCAATTGGACAAATATCTTTCTTCGCCCCCTTCGACAAGCAATACTTTTTGCTTAAAACTTGTATCTTCTAAAAAGCCCGAAACAAATTTCAAATAGCAGGGAGGGTAAGTTACAACGACGGGTTCGAAGTCAATACATCCGAGTATATTTTCTAATGTCCACAAGAAAAGAGGTTTTCTTTTAATTTTCAAAAATTGTTTAGGAATTTTTGAGCCAAATCGTTTACCAACACCAGCAGCCGAGATTATCAAGCCAACTTTCATAAAGTTAGTTATTTGACAAAAAAGCAAATTACAAATCCTATTTTGTTTTTTATTAATTTCGCTTTTTTATAAAATAATTACAAGATACAGTGAGTTTATTGTATTTTTTCTTCATAGTTTTAACTGTTTTTGCAATTGCGAGTGCACTTGTAACGATATTAAGTCGTAATCCTCTTCGGAGCGCCTTCGCACTTGTTGTTCATTTTTTGATGCTAGCTGGTTTGTATTTAACTCTTAATGCTCAATTCATTGCAATAATCCAAGTTCTGGTCTATGGGGGCGCAATTATGGTTTTGGTAATTTTTGTAATAATGCTTTTGAATCTCGCAAGGGAGGAAAGCTTAGCCGAAAAGTTTGATTACCGGCGCCTCTTGGCTGTTGCGCTTGGAGTTGCTTTTGTTCTGCAATTTACAATTGCTTTCTTTTCATCTAAAAATCTTAACAGCAATATTTCTTCCGATTCGGTGAGAATCGGAACAGCTTCGGAAATAGGAAAAGCACTTTTTACGAACTATTTAGTTCCTTTTGAAATTATCGGAATTCTTCTTTTATCGGCTATAATTGGAGCTATTGTTTTAGCCAAGCGCAAAGTAGAGTAAGGAGGGTATATGCAAACGGTCCCATTAGAATTTTATTTGATATTATCTTCTATAATATTTACGATAGGAACTATAGGTGTTTTAACCCGACGCAATGCAATCGTTGTTTTTATGTCGATTGAACTGATGCTTAATGCAGTAAACTTGACTTTTGTAGCTTTTTCTGCTTTTTTTGGAGATGTTGCTGGGCAAATATTTGTTTTTTTTGTAATGGCTGTTGCAGCAGGCGAAGCAACTATTGGGTTGGCAATTGTCCTTGCACTATTTCGAAAGAAACAAACTGTTTATGTCGATGAAGCAAGTAATTTGAAATGGTAGGTGCTGGTTAAATTAAACCCTCTTCGGCAAGAATATCGTCCACAGATTTATCTTTTAATTCCAAGGAGTTGTTTTGAAGGCCAATGATTACTTCTTTTAACTTCTTTACCCTTTTTTGGGAAAACGATAAATTAGAAAGTAATCGAACCTTCGCAACAAGGAGCTTTTCTTCTATTGGCTTGCTCAAAAAGTCGTCTGCCCCCGATTCAATTGCTTTAATCTGATTTGATACGTCGTTTAGAGCCGTTACAATTACAACTTGTACATCTTTGGTGTTTGGATTATTTCTTAGATTTTTAACCGTTTCGTAACCATCCAATCGGGGCATCATTACGTCGAGAACAATAGCGTCGGGTTTTTGCTTTTCTACAAGTTCGATACACTCTATTCCATCGTAGGCTTCCCCAACTTCAAATCCGTTTGCTTCGAGATATCTTCTCATTAACTTAACGGTAATCTTGTTGTCGTCAACAACATAAATCAAAGGCTTTTTCATTTTCATTCTCTATATATTTATACTATTTTTTGCGAATTCGTAAAGAAGTAATTTTTTCCCACTTTTAATTGATTCTAAAATTGCGAATGTTGTTAACGAAACATTTTTTATCGTTTCGAAATCGATTGGGCTTTTATTTTTTTCAAATGCACGAATAGTTTCTTGGATTTCCTCCTTTTGTCCTTTCATTCCAGAATACTTCTTTTGTTTTATTGTTTTATTATTAAATATCGACATTTTTTCGAAATTATTAATGATTATGGATGTATTTTCACAAAATATTTCGCAATATTCCTTTGGCAAACTTGGATTTCCATTTGCAAAATACTCGATAACCCCTACCGAACCATCGTCAAATTTTATTGTGATAACACAAGTGTCTTCGATACCAACTTGTTCTAATGAATGGGAAATAGGCTCGGCGAAGACAAAGGTTGGTTGTGCATTTGTGAGAAATATCATTGTATCGATAAAATGGCAAACTTCTCCGATAATTCTGCCCCCGCCAATTTCTGGGTTTTGTATCCAGTGGTCGCTCGGTATAGTCCCCGCATTTATTCGATAATGAATTGCCATTGGTTGGCTACGATTAAGAAAATATTTCTTTGCGTCGACGAATGGTTCCGAAAAACGTCTATTGTAGCCGACCATAAGAGGGATTGGATTTTTTTTATATTCAAAGATTATTTTTTGTAACTCGTCCAACTTGATTGAAAGTGGCTTTTCGACAAATACTGGTTTTTGTTCTTTTATGCACTCTAAAACATACTCCGAGTGTGTATTATGTCTCGAAGCAATAAAAACGTAATCCACTTCTGAATTTTTAATTATTTCCAAAGAATTGGTAGTAGCAAATTTAAAGCCAAAATGTTTTGCAACAGAAATTGCATTAGCTGGTGTTTTTGTCGAGACAATATGAAATTCCAAATCCAAAGCTTTTAGTTGGGGTAAAAGATAAAATTGGGCATAACTTCCAGCACCTATAAATCCAATTTTCTTTTTTCCAGTTTTAATTCTATTAACCTTAACTGGAACAATTACTTTTTTGCTTTCAACTCTTTCTTCGTATTCAATAAGGATGGCAACTGGATTTTCTTTGCCTTCGGTCAAAAGTTCATAGGCTTTGTTGGCTTCGGCAATTTTAAACCGATGAGTTATAAGAGATTCTAAATTAATACGTCCTTCGCCGACTAATTGAAGAAATGCTTTCATATTTCTGTTTTCGGTCCAACGAACGTATGCAAAGGGATAATCGAGCCCGTATTCTTCGTAGAAATTATCGTAGCGGCCTGGACCGTAACTGCAAGAAATTGTAAAATCAAGCTCTTTTTCGTAAAATGGGGACCGAGGAATCTTAATATCAACACTTCCGACAAGGACAATTTTCCCTTTTTTTCTTGCCAATTTTAAAGCTAGTTCAAGTGGTTGGTTGGAGTTCGTACTTGCGGTGATGATAATAGAATCATACCCCATACCATTTGTGAAAGCAAGTAACTCCTGAATTTTATCGAAGGAACTAATTTCGACAAGGCTACAACCCATTGATTTGGCGAGCTCGAAATTAGCTGGATTAATATCGAGCCCTGCAACAAAGCAGCCGTTTGCTTTTAATAATCCAACTGTTATCAGTCCAATTAAGCCTAATCCGATTACCGCAACGTTTTCGCCAATGCGTGGATTTGCTTGGCGAATGCCTTGAAGAGCAATAGAACCAATTGTGGTGAAAGCTGCACTTTCGAAACTTACATTCTTTGGAATTTTGGCTGCTAAGTTGTGTGGAACCGCAACATATTCACTGTGGGTTGCATACCCAGCTCCCCCGCAAGCAACTCTATCTCCGGGAGCGAAAAAAGGACTTTTCGATTCGACAACAATTCCAGATGAACTATATCCTAAAGTCTTATAAGAATCGAGTTTTGCTTCTACTTTGTTAAGAGTTGAACGTAACCCTTCTTTTTTTAAATTGTCTAAAACTACTTGCAATTGTTGTGGGTTCTTCTTTAATTTTTCCAACAACGAGGATTTTGTAGCCTCGACCGAGGCTTTTTCTGTCCCTGAACTAATTACTGAATAGGAGTTACGCACCAATATGAAATTGTTTGGGCAAAATGGTAAAGGGACTTCTTCGATTAAAATTTCCCCAGTTTTTTGATGTTGTAAAATTTGTAACATTAGCGATAAATTTATTCATCCATATTCATACAAATTTACAATTTTTGAAAAGATTTACTTGTAGTTGTTTTTTTTACACATAGGTAATGGCATTTTTTACAAAAAAATTAATTTTAGAATTATTTTATGATTTTTCAAAAAATATTAAATTGCTTTTTGATTTTTAATGATTTTACTTTAAATTTGATGTTATATTTTTAATGAAATTTTCTTTTAACATAAATAAAAGGAATTGATATGGCAGGAAAAGGTGGTGGTGCTGGCAAGGTTTATTTTATTTTATACCTTGCTGTGGTTTTGGAACTCCTTATCATCATAGTCGAGCGCGACGAAGCCGAGGAAAGTCTGCTTCGAAAGCAGAGAGAAACAATGAGGATAGTCGAAAGTATATTGTCTCAGCTTCAATCGGGGGCTGGAACCGAAGGTATTAACACAAAACCCCAGGACGAAATAACAATACCACCTCCGGGAATTAATATGAGAGAAATAATGGGAGCCGACATAAAATCCTCCCGTAAATACATAGTCGAAGTAGGTGTTACCGACGTTTCTGCAGAATTAAAACGTAAAGAAGGTGAATCCGAAAAAGAGTATCTTGAACGGCTGAAAATCGATGCAAAACTTGCAAATGTCCAAGAAATTGAATATCAAATTTTCTTCAACCCAAGTCAAGACCCTTTGACAGCACCACCCTTTTTAACTGAAGAAGAAATAAGAAAGAAAGGACTTGATTTTACAAAGTTTCAGCCCGGTCAATCCATAACAACCGAAGATGGAACTACTTGGGAATTTTTAAGCTTAAGAAAGCTTGTATTAGATTTAAATAAAATTGAAGAAGTAATTATAAATAATTTAAAAGACATATCATTACACCATCTTGACCCTTATTATCCTAAAAATCTTCAATTGGCCATAGGTCCTTCGTTTGCTCCTAATAATAATGAAGATAGTGTCTTTTATTTTTCTCCCGAATTCACAGCAAAACAAAGAGGT
Organism: Ignavibacteria bacterium; assembly: GCA_026417135.1. GTDB lineage: Bacteria > Bacteroidota > Ignavibacteria > Kapaibacteriales > UBA2268 > Naka2016. The sequence goes on from JAOADV010000007.1 coordinate 76,095, forward strand.
TCATTACTTTCGGAGCTGAAGAAGCGTATTTTTATTGTAAATTTCCAACCACCTAATAGACCGGGTTGGTATAAGCTAAGAATTTATTCACGAACCAATCGTATTCTTGGTGTTGTCAAAGATGTTCCTCTTCAAGCGGTTTCCGACGAAACCAGAGTAAACATTGGAACTGTAACTCTTACAGTTAAAGATTTAAATAAAGTCAAGAAGGAATTAGTATCGCGATTAATAAAATATAATTTGCCTCCAGAAGAACTGCTTTTCAAATCTCAATCTGTCGACGATATTGATAAATTTGACCAAATGTTAGAAAATTCAATTAAACTTGCAAGCGAAGAGGAAAATGCGGTAGAAGTTATTTCCAAGATAAGGCTTTACGGTTATATCGTCAAGCTTTTAACTCCAGGCCTTTCTGTTATGTTCCCCCAAAATTCAAATAGCATTGCTTTCGATGTCAGGGTTATCACGCCTAAACCAGCAGTTTCGGAACCAACCGTTACAATAGCACCCTATTTTGCTCAATTTGACGCAGTCGAACCAGTTTTCGATTTTACTATTAGTCCTTACCAAGGAACTGGTGGAAATGTGGTTGAAGGAAGAGTAATTGATGAAGTTGGAACAACCGTTGCTCGAATTGTTTGCCGTGGGGAGGATGAAATTGCTGGCTCGATTGCACCAAGACCTGTTGTTGGTGGGAATAGAGTTTATCGTGGAGTTGTCGATAGAACCTTAGCTCCGGGGAAATATAAAATCGAAATAACGCATCGGCTTGCTGGTAGAGCAAAAACTGAAACCGCAGATTTGGAAATTTTTAAGACTGGACTTATTGAGGAGAGTCGAAGGAGTGTTGAAAATAAATTGTCTTTCGCTGCTTATGGCGATAGAATAACACTCACTGCAATACCAAATTCTGGGGCAAAGATAAAAGCTGACCAATTTAGGATTTATTTGGCAACAGATATAGACCAACAAAAGCCACCATTTGTGGGGCTGTCTATTCCGCCCGAAGATGCAGTGTATTTGTCTTGTCGGGCGAATAAACTTTATGCAAAAGTTTGGTGGGTTCAACCTTTAACTGGCAGAGAAGTCGAACTTTTGCCCTTGAAAGAAATAGATATCAAACAAGATGCACCTAAAATCAATGTTGTCGATAAAGTGGAAAGAAAAACTCAGACTGGCACAAGAGTAAGAATTACAGTTACAAATATTAAATTAAGCGAACCACCCGATGGTTCCGAAGGTAGAAGTAAGCCTGAAATTAGTTTTTCGGCTGGTAAACCGTCACTCGATAATAGGCTTGCAAATATAGTTGATGTTTTCGGAGAGCCTACAATAGAACGGGAAGAAAATGCTTATTCTGTTGTTTTAGAATTCAACGTCACTTTACCTCGCGGGCAAGATGAAATAAGCGGAACAGTAACAGTCCCCTTGTATGCTGTTGCCAAGAATCTTTGCAATGGTAAATCTGGAACGTCCGATAAAACTATGGCAGTAACTTTTTCTTACGAAAGAGAAAAAGGGACTCGGAGAACAACTCCATCGCAACCTCGACCTAAAGGGAGATAAATTTGAATATTTTGAATAGTGAAGGTGATAAAAAGATGAAAAAAGAAGTTTTGCTTTGTTTGATTTTCTTTGCCTTTCTTCTTTGGTTTTCCCCAACAAACGCCCAAGATGAGGCTACCCGGACCGAAATGGAAATGATTTTAAGTAAATTTACGAATTATCGTTTTGGTAATATTTCTCTTTACAGACTTAAAAATGTTGCTGATGTTCGCAGAGCGATAAGACTCCGGCAAGAAAGAGCAGCTGGAATTAAAATCGATGAAAATATTTTAAAGGCTGTCGACCAAGCTATCCTAAATGAAGTTGAGCAAGGAGTAAAAGGTGGCGATGACTTGACTACAATTGTTCAAACTATCGAAAGAAGAGGTCTGATTGCTCCTGAACGTTCTGTTATGGAACAAGTTTATCAGTACTATCGACAGAAATATGAAGGGGCTGCTGAACAAAGAGTTGAAAATGCATATTTGGTTACGACGAAAACACCTCATACTGAAATACCAAGAACAATTATTGCTTTAATTCTAAGTTATTCTCAATCGACGGATTTGGAGAAAAGTTTAAAGAATATTGGTTCAGGCGATATTTACACATACGATGAGTTGAAAAATTTTAAATTAGATGAGACTTTTGCCGCCGATAATCTTTACGATTTAATGGTTTCGGCATTGTTGCAGCGGAATGTTACGAATGTTACGTTGGAAGCACAGGGTATTGGAAATGTGCAGTGGTTTGCACGAAAAGTTTTTGGAATTACCGAAAGCCCATTTTCGAATGAAGCTGATTTATTATCGACTGATATTCAAAGAACCAAGCGTATTACGGATGGCTCGCCTTTCGACTTTGGCTTGAAGCAACACGAGCTCTTGGTAAGTCCGGATTGGATACTTTGGCGTCGTTATCCTGCTCCCGGCTATTACGACGATAATGGGAATTTCGTTGTCGACCCCGAGGGTAACTCTAATTCAGAGTTGCCCTTGTTCGGATTGGAATTGAAGTATGGGATAGATTGTATTAATTATACTTCATTTTTTGGGGAACGAGTAACCTTGAGTGCAATTTGGCAAAATGTGAAATTTGGCATTATTCTACCAACAGATGGTTGGGCATCGATTGGCAAAGATTTATTCAGCATCCAAAGGAAACTAACTTTTGGTGGATTTGGCTTGGCGGGTTCTTTCGACTTTCCAATTAAAGTTATCCCAAAAAGTGGAGTTTTTCACGTTGATTTTGGTTATGTTTTTGGGGATGCAAAAGAAAGTAAGTATAAAGGAAGAAATATCGATACCTTGTTTTACGACCCAGGATTAGCTCTTGCAAGTTCCGATTTTGATTATTTGATTCGTTCGAATGCTCAAGCATATTATACTTTTAGTGCGCGTATAGATAATAATTATTACTTCCGCTTTGGACTTGGAGCTACTTTTTATCAGGTTGAAAAGTGGTTCAACGATTTAGACACAGCCGATTTTCGTCGAAAATTGAATTTTAGAAAGTATGACGAAGTAATAGTTGGTGATGTTGCTGTAAAAATCGACTTTATGGTGGATAACGTGGCAACTCCTTTTGGTTTCAATGCGCAGTACTTCAATGGAGGAATTGGAGGCGGCGTTTGGTTACAAATACCTATAATCCAAAATACTCTAACATTAAGACTTGATGCACGCGGATATCTTGTTCCTTTCAAAGATAACCCAGAACCTTGGGAGAATAAAGGTTATTTTGTTCCTATGGCTCGTTTTATTGTTAATTTCTAAAAACTGAGATATGTGGTATGAAAAAGGTAATATCTATAATTGGAATTTTCTTTGCAAGCTTTGTTTTATGTTTAGCTCAAAATCCAGACCCTCGAAAAATAATTGAAGATTTAACCACAATCGACCCCGAAATCCGTAAGTATTTTCCACGTTGGAAAGTTTGCGAAACCGATTTGCAGATTCAAGTTTACCAAGCATTTCGTCTTCTTGGTTACGATGAAACTAAATTAAGCAAAACAAAGGTAGAAATTCTTGCTGCCCCAAGAACCGATGATTATTCAGCTTTCGATTTGCTACTTCTTACCTGTGGGGAGCAAAGCTTGAATGCAACTCAGATACAAAGTTATCTTGGCGAAAAATTGATTTCTATCCTTTCCGGGGGTTCTTCGTTTTCGAACCCTTATACTTGGGTCGAGGGAAAACGCGACTATTGTTATGTTGAAATTCCGCCCGAAGTTCCCGTAACAGCTTCGCAAGCCCAAGCCATTATCAACTATCTTGAACCTACAAATGTTACTCACGCTTTTACTTTGTCCTTTTTCGAACAGACATTAAAGTTCGGAGAATCTGGTTTTTGGTTGAAGAATGCTATTGGCACAGATGAATTAGGTTATATCTTTTGGGGCTCTGGCTCTTCAAAAATTGTTCTTCGTCGTCCTTTATACGTTAATCGTCATTATAAAACAACTGACCGTATTCCCTATTTGATTAATGCATATCTTGGTGGGGCTTATCGTATTACCAGCGGACTGAATAATCAGTCTAATGTTTTTCGATGGCTACCGAGCCAGAAGTTAAATCAAGGTCCAGGTGGAAGATTGATTGGTGGACTCGATTTCCATACGCCTTTTCATCCACAGTTTGGTATCCACTTAAATCTCGAAATTCCTATTACAACCTTAAAAAATGAAATTATCGAACCCGAAAAGTACTATCACTATATAAAGACTAACGATTTGACTCTGGATACTTTTTCTGTTGTTCCTTTGTTGCGTTCATCCGGGCAAATGACATTTTTCTATAATCTTTGGTTCACCGAGGAAAATCCAGAAAACTATTTCCGTTTCGATATTGGTATTAATTACTTTGAGGTGCGTGAAGTATTTTCACAACCTTCTCCTTTTATGCATCGAGTCCTTGTTCCTTATCCAGAAGATGAAAACATAAAATTAACTACATTTAAGCCGAAAGAATTTGCCGATTGGTTGTACGCAAAGGTTGAATATCGTAATCAATCCGTTTGGCCCTTCGGTTTGAGTTTGCAGTATTCTAATCAAATTCTTTTGGGACGAGTTTATCTGCCTTTATTTAATTGGCTTTATATAGAAGGTCGAGTTGCTCAAGTTCTTCGAAGTACACGACCATTCGAAAATAAAACCTTTTTCTTAATATCGCCAGTTTTACGATTAGTTTTATAATATTCCATTTTAAAAAGATACTTTTGCTTTAAAATGTTTCAATATGCAGCTCCTTGTAACCAAACTTGGTGTTTACTTTATACTTTAGTAATTTTGTACTATTATTTCATTGATTTGAAAAAATGAAATCTTTTGTTCATTTTTTTGGTCATATTTTAAAGTTTTGTGTATTTATATGTTTTATTTTAACTCTTGGTTTTAGACCTCAGCCAACGAGCGATTCGATTCGGAAGGTTCAAGAGGTCTTGACAAAAACAGAGGTTAAAACCGAAAGAAAACCCGTTTCCTTAACTATTAGAAACGTTGATATTTCTCGGTTTCCACTGGTAAATATAGTTGTCGAAGCTTTCAGTGCAAGCGGTTTCCCATTGGATACACTTACCGTCGATGATGTGATAGTAACTGAAAATGGACTCGAAAAACAAGTAATATCGGTGCAAAAAATTTCAGTTACCGAGAGAGTTCCAGCAGATTTTGTTTTTATCCTTGATGTAACGGGCTCGATGCAAAGGCAAATCGATGAAATCAAAAGCAACATTTCCCGCTTTGTATCGACACTTCTTAGCCGTGGCATTGATTATCGCATCGGCTTGATTTTGTTTTCCGATTTGGTTGAAAAAGTTTACCAACCGACAGATAATGTTAATGTCTTTCTCTCTTGGTTAGCTAACGTGCGAGCCTTCGGTGGCGGAGACGAAAAAGAAAATGCACTCGAAGCAATTAAGGCTACTAAAGATATTGGTTGGAGACCTTCTGCAAATAGAGTAATTGTACTTATTACCGATGCCCCATATCATCAACTCGGTGAAAAAGGAGGTGGTTTTACCAACGAAACAACAAATTCAATTATACAGTTTCTGATAACAAACGAAATTAGGTGTTTTACTGTTAGTCCGCTGAAACTTCAAGAGTATAAGTTGATAGCAAGTAAATCTCGGGGGCATCAATTCGACATCGATTATCCCTTTTCAACAATATTAAACAATTTTTCGCAGCAGTTAACTAATTTGTATGCAATAAAATACAGAACGGATTTGCCCGCAATTCCAGATTCGATAACAATTGCTATTTTTAGTCCAGAAAGGAAAGAAATCGTTCGCCGAACGATACCAGTTGTTGAATTGGGTCGGAAATTAATCATTGAAAATTTGCTTTTTGATTTTAATAGCGCAGTACTTCCAGATACAGTAAAGGAATTAGAAATTCTTTTTCAGTTTATGAAAAATAAGCCCAAGGTTTCAATTTTAGTCGAGGGCCATACCGACGATAAAGGTTCTCATTCTTACAACGATAAGCTTTCACTTTTGAGAGCAGAATCTGTAAAAACATATCTCGTACAAAGAGGAATAGAGCCGAGTCGTATTAGCACAATTGGCTACGGGAAACGAAAACCTATTGCCCCGAACGACTCCGATTTCGGTCGGCGACTTAACCGCCGAACAGAAATTGTAATACTTTCGAAATAATCTATTTGGTTCGAATTGTAAAAAATAAAACTAAAGCAACAATGCTTGAACTAATAACTATTATTGGTTCTAAGTATTTTTTCAGAAAACTTTCTTGTTCTTTTGGTTTTTCTCCAAAGAAAATAACCCCATCTTTTTCGACCAAGGGGATATCATCGTAACTCAGAGCGTCTTTAAATTCCTCTTGAAAGCTATATGCGAATGTTTGTCCTTCCTCGGACGAAATCGAAGCAATCATTTTTAAAGATACAGTCCTTTCATATTGTTTTAAATCTTGATTATCTTTTGATTCTCGGTAATAAATTCTGTATTTCGTAATCGAGATATTTAATTGAGTTAAGTTTTCTTTTACAGATGTTAGCTTGAAGTTATAGTTACTAAGGGTCGATTTGAAGATTGATTCGCTTAAGTTCTTTAATGGATGTTCATCGACATTTATGTAAATTGTCCGATTGTCGGAAATTGTATCCAGCGAAAGAGAAATCTTTCTTGCAATATTTGTTATAAGTTCATCAACAATTTCAAGGTTGGTTCTTGTTTCGTTTGCAGAAAATATCGAATTCTCGAAGAATAGAAAAGCTAAACAAGAAACAATAAAGAGCTTGTTGATATGGATTCTGGTCATTTGTTGTGGGTTTTCTTTATAAAGTGGATAGTTTCGACAAGTTCCTTTTCGTTCGAAAAATAGCTTGGACGTATTCTAAAAGGTCTTTTTCTATCTTTTACAAAGAATCTAATTACTCGGAAGGAGTGTTTGAGGTTAGCAATTTTTTCTTGCCCAATTTGGATTTTGACAATATCTGTTATTGATATCTTTTTTTCGCGTATCCTTGTTTTGAAAATAATATAATCTTTACCAATGATTATTTTTGGGGATTTCCAAGTGTTAATAACATATCCAATTATTGAAAATACAATAATTGCCACAAGTAGTATGACAATTGGGTCGGACACTACCGTAGTTAAGCGGCCTCTTTCAATAGTTCCACGCATCAAAGCATATAAAATTAATATTATGGAATAAATAGCAATTGATTTCCAGTAAAAATCTAATCTTTTTTCGAAAGTAGACGGTAGCGTTCTTGTCTTTTCCATACCAAAAATTAATTAATCTCAAAATTAATTTAAATAATTCAAATATTTTAAAATTTCCTTTGCTATTTTTTCGGCAGAATCCCTTTTGCCAAATTTCTTTATGTTTTCTTGTAAAGTTGTTAGTTTTTTTTGATTGAAAATTATTTCGAGGATGGCTTTTGGAAGTTTTTCTCGCAGTTCATTGTCTTGTATCATTATCGCAGAATCGTATTGCTCTAATATCTTTGCGTTTGCGAGTTGATGGTCATTCGTAGAAAAGGGATAAGGAACCAATATTGCAGGTTTGCCTAAAGCTGAAATCTCTGCAATAGTCGAAGCCCCAGCTCGAGAAATTACCAAATCTGCACAAGTATAGGCGCTACCCATATCTTCAATAAAGTTAGTCAGAAAAAGTCCCTCGATATTTGAAAGCTCTGTTTTGAAATTTTCTCCGATTTGCCATATCATTTGTATGCCCTTCGAAAGCAAAGTCTCGCAAATTTCTGAAACGGCGAGATTAATAGATAAGGCACCCAAACTACCGCCGAAAATCAACAAGATTGGCTTTTCTGGGGATAGGCCAAATTTGCCACAAGCATCTAATCTTGAAACATTTGCAAAAAGTTCTTTTCGAATAGGCGTACCGTAAGGTCTGATTTTGCCTAAAACGTCTTTTGGAAGGTAAGTTATAGTATCATCGAAAGTCGTAAAGATTAAATCAGCTTTCCGAGAAAGAAATTTGTTTGCTTTGCCGGGTATAAGGTTGCTTTCAAAGAGGAAAAAAGGCTTTTTTTCGTTGTTTAGCGACAAGCCAGCTGGTAAACTTACGTATGCGCCAGTTGCAATTCCAAAAGCGATGTTGTTTTTTCGTATTATTTGTTTGCATACTGCTTTACTTTTCAATAAATCTATCGCAAATTTAAGTGTGCCGAAACCAATACCCGGAAAACCACTTAAAGGAATAGGAGTGAAATTCCAATTAAGCTTCTTGCTTAGTTTTCCTTCGATTTTGTTTGGATTGCCAATGGAAAAAACTTCTATTGTCTCATTCGGTAAAAGATTTTGAATTTCGTTTATAACAGAGGTTGCAGGGAAAAAATGACCACCCGTTCCACCTGCAGATACCAAAATTTTCATAAATTTATTAATTGTTTGAAACCAAAATTATAAAATTTGACTTATTCGAGGTTAGATTTGATTGAGAAAATTAGTTAATAGTGGCAATGGTTTTCTAAATAAATGTAGAGTTAATTATGGCTTCCAATGTTTTTGACTATTTCGATATCGATGAACTTTTTACAGAGGAAGAAAGGTTGTTTCGCAGAACCGTTCGACAATTCGTCGACAACGAGGTTATACCAATAATTGAGATGCACTATCGCGATGGCACATTCCCAATGCATCTTGTTCCTAAAATGGCTGAATTAGGTCTTTTTGGAATTACACTTTCTCCGCAGTATGGCGGTTCTGGTGCTAATTATACCTCGTATGGTTTGGCAATGATGGAATTAGAACGCGGCGATTCTGCAGTTCGTTCTTTTGCTTCTGTCCAAAATTCTCTTGTAATTTATCCTATTTATCGTTATGGATGTGAAAATATAAAAAAGAAATTTCTGCCGAAGCTTGCTAATGCCGAACTAATTGGATGCTTTGGCTTGACCGAGCCAGATTACGGTTCGAACCCCGCAGGACTGATTTCGACTGCTAAAAAGATTGATGGTGGTTATGTTTTGAACGGAACCAAAATGTGGATAACTAATGGGAATATTGCTGATATTGCTGTTGTTTGGGCAAAGCTCGATGGTGTTATTAATGGTTTCATTGTAGAAAAGGGGACGAAAGGTTATCGTGCAATTGAGATGAAAGGGAAACATTCGCTCCGGGCTTCTAATACATCCGAGCTAATTTTGGAAGATGTCGAAGTCCCAGAAGAAAATCGTCTCCTTATCGAAGGGTTGAAAGGTCCGCTAAGTTGCTTAACCCAAGCAAGGTATGGAATAGCTTGGGGAGCTATAGGTTCAGCTTTGGCTGTTTTTGAATCTGCTCTCAATTACTCGAAAAGTCGGATTCAATTTGGAAAACCGATAGGAGCTTTTCAAATTATCCAAGAAAAATTAGTTTGGATGTTAAACGAAATTACTAAAGCCCAGTTGCTTGCTTATAGGCTTGGTAGATTGAAAGACCAAAATAAGCATAGATTTCAGCAAGTTTCCCTTGCAAAACGCAATAATGTCGATATTGCTTTGCAATGCGCTCGAATATCGAGAGAGATTCACGGTGCGAATGGAATTCTGGATGAATACCCGGTTATGCGACATATGGCAAATTTAGAATCGGTAAAAACTTACGAAGGAACACACGATATTCATACATTAATACTTGGAGAAGACATTACTGGTTTTAGTGCTTTTATTTAAGTCCCGATATGGATAGAAGACTATTAAAAATTTTAAGGAATATCGCAACATTACTTTTAATCAAAGGGGAGAATCCTTTCAAAGCAGAAGCATATTCGAAAGCAGCCGATACAATAGAAGCTTTGAATATAGATGTCAACGAATTTGTTAGAAATGGTAAGCTGAGCGAAGTTAAAGGTTTCGGCGAAGCATTGGTTAAGAAGATTACTGAATACGTCGAAACGGGTAAAATTTCTTATTACGAAAAGCTGGGTGAAGAAATACCAATAGGTTTGGTCGAAATAACAAAATTGCCAAATGTCGGTCCGAAAAGGGCAAAACAATTTTACGAGGAGTTGGGAATCAAAAACATCGATGAATTGGAAAATGCTTGCCTCGAAGGCAAAATTGCAAAACTCAAGGGCTATTCGATAAGAACGCAAGAAATAATTTTGAATAGCATACAACATTTAAAAGCAAGAAAAGGGAAACAACACCTTATGATTTGTTACGAACTAGCTAAGGGTATTGAGGAAAATTTTCGCAAAGACTCAATAGTTCAATCAATTTCACTTGTAGGCGAAATGCGCCGAGTTACAGAGGTAGTTTCCTCTGTCGATTTTTTAATTGCTACAAGTGATAGGTCAAAAGTGATTGAAAAATTGAAAAACGATTACGAGATTATTGAAGAAGAAGAAGATAGTTGCATTTTCACTAACGACGAAGGAGTTAAAGTTAAGTTCCATTTTGCCGAGCCAAAAAATTTTTTCTGGAATCTCCATAATTTATCTGGTAGTGAAGAGTATATTAATACATTTGCAAAATACTTCGAAGAAGTAACTGGTTTTAAATTCGATTCCCGAGAATTCCCAATATCAAATATTTCTTTGACTTCTGAAGAACAAATTTTCGAAATTCTGAAATTGCAATTTATACCACCAGAATTAAGAGAAAAATCCTTTGCACTTGAAAGAGCGAAAAATTTTTCGATTCCCAGGTTGATTGAGAATTCAGACTTACGGGGAATAATTCATATTCATACAAATTGGAGTGATGGTTTTAATACAATCGAAGAAGTCTCATTACGGTCGAAGGAGTTAGGCTTTGAATATGTAGCTATTTGCGACCACAGCCAAACAGCGAAATATGCAAATGGCATGGAAATCGAAAGAGTATTACAACAAATTAAAGAAATCGATGAATTGAACGAAAGAAACCTTGGAATTAAGATATTGAAAGGTATTGAATCCGATATTCACCCCGATGGAAGTTTAGATTATCCAGAAGAAATTTTGAAACAATTCGACATAGTGGTTGTTTCGGTTCATTCCCATTTTAAGATGAGCAAAGATGAGATGACAAGGAGAATAGTTTATGCTATTATGAGTCCGTATTCGCACATTCTTGGTCATCCAACTGGGCGTTTACTCCTCGCAAGGGAAAGTTACCAAGTTGACCTCGAAACCATTATCCAAGCTTGCTCCGATTATGGTAAAATTATTGAATTGAATGCTAACCCATATCGTTTAGATTTGCCTTGGGAGTTTCTTTCGTATGCGAAGGAAAAAGGTGTAAAGATTGCAGTATGTCCAGATTCCCACGACCTTAATAGTTTAAGCGATATTTTTTATGGGCTAAAGTTCGCAAGAAAAGGTTGGCTCGAAAATAAAGATGTAGTGAATTGTCTCTCGTGCGATTCGCTCCTAAGATATGTTAAGGCAATGTCATAATGGCATTATTATGTTAAAATGGTTCATTCTTTTAGCTTGGCTTTTTTCCATAAATTTTCATTCCTATGCTACGGAAGAATCTGCCTTGAAGAAGGTTTTAATCGGATATATCGAACTTGGTTCAAGTTTGTCGAAATTAGCCCCGATAAAAATCGAAGCAGCTATGAACTTAGCTACTCGCTTATCGGAACGATATTACCTTATTCCTTTTGATTATCGAGACTCAGTTGCTAAGCTTATCGAAACAAAAGGTATTGAACCAACAATTTATAATCTTAGCCGTGAGCTCGAAGTTGACGAGGCTCTTATGTTGCGTGTAAATAAATTTGTAAATCTACTCCGAGTCGATATTTGGGGATTTAGATTAGCAGATAGTTCAATTGCTTCGGGGAAGGGGTTTGCAAATATTCGCTACTTTATCAAGGAGAATAATCAACCAATAATCGACCCTTCGCTTCTTGCAGCTTGCCAACGAGCATTTGCAGATTATTTAGACGAGCCAGACTTATACCAGAATCTTGAAGGCAGTTTTCGTCTTCGTCCGGCACCGCTTCTTGTAGTTGGAAATATATATTATATCGAAACTGATTCAGCAAAAAAGTATAATATATTTCGTCAAAAGCAATCTTCTTCGTTCTTTGCAATTGAAAAAATATTCGAAGTCGCAAGAAAATCTTTTGATTTTGTTACAATCGATACGGAAACAAGAGACTCAATTTATGCTTTCCATAATTTCTATGAACCTGAAAATTATAGCCAACCCACCCCAGAAGAACTTAAAGCTTTGCTTGACTTCGAAGTTGAGTATTACATCTCGGGGGAATTAAATTATTTTCCAAGCGTATTTAGTTTGAAATTGTATCTGTGTAGATTATCTGAAGAAGGTCTCGAAATTGTAAGTGAAATTGAAGAAACCTTCGACAAGGATAGTCTCGATATGTATGAAACCGCTTTGATAAAAGGAACTAAAAGATTATTAAATATAAATACCGAATAGTTATGCAAAATTTTGTTTTTTATAACCCGACAAAATTGATTTTTGGAAAAGGGACAATTCTTCGCATCGGAAACGAAATCAAGAGCTTAGGAATTAGTCGTATTCTGTTACTTGCTGGAAGAAAATCAATTAAACAAAACGATGTGTATAATCAAGTTGTCCAATCACTCGAAGAGAACAAAATTTTCTGGGTCGAACATTGGGGCGTTCGTCCTAATCCAGTATTATCTCATACGACGAAAGGAGTTGAACTCATTCGTGAAAATAATCTCGAAGGAATATTGGCAGTTGGCGGTGGCTCAGTTATCGACGAGGCTAAGTGCATTGCTATTGGGACCTTTGCTCCAAATCTCTGGGATGTTTTCGAGAAGAAAACAAAAATTACTTCTGCTTTACCTATTTTTTCGGTTTTGACCCTATCTGGAACTTGTTCGGAAATGGACCCATACGCAGTTTTAACAAATGAAGAGGAAAACAAAAAATGGAGTATCGGAAGTCCTTTACTTTATCCAAAAGTTTCGATTGTTGACCCTTCCGTTCAAATTTCTCTTCCTTGGGAGCAAACTGTTTTTGGGGCTATCGATGCTCTTTCCCATATAATGGAGTTTTACTTTCAATCGAAAGGAGAAGAACCTACAACTTCAATTGACGAAGCATTAATTCATTCCATTATGAATAGCGTTGACAGATTGCTTGTAGCCCCCGAAGATTACAGTGCACGGTCGACTTTAGCTTGGTCGGCTACCCTCGCTTTGAACGGAATTTCTGGTGCTGGACTATACGGTGGAGATTGGGCTTGTCATAGTATTGAGCATAGTATCAGTGCTATTCATCCTGAAATCGCTCACGGTGCTGGGCTTGCTGTTGTTTTTCCAGCATGGATAAAATATGTTCATTCAATTAATGAATCGCAATTTTTAAGATGGGCAAAAAAAATATTCAATGCGAATAATGTTCAAGATGGTATCGATGCATTGAAAAGAAAATACAAATCTTGGGGAGCTCCAATTTCTTTACGGGAATTAAATATAGCAAGAGAAGAAATTCCAATAATCGCTGAAAATGTTTGGAAATTTACACAAATTTCTTCGATTGGCTCTTTGAAAGAATTATCTTTCGACGATGTTAAAAGGATTTTGGAACTTGCTTTTTGATTTTGTTCTACTGCCAAAACTTGTTTGGATTTGGAGAACAAAACATTTCCATCCCTATTTTTTAATTTTCCGACCTTATTAAATAATTTTACGTATATAAAGTTTTGAGCTCATTATCACTTTCTTTGGGTAAATGACTGGATACTTGAGCAAGGAACTTTTTGAGCGAAGTGCCCGAAAAATATATTAATTCTTTTTTTTGTAAATTTGTTATCGAATATTTGGATTTTAAAATGAAAACAATTTTAGCTCTTTTAATTCCTATTGTTATATTAATTTCTTGCGAGAATCCAGTTCCCAATTCTCCTTCTTCCCTTGCAAATATTACTGCGGACATTTCTGGTGTGATAAATACAGAGTATTCGGGGTCTGGGAGAGTTACTAATTCAATAATTAAAGGTTATTTAGTTTTAAATCTTGGAACTTCGACAAATGTCGGCGAAGAAAAACATATGCTTGGAATCTTTTTATTCTTTAAAGATAATCTCGAAAAAACTGGTAAATTTCCTTTTGTCGAGTCGGATACAGTTGTTTCGACAGATTGTGCTATTGGTTCTTTTTCTGTTTGGTCTGGTGGTACAAAAAAGAAAGAATATATTTCTGAATCTGGCATCGTCGAAATAACTAAAATCGAAGGAACAGTAGTCAAAGGAACCTTCTGGTTTAAGGCTAAAAATGCTTCGGGTGAACAAATCGAAGTAAAAAATGGTACAATATCTTTTTATTAATAGGAGAAAGTATGAAAATTTTAAAAGGTTTTTTGCTTTTTATTTTATCGATTGTTTTAATTGTTTTTTTAGTTACTTTTTTCTTGCCATCAAGATTCAAAGTTGAAAGGTCTGTTGAAATTGATGCTCCACGACATTTGGTTTATTATTATGTTGATGACTTACGAAACTGGAAATACTGGGATAGTTGGTGGAAACTCGATACGAACCAAATAAGAATTTACGAAGGTCCACTTTTTGGGCTAAACTCGTTATATCGTTGGGAAAGTAAACAGCAAAACGTTGGCACTGGCGAATTGAAAATAGTCGAAGCTAAACCTTTCGATTCGCTGAAACTTGCTTTACGATTTGGGCAAGAAATGGTATCTTCCTCTAAGTTTGTCTTCGAAGAAGTTGATGGAAAAACAAAGGTTAATTGGATGTTGGAGGGAGAATTATCCTTCCTTGCCAAATGGTTAGGTTTGTTTATGGATGAGGCTATTGGAAAGGACTTTTTAGAAGGGTTAAACAGTCTGAAAGGGATTGCAGAAAAAACATTCCGAGAAAAGACTTCGTTCTTTGTCGACAGTATCCCAAACATTAAGATTGTTTACATTACGGATTCCTCGACATATAATTTCAACGAAATTTCTCAGAAATATGCTTCTGCTTTTCCAGAGTTGTTTGAATTTGCTAAAAAGAACAATTTAGTATTTCTTGGAGCTCCAATCTCGATGACCAAAAGTTTTGCCGAAAATAAATTGGTTTTTGATGCTTGCATTCCGGTTCTTTCTTTTGATAATGCAAGAGAGGAAGGGAGAATTCGATTTGGCGAGATTCCCACTTCGAAAGTTGTTCGAACTGTTTATTTTGGTTCATATTCTGATTTCTCCAAAGCGTATACACAATTACAACAATTTCTTGGAGAAAATAAAATAGTTCCAAAGGGACCACTTTTCGAAATGTATTATACCGACCCGTCCCTTGTCAAATCCGAACATAACTTAACTTTAATTTTTGCCCCGTTTTAAATTTTGTCGTATTCATTTTAAATGAATTCACATACTTGGAACACACCAACTGGTTTTTCTTTGGAAAGATTGAAATGTTTTAGTAAAAAAACGGGTTTCCGTGATTGTTTTTGGTAGATTAATTTTTGTTATGAATAATGTTTTATTCCAAAAATATAATTTAGATATTCTAAAATAATTTTTTCGAAATTCGTTAAGAAATGTTAAGATTGAAATGTTAATGGCTGAAACAAACGTTTTAATTGCATTCGGTTTGACATTTTTGGCCGGGTTATCCACTGGGATTGGTAGTCTGATTGCTTTTGTGTCGAAAGAATTTAGCCCAAAGTATCTTGCTGGGTCTTTGGGTTTTTCTGCTGGTGTGATGATATATGTCTCTATGGTTGAACTTTTTGCTCAATCGAGGGCTTCTTTGATTAGCTTTCACGGAGTTACTTTAGGAAATTGGCTTGCTGTTGGTTCATTTTTTTTGGGAGTTTTCCTTATAGGAATAATTGACAAGTTGGTTCCTACTTTCGAAAACCCGCACGAGATTGGAGTTATCCAAACCGAAGAAACGCATTATTTGAAAAGGAACGGAAAACTTTTGCGGACTGGATTAATGTCTGCTCTTGCCATATTTATCCACAATTTTCCCGAAGGACTTGCCACATTTTTCGGTAGTCTTAAAGACCCAATCCTTGGTGTAACAATAGCAATAGCAATCGCAATACATAACATTCCCGAAGGCGTAGTGATTTCAGTTCCTATTTATTTTGCTACCAAAAGTAAAAGGAAAGCTTTTGTTTACTCTTTTATGACTGGTTTTGCTGAACCATTGGGAGCTTTGATTGGTTTCTTGTTATTAAGAAATTTCCTTAATGAATCTATGTTTGGTATCTTGTTCGCTTTCGTTGCTGGTGTTATGGTTTTCATTTCACTGGATGAACTTCTTCCGACTGCGGAAAGATTTGGGGAACATCACATCGCAATCTATGGTTTAATTCTTGGGATGATTGTAATGGCATTATCTCTTTTGTTAATGCTGTGAAAGCTTTAGATTCCATAAAATTCATTTTTTTGAAAATTTTCCAAATAGACCCGAAAAAGAAATAAAGTAAACAAATCGAATGAATAAAGATTTTTTTTGTTGGTAAAATTTTGTTTCACAAGATTCCAGATTAAGAACCCGAGGTAACAGAAGCTTCCAGCTTTTGAAATGAATTTTGACAGGCAAGATGCCTGTCCTACCTTTGATGGAACAACATACAGACCGTGCAAACTAATTAAATACAAAGTTATTCACAATTTCTACAAAGATTGTTTCATATTTTACGGACTTACAGATTGTCAAAAGTTCAAAGTGAATATTTGGAATTTTATTGTTTGTGTGGTGATTTATTTTACGCCAACTGGCATAATGTAAAGTGGTTGCTCATCTTTTTCCATTCCGACAACTTTTTGAACTTCTGCGTCGTTGAAAGCTCCTATAACTGCTGTTCCAAGGCCAAGCGAAACTGCTTGTAAATAGACATTTTGAGCACTATGCCCAACTTCCATATGAACGTAACGAATTCCTCGATTTCCGTATTTCTTTGTTGTTCGTTCGTAAACAGCAGTGAAAATGATTATTATCGAACTTTTGCGTATCCAGGTTTGCCATAATGCTTCTGCGGAAAGTTCTGCACGAATGTCGCCATCTTTAATTTTTACGATTTCGTGTCGATATGGATTATATTTGTAAACGCCAGTTGCAACACCTTCGACATTTGCAATGACTACATAAATTTCGAGTGGGTAAAGTGCTCCAGCAGAAGGTGCCGTTCTAAAGTTAGAACTTTGGTCGGTTATTCCTTGTGCAGCCCAAAGAAGCTGCGAAAGGTCGGAAAGTTTTATGGGTTTATCTTGATAGTCTCGAATGGAGCGTCGTTCTAGTAAAGCTCTTTCGACGGAGGTTTTACTATCGTATCTTGGTTGTGGCAAGCCAAGTGTTTCCCTTTCGGTTTTCATTCCCTTATTTTCCTTGTTTTTTGGCTTTTGCAAAATTAAAAAACTGATGCTACCAATTGATATTAAAAGAATTATAACAAAGATTAACCGTTTTTGTTTCATTTTTCTGTTAATTTTAAGTTTTGTAGGTTAAATATAATAAATTTTAGACAAATGGAACTAACGAATTTTAAATTTCTTTCTAATTCTATTATAGAAAGTAAAACTTTTGCCCCGTAAATTTCTTGTTGCTCTATCTAAATGTAATTGAAAAAAGTTCAGCAATTTTAATAAAATTAATTTTAGTTGTAGGGTATTTAATCATAAAGAATTCGCAAGTAATCTCATTTGTTCATTTCAAACTGCAATAACTTAGCTAAAAGTTTGTTTGAATATTAACGACTCTTTTTAGTTATTTTTTTCAATAGGAATTTATTACTTTCTTCCTTTGTAATCGAATAAATACCCTTGTCTGGCTTTTGCTTCTTCGTCCCATTTCTTAACCGTTGTGTTCAAAAATTCCTTCTTTGATTCGATAAGCTTTGGCATATCGAGCCCGATAAACTTTTGTGCCTTTTCTTTTGTAGAAATATCGGGGAACTCTACTGGGTATTTCCAACCTTGTTTTAAGTAAAGAATTGCCAACTCGCGGCGTGCATTCTCAGCTTTTTGTATAGCAGTACCGAGCACCCTAAGTGCTTCGCTGGGTGCGTGGAAACCCATTCCATTTGTTGCAGCTACAAAATCCCACCTCCATTGAGACTGGCGTATGAGCTTTAATATAGGCTTCATTTGTTCTTCTGTTGCGCCATTGTCCCAAGCTGTTTTAGCTTCGATATGTGCGTAGGCAAGAGTTTTTTCGACAATTCGTTTCAATTCCTCGATTCTATCTTGAATCTCGTAAACATCTTGAATTAACTTCGATGATTCTTCGCGATGACATACTTGGCAAGAGTTTGCTACATTATTAAGTGGAGATTGGATATGATGGTCGGTAAACTTAACACCTCCTTCGACACGATAAGGCATATGGCAATCGGCACAAGATACCCCCCTTTTCGAATGGATTCCAGTAAGAAACATTTCATATTCGGGGTGCTGTGCTTTTAAAATCGGAGTTTTGGATAAGGCGTGTATAAAGTCGAAAAATTCAATTTCATCGTAGTATTCTTCTATGTTTTCAGCTTTAAATCCTTTATCCCAAGGGAATGTTAGATATTTTTCTTCCTTGCCTTTAAAATAGTATTCGACATGGCATTGAGCACATACCAATGAGCGCATTTCGTTGTGCGTAATTTTATTAATATCTGTTCCTCTTCTTTGTAAAGCCTCGATTAAAGCTGGCCTTGTGATTCTTAAATTCATAGTTTTAGGGTCGTGGCAATCTTGGCAACCAATAGGGTTTACGTGTTGAGAACCTAAATCTTTCCATTTAATTTTATAGTAATTGGCTACTCCAAGTTCAGCCATCATCCGTGGGGCATCTGTCGTTTTGCAAGCATAACAGGTAGCGGGTTGTGGAGACCATTGATTGTCCCCAGTTCTCAAAGTAGTTCGTAAATCTTCGATAGCCCAAGCGTGACCGCGAGCTTGGTTATAATCGCGAGAAAAAGGATTGCCAGCCCACAAAATTACTAACTCTGGGTATTTTTCGAGATAATCAATAGTCCTTGAGCCTCCATATTTGCTTGCGAAGTCAGTTTGCAATGTTCTTAGGTAAGATTCAAATTGTCTTGGAAAATTTTCTCCCCAAACTTCATTACGTGGTTCCCATTCAGCAATCGGTTTGACAATTTGAAACCGTGCAATCGATTCGCTTCTTCGTTCTATAATGTTTGCCACAAATAGACCAAGCAGAAAAACCAGAATCGCAACTGCAAAAAGAATTATAATATTTTTTTTCGATTTTTTTTGTTTTTCGTTTACCATATTTACTCCGTTAATTACTATTTTTTTCAAAGAAATTTGTAAGCCATTTTGGCAACGCTGGACCAAGTTGTGGAACACGAGCGAACGGTGTCGAAGCTTGGCTCAAAGTTCGTCCGTGAGGCACTTCTCTGTGGCAACTCCAGCATAGTTTACCGCTTTCAGCAAATTTATTTTGGAAAAGTTTTGTTTCGGAATTTATTGGTGTAACTTGGTTCAAATGGCAACGAAAGCAATTTTTTTGAACAACATTTTCCCCAGTTTTCTTTATTCTTATTACTTGAGGGTAGGTCCCGAATGTAAATACTGTTGCGTGTCGAAGTCCGTCGTTGAATTTGAACCACATTGATTCGATGAAATTCTCGTGCGGAATATGGCAATCGTTACAAGTTGCACGCTCCCGATGGCTACTATGGTACCAAGTTGCATAATGTGGTGTCATTATGTGGCAATTTACACAAGCCGAAGGTTCGTCCGAAAAATATGAGAAAAATTTAGATAAGTATATTATCAAAGAAATTGTTCCAATTAAAACTCCGGAAAGAATATAATATGTAAGTTTAAAGGATTTATTGTTAGGGGATTTACTGTTTAAATTTTCTTCCATAGTTTATGCGTTAAGTATAAATTCGAAAATATTAATTTCGGAAAAAAATGTCTTATTTAAGAATTGTTCTGAAATTTTGTATTTGTGTGTTGTTTGAAAATATTATAAAATTGCTCAAATTCCTCTTGGTTCAGCAAGTTTCTTTGTTTCGCAACTTTTGCTGTAATTAATAAAAAATATGAGTAAATCTCTTTCAGTTCTGCTTGTTCTTCGAGTGCGGAAAGATGTTTTTCAATAGTAGCAAAATCTTTGCGGGGAATCGGTCCAGATATTGGAAAATGTGAGGTATCATCGCAGAGCTTAAAATTGTTTTGTAAGGTTTGTTGGATAAGAGGCAAAAGAATAGCTGGGGCTAAGCCAGTTTTGGATATCATTTCTTTTGCAATGTAAAGTAGGGAATTAAGATAATTCGAGGACACGACAGCTGATGCGTGGTAGCAGTTCCTTTCGTTTTGATTAAACTCTACTTGTATAGCCTTTCCACCAATTTCTTCGAGAATTGGTCTAACAATGTTGAAGAAATTTGATTGAACCACCCAGAAAATTGATTCGAAAATTGCTGGATGATAATTATAGAATGTTTGTAATGGATGTGCGGAAGCAGTGTATGCTCCTTGGGATTTAAGGTTGGAAAGTATATCGTCCGAATAAATTCCAGAGCAATGCACGATAATCTTGCCTTTTAGTTCATTGGGGAAAAGGGTTTCGAGCTCTTTCGAGATTTTTTCAATTTCTGTGTCTGCTTTGCAAATAAATATAGAATTCGATAATTCTTTTATTTCATCCAAATTTTTTTCGATTTGAACCTTTCCTTTGAAATTCTCTATATCGGCTGTATTAAAAATATGTCGGGAAACTATTTGGCTTAGGCGATTAAGACTTAATAGTCTGTATGAAAGGGCTTTGCCAAGTTTTCCAAATCCTATAACCGTGGATTTACTCATAAATTGCACCTTTTGTTGAATTAAAATTTAATAATTTTGCTTTTAAATTTAGGAAATTATAATGTCAGATTTTGTATTCGATAAATTTCAAGTTGTTTTTCTTCCACGAGATGTGCAGAACTTCGATATTTTCTCTGTCGATGTCGAAGATTGGTTCCACTCCTTTAACTACCTGGAACCAATTAGGTTCGAGGAATGGGATAATTTACCTTCGGTTGTAGAAAAAGGATTTAACACTTATTTGGAGTTATTGTTAAGTTACAATCAGAATGCAACCTTCTTTTTTCTTGGTTGGGTTGCCAAAAAATACCCTCATCTTGTGAGAAAAGCTAAAGAAAGCGGGTTTGAAATTGCTTCACACGGAATGTACCATCAAGCAGTTAATGAACTTACCCCAAGTCAATTTTTCGAAGATGTTGATTCAACTAAGAAGCTGTTGGAAGATATTGCTGGGGATGAAGTTTGGGGGTATCGTTCACCTTCGTTCACATTTTTGGGTAACCATAGCTTTTTTTACGAATCTTTAATTAAAGCGGGTTATCGATACGATTCTTCTTTGTTTCCAGCGAAAAGAAAAGTTGGTGGTTCAAGTTGTTCGTTGTTCGCTCCCTTCGAAATCTTTTCGAATAGTGGAAAACTGCTTGAATTTCCAATAACTGCTGGTAAGATATTTTCTTTTCCAATCTGTTTTTCCGGCGGTGGTTATTTCAGATTATTTCCTTATTTCATATTTAAAATTTTCGTCCGGCAAGTAAAAAAAGAAAATAGGCCTATAATTATTTATGTGCACCCAAGAGATATTTACCCACATAGGTCTGAACACAAGATGAATACGATTGGAAGGTTTAAAACTTATGTTAATATTAAGTCAGTTCCAAAAAAAATTGAGATTCTACTAAAATTATTTAGGTTTCATTCGTTTAAACACTATATGCTACAAAATTTTTGTAATATTTTATTCCCGAGCAAAATATGGAATGGGAGAGAATAGATGTTGAGAAAAAAGTAAAGGATTTTTTTAATTTCTATGTCAACGAGTTTGTTTTTTTGTATTTGCAAGATAGATATAGCAAAAGATTAATAAATAATTTGTTTCGTAGGAGTGTTTATGTACGCTTCGATAAGACCATTGAAGGATGTAAACCGTACGAAGGAAGAACTGCTTTGGATGTCGGTTGTGGACCGGGCTTATACTGTGTCGAGCTTGCACGCCGTGGTATTGAAAAAGTTGTAGGTATCGATTTTGCTCCAAAAATGATAGAATTTGCCCAAAAAATGGCCTCCCAACTTAAAGTGGATGGTAAAATTGAATATATTGCGGCCGATTTTTTAACATATGATTTTGCTGAACAATTCGACTATACTTTTGCTATGGGGTTCATAGAGTATTGTAGCTACCCAAGCGAATACTTGAAGAAAATGATTTCTCTGACAAAGCGGAAAGTATTTCTAAGTTTCCCTAAAAAAGGTGGAATCCTTGCTTGGCAAAGGAAGTTACGTTACAAATTTAAATGCCCATTGTTTCTTTACTCGAAGGAAGAGATAGAAAATTTAGTAAAGTCGGTAACCGATTTACCATTTACAATTGAGAAAATTAGTAGGGATTACTTTGTAACAATTTTTGTTCAAAAAATAGATTAGGTACAATGAAATCGTTTCCTTTTTTTAAAAAAACTTTATTTTTTCTTTTCCTTGTCTTGTTTTTTAATTCTTGTAAGGATGGGATTAACATATTTTCTCCACAAGATGATGTCAAACTTGGAACTCAACTACATCAGGAGATAGGTAACAACTCGAAGGAGTATCCAATTCTAAATAATTTAAGTGTGAAAAATTATGTTCAGAATATTTTGAATAAGATAATTAACTCTCCTTCCATAAAATTCCGTAACACTTTCAAGTACGAGCTGACGATAATAAATGATGATAAAACGATAAATGCTTTTGCCACACCCGGTGGTTACATATATGTTTACACTGGATTATTAAAATTTATAGATAACGAAGCTACTTTAGCTGGGATACTTGCACACGAAGTTGCCCACGCTGAGTGTCGGCACGCAACTGAACGACTAACCAAAGCTTACGGAGTAAGTATTTTGTTAAATTTGATTTTAGGCGAAGAACCTAGTCTTTTGGCTGAAATTGCGGCTAATCTATTTACTGGACTTGCTTTTTTGAAAAATAGTAGGGACGATGAATACGAAGCAGATAGTTACGCATACGAGTATTTAAAATCGACCGAGTGGTATCCAGGTGCACTAATTTATTTTTTTGAAAAAGTTAAACAGAACGAAGGTAATTCGTTCCTTGCTGTTTTGCTTTCGACTCATCCTTTAAGTAAGGACCGAATTGACAAGTTAAATGAAAGAATTAAGAAAGACAATCTACCGCAACCTAACGAAAAGAACTTGTTTTCCGAAAGATATCAAAACTTTAAGAAAACATTGCCTTAATTTTCCATTGGTTCGGGTTGTTCCAGCGGTAGCTTAACTTTAAATCTTGTAAATTTGTTAACCTCACTTTCGACTTCAATCAAACCTTTGTGTGCTTCAACAATCCATTTTACAATCGAAAGGCCCAAGCCGAATCCTTTTACTTCTTTATTCCCTGACTTTCTAACTCTATACATTCTGTTGAAAATATATGGCAATTCTTCTTTGGGTATTCCTATTCCATTGTCTTCAACGATTATTTCGACGAATTCCTGGTTTCGTTTTACTTCGAATAATATTTTGCCCCCAGTTCCAGAGTATTTTGCCGCATTGTCGAGTAAATTTAGCAAAGCTTGATGAATACGTGGACCATCTATTGGCAAGTATATGTTTTCATCAATATTTGTGAAAATTTTTATCTGTTTGCTTTCGGCAATAATGGAAATATCGTCGACCACCTCTTGAGCAATTTTGGATATATTTTCGTATTTAAATTCAACTTCGATTTGCCCAGTTTCCGCTTTGGAAAGTTCTAGTATAGTTTCGACGACGTTGGACAATCTCCCAACTTCTTCGAGTGCACTTACTAAGATTTCTTCGTATTCTTGTGGTGTTTTTTTCGAATGAAGAGCAATTTCTAATTCACCTTGGAGAATTGTAAGAGGGGTCCGAAGTTCGTGGGAGGCGTCGGAAGCAAATTTCTTTATCTGGTCGAAAGATTGCTCGATTCTTTCAATCATATTGTTTAATGTTCGAATAAGGTGTCCGACTTCGTCGTTTGTAGGTAATTCGGGGAGCCTTTTATTTAAATTTCTTGCTGTGATTGCTTCTGCAGTCTTCGTAATAATATCTATTGGTTTTAAGGAAATCGTGGACATAATCCAACCGCCGAGAACTGAAACCAAAAGGATGAATGGAATTGCAACGATTTGAATTACGAAAAGTCTATTTAACGTTGTATATAAGTCCTCCAAAATATAAGCTGCCGAAATTATGGCGTGATTGGTTCTTCGCACCATCAAGCGTACTTCGATGTTCATCACTTTGTAATTTGTCAAGATTGAATCTAATCGGTAATGGTAAGGAATTTCCATTTTAAGTCTTAAAAGGGAGTCGTTGCCTTGCGCTGGAACGTATGTAGTATCGCTTTGGTGTAGAGTAGAAAATGTAAGTAATGTTGGGAGAGTGTCGTTTTGTAAATTTTGAGAACGCCAAACGATTTGGTTATTTGTATCGGCAACTTGAACAAAAAAGTTTTTTGGATTAAGCAGTATATGTTCGAATATAGCAGACCAAATTTCTTTTATGTCGTCTTCGATAAGTTTTTCTTTTTGAACGGAGGGGCGGATAGGTCCTACAAAGCGTTCTTGTTCAAGCTCGCGAAGGAGAGCAAAGCGGTCTTGAGAAGTTCGAATAGAAGAACGCAAGCCTTTGATGTTTTCATTCCTTGCGAAAACAAGGTCTAATGCGGAAACCACCCTCGAAATTGATGCATCGAGATTTTTGAATAATTCGGTCGAAACAGAAAGGTAAGTGTAAAAACCATAGGCGAGTATGGTAATTGCAACTATGCTACCATACCAAAAGGCTAACTTAGTTTTTAAGGGTAGTTTCGAGCTCACTTAATTCTTTCAAAACATTCAAAAAATCTAACGAAAAAAAGTTAATTTAATTATTTTCTTGTGGTTTATTGGGATGACTTATGATGAAAATCTTTTTAATTTCGATTTTTCTACTTTTATCCTTCGAGTTTTCAAGTTCGCAAGGAAGCAAAAAGGATACAAGTGTCGCTAAAAGTCCAAAGGTAACATTCGATGGAATAAAGTTTCGCCTTTTAGGTCCCGCCGTTTTTGGAGGAAGAATATCGGACATAGCAGTAAATCCATATAATAAAAGTGAGTATTACGTTGGTGTTGCTTCTGGTGGGGTTTGGAAAACTACAAACTCGGGGATAACTTTTACTCCAATTTTCGACAATGCTGGTTCTTTTTCTATAGGTTGTCTTGCAATCGACCCAAGCAATCCTTACATTGTTTGGGTAGGAACTGGCGAAAATAATAGCCAACGAAGTGTTTCCTGGGGCGATGGAATTTATAAAACAACAAATGGGGGAAAAAATTGGGAAAATATGGGATTGAAGAAATCTGAACATATTGGAAAAATAATAATACATCCGCATAACTCAAATATTGTTTATGTTGCCTCGCAAGGACCGCTTTGGGGTCCGGGTGGCGACCGTGGTTTGTTTAAAACCACAGACGGAGGTAAGACTTGGTTCCCAATTTTGACTATCAGTGAAAATACTGGTGTTACTGACGTTGTAATGGACCCTCGCGACCCTAATGTATTATATTGTGCATCCTACCAGAGACGTCGACACGTCTGGACCTTGATTAACGGTGGTCCGGAATCTGCCATATACAAAACTACGGACGCTGGAGCAACTTGGGTGAAGTTAACAAGTGGTTTACCTTCTGGCGAGCTTGGTCGCATTGGGTTAGGGCTTTCGCCCGCCAATCCCGATTATGTCTATGCTATTATTGAAGGCAACGATGGAAAAGGTGGAATATACAGGTCGACCGACAGAGGTGGTTCTTGGGAGAAAAGAAATTCTTGGTTTTCTGGTTCTGCACAATATTACCACGAAGTTTTTTGCGACCCAAAAAATCCAGAAAAAGTATATTTTATCGATACTTACTTGCGTGTTACCGAAGATGGTGGGAAAACTTTGAAAATAGTTTCGCACAAAAATCGCCACGTCGACGACCACGTTGTTTGGATTGACCCAGATAATACCTTACATCTTCTTGTTGGTGGCGATGGCGGGATTTACGAATCTTTCGATGGCGGAAACACTTGGCGTTTCTTTGCTAATCTACCTACGGCACAATTTTATAGAATTTACTGCGACAATAGTGAACCATTTTATTATGTTTACGGAGGTACGCAAGATAATAACACTTGGGGTGGACCTTCTCGGACAACTTCACGTGGTGGAATTACCAATGAAGACTGGTTTATGGTTGTTGGTGGCGATGGTTATAAGGCTCAAGTTGACCCCAAAGACCCAAATATCGTTTATGCTATGTGGCAATATGGTAATTTGATTCGATACGACAGAAAAAGTGGGGAAGTATTTTATATACAACCTCAATCGGAAAGAGGCGAGGCATTGCGCTGGAACTGGGATACACCTTTACTTTTGAGTAAACATTCTAATACGCGGTTGTATATTGCAAGCAATAAGGTCTTTCGTAGCGACGACCGCGGGCAATCTTGGAAACCAATTAGCACGGACTTAACAAGACAAATCGATAGAAATTTGTTGCCTGTTATGGGTAAAATCTGGGGACCAGATGCTGTTGCGAAAAATGCTGCAACTTCTTTTTATGGAAATATTGTAGCAATGGATGAATCCTCCTTCGACGAAAATCTCATTGTTGTTGGGACAGATGATGGATTAATTCAAATAACTACTAATGCTGGTCAGACTTGGGCAAGAATTGAAAAGTTTCCAAGTGTTCCCGAAACAACTTATGTCAGCGATGTATTTCTTTCTCAACATAACAGAAGTACTTTATACGCAACATTCGATAATCACAAAAATTCAGATTTTAAACCTTATGTTTTAGTTTCGACAGACTTAGGGAAGTCTTGGCAATCCATTTCAAGTAACTTACCACCTAATGGCTCGGTTTATACGATTATCGAAGACCATATCGACCCAAATTTGCTTTTTGTAGGAACTGAATTTGGCATTTTTGTTACCACTAATCGTGGTAAAGAATGGCATCAGTTGAAAGGCAATTTTCCTACAATTGCTGTTAGAGATATAGAAATTCAAAAACGCGAAAACGACTTGGTTGTCGGGACTTTTGGGCGTGGTGTTTATATTTTAGATGATATGTCGTTCTTGCGAAATCTTAACGATAGTATTCTAAATAATGAGCTAATTTTGTTTCCCTCCAAGGATGCTTTAATTTTCAACGAAGATAGGTCGAGAGAGAAAAAGGACCAGGGAAGTTCCTATTGGCGTGCGGAAAATCCTCCTTTTGGTGCAACTTTCACTTTTTATCTTAAAGAAGAGTTTAAAACAAAGAAACAAATCCGTCGGGAACGAGAAAGGGAACAAAATAAGTCTCCTTTCCGCTATCCTTCCTTCGAAGAATTAACAGCGGAAGACCTCGAACAACCACCAGTCTTGATTTTTAAAATTTTCGATGAAGAAGACAATCTAATACGAATTTTGGAAACTAAACCTCGGAAAGGTTTTAATAGGTTGTCTTGGGATTTGCGATATCCAGATACCTCACCAGTTACTGATACGACCGACCCTACCAAAATGTCGGGTATGCCAGTTGTTCCAGGTTTCTACAAGGTTCAAGTATTTAAAAGCATCGATGGAAAATTAACAGAGATGACCGAAAAAGTTAAATTTGAGTGTAAATTATTAAATAATCTCTCTTTACCTCCGAAAAGCTTTGCCGAATTAAAAGAATTTAGGCGAAATACAGCAAAATTGCAAAATGCAGTAATGGGCACAAATCAACTCCTTAACGATTTAAGAAAAAAACTTAAGTCCTATAAAAATGCTTTTATGCTTTCTATGAATGTTGATGTTACAACATTAAATAAACTTCGTGATGTTCAGTCGATTATCGATTCTCTCGATATTAAGATTTCAGGAAATAAAACAATTTCAAGATTGAACGAAAACCAAGCACCTTCGATTGTTGATAGATTAAATTATATTCTTTGGGGTATATGGGCAACTACTCAAGAACCTACCGAAACACAAAAGTCGTCCTTCGAAATTGCCAAAAGCGAATTGAAAGAAGTTTTAGAGAAATTAAAGTTACTGGTTAATATTGATTTTCCGTTTTTTGAAAAAAGACTTAACGAGCTTGGAGCACCTTGGACGCCAGGAAGAGTACCAGAAATCGATTAACAACAAATATTTACAAATTTGAACTTAGTTCATTTTTTAATCAATTTTCAATGTAATTTGCTATTTGAATTTTCAGCAATATGATTGTTAAGTTTGATAGTTGAAAAATTAAAAAAAATGTTAGCATTCATAGTATCAGCATTATTGTGTGCAATTTTTTTGGGGTGTTCCGAAGATAATTCCTTGCAGGATAAAACAAAAAATGTAGCTTCGTGCGAAGGCTGTCATACCAACTATGACCACTTACAAAAAGTATATTCGCCCGATACAAGCTTGCCGGCTGGCGGTTGTGGCGGAGAAGCTCCTCATTATGAGCCATACGACAGAGTTTATTTGGGTGGCGAAGGTTACAAGGCTTTTAAAAGGTCATCCCATTATAAGATTGGCTGCGTGGGTTGTCATAATGGGGTTGATGGGACTTCCGATAAAAATGTAGCTCATTCTGGAAATTTTGTTCCACATCCATCAGTATTGGCATCAGAAAAATGTGGAAAATGCCACAAGGAAATTGTTGATATCTTTCCAACAAGTATTCATAATGGATATGGTCAGATGCGTAAAGTTGCTGTTCGAAGCGGTTACTCGAGTTATAAAGATTTTGATAAACTCCCAGAAAGTCACAAGGAAGGATATAAAAAGAATTGTGCGACTTGCCACGCAAATTGTGGTGAATGCCATATAATTCGTCCGAAGGCTGGCGGTGGCGGATTGGCAAATGGGCACAATTTTGTTAAGACCCCAGATATGATTAAAACTTGTGTCGTATGTCATTCTTCCCGTGGGGGACACGCTTTTTTGGGTGTAGGGACTGGTACAAAACCAGATGTACACCAAACAAAGGGTATGGTTTGCACAAGTTGCCATACTGGAGCTGAAATGCACGGAGATGGAACTATTCCCGAGCATCGATATGCATATTCGAAAATGCCTAACTGCGAATCTTGTCATCCAAATCTCGAAACTAAGAACAGATACCATCAATTTCATTATGATTCTTTAAGCTGCCACGTATGTCATTCACAAAGATATAACAATTGCGGGAGCTGTCATATCCGAGGTCTTGGCGCACGAATTGCATCGTATTTGGACTTTAAAATTGCCTTAAATCCTATACCCGATGTAAAAAGTAGGTTCAAGTTTGTTACCGTTCGTCGGACTCTTGCAGCACCAGATAATTGGATTGAATATGGAATTCCCCAATATTCGAATTTCGATGCTCTACCTACTTACAATTTTGCCACACCACATAATATTCTTAGATGGACTGAAAGGACGAAGGTCGAAGAGGGTGCGAAGTGTTATGCAAATTGCCATATCCGTAAGTCTGGCGATTCACTTATAAATGCAAGGTGGTATTTGTTCGAAAAGGATTTGCTTGAATGGGAAAAGAAAGCGACGACTAAAATAACTGTTGATAAAGCATTACCAAAAGAATGGTTTAATTAAATTGGTTTTTTTGTTTAACATTATTAGGAGGGTTGCTATGTTGAAAAAGTATTATTCCATTCTCAGCATCGTATTATTGCTGCTTTTTGTTATCTCTTGTTCGGAAGACACAAGCGAACCGACGGTCCCCGAAGCAGAAGTTCTTGCTAAGTTCTTAGAGTCTACTGAATCCCCGTATGGGAAAGACTACGTAAATACAGATTTGCCGAGTATCGTCGATGCAGCTACTTTAAAAACTGATTTAGAAGCAGGCAAAGCTTATGTGATTGACGTTCGTGCAGCAGCCGATTTCGCACAAGGTAGGATTAAAGGGGCAAAAAATGTAGCTATTTCGGATATTGTTAATCACATTAAGACAGTAGAGGTCTCGAAATATGATAAGATTGTTATAGTTTGCTATACTGGCCAGTCTGCTGGTTTTTGTGCAAGCATTTTGAGATTGTTAGGTTATAAAAATGTCTTCTCGTTGAAGTTTGGAATGTGTTCGTGGCATAGCGATTTTGCTAAGCGATGGCGGGACGTTGTAGCTCAAGGTAATAAATATGCAGCTCAGTTTGAAAAGACCCCCAGAGAGAAGAATCCATTAGGTAGTATGCCAGAGTTAAAAACTGGGAAGACCAAAGGAATCGAGATACTTCAAGCTCGTGTCGATGCCGTTTTGAAAGACGGCTGGACACCTGCTACAATTACTGCCGACGCTGTTTTCCAAAACCTTTCGAACTATTACATAGTTAACTATTGGCCCGAAGCACAATACCTCGACCCCGGTCATATACCCGGAGCAGTTAATTATGTTCCTAAGACATCTCTAAAGTTTGATACTCATCTTAGAACACTTCCAACTAATAAGCCCATAGTTATTTATTGTTACACTGGCCAAACAAGTGCTTTTCTTGTCGCTTATTTGAGGATTTTAGGCTACGACGCTAAATCATTGCTTTTTGGGGCAAACGGTATGATTTATGATTTAATGAAACAGAAAAATATGACGGTATTCAAGGAAGAAGATATTAAGAACTACGAATACGAAAAATAAGATTTTAAGATGGATAAAAGCTAAACAATGAGCCCCTCTTTTCGAGGGGCTCTTTTCTTTTTAGAGTTTGAAATCAAAAATTTAATATTTTATTATTATCATTATGAAGTGTAAAAAAATTTAAATTCCTAATATGATTAGCTGTTTCGTCCAGTAGCCTAAATAATTTTACATAAGTCTGTTTTTGATAATTATAAAATCTACTATTTTTGTAAATTAAACTATTTACACAAAATAATTTATGTTTGGTTTACTAAGTAATGATATAGCAATTGATTTAGGCACAGCAAATACTTTAATTTATGATGCAAATCAAGGAAAAATTGTTTTGAATGAGCCTTCAATTGTTGCCTTTAATCGTATTTCTAAGCATATTATTGCTGTTGGCAAAGCAGCCAAAGAAATGATGGGGCGAACTCCGCGTGATATTCAGATTATTCGTCCAATGCAAGATGGTGCTATAGCTGATTTCGAAATTACCGAAGGTATGCTTCGAATCTTAATCAAGCGAGTAACTCAAAGTTGGCGGTCAACTCGTAAAGTTGTGGTTTGTGTTCCACAAGGAATAACAGAAGTCGAAAAACGCGCTGTTCGCGATAGCTGCGAACACGCGGGTGCGAAAGAGGTTTATTTAATTTCTGAGCCAATGGCTGGGGCAATAGGTGTTGGAATTAATGTTTTCGAACCAAAAGGAAATTTGGTCGCCGATATTGGTGGTGGAACAACCGAGATTGCAGTTATTTCGCTTGGGGGAATTGTCGTCTCTGAATCTATAAAAATTGCTGGCGACGAGATGACCGAAGCAATAAAAAATTTTTTTAAGCGTGAACACAGCATCTTGATTGGCGATGCGACAGCCGAGAAGATTAAGATTGAAATTGGTTCGGCTTATCCTTTGGAGGAAGAATTAGAATTTGAGGTAACTGGTAGGAATTTAGTAAATGGGCTCCCAAAAGCTATAGTATCAAATTCAGAAGAAGTTCGAGCTGCTTTGGCTCCTACTGTAAACGAGATTGTTAACTCCGTTTTAAAACTTTTGGACAGAACTCCACCGGAACTTGCATCCGACATTTATACAAATGGGATAATTTTAAATGGAGGTGGGGCTTTATTGAAAGGGCTCGATAAATTATTGAAGGAAACTACAAGCTTACCAGTGCATATTCCAAACGACCCACTGAAATCCGTTGTATTAGGAGCTGGGAAAGTACTCGAAAACCTCAATGATTATATGGATGTGTTAATTAGAGGTGTACGGTACTAAACTAAGAAAAAGAGATGCAGAAATTTTTTGAATTAATAATTAAATTAAAAGAAGTTGTCGTTTTCTTGGCATTATCTTCAATTTCTTTATCATTAATTACTTTGGGGGATATAAGTAAAGTTGGAGGTTACAGGACATTAGTTGTTGCAACTATTGGTTTTTTGCAAAAGGAAATTTTCCGGCTTCCAAATCTTTCTGCCTTACAAAGCGAGAATTCAGCTTTACGTGAAATTAATTTCAATCTGTCCCAAAGAATAATGCTTGCAAGGGTTGCAGAGTTAGAAAACGAGTCCCTACGTCGTTTGGTTGGATTGAAAGAAAGATTTCCCGTAGATTACGAAATTGCCGATGTTATTGGTTCCTTGGAAATAGACTTAAGAAAGTTTATTACAATAAATAAAGGGAAAAACTCTGGGATAAAAAGATTGGCAACTGTTGGGACTGATGTCGGTTTAGTTGGTTATGTCGTTTCCGTAAGCGATAATTATTCTTTGGTGGAACTAATTAACAATACTAATGTTAAGGTCCCTTCCTTAATCTTACGGAGCGGAGTTCAAGGCATATTGAATTGGGATGGCGATGAGTTTTTGCTCAAAGATGTTCCAAAATTCTTAGATATTAAAGTGGGGGACACGGTTGTAACTTCTAAGCACAGTTTGAGATTTTATCCCTTTATTCCAATCGGTGTAATTTTATCGAAGGAGGAAAAAGAAGGGGAACTTTTCCCAAGAATTGTGGTAAAACCTTTTGTAAATTTCAACTTTTTCGAGCAGGTTTTTGTTTTGAAAAATGATGTGGACAAAGAACTGGATAAATTGGTTGCAAATTTTGAAGATATTGTGAGATTGAGTAAGCAACCATTGCTCCCAGAACAAAAGTTAAATGTAAAGAAGTTAAGAGAAGAGCGTAAGAGACTCGATTCGATAGCAGGGAAAAAGTAGTATGAAGACATCAATTAGTAATGTTCCTTTTTCAAAGACTACCTTGAAAATTATTTATTATTCCCTTGCTACACTTTTGATATCTATTTTTCAAATTTCATTTTCGTTTCTTATATCAATCTATAATATTTCACCGGATTTATTGATTTTGCTTGTCATTTGGATAACATTAGCAGAAGGGAAGATATTCGGCTTAATCGCTGGGTTTTTAATTGGACTCTTTTTCGATTTTGTCTCTTTGAATGTACTTGGGGTTAATGCTTTTACTAAAACACTTGTCGCATTTATTGCGGGTTTTTTCTATAACGAAGGCGAATTTAATTTGATGTTAAAGAGCAACGGAATTTTTATAATAACATTTATAGCGGTTTTTGTTCATAACATTTTCTTTTACCTTCTTATGGTTAATCTTACAAAAGGCAATTTTTGGACCTCATATTTTAAGTATTTGGTAGGTTCAACTTTCTATACTTTTGTGTTCTCTTTGCTGACATTTTTTTTGAGGATTAAAAAATTGTGGTAAATTGATAAATTCTTTCCTAATTTGTTTACTCAAATAATGCAACTAAGACAATTAAGCTTCTGAAAAAGGGATTGGTAATTCGAAATATTTAGAAATGGATGAAATTTTGCTCCGAATGTGAATTTTTCTAAACAACTGTGAATTTTTATTGACACGTTATGTCGCATATTTTAATTTTGCTATAAAAAAACCGTCGGTTTGGTGTATATGCGGAAACAAGGTGATTTGAAAATCGTTGTTTTCGTAAAACTTTATGTTGATGTTAAAATTATCGAAAGCGGGTTCGAGAGGAACTGGGATAAAGTTGGGATTTTGCCTCATAAATTGCTCAACCACAAACAAGTTCTCTTCTGGCATTAACGAGCAAGTTGAGTAAACCAGAAAGCCTCCTTTTTTTACAAATTTTGAGTAGAATTGCATTAGCTCGACTTGGCGTTTGGCAAGGTTTTGGAGAATTTTTGGCGTCAACCACCATTTGTGAATCGGATTTCTACGAGCAGTTCCAATTCCTGAACAAGGTGCATCGACCAAAACTATATCGAAATAACGTTCTTGGAGTGAATGCTTGTTATGTTTAAAATGATGGATGGAAATCGACTTTAAGCCCGAACGCCGAGTTCTTTTTTGTAGTTCTTTTAATTTAAAGTAATTTGTATCGTTTGCCAGAATTTCGCCTTGGTCGTTTTGAAGTAGAGCGAGAAACAAAGATTTACCTCCAGCCCCTGCACAAGCGTCGAGGATTTTGTCTTTTGGTTTTGGATTACACGCTAAACACACGAGTTGACTTCCCTCGTCTTGAATCTCAATTAAACCTTTTTTGAAAAGTTCATTTTGGCTTATGTTTATCCTTTTTTCAAGTTGTATTCCGAAGGGGGAAAGCTTTGTAGGAAACGAATTTATTCCTTGCTCTCGGAGTTTATCGATGATGCTTTGTCTCGATAAGGTATTTGAATTAAGTCTTAAGGTTGTTGGAGCGGGTAAAAGTAAACTTTCGGCGAGTTTGAAAACATCTACATATTGCATTGGATAAAACTTTATCCACGAAGAAAGTATAAATTCTGGAATTGAATATCTTGCCGAAATTATAGTTAAACTATCATTATTTTCCGTATCAATTTTCTCAGTTTGGTAATTAAAGACCAATCTATCCACTTCGCAGACTAATGATATAATTCTGTGTCGAATTTCGTTTAAGCTAAATTTTTCATTTAAAGTTTCGATAATATAATTTTCAAGCGTTCTATTTTCTTTTGTTTGAGATGTAAGTTTTGAAACGAGTGATGATATGTTTTCGATGTTGCTTGGGTACAATAGAAGATTAATGTATAATGTAAGTGTCAAAGCCAATGTGTTATCATTTTTCCACATATGTGCAAACAAATTAACAATGTATTTTGTAAACCCAAAAAACCTAAGATGTAGAAAAACAATCTCAGAAATTAGTTTTCTTTCTGTGCTTCCAATAGAACTTTTTGCACGGAAATATCTGGATATAATTTCATCGGTTGGTTTATGTTCTTTTGTTGCTATACCGACAATTTCGGTGCTAAGTTTTAAAATATTTTTTAATAACATTTTTTGTTTTTTAACTAAAAATAATTTGCAAATTAATTTCTGATGATTAATTTTGTTTTTTCAATTTCGACAGACGGGTTTTGGTACGTCATACGATTTTTAAAGAAAGTTTTTGTTGTTTTTTTTGTAATTTTGTTTTGCTCTTTGTTGTGATTTAAGTATTCTGATTTATTTATGAATTTATTAATAACTAATGTGCTTATGAAATTTTCACAAAAAAATTTAAATAAGATTTGTTTTTTAAAAACAAATTGTTTTATATTTGTTTTTTTCAAAAATGGAAGAAATAGAAATTTTGGTGTATAGTAGTTTTTGGCATAAATATTGCTTACTTTGTTCTTTTGTTAGTTTGAAATGAAATTTATGTTTAATGAATTATACAAGGAGCGGTTATGAAATTTGGTTTAAAGGCTCTGTTTTCTTTATTCTTTACCATAGCTTTTTCGCTAATTCTCTACTCTGCACCTCCTATTAAAGTTGAGCGTTCCGTTGTTGGTTCTGGTGGAATGCTCGAATTAAAAAATTCTGCAGGTTTAACTTTGTCTGGGTTAATTGGGCAAATTGCAATCGACCGAATTGCTACTTCAAACCGTATATTGTATCAAGGTTTTTGGGTTCCGATTGAAGCACCAACTGACGTTGATGAAGAGCCAATAACATTAAGTGAAAATCTCCGAAATTACCCTAACCCCGCATCTACTGGAACAACTTTCCGCTATAATCTTCAAGAGAATTCCTACGTTGCCTTGAAAGTTTACGATTTGGTTGGCAATGTTGTCAAAGTTTTATACGAAGGCTTTCAAACAGCTGGCGACCAAGAAATTTTTTGGGACTTAAAAGGCGATAATTTCGTTGATGTCCCAAGCGGTAATTATATGTATGAACTTTCCATTTCCCCAGCTCAGATAGCTGGGCTTTCTGATTCAAGGACTAAAACCATTCGAAATATTCTTGTTATTGTAAAATAATTAAGATTATAATGGCAAATTTTATATTTAATAAAATGGTATCAAATTATTTTGTATGTTTAATTAATAGGGGATTTAAAATGAAAAGATTCTTTCTTTTTGTTGCATTGATTTTGCTGGTTGCAACATTAGCTTATTCACAAGTGCCAAAGCTCTTGAATTACCAAGCAAGCCTAAAGGATGCTAATGACAGACCTTTTACTGGACAAACTGCTATTACATTTTCAATTTTCGAGCAAGAATTTGGTGGAACCCCAATTTGGAGTGAAACTCAACTTGTTGATGTAGTTAATGGATTTTTAAATGTTTATCTTGGGAAAGAGAACCCGATGAACATTAAGTTCAACAGACCACTTTGGCTTCAAATTTCGATTGGTGGTAATGCTTTCCCAAGAACTCCATTGACATCTACCCCGTATTCAATGAAATCCTTGTCTTCAACTATTTCCGATACCGCTGTTATTGCTCTTTCGGTTGTCGATGGAGCTATAACTCAAGAAAAACTTGCCCCTGGAGTTCAAGCAATTCCTTGGGGACCTGCTGGTGGAGATTTAAGTGGAACATATCCAAACCCAACTTTAAATCCAAGTGCTGTTGTTAGAAGTTTACCTCCTGGTTCTATTACACAAGATAAGTTAGCTCCGAACGTTTCGTTCCCACCAAGTGGACCAGCAAGTGGCGATTTGACTGGGACATACCCAGACCCACTGATTGCACCTGGTGCAGTGAAAACCGACCGAATTTTCAATGGTGCTGTAACTACACCGAAACTTGCCGATGGTGCAGTTACCAATGAAAAAATTGGACCAAATGCTGTAACTACTGATAAAATTAAAGATGGCGAAGTAAGATTAGTTGATTTAAATCAAGATGTTATTGACTACTTTATTAACGTTGGCGACCCTGCTGGTGGCGACTTATATGGCACTTATCCAAATCCATTTGTTGGTGGTTGGCGAGGTATTCCACTCCATACTGTTGCTCCTACAGATGGCCAAGCTTATATTTATAATGCCATCTTGAACAGATGGGAACCCGGGAGTCTCGCTGGCGATGTTACTGGTCCTCTAAATAATAACACTGTTAGAAGATGGTTGAATATACCTTTGGCAAGTGCCCCGACAAGAGTTGGTCAATTATATTGGTTTACAGGGACAACTTGGGTTCCAGATACAATTAAAACTGTTGGTCCAATTGTTGGTACAGGATATGATGATGGAGTAACTCGTAATCGCATTAAGCTCCGCGACGATGGTGCTTTTCTTCCTGATGGAAGCGGTTCTGTACTTTGGTTCAGAGGAACCGCAGGAATCGGTGCTTGGGTTGCTGGTAGAATAAGAGACACCAATGT
>JAOADV010000008.1 GCA_026417135.1 Ignavibacteria bacterium
CCATCTCTCGTTTTGCTTTTAGTATCTAATTCTACAGAAATCTGATAAAGGCTATTAATATCATAAGATTCGAAATATGCAGAAATTTGTCCATTGGGTAAATATTCCATTATAAAATTCACATCTTTGTATAAATTAACAAGCTTTATTCTTTTATAGCCACGAACACCCACAATACCTTGTGGACAATGGGGTAAGTAAAAGTTATATAATGTATTAACTGGGTCTTCATAAACAATTTTTGCTTTACCGTTCACATTTTTAAAAATTAACTCTGAAGATTTAATACTTCCAACTTCATTACTTTCCCCATAAGTGAAAAACTTTACAGAGCTAATAGTCAAAGCTACATTGCCAACATCAAGCTTAGTATAACACAATATGTTATCTGTTTCGCTTTGAAATTGCCCCTTATTTTCTATAAAAACTTTATTACCAGTAACATCGCCAACTTCACCAACTAACTCAAATTGGCAATATAAATTTTGACCAAAAATCAAGAAAAACAAAATAAAAAAACTAAAAACCATTGTATTAACTCCTTTCTAATTTGGAACAAAAAAGAATTATTATTTATTTTCTCCATTTTGATTTGGATTACCCAAAATTTTCTTCTTTGTATCTCCACTTCCAGCTGGTGCTCCACTGCCACCTCCTTGCTGGGGCTGGCCTACGAGGTTCTTATCCTTCGTTTCGTTTTGGCAAATCAAGTTATCGATAAGATATTTTGCCTTTGTTTGATTGTCAGCTGCTTCAATTGGATTTAATGCTAATGCTGAGAAAAGAATGCTAATAGAAAGAACTGTAAAGAAATAGGTCCTTTTCATAAAAAACTCCTTTAAAAGTGAAACAAACTGATTACATTTTCAAGATTGAATTTTTAAACATTGCAGGAAATTGCAGGCAGGCAAAGTCCAAAATTTTCAAAATTGAAAAATGAAACACTACGTTTAAAAAAAGAAAATGAAATAACAAAATTTTTTTTTTAAAACTTTTAAAAAATTTTTTTTATTTAACAAAAAGAGAATTTTAACTTTTTAGATACATTTCGGATGATTAGTTTTGGGAGAATTTTTTGCTACTTAATATAATAGAGCAATCTAAATTTAAACTACAAGTCAATCATTTTTCTTCATTTATAAAATGCTTTCAAAGTAGTGTATTGAAATTAGAGAAATGAAGTGCGTTGAATGGAAAATCCGAATAGAGAAAATTCATCATTTCCTTTTTTAAACTAACAGGGAGAAATTGATAAAATTTCCCAAACTTTTTATGCCTTTTAAAGTAAGGAGCGTATGCTTTGCCTTCATATTTTATAACCCTAATCTCATATTCTTTAACCTTAACGACTTTCCATATGCAACCAGAAAGAACAAAAATTTCGTCGAATATCCCAGTGATAGAACCAATCGACTTGCCAGTACTTATGTCAACAACATTGTATTCTTTCGAATCAGGAATATTTGAATGTATGAAACCTTTTTCTCCAAAATCCAAAAGTTTGGTAGATGGGTAAATCAATTCACCTTTACTTTCTAGCCAATCGCAGTAGGAAAGATGGGACAAAATAAGTTGAATTAAAAAGTTTGGTGCAATTTCACTTAGATACTCTGTTAACTTTTTTACTTCTAAACCCGACCTTATCTGAAAAAGAAGAGAAAATATTTGTTGAACTATCACAGAAAAATCTGGGAAATAATCTTCGACGGGTAGCAATCCCAATTTAGCCACCTCGAACATTTCAGCAAATAAATTTTTCTCGTGTATCGTCCTGTATATACCAATACAAAAAACTTTATTTTTTTTTCTGTTGCCTCTTCCAATTCTTTGGAGTAATGAAGTAATACTCCAGGGCAAATCACACAAAATTATGAGGTCAATGCTACCTATATCAATACCAACTTCTAAAGATGATGTAGATATGCACGCAGCGGCAATGGCTTCGCGCATTACTTGTTCGGCTTCTTCTCGTGATGCTTTCGATAAACCACTATGGTGAGTAACGACAGGATATGGAAACAAAAATTTTCTAAAAATCCCTGAATAATTTTCTACCTGTTCACGTTTATTACAAAAAGCAAGGATTTTTTTAAATCCTTTTTTCTTGGAAAATTCTAAAGCTTCTTCTAAGGAAGGAAAGAGATAATATTCGATTTCACGACAACCGTCGACTGTTACTTTTTCAAAGTCTTTTACATACCTCTTTGCAATTCCAG
Source organism: Ignavibacteria bacterium (assembly GCA_026417135.1). Taxonomy (GTDB): domain Bacteria; phylum Bacteroidota; class Ignavibacteria; order Kapaibacteriales; family UBA2268; genus Naka2016. The sequence goes on from JAOADV010000008.1 coordinate 2,217, forward strand.
AAGGATTGGACAATGTAGCTGAAAGTAATATTACAGCCATAGATTTAAAGCGTGTTAAAACTGAAATTCTCTTAAGTAATACTCGTAATTGGTCACCTCTATATGTGTTGTCGAGCAAATGAATTTCATCGATAATAATAGTTCTAACATTTGTAAATAAATAGCTTTGTCTGCAAATCAATGAATCGAATGACTCGGGAGTAGTAATTAATATGTTTAAATTCTTCTTCTTTGAAATATTCAATTTATCACCGTGTTTGATACCTAAGAATATATTCATATCCAGAAGTGGGCCCTCCAACCTCAAATAAATGTCGTTAGCAAGAGCTCGGGTAGGAACAATGTAAACCACTGAAAGTCCTTTCCATTTTTCCTTCTTTATTCTTTCTGCGATAGGAGCTACAACTGCTTCGGTTTTCCCCGAAGCGGTAGGCGCAGAAATCACTAGGCTTCGACCTTCTAGTACTTTTGGTATAACTTTTATTTGAATAGGTGTTAGTTTTCCAAAACTTGAAAAGAAAGGATTCCAAGAATAAAATAATTGTTCTTTAATTTTGAATGTTTCATTTAAGTTCATTTTCTAAATACTTAGCTACAGCTTGAACTCCATAAAACCTAACTAAATCAAAAATTTCAACAATTGTTTTAAAAGTTAGCCTCGTTTGTTTGTCGAAAATCTCCTTTTCAAACAAGGGTTCAATTTGAATAAAATCGGGGATTGAATTATATGAATTGAAATAAAACTCATAAATCCTTTGTATGGCTTGTTTAATAGATTCAAAAGGTAAGCTATCTAAGTGCACAACGAGAGAATTAAACTCATCATAAATCGAATTTGTGTAATAATTGGTGGTGGCAAAGATTAATTTCAATCCACTTGGTAATTTAAATAAAAACGGGACATATTTTCCAAGACCTTGTTTACAAAAATCAAATTCGATATCTATTAAAAATGGCAAATTCAACAAAAACTCAAAATCCATTGAACAGTAGACTAAAGCTTTAAGGAAATTAAGTCCTTGAAAGTAATTACGTTTATTATTTACAGTTTCGATATTTTCGGCTTCATCAAAAATTAACAATAAACCGTTTAAACCAAGAACCTCTTTAGCAGCCCAACTAAGAGAACTAATTAAATAACAATATATATTTGCAGCACTCGAAGTGTCGTACAATCCAGGATAAGGATTACTATAATAGCCATAAAACCCAAATTCAAGAATAGGTTTTGGACTTTTTGAACTTGCTTCTATCCAATTCCATAAATTTTCATTAGCCTCTAAGGTGATATGCTTGAAATATATATTGTCTTTAAAAGCATTTTGAACTATTGCTTCTTTCAAGAAGTCTCTAAAACCTTTTACCTTTTTATCATTCTTACAAAGATACTTAAAATTCCTAACTAAATAATGGTAAATACTTTTTGGCTTGTGGAAAGGCGTTTCGTTTGGGTCTATGCTAACAAAAGAAACTGCAAAATTGTTATTTAAAGAGGTATAATAAATATGGCTTAGTAGGTGTGTTTTGCCACTTCCATATTCTCCATCTATTAGAATGATTTTGCTTTCATCATTGTTTAAACTATCATTAATTGTTTGAATTTCATTCTCTCTGCCAAATGTAAATTCTATAACATAGTCGGCAGGGACAATGCCTAATCTTAAGGCTTCGATTATCCGACGATTTTCGTCGGGGGGTTCCGGTAAAATTTTTTGTCTATTATCATTTCCGCCTATACTTGGAATACTATTGGCTTCTATTATTTCTACTTCATCAATTCGAAATCTAAACTTACCATTTTCTGGAATTTCAACAAATATGAAGTAATCATTGTAGTTAGTATCAACAACAATACCCTCCCCATATTTAGGATGTCGAACTCTCTTACCAAGTAAGTTCATTTTCTTTTTATTTAAAATCCAATTCTTCAAGAGTTGGAAAAGACCCATTATTTTTAAAATAGTTTAAAGACTGAATAAATTTCTGCACAAATAATCTTTTGTAACCGATATCAGCATACCTCATTTGGTAAGCAGCTTGGGCAATTTCTTTGATGGCATCACTTACTAAATTATCATCCGTTTTAAAATTATAGGCAATTTTATATATTTCAAACAATTTTTCCCCTATTTGATTTAATAATTCAATGGGTTCAATCTCTAAGTTGTCAAGATAAATTTTGACACCTGATGGATTAAAAAAATTGAAAGTAGTTTTTAGTCTCTGTCTTAAAGCCTCATAAATCATTGTTTTGCCTTCTAAAAAGTTTTCATCGGGAACGGCATAAAAAATTATTACATTCTGAAAATTTGTGTTTGCGCACTCATCTATTATTTCTCGCAAGTTATTTAAAAGCATTTCTTTATTTCTTGAACTTAAACTGGAAATTTTTTCCGCTTCATCAAAGAGAATGACAAGACCAGAGTAGCCAATTTCCTTTATCCATCTAGCCATTGAACGAATTAGAGAAAAGGCTATTGTTTTGTCTATTTTTTGAAATATTCCATATTTTTTGTGTATCTTCCTATCGTAACTCTCACCTATTAACCATTGGAGAATATTGAGAAAGTCTTCATCGTTATTATGAATTAAAGATTTAAAAGCTTCTTTGATTGCATGGTAAAAATTAATATTTTCCCAAAAGTCGAAACTATTTATATATTCTAATAAAGCTTCGGTTATTTGTGTTTTTTCGCGAGTATGTTCAAGTAGTTTTTTATATTTTTCCGAATACCAAGAACGAATAAGAAAACTAATTCCAATTGTAGGACTCTTTAAAAGCTCATTAGGATCTAACGGTGGTATTAAACCCTTGGCTAATGCTTTATATACAAACTCTAATTTATGAAAAGGACTTTCGTTAGGACTCAATCTTACGTATGAAACAACATAATTGCAATTCCAAGCAAGCTCTCGAATACAATACAAAAGATGTGTTTTTCCACCACCATATGTACCAACAACCATTTTAAAGGCTGACCCATTATTAAAAATAAAGGTTTTCAAATAATCCTTTTCAATTATCTTTAAATAGCTCTCAAGTCCAACAGTATAATATTTTACTCCTGCCTCGGGTGGAATACCATTAGAACCAAGAGTTTCGATAATTATCTTGGCTGTAGCTGTGTCCAAATTTTCCACATTAAACCTCCTCGATTTTTAAAAAAGCATATGTTGCGCCATCTCCATTTTCATTTTCAGGAACCCATAAAAAATTTGATCTGTCTTTAGTCGTGGCTTTTGTTGTGCTAATTAACTTGATTTTATACTGAAACAAGTCGTTCTTTTTATAAGTATTTAACCTATAAAGGTCGTAGCTGAAGTTCACCCTACCATAACTAAAATAATTCTCTTTCTTTGGGTCCATATAGAATTTTTTATCTTGGAGAAGGGAGGATAATTCTTTTAGGATGTCGATGATTCTTACCCCCTCTTTTTTCTGATTTTTAGATACACTTACGTAAGCTTGACGTAATTTTTCGTATAATTTTTCAAGTGGTATTTTCGATGCTAGTTTTGACTTTTGTGATTGAATTTCTTTCAAAATACTTTCAATTGATAAACTGCGTTTATTAAGAAACTCTTGTTTAGGACCATACCAAATTCTAAAAGATCCTTTTGTAAAATCTACTTCAATGGTAAACAAACCAATCTTAAATTCCGGAAAAGTTCCCACAAGCCGCAAACCTACACTATTTAAAGATTCTTCTAATTTTGTCCCAAAATTTCTCTTTTCTTTCTCGAATTTTTTTTCAAAGTTTTCCTTTAATTGGTTAATTTCTTGTTCTAAACATTGGTAAGTTGTAATATTCGACTCAATTTGTCTCAAGTTCCTGATAAATATTGTATATAAATTAGATAACCGGAAGTAAACAATGTCGTCTGATTTAAATAGTTTATACATTTCCTTGACTATATTAGAAAGTTCTTTATTCGCTTTAACTAATTGCGTAAGTTTCTGAAATGTTTCGCTTGGTGCTAAGACATTTTTCTCCATAATTGAGGCAAAATTACAAAAAAATTTTTGATAATTCAAAATATCTATGCCAAAATTTAGTGAAAATATCCATTTAAGTAGCGAAAAATCTGTCGGAAATAAAAGAAATTTAAACAATGCTGAGAATTTTTTATAGAGTTTTATTATTTACTGCTATTAGGAATATTTATATTTTTTTCGAAAATTTACAACGCCCAAAGAATAATTATTTAGTTAAGATTAAAAGATTTTAGCAAGTGTGGTTGGACAATGTCAAAAAATTAGCCAAAAAGGGTATTTTGATTTGGGCTTACAATTCTGCGTTTAGTTGTCTTTTCTGCATATTTTTCTTGAAGGCGGTCCAAGATAATCTGGTAATATTTTTTTGAAATTTCTATTGTAACAAAATTGCGATTCAATTTTTTAGCAACGTAGGCTGTGGTGCCAGTTCCGCCAAAAGGGTCTAAAACTAAATCACCTTCGTTTGAACTTGTTTTGATAATTAATTCCAACAATTCCTCTGGCATTTGGCAAGGATGCCCAGCTATTCGTTCCTTGAAAGTACCACAAACTCTCGGAAAGAACCAAACATCATCGGGAACTTTTCCCATTGGATGTGCTCTTTTGTCATTATATTTTAGTTGCCTAGCAGAAGGTATTCTAATGAGCTTGTCATTAAAGATATAGTTGCTATTGCTTTTGGTAAAAAATAAGATGTGGGTATGGGCTCTACTAAATTTCTTCCTTTGATTTTGGCCAAAGGTATAATACCATATTATCCAATTTCTATAATAAAAACCAGTTTTTTTGAGGATGATATTTATTTCGGCTGCAAACTCGTCTCCAATAGCAACATAAATCGACCCGTTGGTTTTTAATAGTCTGTATGCTTCTTTTATCCACTTTTCAGACCAATTATAATACTCGTAATATGGCATCTTATCATTGTGTAAATCGTATCTTATTCCTATATTGAAGGGTGGGTCAGCAAATACTAAATCTACAGTTTGGTCTGGAAAACTTTTCATCACTTCTATGCAATCTCCAAGATAGACTTTATTTAGGTCCATTATTTCCCTTCATCATAATTAAATAAGTCGCAAGGCTTAATCTTGAATTGCAATTTTTGAGGGTCGGGAGTTCCACCTTTTCTTTGCATAGTTATCCTCCCAATATAAAGACTTCCTCTTGGTGAAACTAGAACCTCACCGTATCCGAAAAATTTTATTGCTGAATTAATGTCTTTTAATGTCCAAGTTGTTGTATTTTCATTCTTATCATATTTGGTTACAAGCATCCAGCTTGCAGAAAGCTCGCCCCTACCCTTTAAAATGTCGCTTACAATTTTGCTTTTATTGGTTAAGAAGAAATTAATAATTTTTCTTTTCACCTCATCTGGCATTTCAGATATTAGAACTCTTCCTCTTTCTTTTAATTTATTCATACCACAGTCCTTAGGATTTAGTTCGCCAGTAAATAACTTTAACCACTTTGAAATTTCATCGTCAAAATTCCACATTTTTTGGTATTCATCTACTTTCCTTTTGTCAACTTGGTTGAAGTTAGCATCAGAATTTGCCTTTTTTAGAGATAAATTTTCAAATTTTATTAAGCTCTCGACACAAATAATAATTCTTATTCGAACATCAGTTTTTTTATATTTCGATATTTCGTTGAGTTTATCGTCAGATAATTTCAGTGCATTTAAATCCTTCTTCTTGGACCTGTAAGGAATTTGGTAAGCATAAAGTTCTTTTATTTTCGTTAAATCGTAGCCCATTATTTTGAGCCATTCTTGGGCATCCTCGTCGGATTTCCAATTATTGAACTTGTCGCAAATTGCTTTTTCGTTTGCAAATCCACCTTTCGCAGTCCTTGAACCAAGTGCTTTTTTATCTATCATTTTTACGTTCAACCTTCAAAAAGGTCATCTATAATATATGAATAAAATGCAAATTAAAGAATTTCTCAATAAGTTAATGTTCGAAATAATATAGGAATGGTGGAATAGTGGATTTATTTATTTTATTTTTTGGATATCCTAGTTGCGTATCTCGTTCTTTGAAATTCGGTATAATAATTTTCAAAATTGTTCAAGACAAATAATTTTTTATAATCACAAAAAAGTTTAGGGTGAATAAAGTTTTAGATTTTTCCAAGGTTAAATTTATTTTAATCTAAAAAGTGTGTAATTTTGTCAACATATTTAATTTTTTTAATTTGGAAGGTTATTTTGACACAACTTGTAATGTCGATATTAAAATATAAATTAAATTTCTTCCGCATTTTTCTTTTTATGGTTCTTTTTACTTGTCGAAATTTGAATTCACAAGTACTTATATTCAATGAATTTACTCCCGCCGATACTATTGATATGGGAATGTGCCAACCCGGCGATTCAATCGAAACGGAATTTAATATCATTAATTTAAGTGGGAAAAGATTGAAAATTGGTGGCAACGATTTTACCTTCCTTATTGGTCGGGCGGTCGACGACCCCTTTAACTTCGACTTTTTGGAATTTTTCGGACCGAGAGAAATTCCTCGAATTATCGACACAAATGAAAATTATATTTTAAAAATTAAGTATAAACCTTTTTCTCCTTCTTTGCAGTTCCCCGAAGGGAAAAAAATTGTGAGGCTAAGGCTTGGGGTCTTCGACCCAGCCAAAGGAGACCCTCCGGCTACTTTCGACGAGCTTGTCGAGATGAGAGAGTTTATTCTTATTGCCCGTAAAAGCGCTACCGAACTTGGAGTTTACGAGCAAATTTTGGACTTCGATTCTGTTTGGATTAACCCGAAAGATACTCTTTATCGATACTTAACAATTCAAAATAATACAAGTAGAGAACTAACTATTGATAGTATTATCTTCCATCGCTCCTTTAATGCTGAAATACGAATGAATATAATTCCTACACCTATAAAACTCCCGCAATATCGCTCTGGAGAAGAGAGGTTAAATTGCAGTTTTTCATATTATCCGCAAAATTTTGGGCGCGATACTGCAGTTGTCCAATTTATCTATCGCCCACCGAGATTTCCCGATAGTATAAAAACTGCTAGTACAATTATTCGCGGCGTTGGAGTTCAGCAAAGAATTAATCTTTTGAAAGTCGAAAATGCAGAGATAGTTGAAAATTTCATCGATTTAGGCTCTGTACCATTGGATACCTTTAAAAAGGTCAAGTTGTTTATCCAAAATAATGGAAATTTGCCTTTTGGATTGTTGTCCCAGAACATTTTAGAATTTTACACAAACTCGAAATCTCTTGGGTTTGAATTTTTCGATACTTTGAACAGCGAGCGTATGCTCCTTCCGACTCGAATTGATTCATTTTCCGTGGTGTTTCGCCCAACCCAAAGAGATACTTTCCTTGCTCGTATAGTTCTTTATAGCGATATAGTAAAACGAAGAATATATGGCTATCCCGATTCTGCTAAAACTGTGGTTTTTAATTTACGTGGAGTTGGCTTAGCTCCTAAATTATCTTCCGATGTAACTACTATTAATTTCAATAATATTATTATTAATACAGCAGAAGGTTGCCCGATTATTCGCGACACTTTGATTCGCATAACAAATTCCGGAAACTACGTTCTTCAAGTGCAAAAAGTTTCGGTGGAGCCACCATATCCCCGAACTCCTTTTAGGATTTTCGATGAAAATTTCGAAATTCCCCCATATTCATCGAGATTTCTAAGGGTTGTCTTCGATTCTATTGCAAAGGAACCCGGAATTTATCGGGCAAATTTAATCTTAACTTCGAGTTTTTCGAAGATGAAAGATACTTTAATTATACCTCTTAGTGCAGTTGGCGTTCTACCCGATTCAATTTCTATTTCATTCCCAGAGGAAATTTTTGTGAAACCCGGCTCGAGCATTTCTTTGCCAATCCTTGTTCAAAAAGATAAAATTACACGTGCAAAGGAATATATCGACACTATTACTTTTAACAACAGTATCTTACTTTTCCGTTCTTTTAGAACAAGTGGTACTGCTGCCGAAAAAGTGGAAAAGACTGAAATTAAGCAACTTGAAAATGGCAGATTGGCTTTGCATCTTCGGACACGCTTCAACGAAAGTTTTGTCCCACGCGATACTCTTTTGCTCTTGAATTTCGATAGTTTCGTCGGTAACGATGTTACATCCATTTTGGAGTTTACTTCGCCCCGCTTTGGCGATTTGATTTGCGCACGAGTTCTTTTGCCGAAAGCTCATTCCGGTAAAGTTAATTTGGATTCCTTATGTGGAATTCGACGAAAACTTTTCGATGGAAGTAAAATTTTCTTTAAGTTATTCGACCCGGCACCTAACCCAGCGAAGAATTCGCTCGAAATAACTTTCGGCGTTGCTTTCGAAACAAGAACAGAAATTAGCCTTTATGGTTCATATGGAAATTTAATTTCTAATTTAGTCAGCCAAGTCCTTCGTCCAGATATTTACCATCTTAAATTTGATTTAAGCGATTTGCCACAAGGTGTTTATTTTGTTCGGATGCAAAGTGGTATATTTCAAGAAGTTAAACAATTTATTAAGACTGATTGATGAAGTGGATTTACATTCATAAATTAATATTTTTTCTAACTTCATTTCAAATTTTTGCTCAAGGTTTTCCTTGGGAATTTTCCCCACGCCTTCCGTTCAAGGTCCCAGAGACTTTTTTGGGGGTTTCGCTTGCAAGAACGAACCTCACTTACTTTGGAAATTTAACATTGTACGAGGACAAAGTTTTATGCTCGAAATTTCATAGTGGAAATGGGTTTGCATTTTCGTTCGCTGGAAATATTGAGCATTGGTATTTGCACAACCTTGCTGTTAATGTATATTTGGGTTTCCAACAAAGTAATGGCAAATTCGTGGCCTTGGGCGACTCTTTTCCAATATTGGTGCAAAATATTCCGCAAGTTGTAAATCTCGAAAATGAATTAAACATAAGATATAACTATCTCGCTTTAGGCTTTGCTCTTAAATATCTTTTGTTCGACACAAGGTTTTTTGTCGGTATTTCAAATGATTTTGGTTTCAAAACTTCAACCAAATTCGAAATTTTTGAACAAGTAAAATCTCCCCCAGAATATCACTTTACAGATAAAACTCAACGAAGAAAGCTTTACGAAGGTGAAGTTCCCGACCTTTCATTTTTGGTGGTTAGTACTAAGTTGGATTTCGGTTACGATGCTGTTATTTTGCCAAATATTTATGCGAGCCCAAAAGTTTGGATTGAACTTCCGATTTTCAATTTTTCGAAGGAAGGTAGTTTACGTGTTTTTTCCTTTGGGTTTGGACTAACTCTATTTTACGGTTACCGTTGATGTTCAACATTTCAAATATATTAGTCTCTCCTAAAGAAAAAAAGCAACTTTATTTCAATATACAATCGGAATCGCTTGTTTCGGAAGAAAGTGAATTCAAAATTATCGAAGGTATTCCAATACTTCTTCCGAACGGTACCGTTTCTAATTATGTTGAACATTACCAGAAGGATGCAATATTTTTTGACTATTTCGAAAAGAAATTTTATGAAACAGTGAAAGAAGAGGAACGGGTTCATCAATATGTTTTTTCCCGCATACCTCCTTCGGCGAAACTTATAGCAGATATTGGATGTGGTAATGGTTGGTTAGCTCGTCGACTTCTTTTGGCAAATAGAGTTGTTGTTTCTGTTGATGTCTCTTTAGAAAATGTAAAAAAGGTTCTTAATCTTTACAATGATGAAAACCACTTTGGTGTTGTTGCCGATGGTTATTTCCTCCCTTTTAAGGATAATTCCTTTGACTGTGTAGTTTGTTCCGAAGTTTTAGAACACCTACACAAGCCATTAGAATTTCTAAACGAAATACTAAGAGTTACAAAAAATAATGGCAAAATAATCTTGACAACACCATATAAAGAGAAAATCAGATATACTCTTTGCATACATTGCAATCGACCAACTCCTTGGAATGCACATATCAACTCCTTTGATGAAGAGTTTTTAAACGAGATTGTGAAAAATTTATCTTTTAAGAACTACAGGTACTTTAAGTTTGGGAATGCGTTAGTCCAATATTTAAGATTATATCGGGTTCTTTCTATATTTCCTTTTGTTTTTTGGAAAATTTTCGATTCTATAATTAATCGAATATATCATAGACCCAAGCATTGGTTAATCGAAATAATAAAATAAAAGCAATGGAAGGATATGTAAAACGAAAAATTGAAAATCAAGTTGGGATTGTAACTTTTTTCCATCCCAAAAGTAACTCTCTCCCGAGAGTTTTACTTTCGCAATTAGAGGAAACTATTCAGTCTCTTGCCAACGAGGATGAAGTTCGAGTAATTCTTCTTCGAAGTGATGGCGAAAAGGCTTTTTGCGCTGGGGCCTCGTTCGACGAGCTTTCAAGTCTGAAAGAGTTCGACCGAGCAAAAGATTTTTTCTCTGGTTTCGGTCGCCTTATTAATGTAATGCGAAAGGCTCCAAAATTCATTGTAGGGCGTATCCACAACAAAATAGTCGGAGGCGGGCTTGGCATTGTCGCAGCTTGTGATTATGTAGTTGCTTCGACCAAGGCTTCGGCAAGATTAAGCGAATTCTCGATTGGAATTGGTCCGTTTGTTATCAGTTCCGCCGTAGAGCGAAAGATTGGTAAATCGGCATTTATGCAAATGACAATCGATACTGAATGGTACGATGCAAAATGGTGTTATGAAAAAGGTCTATACAATAGGATTTTCGAAACTGAAGAGGCGATGGACGATTATTTAAATGAGTTTCTTAAAACGCTCGTAAGTAGAAGTGTTGCGGCACAAAAGCAATTAAAGAAGCTTTTTTGGGAAGACGCGACAAGTTGGGATTTTATGTTGTTCGAAAAGGCGGAAATTAGTGCTACATTAGCATTGAGTCGAGAAGCCCAACAAATTATACAGAGCTTTTTAACAAAATCTAACTAAGTTGGATAATCTTAACAAGTCTTTAATTAATATTGATAGTTTGAACTTTTATTCATAAATTCGTTTTATTAAAATTCGTTTATTTTATGGACGAAACCATAAAAGCCACAAGGAAAAAGCTCGAAGAAATTGAAAAAGAATTAGCTCAGCTAAAAAAGGAACGAGAGAAATTGCGACACCGCTGGGAACTCGAAAAGCAATTTATTCAACAAATCCGGGAAATCAAAGCTCAAATTGAAAATTATCGACTCCAAGCAGATGAATACGAGCGACAAGGCAATTTGGCGAAGGTTGCCGAAATTCGCTATGGTTTTATTCACGAGTTGCAAAAGAAGTTAGCCGATGCAAATTCGAAACTACAAGAGATACAAAAAGAAGGAAAAATGATTAAAGAAGAAGTCGATGCCGAAGATATTGCCGAAATAGTTTCAAAATGGACTGGGGTCCCAGTTCAAAGAATGCTCGAAAGCGAAAGGACAAAATTACTTCGGATGGAGGAAAGAATTCATCAACGGCTTGTAAACCAAGAAGAAGCTGTTCGTGCTGTGGCTAATGCAATTCGACGCTCACGGGTTGGTCTCCAAGATGTAAACCGACCAATTGGCTCGTTTATCTTTCTTGGTGGTACTGGTGTAGGCAAAACTGAGCTGGCACGCGCTCTTGCTGAATTTCTTTTCGACGACGAAAATGCAATGGTCCGAATCGATATGAGTGAATATATGGAAAAATTTTCGGTCTCCCGCCTTGTTGGTGCTCCTCCGGGCTATGTTGGCTACGAAGAAGGTGGACAGTTGACCGAAGCGGTTCGGCGTCGACCCTATTCTGTTGTTTTACTCGACGAAATCGAAAAAGCTCACTTCGAAGTTTTCAATATTCTCCTCCAAGTTCTCGACGATGGACGTCTTACCGATAGCAAAGGCAGAGTTGTAAATTTCAAAAATACAATAATTATTATGACCTCGAATTTGGGAACAGAGTTGATTCAAGAGAAGCTCGAACTATTGCAAATGAAAGATAATGGAAGTGTTCTCGAAGGGTTGAAACAAGAAATTTTCGAGCTTTTAAAAAGAAAACTAAGGCCTGAGTTTTTGAATCGTATCGACGACATAATTCTTTTTAAGCCATTGACAAAACAAGATATAAATCGCATCGCTCTTCTTCAATTGCAAAAAGTTAAAGAGAAAATCAAAAACTCTGGTATTGAATTAGAAATTGAACAATCTGCTATAGATTTAATTTCTCAAATAGGATTCGACCCACAGTTTGGAGCTCGTCCGCTTAAACGGGCAATAGACCGAAACATTGTCGATAAGCTTGCCTTGCTTATTTTGGAGGGCAAATTTACATCTGGTGACAAGGTTTTAATTTCATCTCATAATGGAGAATTTATCTTTCAAAAAATATGAAAAATAGTACTTTATTTTTATTCAGCATTTTCTTTTTGTTAAGTTGTGCAACCGAAAAAATTGTTGTTCGTTATATCTCGGAATCGAAAGAAATCGAATTGGGGGATACAGCAACTGTTTCGTGGCATTTCGGCAATGCCGTTGAAGTAAAAATCCCCATCTTTTCGCGGGTGTTTAAACCGCAAGATTCTGTTAGAATTGCTCCACGAGGTTCGTTGCGACTTGATATTTATGCTTACGACAAGCGAGGCGACTCCATTTATCAATCAGTTTATATTTTCGTAAACCCTCGTAAACAAAAAGTCCAAGTAGATGAAAGACCTATTTTGCAACGAGGTCCTTTGCCCATTCCAGAAATTTTGTCTGTCGAAAGCAATCTCCAAAGCGAATATTTCAGTGGCTTTAGCAAATCTTATTATTTGACAGCCTCAAATCTTAAGATTTTCGGTGTCCACCACGACCAAGATACATTCAAAATAAACTTTGGGATACTCGACCAATTCGGAAATATGCTTCAAAACGTTGGTTCATCGGCTGGGGAAGTTAGTCTCGAGGCTTCCATCTCGTGTCGGAATGGAAAAACCGTAAGACGCCGGTTGAACTTCCCTTCAAGTTTAAATTATAAAGGCAAATCGAATTTCTACATACTTGTCGACTATTCACTATTGTTTTCAGAACCAAATCTTCATACCTATTTAGTCGAAGGGTTAAAATACTTTGAAAGTGGCGATAAGGCTTCGGTTGTTCTTTTTGGAGTAGTTAGAGATAACATCATTCCTCTACAAGTTTTCGACCGTGCTTATTGGGAATTAAAGGATAGAAAATTAACACCAAAATTAGAATTGAGTAGTATTTATAAATCGCTGGTTCAAACTTTGGAGGAAATCGACGAACGCGACAAAAACCAAATTATTTTACTAACCAACCAGACTGATAATTCCTCTATTACATATACCATAGATGATGTTCTTACTTATGCAAATTCGAAAAAGGTTCCAATTTATATTATTGGATTTGGGAACGAAATTTCTTATTCGACTTTCAATTACATTTCTGCGAAGACAGGAGCTTTGTTTTATCATATATTGTTCGACAAGCCAAAAGTCGTAGATGCATTAAGAGAAATACTTCTTTCGACAAAGTATTCGTTCTCCATTTCTATACCGAACGATTTAGGTGATGATGAATGTAGAGATATTAATTTAAAAATAACAGCTCGGTTTCCAACGAAATATTTGTCTTCGGAAGTAATTTATCCACTGCGAAGTCGTGATTTTTATGTAAGATTCCAAGCTGTTGCTCTTTTCTCTTATCTTAATTCTTCGGTGGGGGAGGAATATAAACCTTTAGCCGAATCACTCGCGCAACTTTTGACACAGCATAGGGATATGTCGTTAGAATTAATAGGCCATTCAAGTTTACAAGAAACTATGTTCAATCCTACCGAGTTATCGCTTAACCGCGCTATTGCAGTAAAGAATTTACTTTTGGATTACGGAGTGAATCCTAAACAGGTTAAAATAAAGGGTTATGGTGCAAGTAAACCACTTTATTTGAATGAGGATGATGAAATTGCAAGGTTGTTGAATAGAAGAGTTGAAATTAGATGGCTACATCCATCTGTTTTGCCCTATACAATTGTCGTCGATACCACCGTAAGTGAAGAATTAGCCGAAAAAAGGGTAGATTTTTGGAAATCCCAAGGTTTCAAAGCATATTATGATAGATTTTTGATGCTTGGGAAAATACAGTACAAAGTTATACTTTGGGGCTATTCAGATTATCATAAGGCAGAAAATGATGCTAAAAAAATTTTACGAAGATACAAGAAATACTCAATCGTGGAATAAAAAATATAGATTGATTCTTTTTGCTTTTTTATTTTTTCTAGCTTTATTTGCTGGAATTACCTTACTTTCGTACGACAAAGAACGGGCAAAGAAGCTTTACCTTGAGCAATGTTCGAAGTGCCATCGAAAGGATGGGCGCGGAATAAAAGGAGTTTATCCTCCACTAAAAAATTCAGATTATGTTCAGAATGGCGATAAAATTGAACTTCTTCGAGGAATGCTCTTTGGCCGCAGTGGAAAAATTATCGTTAATGGCGAAGTTTATTATGGTGTTATGATTACCGAAGTCGATAAAAGTCTTTCCGACGAAGACATCGCTTTGATTTTGATGTATGTGTATAAAGAGATGAACAATATGGACGTCGAAGTTACTTCAAAGGACGTTCAACGTGCTCGAAAAGAAGGTAAATTACCCCCACATAAATGATGGAAAAAAATTACTTGAATTTAAAGTTAGTTTTTATTATTATAGTGTTTCCATACTATCTTTTTTCGACACCTGATTTAGCCTTGTGGACTGGAAATCGATGTAGCAAGTGTCATATTAATCCACAAGGCGGAGGGCTACGGACTGATTTTGGATGGAAATTTCTGCGAGATGCTTCGCATTTCCCTATTGGAAATGAAGAGATAAAAAAGATTTATCAACTTTTTGATAAAGAAAAACACGCCTTCGACGTCGAAATTCAAGATAAAAAAGATACTCTACATTTTGAGAATTCCTTTTCTTTTGGTTTCGATTTTCGATTTCAATCTACAAGGTCACATCGAACTGAACTTGCAAAAAGAAAGTATTATCCAATGGAGGCAAACTTTTACCTTGGTTTCAAACCGTCCGAAATGTTAAGTGTTAATGGACAATATAACTTAGGCAAAATTGTGTTTCAAGGGCAAGATAATTGGACCGCTTCGATAAATCTTAATCTATCCGAGATTTTGCCATCCATACAAATTGGGAAGTTTCAACCCTCGTTTGGGATTCGCGATTGCGATATGACCATTTTCGATAGAAGAATTGCCTCTATTGACTACACGGTTTCTCTTTTCCCCCCCGATTATTCTGAATTTGGTATAGAGTTGTCTTATCGCAAATTTGAACTTTTCGAAGTTTTTTTGGGAGCCTTCGATTCTCGTTACCTTTCCCAAGTTACAATTTTTGGAGACCAACCGATAGTCGTGAAACACAATCCTACATTTAATTCTAAGCTAATCTTTTATCCACCATTGGATGATATGCCGATTGTTTACTCATTTCTTGGTTCCTCTGCACTTATTAATGGAAACTTCCTTTACTCAAGTTCTTTTCTTGGATTTCTGATTTTTGAAAGGCTGTCTTTGTTTATCGAGTATGCGCATTCGCGATTAAAAGATTTGAGAACAACTAACAACGTAATTCTAAAGATACACTACTTTCCATATCGGGGCATAATACCTTATGGGAGATTCGAGGTCGGAACTACAAAATTGAGCATTACCCCCCAAAATGTGTGGACTTTGAAAAATACATCTGCACTAATTGGAATAAAATATTTCCCAATTCCATACTTGGAAGCAAACGTGGAGTATCGATATTTCAGTGGAGAAGAAAATCGTTCGACCCGCTGGGCTTTTCAAATACACATTTACTATTGAGCCAACAGGCGGATTCGAACCGCCGACCTGCTCATTACGAGTGAGCTGCTCTACCTGCTGAGCTATGTTGGCGCTTCGTACGCAAAATTATGAAATTTCCCAGAAACCCAATCCATTGAATACTATAAATTTATAAATATTTTATTTTCGACGATTCAAATACTCTACTAAATTTTCTTTATTATAATAATTAACAAATGGTTTTGTTAGCTTTGTAATTTTACTTTTAAATGGTAAAATTATGAAATTGCCAATCCAAATTACTTTCTCTGTTATCCTTTCCCCACTTTTGCCTTATTGCTCGATGTAAACTTATTGCAGACGCAAGTTCGACTTCCATCTTCTCCAGACCCAAAACCTAAGCGTAAAGGGACGAAGGGGAAATTTAGCGATAAAAATAAAAAAATAGTTATCGAATGCAAATATGATAGAGCTCTGAGTTGTATCGAAAATCGAACAATTGTTATTAAGGATAATAAAATGCTAGTATGAAGACGCATACGACTTTGTTTGTGGTATTTCTGAATTTAAATTTAATATATTGACGCAAATGGCAATGAATATTGGGAAGATTAAAGCTTAGATATTTTAAAAAATTTAAAATTAATCAAAGACTTATCTATTCGAAAAATTTGTTCCTTTGAAATATTTAGATTACATCAGTTCGCAATTCTTTCAACTAATTGTTGGAAATTTAATGGGAAAAATTTTAAATCACCTAAATTCCCCTATTTTGAAAAGTAGTGCGTTTTTAAATAAAAAAATGAAAAAAGTATTTGTCCAAATCACGTTTGTTTTATTATCGGTTCTTTTAGCAAGCATTTTGTTTGCCGACACAACTGATTTCTCTGTTCACGTAACAAGAAAGGCGCAAGACCTTTACAAAGTTGAAGGAACTAAAATCTATATTAAAACTCGCTTTTGCTACGAATACTGTTATTACCAAGAGGCTTTATTGAAGTATTGGGGTTATAGTTATGATAAAGGGAAATTGATATTTAAAGGTGGGCAAGAATACGATGTAGAGGAGGTTTTCGAAGGAATTGAAGTAAGTTATGGAACTGTTGCACTAACAAATTATGGCCAACTTGTCAAAATCAAACTTATTCTCGTCCCAACGGAACTAAGATAATTTATAAAAAAGGCTGTTCCGAAAGGAACAGCCTCAAAATTCTACCCCAAGAACTCTATTAATATCGGTCTTGGTAATTTCGTGTGTTATTGGAACGCGAGAAATTCCTTTGCTGTCGTTCTTGCTGTTTCGCCTCGTTTACCAAAATATTGCGTCCGCCAAATTCTTTTCCATTCAGTTCTTCGATTGCTTTTTTCCCGCTTTCTTTACTCATTTCGACGAACCCGAAGCCACGAGACCGACCAGTTTGCCTATCCCGTACAATTCGACAAGATTCAACTTCCCCATATTGGGAAAAGAGAGCTTTCAGTTCCTCCGCAGTAGTCGAGAAACTGAGATTTCCAACATAGATATTCATAAAAAGAACCTCAAATAAGTAATACAAAAACCAAAATCCAACACGGACTTTAATTAAATAAAGCCAGGGTTGAATCGATAACAAAATTAAACAAAAAATTTTATTTACAAACAACTTATTGAGGAATATTTGAACTTTATTATGAATTTTCTTTAAAAATTATTATTTTTGCACTCTAATTGATGGCGAGCTTAGCTCAGCTGGATAGAGCATCAGATTGTGGCTCTGAGGGTCGCGGGTTCGAGTCCCGTAGCTCGCCCAAGTTAATTTTTCCAACTTATTCGTCAAAATTCTTTTGTGAAAACATTTATCACTTTGAATTTAAAGTATTGTCGTTACGGGTTTTGTGTATTTAATTAACTTTGTGTTTATTGCATTGGGAGGACTTTCAAGATGGCTATCTTCGACAGTGAAGCAGAAAATTACGACTTGTGGTACACAAGCAAACTTGGTTCCTTTGTTGATGAAATTGAAACAAATGTTGTTTTAGAGCTTCTTGAACCTTCGAGCGGAATGAAAGTTCTCGACGTAGGTTGCGGGACTGGGAATTTTTCGCTTAAACTGGCTAAATTGAAATGTATAGTAACTGGAATCGATATTTCAACTAAAATGTTGGAAATTGCCCAGCATAAGGCTAAGAAAGAAAACTTGAACATTGAATTTTTAAATGGAAACGCAGAGAACTTACCTTTCGAAGATAACTTTTTCGATTCAGCCCTTTCTGTCGCTACATTTGAATTTATCGACAACCCGCAAAAGGCTTTGAACGAGATATTTCGCGTTACAAAACCAAATGGGAAAATTGTGATTGGCTTTATTAATCGGCAAAGTCTTTGGGGGGAATTATATTCAAGCGAAGAATTTCGTAAAAACACAATTTTTAAATATGCAAAATTTTTTACGCCCGACGAGATTATAAACATTCGAAAAAAAGAGTTTATAAGACTTAAGGAAGCTTTGTTTATTCCCCCAGATATTCGCGAAGAAGATATATCATCGCTGGCGGAAGAAAGATACAAAAAAATAAATAAACCGGGGTTTTTCGTAGGGTTATGGAAAAAAATATCATAACTTGTGAAATTTCATTCTTGCCCCTTTTAACGACAGAGGTCAACCGATATGTCGGTGAAGTCGTTAACATTATCGCAAAATTTGGCTTGAAACACGAAGTCGGATTGATTTCGACCATAGTCGAAGGTAGCCCCGAAAGTGTTTACGATTTACTTAAGGAGATTTCGCTGCGAATGGGGATAAAAGTGAAGTATTCGATGATAATCAAGGTTTCGAACTTTTGTGGCTGTGAGTAAAAGTATCGAGTTAAAAAGCTTAGAGCTGTAAATAACTTTCAAAGGGTGATAATCTTTCTTTAATCAAGTTTTGGTAAGTTATTAATCCTTGAATTACGGAGGAGAATTTAATCATTAATATTGCTTCGCTTAAAGATTGCTGTAATCCCAGATACTTTGGTTCCTTATGAGCGATATCCTTAATTAAGCTCAATGGATAGTTGAAAATTTTGGCAATTTTCAAGCCAAACTCAAAAAGGCTAACCCAATCATTCCCACCAAAGTGAAACAAACCGTAGGCATTTTTGTCGATTACCTTCATAACGCCCCAAGCAACATCTTCGGCGAAAACTGGGTTAGTAAGAACATTTGAAGGTAATTCGATTGTCTGCCCTTCTTTAAGTTGGTCAAGAATATTTTGGACAAAGTCCTTTCGACCATTGCCATTGACGCCATATACCAAAGGCAATCTAATAATCGTGTATTTAGTTAAATTTACGCTAATTGTATTTTCTGCAGCTAATTTTGTTTTTCCAATGTAGTTGCAAGGCTCAACCCGATTATCTTCACGGCAAAAACCAATTTTTCCATTGAATATGCTTTCGCAAGAAAATGTTATAAGATGAGAGTCGAGAATCTTGGAAATAGAAACTAAATGCTCGACTAAGCTTACATTTAATGCCCAGCATAGCTGTTTCTGGGTTTTACAAATTTCTGGATTAGAAATGCCACTTGCATTAATTATTACTTCTGGTTTTTCGGCAAGAATCGTTTTCCGGAGTGCCTTAAAATCGCTGGATGCAATTTCGTGGTTAACAACGTTGTTGTGTGAATAAAGGCTTTTGGTGCTCGATGAAAAAGAGATTTGGTGTTCAGTTTCTCTGCTAAGCATTTCGAGTATTGCCTCGCCGACGAGCCCAGTTCCGCCTATTATAAATATTTTTTTACTTGGTCCAAACAATTTTTTATTCCTTTTATTGCAGATAAAGTGCTAAAATCGTGATATCGGAAGCAGAGACTCCCGGTATGCGGGATGCCTGCCCGAGCGAGATTGGACGAATGACAGATAGTTTTTCTCTCGCTTCTTTCGATAGTGAATTGACTTTCCAAAAGTCAAAATTTTCGGGTATGCGTTTATTTTCGCTTTGAAGGAACAGTTCAATTTCCTTGCGTTGCCGTTCAAGATATCCTTCGTATCTAATTTCAACTTGTAATTTCTGGGTAAGCTCTGGATATCTTTTGAGAAGCGAAAGATTGCCATTTGGTGAATTAATTATTTGGAGGACTTCTTCCAACTTCACGTTGCTGCGTTTTGCAATGTAATGTAAGTCAACGGTTGTATCTACTGGGGTTTCGCCAACCTCGCAAAGATAATTATTTATCTCATCTGGTTGAATCTTGTATTGTTTCGATTCAGAATATGCAGACTTAAGAATTTCCATCTTACGGAGATGTTTTTCATATTCTTGTGTCGAAATTAATCCAAATTTGTAACCATAATGTAAAAGTCTTTCGTCGGCGTTATCTTGTCTTAAAAGTAACCTATATTCGGCAAGCGAGGTAAAGATTCTATAAGGTTCGAGTGGTGCCTTGTTTACGAGGTCATCGATTAATACTCCAATGTATCCTTCGCTACGTTTAAGGATGAATGGTTCTTCACCACGATGACGCAGAACTGCATTTATACCGGCAATAATTCCTTGGGCGCCAGCTTCCTCGTAGCCAGAGGTTCCGTTAATTTGACCAGCAAAGAATAATCCTTCGACTGCCTTAGTTTCTAATGTTAACTTCAGCTGATGAGGGAAGAAAAAGTCGTATTCGATAGCATAACCCGGACGAATTAGCTCTGCACGCTCTAATCCTGGTATGGTTCTTAGCCCATTGATTTGAACATCTTCGGGCAAACTTGTCGAAAAACCATTGACGTAAATTGAATTAGTAAACAAGCCTTCGGGTTCGAGCAATATCTTATGAGAGCTTTTATCGGCGAATCGATTAACTTTGTCTTCTATTGATGGGCAATACCTTGGTCCAGTGCCTTTAATTCTTCCAGTAAACATTGGGGATTGGTCGAAACCTGTTTGCAGAACTTGATGTGTCGTTTCGTTGGTAGCAGTCGACCAACAAACAATGCGATTTTTTACCTTTTTTGTGTTTCTATGGAAAGGAATGGGAGGTTCGTCGCCGGGCGAAATTTCGAGTTTAGAAAAGTCGATACTATCTTTCCATATTCGCGGGGGAGTTCCCGTCTTGAGTCTCCCTGTTTGCAAACCATAGGTGGAAAGCAAATCGGAAAGATATTTTGTTGGTGGTTCATTAAAGCGGCCCCCGGGAGTTGATTTCAATCCAGTCCACATTACTCCATTTAAAAAAGTTCCAGCACAAAGTATCACATTATTCGCATAAAGGTATTCCGAACCGAGGGTTTCGACCCCAAGAACTTTGTCTTTATCTATCAGTATTTGTTTAACAGTGGTTTCGATAATAGTCAAATTTTTCTGCTCGGAAAGAAGTTGTAATGCGTATATAGGATAAAGGTCCTTGTCAATTTGGCATCTTGGGGACCACACTGCGTAGCCTTTGGAACGGTTAAGCATTTTGAAATGGATACCAGCTCTGTCCGCTAAGATGCCCATAGCTCCACCAAGAGCATCGATTTCTTTTACAAGGTGGCCCTTTGCCGTCCCTCCAATTGATGGATTACAAGAGGGTCTGCCCAATGTATGCTTATTCATAGTTAGCAAAGCCACTTTACAACCCATACGACTCGAGACATAAGAAGCCTCGATTCCAGCATGTCCGCCGCCGATAACTATGATATCGAAATACTTATCCATTTACTTAAATGATTTAGATAAAGTTAGACGATTGAGCTTAATATTATTGAAAATTGCTTGAAGTCATTATCTTTCTAAATTCAATTAAAATCTCGAATGAATTCGATTTGATTGATAAATTTTGCAAAAAAAACTAATGTAAATCGAAAAATATATACTTGTTTTGCGCCCAAGAAATCATGCTCGAAAACTAAAAACGAAATAAGCTAATCACCACAAAATGTTTCTTTGTAAAGAAACCAATATGACTTCTATGTATTGGATACTTCTTTTGGTTTCAAATTATCATTCGGGGAACAAGTTTTGGAAGGACTTTAAAAGTTTATTAAACAAACTCGGACAGAAAATACTTGATTTCAAAAGTAGTTCGGACCAGCCTTTTTTCGAGAAAAAATAAAAAGTCGTAAAAATTTTAGAAAAAAATTTGGAAATAAAATTTTTTGTTTAATTTTGTAGTGGATGAAAGTGGAAAGATTTCCCAAAAAAGATATAAAAAGTGGTGAAAGGTGGTATGACTTTTTTTCAAGGTAGCGAAGAATATACAATAGACAACAAAGGCAGAGTGGTAATACCACCTTATATGAGGCGCTCTTTAAGTCCAGATGCTCGGGATACCTTTACTTTCACTCGTGGTTTTCGGAAGTTTATTTTGGCATACCCAATCGACCAATGGAAAAAAATTCAAAATAAATTGATGGAGTTGAACCCCTTTAATTTTGAAAACGATAAGATTATTACTTTCTTCACTATGTTTTGCAAAGAGGTTAGCTTAGATGCTCAAAATAGATTACTGATTCCAAAGGAATTATTAAGCTACGCAGAAATTTCTACAAAAGTCTTGATTGTTGGAAAGGTGGACCATATCGAATTTTGGAACCCAGATGAATTCGCAAAGGTTTACAGTTTCGAACCAGATGAATATGCTAAAATTTTCGAGAAAGTTCTTGGAGCTGGTTATTATTTAGGTTCGAATCTGAATGGCAACGAATCATCATCTTGATGTTGTCCGATGTCCGACGAGTCGCAAAGTTTTTTTCATATACCAGTTCTTTTAAAAGAAGCTGTTGAAATATTAGTTACAAAGCCCGATGGAATATATGTCGATGGAACAATTGGCGGGGGTGGACATAGCGAGGAAATATTAAGAAGGTTAAATAAAAATGGGAGGTTATTTGGCTTTGATAAAGACGAGGAAGCAATTAATTTTTGTCGCGAAAAGTTCAAGACTGAGCTTGAACGAGGGGGACGTTCGAGACTTGAACTTTTCAATGCTTGCTTTAGCTTGGCATGCAGTATAACGAAAGGAAAGGGGCGATGGACTGGCTTCCTTCTCGACCTTGGGGTTTCTTCGCGGCAGCTCGATGAGGGCTGCCGTGGTTTTTCCTATCGGTTCGATGCAAGTCTGGATTTACGTTTTTCGCAAGTTGGTTCTACTGCCGAAGAACTTGTTAATTCTTTAGCTGAAAATGAATTGACATCCATCTTTCTTAAGTTTGGCGAAGAACCGTTTTCCCGCAAAATTGCAAGAAAAATTATCGAAAGACGCAAATTCAAACCAATAAAGACAACCTTCGAATTGGCTCAAATAGTTGAAGATGTCGTACCAAAGCCAATTTTGAAGAAGTCACTTTCACGAATTTTCCAAGCATTGCGTATAGTTGTAAACGACGAGCTTGCTGTATTAGAGAAGGGTCTTAATTCTGCGCTTGGATGTATGGAAAACGGTGGCCGAATTGTTGTTATTTCTTACCATTCGCTCGAAGATAGAATTGTAAAAAACTTTTTCAAAAAATATTCACTTGAAGCATTTAAAGGCGAAGAGTTCGAAACTAAATTGAACATTCTAACTAAAAAACCAAAAAGGCCTAATGTGGAAGAAATAAAATCGAACCCAAGGTCAAGAAGTGCTAAACTTCGAGCGGCAGAAGTGATAAGGAATTTATACAAAAATTAGCAATATTGCCGACGAAACCAATCCGTATTTTATTATTGGTTTGACAAGTTTTTCTTGCGTTGCAATTTTTTCAAAGAAATAAGTTAATGCAAGTGAAAAGATTAGAATTAAAGAGCTTATTCCAAAAGCCTCTAACAATCCAAGCTGCTTGTGGTAAAAAGTAGCAACTCCAAAGAAAAGTGGCGACCCGTAAAGAAGTAGTAAATGGACAACGTAAACAAATAAAGAATTTTTCCCAAGAATTTTACTAAAGTTAGTTAGAAACTCTAAATTGGTGGAAAATTTTTGGTAGAAATATGTAACCGAGGAAAGAAGAGCAAAAACAATGGAAATTCTAATTATGGACATTCCTGTATTACCTTTGAACAAGTCGTAGAGTGGTAAATTCAATAAATTAATTCCTATATATAGTAGAATTCCTATTGGGAGCAATATAAAGCTTAGTTTGAATCCACTATGAAAGATTTGTCTCATTCTTTCTTCAACTGGAAATCGTTCAATATAAGTTCCGAAGGCAACTCCAAAGAATAAAAAGCCAGAAAATGGAAAAATTGTGAAATAGGAGCCTTTAGTTAAAGATAAATAAGCAGCCAAAGGCAAGGGCAAAATTTTGTACCAATCGATAATGTGAACAATCGGAGTGAAAGCAAATATTAATATAGAAGTTACAAGAGATAATTTCCCAAGAGCCACATTGTTTGGAGTAAGTATATAATACAAAACGAGCCAAAGAAGAGTGACACCAATAAGTTGAAGTATGTTAATTTGGAAAAATGGAGTAAGGTGTGTATAATCGAGTACGAAAATGTGAAATATTTTTTTAACTGGAAATTGTAAGAAGTAGCCAATAAAAATAAGCAACAAAGCTGTGTATATTCTTCTTATTTTTACATCGGGGGCAAGCTTTCCGTCGATTCTGGTGTTTGCAAAGACTTGAACCATACCCGAAATAATGAGAAAGATTGGTGCGGTTAACCCTCGAATGAAATCCCAAAAATTCCAAGGGAAATCGGTTATTCTATAATAATTAGGGCTTGCAAGGTCGAAGAAAGAGTGCCCCAGCACCATCATCGCAATGGCGAAAACTCGCAAAATATCAAGATTTACTAGTCTATTAGTTTTTCGTTTCATTTTAATCAAATATATGTCGAAATATCTCCAAAATTATTTTGAATTAGAATATCTCCCCCACTGGCAAATTCTAAAAACTTTATTATACTAAAATTCGTATATCAAAAAAGTGTTCGATTCCACTTACAGCAACAATAGTCAATTTACTCGAAAGTTATTTTAAGCTAAAATTGTTGCATAACAAAAAGTCCTAAAACTATTTTAAAACATAGCCAGTCTGCATAGCCCAAAGCAAGAGGTCGAGCTCAAGATGGTGAATTTTTGTGATTTTTGCTAATTCAAAAAATTTTTCCTCGACTAAACGGTAACCTTTTGCAGTATCCAAATATGAACTATTGACCGAGAAACCGAAGAGGGTTAGGTATTTTAAAATGTGTCTGTCGATAATTGCAAAAGATTTATATCCAATGTTTCTTAAGAAATGCGAAGCCTCTTTGTATCCAAAACCATCAACAGTTTGGACCAATAATATTCTTTTACACAAATCATCAATCTCTTCGCTAAGAATTTTTGAGATTTTGTACCAATTACTTCTTGCCTTAAGTAATCTATTTGCCTTTACATTGTGAAATCGGACGTAATACGATACCCTTTTTTGACTTCCATCTGAATAACCTCGTAAAATATTTGTTGGGTCGAAACCTTTTTTAAAAAAGTCGAATTCTTTTAAAATCGAGGTTGCTTGCAATGCATCTTTTGCCTTTGTCGAAGGGGTCAAAAGGCAATAGCAAAGCTCATAGAAATATTCTTTTTTTTGTTTCTTTTCGAATTCGAGCAGAGTCCTTTGTATTTCGGATTTATATTTCTTGTAATTAGAATACAATTCATCGAGAAATTGTTCTTTATTGTAATTTATTTCTTCGATGTGCATTTAAAACTAAACCTAAAAGGAAGCAATTAATCATAAAAAAGGAACCGCCACTACTCATAAAAGGCAAAGGAATTCCCATTACAGGCAGAATCCCTATAACCATACCAATATTTTGGGCAATGTGAAGTAAAAGCAAGCTACCATATGCTAATATAGCAATTCGAAAATAAGCAGATGTTGTTTCGAGTCCAATTTGAAATACTCGTTTGACAAAGATAAAGTATGCAATAATTATCATTATTGCACCAATGAAACCAAACTCTTCGGCAGGCACAGAAAAAATAAAGTCGGAGTGTTGTGCAAAAACATAACCCAGCTGTGTTTGTGTTCCCGAAAATGGACCTTTACCAAATAGTCCGCCACTACCAACAGCAAGTAAAGATTGGACCAAATTATAACTACCGTGCAAAGGGTCGTAACTCGGGTCGATAAATGCAAATATTCTTTGTTGTTGGTGCCGAGGCAAGTATGTTACAATGTCTTTACTAACAAATGCAATTATCGAAATAATTGTAGTTAGAAGTAACCCAAATAGAAGCTTGTTCCTATTAACATAGATTAGAAGAATCGCGAAAAGGAGGAGAGCAAGGAAGAATTCAACCCAGCCTTTCAACAAGAACAAAGAAACAATCGTAGTCCCAGCAAAAGTCAACAAAATATTTAAGTCGAAGCCTAACCAAAAAAGAATTCCCCAAAGTAATCCAACGATAATAATGATAGTTCCGAAGTCGGGTTGAAGGGCAATCAAAATTATTGGTATAAGAAAGAGAACGAATAATAGCCCAAAACCACGTATATTCTTAACTGTAACACCTGGAATAGAAAGGAAAAAGGCAGATGCAAGAATCAGTGCAAGTTTAGCAAATTCGGAAGGTTGCGTTGAATATCCGGCAATGTTTAGCCATCCACGAGTTCCGTGAATTTCCTTGCCAAAGGGTATGCACAATAATAAAAGGAATACAGCAAAAATGTATGCAGGAAGAGAGATGCTTTGAATTCTATTTTCTGGGAGGAAAGCCACTACAAACATTAGAACGAATCCCCAGAAAGAATAAGCCAAATGCTTATTAAATGTGGAGAACTCGTTCCAATATAATGATGTGCTATAAATTGAATATATACCAATAAAGAATATAAAGAAAACAGAAAGAATAATTTGAAAATCGAAGATTTTCAAAATGGGCTTCCCCCCTATTCTTAACCGCTTCATTCGAATTAATCTATTTTTTCTCCAGTAATTCTGAAATATGCTTCTTTATATTTTTCGACAATCTTTGCTATAATTTCCTCTGGTAAATGCGGTGGGGGTGGCGTTTTATCCCAATTCAAGGATTCAAGGTAATCGCGTAATACTTGTTTGTCGAAATTATATTGAGGCTTGCCAGGTGCATAATCTTCTTTAAGCCAAAACCGAGAAGAATCGGGAGTCAGGACCTCGTCAATTAAAATTAGCTCGTTTCCATCGATTAGCCCAAATTCAAACTTTGTGTCTGCAAGTATCAAGCCATTTTTTTCGAGGAACTCACTTGCAAACTCATAAAGTTTCAAAGAAACGTCGCGAACTCGGCTGGCAAGCTCTTCTCCGAGAACTTGTTTAGTATATTCGAAATCAACGTTTATATCGTGCCCGACCTCTTCTTTTGTCGAAGGAGTGTAAATTGGAAAAGGAAGTTTTTCGAATTCAACCAATCCTTCGGGAAGTGGTATTCCACAAATAGTTCGTGTTTTTTGATATTCCTTCCAGCCCGAACCAGCAATATAGCCACGAACAATCGCTTCGATAGGTAAAGGCTTACATTTGCGAACTAACATAGAGCGACCTTCGAGCGAGTCCCGATATTTCCAACAACTTTCCGGATATTCCTCGATCTTGTCTGTGATGAAATGGTTAGGAATTATTTCTTTGGTTCTTTCGAGCCAGAACTTAGAAATTTGCGTCAATATCTTTCCTTTATATGGAATTGGCTCGTTCATCACAACGTCGAAGGCACTAATCCTATCGGTAGCAACGAAGAGAAGATACTCGCCGAGGTCGTAAATATCGCGAACCTTACCGCGGTTCTTTAATGTTAAATCTGGAAAATCAGTTTTGTAAAGAGCTGTGGTATTCATAATGTCTCCAAACAAAATAATAAATAATCGACAAAATTATAATAATATTGATGGATTGAAAGTAAAATTATAGCCAAAACAAAAATGAAAAAGAAAGTCCAAAAGTAAACTTTACTTTTTCTAACACTAAACACAATCCAAATAGATTTCAGCAATCGGAAAAACCACCAGAACATAATAAGGACAAAAACTGCAATGAAGAAATAGCTTAGGCTTTCGGAAATTGGAAGAACTCTACTTGCAGAAATGGAAAATGGAATAAGGAGTAATGCAGGTACGCCAGCCCAAATTACCATTTTATATGTGTCGTTGAAGTAAATCTTAGACCTAACGAAGAGCGAAGCAAATTTTAAAATAAACGCAATCAAAATTATTTTGGAGAGAATTAAAAATGTGAAGACTAAAACTGAAATTTCAGGCATCCAAGCTAATTTGTAAAACCATTCTCTAATGAAAATTTGCGGTATCATTATACTCGTCAATTGAAAAAACTCTTCGTTCAGTTTGTAATGGTTCAGCACAGATGAAAGGAATATTGCTATTGTAAGAGAAATGACTAATCCAAGAGTAATTGTGTGGGCTTCTGAAATAATTCTTCTGTCTCGAATATCAGCAAAAAAGTTAAAGGTTCTAAAAGATGCCCTGAAAAGATGTTCTCGAAACCTTTTGCTTCGATTGAAAACAAAACCAAGAAGGAAAATGCCAACAAAACCACTTATGATATAAACTCCTACGAAGCTTGCTTCATTCGAACCAGGATTTAAAACTGGTAGTTCCTCGTTGTTGAAAAGAGCCTTTAAGGTGTTGTAACTAACTCGTTGTTGTTTTATATTGGTAATTCCAGAATAGGCAATATAGGGTTGGTGGTATGCAGCTCGGATTTGCGGGTTTTCGGTAAAATAGTCGTTGTAACTCCAAATAGAAGCTCCACCAAGCCCCAAGTTCTTTTGTGCAAGATATCTTTCGACGATGTAAAATGCCTGGTATTCGACTGAATTTCGGTCGTTATACCCACTTCGGTTTTCTGGGTCAATTGAAACCCCAAAAGAAAAAATAAGCGGCTTGGTTAGTTGGTTGGCAATTTCGATTAAACTTTTGGAAACTTTCTCTGAATTTTTGATTTTCCAGTCGTCTTTTACAATAAAAAAGTCGACAAACGGGAAATCTACGACTTTAGACCCCAATGGAAGTGAACAGTAAGTTTGAATTCGTTCGAAAGATTTAATCCGTTGTGTAATTTTACGAGCGAACTCTTCGACTTTGTCGGTTCCGTACTCTAAACCATTACCAATACCTAATCCCAAAAAGGAAGGATATATGTTGCAATATTTTAAGAAGTTATCGCTGATTGTTTGCAAATTGACGAACAAATCATTTTTACTTAACAAAGAGTTTGGTATGTAAAAATTAGGCAAATCTACAAGAACGAAAAGTCCATAGCTATTACAAAGATGGAGGAAGTAGGGATGCGGAGCGGAGAACAAAAAACGGATTGCGTTGGCTCCTAAAGACTTAATATTTTTTATCTCTTCTTCAATTTTATTCAACAAGTTGCCAGAATAGTAATACTCGTAGTTTTCGATTATTTCTAAACCTTTAAAATGAAACTGTTTGCCATTTAATTGCCAACTTTCAATTCCTTTGTGTGTTAGAAAATCAAACTTGTAGAAACCTACTTCACAAAAATAATTGTCAATTAAACTACCCATAGAGCTTAGTTTTACTTCGAGTTCGTAAAGACTGGGGCTGTCTGGCTCCCATAATTTTGGATTATGGATAGCTAAAAAACCTTCGAATTGAACTGAACGCAACGATGCTATTTCGGAACTAATGGAGTTTTGAGCTATTAGTTGTTTTGTTTCTTTCTGACGAAGTGTGTACTCGACAACAATTGGCAAGCGCGGCGAAAGGTTTTGTAAATTAACCTTTCTTTGAAATGCTTCAATATTGGATGAATTAATTGTTCCTTTAATTTTCAAGTTAATTTTAGCGAAACTATCGAAATCATACGAATAAGTTATAGTAGAAAGCCAAACTGGGGCAGTTCGCACTAAAAAAATTTCTCTTGGGATACCAGTAACGATTTTTCTGAAGTAGCGATAATTTTTTTTTGTAATGTAAGGCAAATACGATGAATGACGGACAATTAACCGAATTTCATTTGTTTCTTGAACTTTAACTTTTTCTGGTACAGTAATCCAAATTGGAGATGCATCGGAACTATATTTACCAAGATATTGACCATTCCAAAAGACCTCTATTTCATCAGTTATACCAAGAAAATACAAATGCCAAGTGGAGCTTTCTAAAAGTTGTTTATCAAGTCGCAAAATTTTTCTGAATTCGACTTTTTCGCAGTTATAAAAAATTTTGGGAAGTCGATGGGTTTCGTTTTTACCATTTACTATTGTCTCCCAAGTCCCACCCAATTGGATGAAATGTCTTGTGTCGGAAGAAATTAACCAGCGGTAAGACTCCATTTCGTTTAGTTGAGAGTAAGATATGTTGGGGAAAAATAAAGGAAATACGAAAATACTGAGAAGAAAAAGTATGATATAAATCATTTCTGCTCCAAAGTTTCAGTTTTTGGCATTTTGACCATTTTTAAAAAAAATAAGCCAAAAAGAAAAAACAAAATTAAAGAGAAAATGGCAATTCGGTATGACTTTGAGATTTGAAGGGCAAAGCCAAAGGCTAAAGGTCCTATCCAACTTGTCCCTTTTTCGCTAATTTCGTAGATACTGTAGTATTCTGCTTCGCTGGATTTAGGAATTAAAAGAGAAAATAGAGAACGGCTTAAAGCTTGTGTGCCTCCTAAAACTAATGTAATTAAAAAGGATAAAAAGATAAATCCATAAATATCTTTTAAAAATAAAAATGCATAAAAAACAATAAAGGACCACAAAGAAATACATAGTATCAAGGTTCTTTTGGCATTTAATTTCTCGGATATTTTACCCATTAATAATGCCCCAAAGAAGGAAAGAAACTGTACGGCAAGTATTGTTAAGACGATGGTTTCCATCGCGATTGCTAACTCTCTTCGTGCGAATTGCGCCGAAACTACTATAACAGTTTGAACACCGTCGTTGAAGAAAAGGTAAGCAAGCAAAAAAATCACAGTGTTCTTATTTTTAAAGAGTTCCTTAAATGTTTCGTATAATTTGCGAAATGGCTTAATTTGAAAGGTTTCGGTTGCTAAAATTGTCGATTTCGGGATATTCAAGTTAATATGAGATATAAAAGCAAAAACTGCCCACCAAATTCCAGCCGAAGCTAGAGAAATTCTCGTTGCAGTTTGCTCGTTTATTCCAAAATTGTTGCGAAAGAAAAAAAGGAGAAGATTCAACGCTAATAGAGTACCGCCCCCCAGATATCCAAAAGCCCACCCAATCGACGAAACTCTGTCCCTTTCGCTTTCAGTTGCAATTTCATTTAGAAGACTATTATACATTACAACACTTATCCCAAAGGATAAATTCGCGATGATAAAAGAAACAGAGCCAAAGTGTAAAGTATTTTCATTTAAAAAAAACAAAAGAATGGTTGCGAAAGAGCCTAAATAAGCAAAAGCAAAAAGAAGTTGCCTCTTGATTTGGTAAAAGTCAGCATAGGCGCCTATAATTGGTAGGAAAATTAACTGTAAAACCACAGAAAACGAAACCAAATAAACAAAAAGGGATTCGGAATAAATTTGCAAACCAAAAATGTTTATATTCCCATCCGAACTTGCAGATTGAGCAGCAAGCGAGGTAAGAAATGGACCAAGAAAAACGGTTACAACTGTTGTAACAAATCCAGAATTTGCCCAATCGTATAAATACCAAGCGAAAAGAGTTTTTTTTGGAGTTTTCATTTACTGATTTTTTTTCACCAAGTCGGGGAAAAGATATTCTTCGATTATTTCACACCATATATGACCAATCATAATGTGGCATTCTTGAACGAGTGCTGTCTCTTTATCGGGGACAATTACACTATAATCGCAGATATGCGAAAGCTTCCCTCCGTCGCTACCAAGCAAGCCAACTGTTATCAGATTCAACTTCTTTGCTGTATTAACTGCATTTATAACATTTGGGGAGTTACCACTTGTCGATATTCCAACTAACACGTCACCAGTTTGCCCCAATGCTTCGACTTCGCGTGCAAAGACATTTTCGTAGCCAATGTCATTAGCACCAGCAGTTAAAATAGATGTATCAACTGTTAAAGCAATAGCTGGTAGGGCTCTCCTTTGAACTGAGCCACGAAAGCGAATTACTAATTCAGCAGCGATATGTTGACTATCGGCTGCACTACCACCGTTGCCACATAACATAACCTTATGCCCTTTGGCAAGTTGTCGGGCAAGAATTAGCCCAGATTCCATAATATCTTTGGTTATATGTTCTATGACTTTACGTTTCAAGTCGATACTTTTTTCAATTCTTTTGGCTACATCGAATTGTAAATCATAGTCTTTCATACTGACTCCCGAATTGAGTTGAGTTTTATTTCCTAATTTTGCTTTTTAAAATTTTCCAATATGTTACAATCGTTGAACAATTGGATAAAATCAAATTTAAAACTTTTTTTAGATATTATCTTGCTCTTCATTGGTTTGGTTTCGGGCATAACATTCATTTTCATCATCGGATTTTCTTTGAAACCAGTAGAAATGATTTTCCTTCGCACAATTGTTGAAATATTAGTCTATGCTTTCGTTGTCGAAGAAGTTATTCGTCTTTTTACTCTAAAAAACCTTATTTCCCATTTTAAGGAAAGATTGTTAGAGCTGACTCTTGCAATTATTTTGCTTATCGAAATTATTTTTAAACAAGCTATCGCAACAGCAACCAAATCCTTTTTACCATTCCTTGAAATAGAAGAAATTGCCCTTGGATATTTAATACTTTCGCAAGGAATCATTTTTTTCTCGTTAATTATTAAAATTATCCGACACAGCGATGCAATCTTAAGATTGCGCTTTCCACCGGGATTGCTTATAACAATGAGTTTCGCTCTCTTTATAATTCTTGGGACCTTCTTTCTTATGTTACCCAAAGCTTCATCGACGGGCCACTCAATTGCCTTTGTCGATGCTTTATTCACCTCGACAAGTGCAGTTTGTGTTACTGGACTGATTGTGCTTGATACTGCTAAGGACTTTTCCTTGCTTGGACAACTGATTATTTTGTGCCTGGTTCAACTTGGTGGCCTTGGAATTATGACTTTGACCACTTTTCTTTTTTTATTCGTTGGTGGCGGTCTTTCGATAAGAATGCGAATCTTGATGAAAGAATTTCTTAGCCCCGACACTCTTTCGATGGTAAGTTCTCTTTTGAAAAAAGTTGTTCTTTACACTTTTTTTATTGAGCTTCTTGGGGCGATTTGTCTCTACTTTTCGCAAGTAGGTTTTTTGAAATTTGATGCTAATGCCTTGTATGTTGCAATATTCCACTCAATCTCTGCTTTTTGTAATGCTGGTTTCTCTCTGTTCTCCGATAGTCTTCTAAATGCGAATCTAAGTGGAAACTATTTTTTTAAAACAGTAGTAGCAATTCTAATAATTCTTGGTGGGCTTGGATTTATAACATTATATGAAACATCTAAGATTAAGGTTTTCCGTGTTAAAAGACGAAATCTTGGAAATAAGTTATCGATAACTACTAAAATTGTTCTTATTTCAACCTTTACACTTATTATATTCGGCATACTTGCCATTTTTTTAGGAGAAATTGGGGGGAAAACATTAGGCGAAAGCCTTGGAATTTCTCTCTTTAATGCTTTCTTTCAATCTGTTACAAGTAGAACAGCGGGGTTTAATACCGTGCCAATCGAAAGCCTCTCTGTTTTTAGTGCATTAGTTATTATTCTACTTATGTGGATAGGCGCCTCGCCGGGTGGAACTGGGGGAGGTGTTAAAACAACTACCGTTGCAGTTGCTTTCCTCTATGTTATTAATTATATTCGTGGGAAGGAAAGATTGGAATTGTTCAATAGAAGAATCGACGAAGATATTATCAAACGAGCATTTATTATAATTTTTCTTTCGGGTCTTTTGATTTTCGTTGCAACTTCCATACTTATTGTAATTGAACCTAACAAGAATCCGATAAATCTGTTGTTCGAAGTTGTTTCAGCCTTCGGGACAGTGGGTCTGACGCGAAACACCACTTTTTTTCTAAGCGATACAGCTAAAGTGCTTTTAGTTGTTGTTATGTTTATTGGTCGGGTTGGAATAATTACATTCCTCTCGTCTTTTATTAAACCAGTTCGAGAGCTTCATTATTCTTTGCCTAAAGCAGTTGTCAACGTTGGGTAATCTGTTTTCCCAAAAATCTTCGCCAATGATATACATACGGTGGGTCGAAAGAAACAACTGTTGTTGATGGTCGAGCCTCTATTTTTGGGATTAATATTCCAATTGTATCTTTAATTATATCGTTTATATCAATTTTGGCGCTAATTTGATATTTTTCTGATTGCATAAAATCCGTTACTCCCGAGCGAATGGTAACTCTAACGTATTTTGGTTCTATATAATGACCTTCTGGTAAATGACCTCCTTCGATAAGAATTGGGACATCTTCGATGACTTGTTCGGCAAATAACTCTACATTTGCGAGTATTCTTACATTTTCTTGGCTTAAGTTAATTTGCGAGCGTAAAGTGTCGGATAAAGGGACAACAAGGTCGACTGGCTTAAAAACATCCTCGAGTATAACTTGCTGGGTTTTCCAAGTTTCAATTTTATCGACAAGTTCTTTTTGCCCATAAATTACAATCATATCGGGTTGGACAATTGGTTCCTCAACAATAAAGTTTTCGCGAGGTTTTATTACAACATCTGGAACAACTTTGACTATTTTTGCCACGATTGTACCAATTTCTAAAGTTAATAAACCAGGAACAACGTCGAGAGGTTCGGCGTTGACAGCAAGGTTAAGGCCTCGAATCAAATCCTGTTTCGTAATAACAACTT
Source organism: Ignavibacteria bacterium (assembly GCA_026417135.1). Lineage (GTDB taxonomy): Bacteria > Bacteroidota > Ignavibacteria > Kapaibacteriales > UBA2268 > Naka2016. The sequence goes on from JAOADV010000008.1 coordinate 36,663, forward strand.
TGTCGCCAATTCGCTCGAATTCTTCGACTTTTACAATGCAAGATGATGTTCGGGGGAAAAAGCTTAGATTTATAATTTGCCAGCCAGTTGCTAATATTTGAACGTCAAGGTCGTTTGGAATTTTCCCAATCAAAGAAAATTTTTCTGAATGTATGATTTTTAATGGAACTTTTAAGTTGAACTTATATTCAGCATTTAAAATTGAAAAAATCCATATAGATAATGCTATCAAAAAGGCGAAAAAAAGTCCTTTGATTTGGTCCGACTTGAATTTCCTACCAAATTTCATTGTCGCAACATACTTATTAACTTTTGTTTTAATCGAGACAATTCACTTATTTCTTTCATAATTTCTTCTTTCGAATTTTCTTCGCTAATAAGTTTTTTCTTGATTGCATCCAGCTGGTTTTCAACTTTTTTGATGCGTAAGCGAATAACCGCAGTGTTGATAAGTTTAATTATATCGACTTCGTTGGAGAAACCAAACCGTTCCCAATTTTCACTTATTTCTTCTCCCGGGAATGCAATGTCTATAAATTTTTTCTTGGTTTCTTCCGAAACACTGCTGTCGTTCAAAATGGAATTCAGAACATCCTTCCCTTTGTGGAGCTGTAACACTTCGAAAAGTTCCTTTCCTTCGTTAGAAATTAATTGGGAAACATCAAATTTATAAAATTTACTTAAATATTCAAATGATTCGGTATGTTCGATACAAACACGTAAAAGGAACTGTTCTTCGGGTAGCATCTTGCTTTCTACTCCAATAGTGATTGGACGACTTTCCGGTTTTGGCTTTTCGAACTTGTCGGGTTTTAACATTGGCTTTTGTTTGTAAATTTCTTGTAATTGAGTATAAGATTGACCAGTAAGTTCAGCGAATTCCATAATAAAATCGTCGTGTTGAAGTGGGTCGGGAATTGAGTTGATAAGTTTTAAAATGTATCTTGTTAGTTGGGATTTTTGAGCTGGTCGGGACATAATGCCCTTGTTTTGGGCAAGTTCAACAAAATATCGGACAAAACTAACCGAATTTTCGAGTAAGTTGATGAATGCTCGTGCGCCGTATTTTTTTATTAAGCTGTCGGGGTCTTCGTCGGCAATTATTTTGACAATAAGAACTTCGAAGCCTAAGGGTAGAGCAAGTTGTATCGCTCTTTCAGTTGCTTTTTGCCCAGCCTCGTCCCCGTCGTAAGCGATATATAAAGTTTGGCAATAGCGGAGAAGCATTTCCAATTGCTCTTGCGTGAGCGAAGTCCCACAAGAGGCCACAGCATTTCTAACACCGCCTTGGTAAAGTCCTATCACGTCTGCATAGCCTTCGACCAATACAGCGGAATTCTTACTTCGTATCTCGTTTCTTGCTTGATACAATCCAAAGAGTAGTTTACTTTTATCGAAAACTTCTGTTTGAGGGGAATTTATGTATTTTGCTTGTTCATTAGTTTCTTTCAAAATTCGACCGCCAAACCCAACAACCTTGCCAAGCTGGTTGTGTATAGGGAAAATAATCCTTTCCCGAAAAACATCGTAATATTCGCCGTCTGCTCCTTCCCGAGGCTTGATTAAGCCAGCTCCAAGAAGGATTTGTTCGGAGAAACCCTTTGATTTCATTTCTTTGTAAAGGGTGTCCCAACCAGCTGGGGCATACCCAATTTCGAATTCTTTAATTATGTCGAGCGAATATCCTCTACCTCGGAGATAAGAAAGAGCAAGTTTACCGCTTTGTGTAAATAAAAGTTTATGGAAAAATTTGCTCGCAAAATTTAAGGATTGTAGAATTTGTTCACGAAATGAAACTTGTTCCTTCGCTTTTTCAGACCTGTAAGTCTCTAAATTAATACCAGCGCGACGAGCCAATTCTTTTACAGCGTCGAAGAACCCAAAATTATAATATTCCATCACAAATGATATAACATTTCCCGATTTACCGCATCCGAAACATTTAAAAATCTTTTTTTCGGGCGAAACCGTAAACGATGGTGTTCGTTCTTGGTGGAATGGGCAAAGGCCAACGTAGTTTGAACCACGGCGGCGAAGATTTACAAATTCGCTGATAAAATCAATTATGTTTATGTTTTCGATTATTTCTTGGGTAATGTTTTTTTCCATTTCCTTGCAAATTCTAATATACCCGACGATTGTGTCGTAAGTCGAAATATTTATCTGCAGCGGGTAATTCGATAACCAAGTTACCGTTTTTGTTAATGTAGCCACACTTCCCGTCCTTCGTTGAAATCCAAGCTAAGCCATTCGCAAAGCTATCGACGAATACGAAGTCTTTGTCGAATATCTTGTTGCCGGCTCCATCGATAAAGAACCATTTGCCGTTAAGTTTGACTACCGCGAAACCTTCGCTGAATTCTTTAACATCTTCGTATATGTAATCTGTTATCTTTTCCCCATTTCGATTTATTAATGCCCATCTCAAGTCGGAATCTTGATTAATGAATTTTCCTACAAAATTAAGTCCCTCTTTGAACTCTTTTGCAATGTAACCATCGACGGTAAATTCGAAAAGACCTTCTTTGTTTAGAAAACCAAATGTATCTCCTTTAATCGCAAAAGCTAAACCTTCGGAAAAAGGGTTCACCAAATGGTATTCCAATGGTATAACAAGCTTTCCTTGTGTATCGATAAAGCCTTGAATCATATTTTTGGTATTTACATCGGCGAGCCCTTCTTTAAATTTGTTTCCAGCGATGGTATCGAGCGATATTACCAGACGATTTGTTGTATCGATATATCCTCTCACTTGTTCATTTTTAACGAAAGCCAAACCTTCGCTGAATTCGGTTGCGTCTTGATAAATTAATGGAATAACAACTTTGCCTTGGTAGTTGATAAAACCAAATTTGTATTCTTCGTTTTCAACCGAGTCCTTACCTTTCCCCTTAAAATATTTTACAGCTAATGCTCTACCGTTGTGGAAGTTAAATAAGTAAGAGACTCCCGAAACAACCAAAACATTTCCATCGAGGTCAATGTATGCCCAGTATGGTTTATTGTTGTATTTTATGTTTACCCTTATGAAACCTTCGTTGTAGCCAAGGACATCGATAATTTCGACGTTAAGTTTTTTCTTTTTGAAAAGTTCCTTTCCACTATGGTCGAGAAAATGCCACTTGTTATCTTTGAGAAAAGCAACAAGTGGTAAGTTTTCAATTTCTTGTTTTTTACAAAATGAGTGGAAAGATAATGAAATTGGTAGAATTAAAATTATAAATAGATTGCAGATTTTCATACTATCTTAGTTCCGTATCTTTCGATAAATTCATTTATAGCTAGTATTTTCTGAGAAACAAAGTCTTCAACTTTTCCATCAAAAATAAGACGACCTTCGTCGAGCATCGCTATGAAATTTCCAATTTTGAAAACAGAAAATAAATCGTGTGTTATGACAATCGATGTAACAGAAAACTTTTTAGCAAGGTGAGCTATTAATTTGTCGATTTGCTCGGAGGTTACTGGATCCAAACCCGTAGTAGGCTCATCATAGAAGATATATGATGGATTTCCTACCAAAGCCCGGGCAATAGCAACTCTTTTTTTCATACCGCCAGATAAATCCGCTGGCATTTTATCCTTCAGTATTTTCCATTCTCTTTCGAATTCTCGATTTTCACCATCCTCTTCGGGCAAAAGTCCCACAGCTGTAAGACTACGGATAGCTTCGTCGACAAGAATTTTTTCGTTGCGTATCCCTCGCTCCCAAAGTCCTACAATGACATTTTCGTAAACGGTGTAAGAGTCGAAGAGTGCCGAGCCTTGGAAAACGAAACCGATTTTTTCCCGAATTTTAAAAAGCTCTTCCTTTTCCAATTTGTGTATATTATGTCCATCGATAATAACCTCACCTTCATCCGGTTCAAGCAAACCAACAATATTCTTGATAAGAACACTTTTCCCACAGCCAGAGCGACCTACTATACAATAGGTAACTCCATCGGGAATGGTCAAAGAAATACCATCTAAAACTTTCTTAATGCCAAACGACTTGTGAATATTTTTTACTTCTATCATTTTTGTATATCTGGAATTTCAATTAAATAATAATCTTTTGGTTTCGGAAGTTTTCTTTTCAAAATCCAAGGATTTAGATACTTTACCCAAATATAAGTTGTTCCTTGTTCTCTTGCCCATTCTGCAAGGTTCGGAATTTCATCCTTCCAAACAATTTTTTTAGTTCTGATGGGATGGTAATATTCAGCTGGGGGAATATCGAAACCATATTTTTTATGATTTACCATCAGCTCCTTGATAATCAAAATTCTAAAGACAAATCGCCAAGTTTCCTCGTTAAGAAAAAGTTCAAAATAGTTATTACTTCCTTGAAATTGAATATTGTCGGCCAAATTTGTAAAGCCCATATTGTAAGCCGCAGCAGCAAGCGACCAAGAACCGAATCTATCGTAGGCTTGCCGTAAGTATCTACAAGCAGCTTCTGTGCTCTTGTAAATATTTAGTCTTTCGTCAACAAACTCGTCCACTTGAAGTTTGTACTCCGTAGCAGTGGAAGGGATGAATTGCCATATTCCGTGTGCTAACTTCGGAGAAACAACATTTTGTAAACCACTTTCGGCTACTGCAAGATATTTCATATCCTCGGGAATATTGTGCTTTTTAAAGATACTATCGAATAACGGGAAAAATCGAGCTGAACGTTTCAAATAAAGAATTATCTGCGCCGGGCTTTGAAGATTAATGTAGAATTCGCGTTCTGCTCGTTCTAAAAGTATCGGATTGTCCAAAGAAACAACTTCGCCACAAAACTCCAACTTTTTTGGAACCTTAATTTTCGAAAGAAACCCATAATAATTTTCGAAGTTTGAGTTCGTGTTGTTTCCATTTCCAAACGACATCTTCCAATCTGATAACAACAATGTTAAAAGTATAGCAATTAATATAATTTTCACCATAATAAAACCTAAAATATTTAAAAGAGACGAGTGAATACTCATTTTAATGAAAACTCGGATTTGCGTAAAGACTCAACTTTTTGCCAAAGCAAATACTTCAGCTCTTGAATACCCACTCCTTTCAAGGAAGATATTCCCAAAGGCTTTGGGAAACCTTTCCCAAAGCTTATTTTTTGTAGTTGTAACCATCTTTCTTTCGAAATTGTATCGATTTTACTAAATGCGATAACCTTTTCTTTTTCGAGCATTGTACTATCATACTTTTTAAGTTCTTTAACCAAAGTTTTAAAGCTCTGCTTCGGGTCTATATCGTTGGAATCGATTAAAAAAAGTAAGATTTTTGTTCGTTCTATGTGACGGAGGAACTGTATGCCTAATCCTTTACCTTCAGATGAGCCTTCGATTAGCCCGGGAATGTCTGCAACAACATAGTTTTGATTTAAACCAATTCTGACAACCCCAAGATTTGGGACAAGAGTGGTAAAAGGATAATCTGCAATTTTGGGTTTAGCCGACGATATTACCGAAATTAAGGTCGATTTCCCGACGTTGGGGAAACCAACTATACCAACGTCTGCAATGACTTTGAGCTCCAAAAGCAATTCAAGTTCCTCACCGACTTGGCCATCTTCTGCATATCTCGGAGTCTGGTTCGTAGGAGTTGCAAATTCAGCATTGCCACGACCTCCATCTCCTCCTTTTGCAACAACAAACTTTTGATTGTGATAAACTAAATCTACAAGTATTTCGCCACTTCTGGCATCTTTTACAATAGTTCCGCAAGGAAGATAAATTATTAAATCTTTTCCGTTTTTTCCGGTCTTGTTGTTTGGTCCTCCGGGTTTTCCATTTTCGGCTTTAAAATGTTTTCTGTATTTGAAATCCAAAAGTGTAGTTAGGTGCTTATTTGCACATAATACGATATCGCCTCCTTTGCCTCCGTTTCCACCGTCGGGACCACCTTTCGGAACGTACTTTTCTCGCCGAAAACTTACAAGACCTTTCCCCCCATTACCAGCTTTCACATAAATTTTAGCATAATCAATGAACTTCATAATGTCGTCATTCGTCGCCTATGACTATAATTTTGTCCCCTTCGCTGAAAAAGATACGGTTCGATTTTATTGGATTTACACGAACACCATATGCTAGCATAGAGTCGCCTTGGTAACGAGGCTTGGATTCGCGCAATTTATATCCAATTGCAATTTCGTCTCTTTCGCGAGCAGATTCCAAGACGGTGTAAAAATTAACTGGCCTTCCGAGCTCAACGTAGAATTCAGCCGGCTTAATAAAAATGGACGGATTGGAGGCACTAAATAAAATCTCGAATATGGTTTTCAATTCCCGATTTTCCGAAATTTGCGAAAGCAACAAGCTATCGAGCCTTACACTAACGATAAAGTCGTCGGCGTGGGTTATTTCCGCAAGTTCTCTGTTGCGGTCGTCGAGCATTTCGCTTACTATGGAAAACCGGTGCATCGTGCGGTCAGCAATGTCGCGCAGATGAAGCAAAGTGCTAAGCGTTCTTGCATCGACGGATTGAACGTCCAACATTTCAGTTTGTGCAAGAACAATTATGTGGTCAAATTGTTCAACAACTAAATTATCCAGTACTCTTCTATCTGTCGTATCGCCGTAAATGAAGGATATTTCGTGGTTTTTTAATTCATAATTCATTTCCAAAATTGTTCGTTCTGCATAAGGTAAGTCTGTAACTACAACAAGTTTAGAATTTGGAGTAACATATTTGTCTAGCTCATTGATAATTAACGGGGCTCGTCTGTTCCAGCCAAGAATTAAAGTATTTTCGGGTGTTCGTTCTTTTAATTTGGGTTCTTCTCGGATTGCTCCGGGGTCGATTTTGTAATCCAATAGCCCAGAAAGAAGGATTGTGTCGTCGTCTTCGGATATTGCTATTATTTTATCTCCTTCTTCGATTCGGGTATTCATTGGCGGTTTTAAAAGAATAGTTCCGTCGAACTTTCGCAAGCCTATTACCATCGAGTTTTCGTATGCAAATAGTGCTTCGACGAAAGTTTTTCCAATAAGTTTTGGTTCAAATGCAAAGTAGATTTCGTCGCCTTTGAAATCCAATAACTCTGAAAAAACAACCGATAATCCGGGTTGGCGACAAGTTTGTGCAATTATCCGAGAGATAACATAGTCGAAGACAACAAGCTGTACTTCGTCGCGGCCAGCGATCTCTGCGATTGGAACATTTCGAGGATGACGGATTTCGGCAACGATATGATATTTCTCTGGTAAAGGCTTTCGATTGGGATTATTCGTTATAGCTAAGATAGTCTTAATTACGTATGAATCTGGTTCTGTAACATCAGGTGCAATAACAATTATCGACTTTGCTTGATTGAGATTGACAATTTCCAAATCTCGAAGGTCGATTGGGTTCCCAGTTCGAGTAATAACTTTTGTGTTCTTTGTATCGCCGACTTTCGCACGTATTTCGTCGTCCATTTCAACTTTATCCTTTTCAGCAAGAATTACAATTGTCGAGCCTTTTTGATTTTCATTCGCTATAACCAATTCGGAAATAATTTGGAATACTTGAAAAGACCAGCCAAGAATGACAGTATGATTCTTTGCTAAAACCATACTTCTTCCTTTTCGAAGTTCCATTATCTTGTCCATAACGGTACTGCTGACAACACCAATGAAAACACTCGTCATCAGCAATCCAAAAAGTGTAGAAATTAGCATAAAAATTAGGAAAGAAGTATCGAGTGGGTCTTCGGCTAAAACTCCACCGTCGAGCGTTCTAAGAAGAACAACCCAAAAAGCATCGAAAAAATTATAATCTCCACCTTTTGGGAGCCCAACAACATTGCTTCCCTTTGGTATTAAGTTGAAAATTGTAAGACAAGCTGAAAGGATAAGCAGAAAAATCAAGCCCGAAAGAATTAACAATAAGAACGGGGGAACAGGTCCTTTCGACATTAGATGGTCGAATTCGTACCGAATTCTGTTCCTAATTTTGTTTTTCATTTTAATAAAAAAACTAATTTACTAAAATTCTTTTTTCGAAAGATATTGAACAATTTTACTAACAAACTTAATAATTTCTCGTAATTTTCGGCAAATTACCATTTAAAGTTTTGAAACTCTTTAAAAGTTTCTCTCCGGAAAAATCAATCAAACATTTTTTTGTTGTAAATCCCTCTGGTAACATTAAAGAATAGGATTAAACAGTTTTATTACTTGCTTAGAACTAATGAAGAAATTCGCACAAACTTTCATTTATTGAATTCAATTGAAATAACAAAATGTAAATGTTTAACTTGCGTCATAATGGAACAAACAAAAGCTGGATGTTATGAAAGAAACTATTGTAGCAAATGGAATTTTGCACGAAGTGCCCGACGATATCAAAAATGAAATTAAAGCCGATATTTCTGTCCTTGAAATATGGAATAATCTTACATCTATTCAAAGAAACGAATGGATTTGCTGGGTTACAATCGTTAAAAAATCGGAAACAAGAGAAGAGCGTCTCGGCAGAATGATGGAAGATTTAAAAAATGGAAAGCGACAACCTTGTTGCTGGCCTGGCTGTCCACACAGGAAACCTTCTTCCCAAAAATGGTTCAAACAATTCCAAATATAAAAGCATTTGCTTAAAACTAATTTCTTTTCAAACTCATTAAATCCAACCTTCTGTTTAAGCTAAATTGGGTCTGTGATTTAAAGAGCTTTATTTCCTTTTATCAAAATTTCTTTTCCGCTAATGTGCAAAATATGGAATGTTCTAAACTTATTTAAGAAAATATGTTTTTATTCATCAGTTGTTGATGATTCCAATATGTGTTCCTTTGTGCAAAAGGCTTATTAATTAATACCTTCGCAAAATCTTATACAACAAATTATCAAAAAAGGATTAATAGATATAGAACAATCCCTTCTTACTTTTCAGTAGAGCACAAATAGATGAAAACTTTGTTTTTATTTAGCTAATTCTCAAACAAATTCTCTCAAATCTGTATGATGTATGCTTTTATTCTGGTAATATCAACGATTGGGGTGATTTGTTCCAAAGCCTTTTCGAATTCGCTTAGTGTTTTCTTTGCTTGTTCGATAGTATGGAATTTTTCTTTCGAAAGCAAAACCAACCCTTCCACTTCTTCTTCGTCAACTGGGAAGCCAATCGATTTCAAGAAGTTAGTCAGCAATAGAAATTCCGCAATGTTCCTCGCTTTGCCGTAAACAATTCGATAGCAATATCCTACGCAAGGCATCTCCGAAGGTAAATCGTATGTTGGAATTGGTGGAATAGGCAAAGTATCGATTACTGTTATTAAATCCTCTGGTTTTGGAATTGGTATCACTTTTTGTTTTGGGGTCCTTGGCTTTTCTTCTTTCCTTTTTTCCACGATTGTGATATAACTTAATGAACCGCATTCTTCACGCGCAAATACTCTCCTTTCGATAAGATTGGTACTTACAACATCTAAATATATCATAGCTCGACGGCTATGTGGAAGGTTACAAGGTTCGTTAAGAGTTGGTGGATATGGTTTATTCGCCAGTTCAATTCCGATAATATCCTTGTCGATGTTTGGGCAAGGTGGTCTTTCGTCGTAAATACCGAAAGCATTTAAGTTGAAAACAACAAATTTATCGAAAAGCTCGAGTTTCTTTTTGTCTGTGCGATATTTATTTTTAAAACCAGTCTCAATTGTTTTTTTCGTATAGTAAGCCCTTAACATCGCAAGCACGTAATTACCTTGCTGAGCACCAAGAGGTGGTTTAAATCGCACACCCCCAGTTGTCTTTAAATCGGGTTCCTTCATAAGAACGCCAGATGGTATCAATATCGAAACATCATTTCTTTCGAAAACAATTGATTCATCGCAAGAATAACGCGTGCTATCTTGAATGATTCTTCCGGACTGGTCTCGAATGGTTCTTAATGGACAAGGGTCTGTGTATCCGTGCACGGTGATAAGAATTTTCTGTGTGGGATTACAAACGTCGATTTCGTGGAGAAGTGAATCGATAGTCGGATAGAAAACCTCGTTTAGCCATTTATCGTTTACTTCGGCAGCAGCTAAATAAAAATGGCGTGCGTCTGGTTTAAAATCGACTGAATCAATAAACTTCGAAAGAGACAAGCAACCAGTTTCGGTTCGTCGCCAAAGTTCACGAAGATTTTCGGTAGTTGTTGGATACCAATAACCTGTAACAAAGAAGGCTAATCCTTTTTGCATCGAGAAACTTATCTTCTTCGATGGCTTCTCGTAACATCGAGTAATTAGAGTAAATTCAATAACAGTATCTTTATAAATAGAAGATGGGGTTGTAAACTCGATAGAGGTCGAAAAACAAGAATCGCAAGGAGAAACATTTTCTAATTGGTTTTTGTTTTTTTCTAAGATATATTTTCTCGCAAGTTCAAGCTCGTATTCTTTTTTCGAGATTTGCTCTTTTTTATTTAATAGGTAAACCCCATCGTAGTTAATCAGCGAGTCTCTAAGAATACCTTCAGCATTGTAGTAATAATTGTTCAAACGAACAACTAAGTGTAGCTTTGGAGGCGGTGGCGGTGGTGGTGGTTGGCATTTAAAATCAACGCCAGCCAATTCAAATTGATACAAATCGTATTTACCGACGTTTTTCAAAATTATTCGGGTCTCTTTGCCTTTTGCATCTTTTTGAACAAAAACAGCGGAATCGGAATTACGATTGGATGTAAAGTATAACTTAGGCGTAGGGTTTTTCGTTGAAATGTGTGGATAGGAAATAAATGGAAATCTTTCGTCGGCGCGGGTGTTTATCTGCGAAGCACCATAGGGCAATTTTTCGACTATACCTTTGGAAGTTATTTTTTGGTTTATAAAATCAATTTCAATTTTTACAAAATAGATATCGTAAGTACTATCTTTCGTGTCGCGATTCGAAGCAAAAAGAAGAATCGGATTGTAACATTTACAGAAAAGGAAGGGAGAAGCCTCGAAAAATTCAGTATTTACACCAGCAAGGATTTCCGCAAAATTCCGAACGTTAACTTCATTCCAATTTTGGTTTGGTCTTTTAAAAGCAAAATACAGGTCAGTATTTCCATCGTTTTTGTATGGGAAACTAAATCCACCAAAGTTGTCGGGTCGGTCGGATGCCCAAATTAAAAGCTGATTGCCTAATGCGTCGTTGACTACAAACGGATGAGAATCCCAAAACTCAGAATTAATTGGTTTCGGCAAAACTTCGAAGAAAATTCTTTCTCCACGAGGATAAAAATAGAATAAATCTGTTCCCCCAACACTCCCGCTTAAGGGTAAATCGTATCGTTGAATGTAGCGTTGTGCTGGTGGATGTGAAAACGCAGAGTAGCCTTCTTTTGAAGTTAAAAAAGTGATTGCTTCGACATTCGATGTTAAATAATCGATGGCTAATTTGTTGTATTCAGTTTCGGGAAATTCCCTTTTGATAAATTCTTGGGATGTGATTATTCCTTCGAAAGTTTCTGGACTAAAAAAGTCTGTTTCCCTTTCGCATTGGTCAACTATTGTTAAGTTGCTTGGTCGTTGGACTGGTGCGACTTCGTCGTCCTTTGTATTGGGCGAGTCCTTTGCAGATATCCTTGTAAGATTCCCAACTGGAAGTTCTCGAACAATTTTAGGCTGGGCACAAGAAATCATCAATAGTGCAAAAGCATTTAAAAAAATGATATTTCTAAACAGATTTTTAAAGTTATTTTTCATAGGGAGCTCCAAAATTAGTTTATCTCACTAAACATAATAGTAAACCGACGTTTGTATGGGTCGAGCGTTCCTTGTCGAATATCAGTAACTGCGAACAGAAAATATTTTCCATTAACAGCTCGGTAAAGGAAGACTTCGCTTACACGAACTCTTAAATTGATTGCTTGATTTCGGGTCAAATCCAATAACTTGTTGATATCTTGCGTCAAAGGAGTAACTCCACTGACAACTTTATTGTTCAAATCGAGGACAACGATATTGCCCTGAGTAAAATTAATTACGAAGGAAAATGGTAATCCTAAACCAAATTTGCTTAGATTTGATTTAAGTTGCCTTATTCTTGCAGTATCGCGGGCAAGATTATTTACGAACTCGCAGAACTGTTGTGAATTTTCGGAATTAAAATTTTCGTTTAATCTTACAATTTCCCCACGAACGCGAATATCGGCATAAGAAAAGTCGTTTGCAATCTCGGAAACAAGGATATCGCCAACTATTTCGTCGTTTTTTGGATAATTATCGAGAATTGCTAAAAAATACGGAGCGTTATTTGTAAAGGGAATTTTAAAGATTGGGATTGCCGAACTTTTAGCAAAACGGTCGTCGTTGACTAAGGAGCCAGAGGACCTTTGGTCGAATGGGAATTGAAATGTATGAATAGAGTAAGTAGAATCTGGAATGAAAATAATTTCAGTTGTGCCATCGGGTTTGGTTTCCTCGCGAACGGTTCCATTAGGGTTAAATTTTGTAATTGTCGCTTCGCGCACCTGACAATTTGAAAAGGTATAAGTTTCTTGCAAAGGGCAATCACAATTTTGAAATGTGAGTATTGAAAGTATACCCAACGATAGAATAAATATTATTCTTACTAATTTTTCCATAAACACTTCTCCTAAAAAGTAATACCTGTTCTAACAAAAAACAGATTTATACGCCTGTAAGAAGGAACATTAGAAAATCCAAGTATAGCTTGATTTTCCCCAAAAGCATAATTCCGCCAGCCTATATCGATGGAGAAATCCAAAGTGGAGCTTAAATGAAAATCCAGTCCACCGCCAATTGTAAAAGTAATTGGAACATAGTCAATTTTGAGGTAAGGAGCCGCAGCTTTTATTTTTTGCTTACAATTAGCGCTCGAAAAGTTCAATTTGAATAAATCTAAAGAAATTCTGTCGAAAGGAATTCCACTTTCGATAAAGAAAAATGGGCTAACACATTGACCAATGTCAATATCTTGATTGTTCACTATATACTCTTCTGGACAATCTGGACAAGGATATTTCGAACCAAGAGCCAATCCTTTTTCGGTTCTTTCAGAAACGCATTTTCTTGTTGGGTCCCATCTGAAATGCAGAAGTGCAAGTGGCCGCTGAATATCCTCGCTCGTAAAAGAATTATAAATTGGTACACCAGTCGATAACATTAATCCAATTCCATATTGTCTGTTATTACCAAACCTTATACCAGCAGCGACTTCGCCTAAAAATGCCTCTTTCCAATGTTTTGTTGTTGGCGTCAGATAATCTCGATAAGTTGTATAGCCAGCTCGTATTTCTAAAAAATACCATTGACAAGACTTTAAAGGACATTTTAATGATAACTGAGGCAGACGAAATCCAAACGGAGTGCAAGTGCATTCTTTGCATTTCAGCTTTATTGTATCCCAATCGACATACCTAAACCGTTTTGGTTCAAGAGGATAGTTATAGGTTTCAAAGGTGTTGAACGGTTGCCCAAATTTTGGACCGATAAAGTCAATATCTTCGAAAGGAATAAACTCGACATAATTGAGATTAGGCGACATCGCGTCTAAGAAAACAGCTCGACTTTGTTCTTTGTAATTTCGAGCACTTCCAGCAATACAAGTATCTGGAAAAATTACTGTTTCTAATCGGATAATGCTTCCTCGAAGAGCATTACCTTTTCGGACTATGTTTGGGCTGAAAGGATGGGAATAATACTTATAGGATGAATCGGGTTTTATTCGAATAGCATCGTCAGTCCGCTTGAAAGTTGAACAACCAAAAGAAAGGAAAAGGTATGGCAGAATAAACAAAACAAAGTAAAAAATTTTCTTCCTCATAAACCCACTCCAAGATTTAAACCTAAATTAAAATTAGTCAAAGTTGGCCGAAGGTTAGATTTTAAGATGAAATTGGGGGCGGAATAAATGCTACCGAGCTCTATGGTCCAACACATATCGGCAAAAATGAAGCAAAATCCAATTCCAGCACCAAACGAGCCACCAATTCCAAAATTACTTTCGTCGGTCTTTTGCTTTCTTGTTATCGAAGAAAAATTTAAAAGGGTCTGAAGAAAAATATAAAAAGTGTCGTCGTAATTTGGCTTTCCGCTGAGCAAAAAGACGTAGCGAAGTTCTGGGGAAAAGAGAAAATAAGAGTCGAAGAAATTTGTTCCAGCCGGTGCACTTTCGACGGGATCCAACTTTGAGTAGTCGAGACGAAATCCATACCATAAGTTGCAAAGCGAACGATTCTGGATTTGAAAGTTGAAAGCGAGGCTTGGTTTGTTTGTGTTGTCAAAGTCTCCTGTGGGTATGATATTGTTCACCCCAAAGGCGACATAAAACGGGGAAGCAAAAAGCGGATATGAGAAAATAACTAAAAGAAGTAATAAAGCAAACTTCTTCATTGGAAAACCTAAAAGTGAGTGGAAAATTGCAAAATAAAAAAAATTGAAATTAATAACCAAATGGTGGCTTGCAAATATTAAGTTTTGTAAAAACAGATTTTTTTGTGAATTTTGTTCTTTACTTATTTCTAATAAGATAGGAAGTAAATGAGTCTTAGTCACATTGGTAAATCTATTAAAGAATCGGCAACTTTAAAATTAAACGAAATTGCAGCAATCCTCCAAGAAAAAGGCGAACCAGTTATTCATCTTGGTGGCGGTGAACCTAAGAGCAAAGCACCGCTGGAAGCAATTATAGCGGCAACGAACTTGATTAACTCTGGCGAGGTTCGATATACTCCTGCCGACGGTATACCATTGCTAAAAAAAGCAATAATACGTTACACAGAAGAATTTTACGACCGGCTCGTTGCCCCAGAAAACATCATAGCCTCGAGTGGAGCAAAACAAGCAATAATGGTTTGTCTTCAAGCAATTGTAAACCCGCAAGAGGAAGTAATTTTCCCCGCTCCATACTGGGTCAGCTATCCCGAAATGGTAAAACTTTGCGGGGGAGTTCCAGTTCCAGTTTATTCCGAAGATGGAACTTTTTATCCGAGATTAAAAGATATCGAACAAAGAGTAACATCTTACACTAAAGCCATAATAATTAACAGCCCAAACAATCCGACTGGTGCAATGTATTCCGAAGAATTCATTGCTGAAATTGTTGAGTTTTGCGAGAAACGCGGCTTATACCTATTGATGGATGATATTTACCACAGATTGATTTTTGACGGTAGAAAACCCATAAACTGTTACAAATATGCCAAAGATTTGAGCGAAAATTCAAAACTGGTCGTTATCAATGGAGTATCGAAACAATATGCTATGACTGGTTTTCGCATAGGTTGGGCAATTGCAAATCGCAAGCTTATCGAAGCAATGACAAATATTCAAGCACACCAAACTTCTGGACCTTCTATCATCACACAAGTTGCAGCTGCAGCCGCTTTGAATGGACCTCAAACGCAAGTCGAAAGTCTTCGTATGACCTTAGAAAATAATCGAAACATAATGATTGATAGATTGAACAGTTTCAAAGGAATTAAAGCTTTCAAACCAGATGGGACTTTCTATTGCTTTGCGGATTTTAGCTATTATATGAAAGATTCACTAAAATTATCGCAATTTCTCTTGGAAAAAGTTCGCGTCCTTGTTGTTGCTGGCATAGACTTTGGTCTTGATGGTTGGATAAGGCTTTCCACTTGTGGTGCTGTGAAGGATATCACCGAAGGGATAGAAAGAATAAAATGGGCGCTCGACCCCGATGCTCCCAATGAACTATATATTGGTGAACGCAAATTAATAAGGGACTGGCTATGAAATATCTCGAATTCGAAACCCCAGCAAGCAAACACTCGTCTGCATTGGCAAGTGAGTTTAAATTGTCAAATCATGGGCTAATCAATCTCGATAGAGTTTATTGGAATTTGCCCACTTCTGCTCTCTACGAAGAATCAATTTTCCGAGGTGAAGGACACATTGTCAACGGTGGTCCTCTTTTAGTTTACACGGGAAAATGGACTGCTCGCGCTGCAAATGACAAATATATTGTTAAAGAACCCACAACCGAAGACAAGATTTGGTGGGGCGTTTACAATCGGCCCTTTGCTCCCGACAAATTCGATGTGTTACTTCATCGTATCCAAGCCTATCTCGAAGGCGAAGAATTATTTGTTCAAGATTTGTATGTTGGTGCCGACCCAAATTATCGTATGCCAATAAGAGTTATCACCGAAAGTGCTTGGCAAAGCCTTTTTGCAAGAAATATGTTTATCACTCCTAAAACACAAGATGAATACAAAAAACACTTACCCGAGTTCACAGTTATTGCTGTCCCATCTTTTCGTTGCGACCCAAGAGTCGATGGAACCCGAACTGAAACTGCAATCATTATTAATTTTGCCTCGAGGATTGCATTGGTAGCAGGTTCAAGTTACGGTGGCGAAATTAAAAAGTCAATTTTCACAATTATGAACTTCCTACTTCCAATGAAAGGTGTTATGGCAATGCATTGCTCTGCTAACGTGGGCAAAAGTGGCGATGTCGCTCTTTTCTTTGGATTAAGTGGTACTGGAAAAACCACTCTTTCGGCGGACCCAAACCGACGGCTTATCGGCGACGACGAGCACGGTTGGAGCGACGACGGCATCTTCAATTTCGAAGGGGGCTGTTATGCAAAGGTGATTCGCCTTTCGGCGGAACACGAACCTCAAATCTGGGCTGCTACCCACCGCTTTGGGACTATACTTGAAAATGTCGTTTACGACGATGTAACAAGAAATGTTGATTTCGACGATGACCACTTTACTGAAAACACACGTGCTTCTTATCCTTTGGAATTTATTCCAAATGTTGTCGAAGAGAAAATGGTTCGTGCTCATCCCAAAAATGTAATATTTTTGACTTGCGATGCCTCGGGCGTCTTACCGCCAATCGCTCGTTTGAACTTAAACCAAGCAATGTATCATTTTATCAGTGGATATACATCGAAAATTGCTGGTACGGAAATAGGATTAGGAATCGAACCAGAAATAACTTTTTCGGCTTGCTTCGGCGCACCTTTTATGGTACACCATCCATTTTTTTATGCCAACCTTTTGAAACAAAGAATGGAAAAATATGGAACTAAATGCTGGTTAGTAAATACTGGTTGGGTAGGGGGTAAATTTGGTGTAGGTAAAAGGATTAGCATCCGTCATACTCGAACTCTTTTGAATGCCGCACTTAATGGTTTGCTCGATGATGTACCGTATAGAACCGATAAAATCTTCGGCTTCGAAGTTCCACTCATCTGCCCCGATGTTCCCGACGAGGTTTTAGACCCATCATCCTCTTGGGGTAATAAAGATGAATACTGGCAAAGGTACGATAGCCTTGCCGCTCGATACATTGAAAATTTTAAACTTTTTGCCGAAGGTTGCCCACAAGAAGTAATCAATGCTGGTCCGAAAAGAATAAAGGATTTAACTTAACTTACAGGCTTTTAAGTTAAATTATTACTTAAAATCCCTTTTTAAGGTTAAACAAATATTAGTTGGACGAGTATTCCAGAAAGTAATTTTATTTTTTCGATTTTGAAAAGGTATCTTCTTATTTTCCTTGATTTATCCAAACACTTAAAGCAAAAATTGACAAATTTTTTTTATTTTAGTTTTTTGTAACTATTGGTATATTAATTTTGTTTAATGAATTTGTTTAAATTTATTCGAAGGAGATTTAGATGAAAAAATTAACATCGCTTTTAGTTTTAATTTCGATTTTTCCATTTTACTTGAACTCCCAATTTATGCTCGAAAAAATGAATCAACCAGTTAACTTTTTGCCGAACATTCCACAAGTATCACTCAATGATGCGAACTACTACGATTCAAAGTATGAAGGGGAACAAACGAATTTGACTTATCGTACCCTTACTTCTGTTGTTTCTGGAAGATTCTCCCTTTTTAATATGATTACACCTTTTGTATACGAACCAATTTCGAAAACTTTAATACTTGCAATATGCAACTACTCCTCTACTGGACAGGAACTTGTTGGGACAATTAATCTCCATATTTCAACAAATAACGGAGTTTTTTGGTCAACGAAAAATATTTTCACCAAAGCTGGAGAGGTGCCCGTCTTGGGTTCTCTTGCAGTTGTTAATCCAGAAAAGTCCAGCGACCCGGGTAGGTTGTCGTTTATGGTTTTTGCACCCCTTGCTCGTAGGGACATTTCTGGAAATTACCCGTGGGTTGGTGGATTGTTTGCTTTTTCTACCCCACAAGGAAATGAAAGCATAGATGCACAATATCCCGGGAATCTTTCTGGATACAGATGGTGGGTTGGTCGTACTACTGCACACACCACATCGGATGGTAGTTTTGCTTATGTTGTTGGTATGTTAACTAACCAACCTACAACCCAATACGGTCAATATGGTTTTGCTTCCTTTAGTTTTGCCGATTACGATTTCCTTGCCGAAGGCTGTCCACCAGCTTGGAGCTTATCCAAATTTAGACAAAGCACTGAATTAACAAGCACTTTCAATTCCAATATGCACATAGAAGCTGACGACGCTGGCAATGTTTATGCTGCTGTTCTAAACTTTTTCCAGCCTAATGTAAATCGTGGGGTTGACCGTGTCCCTGGCATTTCCAAGTCCACCGACTATGGTATGACTTGGAATGATTTCCAACCTGCCCCTGTTTTTGCTTTTAACGACTATGCTTTTTCTTGGGGTGGAGAAGTAAATGAAAATTCGGGACATTTTCCATTTCCATATCATCCAAATTCCTTTATCGTCTTTGGACCCGACAATTATAGTTTCTTTACTCGTTTTTGGATTTTATCTGGAAATCAGATTAGAGCTTTACACCTAATAGAAGCAAATTATTCTGGGGGACTCTGGACTGTAACAAAGGTAGCCGATTGGATTGGGCTTCCTTTAGTTATCTCAGATGTTAATATAGACGAAAATGTGATTAAAGATTCTATTTACACCAGTTTCCTTGGTCATGAAATACAAGCTGCAAAAACCGCCGACGGCAGGTATGTTGTTTTAAAATGGATAGATTACAATCAAAATAAACTTGTGGTACTGAATCCGCCTTTTGTGATTTCTAATGGTGAACAAACTCTCGATACTCTTGTCCCAACCGACGTATTTTTCAGTTATCGGGAGTCAAATAATTTCTATTGGAATCAACCAATCAATGCAACTAACGACACTTTGATTGATAAAGCAACCTGGATTCCAAAAATTCTTCCATCGTTGACACAAGTACCTTTGATTCAATTAAGAACCCAAAGAGCAACAAATCCACAGCATCCAAGATATGCTTATCCCGAATTTGTTCAACAATACATTTATGACCAACCTCAACAAGTAATTTTCGCCACTGTTAACCTAACAGGTGCAAATGTTAATAATTTCAGAAATAAGCCAGAATATTCATTCTACTTAAACGAACCAAAACCGAACCCTGCAATGAATGAATTTGTTGAAATACCCTTCGTTCTCGACCAACCAATGCGCATTAAAGTACAAATTGTTGATGCTCTTGGGAAAGCCATAAAGGTCCTCTACGAAGGGTTAGCAACCGAAGGAGTTCATTCGGTTATGCTTAATACGAATGAATTGAACTCGGGTATTTATTTCTGCCGACTTATTACTGAACGCGGAACTTTAAGCAAACAATTGAACATAATCAAGTAGTATCTTATAACTTCTGGATTATCACAATTCGCCCTCTCGAATTATGTTCGAGAGGGTTTTTAATTATTTAAAAGCAATTACAATTCTAAAACTTTGTATTTTTCGACAAAAATAAAACAGAACCATTTTCAATGTTCATCCATTTTGAATTTATCAAAAATTGCATCCAAATTATTTTCTTGTTCACTAAAAAAACTTATGTAAAACAACAGCCCCGCCTTTACCATTGAAGTATCGAAAGCACCTCTGCTTTCGGAATTATGTTTTCTAAACACCCCTTTATCCCCTCTAAAAGAGGGGAATTTTCGCTCTTTTTCCCCTCTCGTAGAGGGGCATAGGGGTGTTAAATGAAATCATATATGCACAAACAAGATGCTTGTGCTACTATTCGGGCGGGGAGGGTGAGCGAGCTACCATTGGATAGTTCATTGCGAAATGTTTGTTTATAAATTAATTTTGATTGTTGCACAAACTTAATTGTTTACATCCTCACTTAATTTTGGGTTAAGTATGATAGGGAAAGGATACCAGACCTATTTATTTTAACTTGAAGGACTTTTTCTTTTGTAAATCCATTATTTCCGAAAAGAAGTAGTTGTCGTTAGTTAATTCTGCATCGGTGATATAATAAACATCTAATGGTTTTGGATGAAGGAAACCAGTTTGATAGTAAATCAAATCCCGAAGCATACCACTCCAAGCATCGAACCAAGCACAAAGTTTTTGCCTATTCATTTCTTGTCCGTCGTAGTGTACCAGCAAGTCGACGTCGGCTGTTTCTGTCGCAGTTTTGGTGAAAACTGTGCCAAAAAGATAAATTCCACGAACGCCATAGTGGTGAATTTTCATTTTTCCAACCATTCGGTCGACAAATTTCCAGCGAAGTTCCCAAGGTTCTACAATTTGCATAAAAGAACGGTCGCTATCTTCGATGTGTGAATAAAGCACAGGCAAAGATGGTAGCGATAAATATGATACCGCTAAATTTTGTTCCCCATTCATCAGTATTCGAAGTACCTTTCCAGATGTTTCTTTGGGGATGAAGAACAGTTTAAGTATATGCGATATATGGTAAAATTCTGGTAAAAAATTACTTAATGAGTTTGAAAATTTATTTAAAAACATTTCGTTGAAAAAAGTCCCGTCTTCACCAGAATAAATTGGAATATACTTGATTCCAGTTTCTAATAAGTCTTGGAAAAAGTGTGTTCCAAAAGATAACTCGGGTACGTAGTTGCCAATTTTATGTGCCAACTCTACCAAAACAGCAGTGTTGTTTATTGACGAATAAGAAACCTTCACTCCTAAACGGTAGTCGTCGCGAGTTCCCCAGCGTCCCGGACCGACTAAAATAAATTTTTTTGCTGGCAAAAGTTGGTTCAGCTTGGCTATTGCTTCGCTTATGTCTAAGTAATACTTAATATCCTTGACTTTGTAATAGTTTACTGGGTCGACGTAGACGATATACTCGATGTCGGGAATTTTTCCAGAGGTTACAAACTTCGTAACTTTGAAGAATATTTCATCTTCTGGAATATTATTTGGAATAACAGCGTTTATTCTTTCGAAGCTTTCATTTTGCGAACGACATTGGAGGATGAAAATATTTTCGCCGTCGCAAGCAAATTCGACATCAACTGGAAATTGCAGTTCTTTTTGCAAAATCTTTATTACTTTTTGGATAGTAGCAATAAAGCTTGTTCTTTGAATAAGATTATTAAAAGTTGGGACAATTTCATCTTTTTGTGGGTTAATACCTATTCCGATTGGATTTCGAATATAATCGCCTTCGTAAGTAGAAAAAATATGATTCAGTAGAGGGAAATTAGAACCAACTTCTCGAACTAAGCGGGAAATTTCAATTGTCTCGAAGGAATTTGTTTCTAAGTTTATTACATCGGCTTTTCTTGGAGCATATCTTAAATAATCTTCTAAGGAAGCAAAAAGGGATATTTCTGGTTTAAATATTGAAAGCAGTAATGCATAGTCGTCGCCTAATCTATCGACAGCCCTTGTTCCAAGTCCGACAACCAATCGCATTAAACCATCATCGTGAGAGATTCTTGGGGACCAGCAAAATTCATTGTAGGTAAAAGCAACTCCCGCAAAAGCTGGAAAATAATATTTACCAACTCTCTTTCCGACAACTTCTTGCAGCATAATTCCCATTTCTTCGTTGAAATCGAGTAATCCGTGTTCTATACGATATGCAATCGGTTCGGGACTAAATATGGAAGCGTAAACTTCTGCAACAGCCTCGGCTAAAGCATTAAGACGCTCTTGTTTAGTTCCTTGATTAGCTAGAAATATGCTTATGTATTTTCCGGGAAAGGAAGTCCCAAATCTATCTTCTAAAAGGCTCGAAGAGCGAACAATGATTGGATTGTCGCCAAAGTCGTCGAGTGCCCGCGCTAATCCATTGATTAATTCTGGTGGGAGTTGGGAATTTTTGAAAACTTGAACGATGTTGTGATATTCACTTCGAATTTCATCGAGAGGTTTATATTTTTGCTCAATTATGTCTTCGAGATTATTGTAATATAAAAAATCGTAGAATGCATCCGAAGGTATGAACCAAGTCTTAGGGAACTTGATATTTGTTATGTTGAACTTAGAGTTTGTGTCGAGCAAAGGTCCAAGGTTTTTGAGTTGAGTTTCGAGAATCTTTTGTGCGATAATTAATCCAGCTGCTTTACCGCCAAGGTGGCCAACCCCTTCGCTGGAAATTATTGTTCGTTGTAGAATTTCTTGGAAATCATTTATAGAAACAAATTTCTTTGCAATATGAATGAATTTCAGCTCTTCGGACAAAAGCCGTCGGATAAGCGATACCCTAATTCCTTGAACCGAAGGAGAAGCGGAAAACTTCTCTTCGAAATCGTCGAGCCTTGGGGTTTGATGCAAGTATTTTCGTATTGCATCGGCTATTTCTTTCAATGGAATAGATTGATTCGCAAGTAAACGGACCAAAAAACTCGCTTTTTCTTCTTGTATCCATTTTTGTAAAAGATATATGATTTGCTCGTCCGAAAAACTTTGGGATGCAATTTCAAAAATCGAGTCGGTAAATTCAAGGGTGCTTTTTAGTATTTGCTTCCTTGTCGGTTTATTTGTTTCGATAAAATTTTTATAATTCGAAAATTCCAAATATCCTATTTTTTGAGCAAGTTCCTTTGCCTCGTTAATCCCTCGGCAAAGTAAGTAATTTAACATTTTATGGGACAAGACCGAAAGAAGATGGGGGTCGATTTCGGACAATATTTTAATTATAGGCGTCCATTCGGGTATTTTGCTGTGATAATCGAGAGATTTTTCATATCGTTCTCGTATCTTCTTCAAATATATGTTCTTGGCAATCAATTTTGCGAGATGTTGGAAAATATTTGAAACCAACGTGGAAATATCTTGTTGGTAAGAATCAAGTCCTACACTTAATTCACCAAAAGTTTTTTTCCCATACTGAATGGGAAATTTCCAAACGCTACTATAGTTTTGAATGTCTGAGCCAAATATTTTCCCTTCTAATTCGATTGAAAATTGAAAAGGCAGCTCGATTAATTGAAATAACAGCGGCGATATTTCCTTTAACTTCTCTTCGAACGATGCTTCTTCTTCGATAAGAATTTCTTCTATTTTTAAAAAAATTTTGACCTTCGTTTCGGAATCAACCATAAACTAATTATTGTTATTTCACATTAACGATTAGTGAAAAGTAAGAAAGGATTTTTTATTGTAAGTGGCTTATCTCGACTGGTAGGAGTAAAGTTTATAGTAAACTCCCTGCAAAGACATTAGTTCGTGATGTTTCCCTTTTTCGACAATACGACCATCGTCGAAAACCAAGATTTCGTCTGAATCAATTATAGTCGAAAGTCGGTGGGCAACGATGATTGCAGTTTTGTCCTTCAAAGATTGATTTATAGCTTCTTGAACGACTTTTTCCGATTCTGTATCGAGCGACGAAGTTGCTTCGTCGAAAATCAAAATTTTAGGATTACGAACTAAAGCTCTTGCGATGGCAATCCTTTGACGCTCGCCGCCCGAAAGCATTGTTCCGCGTTCCCCGACAACTGTATCCAAGCCATTTGGGAGCTTTGTTATGAAATTATATGCATTTGCTATTCTACAAGCTTGAATGAGTTCTTCTTCGTCAACCGATGGATTGCCAATCAAAATATTGTTTCGGATAGTATCGTTAAAAAGAAAAATATCTTGCGATACAATTCCAAATAAATTCCTATACGAAATTATGTCTAAATCCCTTATGTTTTTCCCATCTATTGAAACGACACCTTCGGTTGGGTCGTAGAACCTTACAATTAAATCGACAACGGTCGATTTACCGCTCCCACTTGCACCAACCAAAGCAATTTTCTTACCTTTCTGAATTTCGAAAGAAATATTTTTCAGCACCAACTCGTGGTTGTAGCCGAAACAAACATTTTCGAATTTTATGCTTTCTCGGAAATCGTATATTTTTTCCTTACCACTTGTAATATGGTAATCTTGGTCTAAAATATCGAAAACCCTTTTAATGCTAACAATTCCTCTTTGAAATTGAGAAAAATTGTGGACAATAGTAGCAACAGGGCTCATAATCGAAAACAAGGCAAAAAGGAACAACATCAAATCTTCACCTTTCATCTGGCCCGAAAGAACTTGGTTGCCACCAACGAGGAAAACCACAACAAGTGCCACAACTCCAAAGACTTCGTTTAAAGATGGCACTAATGCAACAATCCGTTGGAACTTAATTGATGAACGGTAATACTTAGTTGTTTGCGCGAAAAACTTATTTTTGACAAATTCTTCAAGGTTGTATCCTTTTACAATTCTTACACCAGAAAGCGACTCTTGGAGCACGCTTGTAAAGTCTGCCATAGCACCTTGCATCCTACTAGCATATCTTCGTAAATAGATTGTCGAGGTACGAAGAATTGCAATTGTTATGACACTTGAACTAAACGCAATCAACAAGAGAAAAGGGGAAACCGCAAGTAGAAGAAATAAATATAAAAGCACTTGGATTAACTCTCGGAGCAAACCAGTTAATGCGGAAATTGTTGTCGAATTAACAACACTTACGTCATTTGTAACAATGGAGATAATCGACCCAGCGGGTGTTCTGTTAAAAAAACCAATATCCAACGATGTAAGTTTCGAAAAAGTTTTATTCCGAATAAATCTAATTATGTTCTCTTCAAGCTTAGCGTTGGTAGTCGAGCCGAGATATTTGAACAAATTTTTTAAAATAAAAATGACAACAATAAAAATTCCCAGATTAACGAGCGTTTTTTTTATGTCGTTTGGATTGACAACCAAACCTTTCATAAATCTGAAAAACTCGTTTTTAGCTTGTTCAAGAACTCCAATTTTATTGCCTGGTTCATCTGGTAGAATTTGGGCGTTGAAAATCAGTTCGAAGATTGGCTTTATCGTAGCAACCGAAATAGCGGTAAAAGTTGAAAATATTGTATTCAAAAGGAGAGTAAGAATAAATAAAGCTACAAAAGGCTTAACAAATCCAAAACTTCGAAGAAAATAGTAGGTTCCACTTTTTCCACTCATTTAATTATTTCGAATTTTCTTCCGATTTTGCTTTCCTTTCCTCTTCGATAAGCTTAAGTATCTGTTCGTACAAGATTTCTTCGTCGCCTTTTGCATAACCGGAATGTTCCCAAACAATTTCACCTTTTGAATTTATTAGAAAAGAATGAGGGGGATGATTAACATTCATTGCACGACGGAAATCACCATTTTCATCGAGATAGACTTCGTACTTCCAGTTTCTGCCTTTAACAAAAGGAGCGACTTTCCGGGAGTTACGAGAATCGTCGATTGAAACTGCTATGATTTTCACGCCAGTTTCTTTTTGCCATTTCTCGTACAGTTCGTGTAGAGTGCTTAATTCAACGATACAAGGTTTGCACCAAGTCGCCCAAAAATTTAGTACAAAGGGTTTCCCGTCATTATTAAACGATTTGGTTTCGACCACTTCGCCTTTCAGATTTTTAATTCTAACGTTTGGAATAGTTTTCTTATCCTTCGCTTGCGAAAGAAAACTTAAAACCAGAAACAAAACCAGAAAACTAAACAACTTATTCATACTAAATTCAAAAAAATTTATAATTTGTAGTTTTGAAAAACAAAATTAAAAATAAATATGAAAAATGTCTTTGTTTCTTTATTAATTTTATTTTGGGTAAATTTCCCTTTATATTCATCGAGTATAACACTTATTTCAGCCGATACATTATTGTTTACACATCCAACTGCTGAAGATGTAAAAGCTTATTGCTCTTTCAAGAATACTTCGGAGCAAAAGATTAGCGTAAAACTTAAACTAAAGCTGCTCGAAATTACCGATGGCTTAGAGATTTTGTATTGTTGGGGACCGCTTTGTCGACCTTCGCCAACATTAGGGCAAGTGGATGAGCCTGATGAATCCATTCCGCTCCAACCGGGAGAAATAAGTAATCCAAGCGATTTTTATTTTACTTTCAACCCTTATGGACAAGTTGGAAAAGCCCGTCTCGAAGCAATTATTTACAACGTGGATAATCCCTTCGACTCGCTTCGTCTTGAATTTACTTTTACCTCCTCTTTTCCCAACAATGTTTCTGAACACAATAATACACTATTCCGAGATAATAGATTTTTTATTCTTGGGGACGCGGATTATCTAATTAACCTATTATGTTCATTGGATAATTACGAAATTTATAATTACAAAGGTATGAATATTTCAATGGTTAATAAATTAGAAACCAACACAATTTCAACATTGCCAAATGGCTTGTATTTAATTTTAGCCCAAAAAGAGAAAGCACTTTACAAGATCTTGTATTTACACGTAAAATAAAAATTTTTGGCACATATTTTTCAAATTATAAAATTTATTTTGATAGGTTCTATTTATGGACATATTAGAATTAATTCATAATTTATTGGCATTAGTTGCTATCGGGGTATTTTCTGGGTTTATCGAAACCAAATGGAAAAGAGAAACCTTGACTGGGCAAACACTGCAAGGGCTTACTTTTGGGTTAATAGCTATCGTTGGTATGATGATGCCATACGAAGTTGAAAAAGGCTTATTCTTCGATGGGCGAACAATTGTCATTAGTCTTTGTACGCTCTTTTTTGGGCCCATAGCCGGAGGAATTTCAGCCATTATCCCTTTAGCTTATAGGATTTCCATAGCTGGGGTTGGGTTGCTGATGGGAATATCAACAATTGTATCAGCTTTCTTAATTGGTTGGATTTTCAATGCTATTCTTAGAAAGCGGGGTTTCGAATGGTTAACCATTTGGCGATTGTATATCTTCGGGCTGATTGTTCATCTAGTTATGTTCCTTTTATTGTTTACTTTGCCACCAAAATATCTAACAAATTTGCTTAGCACTGTTGGATTAGCCATAGTAATAGTTTACCCATTGATTTCAGTTATTTTAGGAAAGGTATTATCCGACCAAAAAGTTGCTTCTGCTTTCCTTTCAGAATTGAGAAAAAGAGAATATCTTTTCCGAACAACATTATATTCTATCGGCGACGCTGTAATAACGACAAACAAAGATGGGCTTATCCAAAATATGAATAATGTTGCCGAAAATTTAACTGGGTGGAAAGAGGCCGAAGCTAAAAATTTACCTATCGAAAAAGTCTTTCAAATTGTCAACGAATTTTCTTTAGAAAAGGTCGTCAATCCAGTCGAACGGGTTATTCGCGAAGGTGTTGTTGTTGGTTTAGCAAACCACACTCTTTTAATTACGCGCGACGGGCGTGAAATACCCATTGCCGATAGCGGTGCACCGATAAAAGATGAGCGTGGAAATATCATTGGCGTGGTTCTCGTCTTTCGGGACCAAACAGAAGAACGAAAAGCAAGGAAAATTATCGAGGAAGCAGAAAAAAGATATAGGCAATTCGTTTATTCTACAACAGATGGGGTTTGGCGTTTTGACCTTCGAAAACCGGTTCCTACAACTCTCGACGAAAGCGAACAAATAAAGTTAATGTTCGAAAATGCCTATCTTGCTGAATGCAACGACGCTTACGCAAAGATGTATGGATACGATAGTGCCTCCGAATTCATAGGAATTAGATTAAAAGATGTTATGGACCCCGACGACCCCGCTAATATTGAATATTTAAAAAATTTCATAAGAAATGGATATCGATTAACAGGGGGCATATCAATTGAAAAAGACCGTTATGGAAATATTGTTTATATCGAAAATAACTTAGTTGGAATAATTGAAGATGGCAATCTTATTCGTGGATGGGGAACGCAAAAGAACATCACAGAAAAATACCTACTTGAACGTCAACTTATTGAAAGCGAAGAAAAATTCCGTTTACTTGCAGAATCTTCCTTAGTTGGCATTTATATAAAACACAATGAAAAATTCGTTTATGTAAATAAAACTTTGGCAGATATCTTTGGCTATTCTGTAGAGGAAATAGAAGGGAAATTAGGCCCTTTGGATTTAGCGTTACCAGAATACCATTCACAAATAATTGAGTTTATTAATAAAAGGTTGTCTGGTGAAATTGAATTTGCAAAATATTCGTATAAAGCACGCAGAAAGGATGGTAACATAATCCACGTTGAAGTTATGGGTAAAAGAGCTCTCTTTAAGGACAAAGTTGTAATTATCGGAACTTTGGTAGATATAACCGAAAAAATAAGACTTGAAGAAGAGAATCGGATTAAAACGCAACAACTTGAATCCACTTTGGAAAATACCCCGAATGTAGCAATACAATGGTACAACGAAAAAGGCGAAGTTATTTACTGGAATAAGGCTTCTGAAAATTTATTCGGTTGGTCGAAGGAAGAAGCGATAGGGAAAAAATTAGACGAAATAATGCTTGGACCCGAAGAATTTCAACTTTGGATGAATGTTCTTAATTCACTAAAAAACGGAAGCAATTTCTATGGTCCATTTGAAAATAAATTCGTCAAGAAAAGCGGCGAAGAAGGTTGGGCGTTGTCGACTAGCTTTGTCATCGAAACGCTAATTGGCGAAAAAATTTTTGTTTGTATGGATATAGATATTACCGACCGCAAGAAATACGAAGAAGAACTTGCCGAACGGGAAGAACTTTTCCGAACATTGACAAATACAACACCAGTAGCAATGCTAATTTATCAACTTGAAAATATAATCTTTGCAAATCCTGCGATAGAAAGAATTACCGGTTATTCTATCGAAGAACTTTATAAAATTAAAGCTTTGGAACTAGTTCATCCCGACCAGCGCGACTTGGTGAGGGAAAGACTTATGGCAAGATTCCGCGGCGAACAAGTTCCAAACAGATACGAAATCAAAATCTTGTGTAAGGGCGGGGCAACTAAGTGGGTCGATTTTTCAACTGGTTTATTCCACTGGAAAGGAAAACTTTCGGCTATCGGCTCTGCTATCGATATTACTGAAAGGAAAATAAACGAGGAAATTGTAAAGATTCAAAGGAACATAGCCGATTGTGTCGTTCAAGCAAAAAGTCTTGGTGAATTGTTCGAAAAAATTCGAACTGAGCTTTCGCAACTTCTCGATACAACTAACTTCTTCATTGCATTCTACGATGAGGGGAATGATGAGCTCTACTCCCAATTTGAATGGGATGAAAAAAAAGATGCCCCAGCTCGTTGGAGTGCTAAAAACTCTCTAACTGGTAAAGTAGTCAAGGAGAAAAAAACTTATTTGTTCAAGAGAGATGAAATCGAAAAATTAATCGAGTCGGGGGAAATAATTAAAATAGGGCACTTAGCTGAATCTTGGCTTGGTGCTCCAATCGTTGTCGATGAAAAACCAGTTGGGGCAATAGTCATTCAAAGTTACGACAATCCAAATGCATACGATGAACAAAGCTTAAAACTGATTGAACTTATTGCAAATCAGTTATCATCGTATATTTCCAAAATCACACAAAGCGAAACTCTACGGAAGCTTTGGCTTGCTGTCGAAATTTCCCAAGCAGGAATCGCGATTACCGACAACGATGCTACTTATGAGTATGTAAACCCGAAATATTGCGAAATAACTGGTTATAACCGAGACGAACTTATTGGCAAGAAACCAAGCATTCTAAAATCAGGCTATCACAAAGCTGAATTCTACGCTCAATTATGGGAAAGACTTAAAAGTGGTAAGGAATGGCAAGGTGAATTTTTAAATAAAAGAAAGGATGGAGAACTATTTTGGTTAAAAGCCCAAATTTCTCCTATTTTTGATGAAAAGGGAGAAATTACCCATTTCGTCAACGTATGCGAGGATGTAACAACGCAAAAGCAAATCATCGAAGAATTAGTAGCTACAAAGGAAAAAGCATTGGAAAGCGAAAGACTTAAAACAGCCTTCCTTGCTAATATTAGCCACGAGGTTCGTACTCCATTGAACGGAATTTTAGGATTTGCCCAAATTTTACAAGAGCAGACCCTACCAGTCGAAGAAGTCAAAAATTTTGCAAAAATAATAGTAAAACGTGGCTACGATTTATTGGAGCTCTTTAACGAGATTCTGGATATTTCGCAAATAGAAACTGGCAAGCTCCCAATTTCCCCGAAACAAACAAACATTAACAATATTTTATACGATATTTTCACCACCTTTTCGGTCAGCGAAGAACTGCGATACAAGCCTATTGAATTTAGAATAGGAAAAACTTTACCAGAAGATTTTTCAATTGTAACAGACCCTCTAAGATTAAAGCAAATTTTATCGAACTTGATTCATAACGCAATTAAGTTTACAAAACAAGGACTCATCGAATTTGGTGCCTCCCTTCAGGAAAAAGACAAAGTACTTTTTTATGTCAAAGATACAGGAATTGGTATCCCTAAAAATAATTTGGACACAATTTTCGAAACTTTTAGAAAAGTAGAAACCAACTTTCTAACATCGCAGTATCAAGGACCAGGCCTTGGACTTTCGATATCGAAAGGATTAGTGAAACTCCTTAATGGTGAAATTTGGGTGGAATCTACCTTTGGCGTCGGTTCAACTTTTTATTTTACAATTGCAGCATTTTCAGAAAAGTCCGAACCGAAAGTTGAAACAGTCGAAAAAGTACCACCGAAACTTATTACACGCAGAAAATTTGTTGTTTTAGTTGCCGAAGACGACTATGTAAATTACTTGGTTATTGAAAGAATTTTAAAAAAGGAATTTAATTGCGAAGTTTTATTTGCAAAAGATGGCCAAGAAGCAATAGAATATGCAAAGAACAGACCCGAAATAGATTTTGCAATTA
This sequence comes from Ignavibacteria bacterium, assembly GCA_026417135.1. Taxonomy (GTDB): domain Bacteria; phylum Bacteroidota; class Ignavibacteria; order Kapaibacteriales; family UBA2268; genus Naka2016. Next base: position 67,445 of record JAOADV010000008.1, read on the forward strand.
TCGATATTCGTATGCCTAATGTGGATGGTTTTACCGCTTTTACGAAAATAAAGGAGCTGAATCCAAATATTAAAATTATTGCCATAACTGCATACGCTTTTCCCGAAGACCAAAGAAAAATCTTAGACTATGGATTCGATGCTTATCTTGCAAAACCATTTAACTACGAGGACTTGATTAAGCTAGTTAACAAAGTAATTATTGAAAGAATCAATTAGGATTTGGGAAAAATAAATTTATTTCGACTGGCTCGCCGAATTCTTTAAGCAAGTTGAACCGAGGGAATGAATTCATCCGATAAATAATTGGAGGTGGAGATTTATATAATTGTCGACTCTCGACGTTAAGAATCGATAAAGCAAGAGCAATAAAAATTGTAGCAAATAGCTTCTTCATTCTTTGTATATAGCTTCGCTTACATTAATTATCGACGCTTTACTCGAAGGATATATTGTTGCAATATATGCTAAAAAGATAGAAACACAAACAATTGCAATGACCGAAAGAGGTTCTATTTTCATTGGCAAAGCCGATATTACATATTTTTGAGTGTTTAGCTTTATCCATTCGTATTTTATTTGTCCAATCGTGAAGCCCAAACCTGCAAACAACCCCAAAATAGTACTTATAGTTCCGATAATAGTTCCTTGTAGAATAAAAATCTGTTGCACCTGCTTTTTCGTAGCACCTAAGGAATAAAAAATAGCAATATCTGGCCTCTTTTCCAGAACCGTCATAAACAAAGAAGCAAGAATATTAAAAACTGCGATAGAAACTATCAGGGTTAGAACAATAAAGACAGCATATCTTTCGAATTGCATTGCGTTCATTATTTCTTTGTTCAAGTCGAACCAAGTATGTATCGTCAAGTTTGGAAAAGTTCTCTGTAAATCTTCTTTTATCCTATTTATTAAATCTAAATCGCTACAACGGATATCGAAACCAGCAAAGAAGACCTTGCTTTTAGTAATATAATTCGCTTGCGACTCCGCAGCAAAGATGAAGTTGTTATCGTATTCAGTATTGTTGGTACGGAAAAGAGCATCGACACGGACTTTAAAATAAGATGGGAAAGTCAAAGTTGCTGCAGATTTCTCAAAAGATTCCACCGTGGAGATTGTGATAGTATCGCCGGGCAATATTCGAATTCCATCGGCAAGATTTATTCCCAAAACCAAAGACGGTGGTGCAACAATGCCAAATCCATTACTTTGCCGAAGTCCAACAAAAATTTTTTCACTAATTGGATGCATTGGAAATAATGAATCATCGACTAAATATAGCTGGGCAACACGATAACCTTGGTTATGGGCAATTAATATCTTAGAAGTTTTGTATGGTATAATCAAAGCCTTTGGGTCCGTCGATAAGATTTTTCTATACATAATGTTCCTATCGAAATGCGCTGAATTTTCGTCGAGGATAATTCGTATGTGTGGGTCGAGACTTATAATTTCCCTTTGTGCAAAATCCCTAAACCCGCTAAATAAAGATGTAATTATAATCAAAGCTGCTACTCCTAAAAGAATGCCAATTGCAGACAATACGGATATAACGGTAATGAAATGAAAGGACCGTATTGTAAAAATATAACGGATGGCAATCTTAAGCGGGAACTTCATCTTCAAATTTTTTCTTCGAGTTTATATAGGCAACAATAAACTTGTGGATTTCGACAAAGATGACAATGCTGAATGTGGTTACAAGTACAACTATCCAATCGTAAATGTTTAATGGAACGGTATTCATTACTACATTCATAAACGGAACTTGAACTGCAAAAACTTGCAACAATAAAGCCAAAACCATCACACCAAAAAGAAGAGGATTTTCTGAAAGAGTTACTTTATCGAGTTTTTCGCCTTTTCTATATGGTAAATTGAAGAATAGGGAACGGTCGAGTGAACGCGAATTTTGAACATTCCAAATTTGAAACATAGCCAAAGTGCAGAAAGCGATTGTCCGAGCTTTTGCAAGAGTTTCTGGCGTTGGGGAAAATGTCCCGCCTAAGTAATAGAAGAAAACAAGCAGAGTCCCAATAGCCATAATGACAGCAGCAAATAATATTCTATAAATCATTCTAATCGAAACCAAAGGTTCGTTTTTTTTGCGTGGGGGGAAAGCCATAACATCGCCGTGCTCTTTTTCGAAAGCTAATGGGAAGGTAGAAGTTCCATCGGTAACAAGATTGACCCAAAGAAGTTGCGCTGGGAGCAAAGGCAATGGGAACCCTATAAAAACGGATGCAGCAATTGTCAGTAAACCACCAGCACTTGTCGAAAGTATGTAAAGTAAAATATGCCGTAGATTATTCAAAATAATTCTACCACGACGAACAGCTTGGACGATTGTCGCAAAATTATCGTCGAGTAGCACCATATGTGCGGCTTCGCGAGCGACATCAGTTCCACTTCCCATTGCAACTCCAATATCGGCTTGTTTCAATGCTGGGGCATCGTTTACGCCATCGCCCGTCATTGCAACGATATTTTGGTTTGCTTGCAATTGTTTGACTATACGGAATTTATGCTCGGGGACAACGCGTGCGTAAACATCAACTTTTGGTGCTATATCGAAAAGTTCCGAGTCGGTTAGACTATCTAATTGAGTTCCCGTAATTGCAAATGGGACTTTATCCGAAGTAGTAATCCCGACTTTTTTGGCTACTGTCTGGGCTGTTTTTATATGGTCGCCAGTAATCATAACAACTTTTATTCCAGCGCGATGACAATCCGATACAGATTGAACAGCCTCTGGTCTTATTGCATCTTCTATTCCAGCAAATCCGACAAAAACAATGTTGTGTAAATCATCTATTTCGACAAATTCTTTATCGATTTTATCTGTATAAGCCAATGCAAGTATTCGAAGACCTTCTTTCGAAAGTTCATCGATTTGTGAATTTATCATTTTAATATCTATTGGTTCTATCTCTCCATTTTCTCTCAAAAAAAACTTACATCTTTGAAGAACTTTTTCTGGTGCCCCTTTAACCAGAACATAATTTGTTCCATCAATCTGGACCCGAACACCCATCAATTGATGTTCGGATTCGAAAGGAATATCGACATTCACTTTGATATCTTTGTTTTCGAATCCTAATTTACGCGAAGCAATCATAAGTGCAGCTTCGGTGGGGTCTCCTGTGATTTTCCAAACTCCGTTATCTAATTCTATTGAACTTTCGGAACATAATGCAGACACATAAGTAGCGACTTTCAAAGATTGATTATCCCAAAACTTTACTGGTTGTTCATCCGAAACCCGAATAACTTCACCTGAATTTTGATAACCATAACCAGTTACAAGATAACTTTGGTCTCCAAGTATGTATCGTGAAACTGTCATTTCGTTTTTTGTAAGAGTTCCGGTCTTATCAGTACAAATAATGTTTGTGCTTCCTAAAGTTTCGACAGCAGATAATTTCTTTACTATCGCTTTATGTTTAGCCATTTGCGATAGACCAATCGAAAGAGTAATAGTAACAGCGACTGGGAGCCCTTCGGGAATTGCTGAAACTGCCAAACCAACAGCAGTTAAAAACATTATTACAAATTCATTTCCACGCAGATATCCAACGGCAAAGATTACAGCAATAATCGTCAATATAGCAATACTAAGCCCCTTACTAAATTTTTCGATTTGAATTTGAAGTGGCGAAGCACCTTCTTCTGCCTCCGAAACCTTTTCGGCAATCCTACCAAATTCAGTTTTTTGGCCAACAGCTGTTACAACAGCAAGACCCCGCCCCTTTTGAATTATACTTCCGCCATAAATCATAGTCAATCGGTCGGCAACCGGAGCATTTTCTGGAATTCGAACATTGTGTTTCTTTTCTATACCAAACGATTCTCCGGTCAGCATTGATTCGTCAACGATTAAGTTGTTGGTATCAATTAAACGGCCATCGGCTGGGGCTCGAACCCCGCTTTCAAGTACAATTATATCGCCACATACCACATCGCTTGTTGAAATCAATTTTTGCTGGCCATTTCGTATTACTCGTGCTTGTGGCGCAGCCATTTTTTTCAACGACTTCAACGCATCCGAAGCCTTTCGCTCTTGGATGAAACCGATGACTGTGTTTAAAACAACAACAACGGCGATAACGAAAGTATCTTTCAAATCCGAAATAAACGCGTTTAAAATCGCAGCGACAATTAATATGACAATAATGGGATTGTTGAATTGTTCCAAAAGCAATTTTAAATCGGATTTGGGTTTTTTCCCAACAAGTTGGTTTACTCCATATTTTTCACGATTTTCTACAACTTGTTTATCTGTTAATCCGTGAGTTGGATTTGTATTAAAGTATTCTATTACTTTTTCGCAAGGTAAAGAATGCCAGTTCATATTTTTTCGAAACTAAAAATTCAAAAATAAAAAAAATCCTTGCTCGATGTTAAGCCAAATACCTAAAAGGAAGAACCATAATTTTCGTAACTTTGTATTTTTCTTTTTTGCATAGTTTAAAGAAATGCCAGAAAATTACTCCAAAACTTATCAACCGAAGGAAGTAGAAAAAAAATGGTATGAAATTTGGCTTCGTAACAAGATTTTCGAATGTTCCGCATCTTCGCCGAAAAAAGCTTATTCAATTTTGATGCCCCCACCTAATATTACTGGGATATTACATTTTGGCCACGTCTTGAATATCACAATTCAAGATGTATATATTCGATGGAAAAGAATGTTGGGCTTCGAAAGTTGTTGGTTTCCCGGAACCGACCACGCTGGAATTGCAACCCAAACAAGAATAATAAATGAACTTAAGAAAGAGGGATTGAGCAAAAAAGACATAACCCGCGAAGAATTTCTCCGTCGTGCTTGGAAATGGAACGAAGAGTATGGCGGGATAATTCTAAGACAGATGCGCGAACTTGGTATTTCTTGCGATTGGAGCCGAACGCTTTTCACAATGGACGAATCCGCATCTAATGCAGTTCGCGAAGTTTTCATTCGGCTCTTCGACGAAGGTTTGATTTATCGAGGGAAAAGAATAATCAACTGGTCGCCACTATCCCAAACAGCTTTGTCCGACGAAGAAGTAACATACAAAGAAGTTTCTGAATATCTTTACACACTACGATATTACTTTCCTAATTCTGAAAAGTACTTGTTGATTGCTACTGCAAGGCCAGAAACTATATTTGGCGACGTGGCTGTTGCTGTCAATCCTAATGACGAAAGGTATAAATCATACATAGGACAAAGTGTAATTGTGCCACTTGCAAACAGAGTAGTACCTATCGTTGCAGACGAATATGCTGACCCAACCTTCGGCACTGGATGTGTAAAGATTACACCAGCCCACGACCCGAATGACTTTGAAGTAGGACTAAGGCACAATCTACCAATTATTAATTCCATAAACCCCGATGGAACTTTAAACGAATATGCTGGGGAATTCAATGGCTTTGAAAGATTTGAAGCGAGGGAACGCATTGTTGGAAAGCTCAAAGAAAACGGGTTACTCGAAAAAGTCGAAAGTTACGTCCATAACGTGGGCTTTTCGCAAAGAGGCGGGGAACCAATCGAACCATACCTTTCGGACCAATGGTTTGTACGAATGAAACCATTAGCCGAGCTTGCTTTACAGCCAGTTCTCGATGGAAGAATTAAATTCTACCCTAAACATTGGGAAAAAACCTACCAGCATTGGCTCGAAAACGTTCGAGATTGGTGCATTTCCCGCCAACTTTGGTGGGGGCACAGAATTCCAGTCTATTACGCACCCGATGGTTCTTTTGTTGCTGCACGCGATGAGCACGAAGCCCGTGGGAAAATGAAATTAACCAGCGAAGTTCCACTTGAACAAGACCCCGATGTTCTCGATACTTGGTTCTCGTCTTGGCTTTGGCCACTAACCACTATGCGTTGGCTTGCCGATGGAGTAACGGAAGAGACACCCGATTTGAAAAAATTTTTCCCTACGGACTTACTTGTTACAGCGCCCGATATTATCTTCTTTTGGGTAGCCCGAATGATTATGGCTACGATGAAATTTAAATCAGAGATACCTTTTCGCGATGTTTACTTTACATCGACTATTCGCGACGGTCTGGGAAGAAAGTTGAGTAAATCGCTTGGGAATTCCCCCGACCCTTTAAAAATAATCGAAAAATATGGTGCCGATGCAACTCGTTTCACAATGATTTACCTTTCTCCTCTCGGGCAAGATATTCGTATGGACATTGATATTCAAACACAAGATATTCCTTCGATGGAGATTGGAAGAAATTTCACTAATAAAATTTGGAATGCTGGTCGCTTTTTGTTATTGAAAAAAGAATCCGCAAATAATTTTACATCGCATACTGGTTACAATTTCTCGGATATCGATTACAACGGTCTTTCACTACCCAATAAGTGGATACTTTCTCGATTACACACAACAATCGAGAAAGTACAGCAAAGCCTCGAAACGTATAGGATTAACGACTATGCCAAGATTCTTTACGACTTCGTTTGGAAAGACTTTTGCGATTGGTACATAGAAATCCTAAAAGTTGATATAAACGAAGACAAAGGTAGCAACAATAGCATCGAAAACATTAAGTTCGCATTGAACATATTTGAAAAAATTTTAAGACTTATCCACCCCATAATGCCTTTTGTATCGGAAGAAATATGGCATAATCTTACAAATGCATCGGAAAACGAAAGTCTCAGTCTCGAAAATTTTCCGACAAGCAACAACGAATTTATCAATAAAGAATTAGAAAAGGAGTTCGAGATTTTTCAGCTTGTTGTCGAAGAAATTAGAAGTATGCGTTCCGAACTTGGGATTGAACCCCAAAAGCAAATAAATGTGGTTATTCATTGCGAAAACACAGAACTTCGCCAACTCTTAGAGACTGAAAGCAAGGCGTTGTCTTTTTTGTGTAAAATAGCAAATCTTGGAGTTACAAAAGAACCCGTCGGCAACCTAAAAGCCTACTCGAGTGTTGTCCGCGAAGTCGAAATCCATCTTCTGCTTTCCGAAGAAATAGACATCGAAAGAGAAATGGAGCGAATCAAAAAGGAAATCGATAGAGTTCGAAATAATATAAATGTAACCGAAACGAAGTTAAATAACGAAAAATTCCTTCAGAATGCGAAACCCGAAGTGATTCAAAGGGAAAGAGAAAAGCTCGAAAGTATGCGCGAAACTCTCGTCAAACTCGAAAAATTATTTAACAAATTCATAACAATATGAATCGCATATTAATAGAGCCTTCGCTCCTAAGCGCAAATTATTCTTGTATCGAAAAGGAAGTAAGATTGTGCGAAGAAGGTCAAGCCGACCTCTTGCATTTGGATATAATGGATGGTTGCTTTGTACCGAATATCACATTCGGTCCGATAATGGTTAGAACAATAAAAAAGCTCACACAATTACCACTTGTGTGCCACTTGATGATTGTAAATCCCGAGCGATATATACCAAGCTTTGTAGAATCTGGGGCAAGTTATATTTCTGTTCATTGCGAAGGGAATTACCATATCCATCGCCTTTTAGAACAAGTCCGCTCGTTGGGGGTAAAATCTGGATTGGCTATAAACCCGGGGACCCCTTTAGAATATGCATTCGAAAATGCTGGATATTGCGATTTTATACTTCTGATGTCTGTCAACCCGGGGTTTGGAGGGCAAACATTTATCCAATCGTTTCTTAAAAGGTGCGAAAGGTTAAAGAACTTTCTGACGAAGGAAAGTCTCGAAAATGTTTGCATCGAAGTCGATGGGGGAATAAAAGTCGATAATGTTGCCGATGTAGTTCTTGCTGGTGCAAATATGATTGTTTCGGGCTCTGGTATCTTCGAAGGGGACATAGTCGAGAACTTGATTGAGATGCGCCGAAAGATTGAAGAACTAAAATTGTAGAGAAACTCCGATAGTGTAGAATACTTTGTTGCGAGAGATTATATCGTTCCCGACCGAGAAATCTATACTATACAAGTTGTAGAAATCTTCGAGATTTGGTTTAATCGAGATTCCACCACCCCAAACACTCAAAGCAAGAAACTTAAATTTCCCCTCGTGGTCGCCGGCTAAAGTCAAGCCACCACGAAGAGAAATCAATTCGTGTGGCGAAATTTCCGCTGCAAAAACAAAACTCGGATGCTTTTCGAATTGAATGTAATTGGCCTCGAGTGCGAAAAGTAAATATTCGGCTGGGGCAACAATTACAGAATCGATAAAGCCTAATTCGTTTCTAAAATGGGCTGTTTTTGGGTCGCCAAGCAAAACTTCCATCGCAAGACCCGAACGAATAACATAAGGTATGTTGGATTTATCCTCCCGAGAATTATATTTCAAAAAGCCACCGAGATTTTGAACCGAAACAGCAACGGTGAACAAGTTCATAACGTTGAACTTCGAGCCGACATCGAAAGCAAATCCATTTGCGGATACACCACCGCCAGCAAGTGTATTGTTAAGGTACTTAACCGAAAGTCCAAAGCTTGCAAGTTTCGTCGAAAAAGAACCTCCGAGTATCATATTCAAGGTATAATCGGTCAATCTTCCGATTTCGTCTCCGAGACGATTTCGAGCAATAATATTGCCCGTTCGAGAAGAATTAATAGCCAAACCAATCCCAAAATTATCAAACGATTGAGCATACGATAGACTTGCAAAATTTCTACTATGCTCCAAAAGTGAAAAGGAAGTATTAAACATTGGGACAGGAGCACAGGTAGAAAGACCCGCTGGATTGTAGAATATTGCACTTGGCTCGTTCGAAATAGCAGTATAGCAACCAGCAAGAGCAATAGGTCGGGGTCCTACTTCACGAAGAAGATATGCCCCAGCAAAGCCGCCTCCAGTTCTTTGGGAAAATGAATGATATGCAAATAAGAAGAAACAACAAAGTATTATTAAATTCACAATTTTGATTGGAACAAGTCTCATTTAGTGATTACCAATTTTTCGCGAAGCCGAAAATTATCTCCAAGGACAACTAACAGAAAAATTCCTTTTGGAAGCCCAAGTGCCGAAAATTCATAAGGTTGGGACGAATCCTTAGGTTTCCCCTCGTAAACATCGAGAACTTTCTTCCCCAAAAGATTATATACCATAATCCTTATCTTCTGCTCTTTATTTTCAATTTGAAGAAAGATTAATATTTTATCGTCTCGTTCACTTTCACGCACAGAGATAATCCTATTTGCTCTCGAAGTATCGTTTTCAATTCTATTTTCAACTTTCCTTCCGTTGCTCCTCTTTTCAATCTTCTTGTTATCGATTTGCACAAATTGTGTGCCAAAGCGAGCTGTCCCGATAGTAAAAATGTTTTCGAGAAAGGTAGAACAAGTATCGAAAGGATACAAGGAGTAAGTTCCCTTGAGATTTTGTAAACCAGCTTGCTCTGGATAAAATTGGTAGATATCACGAACTTGGCTATAAGTAGCCAAAGTGTTTGTTAAGATAATAATAAAAATACAAACAATTTTGTAAAAAAACTTTCTATTCTGCATTAATAAATTATTTACCTTAAAAAATATTGACATAAGAAAAAGTTTTTTATTTTACTTATCTTCGGACCCAAAAAATTTTTTATAAAGCTTTTCGGAAAGACTTTTATCTTTTTCGATTGCCTCGATGTTCTTTTTTGCAAGAAGGGAAACTTTACTTATTCCAACCTCGCTGGCAAACTTGTCGAGTTTCTCTGGGGACGTAGGGATTGGAACATTTGAAATTTCTTTGAGCTTCTTTTTTAACAATTCTTGTTGCTCTTTTTGAATTTGCAAAGCAATTTCAACACGAGGAGGCATTTTAACTACTTGCTTTTCCCTTTCAACAAGCTCTTCTTTTGTAATGGGGACTTCTTCTTGGCGTTTAGCAGAAATTATTTCTTCGGCAAGCTGCTTTATATTTGCTTCGGTTCGACTTTTTGATTGACTAGTGGAATTTACGCCTTCTTTCGAAACACTTTCGACTTTTTTATAATGTTCAACAGCTTTACTTGGGGGCTTTCTCGGGTAAACATAATTTAACAGTTCTTTTTCGAAACGCTCTTTCGAAGCAAGCAATTGTTTCCTTTTTCTCCATTTGAAGTATAAAGTAACAAGTAGTATTGCGGAAAGAATAATCAAAACAAGTAAAGTATAAAGTATCTTTTCCAGCAAACTTTCTTCGGGTTGTTCTTTTTGTTTTATGGGAATTGTATCGAGTTGAGTAACTTCAAATCCAGTAGTATCGGAATGTAGAGTGTCTTGCTCGAAGACTTTTTCTTCGAACAAATTTAAGTTTACATCTTTAAAAATAGAATCGACAAGCTCCGAGTTGGTCTCGATTAATGAGAAACTTATACCAGTGTAACGTTCGAAAAACTTCGTGCGGTAACGTTGGCTTTGTTCTTCGTCCCCCAAAAGTGAGTATGTTTGATGGAGTGCTGGAAACAAATCGATAATGTTTGCACCTAAAGTTTCGGCTTTCCTCAAAGTTGTCTCTGCTTCTTTCAACATATTTGATTTTAAGAATAAGTAGCCAAGGAAGTAACCAGCGTTGGCAATTTTTTCGTTAAAGGCTAATTCGAAATACTTCCTTGCAACAGCAAGATTATCGGTCAAAGCCAAAAGACCCATTCGATAATTATCTTCGGCTGGGGTTAACATTTTCCAATCGAAAACTTCGAGCATCAATGAATTTGTAAACTCTAAAGGGGCTAAGGTAAATCCTCTTGGTGAGCTAAGCAAAATAGCAATTTGGAGTTGATTGGCGAACTTTTCGATGTAAACTCGTCGAATAATTCCTTCGGATGCAATTGAATCGGTAGTAAATCTTGTTTTTACATCTTCGAGTGTTATTGTAATTAGAGTTTTGCTATCATCAATAGAAGCTTTAAAATTTATTGGCAATTCATTAAAAAAAAATGTTGCCCTATTCAATGGATTTATCTCGACCCTTAAAAAAGTAGTTTCGGAAGAGGCATAGAAGGGAAGGAAAGAAAAAAGTGCCACCAAAACCCAAGAATAAGTTTTAACGCAATATATTTTCATTTTTGCGAATAACTGCCTTAATACATTGTAAATTAATAAAATTTTGTTTTTAAAAAATATTAATTTTATACTTTGGTATTTTATGAACGTATTGGGTATGAAAAGAAACATAGCTTTGCTTACCGATTTTGGCTTGGACGACCATTATGTAGGCGTTATGAAAGGAACAATATTGACGATAAATCCAGATGTCAATATAATAGATATATCACATTCAGTTGCACCGGGAAACATTCGTCAAGCTGCTTTTTTGTTAATGGTTTCGATAAAATATTTCCCCCCGAAGACAATTTTCATTGCAGTAGTCGACCCCGGTGTTGGTTCGAATAGAAATCCATTATGCATTCAAACAGAGACTTTTTACTTTGTCGGACCCGACAACGGCGTATTTTCCTATGCGTTAACAAATTTTAAATCGATAAAAGCTTATCGAATAACCACCGAGAAATATTTTTTAGAAAATGTAAGCAAGACATTCCACGGAAGAGATATTTTCGCTCCCGTTGCGGGACACATTTCCAAAGATGTTGATGTTTCAGAATTTGGAGAACAACTGCCAGTCGATAAATTAGCAAAATTGCCACCTTTAAAAACGAAATGGGATGCATTTGGAAATTTAATTGGTGAAGTAATCCACATAGATAGATTTGGGAATATCGTAACTTCGTTAAGTTCGAGAGCATTAGGGTTGAATATGCATAATATTTTAAAGCAAGATTTAAAGTGGCAATTTGAAATTGGACACACCAAGATACGAAATCTTTCCACTACATATAGTGATGTAAACGAAGGGAACTTAGTAGCCTACATTGGCAGTAGCGATTTTTTAGAATTTGCAATTCGCAATGGAAACGCGGCAAAAGAAATAGGTGCTTACATTGGGCAGCCTATTTGTGCTCGGAAAGTAGGAATTTATGAACAATTTATATAAAAATATGTACAGATTTGTTTTTCTTTTTTCTGTGTTTTTTTTCCTTGCTTTTGAATTTGCCTATTCGACTGAAGTAATTGTTAAAAGTGATAATGGCCAACCGATATTGACCGGTTATGCGGAAAGATATTCTTGGGAGGAAAGTAAAATCTTGAAGCCCGCTGGACCTTGCATTGTAAAAAAAATTCAAATTTACTTTGTTGGTAATACCCCAAACTTGGATACTATATTTATTACTGGCGACCCTTCGGAAGGAGTAGTTCCCCCAACTCTATGGGTTCTCCATTATAATATGTTGACAAGCCCTATAGTTTTCAACTACAATGGAACTCCCGGTTGGTACGAGTTTAAAGTGCCAGACATTTACCTCGGCGGTTTGGACAGAATTGTTGTTCAACACAGAGTAAAAAGTGGGGGACCGTGGTTTGCAATCGATAATGATGGGCTTTCGACACCTGTAAGTTCTTTTCTTCTAAATCCTTTCGAAAATAACCCTCTTGGCTTTCCGGGTAATTACTATGCTTCAAATTCAGATTTTTTGGTTCGCCTTGTAGTTGAATATATTTATCCAAAGGACAGTAGTTCGGCTAACCCGCCAGTACCAACTTTATTCGATGTTACCGAAAAGGTTGGTCTTATCGACCAAAATGGCAAATTTATCCAACATTCAGATGTCAGCGTTGTCGATTGGAACAACGACTTTCTCGATGATATTGCTATCGGTCGCAACTTCTTTCAGAACACCCACTTAGGGATTTTCCAAAATGTAACTTCAAAACTTAAAATCAATGCTGGGATGACTTCTTGGGGCGATTTCGACAACGACGGGAAAATTGATTGTTATGCTTTGTTGAATGGTAGTTACGACGAGAATTTGAAGATGGTGTTCTCCAAAGATAGAGTATATCGAAATCTTGGCAACGAAGAGTTTATTGAGTTAAATCCCAAAAACCTTTTCAAACAACCCTACCCAAATCCCAGCGTTGATTTTAAGTTAACCGTTCCAAACCAACAAGATTCTATACCTAATCCCTATTCTTGTATAACACCACTTTGGTCCGACTTTAACAACGACGGTCGACTTGACCTTTACCTTGCTAACAATAGAGTTGGACTAAATGTTTCTGGTTCGTATGTCGAAAGATATTTCCCCGACCAGATTTGGCTACAAGATGGAGATGGAAAGTTCAGAAATGTTACAAAATCTTGTGGGCTTGATAAATACGAACTGTTTAGTTCGGACAGCCGTGCATTAGGATATTACGACTGTTATGGGGCTAATGCTTGCGACTACAATTTGGATGGGAAAATTGATATTTTCGTTGCAAATTATCGACTTGCACGCGACCTTTTACTTCAAAATGGTGGCTCTGCTACTTTTACCAATGTCGGCGATAGCGTTGGCGTTCAAGGTATCCCAACAGCGGTTCCAAACTACTTTGGACATGGTATGGGTTGTGAATGGGGAGATTTCAATAACGACGGTTATCCAGATTTGGCTGTTGGGAATCTTTCGCACCCGGATTTGCGTGGGATTTATTCCAACCCATCACTAATTTTTCAGAATCAAGGACCACCACATTTTAAATTCAAGGAAGTTGGCTCGCAAATGGGTTTAAAGTTTTTCGAAATGAATGCTGGTATTTGTTGGGGCGATTTCGATTTAGACGGCTACTTAGATTTGTGGCACGGTCAAATTTCCTATCGTGCCGAAGGAACAGAAAACGAACCCAAAAGACCCGCAAGGTTATACTTTAATTCTGGACCACCGAATTTTCGTCTTATCGATAAAACTTGGGAAACTGGGGCAATTATTCACGGACCGTGGTCCGCTGTTCGAATTGATTTTGATAACGATGGGGACTTAGACTTACTTGTTGCAAGCTCGCACGAAGGCGTTCGACTTTTCCGCAACGACCTCGAAAGAAAAGGTAACTGGGTTGGCTTTCGACTAAAAGGTAGCCCCGAAAATAATGTAAATATGGATTGCTATGGAACGAAGCTGTTTGTTTATTCCAAATCGAATATTTTTTATAGAGAGTTAATGGGTAGCATATCTGGAACAAGATGTTCACAGAACTCCAATCTTTTACACTTTGGAATTGGAAATGCTGAGATAATCGATTCGATAAAAGTAGTTTACCCCAATGGTTTTGTAAAAACTTACCAAAAAATACTTCCAAATAATTATTATCTCATCCAATACAATTTGCCATTGACAAAACTAAAACTTCCAACGCCACAACCTTTTTATCCCAGGAATCATCAAATAGGTTTGCCTACTCAGACCGAGTTGAAATGGTATAGCGTTCCCGAAGCTATCGCTTATCAAATTGAAGTCGCCGAAAGCTACGATTTTAATAACCCAAGAAGGTTTTCAGCCAATCAAAGCAGTTTTCTTATTGACGAATTAGTGAAAGGAAAAGACTATTTTTGGAGAGTAAAAGCAATTTCGCAAACGGACAGCTCCTTTTGGTCTCAACCTTTCGCTTTTATGGTTGGAATTCCCACCCCACAAGCTATAAGTTTAATTTCGCCCAAGAACGACAGTAAAAAATTAAACTTGACCCCAAGATTTGTATGGAGCAAACCAATTTTTCCTAAAAATTTATTTGTCGATTATTCCTTTGAATTGCAAATCGCTTTGGATAGTAGTTTCGCAAATATTGTTTTTCAAAAGAAAAACATCGCCGATACTTTTTTCATTATCAGTCCGGAAATCCTAAAACCTGGAAATACTTATTTTTGGAGAGCACGCGCAGTAAATTCCGATGGCGAAGGACTTTGGCCCAAGCCTTTCACTTTCACAACGAATTCACTACCAAGAAAAGTAACTCTTCTTTCCCCAGCAAACAATGAAACCGAAGTTCCTTTGAAACCGACATTTCGTTGGACAGCGGTCGAGGATGCCGAAGAATATGTTTTTCAACTTTCATTGTCACATTCCTTCGACACTCTTATTTCTGAACGAATAACCCAAAGTGGACTTTATAAGCACTTATCCTCGCTTACCGCAAATACCCAGTATTATTGGAGAGTTCGTGCACGCAATAATGTTGGCGAAGGAGATTGGTCGGAAACTTGGACTTTCCGAACGCTGACTGCAAGTAGTGTTGAAGAAGTGAACCAAATTTTAGTTTATTACGAACATAAATCAAACAAGATAATTATAGAAAACCCCGAGACAAGTGAAGTAAACATAAGCATTCATAATGTTGTAGGCGAAACAATTTATACAACAAAATCTTCCGAAAAACGATTGGAGATTGACTTTAGTCTCCAACCCAAAGGTCCATACTTCCTTAGAGTTATCTCTTTGCATAATTCTCGGGGTATTTTGCTGATAAAATTTTACTAACAAATTTTTCGTTGAATTTGGTAGATTTGTTTTTTTTCTTTAATTTGGCTTATTAACAAATGTTATTTTTAATAGGAGGCTTTAATGCTTAAAAGGAACTTAAAACTTATCCTATCTGTTTTTTTTATTTCCTTGGGATTGTTATTATTTAGTTGCACTCCCAAAATTACACAAGAACAACTAATGCAACTTCGTGAATTAAGAAAGCAAGAGCGAAGTTTAAACGAAATGCTTTCGAAGAAGAGAGATGAAAAATCGCGACTGGAGCGCGAGCTTAATTCAAGGAAAAACGAGCTTCGAGATTGCGAAAGTAAATCTCAAATCGTACGCGACCGTATTGCCCGTTGGCCAAATATTTGGCCCGATTGGAAATACGAAGAGCCCAAGCCAGCTGAACCAGTTGCCCCAACAAAGAAAATTCGTAAAAAATAATTTCAAATAATTATGGGTGGGAAAATGAAAAAATTTTTAAAACTTGTAGGAATAATCGGTTGCTTTGCTTTAATAAACTTGAATTTTCTTTGGGCACAGAAGCCAGACGAAGAACTAACCAAAGAAGAAGCTGCAAAAAGAATTGCCGAGTTTCAATCTATTGTTAATGATTTACAAAGCAAAGTTCAAGCACTCGACAACGACATTGATAGATTGAAAAAAGAGTTAGACGAGACAAATAAGAAACTTCAAGATTGTTTAGATGGTTATCTTGGTTTACTTGGTGTTAATCCAGAAACTGGCCAACCATTTACAAAGGATGATGTCGAAAAATTCAAGCAAAGAATTGGGACAATCGAAGGCAAAGTTCGCGAAATGCAAAGACTTTCGGATAACGAATTAGCCAACAGACGCAAAGAAGTCGAAGAGCTTGAAAAATCATTAAATCAACTGCGTATGATTAAACTTGCTGTTCTGCCAGAATTCTTCGACAAAATTATTTCTCTTGCATCCGATATTCGTGGTTTATATCGTGAACCGACGACCAGAACCTACAAAGTTGGTACTTGGGCAGAGGACCGCGACTGTTTGTGGAACATTGCTGGAAAAGTCGAAATTTTTGGCGACTATTTCCTTTGGCCCAAAATCTGGCAAGCAAACGCCGATATTATCAAAAATCCAGATTTGATTTATCCGGGACAAATCTTGCAAATTCCACCAGCCGGACCGAAAACCCCAGAAGAAATAAAAGCAGAGCGAAATTATTGGAGAAAGAAGAAAGAGCAAATGGAAGAGCAAAAAACTAAAGACGAAACTCAATAAAATTGCTTTCCAATATCATAAAATGTTTAAATTTTCCTTTTATTTGTACCCCACCACTATTCAATGGTGGGGTTTTATTTTTGTTCAACAATCAATAGGTGTTGATGGAAATAACTGAAAAAACTATACCTTTGGAAGATAAGGATTTTCTCTACTTTATCGGATACAATGACCAACTTTTGCAAATAATAGAAAATAGATTTCATACTTTAATCACTTTACGTGGAAGTAATCTAATCCTGAAAGGAAACCCAAACGAAATTAAGTCAATCGAAGCAATATTTAAAGAACTTGGCTACGTTCATCGGCGTAGTGGAACAATTTCGGAAAACGACATAGAAACAATTTTGGAAATTATTGATGGACCAAATGCAAAAACTAATCTACCCGAAAAAGGTAGCAAAGTCGATGAAATGATTGTTTATCACAGCGTCAAAGGTCCTATTAAAACAAAGGGAAGAAAACAAGTCGAATATATCCAAAAAATTGCAGAAAATGATATAGTTTTTGCAATTGGACCTGCGGGAACTGGAAAAACCTTTCTGGCAGTTGCAATGGCATTAGCAGAATTGAAAAGAGGAAGCGTCGAAAAAATCATTCTTTCGCGTCCAGCAGTCGAAACTGGGGAATCCTTGGGTTTTCTTCCAGGCGACCTTAAAGAAAAGTTGGACCCATACTTGAAACCTCTAACCGACGCCTTGTTTTATATGTTGCCACCCGAGAAGCTCAAAAACTACACCGAAAAGAATGTAATCGAGATAATACCTCTGGCTTATATGCGGGGCAGAACTTTGAACAATGCTTTTGTGATTCTCGACGAAGCCCAAAATGCTACAATTATGCAAATGAAAATGTTTTTGACTCGAATGGGCAACAACTCCAAAGTAGTTGTAACTGGCGACATTACCCAAATCGACCTCGATAAACCAGAAGAATCTGGTTTAATTAACGCCAATAAGCTTTTACAGAATATCGAAGGTATTGCTTTTGTTTATTTCGACGAACGAGATGTCGTCCGACATAAACTTGTAGCCAAAATTATCAAAGCATATCAAACAGAAGCAGAAAATAAGATGAACCATCGTTCCAAAAATCAAAATACTGAAAGTACCTAATGTTTGAACTCTTCAAAATTAGTTTTATTTCTGTCTCGCTACTCGACCTTATAGATTTCTTTTTGCTCTTTGCTTTATTTTTCTGGTTGTATAATTTACTTAAAGATACCGTTGCAATTCAATTACTTTTAGGATTAGTTTTATTAATTGTTTTGACTTTTATAACCGAAATGGTCAATCTACGGTCGAGTAATTGGTTGCTCAAAGCTGTTATGGGAGTTTGGCTCCTTGCTTTTATTATTCTTTTTCAACCAGAGCTCCGACGAGCACTTTTGCGAATTTCGAATCTTCCAGTTTTTAAATTATTTCTAAGAGGCAACATTACTCAAACCATCGACATTGTTCTATCAGCCGTAAAAGAAATGTCGGAAAACCACATCGGTGGACTAATTGTATTTGTTCGCACTCAAAATGTTGAAATGAGTATAGATACTGGTGTTCAAATTGGGGCACAAGTTACAAAAGAGTTGATTTTATCAATTTTTAATCCTAAATCACCTTTACACGATGGAGCAGTAATTATCGAAGGAGCAAATTTAGTTGCTGCAAAATGTACTTTACCGCTTTCGATGGTTACAAAACTTAATGGTCACTTATTAGGAACGCGACATCGAGCAGCCCTTGGTCTTTCCGAACAAACCGACGCACTTATTTTAGTTATTTCTGAAGAAACAGGTGGTATCTCGATTGCAGAATCTGGAAAATTAACCTTAAATATACCAAAAAATCAAATCGAGGCAATTTTACGAGAAAAGTTAACATAATAATGGAACTCAATTTGAGCAATTATCCAGATTACAATCAATTTCGCGAGGCTCGTTTTCATCTAATCAATAGGCTACGAGAACGTGGCATAAGGGACGAGCGAATTCTTAAAGCAATGGGCAAAATACCAAGAGAATTATTTATCGACCCAGCCTTTGTTTCGCAAGCTTACGAAGATGTTGCTTTACCAATCGATTGCAACCAAACAATTTCGCAACCTTACACAGTGGCTTTTATGACACATTGCCTAAACATTAAAGAAGGAGATAAAGTTCTGGAAATCGGCACTGGGAGCGGTTACCAAGCTATTCTGCTTTATCTACTTGGAGCAAGAGTCTATACGGTCGAAAGGATTTACGAATTGCACATAAAAGCCACCAAAACTCTCGAAAGATTGGGGGTAAAAGTTTTTTCGAAATGGGGCGATGGTAGTCTTGGTTGGAGCGAATTTGCACCATACGATGGAATTATCGTTACCGCTGCTGCACCAAAGGTGCCCGAACCTCTTTTGAAACAACTTGCAATCAATGGACGATTGGTAATCCCCGTTGGCGACCGTTCGACGCAAGTAATGTATGTTATTACAAAAATTTCGGATAACAAATACTTAGAAGAGCACGAACAATACTTTAAATTCGTTCCGTTGATTGGTGAAGAAGGTTGGACGAATGGTTGAAAAAATCTTCGAGAATTTCATTGAAAATAAAACTGTTCCAGCCATTATTGGTCCGACAGGCATTGGAAAGACCAATTTAGCTTTGCAACTTTCTGAATATTTACCTCTGGAAGTTATCTCTGCCGACTCTAGGCAGATATATCGTTATCTCGATATTGGAACGGCTAAGCCTACTCCGATGGAGCGGGACAAAGTTCGACACCACTTTGTCGATATACTCGACCCCGATGAATACTATAGTGCCGGTCGCTTCGGTAAAGATTCCGAAGAAAAAATTTCTGAAATTTTCGAGCAAAACAAAATCCCTTTGGTCGTAGGTGGTTCGGGCTTGTATATTAAAGCTTTGTTCGAGGGATTTTTCGACGAAAGCTATACAGAAGATGAAAAAACTAAGGCTTTAAAAATTCGCAAAGAACTACTTTTACTGGACCGCGATACTTTATACAAAAAATTGCTCGAAGTTGACAAAGAAACTGCATCAATTTATCCCGACAAGAATATCAGCCGTTTAATTCGAGCATTAGAGTTTTACTTTGTCAAAGGTATTCCTATTTCGTTGTATCGCAAATTTTTTCATCGAAAACCAAAATTTAAGCCATTGTATATCGGATTAATAACCGATAGAGAACGATTATACTGGCTAATCAACCAACGTGTCGAGAAAATGTGGTCCTTGGGCTTAGTCGAAGAAGTTAGAAGAATACTCGATATGGGTTATTCTCCTTCGCTAAATTCTTTAAACACGGTTGGATATAAAGAAACAATCGACTACATTTTCAATAAAATATCCGAACTTTTTGCTATCGAACAGATTAAGAAAAACACTCGAAACTACGCAAAACGACAAATTACTTGGTTTAGAAAAGTCCTTAACATAAAATGGTTCAATATTGAAAATAGGAACTTAATCAACCAAGTTCTAAATTATCTGAATTCACATATTGAAATGTCTTGTTCAAAAAACAAAGTTGAGAAATGAAACGGGGAATTTTTGTAATCTCCTTACTTTTATTTTTGATTTACTGCTTGGATTTAAATTTCGAGATAAATGCAAGAAGCTATAACAAGCAAAAATTCACACCCGAGGACTCATTAATCTCCATTAATTTTCTCCGTAAGCAAATATATAGTGTGTTAAAAAAAATAAATGAAAACAAGAATAGCTATGGTATCGCGGTTTATTCAATGGACCGAAAAGAATACTTTTTTAAACATAATATCGACCAGAACTTTGTTCCAGCTTCACTCACAAAGTTGTTTACAACAATTGGAGCTCTTGTTAAATTTGGCCCTGATTACAAAGTAAAAACATATCTTTACTACGTTGGAACAATAGAAAAAGAAATTCTTAAAGGGAATTTATATATTTACGGGACTGGCGACGCTCTATTTTCAACCTCCGATTTAGATTATTTAGCCGAAAAGGTAGCTAATCTTGGTATTAAAGAAATACGAGGGGGAATTTATGCAGACCCGTCGTTTTTCGATTCTCAAACAGATAGATTTATTTATAGCGGCGATTTCGATGTAGTTCAGAAAACTCCGCCAATAACATCTTTGTCCATCGAAAAAAACATAGTAAATGTCATTGTAACTTCTGGTTCTATACCTGGAAGGTTTGTTAATGTCCAAATCTTTCCTAATTCCGAAGCGTTTCGTATTGTCAACTTAGCCAAAGTTGTTCGAGCTTACGGCGAAAACAAGAACCATATTGAAAGCAACCAAAGTTTTGGCGACCAATCCTTTTTGGTTCAGCAAAGGAGAACTCAACCAAGTAGTTCCGATAAATCAGTCGGAATTAAAATTGAAAGTTTTCTGGATTCGAGTGGTGTTCAAACCATCAGAATTTTGGGAAGTCTTGTTTCTGGTTCGACGAAAACTTATTCCTTTTTTATCGAGAATCCATCTTTGGCTGTTGCTGGAGCGTTGAAGTACAGATTGGAAAATTTTGGCATAAAGATTACAGAAAAATCTGCTATCAAGCAGATTCCAAACGAAAGTCTAAATTTATTGGGCGTTGTCGAACGCTCTTTGGTTGAAATTTTGCAAGTAATGAACAAAAATAGCGACAACTTCGTCGCAGAAGTTGTTTTTAAGATGATTGGTGGTTACGACAGAAAAATGACAAGTAATAGCAAAGAAGCTGTTCGCTATATTTTTAAATTGCTCGATAGTCTCCAAATAAGTTGTCTCGATTGTAAAATGTACGACGGTTCTGGGCTTTCGCGTCGAAACAGATTTACACCCGAATCGCTAATCCAGCTCCTTGCTTTCGCTAAATCTAACCTACAAACAAATGTCATTGATTCGGTACTTGCTATTGCTGGTTACGACGGGACATTAAAGAGTAGAATGAATAAAACCCCAGCAGAAGGTAAAATTTTAGCAAAAACTGGAACCCATTCCAATGCGAGTGGACTTGCAGGCTTTGCCCGAACTCTCGACGGTGAAAGATTAATTTTTGCCTTCTTGTTTAATGGAGAAAAAGTTGGTACTTACAAGTCGACAGAAGATAGCCTTTGTATTATCCTTGCAAGCTTCTTTTATTCAAACAAGATAGAGTAGCAACTGTGTTCAAAATATTTGTTTACATCATTTTATTCATACTTGCAATTGTTATGATATTCCCTCTTTTTTGGATGTTTGTTTTAGCACTGAAAGAATTTCCAGAACGTTATACTAATCTTTTGGAAATGCTCTTTTCACCATTTACATTAAAAAATTACATTGATGCATTCAGTAGCGACAACTTCTTGGTATATTTTTTAAATTCCCTCGTAGTTGCAACAATTGTAACTTTGGGGAACGTATTTTTTGGCTTTCTCGTTGCCTACGCTTTGGCAAGAAAAAATTTCAAATTGAATAAAGTTGTCCTTTTCACTGTGTTGAGTGTTCTGATAATCCCCCAACATATTATTATGATACCACTTTACCGCTTGATAGTAACTTTCGGATGGATGAATACTTACTTTGCTTTGACAATACCTTGGATAGTTACTTCTTTTGGAATTTTTATGTTGAAACAGTACATCCAACAACTTCCGTCGGATATCGAAGAAGCTGCCAGATTGGATGGATGTTCGGACTTTAAAATAATTTTTAAAATCACAATGCCGTTGAGCAAGCCGATTTTAACGGTGCTTGCTGTATATATTTTCCTTACCAATTGGAATTCTTTTTTATATCCATTTTTGTTTACAAACATCGAAACAATGAGAACATTACCTGTTGGTCTTGCTTTATATCTTGGCAAACAAACAATTGATTGGGGACATTTAATGGCTGGAGCAAGTTTCTCTTCGCTGCCTGTGATAATCTTATTTTTAATTTTCCAAAGGCAAGTCATTCAAAGCTTATTGCAAGGAGCATTGAAGGAATAATTTCAATAGTTAACTAAATTATGCGTCAATCGAGTTTTGTTTCAAAAAATATATGATTGTATGAATGAACATAAAGTTGACCTTGTCGTGATTGGCTCTGGACCTGGAGGTTACGTAGCCTCGGTTCGAGCTTCACAGTTGGGTTTGAAAACAATATGTGTAGAACGCAGCGAACTTGGTGGGATTTGCTTAAATTGGGGTTGTATCCCTTCGAAAGCACTTTTGAAATCAGCTGAATACGCAAACTTTTTTAAAGAGGCAAAATCCTTCGGCTTTGATGTCAAAGATTATTCAATCGATTTCCAAAATGTAATCAAACGAAGTCGAGAAGTAGCAAACAGAATGTCCAATGGAGTTTCATTTTTATTTAAGAAATATAAAGTACAATTAGTTAGAGGTTTTGGCAGATTTAAAACAAAGAACTTGATAGAAGTTGTTGATGAAAATGGGAACATAACTGACCTAATTGAAA
The DNA here is from genome assembly GCA_026417135.1 of Ignavibacteria bacterium. GTDB lineage: Bacteria > Bacteroidota > Ignavibacteria > Kapaibacteriales > UBA2268 > Naka2016. The sequence continues at coordinate 90,381 of JAOADV010000008.1, forward strand.
CAAAATTCACAATTATTGCAACTGGCGGGCGAACGCGTATGTTCGAAACCATCGAGGTCGATAGAAAAAGAGTTCTTACAAGCAGAGAAGCTTTGGTAATCGATGAAATTCCTAAGGATATTATTATTATTGGGGCTGGGGCAATAGGAGTTGAATTTTCCTACTTCTTTAATGCTTTTGGTTCGAAAGTTACTTTAGTTGAAATGTTGGATAGAATCCTTCCGTTAGAAGACGAAGAAATTTCGAAAGAACTTGAAAAACATTTTAAAAAATCTGGCATAACGATACTGACTAACGCGAAAGTTCTTTCGGCAAAAACAACTGGCGAGCAAGTCGACGTAATTGTTTCCAAAAGCGGTGGAAAAGAAGAAAAACTTACTGCAAGTTACGTCCTGAACGCAATAGGAGTTGAACCAAACACTGAAAATATCGGGTTAGAAAACATTGGTGTCCACCTCGAAAAAGGATTCGTAAAAGTTGACAATTTTATGAGAACTAATGTTGAAAATGTTTTTGCCATTGGGGATGTTGTCGGTCCGCCTTTGCTCGCCCATAAAGCGAGTGCCGAAGGTATTCTTGCTGTAGAGTTTATTGCCGGGACAAATCCTAATCCTATCAATTATCATAATATTCCAAGCTGTACTTATTGCCAACCCCAAGTTGCAAGCATCGGTTTAACCGAAAAACAAGCAAAGGAAATGGGACGCAATGTTAGGATTGGAAAATTTCCATATACAGCAAACGGGAAAGCACACGGAATCGGCGAAGCAAAGGGCTTTGCGAAGATAGTAATAGACGAAGAATACGGCGAAATACTTGGTGCACACTTAATAGGTCCAGATGTAACCGAATTAATTGGAGAAATCGCAGTTGCACGCTCGCTCGAAGCAACGGGTCATTCTTTAGCCAAAATCATTCACCCACACCCAACTTTGAGCGAAGCAATTATGGAAGCCGCAGGTGTCGCATATAACGAATCTCCAAATTTGTAATTAAAAAAAAATTAAAATTTGTCGATAATTTAATTGTAAGCCTATAGTTCAAGATGAACGTCGCTGGAATTGGAAGTGAAAGGGTAGTCACTTTATTCCCTCATTATTCTGATACTGAGGACCGTGTTGTTTCCTCTGCAAACCGAACAGATTCTGTCGAACTTTTTAAGAAAAGATTTCCCTTCGACAAAAAGGAGGAAAGCCCTAAAAATTCTAAAATTTCTAAAGTTTATGGTAAGGAATTATCTCCGGAAGAAGAGAAACGGGTCGAAGAGTTGAAAAAAATCGAATCCAAAGTTAAAGCACACGAAATGGCTCATATCGCAGCCGGAGGTGGTTTAGTTCGTGGTGGAGCAACTTATACTTACGAAGTAGGACCCGATGGCAAACGATATATTGTCGGAGGCGAAGTCAAAATCGATATGAGTGTCGACCCCGAAAATCCAGAAGCTACTATACAAAAAATGCAGCAAGTTCAACGTGCTGCATTGGCACCGGTCGACCCTTCCCCGCAAGATAGAAGCGTTGCCCAACAAGCTTCGAATATCGAGGCCCAAATGCGAATGAAACTCTTGCAAGAAAAAGCAAAAGGTTTAAAAGGAAATTATAAATCTTATAATTCAAACGATATAAGTCGTTATTTTCAAGTAAATAATGATAAAGATGTTGGTCAAACCGATTTAATAATCAATGCTTCCTCGGTAGGTAGTTTAAAAAGAAAGTTGGACATACTGATTTAATTTCTTCTCGTTTCCTTTCATCTTCAAAAAATAGAAACCCTTTAACACTTTTTCTGTATTCAGTAGGCTTGAGCTTTGTTGATGGAATAAAATTTCCTTTCCAAAAAAAATTGGGGATTAAATTTTAATCCCCAAATTATTTGAATACAACAAATTTTATACTTACTTATCATCTACAACAGTGAAATCAGCCTCTTCGACATTCGATTTATCTTTCTCTTTGGTTTCGGTGGTTTGCGAAGCACTCGGTCCAGAACTTGCTGTTGCGCCAGCTTGTTGATAGATACGAGTCGATGCCTCGCTCCAAGCCTGATTTAAAGCATCGATAGCAGAGCGGATTTCAGAAATATTATTTTCTTTGACTGCCTTATCTAAGCGGTCTCGTGCATTTACTATTTTAGAATGAAATTCTGGTGGTATTCTGTCGCCAAGCTCTTTTAGTTGCTTGTCTGTCGAATAAATTAGGTTATCTGCTTGATTCTTAAGGTCAACTTCTTCCTTTCGGCGCCGGTCTTCTTCGGAATGCATTTGAGCTTCGCGCTTCATTCGCTCGACTTCATCCTTGCTTAAGCCGCTGGAAGCTTCGATTCTGATGTTTTGTTCCTTGTTCGTAGCTTTATCCTTTGCCGAGACGTGCAAAATTCCATTCGCATCGATATCGAAAGTTACTTCGATTTGTGGAACGCCGCGTGGCGCAGGTGGAATTCCATCAAGATGGAAACGACCAAGAGAGCGATTATCTCTTGCAAGCGGTCGTTCGCCTTGAAGAACGTGTATCTCGACTGAGGTTTGGTTATCAGTTGCAGTGGAGAAAATTTCAGTTTTTCGAGTTGGAATTGTAGTGTTCGCAGGAATCATTACTGTCATTACACCACCGAGAGTTTCAACCCCAAGGCTAAGTGGTGTAACATCGAGAAGTAGAATATCTCCGACTTCGCCAGAAAGGACAGCTCCTTGGATTGCAGCACCAATAGCTACAACTTCGTCGGGATTAACGCCTTTAGAAGGTTCCTTTCCAAAAAAGTTACGAACCAATTCTTGAATTTTGGGGATTCTTGTCGAACCACCAACTAAAATAACTTCGTCAATTTGCGCAGGCGTTAGCTTTGCATCTTGTAAGGCTTTTTCGACTGGACCAAGAGTTTTTTCGAACAAGTCCATACATAAGCTTTCGAACTTTGCTCTTGTAATAGTCATATTCAAGTGCTTGGGCCCTTCGCTTGTTGCGGTAATAAAAGGTAGATTAATTTCGGTTTGTAGAAGTTGGGAAAGTTCACATTTAGCTTTTTCCGCAGCTTCTCGTAATCTTTGCAAAGCCATAGGGTCTTTTCTCAAATCGACACCTTCTTGCTTCAAAAATTCCTCGGCGATATAATCGACAAGGCGTTGGTCGAAGTTATCACCGCCAAGGTGTGTATCGCCATTAGTAGATTTTACTTCGAAAACTCCTTCGCCTATTTCAAGAATTGAAATATCGAAGGTACCACCCCCAAGGTCGTAAACTGCTACCGTAAGATTTTTCCCCTTTTTGTCCAGTCCATAAGCCAAAGCAGCAGCAGTTGGTTCATTAATTATTCTTCTTACATTTAATCCTGCAATTTCGCCCGCATCCTTTGTCGCTTGTCTCTGTGCATCGTTAAAATAGGCTGGGACAGTTATTACTGCATCGGTTACTTTCTGCCCAAGATAGTCTTCCGCAGTTTGTTTCATTTTTTGTAGAATCATAGCCGAAATTTCGGGAGGAGAATATAATCTATTATTAATCTCGACACGGACAGAATTACCATCGGGAGAATTGACAACCTTGTATGGAACCATCTTTGATTCTTCTTCTACTTCGTAGGGACGGCGCCCCATAAAGCGTTTAATTGAATATACAGTGTTCAACGGATTTGTAATTGCTTGCCGTTTTGCAGATTGACCAACCAATCGTTCCCCAGTTTTGGTAAAAGCAACAACCGAAGGAGTTGTTCGACTTCCTTCGCTGTTTGCAATTACAACTGGAGAACTACCCTCCATCACAGCAACAACCGAATTTGTAGTTCCTAAATCAATTCCTATAATCTTTCCCATAGCTAACCTCTTTATTTATCAAAACATATTTTTCAAAATAATTGCAAAAGTGGTTCCCCACTTTTGCAATATAATAATTATTTGACGACCTAAATTCCAAACTATTACAGAACTTATTTAACTTCGACCTGAACACTTTTCGGCTTTTTTACCTCGCTTTTCGCTACCGAAATAGTCAAAACGCCGTTTTCGAATTTTGCGTTAACTTTGGTTGTATCCAGTTCATCGGTTAATTGAAAGGCTCGATGAAAGTTGCCAAAAGCTCTTTCGCTGCGACAGCAGGTTTTGTTTTCGAGCGATTCACTTACTCTTTTCGTACCACTTATGCTTAAAATTCGATTTTCGTCTATCGAGATATTGATATCTTCTTTTCTTACACCGGGTAATTCAACTTCAAAATTGACGTAAACGTCATTTTCCCATATATCGACACTTGGAGTAAATTCTCCTTGTTCATACGATTCCTTCCCGATTGTCGAATCAATTATGTTCGACAAATTTCTTATCATATTTTCTACTTCCCAGAAGGGATTGAATTTTCTTGTTCTCATTTTTCACCTCCATTTCCTTATTAAAGTTTTAAAAAAACGTTCCCACCCGCTTTGGGTGGGAACTTCTAAATTTTACGAAATTGGTATCTCAATTCGTTTCGGTGGTTCAGGTTCGACTTTTTCAAGTGTAATTGTTAACACTCCATTTTCGAACTTGGCGCTAACGTTATCGCGCTTGACATTGTCGGGCAACATAAAGGACCTTTGGAATGAGCCGAAACTTCGCTCGATACGAATAAAATTTCGACTTTTGTCCTCGGTCTTTACTTCTCGCTTCTTCTCACCTTCGATTGTGAGAATATTTTCGTCGTTAATCGAGACTTTAACATCTTCCTTGCTGACGCCGGGTATCTCAACCGTAACATAGAGATGCTTTTCATCCTCTGTAATATCGACACGAGGGGAGAAATCGCTTGCCGAAACAGTAATACCTTTGCCAAAGTCTTCGAACATTTCGCTCATTCTTCGAGCCAAGGTTTCGAAGCTTCGGAAAGGATCAAATCTGATGATTGCCATTTTTACCTCCCTATTTTGTTAAACATCCATAAAACAAATTTGAAAAAAGTAATAACTGAAAAATTGTGCCAATCTTCTTTATTCTGTAAATTTTTCATAATGCTTGCCATTTTTACAGAATTTAATCTCGAAAAAAATTTACAACACTGACATAACAACATAACCTATGCAAAATTGTCGTATATTTTTGGATTTAAAAATTAATGTTGAAATTATTATTGATTTAAAGTTAAAATTCGACTTTATGAAAATTTCTTTGTAGCGGAATTTTTTCTAATTTTGAATTTGCTTTCAATACTTTTCAATGAAAGTTATCGAAACCCTAATTCCAGATGTTAAAATTTTGAAGACTTCGAGCCACCAAGATGAACGCGGCACATTTGCCGAACTCTTGAATGAAAAAGAGATTACAAGTGTGGACAATTCGTTCAAAATTGTTCAAGTAAATTATGCATTCAATAAAAATAGAGGAACTCTTCGTGGCTTCCATTTTCAATCGATACCATTCCAGCAAACAAAAGTTGTTCTTTGTTTGCAAGGTGCAATAATCGACGTTGCTGTCGATATTCGACCTTCCAGTCCTTCTTTCAAAAAGTTTGTGTCCTTTTTTATGTTAGGACAAAATACGGATTTACAAGTTGTAGAAAAACATCCCAAAATTTCTTACGATTACATTGTTGAATTCCCAAACAAAGTTTATATACCGAAAGGCTTTGCCCACGCTTATCTAACTTTGGTCCCAAACTCTGAAATTGTATACTTTTTGGATGTTGGTTACCAACCAGATTTCGACAGAAGCATTCGTTTCGACGACCCCGATATTAATTTCCCTTGGCCCGAAATCCAAGATAAATTTATAATCTCGAAAAAGGACGAATCTGCCTTGTTTCTTAAAGATTTAGACATAAGAGAATTATAAATAATGCATTCACTACTTGTAACTGGGGGTTGCGGCTTTATTGGTACGAACTTTATTAGATATATTTTCACAAAAACAGATTACAATGGAATTGTGATAAACCTCGATAAATTAACTTATGCTGCAAATCCAGAAAATTTGTCCGATATTGCCGAAATGTTTCCTACACGCTACTTTTTAGAAGTGGGGGATATTTGCGATATTAAAAAAGTTTCCAAAATCGTCGAAGATTACAATGTGGATGCTATTGTAAATTTCGCAGCGGAATCGCACGTCGACCGTTCAATTTATGGACCAAAAGATTTTCTACAAACTAATGTGGTTGGAACATTTGTACTTCTGGAAACCATTCGGCTTTACTTAGAAAGAGGAAAATCTATTCGATTTCATCAAATTTCGACCGACGAAGTGTTTGGCTCGTTAGCTCCGCAAGTACAATCTTACGAAAATTCACCTTACTTACCTCGGAGCCCATATTCAGCTTCGAAGGCAAGCGCCGACCATTTCGTCAATGCATATATCAACACTTATCAAATTCCTGCAACGATTTCCATTTGTTCTAACAATTATGGTCCTTATCAATTCCCCGAAAAACTCATTCCTTTAATGATTCTTAATATGTTGGAAGGCAAAGAACTTCCGGTTTACGGCGATGGTTTAAATGTTCGGGATTGGCTATATGTCGAAGACCACTGCGAAGCTATTTGGTTGATTTTGCATCAAGGAAGACTTGGTGAAACATACAACATCGGTGGAGAAAATGAATGGGAAAACATTAAACTAGTCAATCTTTTATGTGAATTAGTAGCAAAAAAAATCAATAAAAAAACTGATGAATTAAAAAAATTAATTAAATTTGTGAGCGATAGACCCGGACACGATAAAAGATATGCATTAAATTGCGATAAAATTAAACGAGAACTTAATTGGAAGCCGAAAGTTGATTTTATCGAAGGGCTAAATTTAACAATCGATTGGTATTTGCAAAATTCATTATGGCTCCACAAAGTTAAAAGCGGTGAATATATAAAATGGATAGAGAAAAATTATTTGTTTAGATAAATGAAAATTCTTTTAATAGGAAGTAAAGGACAGTTAGGGACGGAATTTCTTAACCATTTTTTGATGAATAATATTGATTTTTTCGAAGCAGACTTACCAAGTATTGACATATATAACATTAACAATGTTTGCCAACTTATTAGAAATGTTAAACCAGAAATTGTAATTAATTGCGCTGCATATAACTTTGTTGACAAGGCTGAATCGGAACGATGGAATGCAATAAAAGTTAATACAATCGGGATTAAGAATTTGGCTTATGCTTGCCAAAAGTTCGACTCGTTTTTGGTTCACTTTAGCACAGATTATGTATTTGATGGGGAAAAACATACACTCTATTGCGAAGAAGACAAGCCAAATCCAATTAACTTTTATGGCTTATCAAAACATCTCGGGGAACTTGCAATATCCGAAGAGCTTGATATTTATTTAATTCTTCGGGTCAGCTGGCTATATGGCTATGGAACGCAAAATTTCATAGTAAAGTTTTTAAGCTGGGTTGAAAATTCCGATAACGTAAGGGTTCCAATCGACGAAGTTTCTGTCCCAACTTCCACTTCGACAGTTGTCGATTTAACAATGCGTTCAATCGAGGAAGGGCTTGTTGGAATCTATCATCTTACAAATTCTGGTTATGCCAGCCGTTTCGAGTGGGCTTTAGAAATAAAAAAATACCTTGGCTTGCGCGTCGAAGTAGCCCCAGCCCATTCTGATGAACTTAATTTGCCTGCCCGAAGACCAAAATTCTCTGCTATGAGCAATAAAAAAATTGCCGACGCATTAGGAATAGAAATTCCACCTTGGCGAGATGCATTAGAAAACTTTTTTAAAGGTTTTTCTTCCTTCAAAAAATCCAACTCGTAGCTGGTTCGATTCGACATAACAAAATTGACTATATCTCGAAAAGGTTTTATTTTTCTTCAATTAAAAAAAATGTTTAATTTGCAAAGTGTTTAACTTTCTTAAATGAAAAATGGGAACATATATCCTTTCTGCTGTAAGAACACCGATTGGTGCCTTTTTAGGTTCGTTGTCGAGCCTTTCTGCTCCGCAACTTGGAGCTATCGTAATTAAAGAAGCAGTAAAACGAGCTAACATCGATGTAAACGAGATAAGCGAAGTTATTATGGGGCAAGTTCTGCAAGGTGGTGTTGGGCAAGCCCCAGCCCGCCAATCTGCAATTTATGCTGGACTTCCCGTTAGTGTGCCTTGTTTGACAATAAACAAGGTTTGTGGTAGTGGATTAAAGTCTATTATGCTTGCCGACCAAGCAATTCGGTGCAAAGATGCTTCGATAATTGTAGCTGGAGGAATGGAATCGATGTCGAATGCTCCGTACTTCGTAAAAAATGCTCGGAATGGATTTAAAATGGGGAACGTCGAACTCATCGATATGATGATTCACGATGGCCTTTGGGATGTTTATAATCAAATACATATGGGTAATGCTGGTGAACTTTGCGCCGCCGAATGCAACATTTCGCGACAAGAACAAGATGAGTATGCTATTATGAGTTATAAACGAGCTCTCGAAGCCCAAGAAAAAGGCTGGTTTGCCGAAGAAATTGTACCAGTCGAAATCGAAGATAGAAAAGGCAAAATTGTAGTGGACAAAGACGAAGAGCCGGGAAAAGTTAATTTCGAAAAAATACCTCAATTAAAACCAGTTTTCAAAAAGGATGGCACCGTTACTGCTGCAAATGCATCTTCGATTGACGACGGTGCTTCCGCTGTTGTTGTTGCCGACGAAGACATTGCCATTTCTCGTAACTTAAAGCCATTGGCACGTATCGTTGCCCATTACTCTTATGCCCAAGAACCAAATTGGTTTACAACTGCACCAGCAAAAGCAATCGTTAAGGTATGCGAAAAGGCAGGAATGAAAGTTGATGATATCGACTTATTCGAAATTAACGAAGCCTTTTCTGTCGTTCCTATCGTAACTTGTAGGGAATTGAATTTACCTTACGACAAAGTGAATATTCACGGTGGTGCTGTTTCGCTTGGCCACCCAATCGGAGCTTCTGGCGCAAGAGTTTTGACAACACTTATCTACGCACTAAAACGAACTGGTGGCCGCTTCGGATTAGCTACACTTTGTATTGGTGGTGGCGAGGCAAGCGCAATGATTATCGAAATGTTGTAATTTTAATTAATTCCGTTTTAAAGTATTTCACTTAAACTTTGGGCAACAGTCCAAATATTGCCAGCTCCAAGTGTTATAACTATGTCGTTATCTTCTACTAAGGTTTTTACAAATTGTGCTATTTCGCCTAAATCTTTAATAAAGTGAACATTTGGATGACCCAAGTGTTTTATAGTATCAACAACTAATTTACCGGAAACGCCCTCGATAGGTTCTTCGCGAGCTGGATATATTTCGGTAACAATAATCACGTCCGCAAAATTTAAAGCTTCTCCAAATTCTTTGTAGAATGCCTGTGTCCTTGTATAAGTGTGTGGTTGGAAAATTGCCACGATTCTCTTGCCCCATCCATCCTTGGCAGCTTTTAGAGTTGCTACAATTTCGCTTGGGTGGTGTGCGTAATCGTCGACTATCATTACCCCATTTTTTTCGGAAATGACTTCAAATCGACGATTGACCCCAGAAAATTCCGATAGCGACTCTTTTATCTTTTTTATGTCAATACCAAGTTCACATCCCAAAGCTATTGCAGCAAGCGCATTTTGAACGTTGTGTGTACCCGGAATGTTCAAAATAAATTCGCCAAGATAATTTTCTTTGTAAAAAGCGTAGAAATAAGTCTGCCTTTGTGAAAAGGAAATCTCTTTCGCTCTTACGTCTGCAAAAGAACTTAATCCGAAGGTTACTACTTTCCTTTTTAATGAACTTAGAATATCTTTCACTCCGGGGTCGTCGATTCCAGCGATAATAAAACCATAAAAGGGAACTTTGTTCAAAAATTCAATGAATGCATCTTTGAGCTCTTCGAAGTTTTTGTAAATGTCCAAATGTTCTGGCTCGATATTATTTACTAATGCAATTGTAGGCAACAATTGAAGAAACGAGCGGTCGTATTCGTCTGCTTCGACAACGGTCCAATTGCCTTTACCAAGACGGGTATTTGTTCCCCCCAACGAACGCAACCGACCCCCAACAATGACAGTTGGGTCGAAGCCAGCATTAATCAAAAGCAAGCCACATAAGGATGTTGTCGTTGTTTTGCCATGCGTTCCAGAAATCGCAATAGTATAGCTTAGACGAGTGATTTCGGCGAGCATTTCTGCCCGACGAAGAACTGGAACACCACGCAATTTCGCTTCGATTGTTTCTGGATTATTATTAGGGTCTACGGCACTCGAGTACACAACAACTTCGGCATTTCCAATGTTTTCCGGTTTATGACCAATTTCTATCTTAAGCCCAAGGTTTTTTAAGTAATCTGTGTTTTCAGAAGATTTTAAGTCGGAACCTGTAACTTCGAACCCTTGCTGGTGTAAAATTTCAGCCAGTCCACTCATACCAATTCCACCGATCCCAACGAAGTGTATAGTTTTGACAAAGGAAATTAGACTTTTTTTCATCTCATTAATCATTAATTCTTCAATTTAATAAATTTTTACGTTAACCCAAAATTAACATCGGTCCTTCCCCAATGGTAGGGAGGGCATCTTGCTTGCCCAAATAGTAACACAAGCATCTTGCTTGTGCGTATATAATTTCATTCAACACCCCTACGCCCCTCTACGAGAGGGGAAAAAGAACGAAAATTCCCCTCTTAAAGAGGGGATAAAGGGGTGTTCAAAAAAACATCATACCGATAGCAAAGATGCATTCGATAACTACGAAGTAGCAAAAACATCTTGCTTGTGCATATATAATTTCATTCAACACCCCTACGCCCCTCTACGAGAG
>JAOADV010000009.1 GCA_026417135.1 Ignavibacteria bacterium
ATTCACAAGTATCATTGGATTCAGCTACGAAGCCCATTTTTAGAGCCCAACGAGGATGTCTTGTATATCACAAATGCACGTTATTACAAATCCCCAACAGATGCTTTCGCTGGCCAATTTGAATCAATTTTACCAATCGATACTATACCTATTTTCAGGGATGCCGAGGTTGTAAATTATTTTTTCGTTTACAAGTTGAAAAACTATATTCCAACAGTATATAGCAAAGTTTGTAAATAGTTTCATATCTTTTTTTTTTGATTGACTTAATTTGGAATCTCCGAATTTTCGTCAACTTTTAGATTTTGTTTTTAACTACTAAGATTTTTAACTTATTATTATATTAATGTCCATAGTTGATATCCTTCTGAATTTTTTTAATAATGTTTTAAATTTTGATTCTGAATGCTTGTGTTATGCTAAATCTCGATTTAATACTGATTTCGTATACTACTATAAACCGCTTTCCTAACTAAACTTAAAAATTCTTTATCCTATTACTCTTAAATTTTTTTTTCAGTTTTTATTCGATTAAGTATTTTGATTTTGCATTGAATGCAAGCAATGTGTTAAATTTGGATTAAAATTATTCATAGGTTTTCAAATCTCGGGTGATTCATTCACATTGTAATTGATTTAAGAATTTGGAATTTGGAAATTCTTCGGACAACATTTGGAAAAATCTTTTGTGATTTTCCCTATCCTTTTGCAAACAAGAAATTAGAACTAACCGAACAAGGACTTTTTCTTTAATGTCGTCGGTAGATTTTACTTCGACAAGTAAGTGCAAGAAATGCTTCCCTGCATCTTCCAACTTGTTCAAATGTAGCAAACACTCCGCAATTTTAAACTTAACATCGATGTATAGTTCATTATCTTCTTTGTCGATTTTCCCTAAGATTGAACGAAACAATAATAGAGCATTTTGGTAATCTTTGTTTGCGAAAAGTTCTTTCGCTCGACTATATTCTTGAATAACAAAATCTGAATAAGCTGGGTAACTTATGTCGATTTCTATCGTATCGAGCATAACTGGCGGTTGAATCATTTTTGGGGGTTCTTTTTGGTCGATTACAATTGTGGTTGTTTGTTTTGATATAGTATCGACTTTTTGCTCGTCTTTTAATGGTTTTATATTGTATCGAGGTGAAACTTTGGCAACACAACTTAACAAGAGAAGAGACAATAGACCCCAGCAAAAGTAAAATTTATTTTTCATAGCATTAAGAAAAAAGCAAATTACATCAAAGAAAATTGAGAATCAACATCGATAATAAGTTTTACCTTCTGAGAAGAAAACTTCGACGTGAACTCATTTTTCAGTTTTGTCAATATTGAATTAGTTTGCTTTAAATTTGGGTCGAATTCTCTCCTTACTTTGACTAACATAACTTTTCTGTGCAAGCCTTTCAAACGAGAGATGATTGGAGTAATTGGTCCAAGGAAATAATCTTTTCCAAATACATTGCCCAGATGAAGTTTAATTAGTTCGATAGCTGGGGGAAAATTATTTACATCCTTGCTCAAAAGTTCAAGAGAAATAAGCCTTACGAAAGGTGGATAAAGTAGTTGAATTCTTGTTTTAATTTCCTCTTCAAAAAAGTTGCGATAATTGTTTGTCGCAAAATACTTGATTGGTATCTGATTTGGATTGCTTGTTTGTATGATAACTTCGCCAGGGAAATCGGACTTTCTACCGGCTCGACCAGCGACTTGAGTAAACAGTTGAAAAGCCCTTTCGTTGGCTGCATAATCTGGTAAATTTATTTGTAAATCGGCATTTACAATTCCAACAAGTGTAACTCTTTGAAAATCCAGCCCTTTTGCTATGAGTTGCGTCCCAACTAATACATCAATTTCCCCATCGTAAAACTTTTTGAGAATTTCTTTTTGCTTTACAATTCCCCGCACAGCGTCGAGGTCGAAACGTTCCACGATGGAATGAACACCTAATTCGTTCAAATAGGTTTTCAGTTCTTCTTCAATTCTTTGTGTTCCATAGCCTAAAACAAGCAAAGTCGGCTTTCCACAGTTTGGGCAATATCCTGCAAAGTTGATTTCGTACCCACAATAATGACATTTTAACTTTCGGTCGATTTTATGATAAGTTAAACTGACATCGCAATGAGTACATTTTGGAATATATCCACAAACTCTGCACTCGAGAATAAGACCAAAGCCACGACGATTTTGGAAAATAATAACACCTTCCTTTTTACGAATTCTTTCCAAAATTTTTTCTATCAAAATTTTGGAAAATTGACCATACATTGTTTTTTTTTGCCTTTCTTCCAAGATGTTTACAACTTCAATTTTTGGCATTTGCGCACCATCGGCGCGTTTGTTTATATTCAATAGACCATATTTTTTTTCTTTGGCAAAGTAATAGCTTGATACCGAAGGAGTTGCACTTCCAAGAACGACCACAGCATTTTCGAGTTTGCCTCGGACCAAAGCCAAATCTCTTGCATTGTATCTTGGGCTAAGTTCACTTTGCTTGTAAGTTGGTTCGTGCTCTTCGTCGACTATGATTAAACCTAAATTTCGAAAAGGGGCAAAAATTGCGGACCTTGCACCAATAACAATCTTTTTTTCGGAATTGAGAACCGACAACCAATACTTTGTCCGTTCGGTTGGTGGTAATTTTGAATGCAGTACTGCAATCCGGTTTGGGAAAGCATTGTGGAATCGCTCGATTAATTGTGGAGTCAATGATATTTCGGGAACTAATATTATAGATGATTTTCCGAGCTCGATACATCTTTTCAAAAGGTGCATATAAACGAGTGTCTTCCCACTTCCAGTAACGCCGTGAATAAGAAAAGTTTTATATTCATTTTTCTCAATTGATGGAAGAATGGAATTCACACAATTTTCTTGTTCGAGCGAAAGGGAAAGTTCAAGTTCATTTCTCTTTCCAAATATTTGTTCATTGGGTCCTTCTAAGCCAATATTTTCGGAATAACTTAGTTCAAAAAAACCGCTTTTTTCGAGCAAGCCGAGAACTTTTGTGAGATTAGAAAATTTAAAGTAATTTTTTATTGTTGAAAGAGGAACATTCAAAACGTTTCGCTCGAAATTTTCGTAAAGGAAATGTAAAACCGAAAGTGCATTTTTTCGTTTCTTTAAAATTTCCTTGTATTCCTCGAACTTTTGCGGGTCGAACATTTCGGGATTGATTATTAGCATCTTTTCTTGAAATCTGGATTCCGAAAAACGGGTGCTTGCCGAGACGATATTGCAACGAACAAGGTAGTCGAGCTCATCTTTTAACTTTTTGATTTTAATCGAATTTTTTAAACTTGTTAAAGAAATAGGACTCGACTTTTTTGCCAAAAAATCAATTATCTTTTTCTGGTTGTTTGTTAAAACAAAATCTTTATACTCGGGTAAATTTTTCAATCGAACAAAGACTTCTTCGCGAACAACTAATTTTGTAGGGAGAATAGTTTTAAACACATCACCTATAGGAGCAATGTAATAATTTGCCATCCAGAAACATAATTCTATCAATTTCTGTGTAACAATAGGTTTGCTATCAATTAATTTGATAACAGACTTCAACTTATCGACTGGAAAGCCTAAACTACCTTTGTGTTCCCCAACAATAACACCAGTTAGTTTTTTGCTGGCAAAAGGTATCAATACTCGGCAGCCGACAAAGTTACCCTCCGAAAAGTTTCGGAATTTGTATGTAAATGTAGAATCGATAGAAGTTAATGGGACAACGTCAATTAACTTTTCGTATTTATCGTTTGTAATCTTTTCCATACTTATTCGTTTAATTATTTTTATTTATCGTAATTTATGAAAACGAAGATAATTTATATCGGTTGGATTTTATCAATTATTCTTGGAACAAATAATTGTTCTGCTCAGGATAAATCCAGCGGAATTGGTAAAAGCGACAGAAAAATTTACCAAGAATCGATAAGTGATTATTCTGACTCAATCCAACAAAAAATCGATGAATCGCGTCGTAATGCTATAACACGTGCAGTCGAAAAAGTAATGCCCGCTGTTGTTGGTATCAATGTTTTTCATTATGTGGAAGTTCCTTATTACGACCCATTTTTCGAAGATATACTTCGGCAGTTTTTTGGGATGCAACGCGAGGAATTGTATAGAAAGTACAAAATTCGTGGTCTTGGTTCTGGATTTATCGTTTCCCCCGATGGCTATATTCTAACAAATCATCACGTTGCTGGGAATGCTTCGAAAATTGTTGTAACAACGACTGGCGGAAAGCAATACGATGCTAAATTAGTCTTATCCGATAAACTGACCGATATCGCCTTGCTTAAGATTGAAGGCGACAACTTTCCTTACCTTAAACTTGGGAACTCCGATAATGTAATCGTTGGCGAATGGGTCATTGCTCTGGGGAATCCTTTTGGTTTGTTTGACTTAAATATGAAACCAACAGTAACTGTGGGTGTAGTTTCGAATAAAAATGTAAATCTTACTCAAAATGGAAGAATGTACAAAGGTATGATTCAAACTGATGCTGCAATAAGTTCGGGTAATTCTGGTGGTCCTTTGGTAAATTCCTTAGGCGAAGTCATTGGTATCAACACAATGATATATTCAACTGCTACAAGTTATGCTGGGGCTGGTAGCATTGGTATTGGTTGGGCTATTCCGATAAACAGAGTAAAGAAAATCGTCGATAGATTCTTTGCCATCGGAGAAGTCCAAAGAATATTGGACTATGGCTTCGAGGTGATTGAACCAAATTCAGACGAAGCACGAGCTTGGCGATTGAACTTCGATGAAGGTTTGATGATTGTACAAGTTAAAAGAAATTCTATTGCCTCGAACAATGGACTTGAACCGGGCGATATCATCCTCGAAGTAAATGGCGAAAAAGTCAATACTGAACGTGATTTATATTACATATTATTCGACACTTTTCGCGGCGACGAGTTAGTTTTCAAAGTTAAGCGTGGGAACGAAATATTAAATTTACGCATAGTGGTTACAGAATCTCCTAAAAAATCTAAACCAAACTAATGGCTGGCTCCTTCCTCGAAACAATTAACTTAGTCAAGAAATATAAAAGGCGTGCTGTCGTTCGAGGTGTCTCTTTAAATATTCGTCAAGGGGAAGTTGTTGGTTTGCTTGGTCCCAACGGAGCTGGAAAAACTACTACTTTTTATATGATTGTTGGGGTGATTCGCCCCAACGAGGGCAAGGTGGTGCTCGATGGGACAGATATTACCAATTATCCTATGTATAAAAGGGCAAGACTTGGAATTTCATACTTGCCCCAAGAGGCATCCGTTTTTAGAAAGCTTACAGTAGAACAGAACATCCTATCGATACTTCAATTGCAAAACTTGCGTAAAATCGAAATGAAACGTCGATTGGAAGAAGCCTTGGAAACTTTTGGTTTGACAAGTATCAGAAAGCAAAAAGGATATATGCTTTCTGGGGGCGAGCGCCGTCGCTGCGAAATTGCGCGAAGTCTCGCTTCGAACCCAAAGTTTATACTTTTGGATGAACCGTTTGCTGGGATTGACCCACTTGCTGTCGAAGAAATTATGAAAATTATTCTTAAGTTGAAGAATAGAGGCATAGGGATTTTGATAACCGACCATAATGTTCACGAGACTCTTACTATAACAGACCGCTCCTATATACTTATCGATGGGTCAATTTTTTCTTCGGGAACTGCAGAAGAAATTGCTCAAAATCCAGATGTTCGAAAATTATATCTTGGCGAATCTTTCCAGCTCGAAAGATATCAAATCCTCGAGTAGTCTTTTCACTTTTTGGTAATTGTCAACCTTATTGTTAATATTTTTCGTTCGGTGGAATTTAAAATCTCCCACTGCAAGCCATCAATATCCAACCTTTCCCCAGACTTTGGAATTCGCCCAAAATTAGATGAAATAAATCCACCGATTGTCTCGTAATCGTCGCTTGTTGGTAAGTTAAGCCCAAAATGCTTGTTAAGGTATTCGATTGACGTTTCTGCATCGATTTCGAAAACTTCGTCTGTGATTCTTCTGATTGTGGTAATTTCCTCGTCGTATTCATCGTGGATTTCTCCGACTATCTCTTCCAAGATGTCTTCTATCGAGACCAAGCCAGAAGTTCCTCCGAAATCGTCGTAAACAATTGCTATATGTATTTTATTTTTTTGCATCTCCTTTAAAATATTTTGAATTTTTGTATCTTCGTGAACAAACAAGGGTTTGCGTAAGTACTTTTCCCAAGAAAATTCTTCCCCAGTGGGGCAATCTGTTTTTAAAGCCAAGATATCTTTTGCGTATAGAATACCTACTACCTCGTCGATTGTTGTTTCGTAAACTGGCATTCTGGAAAAGCCTTCTTTTACAAAGATTTCAAGAACTTCTCGGAACGAAAGCCCTCTTTTTATTCCCACAATCTTGCCTCGTGGGACCATTATCTGCTTTGCTGTTCTACCAGAAAATTCAAATACTTTTTGTATCAGTTTTTCTTCGGTTTCTTCTATTGCTCCCAATTTAGAACTTTCCTTCAAAATTTCCCGAATCTCTTCGACACTATGGGTATCGACTTGTTCAACGACTCGGATTCCGAAGGGCAAAAGTGTCAAATTTGCCATTTTATTTAAAAACCAAATAAATGGCTTGAAAATAAGATAGAACAGCCGTAAAGGAAGCGAGGTTAAAAGTGCCGTTTGTTCTGCTCTCACTATTGCAAGAGCTTTCGGAGCCAATTCTCCAAGAATTATATGCAAAATTGTGATAATAACGAATGCCAAAGGCAAAGAGATACCTTCGATAAAGTCTTTGGTAACATCGAAACCTAATATGCCAAAAAGCCAAAGGAGAATCTTAGAAACAACAGGTTCGCCAATCCAACCTAAGCCCAAACTTGCAATTGTTATCCCAAGCTGGCAAGCGGAAAGATATTCATTTAAATTGTTTATGATATGGCTTGCGACTTTTGCAGTAAATGAACCTTTGCGTGCCCGAATATTAATTGTCGAATTTCTTACTTTGACGATTGCAAATTCGGCCGCAACGAAAAAAGCGTTTAGAAATACAAGAAAAAGGGTAAGAAAAATATTAAAAACCATAGCCAAACAATTCGAATGTCCTAAAGATAATTCTTTTCCCAAGATGGAACGATAGGTACGATTCAAAGAATTTGACAACTTCGACTTCGTCGAATGGAACTAAAGTTAGCTTTTGTAAATCGTTCAACTCCATCTTGGAAATTTGATAGAGCAAATTTATAACATCGAAGGAAATTAAAAAATCGGAATCACTTGTTGGGTTTAAGTTAATTCTTCCAAGAGAATAGTCGAAATACAATCTTTTGTTTTTTTCAAAACGATTCAAATTGTCTAAATTATGTGTAAAGTCGATACCAAATTCCTTTAATAAATTCAAAAGATAATAAACAAGAATCAAAGAAGGTTGAATATGTTCGTTCTTTAAAGCTTCGATACAAGATTTGGTTAGTGAAAATACGAACTTGTTTGGACTGTTTTTAGGAAGAATGCTAACAACAAGTTCAATAATTGCAAGACCGCAAGCAAGTTTATCGAAAGAAAAAATTAATCTATGAAAGGAAGATATTGTTTCGACTTTCGAAAGTAAATATAGCTCTTTTGTAGTTTTTTTATAATAAGAAAGAAACACAATATTGAGAGGTTCAAGAACCCCAACTATTTTTCTCGACTTTCTTATACCCTTAGCTAAAAGAGAAACTATTCCGTCGGATTCAGTAAAGACATCTACAATTTTGCTTGACTCACGATAGTTATACGTGCGAACAACTATTCCCGAACTCGAAACAATCACATTTAGGTTACATTTTCCAAAAAAAACGAACTATGCAACACAAATATACAATCAATTTTTTAATTTGCAACTTTATAAACCAAGAATCTGAATGAGAAAAATTCTGGTTGTCGACGACTCTGAATACATTCTCGAAAGTATTTCGGT
This sequence comes from Ignavibacteria bacterium, assembly GCA_026417135.1. Lineage (GTDB taxonomy): Bacteria > Bacteroidota > Ignavibacteria > Kapaibacteriales > UBA2268 > Naka2016. Next base: position 7,947 of record JAOADV010000009.1, read on the forward strand.
TCTTCTTTCTCTCGAAGGCTATGAGGTCTATACTGCAAACAACGGAGAAGAGGGGCTACAGAAAGCTTTCGAAATTCTGCCCGATTTGATTTTGTGTGATATCCAAATGCCAAGGATGGGTGGCTATTCCTTTCTCGAACAAATTAGAGCAAATCCCAAGACTGAATCAATACCATTTATCTTTCTAACTGCGTTTGGCGAAAAACACAATATGCGTGAAGGAATGATACGTGGCGCAGACGATTATATCACTAAGCCCTTTTCTCACGACGAAATAATTCAAGCAATAAATATTCAGAAAAAGAAAACAGAAACTTTACAAAAACATCTCAAAGAAAAAGTAGAAACAGTTGGTAAAGCAGTCTCTTTTGCTTTGCCCCACGAATTTCGGACAGCATTAAATGAAGTTATTGGCTCGGCAAAATTTATTCTTTCATCTTACGATTTGCTACAAAAAGAGGATATTTTAGAAATTGCAAACGATATAGTTCGCTCCTCGAATCGACTATTAAGAATAACGGAAAATTTCCTCATTTACACAAAAATTGAGGCATTGGCTAATATCCCCGAACGACGCGAACAGCTTCGGTCTCACTTTACCGACGAACCAAACGCGATAATTCAAGATATAGCACTATTAAAAGCGGAAAATTACAAACGCAAGGAGGATTTAGTCTTAGATAACTTACATTATAACCTCTCGATTGAAATTTCGACTGATAGTTTTTACAAAATCATAGATGAAATTTTGGATAATGCCTTTAAATTTTCACAACCGGGCAACAAAGTTCGTATTTCCTCGGTTTTAGATGGAAATATGATTAAATTTACAATCTCGGATGAAGGGCGTGGAATTGATGTAAATAAATTAAAAAGCATCACAACTCTTACTCAATACGAAAGGGAAATCTACGAACAGCAAGGTATTGGTATGGGCCTTGTTATTGCAAAAAGATTAGTTGAAATTCACGATGGAAAATTCGAAATCCAAAGCGAAGTTGGAAAAGGAACAACAATAGAATTCTGGCTACATTACAGATTGAATTAGGATTTATCGGAACACTCTATGAAATATAGAATCTTATCAATTAATCCCGGGTCAACTTCAACTAAGTTAGCTTTGTATAAGAACTTGGAAGAAGAATTCACTTGGACAGTTCGTCATAGCGCTCAAGAATTAGAACATTTTACAAGAATTTACGACCAATATAGTTTTCGAAAAGAAGTTGTAATTCACTTCCTCGAGGAATCGGAAATAAAGTTGAAATCAATCAATGCTGTTGTTGCTAATGGTGGTTTAGTACGACCAATCACTAGTGGAGTCTATAGAGTTAATCAGAAAATGCTCGAGGACTTGAAAAACGAAGTCTATGGTTCTCACGCGTCTAATCTTGGAGCTATCTTAGCATACGAAATTGCAAAAGAAATAGGACCCGAGGTCCCCGCGTTCATTGTCGACCCCGTTGTCGTCGACGAAATGGAACCAATTGCAAGAATCTCTGGGCATCCAGAGCTACCACGAGTAAGTATTTTCCACGCTTTGAATCAAAAAGCGGTTGCTCGTAGGTTTTGTCGCGAATTCTCCAAAAGATACGAGGAAGTTTCGCTAATTATTGCTCATCTTGGTGGAGGTATCACCGTTGGTGTGCATCACAAGGGAAGAGTTATCGATGTAAATAATGGTTTGGACGGCGAAGGCCCATTCACCCCAGAAAGGTCTGGAACTTTGCCCGCTGGCCAGCTGGCTCGTTTATGTTTTTCTGGGAAGTATTCTTATCTTGAAATTAGAAGAATGATAACTGGACGTGGCGGATTAGTTGCTTATCTTGGGACAAACAACGCTGCCGAAGTCGAGGAAAAAGTTGAAAAAGGCGACGAGTATGCAAATTTGATTTACAAGGCAATGGCTTACCAGATTTCAAAGGAAATAGGCTCGGCAAGTACTGTTCTATTTGGTAAAGTCGATGCGATTATTTTGACTGGAGGTGGAGCGAAATCAAAACTTTTGGTTCAATGGATAACCGACCGAGTAAGTTTTATTGCTCCTATTTATGTCTACCCCGGTGAAGACGAAATGTTTGCATTGACCGAAAGTGCCTACCTAGCTCTTCGTGGCGAGATTCCAATCAAGGAATATTAGGTTCGTAAAATAATTTTTTTTTTGAGTTCGTAATTAACTTTTTTAAATCGTTAGAGGATATTATGAAAAATCTATCAATAATTTTTCTGCTAATAGCAGTTCTCTTAGCCTTTGGAAGCTGCTCTGTCGATACGGGCTCCCCCACTTCTAACAATAACGAACAATCTGTTGTTTTACCACCCGATGGTGGGAACAACGAATATATCGTTATCGTTGATAGCAAGGGGAAACGATTCGAAACTAATATAAGAAATAAAAGACTCGAAGACGGAACAACAATTATGCAACTTATTAACGACTGTATCAACAATGCAAGGAATCACGGCGACTTTGTAAGCTGTATGGCACATTTAACAAACAATTTAATGAAACGAGGTTTAATAACAAATAAGGAAAAAGGAATTTTGATGAATATAGCAGCACGCGCCGATATCCCATAGTTTCCAATTTATGCAAAAAGAAATTGCCATTTCATAAGAGCAATTGTAATTTTTATTTGAACACAATCGATTTAAAATAGATTAGTGCTGACTTAGCGAACAAGGGGCTATAAGCCCCTTGTTTAGTTTGTTGTAAATGGATAATTGTTCAAAGTCAAGATTTATTTCGAAAATTTCATTAGCTCGAAAAATTATAGTTGGCTCGTTTTATTAAATTAAAACACAAAGATTATTCGTTTTTCTCTATTTTTATTCCTAATTCCTTTAATTGCTCATCGGTTACTTCCGAAGGGCAGTTGTCCATCAAGGATAAGCCACTTGTAGTTTTAGGAAATGCTATTACGTCGCGAATGTTATTCGTTCCAGTCAACAGCATCACTAAGCGGTCCAATCCTATTGCTATTCCACCGTGAGGTGGTGCACCGTAGCGTAGAGCCTCCAACAAAAACCCAAACTTTTCTTCGACTTCGGATTCAGAGAGATTCAACAATTGGAACATTCTTTTTTGTTGCTCGATGGTATAATTTCGGATACTGCCACCGCCCAACTCGTTACCATTGACAACAATATCGTAAGCTTTTGCCCTTACCTTTTCAGGCTCAGAATTTATGAGCTCTAAATCTTCGTCCATTGCAGCGGTAAAAGGATGGTGCCGAGCAACAAATCTTTTCTCTTCTTCACTATACTCCAGAAGCGGAAAATCTACTATCCAAACAAAAGAAAATTCATTTTCAACGTTTTGTAAAAATCCATTTCTTAAAGCAATTTCTTCGCGTATAACTCCGAGAACATTATAGCATATCTCTTTGTAATCGGACACAAGAATCAAAAGGTCCCCATCTTCGAGTTTTACGAATTCTTTGACTTTTTCTAAAATTCTTTCGGGAATAAACTTGGCAAGTGGCGAGACAATCTGGTCGTTTTGTCTTTTTATCCAAACAATACCTTTTCCTTTGAATTTCTTTGCTATTTCGGAAATCTCATCAATTTGTTTGCGTGAGTAATTAGCACAACCCTTTGCATTTATTCCAGCTATAACTCCACCAATAGCAATGGTATCTTCGAAAATTTTGAAATTCGAGCCTTTAAACAAATCTGTAAGTGTAACTATTTCCAAGTCGTAACGAAGGTCGGGTTTATCGCTACCAAATCTTCTTATTGCTTCGTCGTAGGAAAGTCGAGCAAACGGGGTTTTTATATCAATTCCTAAAACTTCTTTCCAAAGGCGAGCAAGAAGTCCTTCGGTTACTTCAATAACGTCGTCTTTGTCGACAAAGGACATTTCTAAATCGATTTGAGTAAATTCTGGCTGTCGGTCGCTGCGTAAATCTTCGTCACGGAAACATTTCACAATTTGGACGTAACGGTCGAAACCCGAAATCATTAGGATTTGCTTGTAAAGCTGAGGTGATTGGGGTAGGGCATAAAACTTACCTTTGTGAATTCTTGATGGGACGAGAAAATCGCGAGCGCCTTCGGGTGTCGATTTTGTGAGATATGAAGTCTCGATTTCGACAAAGTCGAGTTCTTGAAAGTATTGGTGAATAATTTGATAAATCTTATTCCGTATTAAGAAACGCCTTTGTACACTTTGCCTACGTAAATCCAAGTAACGATATCGAAGGCGTGTTTCCTCGGAAATATCTACTCTATCTGAAATTTCGAATGGGGGTAATTCCGAACGATTGATTATTCCAAAATCTTCGAGATGAACTTCAATTAACCCAGTTGGAATTTTGGGATTGGGGTTTTCTCGTTCTCGTACTTTTCCTTTCGCCCAAACGACATATTCTTGTTTTAACTCTTTAACTCTTTCAGCTAAATCGGGTTGCATTTCTGGATGTACTACCAATTGGGTTATTCCATAACGGTCCCTTAAATCGATGAAAATCAAACCACCCATATCTCGAACAGTGGCAACCCAGCCGTTCAAGACAACTTCGAGCCCGACATTTTCAATTCTTAGCTCGCCACAAGTTACGCTTCGTTTAGGAAAATTCATAAATTTGTCTTTCAAAAAAAGTAAATTATTAAAAATTGCAAAAACCGAATATTTCTCTTTTCACTTTAAAATTTCTTATTTTAAAATTTGTTATCGTTGTAAACAAAATTATTAAAGACAAAATTATGATACAGATTTTAGTATTAACACTTTTTTTATTACCAAGTTTAATATGTTCTCAACAAGAACTTAAAACCAATGCTGAGCAGATGAAAAAAAGGATAAAGGATTCATTAGCGCGTAACATCTATGGGTCTAAGGAAAGAGAAGAGACGGAATTTTTGATAAAGTACTTTATCGATAACTCACCAATCGAAGGATTACATTTTCTTAATGAATTATCACAAAATTCTATATTTGTCGAAAACGACACTCTTAAGAGCAGCTTATATAGTTATTATGGCAGAATATATTCTAAACTAGGCAAACCAGACTACGCCTCGAAATTTTTTGGGAAAGCCAACCGATTAAGCGAAAAGATTGACGACCCATTGATTATAGGCTGGAATCTTATTGAATTAGGAAATCTTTACTTTGGGCTTAAATTATTTAACAAAGCATTACATTATTACCAAAAATCGATTACACTACTCGATAGTCTTCGCAAAAATAAATCTTGGGTAGTAAATAAGTATGAAAATATTTTGACCTTAATGAATGTAGTCAGTCTTGAAAATACTGCACTATGTTTTTACAACTTGCAAAAGCCAGATAGTTCGTTGAAACTTTTCCTTACCACAAGCGAAATTAGAAAAAATGTTTTGAAGGATACTTTTGGCATAATGTATAATATCTTTCGATTATCGGAGGTATACAACAAATTGAACGACTATCAAAATAGTCTACAATATTCACAAATTTGTACTCAAATCAAAGTTCCGGCTAAAATAGATTTTTATTTAGCTTCGGAGTTCAATAAATTCTTAGCGAATTGTCTTTTTGAAAGATTTAAATCCTATTACAAACTAAACAAAGTTGATTCGGCAAAATTTTATCTGAAAAAATGTTTCGAAATTTTTCACGATAAAGATGATAAACTTGACTTTGCAAACATCTTGGGAAAAGCTGCCGAGTTTTTTATTCAGGAAAAAGAATATTCTAAGGCTCTTAAGTATGCCAAAAATTCCTTAGAAATATTTCAAAGATACCCCGAACAAGTTCAAGATAAGCTTCAAATACTTGAGTTGCTGAGCAATATATACCAAAGACTTGGGGATAAGAAAAACGAAAACTTGTATCTCCGAAAAATAAATGAATTATACGATTCATTAAATTTAAACTTATACATAGCGAGCATCGAGCTTGGTGAATTAGATGCCAAAGTCGAGGAAATTCTCTTCGAGTTGGAAACAGCAAAGTTTGAAAAAAAATTAAAAGAGACACAGCTTCGCTCTCAAACAATTTTAACAATATCGATTTCAGCCTTTCTCATCGTATTTGTTGTTCTTACCACTTTTCTTTGGAAAATCAACCAGAAGAGAAAAATTTTGAATGCTAATTTGGAAGAGCAAAAAGAAGAATTAGTGCGATTGAACAAGGAGCTTTCTGACTTCAACGAAAAAATCAAGCAGATTAATACACAGCTTTGGGAATCGCAAGAAGAATTAATTAAGAAAAACAATGAGCTTACCTCGGCAAAGAATTTATTGCTCTCGATGAACGAAGAATTGCTCAAAGCAAATGAAATCAACAACACTTTGCTTAGTATAATTCCACACGACCTTCGAAATGCTATTGGTAGTTTTCGGAACATTACAGAAGTCTTAGCAAACGATTATCAGTATTTTTCTGAATCAGATAAAATCGATTTGTTAATAAAATTGAAAGATGGCGGTAAAAACTTATATACGATAATGGAAAGCTTGCTTCTTTGGACTTCGCTACAACGAGGGACTTGGAAAGTAAATAAAGATAAACAAAATTTGAAAGATATTGTCGATAATACTTTGATGCAACTGAATACAGAAATTAAACAAAAGAATATAATAATCGAAAACAAAGTTGACCCAGAATTAGTTTTTGAGTTTGACCCATTAATTCTCCAAACCGTCTTAAGAAATTTAGTGAATAATTCAATAAAGTATTCCTACGAAGGAGGGAAAATAGAAATCCACAGCGAACTGAGTCCAAATAATTTTGTCATAATTACTGTTAAAGATTATGGTAAAGGGATGACGAAAGAGCAATTAAGTAAGATATTCGAATTTCAAAACGATAAATCCACATACGGAACACACGGAGAAAAAGGTATCGGATTGGGAGTTCTTAATTGTAATAAACTTATTGAGATACTTGGTGGAAAGTTCTGGTATGAAAGCGAGCCCGAAAAAGGGACTTCTGCTATTTTTACTATTCCATTGTCTGGTTAATTTCACTACTCATTTGCCAACATTCGTATAAATCGAAATCTGAGTCTACCAACTCCTTTTGATAGTCCAGTAATAATGTTTGAATTTCGTCGAATGAAACAGAAATATTGAGTTTAGCTCGGATTTTACTCGAATTTGGCAAGTCTCGCAAGTAACTCGGATAAAACTTTCGGAACTCAATTATTCCTTTCGAAAGCCCTTTGTATTCAATGTTTAGCTTTAAATGCTTTAAACAAATTTGTATTCTTTTTTCGATAGAAGGAGGGGGTAGAACCTTGCCAGTGGTTAAATATTCTTTTGCCTCCCGAAAAACAAATGGATTTCCAATTGCTGCTCGCCCAATCATAACAGCGTCGCAACCAGTTTCTTCGAATGCGCGTTTTACATCGAATGCAGATTTGACATCACCATTCAAAATAATTGGGATACTAACCGATTCCTTGACCTTCGAAATCCAAGACCAATCGGCTTTTCCTTTGTGTCCCTCTTCGCGTGTCCGGCAGTGAATTGTCAATGCTGAAATGCCAGCATCTTCCAATCTTTTTGCAACATCGCAAATTACAATTGTCTGACGGCTCCATCCTAGTCTGGTTTTGACTGTAACCGGCAGTTTAACTGCATCGACTACTTTTTTGGTTAAATCTTGCATACGTGGAGGGTCTTTTAGCATTGCAGCTCCAGCATTATTCTTCACGACATTCTTAACCCAGCAACCAAAGTTAATGTCTATAATGTCTGGACTATATGACTCGACAATTTTTGCGGATTCCACCATAGGTTCGTCGTTTGAACCGAAAATTTGCACTCCGATAGGTCTTTCCTTTTCAGAAAATTCTATTTTCCTTTTCGATTTTTCAACTCCTCGAAAGAGTGCTTCCGAAGAAATAAATTCAGTGTAAACTATGTCAGCACCAAATTCCTTACATATTTGTCTGAATGGGGGCTCTGTTACATCTTCCATTGGAGCAAGAACAACTGCATTTTCTATGCAAATATTCTGCCCAATTGTTAGAATTGCCATAGATTCAATATTAAAGTTTTTTATTAAGTTAGAAACAACTTTTTCTTTTAATTATTGTTGTGTTTTATGGTTAGAATATCTGAAATACCGAGTTGGCTCAAATTAGTTGAACACCATAGCAAAATCTCGAAACTGAATTTGAACGAGATTTTCGGCTCTAACCGAATCGAAAAACTCATCTTTGAAGAAGAGAACATATTAGTCGATTTTTCTAAGAATCATATTACCGAAGAGACACTCGAACTACTTGTTAGTTTGGCAAAAGAATTACAATTGGAAAAAAAAATCGAGATGATGTTCGCTGGCGAAAGAATTAACTTCACCGAGTCGCGTCCAGCTTTGCATATTGCATTACGAAACTTATCGAACTATCCAATTAAAGTTGATGGGGTAAATGTAATGCCAAAGGTAAATGCTGTTCTTCTAAAAATGAAACTCTTTACTGAATCCATTCAAGATGGGACTTGGTGTGGTTTCGATGGGGAAAGAATTACCGATATTGTCCACATTGGAATTGGTGGCTCGGATTTGGGACCGCGTCTTATCTGCGATGCTTTAGAAGAATATCGAAACAAAAATCTTAAAGTTCATTTTGTTTCGAATGTCGATGGTTTGGATATACACGCTACATTAAAATGTTTAAATCCTAAAACAACCCTCTTTATCATTGCTTCGAAAAGTTTTACAACTCCCGAAACTTTAATCAATGCGAATACTGCAAAGGAATGGTTTTTAAAGCACACGGGTGCAAACGAAAACGCAATTGCTAAGCATTTTGTTGCTATTTCGACCAACGAGGAGGCTTGCTTTAAGTTTGGTATACCAAAGGAAAATATGTTTACATTTTGGGACTGGGTTGGAGGTAGATTTTCATTGTGGAGCTCTATTGGGTTGGTAATCTCGCTTTATTTAGGTTTCGATAACTTTACAAAGCTACTTGCTGGAGCACACAAAATTGATACACACTTTCGTTCAACTACATTCGAGAAGAATCTTCCAATACTTTTGGCATTACTCACTATTTGGTACAACAATTTCTGGAATTACCTAACCTACGCTATAATTCCATACGATTTACGCTTGCGACTCTTACCCGATTACTTGCAACAATTGATTATGGAAAGTAATGGTAAGAGGATAAATAGCGAAGGTAAGGTAATTGATTATTGTTCGAGCCCGATAGTTTGGGGCAGAATAGGAACAGACTCCCAGCATTCGTTCTTTCAGCTTCTTCATCAAGGTACCCAGATTGTACCTTTGATTTTTGTTGGTGTAGCAAAACCGAGCCACAATTTATCGCATCACCACGATGTTCTAATTGCTAATATGATTGCACAATCCGAAGCACTTATGTGTGGAAAATCGAGTAATGAAGTTTACGACGAACTTAGCCAAAGGAACTTGACCAGAGAAGAAATCGAAAAGATACTGCCCCATAAAATATTTCCCGGAAATCGACCTTCGACTACAATTTTTCTGCGAGAACTTAACCCAGAAACTCTTGGTTCGCTTTTGGCAATTTTCGAGCACAAAGTCTTTGTCGAAGGAACAATTTGGGATATTAATCCGTTCGACCAATGGGGCGTCGAGCTTGGAAAAGAACTTGCTAAAAAGGTACTTAATCAAATTGAAGCTGGAAAAGTCGACGAAAATCAAAATCTTTCGACACAAAAGCTTTTATTGTATTACTTAAAAAACAAGGAAAATTTATGAGCGAATACATTTTCGTTAGTTTATTTTCCTATCTTTTAGGTTCTATACCTTTCGCCTACATTTTGGTAAAGATATTCGCAAAAAAGGACATTCGATTCGAGGGAACAGGGAACGTTGGGGCGATGAATTCCTACGATATTACTGGAAAAAAATGGATTGGGTTTGCAGTTTTTCTTATGGATTTTTCGAAAGGTGTCGGCTCGCTACTTTTCGCAAAGCAAATGCTTCCAGATAATGAATATTCCTTGCTTGCTTCTGCTGTATTTGTTGTTCTCGGGCACAATTATAGTATATTTCTAAAATTTAAAGGTGGGAAAGGCTTGGCAACCGCTTCGGCAATCCTTTTTATGTTCGAACCTATATTGCTTCTTTTTTGGTTCATTTCTTGGTTAATTACATATAACTTAACTAACAAAAAGATGGACATTTCGAATTCCATTGCAACCGTTTTAGTTCCTTTCATTTTCTTTTTTTTACCCGAAAATTTTATTCTGTCTGTTGAAATTATCGAAAAACCCCAGAAAATTCTCTTTTTCATTACCTTGGGGATTTTAGCTTCGATAATAATTTCGAAGCATTTACCATACTTGAAAAAACAATTGCTTTTTAGATGAAAAAGTAGTAATTTGGTTTTTTTGTTAAAAACATATGGAACTTTTCTTAGATACAGCAAACTTGCAACAAATCAAAGAAGTCGCAGAAATGGGTATAATCTCTGGAGTTACGACAAACCCTACACTTATTGCTAAGGAAGACCCGAGCGTTAGTTTTAAGCAAAGAATTTTGGAGATTTATCAAATCGTTGGTGGGCACGTATCTGTCGAAGTTGTATCGACAGAGAAGGATGGAATGATTCGAGAAGCAGAAGAAATAATTTCTTGGTTTCCCGAGGCTACTATTAAAATTCCGATGACGCCCCAAGGTCTTTCGGCTGTGAAAGAATTGTCGAAAAGAGAAATACCCACAAATGTTACCTTAATCTTTTCTGCGACACAAGCCATAGCTGCACATCAAGCTGGAGCAACATATGTCTCGTTATTTTTAGGAAGACTCGACGATATTGCCTACGATGGAATCGCTGTCTTGAACGACATTTGCGAGATTTGGGATGTTCAAGGTTACGACTCTCTCATAATCGCTGCTTCGATAAGAAATCCCATTCATATCGTCGAAGCTGCCCGTGCTGGGGCAGACATTGCTACAATCCCCTATAATGTTTTGATGCAATCTTTGAAAAATCCACTTACCGACAGAGGAATTGAACTATTCTTGCAAGATTACGACAAATTCATCACCGAAAGACAGAAATCAATGTTGATTTAAGGTACGATACAATAAAAACTTACTCTTCGATTGGTAGGATTTGATATCCTTCTTTTGTATCGACAACTTGAAATCCCTTTTGTTTTATTTCTTCTCTTAGTCTATCGGCTTCGGAAAAGTTTTTATTTTTTCGAGCTTCGAAACGCAATTCGGCAAGTTTTTTAACATCTTCGGGAATAAAGAGTTTTTCTTCGGGTTTTGGTTCAATTGTCCAAACGTTGAAAATTTTATTCAAATCCCCGAATAATTTCAACAATTCTTTCGAGGAGTTTTGACTAAACTCCTTCGGAGGGTTCTCGTTAATAAATTCGAAAAGTGTTGCAAGAGCCTTAGGAGTTTGCAAGTCGTAACCTAAGTCCGAAAAAATTTTGTCCCGCAATTCTTTAATTTTGGCACTTTTATCTTCGACGCCGTAACTTTCGAATAAACTGTAAATATAGTTTTGTATCCGAAAACGAGCCTTGCGGGCCGAAGCTAATGCTTGGAAAGTAAAGTTTAATTGGGTAGAATAATGAGCAGAAAAAACTAAATATCTAAAGTCCAATGGGTCGACCCCGCGGTCGATTAAATCCCGAAGAGTATAATAGTTGCCCAACGACTTGCTCATTTTTTGTCCGTCAACAAGTAAAAACTCGTTGTGGCACCAAAATACAGTTGGTTCAACCCCATATCCAGCTTTACTTTGTGCAATCTCATCTTCGTGGTGCGGGAATTTTAAATCTACCCCACCAGTATGAATATCGAAAGGCAAGCCCAAAATTTCCCGCTCCATTACAGAACACTCCAAATGCCAACCCGGGCGGCCACTGCAATTTATACCGTTCAGAACGAATTCCCAGTATGGTTCACCTTCCTTTCGAGCTTTCCAAAGAGCAAAATCGCTGAATTCTTCCTTATCGTAGCTGTCGGCGTCAATGCGAGAACCTTCTTTGAACTTTTCGAAGTCGATATGGTATAGTTTACCATACAAGTCGTGCTGTCGCCATTTGCTCACATCGAAATAAACAGAGCCGTTGACAATATAACCAAAACCCTTCTCGACAATTTTGCGAACTAACTCTTGCATTTGTGGAATATAATCGGTAGCCTTTGGCATTCTGTAGAAGTCTCGTAAATTTATTCCTACCTTCCGAATGTCTTCGATGAATTTTTTTCGGTAATATTCAGTGAATTTAATAAGTCGTTTCAACGGGTCCGGGACTTGTCTTCCCATCTCGGGTAACCAAGCTGTGCTTCCGGGCGAACTATCTCGAATAGTTTTATCGTCAATATTTGTAATGTTCATTACCCATTGCACCTTGTATTTTCCAACTACTTTTAAAACCCTTTGAAGAAGGTCTGCAAATAAAAAGGACCTAAGATTCCCAATATGGGCGAAGTTGTAAACTGTTGGACCACAAGTGTATATTCGAACAAGGTTGTCTTCCAAAGGTGTAAATTTTTCAATTTTTCGAGTCAAGGAATTAAACAAGTAAATTGGATAAGCCATACGCCAGCTTTAATTAAAGGAAAAAACAAAATTAGTAATGTCGATTAAATAACGATTGATATTTTAGACCTTTCTCCAAAAATTTCATCCATTTGCTTGAAAATGAATGTAGAATTTTCAAGTGTTTTAACAATTATTTTATTTCCCTCTTTTCTGTATAATGTTTTATACTCATTGAACATAGGAGAAAAGTCTTTATTTTTCTCCTCTTTGTCCCAAAAACTTTCGAATTCCTTTTTTAAAGTATCCAGTACAGGGGAAATAAGTTCTTCGTCTTCGACATTTATTTCGTTGCTAAATTTATTACCTATCTTTTTTCGCTTCACTCTAACATAGGCAAATTTTATATCGGCACCAGTGAAAAAAGGGAAAAGAAAATAGAGAAAAGAATTTGGTAGATTAGAACTTAAAGTATTAACCACCAAGAAAGAGACGAAGAGTAGCTTCAATTCCTTAATTACGTTTTGAATTTCATTTGGAAAGGAATTCAACAAGGAAGGAGCAGAAAGTTCGTTGACGAAACTCCAAAAATTATTTTCCTTTTTAAAAAAATTCGGTCCGAAGATTTGGAAAAGCGTTAAAGAGTCGTTTGTTCGATTGGCATTTCGAAAGTTTAGAAGCCTTTCTTGGAATTGCTTAGGGAACAAATCGAAATAAGTCAGTAAAGCTGAAAAATAAGATTGAAAAAGGAATCCAATTTTGGAAAAACTCTTGAAAATTTGAAAAAAAGTAAAATCTGGCTCTATTCTTAAGCCGAGAGAGAAATCGATAAACTTGATTATCGACTCTAAGCTTTCTGTCTGTGATTTTTCCAAAATTTTGTTCGCAAAACCAACATAGCCCAAGACTTCATCCCGAAAAACAACATTTCCGGTTTGTTTTTTCCTTTCTGTAACGAGTTGAAAAATTTTCGTGTTGGGCAAATCAAGCATTCTTAAGAGTTCATCTGTTGAAATTTCTTTATTGTTAATCTTGGTAAATACACTGTATATGCGTAATACAAGCGTTGGTTCGATAGCTTGAACTTTGAAGAAAAGTTCATCGCCACTACGGAATTTCCCACTAATTTCAGCAGTAAAAGTTCCGTCGGGAAGATTGATTATAGCTTGCGAAGTAGAAAGGACATTTATAATTTGACCACGAACAACTTCCCCAACGCGTAATGAAATTTGCTTAACTTTATGTTTGGGTTGCCGATAAAAATCTAAGTTTTTATTCGGACTTTCTCCTAATGGAGAAATTTCATCGGGAAATTTGAATTCGACACCCAAAAGTCCACCTCGAAATAATTATATTCCAAGTTAAGAAATTGTCGTGAGTTTAAAAAATAATTTTTAAATTTGCTTTTTTTGAGCGAAAATATGAAAAACTTTTTCAAGATATTCTTTTTGTTGGTCTTTATTGCATCTTGCGATTCAGATAGTGTTAAAAAGGACTTACCCAAACCCCAAAAACCCGAAGATATGAATAGTTATTCTATTGGTTATGATATTGGGAAAAAAATTGCCCAAGATTCTTTAGTAATCAACCTCGATTATCTTTTCCTCGGGCTATACAACGGAATTAAAGGTGATTCACTGTTTGTTACTCAAAAAGAAGTCGATTCAACTATTAACGAGCTTCGAGCTATGATGATTAGGAAACAATCGCAAAAGATGCAAGAGATGGAAGAGACCTTTGAAGCGCAGAAAATAAAAAATTTATCCGAAGGACAAGCCTTTCTTGATAGTAACAAAAACAAACCCGGAGTTATTACAACACCTTCCGGTTTGCAATACACAATTATCAAAGAAGGAACTGGACGATTCCCCAAACCAACTGATGTTGTTAAAGTTCATTTCAAAGGCAAATATATAGACGGAAACGAGTTCGATAACACTTATAAACATGAGCCTCTTAAACTAAACCTTGCCCAAGTTGTTCCCGGTTGGCGCGAAGCTTTAACCAAGATGAAAGAAGGTTCTATCTGGCGAATTGTTGTTCCCCCTCATCTTGGTTGGGGCGAAAGAGGTTTCCCGCCTAAGATACCACCAAATGCAACTTTAATCTTTGAATTTGAACTTATTTCAATCGAAGAAAATGCTCAAATGCCAAACTTCCAATAATGCAGACCGTTTATTTAAATCTGGTTCAGCAACTCTATTGCATAGAACCGTTTTTCTCTTGCTTTTTCCTTTTTTCTTAGTCGAAGGTGTTTGCTCTTTGCAACCCGAAAGGAAAGTATTTTTCAATATTGCAAACTTTCGCTCTGTTTGCGTAGTTTCTAATTTCAAAAATATTGAATACTTTTCTTGGGACAACAACTTTAATAAGCATTTAGCGAAGAATAAATCTTTCCAAAAATATTCATTGAAATTTGGCAAAACCAGTCTTGTTTTTTTTATCGGTACCTTTTATTTCGTTTTGATTGACGAAACAAATGAAAGCGAAATCTTTCAACTTACGTTGCCAACAATTGAAGTTTCTGGAATGGTTTATGTTCCACTAACTTCTTTCTTGAATTGTATTGAAAAAAGCCAAAAATATGATGTTTCGATAATCAATAACAACGTAACTCTCCGCAAGCGTAAATCGAATATCGCTTTGAAAACCGAAGCGAAACATCAACACTTGAAGAGAGAGACAACAGAAACTATTATAGAAACTCAGAAAATTGACGAAACAACCGAAACTCATTTATCTAATCCTTCCACGATGCCGAAAGTCAATTTAACTATCTACGAACTCTTATCTTTGGAAAAAGACAAGGAGTTTACAACCAAAAAAAGGGGGGTTAAGCAAAGGAAGCCCATTGAAAGCCCAAAAAAAGCCGTAACCGACACGACTGGAAAAGTTCCCCCCAAATACTATGTTCTACCACCAGAATTAAAGAACAATCCCAAATAAAATTAATTCATAGATACAAGTGGGACAATATCATATTCAAAAAAAATTCATAATTTTGCTTTTTAAAAAAGGCAAGTTATGTTTACTTTAATAAGTATATTGTTAATTATTGCGTCGATAATTCTAATCGGCGTGATTCTCTTACAACCGGGCAAAGGCGACCTTGCCCCTACTTTTGGCGGTCTTACAACACAATTTGGGTCAATGTTTGGCACTCAAAGGACGATGGACTTTTTGCAAAAGTTGACCCGTGGATTGATTATTTTTATTTTGCTTTTTGCATTAATCGCAAATAAATTTTTGCTAAAATCTGGTGGCGAAGACCAAGTCAAACCAGTTACACAAGGAGCTACAATTCCCAAATCTGCCCCTGCCCCTACGCAACCTCCGCCACCCGTTGAAATTCCAAAAGAATAAGAATTTAATTCTAGAAATGATGAATAGAAGTTATAAGCTTTTAGTGGTCTTTTCTTTCGTATTATTTTTCAATACTTTTAGATTACTCGGAAAAGAGGATACACTTCGCTTTCATTACGGCGAGCTTGTAATAACCGCACTTCGATACCCAGAAAGAATAATCGAGGTTCCGTTATCAGTTTCTTATATTACTTCGAAAGATTTTCCGATTTATCGAGGACTCTCGATTGATGAGCCTTTGACTCAAATACCCGGGGTTTTAGCTCAATCTCGTAGTGGCTCGCAAGATGTTAGAATTACAATTCGAGGCTTTGGTTCTCGGGGTGCAGGAGACCGCTCGAATAGTGGAACTGTTCGTGGGCTGAAATTCCTTCTCGACGGAATTCCTCAAACTGAGCCCGACGGAAGAACTTCTTTAGACTTTTTCGACATTTCCGCAGTTGAAAAAATTGAAATAATTCGCTCGAATGCCTCGGCCCTTTGGGGCAATGCTGCTGGTGGGGTCCTTAGCTTCAATACTTTTCCGACAGAATACACTCCTTTGCTTTCCTATTCTACCGCTTACGGAAGATGGGGACTAAAAAAAAATGTACTTAAATTAAGGTCCAATCTTGGCAGTTCTGGCATTGTTTATTTAAATACGATTGTCAATTCTTTCGATGGTTGGCGAGATAACTCTCAATCCGAAAAAATCCATTTCAATTTTGGGGTCGGTAATCTTATCGATAATAAAACGAACATAAAACTTAATATAAACTTAGTTAAAAACCTTTTCCATATTCCTGGGGCAATCACAAAGAAAGCCTATGATACTTTACCAACAGTGGCGAACCCAACTTATTTTGTTAACAAAGAAAGAAGAAATAATCGAATTGCTCAAATCGGGGTTAGTCTCGACCATTCTTTCGATAAAAGCAATTCGCTTTTTTTCCAAGGCTTTCTAACTTCGAAATTTTTACAACGCTCCGAAAGAGGCACATTTCGGGATTTCACACGATACTTTCTGGGTTCTACTTTATTTTACCAGAATCTAATTGAAGCAAGCAACTTTACGAATATATTTTTGGCTGGGCTCGACCAAACTCTGCAAGATGGAGCCATCCTTTTTTATGCCCTCGATTCTAACGCAAATCGTTCGAACCAACTTCGAACGAATAAGAAAGAAGGTGCTCAAACTTTTGGGGCATTTCTTCAAAATGAGTTCCAACTTAGAATGCTAAGCATTTTACTTGGGGTTCGATTCGACCAAGTCGAATACGATGCACACGACTTTTTAAAATTTACTTGGTCGGATGAGAAAACTTTTTCAAGGTTAACGCCAAAGCTTGGAGTAAGTTTCCAACCTACAAACAATTTCTCGATATTCGCAAATCTTGGTGGTGGAATTGAAGTTCCAGCTGGTAATGAAGTTGACCCAGCTCCGGGCGACGACACCCTTTTTCAAATTAACCCTTTGCTTTCCCCAATTATTTCGACAACTTACGAGTTTGGAGCAAAATCATTTGTCCAAATGAATTCTATAATAAGAACGATTGAACTTGAAGCTTCGACTTATTTCATAGATACCAAGAACGAGCTTATACCTTATCGCGAAGGTCGATTCTATCTTTCGGCTGGAAGAACGACACGCTTGGGGTTCGAAACATATTTTAAGCTTATTTTCCCGCTCGATATTAACTTTGCTGGAACTTTTACATATTTATTTAGTAAATTTAATGATTACAAAGTCGACTCCTCATTTTACGACAAAAACAAAAAGAACATTTTTGCCGATTTCCGTAATAACCAAATACCGGGTGTCCCGAATTATTTTTATAATTTTAGTTTGACTATACCATTCTATTTAAATTTTCAAATCTCTTTGAACGGAGTTAGTAAATACTTTGCCGACGACGCAAACAAAATCGAAGTGCCTTCGTACAATATTTTAAATGCTAAGGTTTGGTTCGACAATATTTTTATTAAACTCGGCAATACTGGAAACTCAAAAATTCAAATTTCTTTGGGCTTAGGGATAGATAATCTTTTAGATACAAAATACATTGCTTCTGCATTTATTAATCCTTTGTACGAAAAACAAACTAACTTGCCTTACTTCATCGAGCCCGGATTACCAAGAAACTTGACATTTAATCTTTCGGTAAGGTACTAAGAAATTTTTCGAAAACAATTTTTACATCGACCCTAAAATTTTTGCAAGCCCACGGTTTATTAAGACTTATGGATTTATTACTTTTTTTTAATTTTTTTTTAATTGTCTTTATAACTAAATCCCTTTATTTTTGAATAGTTTGTTGAACAATTTAAACAGTTTTAATGCATCTTTTAAAAAGAAGTGAAAAGGTTTTATTCCTTTTCCTTGTATTTAATGTTATATTGTTTTTGATTTTGCTGCTTTGGCTAAATGCCAAAGATAATTTGCTTGCCGAAAGTAGAATTCCTTCGATAAATAGAGAAATTGCAGAAATTGAACTATTAAACGATATTGATATATCTTCGCGTTACTTTCTTCAAATAGAAGGGGAAACTTCTTGGTATGGCAAACCTTTTCACGGAAGAAGAACAGCAAGTGGCGAGCGGTTCGATATGTATAAACACACTGTTGCACATAGAACACTACCTTTTGGAACTATTATCCGAGTTAGGAATCTACGAAATGGACAGACTATACTTGTCAGAGTTAACGACCGCGGACCTTTTGTTCGTTCAAGGATTTTAGACCTTTCCTATGGTGCAGCAAAAAAGCTTTCGGCTTTAGGAAATCCTAAGGTCTCGCTCGAAGCATTAGTCCCAAGCGATTTTGATAGTTTGTCTTCAAATGAAACTTACTACTTTGGTTATTCTTACAACCTTCGTCTGATTTGCATTCCCGAGGACAAAATGAATATTATCGAAGAATTCGATGATTTCGAGGAAGCAATAGTAAAATATGAATATTACTCGGAAAATTATCCCAATCTTTCCATATATCTTTTCGTACCAGCAAATCAGCGTTATAAAAACATTTTACATCGCCCAAAACTTCAGTTTTTAGTTGGATATGTTGATTTTGATAAAGAAATTTTGGTTGAAAATCGAAATCAATAATTTGCTCCGCAATCAATAAATTTCTTCTTTTTCTTAACTTTGTAATTTGAATTAAGTTAAATTAAGGTTGAATGTGAAATCCAAGTTTTTTTTGTTGATAATTTTCTCTGTTTTGGCAATTCTCTCGCAAAGTTTCCAATGCGAATCACCCGAAATGACAACTGCTAAATTGGCAATTCGGCATAAAGACTACGACAAGGCAGAGACTAATCTCGAAAAGGAAATTCTTAATAACCCTAATAACGCGGAGGCATATATCTACCTTGCCGAAGTCAAAATGTTAAAACACGATTATCCCGGTGCTGCGAAGACAATTAATAACGCCGACCCAGTTATCAAAGATATCCGACTTCGTGTTCAATCGGAACAATTCAAAGGGACATTGTGGCGTATGGCATATAACTCTGGTATCGATTTATTCAATAGATATTTCGCCAAAAGAGACGAAAAACTACTTGATTCAGCAATAAAAGTATTTCTTGCGGGTTCAAATGTCCGACCACGCGTAACCGACTTTTATCCATTAATTGGACAAGCCTACGAGGTAAAAGGAGATACCCAAAATGCTATGAAATATTATAACCTTTACATCGAAAAAATTCAAGGCGAACTAAATTTTGCAAAAGAGACGGGAATTTATCTTAAAATGTCTCGCGATGATTTCATCAACAAGTTTTCGAAACCTCTTTCATCGCGGGGAATTAGGTTTTCTTCCGCAAGCGATTCCCTTTTGATAGACAAATTTATGTGGAAAGGTAAAGAAGTTTATGTTTATTCGAGCGATAAAACCAAAATTTTTACAATTTTTGGCTGGAAAGTCGACCCACCCAAACATTGGCCTAGCGACGAAAAAGAACAACCGACGGAAATAAATCCCAGTCCAGTGCTTGCACTTGCCCAAGGTAGTTTCGAGCAAAGAAATTACGATAAGACAGCCGAATATCTTAAAATTGCATTACTACTCGAACCAGATAATTCTAATGTAAATGCTTTTCTTGTTAATATTTATCAACTCCAAAACAAACAAGACGAGGCGATAAATTATGCTAAATCACTAATCGAAAAGGACCCCCAAAACAAACTTTATCGTGCAATCTATGGCGATGTACTTCTACAATTGGGCAAATTCGACGAGTCCATCGCAGAATATCAAAAAGCTTTGGAAATTGATTCTGGATATGATGTAGTGCTTAGAAATATTGCTGCTGCTTATAAGAATAAAGTCGCTTTAATTCAAAAGCGTCAAATCGAAACCAATCAAATCAATGAAAAAGAATATCGTCCCGATTTGGAAAAGTCGGCTCTTTATTTCGAAAAGGCAAAGAATACCCCTCGTTTTGCTTTAGATTTTGAAATTTTGAAAGAATTAGCCGAAATTTACTTTGCTTTAAATAAGCCCGAAGAACTAAAAAAGACTGTCGTCGAACTCGAAGGTTTAGCTCAAGTCGTTAAAGAAGAAGATATGGAAACTTATCTTCTTGCTTTGCTAAAAGTTTATAGTTCTTACATCAAGGACCCAAACAAGACTAAGGATATTCAAGAAAGATTAGAAAAAATAAAAAAATAGATAAATTTTTTTAGGCGAGGTATTATGAATGAGAAAAAAGAACCTCAAACAATTCAACAGCAAATCAATATTGAACTCGGCGAAAAGGAGGCAGAAGGAATTTATTCCAATCTGGTAATTCTTTCCCATAGTCCCGCGGAATTTGTGTTCGATTTTACAAGGATATTGCCAGGTTTGGCAAAAGGACGAGTTCACGCAAGAATAATAATGACACCCCAACACGCTAAGTTGTTTATGCGTGCCTTGATTGAAAATATACAAAACTACGAGAATCAGTATGGCGAAATAAATATCGACCGAAGTGACAGAATTTTCTCTGGGATGGGGAATCTTCCCAAAATCAACTAATTAAGCGATTTAAGCGATAATCTCTGGGCATAGCCGTAGTTTTTTGTGGTTCATTTTCCATAATTTTTTTGAAAGTAACTTCCTACGACAATTGTAGTTGTGTCGAATGTAAAGTAACGAACAAATTTGACTTTGTTTTCGAATGTTTCCATTACAAATAGAATTTTCTTTTCATCTGTGTTAATTTACTTTATTATTTTTAAAAATTTCAATCGAGGGAAAGTTGGAAAGTGGCAGACTTGTTCTAATTTTACATACTCATTTGCCTTGGGTGATTCACCATGGAAAATCTCCTCACGGTGTCGATTGGCTCAACGAAGCTGTTGCTGAATGTTATATACCATTGCTAAATGTATTTAATGAATTGTTAGAACAGAACATTGTCCCTAAAATTAACATAGACATCTCCCCAGTTTTGTGTGAACAACTTGAACATCCGGATTTTCCAAAGATATTTGAAAATTATTGCAAGGAAAAAATCGAACTTGCACGTATCGACGAGTTAAATTTTACTAAATGGTCCTACCATCCACATCATATTTACTTGACTAAGTATTGGCAAAACTGGTATGCACAACGACTTGAAGACTTTCGCAACAAATACTCCTGCTCGATAGTAAAAGCATTTAAAAAGCTTCAAGACGAAGGAGCAATCGAAATTTTAACTTGTGCTGCTACACACGGATACTTACCGTTACTTGGCGAAGATAGGAGTGTCGAATTACAAATTCGTCTTGCAGTGGAAAATTACAAGAAGTTTTTCCAACGAGAACCACGCGGGATTTGGCTTCCAGAATGTGCCTATCGCCCAGCTTATGTTTGGAAATCATTCATCCCAGTCAACCCCTATCACCAAGAAAAACTCCGCCCCGGGATTGAACAAATTCTTGCAAAATACAATCTAAAATACTTCGTTACAGACCAAAATCTTCTCGAACGCTCCATCGTTCTTGGAAAATTTACAGACAAATCCAACGAGAAATTTCAAGAGTTTCAACCAAACGAAACTTGGGGCTACGATTTTAGCCCTCTTCAATTGGTTCATATTTCCTCGAGTAAGAAAGTCGAATATGGAACAAGTGTTGTATTTACAAGGCATCAAGCAATTTCGATGCAAGTTTGGAGCGGAGAAATTGGATATCCCGCCGAGCCCGATTATTTGGATTTTCATAAAAGACATCTCGATTCCTTCCTTCGATATTGGAGAGTAACCGATAAAAAGGCAGATATGCTTTACAAAACACTTTACTACCCAGAGTCCACCCCCAAAAAAATCGACTTGCAAAGTAATCATTTTATCCACCATATTGAAAATACTTTGAATTGGTATTTCAATTCAACTAAAAGGAGTGGGACACTTTGTACACCATTCGACACTGAACTTTTTGGGCATTGGTGGTTCGAGGGGCCAGAATTTATCCGTGCTGTAATTCGTGGTATTAATTTCTCGCCGTGGGTAAAGATGGCAACTTGTAGCGAAGAAATATTCCGAGTTCAGCCTAAATTTGTAGTGCAACTACCCGAAGGTTCTTGGGGGGTGAACAATAACCACGATGTTTGGAGCAACCCCGATACGTTTTGGACTTGGGAGGCAATTTATAATAATGAAAACCGACTTAGAGCATTTTATGAAACACATTTACAACATCCAATCGATGGAACTCTTGAAAGAATTTTAAAACAAGCCCTTCGTGAACTCCTTCTACTTCAAGCTTCGGACTGGCAATTTCTTATTTATACCAAATCTGCAAAGGACTACGCTGAACAGAGATTTTCGTACCACAATTCGGACTTTAATCGACTGATGAACTTGGCAGACCAATTTTTACAAACCAAAACTATCAGCTCCGAAGATTTGCTCTATCTCGAAGAAACAGAAAACCGTAATTCCTTATTTCCCGAACTTGACCTAAAATGGTGGAATTTTTCGTTATAAAATGCAAAAAATTTTAAAGAATACTCTTTTAGTCGCTACCGCAGAGATAACAAGCAAAGGGATAACCGCTATATCTACAATTCTATTAGTTCGAATTCTCGCCCCCGAAGGATTTGGAATCTATGCTTTTACGCTTACATTAATCGCATATTTTATAGGGTTTATCCATTCCGGCGTTTACTCCATTGGCGTTCGCGAGATTTCGAAATATCGAGAACTTACTATTAAATATTTCAATAACGCCCTTGTCGTAAAATTTTTCAACTTTTTCCTTTCTTTTATTACATTGCTAATAATAATCTTCCTTATACAAAAACCTTTGGATTCGAAAATAACTTTTTTACTTGTTGGGATTTACTTATTTCTTATGGTTTTTCATATCGATTGGATTTTTCGTGGCACCGACAAAATGGAAGTTCCCGCGTTAGGTGGAATCATACAAGGATTAACTTTTTTGTTAATGATAATATTCTTCGTCAAAACTCCGAACGATGTACGAGTAGCTGTAATTGTATATATCCTTTCTTGGGCACTTTCGATAATTCTTCAAAATGCAATATTTTTCAAAACTTTTAAACCTAAAATCTTTCAATTCGAGAAAAACAGTTCTTTCGAATTATTCAGAAATTCTTTACCAATTGCTCTTTCCAGTTTAATTATAGCAATCTACGGAAATCTTAATGTTTTTATTTTGAATTTGTTCAAAGGCGACTACGAGACGGGAATTTATTCTGCAATGACAAGAATTATTGTCCTCCTTTTTTTGCCGAATAATATTTTGCAAATCTCTTTTTTCCCAGAAATTTCTCGTGGTGTACTCGATGGCTCGTTTAAAATAAGGCAAAGGCAATACATTCTTTCTGCCTTCCTTGTTGTATACATACTTATCTTCGCTATTTTTGGTTACTCGAAAGAATTTATCTTACTGCTTTTTGGAGAAAAATACCTCGAAGGGGAAATAATACTAAAAATAGCTCTGGCTTCGACGATTTTTGCCTATCTTTCTTCTACATTGATACTTGCCAGTATCGCTTTAGAAAAACAAAAGGTTTTTCTTTGGACTACGATTATTGGAGTGATTACATCGCTGATTGCTAATTTAATCTTTGTGCCGATTTATAGCGGGATTGGAGCTGCAATCTCGCTCTTTCTTACTGAATTGACTGTTTTCCTTGGGGCAGCATTTTTTTCCAGAGGTCATAGCTTGCTTAGTCAATACAAAGTGGTGATTGCCCCTTTTATTTTAGGTGTTGCTTCATTATTAGTTTCGAAGGCTGTTTCGGTATATTTAGGTTTTTATTTTGGTTTGCTTACTTTTGTTTTTATATTTGTTTCAAGCATATTTCTACTTAAAATACTTTCTTTCAATCAATTAATTGAGTTAATAAAATCCCAAAAAAATAGTTAAACTTAGTTTGCCAATTAACAAATTGGTTGACCATCATAAATCTTTTGAGAAAATTTTCTCCACCACTTGGTAGCACAGGCTTCCAGCCTGTGCCCTTGAAGTAACAAAAGCTTCCAGCTTTCGTAAAGTATTTTCTGCTGGAAAGGATTCCAGCACTATTTCACGCCAGGCAAGATTCTTGCCCTACCATCTAATGGTTAGCTGTTTCATTTATTTTTTATAACGAAAGAGTTTAGCGCCAAAAGTATTTTGCTTCGACGCTCCGACAGTATAAGCTCGATTAAAATTAAAAGCAAGGCTGGAATTAGGGTATATTGATATTGTGATTCAAAGTGTGAAAATATCTTTGTTTCGAACTCTTGTTTCTCCATTTTGGCTATTTTATCGACGATTTCGTTTAAATCGGGGTCGATTCCAGAGTTTAGAATGAATTCACCATTTCCGATACTCGCAATTCTTTCGAGCATCATTGGGTCGACCTTGCTTGTAACGACCGAACCATATTTGTCCTTTAAAAACATTTTCGTCCCATTAACTACGATTGGGATAGGTCCTCCGGTTAGAGTCCCCATACCAATGGTGTGAATTACGAAATTGTGTCGGACAGCATTTTTTGCTGAGCTTATTGCATCGTCTTCGTGATTTTCGCCGTCGCTAATTATAATCAAAGCTTTTTTTCGCTTTTCGTCGAAAGAGAAATGTTCTATAGCCAAGTCGATAGCCGAACCTATTGCAGTTCCTTGGGTGGGAACTATATCCGTATCGATATTTGTGGTAAAGAGCTTTGCAGCGGAGTAATCTGTTGTCAAAGGAAGTTGGATGAATGCTTCACCAGCGAACACAATTATTCCAATTCTATCGTTGACAAGGTTGTCTATTAGTTTCATTATCATTTTTTTTGCGCGTTCTAACCTATTTGGCTTGATATCTTCGGCTTTCATACTGTTGGAAACATCTAAAGCAATAACAATATCGACGCCTTTTCGTTTCCCTTCGATTAACTTTGTTCCAACAATAGGATTTGCAAGAGTTAGAATTATAAAAGTTAATGCAAGAGCAACAAGCCCAAACTTTACATAAGGCTTGATTGGGGAATAATCTTCCATTAAGGAATAAATAAGGTGCTGGTTACCGAATTTTTGAATTGCCTTTTCACGGAAAATCCGTAGGATTATGAAAACGACAAAAAGGATTGCAATTAAAATAAATCCCCAAAAGTAATGGACATTTTGGAACGTGAACATAAGGCAAAGATGGCAAAATTATTTTTTAAATCCGCTAACGACCCCAAAAATTGGGATATTGATTCGTGGTACAGTTGGGTAAGTTGTTTTGAAAGTAACTCGTCCACTAAAATTTCCAACATTATCGGGAGCGACTTTTATTTCTATTACGAAATCTTCGTTTGGTTTCAGCTCTTGGTTATGCTTAATGTTAGCCCAAACAACCTTTTCTGGGTCGAAAAAAGGCTCTCTTATTAGAATTTTTTCGTCTGTGGTATTTCTTATTACAATCTTATAAGTTCCAGTGTCTCCAACCATAATGTTCGAAATCATTACCTTTGAATCGGGGAATATACGAATAGGTGGAACATATTCGGCTTTAAGAAATAGATATGCTTCCTTTTTGTTTGGGTCGTTGCTGGTTATTGTTATAGATTTTGTAACTGGACCAGAAGCGTTCGGTAGGTATAAGCTTACATCCATAGTTGCGTATCCTTTGGGTTCTATTGCATTTTTATCGAGAGGAGCAGCTGTGCAACCACATCCGGGGCGAACAGAATAAATTATCAATGTATCGTCACCGTCGTTGTAAAGCCGAATTTTTGCTTTCAAAGGTTCTTCGGTATTTCTAACTTTACCCCAATCGTAGGTGTCGCCACAATCGAATCGCAGTTTTGGAGCAGAATTCAAAACGAGCGAATATGCAACGACTAACAAGGCATAAATAAAAAATCTATTCATATCGGTCTAACATAAATTTTGTCAAAATTAATAGATGAAAAGGTAAGGATATTATTGTAATACTTCGAGTTGAAATGTGGTCGAAATGAATGTAGGTATTGTAAGAGACTTATTTTGGGTTTGTGGTGTTGGAGGAAATGAGTATAACAAACTCACGTTCTGTATAATTTTACTTTTTAGGATTAAGCCAGTACCGTAACTAACGTAAAAAATACCTTCTTGGCTTCCTTTGAGATTTGTGATATTTACATCTCTTTCCTTTTGTTCAATCTTTTTAAAGTTAACTTTCGATTTTAAAGTGAGTTGCAAAGTGTCTCCCGAAATGGACTTTATTTGGAATTGATTCTGTATTTCGGCTGGAAGAGGTTCTTGTATTGTTTTGATATTTGTCCATGGTTCAGAGATAGATACTGGTTTTTTTGGGTAGATTTCGAAAAACTTCTCGAAATTCTTTTTCAGTTCCGAAGAGTTAAAGAAACTGGAAATTATGTGCGAAAGCGAAGCTTTGTCAGCACCTTTAAATTCATCTTTTGCTAAGATTTCATTTACGATGTTATTAATTAGAGAATCAACCCCAAATATTTCAACATCACTTCCATTTTTCCCAACTCGTAAATAAAACAACTTTCCTATTAGGGAATTATAAAATGTTTCGATTGGTGTGTTTTCTTTACGCTTCTTCTTTGTGTTTAGTTCAAAGGAAATCAAAGGCGAATGTATCTTTTGTTCTATACTTTTGAAAGAAACTTCAAATAAAATCAAGCCAGTTTGCGAAATTGATTTTGGTTTTAACGAATAAACAACACTTTGTTGTTGTTTAGTTTCAACTTTTTGGGTATCGCTTGTTTGTGTTACCGTCTGTTGCATTGTAGTTTTAAACACGTATTCTTTCTCTAAAACAGGATTTAAAAAGAAGAAAATACTATCCTTCGGTTTTTGTCCTTTGGTCAGACTATCGACGGTAACTTGGTTTTTTTGTTCGACTTCTCTTTCAGAGTTTGGTTTTTGTTCGGCACATCCCAAAAGAATAATCACAGAGAAAAAGCACAAAATAATTTTTAACATAAAACTAATCCCTTTGAAAACACTAAATTACCATACTTTTTTAATTTAATTTGGAGAAAGTTAATAATCAATTTAAGATTTGGTTATAAGCTGATAGGTTTTTTCCTTGCCAAAGTTAGTTAATAATACTCTTAGGAAATTTAAGTAAATTGCAAGATTTAAAAAAGTTATTTCTAAAAATGCGCGTTTCTTTCAAAATCTTAAAAGAATTTGTGAACATACCCGAAACCCCAGAATATGTTGCAAAAATTTTAACTAACTTAGGGTTAGAAGTCGAAGAAATCTTTGATTTTCAAACACTCTATAAAAACTTTGTGATATCTCAAATTGTTCATTGTGAAAAAATTTCCAATACAAACTTTTTTTGTTTGTTAAGCGATGGTCTTGTTGAACGAAAAGTTGTTTGTGGTGCTCCGAACATATCTGTTGGGCAAAAAGTTGTTCTTGCCTTGCCCGGGGCTGTTATTCCAAAGACCAAAACCCAAATCGAGCCAACGATTATACGAGGATTTCTCTCCGAAGGAATGATTTGCAGCGAGGATGAACTTGAAATTGGAAACGTATCGGATTCAGTAATTGTTCTCCCCGATGATGCACCTATTGGCGTCGATTTTGCAAAATACATCGGTTTCGACGATTTCATCTACGAAATTGGAATTACACCGAATCGCTCGGATTGTCTTAGTCACATAGGTGTTGCTCGGGAATTATCTGCCTATTTTGGAATTCCGATGAACATTCCAAAAATCGATGTTGTAGAGTACGATGAATTAGACATAAACAAACTTGTGTCGGTTGAAATTTTAGACAAAGAGAAGTGCCCACGGTATACCGCAAGAATAATCAAGGATATCTGTGTTCGGGAATCACCGATTTGGCTTAAATCGAAGTTAATTCGGCTTGGGCTTCGTCCGATAAATGCAATAGTTGATGCAACTAATTATGTTATGATGGAGTTGGGACAGCCCCTACACGCTTTCGATTACGAAACGATTAGTGGCAAAGCTATCGTAGTTAGAACAGCCGAAGAAAATGAAAAATTCACAACACTCGATGGAAAAGAAAGAATATTGGATTCGTCGATGTTAATGATATGCGATACCGAAAAACCTATTGCTATTGGTGGTGTTATGGGGGGCGAGAACACTGAAATATCTTCGACAACGAATACAGTTCTGTTAGAATCTGCTTTTTTCGACCCAACCTCGATTCGGAAAACTTCAAAAAAATTAGGTCTAACAACTGAATCTTCGTATCGATTTGAAAGAGGCGTAGATTATGAAAATGTCGTTCTTGCACTCCACCGTGCAGCTTCGCTTATTGCTTCGCTTGGAAATGGAAAACTTGTTGGCGGGTACATTGATATATATCCTAATAAAATCCCCAAAAAGTATGTAAGTATTAGGTTCGAAAGAGCAAATCGTGTGATAGGAATAAACTTACCCAGAGAACAAATGGAAGAAACTTTGGCAAGGTTGGGCTTCTCAATTGAGAATAGGAAGCAAGATAGCACAACTTTCGAAGTTCCACCACACAGGTTTGATGTCGAACAAGAAATTGATTTGATTGAAGAAATTGCTCGGTTCTACGGATACGATAACATCCCAGAAAATCGAACTTTTTCGATAGAATATTCTTCTATAAGTACTAATTTGGTTCTGGAAGTTCCTCCTCTACGAGAAGAGTTTAGAAGATACTTTGTTTCTCGTGGGTTTACTGAATTTCTTACACCGAATCTATATAATCCGCATAAGATGTCTCCTTTCTACTCGGAAAAAGCTATAGAGATAGCGAATCCATTAGGGGAAGAACTTTCGATTGTCCGACCTTCGATTTTGCCATTAATGTTAGAATCCATTGCATACAATATCCGAATTGGGCAAAGAGATTTGAAAGTCTTTGAAATTGGTAAAGAATTCGTTGTCAATAAAAACGCAACAAAGTTTATCGAAGGCATAGAAGAGCGGGAAGTTCTTTGTCTTGCTCGAACTGGTTTGGCAAAACCTTTGCAATGGGGCGAACCAATACGTGAAGTTGATTTCTATGATATTCACGGCGATTTTCGACATTTTCTAAGCACTTTTAAATTGAAGGAATTCGAGTTTTCAGTCTCCGAAGTTAACAGCTCGGTTTTTGGCTCGGAAAGTTTATCTATTCGATACAAGGATGAAAAAGTTGGCGAAATCGGTATTGTAGCAAGTTCAATAAATAAGATTTTCGATATCGAGCAAAGTATTTACATCGGTTATCTTTTCTTGGATAAGATTTATTCGTTCGAAAGAGAATCGCCCAAGTTCGAAAAGATTTCTCCTTATCCAGTTGTCCGAAGAGATTTAGCATTTGTTTTGGACGAGTCGGTTACAGCAGAAGATATTACCCGTATAATTTGGACTTATGGTGGGAATTGTTTACGCAACGTTGTTTTGTTCGATGTCTATCGAGGGAAAAAAATCGGGGAAGGAAAAAAGAATTTGGCATTTGCTTTATTTTTTAACTCCGACCAAAAAACCTTAGTTGACGAGGAAGTTGATAGCTGGATAAACACTATTGTGGAACAAGTTCGTGAAAAAACTGGGGGAGAGCTGAGAATTTTCTAATTGCTTGTTTCTATTGAACTTAATAATTTAGTTTTTTAAATATGTTAAATGGAAAAAGAAAAATTTGGTAGCCAAATATTTGCTACAAACCCTAATCTTCAGCAACTTATCGAAGAAATTTGGGTTTCTATCCGAGAACTTACAGAAAAGTATCGTCGGAAAACAATTATTCTCGAAGAATTAAAAGTAAAAAACGAGAATTTAAATTCCGAGATTGAGAAATTTCGTCAGAAAGTCGTTGAATTAGAAGAACAAATAGAAAGTCTAGGATTAGAAATTCCAAAGATCGATGTTTCTGGATTTAAAGAAACTATTGAAAAACTTTCGGAAGAGAACAACGAGTTGAAAAAAGTTCAAGTGGAATACGAAAAGTTGAAAAGATTTTTCGATGAAAGTTTATTCGGAGCAACCGAAAACACAGAGAAGACCGAGCTGCTCGAAAAAGAAGTCGAAAGATTACAAAAAGTAATTTCACTAAAAGATTCGCAAATCAATCAGCTTCAAACTAATTTAGCGAAACTCCAAGAAGAAAATTTGGAGTTGAACAAAGAAATTGAACGATTGAAAACTTGCGAAAAAGAACTTTCAAATCTGGCAGAAAAGTCGAAAACCTTCGAAGATGAAATTAAAAATTTAAACGATTTGTCCCAACAGCGCGAAACCGAGATTAGCAAGCTTCAAAAAATATTAGAAGAAGCGGTTTTAACTAAAATTCAACGAGAAAAAGAAATTGAAAATCTAAAATTAGAATTGAACGAATTGAACGAAGGGCTTATCGTTCAAAAAAAGGCTTTCGAAGACAAGGAAAAAGAAAAGAATAGCAAAATTCAAGAATTGGAAGAGGAGATAACGATACATAAGACAAGAATTGCTGGAATAGAAAGGGAATTTGCTCAAAAAGAGAAAGAAATATTTAATTTAAACCAAAGTCTTGCAAATCTTAATAATCTTTTACAAGATACACAGATTGCGTTCGAGAATTTGAAGAAAGAGAAATTAGAAATTTCCGAAAAGAATCATAAACTCCAACAAGAAATTGAATTGAAAAACAAAAAAATAGAAGACTTGGTAAAAGAAATCGAAGTTTATCGTGTTTCTATCGACGAGTTTAACTCGCAAATCGAATTGCTTAACTCCGAGATTGTAGATTTAGAAAAAAACAACAATGAACTTAAAGAAAAGCTGAATGAGAGCCTATCGAAAATTAATCAACAAGACGAGACCATAAAGCAATTGTTTCAATATAAGAATGAATATTTTTTATTGCAAGGGGAAACAAACTCTATTCGTCAATTAAACAAAGAATTAAAGGAGCTAAATAAACAAATCAACGATGAAAACATTGAACTTCAAAGAAAAATATTTTCATTAACCACTGAAAGAAATGAATTACAAGATAATATTCGCGAAATATTACGGGAAAAAGAGAAAATCGACCTTCTTTATAAGGAAAGGGCAAAAGAAATTGAAAGCTTATACAAGGAGTTAGAAAATTTAAGGATAAAAATAACGAAAAAAGAAACAACGAAACAAAATTTGATAGAAGAAGTCGAAGAGATAATAAATTCTATCGATTACTTATTGGAAAGAATTGAATAAGCAATGAGAGCAACATTTGCAAAAGTTTATATCGAACGGCTGTGGCACAATTTCTGTCGTTTGAAATCGAAAGTTGGAAATCGCAAAATCATAGCAGTAGTTAAAGCAAACGCTTATGGGCACGGCTTGGTCGAAATTTCTCGACATTTGCAAAATTTTGGAATAGATTATCTTGCTGTTGCTTACGTCAGCGAAGGAATTGAACTACGCCGAGCTGGAATTACTGCGCCTATTCTTGTTTTAGTTCCCGAAGACGATGTTTCCGTCGAAGCCTCTGTCGATTACAACTTGGATTATGCTATTGATAATTTATCTGTCGCCCAAAAAATTAGCAGTTATGCAAAGCTTCGCGGAAAAAGAGCGAAAGTTCATATCTATGTCGATACGGGTATGGGCCGCGATGGTATTTCCCCCGATTATGCTTTCGAATTCGTAAAACAATGCTTCGCTCTCCAAAACCTCGAACCAATTGGAATAATGTCCCATTTTGCCTCCTCAGATAGCGATAGAAACTATACTTTATTCCAATTGAACCGCTTCAAAAGAGTTATCGAAGAACTCGAATACAATGGTTACAAATTTGAACTTCACCACATTGCCAACACTGGCGGTGTTTTTTCTTATCCCGAAGCATTATTAGATGCTGTTAGACCCGGAATAGTACTTTATGGTTACCTTCCCAGCAATTCTAACAATAGCAATGACTTCGAGCCAGTAATGGAAATCTATTCGAAAGTCATTTCGACCAGAAAAGTAAGAAAAGGAGAAAGCGTCGGCTACGGAAGAAAATTCATTGCCAAAGTAGATACGAATGTAGTTACGATACCAATTGGCTATGGCGACGGTTTTTGGCGACATCTTTCTGAAAATCTTTATTGCTTGATAAATGGAAAGAAGTATAAAGTTGTTGGCGGAATTTGTATGGATGAACTTATGGTCGACGTTGGTAACGATAATATTAATATCGGCGACGAAGTCGTTCTCTTGGGGACTCAAGGGATACACACGATTTCTGCAGACGAATTAGCTAAAATTGGAAGAACAATAATATATGAAATATTAACTTCACTTTCGACAAGAGTTCCAAGAATATATATAAATAACAAACATTGATGAACAGTTCGAAAAACACAGAGAAAAAAGCCGGGACTTTGTTCATTGTATCGACACCAATAGGAAACGACGAAGATATAACCTTGCGTGCTTTAAAGGTTCTTAGGTCTGTCGATATTGTTGTTTGCGAAGAGCCAAAAGTTGGAGCTCGCACTTTGCATAAATATAATCTTTCGCAAAAAATGGAACTTTTAAATGAGCAAAACGAACTTAGTAAGACTGATGAATTAATAGAACTCCTTGAGCGGGGAAAGGACCTTGCTTTGATTTGCGACGGCGGAACACCAGTCTTTGCCGACCCAGGGCTCCATCTTGTTCAAAGCTGTATAAAACGCGATATTCCAATAAGGGTTATTCCAGGAGTGTCTGCTCTTATGACTGCAATCGTACGCTGTGGTTTCCCGATAAACCAATTTCTTTTTGCTGGTTTTTTGAGCAGAAAGAAGGAAGAAAGATTTTTGCAACTTCGCCGTTTGAGTACCGAGGAGCGAACCGTTGTTCTTTTCGAGACGCCATATCGTCTTGTCCCTCTCTTGGAAACCGCAGTCAAAATTATGCCTGAACGCAAAGCTTATATTGGTTGTAATCTTACAATGCCTTACGAAACTCATCATTACGGAACTTTCAAGGAATTATACGAAAAGTTTGTTAATTCGAAGTTTAAAGGCGAATTTGTCGTCTGTTTCGATTCTTCAACATCGCCAATAACTCCTTCAGCTTCTTCCATACCAAAGGTCGATTTCGAGTTTGCTTCTCTTACTTCGTCGTCGAAAACTTCGAGGAAACAGAAGCAGTTTAAAAGAAGAACAAAATCCGACTTAAATTTGAAGCTTCTTACTTCCACTAAAAGAAGAAAGCCAAAAAAGAAGAACAAAAGATAATAACAAACTTTCTTTACATTTAGCCTTTTAAATATACCTACTTCACTTTTTTGAATTTCTTTTCAAGTTTCTTGCGACCACTTTAAGTAGAAATTACGAAAATTATACCAAGTTCGACTTTTTCAAACACCGTTAGAACAATTTTATCCATTCAAAGTTCCCTATTCAACAAATAGTGGCATTATGTGCGAGCTTACTCAAAGTATTATAGATAGGTAAAGATGCAGGCCCTACCGTTTGGAGAAGCAGGGATGCTTCTCCTACTTCTGGCTTCCCAGCCTGTGTATGTATAATTACTGATGGAGATGTGTTTTTGTTTCTGGTATTGTATATTCTATTGTGTTTTTGTTTCGAGTCGTTCGACCCAATCGTTTAGGAATAGCATTAATGTAGCTGTTGTTGGGACGGCAATTAGCAGACCTAAAAGTCCAAAGAGACCCCCAAATATGAATAAGGAAAGGAAAAGCAAAAGTGGATGCAAACCAACGCGTTTCCCTAAAATGTTGGGTTCGATGAAATATGCATTAATAAAATGAATTAAACTAATTGTAGAAGCGACAACGACGATTTGATAAAGTGTATTTGCTGGTGCAACCAAAAGAATTGTAAGAATGGAAATTAATAAACTCGAAATCAAACCAAGATAAGGTATTGGGTTTAGAAAACCGCAAAGTATCCCCAAAATGATAGAAAATTCTATTTTAAAGAGCCAAAATGAAAGTGAGCAGAAAGAACCAACCATAAATGCAGCAAAAACTTGCCAAGAAACATAAATGCGAAATATATCGTTGATTCTGAATAAATCTTCGAGTAGCTTTGGATTTTTCTTTTCGAGTATGCTTTGGAAGAAAACAATTATTTTATCGAAATCTTTTAAAAAATAGAATGAAAAAATTGGGATAAGAATTGCGTTTATAGCTTGTTTGGCTAAGGACGAAAGACCAGTCAAAAGTGTTCTCAAAGAAGAAATAATTTGAGATAAAAGGAACTTGAGCTCTGGCAAAACTTCCGTTTCGATTATTTTATTTAGGTATTCACTCCGAATTCCTAATGCTTCGAGAGTTTGAGTAATTCTTTGTACTTCGAGATATTTTGTAACTTCTGTAAATACAGTAGCAATTTTTTGAGAAATATCGTTAAGTTGCTGGAAAACCAAGGGGGAAATGAGCACAAAAATTAGCGTAACAATACCTACAAGGAGTAGAATTATTGCAAGCGACGACAACCATCTTGGAATTCGATTTTTTTGGAGCTGCCGAACAAGGGGGTCCAGCAAGTAAGCAAATAAAAATGATATTACAAAAGGGGCAATCGAAGAGCCTATTACAGAAAAAATCCAGAAAACAAAGAAAATAACAAAAAGCAAAAGCAATCTTCGTGCGAAATAAGATTCTTTCCTTAAAGGAAAGACAATCGCAATGCCTATAAGAAAGATAATAAGTGGATTAAATAACTGTTTGGTTAAATAAAGAAATCCAATGAACCCAGCAATGCCAACGATTAAAGAAGTATTCAAAGCTATTATCTTTAACTTGGGGTCGGTTTCTTTCATTTTATTGTCTTTAACTTGCGTATCATATCTTGGCGGAAGTCGGCAACAGACTTTTCCGTAAACATTTTTTCAATTTCAGTTCGAATTTGAGCCCAATTGCTGTGAATAGGACAAGGGTTTTCGTCCGAGCAATTTTCGAACCCAAGTATGCATTCTTCGAATGCTTTATTCCCGTCGATACCACGAATTATATCGATAAGCTTTATTTCCTTTGGGCTCTTTTTCAAGGTAAAACCACCCGCTTTCCCCTTTTTGGAAATAACGATTTCGTTGTGGGTAAGCTTCTGTAGTATTTTTGCCACAAATTCTTTCGGGACTTTTAGTTCCTTTGAAATTTCTGTTGCATTATGTAATAATCCTTTGGGTTGAACAGAAAGATAAAGAATAGCCTTGATACCTAATTCTGCTTGTTTCGAAAAGAAAATCCTCATATATTTTTCTCCCGAGTTTATATCCTTTTTAAATTTATGAAATCGATTTTGGGTATATTGTGCTCTTCTTCGACACTACAAAGATAAATCGAAGCAGTAGGAAATTCGGAGCGAATATTTTCTAATCCTTCGAAAGTGGCAAACAAAGTAACAACCGAAATTTCTTCGACATATTCGAATTGTAACCTTGCAATTGCATTTCTTATAGTTTCGCCACTAAGTATCGAATAATCAACAAGAAATGTTTTTAAGCCTTCGACATTGTCGGGTATCAAACAAACTGTTTCTTCTAATTCTTTTCCTCCATTTTTATTTGCTTGATACCCAATGTATCCAATTTTTGAATTTGGAAACAAACAAATAAATTTATTTGCAATAGTTAAGCCAGAAGGGAATACAGAAAAAACAAGTACCTCGTTCAAACGCATTCCAGCTTGGGGCAAATCATTTGGAAAAGGTTCACACAAATTCATATCTTTTGTAACAAGAATAGAAACAATGTTGGAAATTTGCTCCAATAACCAGTGATGATTGTAAGAGTTATTCGAGTGTTTAAGATTGAGAAGATAATAATCGAGTAGAGGATGTTTTAGCGAAACAATCATAAAATTACCAAAATTATCTCAATCACAAAATTATAAAAAATTGAAATCGAAAGGACTAAAAAGCATTTTCTAAATGCTCAACTTTTGGTGGTTGGTAACGAAAGTCGATAAAAATAGCATCAAATCGAGACTCGATGTTTTCTAACTTGTTTACATACAGAAAGCCTTCGGCCACTTTCCTTATTTTTGCTTGTTTGTTTGGAGTAATCCAAAATCGTGGGTCGCCAAAGGAATCGCTCGTTTGTATTTTTACTTCAACGAAAACAAGGAGATTGTCTTTACTCGCTATAATATCGATTTCTCCAACTTTTCCAAAATGAAAGTTCCGTTTGACAATCTTGTAACCTTTTCCGATTAGATAATCGATAGCAATTTGTTCGCCTTTACGACCAATATTTACCGATTTATTTTTTTGTTCCAAATCGTTCTTTGTCTTGTGAAAGTAGTTTCTCGATATTTTCTATCTTATCGAAGGAATCGTCGTGGTAGAACCGAATTTCTGGGACAAAGCGAAGCCGAACTTTGGTTGCGAGTATTTGGCGGAATTGGGAAACCTCCTCGTCTAACAAATTAATAAATGTTTGAGGAGAAACTTTTCCTCCGTAAATGCTTATATAAATTTTTGCAATTTGTAGGTCTGGCGACATTCTAACAGCGGTAACAGTTGCCAAGCCAGCATTATAACGCCTTGCGAATTCCGATATGGGTTGTGAAATTACCTTTTGTATTTCGCTGGCAACTTTTTCAGTGCGAAAAGCCATTTATTTGTTATCCAATGTCCGTTTAATTTCAACTATCTTATATGCTTCGATTATATCTCCTTCCTTGAAATCGTTGAACTTATCGACCATAATTCCACATTCATAGCCTTGGTCGACTTCGCGGACATCATCCTTGTTGCGTTTTAACGAAGCGATTGTTCCTTTAAAGATTTCGAGCCCATCCCGTAAAATTCTAACTTTATCGTTTCGAGTAACCTTTCCATTCAAAACATAGCAACCAGCGATTGTTCCAACTTTACTAATTTTAAATACCCTACGGACTTCTATCGTTCCAGACGAGACTTCTTGAATGTCGGGGGAAAGGAGTCCTTCGAGAGCAAGTTTGACTTCATT
The DNA here is from genome assembly GCA_026417135.1 of Ignavibacteria bacterium. GTDB lineage: Bacteria > Bacteroidota > Ignavibacteria > Kapaibacteriales > UBA2268 > Naka2016. The sequence goes on from JAOADV010000009.1 coordinate 45,015, forward strand.
CAATAGTTCGTAAATAATTTCGTAGCGACGAATTTCTACATTTAATTTTTCGGCAAGTTTTCTTGCTCCACCAGTCGAAGAAACTTGGAATGCAAGAACAACGGCGTTCGAAGCCGCAGCCAAAGTAACATCGGATTCGTTGACGTTTCCAACGCCCTTGTGAAGTATGTTTATTTTAACTTCTTCGTTCGAAAGTTTGCTCAATGAATCAGTTAATGCCTCGAGCGAACCAGTAACATCGGTTTTCAAAATTAAGTTTAATTCTTTAACATTTCCTTGTAGTATTTCTTTTGAAAGGTCGTCGAGTGTTACAACTTTTGATTTTCGCAAGGCTTGTTCTCTTTTAATTTGTTGTCTTTTTCCAGCGATTTGTTTTGCAATTTGTTCGTTTTCGACAACATACAATATATCCCCAGCTTCGGGCAAGTCGTCGAACCCAACAATTCGAACCGGAGCAGATGGTCCAGCCAAATCGATTTTTCTTTCCCTCTCGTCGTACATTGCTCGAACCCGACCGAACGTTAGCCCAACAACGAAGACATCACCTATTTTCAGAGTTCCCTTTTGAACAATTGCAGTTGCAACTGGACCTTTGCCTCTATCCAAATGTGATTCAACAATGGTTGCCTTTGCGGCTCGGTCTGGATTTGCCTTCAAATCGAGTAATTCAGCTTCGAGCAAAATCTTTTCCAAAAGTAAATCAACATTAGTACCATACTTTGCCGAAATTTCGACACTTTGATAAGTTCCTTGCCATTCTTCGACTAAAATACCGATTTCGGAAAGTTGCTGGCGAATTCTATCGGGATTTGCATCAGGTTTGTCGATTTTGTTTATTGCTACAATAATTGGGACATTTGCTGCTCGGGCGTGGTTGATTGCTTCTATGGTCTGTGGCATAACCGCGTCGTCGGCAGCTACAACAAGAACTACAATGTCTGTAACCATTGCCCCGCGGGCTCTCATAGCAGTAAATGCCTCGTGTCCAGGGGTATCGATGAATGTAATAAAGCCTTTCCCCGGAACCTCGACACGGTATGCTCCAATATGTTGTGTTATACCACCAGCTTCGCCAGCAACAATATTCGACTTTCTAATGTAATCGAGCAAAGATGTTTTTCCGTGGTCGACGTGTCCCATAATTGTTACAATTGGTGGTCGAGGTTGTAATTTATCTGCGGGGTCCTCGAAGTCCAATTCTTTAATTTGAAGTTCTTTTTCTTCGGCAAACTCAACCTCGAAACCGAAATCATAAGCTATGATAGAGATTGTGTCGCGGTCCAGCCTTTGGTTGAGAGAAACAATTAGACCCAATTCGAAGCATTTTTGAACCACTTCGGTGGGGTCGACTCCGAGCAACTTGGCTAATTCAGCAGTTGTAATAAATTCGGTAACACTTAAAATTTTCTTTTGCTTATCGAGCTCTTCTTGTAGTTGTAGTTCCTTTTCGAGTTTTTCTTCTTTCCTCTTATGTCGTAGTTTTGCTCGCCGCCGAATATCCGATTCCTCTGTGCCGTAAAGTGTTTCTCGAATATTACGCTCGATTTCTGGCTCGCTTTCTTTTATAAACTCACGAAATGTTTTTCTTTTGGGTAACTTTTTGTCGACAAATGGCTTGTATTTTTCGAGTTTGGTTTTGCCACCTCGTTTTCTTAACCATTTTTCCTTTACAAGAGGAATTACGTCTTCCTCCTCCTCTTGCGGTACTTGTATATCGCTTTCTTTTTCTAATACAGCTTGCTTTTCTTCGTCAACTTCTACTTCTTGGACCAAAGAGGTAGGCGATTCAACTTGGTCAAGGACTTCTATTTTTTCTTTTTCTAATAATTCGGGAATAGTTGGTGTTTCGATTATCGGCAGTGATTCTTGAGCTTGTGGAGTTTTTTCTTCGACCTTTACTGGTTCTTCGAATTCAATTTTGGCGGGTTTGGCTTTTGGAGGTTTGCTTGGGACTTTTTCGACTTTTTTCTTTTCTTCCTTAGCCTTTGGTTTTGGAATTTCTTCTTCTTTTGGCTTTTCCTTTACGCGTTCTTTTCGTCCAGTAAATTTAGTTAAATCAATAACTTCGCCAACCGAAGGCTCGACAAAGAAAGTATCCGTTGTTTTAGGTTCTTCAATTACAATTTCCTCGCCTTTGAATTCTCTATCGAGAATGGTTCCCGAATCGATTGGTACTTCGATTATTACTTCTTTTTTAGGTGGTTCTTTTATAACTTCTTCGGCAAAAAAGTCTTCGATTTTTTCTTCGATAACAGATTCAGTAGTAATGGTTTCTTCGACAATGGTTGGTTTAGTTTCGGGAACCGACGCAGACGCGGAACTATCTTTGCCGAATTTCTTTCGAAAATTTTCTGCAATTTTTCGTTCCTTGATGAAACCTTTAAGAAGGGTTTCAATCATTTGTTCAGTTATGATGGAGGTGGGTTTGTTCGATAACTCAAACCCAGATTTATTTAAAAAATCGACGATACTGTCCTTCCCAACGTTCAGTTCCGTTGCAACTTGATGTAATCGTATCTTTTTTTGTTCGACCATAAAATAAATTTTCTACTATCTCAAAGCTCCAAAAACACTACAAAATTACAACATATTTGCCAAATAAATTTCCAACCACAGCAGTTTCGAAAATTATACAATGAAGGTAGCTCGAAAAATTAACTAATGGGCGATTGCATCTCGTTCCAGATTTTTGTAATGTTTTCAACTGTTTCTTCGGATTCCTCCTCGTCGAACTCTTTCAGCATTATTGAGCGCAATTCAAGTAGAGTTTCGCAAGTCATTCCGTGAATCGAAAGCAAAGTTTTTGGGTCAGCATTTAAAAATTCCCTTGCCGTTTGGATGCCAAGTTCTATAAGCTGGTTGTAAATGTTTAAACCAAGCTCTTCTTTGAACTCTGTCAACTCGATATCTTCTCCACTTTCTTTGACAAGAGTAATTTGGTAGCCAGTAAGTTTCATTGCAAGTCGGACGTTTTGCCCATTTTTTCCAATTGCATAAGGGACTTGGTCGTCGGCAACGATGACTGTTGCAGTACGAAGAATTGGGTCGATTTGCACATCTTTTACAATAGCTGGAGAAAGCGAACGAGCTACGAAGATTTTTGGGTCTTCCGAATATTCTATTAAATCGATGTTTTCATTATTTAATTCTCGAACAATAGAGTGGATTCGAACTCCTTTCATACCGACACAAGCACCGACGGGGTCGACTCTTGGGTCGAGAGAATAAATAGCTACTTTGCTTCGTTCTCCAGGGTCGCGAGCGATTGCTTTAATTTGTATAATTCCTTCGTAAACTTCAGGAACTTCGATTTCGAATAGCCGTGCTAAAAATTCGTTAGATGCACGCGAAAGGATTATATCGGGTTGGCCTCCGCTTACTTTTCTTACTTCTTTGATAATAGCCTTTATTGTTTGATTCTTTTTGAATCTGTAAGGTTCATTAGGTATTTGCTCTTCGCGTGGTAAGCGCATTTCGACTTTGTTATGCATAATCAAGATGTCGTTTCGACGAACTTGGTAAACTTCCCCAACTATAATTTCTCCTTCTCTCGGTTTATATTCGCGAAAGATTCTTTCCTTTTCGACTTCCCGGAGCCTTTGGTTTAAAGTTTGAGCTGCAACGGCAACGATTCTTCTCCCGAACGAATCGTAAATATTGTTGAATGTAATTTCTTCGACATATTCGTCGCCAAGTTCTAAATCGGGGTCATTAAGTTTAGCTTCCTTCAAAGATATTTGCGTTACAGGGTTTTCGACCTCTTCGACAATTTCTTTTATAAGATATATTTCAATATCACCTTTGTCGAAATTCAGAACAATTTCGAAGTTAGCATCTGGACCATACTTTTTTTTCACCATCAAAGCAAATGTATCTTCGAGAATTTTTTGCAGAAGTTCTCGCTCGATATTCTTTTCCTTCGCCATCTCTTGGAAGGCTTCGACAACCAATTTCTTATCGACAACGTGTTGTTCCTTTTTTTTAGGCATTCAAACCACCCTTTATTAAAAATCAACAAAAAATGGGCTTCTGCCCATTTTTACAAAAATAAGAAAAAAACTAAAATTAAAAAAACATTTGATGAATTAAATTAGCCATAAATGATAAGTGTATTAAGGATTAAATTTGAGACTATAAAAAGTTGAAGTAATGTTAATAATCCCGAGCCCTATTTGGAACTGCAAACTTAAAAAGGCAAAAATTATCAAATCTAAAATCAATTAATTAATTTTGCTTTTGTTACTAAAATAAGAGTAAAGTTTAATGAAATCAAAAAAAATTTCCAAGAATAAACAAACCCAAGAAACAATGTTTGGAACCAACGACTTTCCTTCGTACGAGACAATTATAGAAGAATATGCAAAAGAGTTTGTTAACTATATTCAACCAAAGGGTGATACTATCTTTGGTTTTTGGATGCAGACATTAGCCGACTTAGAATTTTTGGATTTAGAGTTACAAGGATTAACACAAGAATATAAAATTGACCCAATAAACAGGTCTGTTTTTTTAATCGGCGACGACGAATTTATTAGGTTAAGAGTTGCACATCTTGAAAAAGTGAATGGAAAAGCAACTCTATATACTGAACTGGTAGATAAATTTGGAGATACAAACGCATACGCTTTCCATAATCTCTATCCATACAAAGGTAAGTTTTACCCACGAGTTGTAAGAACTTTAATAAATGCTTTCGAGTTAGATAATTCCTCTCTTCTTTTTGATCCCTTCAACGGTTCAGGAACATCGACTCACGAGGCTTCGCTTATGGGAATTAAAAGTGTAGGTGTTGATGTAACTCCTATGGGAATTATCCTTTCTGAGCTTAAAAATAATTTACTTTTTATAGATAGAAAAGAGCTTTCATTTACAAACAGCGAATTACTCGAAATTTTGTACTTGTTAGAAAACAAAAAATGGGACCATAGTAACCCTACAATTTACAAATTAATGTTAGCAATATATTTTGACACTGTTGATGCTTTAACCAGAACCTCTCGATATAATGGGAAAGGAAAGTTAGCCCTTTTTATTGAAAAGTTTTTATACATAAAAGACTGTTTTGAAAAAACAATGGAGATTAAGGAAAAATATGAACTTAAATTTGAACGAGCAAATATTATTGAGGGGGATGTTCTTGAATTGAAAAATATAGAGAAATTCAAAGAAAAATTTGACGCTTGTATAACAAGTCCTCCTTATTATTTTTCTATTGATTATGTTGGTAAGGACAAGGTTGCCTATGATTACCTTGGAATAGACGTTAAGAAAATCGAATCGAAATACTTAGGAATGAAAAATTGTAAGTATGAAAATAATAACTTTCTTGGATTACCTATAAAGGTTGGAACATATTATGAAGACTTGAAAGAATCAATTAAAAATATTTATTGGGCATTAAAATGGGGTGGAAAGTTAGCAATCATAATTGGAGATAGCACAGTCAATGGAAAAAAAATTCCAACAACAATGACAACGAAAAGGTTTTGTGAGGAAGTTGGCTTTAAGTTCGAAAAATTAATATTTAATCCTTTACTTGGAGCTCGCAACAGAGCCATAAGGGGTGAAAGCGTGATAATTTGTTCTAAAAGCAAATAATTTAATTTAATATGCAGCTTAGAAATCTACTTGTTTGCAAAGAAGCGAAAAACGAAATTGAGCTATTGCTTAAAAAAATTTACCTAAAAAGAATCAAAGAAATGTTTCTAAGAACTTTAAGTTTAGAATCGATTTTCAATATTTTTGATGAAGTTTTTCACGGTCTTTCTAAGGTCTCTGGTTTGAACGAAAGACTTTATAGTTTTTATGAATCTTTAATGACAATAACATCCTATTATCAACATAGTCAAGCTGGGAGAGGTAGTTTGGCTACGAAACTATTAAAGGAATTAGGAACTTCGGGGAAGATGGATTTCGAACTTTCTTTAACAAAGCTTCCTCAATGGTTGGGTCAATCTGTCGAACTGGTGGAATCAGAATTATCCAAAGTAAAATTCGATATAGTTAACAAATTCAACGACAACCTTGTTCTTTGCGAACTTAAAATGAAAGTCTATTCTGGATGCACTGCTGGTCGTGTTGAATTAATGGAAAAGTTCAACAAATTTACTAAGTTAATTATCGATGAACACTCTCTGAGAAAATGTATAGAAAATGCCTCAATCAAAAACATTTATATGATATGTGGAATTTTATTTGATATTCATGGGGGTCCGGCAACTACCCAAAAAGACATTGATTGGGGTATTTGTTATAACGGCCTTTTACGAGGGAAGAATGACATAATTAGAACTTTGAGTGAAAAAAATATCGATTTTAAAATTAAAGAAGGCGAAATACCCGAGAAAGCATTCGTAATCGAGTATAGACTCAACTCCATAAACGTAAGTATTACTGCTGGCTATGGAAACGAAGTCATCGTAGGGCTTTTTGGTGGTGCCCAAAAATATAATATTGAGCATTTCAAAGAACTTTTAGAACAAATGTACTATGATGATTTATGGTTATCACAAATTATTGCCATAAGCGAGAGAACCATTCTAAATCAAAACTACAAAAAACACAAGATATTTGAGAATTTTTTAACCACGATTTTAGATAATCAACAAATAATCTCAGCTATAAGTGAAATTCAATCACATCTTAATCTTGAATCTTTGAAGAATATAGCAAAAAGTATAATTGAAAATTTGAAACAAAATAAAAAGAACATATTACTTTTTACCCCTACTCCTGCAGAAATTATTTTAAACTCTTTTGCTGAAAACTATAATTTACAAGATTATATTGCTGATATTGTTCAGTTTTTGGCTTGCGAAGATATTCGGGAATTTTTGGTTAAACGTTACAGATTAATTCGGGGTAACTATTAATTTTTTATAGAGCGCATAACTTGTTAGTGCAAAATAATGTAACTTTTTAGATAAACAATTTTTAATATTTTAACATTGGACTTATATTCTTATTTTTGATTTTTAGGGTTTTTTTGTTGGGTTATGAAAATTTTGGTTAACAAAAAAGAATATAATTTGAATATCGACCCAGATATGCCTTTGCTTTGGGTTTTGCGTGATATACTTTATTTGACTGGAACAAAATACGGATGTGGAATTGGAGTGTGTAAGACTTGCACTGTTTTAATCGACGGAGTTCCAGAACAATCGTGTGTAGTTCCAGTGAGTTACGTGGAAAACAAGGAAATTACAACTATCGAGGGATTGTCCGCCGATGGCAACCACCCTTTGCAGAAGGCTTGGTTCGAAAAAAGTGTAAGCCAATGTGGTTATTGTCAACCCGGATTTATACTGCAAGCAGCATACCTTATTTCGAAGAATCCCAAACCAAGTTTGGACGACATAAATCGTGCTCTTTCCGAACACATTTGTCGCTGTGGAACATACAGCAAAATACGTGAAGCAATTTTGTTTGCTACAAAGGAGTAAGTTTATGGATGAAAAAGTATTCTTATCGAGGAGAAGATTTATTTTCGGAACTGCTTTGACACTGACGGGAGTTGTATCTGGATTTATTTTTTCGGATAAAGCATTAGCGGAACTAATAATTTTGGACGAAAAAGAGAAAGTATTGGGACTTACTCCAAGCATTTGGGTTGAAATAACAAAGGAAAATAAGGTAGTTGTTACAGTTGCGCGTTCCGAAATTGGGCAAGGAGTTCGGACTACATTTGCTATGATAGTTGCCGAAGAACTCGACGCAGACTGGAATCTTGTTGTTGCAGTCAATGCGGAAGCCGATTCAAAATATGGCAATCAAGCAACTGGCGGTAGCACAAGCGTACGAAACTTTTGGACGACCTTACGAAGTGCTGGTGCTCAAGCAAGGCAACTTCTCATTAATGCAGCATCTCAAATTTGGGGTATCCCCGCTGAAAATTGTTACACCTCCAACAGTTTTGTTTACGAGAGAAATGGAACGCGCAAACTTGCATACGCCGAATTAATTGATAAGGCTGTGCAGTTACCAGTTCCTCCAGCGAATTCAGTTAAACTGAAAAGTGTTTCTGATTTTAAAATATTAGGAAAGCCACAAAAAAATATCGACGAACCATTTTTTGTAACTGGGAAAGTTACTTTTGGGTCGGACTACCGTGTCGAAGGTATGAAGTATGCAGTTATTCTACGCTGCCCTTATATTGGAGGTTCGTTGAGTAGTTACGACGACACAGAGGCAAAAAAAATTAAAGGAGTAGTTGGAGTCTATCGTCTATCCGAAGGTATTGCTGTTGTTGCCGATAATTCTTGGCTGGCTTTGAAAGGGCGCGATGCCTTGAAGGTCAATTGGAATCGTGGACCGAACGCAAATTTAACTACTGACCAAATTTTTGACAAATTCCGTAGTTTGGTCGAAACATTTCCAAATTTATCCAACGAAACAGTTAAAGAAATCGAGACTATTTACGAAGTCCCATTCCTTGCCCACTCGACGATGGAACCGATGAGTGCTTTTGCCAATTATAAAGAGGGAAAATGTGAAATTTGGGCTGGCACTCAGAATCCACAAAACGCAAGAACAACTGTTGCTTCGGCTCTTGGAATTTCAGAAAATAATGTTAAAGTAAATGTCCTTCATTCGGGAGGTGGTTTTGGAAGACGGCTCAACAGCGATTTCGTTGTTATCGCAGCAAAGATTGCCAAAGCTTCGGGGTTCCCAGTTTTGTTCTTTTATACAAAAGCCGACGATATCAAAAATGATTATTTCCGCCCAGCAAGTCTTCACTCAATTAAGGCTGGTATTAACGCAAACGGCAAACCAACTGGTTTCTTCCATAGAGTAATTTCACAAGGTGATGTCTCCTACGTCAATCCACATTATTCATTGCCCGATGTAAGAAACTATACAGCATCCCACAGTTTTGGAGTAAGAACTGGACCTTGGCGTTCGGTAGATTATACCCAAAACATTTTTGTTATTGAATCGGTAATCGACGAATTGGCACATCTTGCTGGAAAAGACCCTTTTCAATATCGAATGGATTTAACTAATGACGCTAAATTAAAGAATGTTTTAAGGAAGGTTGCAGAAAATTCAAAATGGGGGACTGAATTACCAAAAGGTTGGGGCAGAGGTATATCTTCGTTCGTGGGTTACGGGGCATATATAGCCCACGTTGTCGAAGTTTCGGTTTCGAAAGAGGGTTTCTTAAAGATTCAAAAAATATATGCCGTTGTCGACCCCGGTTTTCCGGTTAATCCAGAAAACATTAAAAATCAAATTATGGGGGCAGGTATCGATGGGCTTTCAACTGCTTTGAACTCTGAAATAACAATTCAAAATGGGCAAATTCAACAATCGGGTTTCCACAATTTCCGTTGGCTACGAATAGATGAAGTTCCAGAGTTTGACATAGAGATACTTACAACCTCGGACAGACCTTCGGGAATGGGCGAGGTCGGTTTCCCTTCTGTTACGCCCGCCTTGTGTAATGCTATTTTCGATGCAACTGGAATACGAATTCGTAGATTACCAATTGGAAAGACCCCCTTGCTTAAAGTCGATGAAAAAGAGAACAAATCCAAAGATTTGGAATTTAATGCTTATCCAAACCCATTCGAAACTAAAGTTACGATAAACATAAAGACAAATGATAATAAATCAAGCAATCTCAGCGTGAGAATATTTGATATACTTGGTAAATTGGTGTTCGAATCGAAGCTGAGTTCTGACGGAACAAGCTACCATACCCAACTCGATTTCGAAAACTTGCCATCTTCCGTTTATTACGTTGTTTGTGAGTTCAACAACCAATTGCATTCTTTTCCAATTTTGAAAAAGAATTAGCTCAATTTAATCTTAATCGGACCAGACGAAGAGCAAATTTTTCCCAAATTTGGCAAATTTAATATTCAAAATTTCCTACTGAGAAACCACTTCTTTAGATATTCTAATATGCGAATTTTTGTCTAAACATTTCGAAAGCCTAAGGTTTTCATTCGAAATCTGTTAGTATTGTTATTTAGCTATTTTTGCTTTGTCAGTAATTGAATTAATTCAAGTAGGACAAATTGTTGTATGTATTTCCACAACTTGGTGAAAAATTTTGCCGAAGTAGAGTAAAGAATTTTCATTTTTTGCCTCCTATTATTCATTTAAAAGACCTAAAAAGGAGATTAAAGGAATAAAGATTTAGTTGATTTTTTCGCCCTAAGATTTGAAGAATTACACTATTTGTTATTTGAGTAGATTGAAGATTTTGAAATTGATATTTGTTTGATTGCTGTATTTTCTAATTTTTTTAAGTCAGCAATTTCAAAAGAAATAGATTAAGAAGTTAATTTTTTTGGGTGCTTAATGCTAAGAATTAGTTGTGTAAGGAAATAAGCGAAAAAGTAAAGAATAGAAAGTTAGAAAAGGCTACATTTGTCGAGTTTCATTTCGCAACGGTTATAGAAAATAGGGACTTGAAGAGCGCGCGTGGCAATTTCAACGATAAATGCTTTTAATTTTGGACTTTCTATGGTTAGTAACTGTAATTCGGGGAGTTGACCACAGCTGAAAAGTCTGAATGATGTATTTACAGGCAACTGCATATAGATTGAGAGACGTGAAAACCCAATATCGAGTGGTTGAAGCATCCAAAGAGCAATCCATCCGTTTACAATTGGGAAGGGGTCGCCTTTTAGCATATGGAACTTTTCGAATCGCTCTTGGAATGCTTTGTAGAAACCTTCGAGCCTAATCTTTGGCTTTTGTTCTTGTCTGTTTCGGAGCCGTGAACAAAAATAATCTGGCGAACTTCTTAAAATCTCGTGGAAGTATTTGTCGTTTGTAAGTTTCAAATATTTCGAGAGGTTATGATTGTAATAGGTTTCGTAAGCAATAACAGCGTCGTTTATTAATTTGATATTTATTGGTGCACGCGAAAGGCAACATTGAACTTCTTTGTCGCGATAAATTCTATGGTAAGAAAGTCTAACAGTAGAATTTGGATATACATCGTTGATTGCTTGCTCTATTTGAATCGAACCATTAGTCATAAAAATCGGTACATCGACGCCTCTTTTTTTAAGCCTTTGCAACAAAGTGTGCCAAAGTTCGTAATCATTATAGTCGGACATTTCGAAACCTAAAACAACATTTGAAAGGGCATCGATAACCAAAGCAAGATACATTGTGTGGCGGGGATTTTTGGAAATTCCAGCCGAAAAGGTTTTTTCGGCCAAATAAACAAGTTTTACATTATGTTTTGGAACGCAAAGGTCCAAATACTCTTCCCAATTTGGACAGCCATCCAAAAATTCACGAACTTTTTTATTAATCCGCAGAGGGGAACTTTGATACACATTAACAAGACTTCGAAATGTATTTCCAAGAAGGTAATCTTCTGTTAAATTAGCTATGTCGGTTTTAATTGTTTCTGCTTTTTCTTTGACCCAAGTTCTTCCGCAAATTCTACAACGAAACCTTCGGTTACCAGTTGTTGTCTTTCCGTGCCGAATTACTTTGTTGCTTCCACAATATATGCAAGTTGTTATTTCATTCAATTCCATAAATCTTTAAAAATTAAATAAACTAAATTAACAAACAACATTTAAATTACAAAGTTATTTTTTTTTCGAGTTTCGTTTTTTTATCTCAGAATAATACATTTTACTAAGAAATCGAACTTTTTAATTTTTTTAAATTTCGAAATCCAGTTACAATCGATTGCTTATAAATGTGATTGATGTGTTAAGTTTATTTTTCAAAAAACGAAAAATTTCTTCTTACTTTAGTGTAAATTTTTGTAATTTTATTTTGAGATTTTTTTTTCTTTGGAGGAAATATATGAAACAAGTAGCTAAGCTTTTTTGCTTCTATTCTATGTTGACTTTTTTGTTAGTGTTGCCATTATTTTCCCAAATAGTAGATAGTCGGGGGAAAGATTTCTGGCTCACTTTTTTACCAAACTATCACAATTATAAATATTCAGTAAACGAACAGCTTCGTCGAAGTGATTCTATATATATTTTTATTTCGTCAGATAAACCCACAACAGGCAAAATTGAATTTTATGACATCAATGGTAATTTTAACTTTGTAAATTTTTCGATTACCGACCCAAACCAAATCTATGTTTTTAAAAGAGCATTTAACGATTTCGAGCTCCTTGGTTTCAACGATATGGGAAACGAGTGGCAAAGGAATATGTGCGAAATTCCGGTAAAGTTATCTTTCCATATTACCTCCGAAGAATTAATTAACGTTTACGCACATAGCCAAGGCAACAAGTCCAGCGATGCATTTCTTGTTTTACCCACAACATCCCTTGGAAAAGAATATCTTGTTCTATCCTACAAGAGCGACGGTTACTTCCTTTCTTTATCTGGTAGAACACCTTCACAATTTGCCATCGTCGCAACTGAAAATAATACAGAAGTTGTTATTTATCCATCTGGTCCAACTTATGTGAATAGGAGTGAGCCACAAGTAGTCCCGCTGAATAAAGGGGAAGTCTATTTGGTTCAAGCTTTAATCAGTGAAAATAATCCACTAAATGATTTGACTGGGACATATATCACTGCAAATAAACCTATTGCTGTCTTTGCTGGGCATCAAAGAGCGACAGTTCCAGTTGAGGCATTTCGTGGGACATCTTCACCTTCGCGGGACTTTCTTTGCGAACAGATTCCTCCAATCCAAGCTTGGGGCAGAAATGCTTTTATTGTTCCGCTCTCGCAACCATTTTTTATTACAAATCGTGGTCAAGATATATTCCGAATACTTGCAGCGAACGACTCGACTGTTGTTTACATAAATGGTTCTTTCCTTGCAACGCTCAATCGAGGACAATATTACGAAGGTTACTTAACCCAAGCTGCAACTATTACAGCGACTGGAGCAATTCTTGTTGGGGTATATAAAAAGACCTCGAACGATGCTGGCGCAAGCAATATCAGCGACCCATTTATGATGATTATTCCACCAGCTGAACAATTCATTGATAGTTGCAAATTGATAAATATACAAGCCTACGAGTTGGAAGAAAATTTGCAATACCAAAAAGTTTATCAAGAACATTTTATTACCATTGTGGTTCCAGTCGATGCAGTAGGCGAAACTAAAATTGATGATGTTGTCGTTCCTTCGAGCTACTTCCGAGAAATTTCTGGTTCAAAGTATTACTATGCTCACGTTAAAGTTAACGAAGGGAAGCACTCAGTTCAATCGAATAAGCCAATTGGAATATTTGCGTATGGATATGGACCTGCAAATTCTTATGGATATATCGGAGGAATGTTTTTTGCTGGAAAAGACTGGAAAGCCCCCGAGTTGGAGCTTTCCTCCGATTGTTTTACCGATACGTATCATATCAATGACGAAGGTGATTTTTCCTCTGGTATCGATACCGTCTTCTTCGACCCGTATTATTTAAGAAATGTTGAATATGTCCCCGACAAAAACTTCAAAAAATACAACCGTCGGGCTACAATTCAATTTAAACTTAGCAATCCTTACCAAGATGGTTCCTATAAGTTCTCTGTTCGAGATTCCGCTGGAAACGTTGTTACTCGCGAAAAAGAAATTTATGGTTTCACCATTCGGCATTTTGTTGGTCCTGTTAACAACTATCAATGGACTTTTTTCAGAGGCAAAATACAACTTCCATTTAAGTCTGGATTGAGAATCGAAAATTTTGGGAAAAGTGATGTTGAAATAACAAAATTTAGAGTAGTAAGTAAATCAACTGTAAATCTTTTAACTCCATTACCCAAGATTGTTAAATCGAAATCGACTGATGTATTTGAAATTGAGATTACATATATTCCCGAAGGCACCGACACTATATATTTCGACTTTGGGAACGAATGTATCTGGGCAAAGTGTGTAGCTTACGTTATAACCCCTTCCGATTGCGATATCACTGAATTCGAGTATAAAGATTTTGAAAATCCTTTGAAGTTGAATTTCGTAGGAAATGCAAACAAAGTAGAAAAATATATCCAGCTTACCCCACCAGCTGTTAATCGTGCTGGGGCTGTATGGTATAGGGATTTGGTTCCGGTGGTTTCTGGTTTTAAGACAGAATTTAGTTTTAGGGTCCGCGAAGGTTCTAATAATAACTGTGAAGATGGTTCAACTCCAGGTGCCGATGGTTTAGCCTTCGTTGTTCAAAACTTTATGCCAGTCGCTGTTGGGAACTATGGTGGAGGAATTGGGTATAGCGGGTTACCAAATTCGGTAGCAATCGAGTTCGACTTGTTCTCGAACGATTCCAATCAAATTGAAAACTTTTTCGACCCAAATGGCAACCATATTGCTGTTCAATCAAATGGAAGAAGTGAAAATTCTCCGAAACATCAACCCCAATTTACTCTCGGTATGAATACTAAGATTATTGTGCTAAAAACCGATGGAACACCTTATTTCGCCAAAATTATTTATGATGAACCCAAAAAAGTTTTAGAAATTTTCCTCGATACTACAAAAAATTTCAAGTCTCCCGCCTTAACCTTGACCAATTTCGACTTATCGAAACTTATAGGATTGGAACGTGGCTACCGCGCTTACGTTGGATTTACTTCTGCAACTGGCTGCGCCTATCAGAGCCACGAATTGTTATCTTGGCATTTTTGCCCAACTCCGCCAGACCCGACCCGAAATGTTGATGATTCACCTATTAATTTCGAAGAACTTGTCTATCCCAATCCAATCGAAGACTTTGCCTATATTAACTTGTCGAACGACTTGTTCCCGGTAAATCTCAGGATTGTAAATCTTCTTGGCGAGACACTTTTCGTTGGAGAACACTTTTCGTCCGATATCCCACTCGATTTTCGAAACATTCCTATTGGAGCATACATAGTCGAGATTCAAAGCAAGAAAACCAAGTATTTCAAGATTGTAACGAAGATTAGATAGTCTTATTAATTTAGGACATTCTACTTTATGTTTCTTAAAATTGAGAGAAATTTTTCACTTTGGGTTTTCGTTGCTCTGATTTCTTTTGTCTGGGTAATCAATCAAGTTCAATCTAAAATCATAGATTTTATTGATATTTTCGACCCTTTTCTTTTATTTTATTCGACTATTTCATTAGCTATTTTTCTTAAGAAAAAGAAGGGTTTATCTACTCGAAACTTGAAGTCATTACTAAACAGTGCTGTGTTTAATTCGAAAATTCCAATTGCAATTGTTTCTTCTAATGGTATAATACTTTATTCAAATTGTGCATTCCAAAATTTGACAAAGAAATCAAAACCCGAAGGAGAGCCTATCTTTAGTTTGCTCGAATTAAAATTTGTCGAAAATGGCAAGCGACTTGATGTCTCGATTTTCGATAACTTTGGGGTCGAAAATTACAAAAGTTTTGAAAAAATTGCTTTTTTAAATCAAGAAAATGATGAAATTATTTTTGATTTACTTGTAGAAAAACCTTCGGAATCACAAACAAAGGGTGGCTCTTTTGTTCTCTATTTTTTCGATGTTTCAGAAAATTATCGCAAATCGAAAGAGCTGATATTTAAGCAAGAACAATATAAACATTTACTTAATCTTTTTTCCGAAGGATACGCTTTAATTGAAAAAAGTGGGACAATTTTAGATTGCAACAAAATTTTTTGTGAGATTTTTGAAGAAAACCCCGGCGAACCAATAGGTAAAAACATTCAAATTTATTTGCAAAAATGTGAATCTCCTAATGTTGAAGCAAATCTTGAAAAAAATACAAATAAGATAAGATGGGAAGATATACTTGATTCGATTGAAAATGGAAATTATACTACAACTTTTGAATGTTGGCTGAAAATAAATTCAAGAAATACAAAATTCTATTTTCTTTCATTTCAGAAAATAAAAAATGATGATAGTAATAATTTCGCATTAACGATAAAAGATATAACAGAAACTCGGGAGAAAGCAAAACAAATTGAACTAATTGAGGAATTATATGAAAGGATTAAGGACAAAGATAACAGAATTGAAAATTTACAGAAACAGATTGCTAACAGCCAAGCTCAAAATCAAAATCTATTAAATCTTATATCAATCAAAGAAAATTTTCACTTATCGTTTTTAGCAGAAATTCCAGTCGGAGTTTATCGGACTGATGAGGAAGGGAACTTTTTATATGCAAACGAAGCTTTGGCGAAAATTTTGGGATGCGAAACTGTCGACGACCTGATGAGACTTAATGCTTACTCTTTCTACCACAACCGAGAAGAAAGGGAAAAGGTTCTCGAGCTCCATTCTAAATCTGAATCCAAATATATTACAACTATAGTAAAATTTAAGAAAAAAGGAGGCGAAACAATATATGCCCACGATTATGGCAAAATTACTCGTGATTTAGAAACTGGCAAAACCGTTTTCGAAGGAATTATTATCGACATAACTAAAGAGGTGCTTGCACAAATTGAGCTTGAGCAAAGCGAAAGACGTTTTCGCCGCTTCTTTTCAAGAATGACAGAGTTGTTTATTCGCATAGATAAAAATGGACTTATAAAGTTGGTTTCTCCATCTGTCAAAACAATTTTAAACTACGAAACTACTGAGTTAGTCAATAGATACCTTTCAAAGTTGTTAGTAGAACCCGACTTCTTCGATAAAATTCAATCGACCCTCGAAGCAAAGGGTATTTTATACGATATCCTAATAAAATTAAAAGCTAAGGATGGCGATGTCAAGATTCTTAAAGGAGACTTGGTTTGCGCCAAATCGAAGATTGGGAAAATCATTGGTTGCGACTTGCTTCTAAGGGATGTAACAAGCGAAATTGAGCACAAGAATTTTATGACAGTAATATTTGAAATTACGCATCATTTTAACGAATACAAAAATATTGAAGTTATTCTCCAAGAAATAATTCGCACTTTAAGTTTTATATCTATTGATTCGAACTTTATCTTCGGGATCTACGATGAAGAATCGAATTCTTTGAAGATTTTGAAGCATGCTGACCGTTTTGGAAAAAAATTCGAAGAAATCGGTATCGATAGTAAAAACCCGTTGACACATTCATTCCTAGCCCGAAAAACAATTATTGCCGACGAAAACGAATTACAAGAACTTTGGGCTGGATTTGAAGTTCCAGTACCAAAGAAGTTAATTGCTCTACCTCTATCATACCTTTCAAAGTCAATTGGTGTAATGGGAATATATACATACTCCTATCCAGAAAACCTTGAAAAAATAAACATCTTTTACCTTTCCTTGATTTCCGAACAGATATCTATCGGCTTGCAGAAAAAGCTGGCTGAAGATAAATTAACTTTACAACTTAAACTTTTCGAAACATTAATCGAGACCATACCTTATCCGATTTATTATAGAAGTCTTTTAACTGGTAAATATAAAGTCTGCAACCAAGCTTTCGTTTCGTTTGTCGGAAAATCGAAAGAAGAAATAATCGGCTCCGAGCCTCGATTCATTTTGCCTAATGATTTTTATAAAGCTTTTTATTCTGATTTGTCCCCGTCACAAAACGCAATTAAGCCAGTAGCAGTCGAAATATCTCATACAAATCCCAAAGGAAAGGAACTTGTTTACTTTTGTATTCGTTCTTATTTTGCTATAGCCGACACACACGAAGGCGAAGAAGTTGGAACATTTATCGATGTTACAGAACGAGCCCACTTTGCAAGGAAACTTCAAGATGCATTGAATTTCAATAATTTGCTTCTCGGTCTTGTTCCAAATGCAATATACTTTGTCGACACCGATAGAAGAGTAACGTTCTGGAACACACAAGCGAAAAGAATCACCGGTTTCGATGAAACTGAAGTTTTGGGTAAATTCCCACTGTTTTGTGAATCGAATTGCAAGGAATTTTGTCCATTGTTGGTTAAAGAATCCAAACAAATTTTAGAAAATGAACTTGAAATAGTTACAAAATCGGGCGAAAAGAAGATAATTTCGAAAAGTGCGACCCCGATGATTGATGCAAAAGGTAATCTTATTGGGGTGATCGAAACTTTTCAAGATGTAACAGAAGAGAAGAAGTTTGAAAATCGGTTAAAATACTTGGCAGACTCGAACGCTCGCTTATCGTCGTTGGCACAATTTGCTTCTTCGATAAAAGACACCACCACACTCATCGACGCATTGCTTCCCGTTGCAATTCACATTACAAATTCAGCTGGGGCTGTTTTCTACCAGATTGAGGAATTAAACGGAACTTCGGCAATAACAAAGCTAACGAGCTATATCGAGCAAATTCCCGAAATACTTTCCGTCAATATACCATTGGAGCAAATCTCACATTGCTACGTCTGCCGTACTTTAATATTTAGAGAACCGATGGTTGTTGAAAATGCAAATTTAAATTTTCTTTTGCCTGAGGAGGTTTTTTTAGTTAATCAAAGATTGTTGGTAACACCTATTGCTGTCGGAGATAAATTCATTGGCGTAATTTTAGTCTTTGGTAAAGAAAATGAATATACCACCGAAGAAATTAACTCAATGGAAAGACTTTCTATGATTTTTGCAACAAATTTTGAGAGGATAGTCTATCAGGATGAAATTTATAAAGCCTTAGTCAAGGAACAACAACTAAACGAATTACGAACAAATTTTATATCTATGATTTCCCACGAATACAGAACCCCACTTCAAGCAATTATTTTATCTGTTGAAATTTTGAAAAAACATTATGCGAAACTTTCACCCGATGAAAAACAAAAGCAATTCGAAAGAATTGAAAAAGCAATTCAAGATATGGCTACTATGATAGACAATGTCATTCTTTACAATAGAATAACAAGCACCGAAAGTGTTTTTTTAGAGAAAGTCAATCCCAAGCTGTTTTTTGAAAGTTTAGTTCGAGATTTCGAGTTGTACTATTTCGATAAAGCTCAAATTATCTGTGAAATAGATGTAAAACGAAAGCAAGCAAAAATCGATACTAAACTTACTCAACTTATTTTCTCGAATATTATTGGAAATGGAATTAAATATTCTCAGCCAAACTCCATTTTAAACATCCAAATTGAAGAGGAAGAGAATAATTTCTTGATAAGAATTAAGGACAATGGAATTGGAATACCCAAGAAAGACCTGGATAAAATTTTTCAACCTTTCTATAGAGGCGAAAATACAAAGACAATTTCTGGAACAGGCTTAGGTCTATCTATTGTTAAAAAAGCTATCGACTTACTCGGAGGGAGCATATCTGTTGAATCTCAAATTGGTGAAGGAACGACTTTTACGATTCAGCTCCCAATTTTTAACTAAGCTTAATGTTGCACTTTTATAACATTTTGTTAAAAGTTCTATTTCTGTTTGTTTTTAATGGAAAATAGCAGATATTTGTTGTTTTTTAGCAAATGTATTTAATATCTGAACGGAAAAGACCATTTTAATAATAAAAAAGGGGCACCAATTGTTAGCGCCCCCTTTCAAAATCTTTGTAATTTTTTTGGGCTGTATTTAAAAAAATGAGGTTTGATTAATTATTTGTTTCCAAGTCGATTTTCTGTCCGTTGTCCAATTCGAAATACACTGGTCGCCAAGAAACAAAAATCTGCTGTGGATTTTCTTTCAAAGCCTTAATCAAGAAAAGTTCGTTCTGATTTTGTTCATCGAGACGGAAAGTTGATTGGAATTGTGTGAACTGCTTGGCTTTAATTGGTTGGTCGATATTAAGTCGATAAGCTCTTATCAATTGGTTGTTTGCAGTAAAAAATTGCAAAAAGCCGGAAAGTTTTTTAATATCATTGTTCGAAATGTTTGAAATGGTATAAGTAAAAATATTAAACTTAGACTTTTCGACTTCAACCTCTTTCCAGCCATCATATCGAAAACGTGAAAAACTAAGAATAGCATTTGTTGTAAGATTTGACAAATTTTGACGGCGTCTGATGTCCTTTTCTAAATTAATAATTTCTGCCAATGTCTTGTTATAAAGTGAATCGATTAAATTACTGTAGCGTGCGATTCCCGAACTTAAAAGGTCAGTTTCTTCTAAGGTTAACAAAGTATCTTTGCGAATTTTGTCAACAATCTCGAAAAAGTTTTGCGCGGTAATCTTTTCTTTCAACAATGGGGAAGCTTTTTCTTTTGCCTTCTTGTCGCACCCAGTGAAAGAAAACGCAAGAAATAAGACAAAAAATAAACCAATTTTAAAGTTTCGCATATAAATCCCTTATTTTAGATAAACAAAAAAAACAAAATTAAGAAAAAATAAAAAAGTATAAAGAAGTATGATGATAAGTTACATTTTGAATTTTTACTAAAATTTTATTAATTTTGTATTCTGTTGCCACCTTAGCTCAGCTGGTAGAGCAGCTGATTTGTAATCAGCCGGTCGCTGGTTCGAATCCGGCAGGTGGCTCAAAATTTATTGGTTTCCATTACTATTAAAATCTAACTTTGTTGGAGTTTGGATTGTTGCTTTAGATATTGTTGTATCTTTGTTTTATCGGGTGCTAATATTACGGATATTTTTTTCCCCTCGGAGTTAACTTCTTGGTCTATCTTGCTTATATCGCTTAATGCATCGACAAATCTTTGAAGCAAATCTTCGCCAATTTGCTGGTGGACAATTTCTCGCCCACGGAATATAACCGTTCCCTTTACTTTGTTTCCTTCGAGCAGAAATTCACGAGCGTGCCGCACCTTGAAGTTAAAGTCGTGGGTATCGGTTCGCCATTTAAATCTTATTTCCTTCAATTGTTGTTGGGCTTGGTGTTTCCTTTGTTGTTTTTCTTTCTTTTGTTGTTCGAAAATAAATTTTCCATAATCAGTAATCTTTGCGACTGGGGGATTAGCTTGCGGTGCAATCAAAACTAAATCAAGTTCACGCTCGAAAGCGATTTTTAATGCCTCTTGGGTTGGGAAAATACCAAGCATTTTTCCATTTTCATCGACTACTCTCAGTTCGGGAACTCGGATCTGCTTGTTAACAAGATATTTGCTATCCTTTTGATTTCCTCGGGGTGAGGACGGAGGGTAAAAAGGAGACATAAACTTCAATTAGAACCTTTAATTTGTTCATAATACCATTTAATTTACAAAAATACTATTATTTTTTTGCAAAGTCAAATTTAATACATTTTCGACGAATAAAACGCTATTTATTTGGTTAATTTTTAAATATGTTCTTTTAAATTTACCTTGATAAATTGACATTAAGAATTTTTATATTTCGACCAAAGATGGTTTTTTTCTTAAATTTGTTTTTTGAAGGATTATGGAATTAATCGACCAGCGAACAAAAAAAATTATGGAGGAGTGTAAAGAGAGGGCTCGCTCCGAAGGTTTACTATTCGAAGATGAAACTCTTGAATATATAGTTACCAACAAGGACTTGCTTGCGTTAACTCCAAAATTTATGATTCCAACTCTTTATGATTATTGGGTACACGACGTCGAAGTCCTTAAGGAATACGGAAAGTATAAGCTTTACCCAACAAATCCCTATGAAACTGTTATTAATTCCCGACCAGCTATTTCCTTTTATAATAGCGACAATCCCGACTGGTTGAACATTATGATTTTCTATCACGTCCTTGCCCATATTGATTTTTTTCAAAACAACGTTTATTTCCGACATACTTGGGACGAGGATTTTGTTGGATTAGCACTTGCCGATAAACGATTAATTGAATCTTTACGAAATCAATACGGTCGTTGGGTCGATTATGTTATCGAATTTGCTCGCTCCATCGACAATATTGTTGGGCTATACGATACTCTTTTTCATATTGATTACCCCTTCGAAGAAGATATTCCTTCCCCAATCGAGTATTATTTCAATGAGTTTCTCCAAAACGAGATAAAAGTTCCAGCACACACAATATTTGGTGAAATCGGTAAATTCAACTCTCTTCTCGACACTCAAGACGAAGAAATTGCTACCTCGTCCTTTTTAGTCGATATAAACACACGATATCCCGAGTTCGAAGCAAAGTATAAAAATTTTTTAAAACAACGCAGGACAAGAGCTGTTGACCTATTGGAATTTATTCGCGATAATTCTCCGTTTTTATCGCAAGAGAAAAATCAATGGATGAAAACAATTCTTACGATTATTAGAAACATTTCGCTTTACTTTGCTCCACAAGTTCGCACAAAAATTCTTAACGAAGGTTGGGCAAGCTATTGGCACGACCTACTCTTTCGTAAGGATGAAAGAATTCGCTCTCACGAGGTCGAATATGCAAGAGTTAATGCAAATGTTACATCAATCTCGCGGATTGGGTTGAATCCATATGCGATTGGACTTCGTCTTATACAATATGTGGAGGATTTGGCAGAAAAAGGAAAATTGAACTACGAGTTCCAAAAAATCGAAAGAATCGATGAACGCTTGAATTTCAATCGACGAACTGGCGAAGGCAAAACTGCAATCTTTAATTTGCGAAGATATTTTTCTGACTTTAGCCTTTTGAATATCTTTATTACTCAAGAATTTGTCGACCTTCACGATTTGTTCGTTGTTGGAGTTAAGTTCAATCCCGAGCGTCAGTCAGTTCAATATTATGTTAAAAGTAGGAAAGCAGAAGATTATAAAAAAATGATTCTCGACTCTCTTTATCATCCACCCTATATTGTTGTGGATATGGACAAAACAACCAATTCGAATCTTTATCTTAATCACATTTTCGAAGGTAAGCAACTAATCAAAGAATATATTCCAGATGTTTTAATTGGTCTTGAATACCTTTGGGGAAATAAGGTTCAACTTGAAACAACTGAATTTGTGGTCGAACGTCCAACAAGCCCAGATGCAAAGCCTACTTTGAAGCGACAAAGGGTGGTTTGGACATCGAAAGACCGGAAAGTTACAAAAAATGTTTTGTAAAATTCTAAATTGTTTTTATTTAATGAATTAAAAAAGAGGATAATATGGAACAAACAATCTCGAATTCTCCAATTTCTCCAGAAATTTACAAACAAAGGAGAGGTACGAGATGGTGGATACCAGTTATTATTATCGGAGTTATTGCATTGTTTATTTTGCTGGGGTTTCTTACCATTGCCTCTACCGTTGGGGTTGTATTTCAAAGAGAGCAAATCACAATCAAGGACAATTCCGTTCTTGTAATTAACTTTGGCAAGCCCGTAACTGAATATGTTGGCGAAAGCGTAAGCAGTTTTCTTAGTCCCGAAAAGCCTATTGCATTTTATGATATTTTGAATGCACTAAACATAGCAAGTAGAGACGACAAAATTCGTGGAATATATCTTAAAACATCTCTATCAAATTTAGGATGGGCAAAAAGGGTCGAAGTTGTCGAAGCTATCGAAAAGTTTCGTGCATCGGGAAAGTTTGTTTACGCTTTCATCGAAATGGGTGGCGAAGCAGATTATTATCTGGCGCTTCCAGCCGAAAAAATCTTCTTGCCTCGCGAAAGTGCTCTCGAAATGAATGGATTTTCGATTTCCGCTCTTTTTCTCAAAGGACTTTTCGACAAAATTGGTATCGAATATTATGTACAACAATTCGAAGATTTCAAATCTGCTGGCGAAATTTTCAATAGAAACAAGTTTAGCGATAGTGCCAGAATTGTATATCGTTCAATTTTGAACCAAAGGTATAAGACTTTTCTTGCTGGTGTAAAAAAATATCGTAATCTCGAACCAGAACTTGTCCAGCAAGTGCTCGACCGAGGGGTTTATGCCCCAGATTCTCTACTTTTGCTTGGCTTTGTCGATAGCCTTTTGAATGAAAATCAAGTGAAGGAATTTATTCGAAAGGAAGTTCTTGGAGAAAAGTACAAGGGCGATACCACAAAAAATAGAGTTAGTTTCGTTTCGATAAAAGATTATATTTCGAGCGCCAACTTCGAAGAACTGGAAGATTTCGACAAATCTAATGCTGTCGCTGTGGTTTATGCTTCCGGTCCTATCGTTCAAAGAATACAAAAGTCGCCGTTTAGTACAGATTTGGAAGTCGACCCCGACAACTTCATCAAAAACCTAAGAAAAGCGAGGGATGACAAGAAGGTAAAAGCAATTATTGTTCGTATTGATAGCCCCGGAGGTTCTGTTGTTGCATCCGACGAAATTTGGGACGAGATACAAAAAGTTAAGAAAATCAAGCCAGTTTATGCTTCAATGAGCGACGTAGCTGCTTCTGGAGGTTATTATTTGGCAATGGCTTGCGATACAATCATTGCTCATCCTACAACCATAACTGGCTCAATTGGAGTAATTGCTATGGTGCCCAACTATTCAAATTTGGTTGATAAAGTTGGAATAACCGTCGACACTTTATCGACAAATTATTCCTCGCAAGATTTGAATCTCTTTGTTCCTTTCACTCAAAGGAGCAAACAAAAACTCGAAGACTTCATTCGCCCAATATATTTCAGATTTATTCAAAAAGTTGCAGATAGTAGAAAAAAATCCTTCGAAGAAACGCGTGCTCTTGCTAAAGGGCGAGTTTGGACTGGCGAAGAAGCATACGAACGAGGATTGGTCGATGTCCTCGGTGGATTAAACGAAGCAATTAATATTGCTGCTAAGCGAATTGGTGTTCCCAATCCCTACATTAAAAGATTTCCCCGGCCTACCGATGAGTTCGAGTTGTTGATTAAATTGCTAACCCAACGAGACGAGGAAAATTCGGCTAGCTCTGAATATTTACGCCAACTCGGAGATTTGGAGATAAAAAGATTTATAGCTTATTTGCAACTTTTCCCTCGAAAAGTTCGACAGCAATTGCTCGATATTCTTAATTTATCGTTTTACTCTCGCGACGAACATTTCCTTATGATTTTGCCAGATATAATAATTGATGATTAACCGAAGACTATACAAAATTTTTTGTCGCTCGATTAATATTGATATATAATATATTGTTTGGAAAGTTTAATTTTGATAGTTATTTTAGGAAATATCTTTAAAGGTAGATTATGGAAATACATCAAAACGATATTGAAACACTTTGTTTGCTGTGTGGTGGCGAATTAATGCAGTTATCTCAGACCTTGAACACGATTTGTTCATTTTGCAACAATAAATTTGATGCAAGCGAAACTTGTATCGAAAATCATTATATATGCGAGAAATGTAAACAGGTTGAACCGATTGAAATTGTCAAAACTATATGCCTTAAATCTACCAAAACAGACCCAATAGACCTTGCAAAGGAAGTTATGAGGTCCCCAGCAATTAAAATGTTTGGCGAAGCTCACCACATTATTACCCCAGCCGTGCTACTTACTGCTGTTTCCAACTTTACTAATAAATTCTTAGATTTAGAAAAGAAAATCGAAGAGGTCCGAAAAATTGTTGATAAGCTTGCACCTTCTTGTCAATGGCATTTGGGCTCTTGTGGTTCTGCGTTAGGCGCCTCTATTTTTTTCATACTTTGGACTGGAAGCGACCCCGAAGACGAAGCCTCTTGGGATAAAGGAAACGTTGTTGTCGCAAATAGTCTTAAAAGAATAGCCGAATTTGGAAGTCCAAGGTGTTGTAAGCGAGATACATACATTACCATCGAGGAAACTGTCGACTTTTTGAAAAGAAATTATAACTTAAACCTGCCAATATCCGAACCAAAATGTGATTTCTCCTTACGAAATAGAACTTGCAAGCGTGAAGATTGTATTTATTTCAACTTAAAGTTTTCCCTTGTTTAACTCTTAGGGACAATTTATTAATTGTCCTTACAAAGAGTCGACATCTCCGTATCTTCCTGCTGGTATGTATATTATTTGCATCGTGAGTGATAAAATAAATTTACATCGACGATGTGGAAAAGTTATTGATTATCTTTTTTGTTGTATTACCACATAATTTATTTTCCAAGGATATTTGGATTTATTCAGATTATGGAACTTGGAACGATGGTATTTTAGCATTAGAACAGTTTTTAAACAAAATCGGGATATCTCATAAAAGAATTTATTCTGATGAATTAAATAATAGAGAAAATTTCGATGATGTAAAAGTCATTTGTTTTCCTGGTGGCTTTTCTTATTATTATGCTCAATATTTAAATGAAACAACAATTGAAAATTTAAGAAAGTTTGTATCTAATGGTGGTTCATACATAGGTATTTGTGCTGGCGCTTATTTTGCATCTTCGAACGTTGTTTGGGAAGGACAAGAATATCCTTATTCTCTTGGATTATTCAAAGGTAACGCAATTGGGTCTATCCATCAAATTTCTGCTTGGGATAGTTATAGAATG
Organism: Ignavibacteria bacterium; assembly: GCA_026417135.1. GTDB lineage: Bacteria > Bacteroidota > Ignavibacteria > Kapaibacteriales > UBA2268 > Naka2016. Next base: position 71,092 of record JAOADV010000009.1, read on the forward strand.
ACAAAGATAACATTAAATCAAAATAATACCATAACAAAAAATCTTAATAAGGATTGGAACGTATTATACTATGGTGGTCCATATTTCGAAAGCAATCAAATTGAGTTCGATGTAATAGCAACTTGGGATGAATACAATAATTTACCAGCTATTATTAATTTTTATCACGGAAAAGGGAAGGTATTGCTGATTGGACCCCATCTTGAAATTGATGTGAATACAAATAGCGACTCGTCACTATTTGCAAGCGAACTTTTCGATACTGAATTAGACTGGAATTTATTAGAACGACTTTTTTTATGGGCACTAACTTCGGATTTTAGCAGCTATTTTAACCAATACGAAAATAGGGATAAAATTTGTCCCAATCCCGCCTCTGTTTGTATTGAAATAAATTTCGGCAACCTTGCCCCAAGCGAAGCTAAAGAAATTAAAATCTACAACATATTAGGTGAATGCATAATGAGGGTAGGGGCAATTCACGAATTGCCCCAACAAAGAATTGATATATCACATCTACCAACGGGAGTGTATTTCGCAAGGCTTGGGAATTTTACAGAAAAATTTGTGGTGATAAGGTAATTTATTGAAACTTATATTTAAAATAATAAGGTGAATTATGAAAAAATTATTACTTATTCTTTTTATAATCCTCACCCAAAATGTATTTACACAATGGCAGGAAGTTAATAATGGTTTGTATGGCGGTAGAATCAAATGTATTGTTGTTAGTGGAAACAATATTTTTGCTGGTACCGATGGAGGAGGTGTGTTTTCATCCACCGATGGTGGCAATTCTTGGACACCGAAAAACAATGGATTAACTGACAATTATATAAATTCTATTGCCATAAGTGGTAATAACATCTTTGCTGGAACTAATGGAGGAGGTGTGTTTTTATCCACTGATGGTGGCAATTCTTGGACACCGAAAAACAATGGATTAACTGTTAATTATATCAATTCTATTGCCATAAGTGGTAATAACATTTTTGCTGGAACTATTCATGGAATATTCCTTTCCACTGATAATGGTAATAGTTGGGTTCAGAAAAACGATGGCTTGACTAATACTTTTGTTACAGCTCTTATTATTAGTGGAAATAATATATTCGCTGGGACTGAGGGTGGCGGAGTGTATCTTTCAATCAACAATGGTAATTCTTGGGAACAGAAAAATAATGGTTTGACTAATGTAAATATTCGTACTTTTTTAGTAATTGGAAATATTATTTTTGTTGGTACATATGGTGGTGTGTTTACTTCAACTAATAATGGTAACTCTTGGTTGCAAAAAAATAACGGCTTGACATTAACCCGTGTCCTTTCACTTGTTAATATCGGAAATAGTATTTTTGCTGGAACTGACGGTGCTGGCGTATTTATCTCCAATGACAACGGCAACTTTTGGACCCAGAAAAATTATGGCTTGACTTTTACTCGTGTCCTATCTCTTGCTGTAAGAGGTAATACAATTTTTGCTGGAACTGAGATAGGCGGTGTTTATTTTTCCAATGACAACGGCAACTCTTGGACCCAGAGAAATAATGGAATTACACATACCTATATCGAAGATTTTGCAGCAAACGATAATAATATTTTTGTAGGAACAGGATTTGGGATTTTTCTTTCTACTAACTATGGAGAATCTTGGACACAAAAAAATAGCGGTTTGACTGATCTAAATATTGAGGCCATTGAAATATTTGGAAATTACATTTTAGTTGGAACCTATCGCGAAGGTGTATTC